>CALMYJ010000001.1 GCA_937873715.1 uncultured Chitinophagaceae bacterium
CAATCATCGCCTACATACTTAAATCCATGTCTAGTAAAATCATTTTGTAAAACTAATGGACGCAGTGTACCTGGATTCTTAGTTGAAACAATTAAAAAGTCGCTATTCTGAACTTGTTGAATTAAGTCTTCTCTTTTCCTCTTTTTAAGTTCAACGCCAATTACTTCAACTATATCATTATTCCCTTTAAATGTATCGAGTCTAGAAAACTTTTGCTCAAAAATTGCTTTAGTAGCCTTTTTGATTTCAGAATATAACTTAGGGTTTTTAGTTTCAAGAATGGCTAGGTTCCTTTCCAAATATTCGTTAAATACTTTTAATCGATATTGAAGCGGAGGATTAAACGCAAAAAGAAAATGAAGATATTTTTGAAACTCTTCGTCTCTTTCGTAAAGTGAGGCGTAAGGTGTTTCAAACGTTTTTCTGTCTCTTGAAAAGCTTTCCCTAACCTTATTTAAGTCGTTAATATTTGCTGTAGGGAAAAACAATGTTGCGGGTGATGTGCAGCCAATTATCTTATGATTGAACTCAATAAGATAAAGCCGCTTCGCCAAATCAAAATTATAAGCTTCTTTATCTTGTTCTAAATACAATTCTAATGTTTCTGCAAGCCGCCTATGTTTGTCTGAACTGTTTTTCAACTTTGACAACTCCGCCTCCCTATCCCAAACAATAATTCGGATTTTATCTTTCAGACTGTCAATATTGAATAATATTTCTGCCAAATCTAAACTGTCAGAAACAAGTTTTTCGTCATCTTTCCCTGCGACTACGTTTCCATCTTTGGAGTATGCTTTGAGGTCAGGTGATTTTGCAATATTCCTGAATGCGGTTTTTACAAGGTCAACTCTTGCGAACGGACTTGGAATTGCAGTAGGCAGTGAAATTTCACTTCCGCCTTCGGGGTCTTTTATTGATTCAATTTCTTTGTCAGAATAGGAGTCAGAAATGAACCAGTCTTTACCGCCTTTTTTTGTATAGCCAAATGTCTTGCTCATGGTATTAATTTTTAAGACCAAATTTTGAGGTTAGTATTTCTTCCGTTGTGTCAAAAAAGAGTTTAATAAGCTTTTGCTGGGGTGAGCTAAAACTTTTACCTTTTGCCTTTCTACTGAGTTTGTCATCAAACATTGCGTAATCAACTTTCCCAGAAAGCCAGCCCGATTTAACTGTTCTGTCTTTGATTAATGATTCCAATGAGGTGTCAATATTGAAGGGAGAAAAACCTCTTTTGTTTGCAGACATTTCATTCAACCAATCTCCAAACGAGTTTAAAAACTCGGAAAGATTTGTTCTGTAGAAGGAATCATCTACAAACCTTTTGTTTATTTCAGGGCTATCATTACTCCATGCTTCTTTTTCAAGTGCAGCACTCAGGTGCTCATTTAAATACTTACGTAATAAGACAAGTTGAGATAATCTTAATGAAACTTTTCTTTCCGTATAATCCTCAAAATCCGAGAATTTGATGTCTTGGGTTTCATTTTTAATAGCAAATTCTTTGTAGATTGGCTTTACTGCTTTGCCTCCCGAACTGATTAAATCAGCATCTGATATTTCTAAGAAATCTATGACAGCTAAAGCCGACGCTAATTCAATAAAGTGAGCATCATTTTTTTGACCATTATCCCCAGGATCGTTTTTATATGGCTTCCCACTATAATCGTCAGCAATGTAATAAAGCGCATTAACTGAATTATTCCCAGTTACATTATCCTTATAATAATATAACGCCGCCTTGGTTTTAGCAATAAAATCTGATTTTTGAATCGGGCTTTTTTCATCCTTTTCAATATTAAAATATGGCATTACTGTCAATGCCCCGATTTTGGCATCTTGCAAAAATCCTCTACCATCAATATTATTGTTATTCATGGCATCACGGATATTTTTCAAAATCGTAGGAAAACCAGCCGCACCTGTTCCGCCAAAAATCGAACTGATAATAAATACCCTATCTCCGGCATTGAAGTTTGAAGCAAATTCCCTAAACTCCTCTGAATCCTTGAATTGATTCAATACTACACTTCCGATATTGGGATTTCCAACAAATCCGATGTCCATTTCAATATCGAGCAAGTCCACTTCTTCATGGCGTTTATTTATTGACTTTCCAGAAAAAAGAATTTCGGTTAATGCCCTGTTTGGTTCGTCAAGTTGGTTGAAATCAATATATTCCTTAAACCGAGTATTTGAGACTTGTTGAAGATTGAAAGTGAAACTGCCCGATACACGATTTTCAGAGCCGACTAACTTATCGAATGTTGTTATAGGAGTATTAAAGAAACCATTTCCTAAACCAGTTTGATTAACAATTGACTGGTAGTTCCCTAATAATTTTTCAGTTCTCTTCAAGTCCTCATTTGACTTGTGAGGGTCAATAATTATGGGGACAATTTCAAAGTCTCTTTGCGAGTTGGGTTTCACTCCTGAAGCTAAAAGCATGGTTAGAGATTTAAGAACTCTTGAACCCGTGCCACCTATTGCAAAAATGAATAAACGAGACATGTCTTTTTATGTTTATGGTTTCCAAAATGTTGTGTGTCTGCAATTCGTACTTAATCTTCTAGTAAGAGGCGTAGAACTAATTAGTAAAAAAATTATAAAAGTCCAAGAGGCATTGGAAAGGGCAAAGCCAAGGCAGTCGTAAACAGATATGTTAAGTTGATTACAATAATCACCCGCTTGTAATGAATTAAATGTAATAGAAAATGCTATTAAATAATTTATTGCAACCATCACAAGTGCAAAAATCCACCAATGGCGCTTTTTGTTCCATCTGGGGCTATCAATTATATGATACTGCAAAGCATAAAACAAACAAGTAACTAATATCATAAGCCAGCCAATATAGTTATACCAGGGCGTTCCTATGTAATCGGAGCAAGTGATATCCCACCCTCTAAGGTGATCGCCAAAATCTCGTGAATAAAGCGGAAGCAATCCAAACCATTCATAAATACTTGCAAAGACCTCTTTCATGTTTTTATTTTTTTATCGTTACACTTATTGAGTTAATTGTGTTTGATCCTGATTTTGGATAAAAAGCATCGCTCACTCCATCAATCAAATACTTTAAACCAAATGTTTTTTGCTGTTCAGTCTTATCTGACAAAATATTTGAATCGTCAAATGATGTAGAGGTATTAACCCAACTTGGCGTTTTCCCTACAACGTCAATTTTTAAAAACCCATCTCTCAACTCATTTGTTTTCAATTTCAGCAAGTGTGTGAATCCGGAAAGAGAAGGATCATTTTTATCTTCAATAATTTCAACTTGTAATTGATATTTCGGATTGCTTAAAAGATAGTTGTCTATATCTAGAAAATAATTGGCATCATGTATACTATTACTAAAGTCAACAGCCACGTTAAAGCCAAAGATTCCCTTATTTTTATTTTCCTTCGAAGCTGATGCATTGGTGATAATTCTTTGAGCCAATAATTTTGAGTCAAACTCGCCTATTCTTGGGCGGTAAAGTATTTTGGACTTCGGCTCGCTTGATGCTTTAATAGATTGAAAAACCAATTTGTTTGTATACCCACCCTTTATATTGTCAAGTATTTTCTTATTTAAAATTTGACCTATTTGATTCTTGTTACCAATCACCCAAACATAATAAGGTCTTTTGCCATTATACTCAATATCATTGTTTGTTTTATCATAATATATACCATCAAATTTTGACTGAAGTTGAATGACTACCACTGATAAATCAAAAGCCTTCAATTTTTCAGCAAAATCAATTTTGATGCCTACACCCTGAGTATTCAAGTAGTCTTGAGCATTTGTATTTTTACCAGGACTAAACACAAAATCGGAAATAAGCACAGCTGCATTTTTGTTGTTTACAGTTTTCAAAACAGTGCTTAAAATATTTTTCAAGTCCGAAACACTCCTGTCGCCACCTCTTAGCTGGAAAGTTGAGGGTTCTAATTTTTCAATAAAATCCCTAATATCAGCCGACAATGCATTCTTCTTTGAATACCGAATACTTTTATTGATGTAGTTCAGATTTAAACTATCACATATGCCACTAATCTTGAAATCACCTAATAAATTGTAAATAGCTGCTTCAAATTCTGTTACTCCTTTTACATACCCGTCCATACTGGCAGAATTTTCTAGAAAAACATTGATATTAAATGTTTGTTCTTTATTGGTAGCTGGTTGGGGTTGCCATATGGCTGTTTCTGATATTGCAACCTTTTTTGCATTCAAATATTTGAGCAAATAATAAACAAGCTTTGTATCATCAATATTTCCATTATCGTCTTTGAACTGTTTAAAACCTTTATCCTCTGAATCAGTAAACTCCTTTATCAACATATTATATTCCTTTTCATCAATACGGCTATCACTTTTTGCATAAGCCAAAGCTTTTTCATTGAATTGCGTAAACTCAGATTTACAGCCAGAAAGTGCAAAGATCATTAGTAATACGTACAAAAATCTTTCTGATAGATAGCATATACACCAGAACAAAATTTTGCAAAATGGATTTTTTTTAAGGAAAGAGAAACGTTTAATTCTTTTTGGATAGGGCAATGCAATCGATCGCATTTGGAAGCTCATAGCATTAGTTTTGGTACTGAAAAATAATTCTTGGTTTGGAATATACGTAATTTATATAGCTCTTTTATAGGATTCTTGAGAAAATACAACCTCTAGTTGTGGCGTTTTGAATTAGTTAGATAAAATTTCTTGTTCTACTTATTAACTAAAATAATTCATTTCATTTCATTTTCTAATTCCTTAGTTATAATAAAATGTAGAATCAAAAAAATACCCCATTTGGGGTATATTTACGACTACAAACAACCGTTAGCTGTTGAGCATTTGTAATTTCTCCTTTTTCCCAATGGAAAATCCGGTCAATGTGACCACCTGTTTCCGGTTGAAACTGACCACCTAAATCCGGAGCAAACTGACCAGGCAAATCCGCTCCAAACTGACCACCCCTGATCTGTTATTAAAAGAGGTTGTTTTAACGGCCATAAATGTTCGATGTTGGGTACTAAACCCACTCAGACATGGCCAATAAAACAATTCTTATGACTAAGATAAGGCAGATCCTGCGTTTATTTACTCTGGGCAAAGATTAAAGAACAGATCAGTGAACAGACGGGAGCCTCCCGCAATACCGTTAAAAAATACATCCGCAGATTTCTTGCAGAGAAAATGACCTTTAACCTGCTCAGCAGCATGTCTGATACGGAGTTGGAGGCATTGTTTGGTTCATCAGAGCCGCCTGACCGGGGTAACAGGTATGAGCAATTGCATGGAATGCTCCCCGATCTGGAAAAGCGATTTAAGCAAAAGGGAGTAACCATAGACCTGTTGCGGAATCTCTATCGGCAGGCCTACCCGGACGGCTATGGGCACACACAGTTCCATAATTACTTCACTGTTTATATCGGCAGGGCGAAGCCCGTTATGCATCTGGAACACAAGGCGGGGGATAAGATGTATATAGACTTTGCGGGGGAGAAACTAAGCGTTACGGACCAGGAAACCGGAGATGCAGAGCCTGGAAGTATTTATTGCCATACTGGGCTGCAGCCAGCTTACCTATGTGGAAGCAGTTCCCACCCAACGCAAGCAGGATTTTATTGGAGTCTGTGAAAACGCCCTGCAATATTTTGGAGGGGTTCCGGCGGCCATCGTACCGGATAACCTTAAATCTGCCGTTACCAAGAGCAGTAAATACGAACCCACCATAAACGAGTCCTTTGCGGATTTTGCAGAGCACTATGGTACGGCGATCCTTCCGGCGAGGGCTTACCGGCCAAGAGATAAGTCATTGGTAGAGGGGATGGTAAAAATTGTATACCACCGCATATATGCACAGTTAAATGCCCATACTTATTTTACCATTGCAGCCCTCAATGCAGCCATCAGGGAGGCTTTGGAGCAGTTAAACAATGCTCCATTCAAAGGACACAACTACAGCCGCCGGCAGCAGTTCGAGGAGGTGGAGAAAGAAGCGTTGCAACCCTTGCCGGTATATCGCTATGAGTTCAAATAAAACACATTGTAACGGTGATGAAGAATGGCCATGTCTGCCTTGCTTTAGATAAACACTACTACAGCGTACCTTATCGCTTTATCGGCAAAAAAGTAAAAATACAGTTCACGGCAAACCGTGTTGAGATTTATTATAAGTACGAGCAGATAGCGGCACATCCCCGACAGGGTCGCAAATATCATTACACCACTACCGATGAACACCTGGCCTCTTCACACCGTTACTTAAGCGAGTGGACCCAGGAAAAGTTTATTGAGCAGGCAAAGGCCATTGACGAAGCAGTGGCCGCATATATCCTGATGGTGATAGAGAATAAGCAACACCCGGAGCAGGCATATAAATCCTGTTCCGGCATCCTGAGTCTGGCCCGAAAGGTAGGTCATGAAAGGCTAACCATGGCTTGCCGCAGAGCACACAGTTACGGAGTTTATAACTATCCCATCGTTGTACAAATACTGGAGAAGCGGCTGGACGCATTAACTGACGAAGATCAACAGGATAAGATGGCGATGCCGCAGCATCAGAACATACGGGGCAGCGATTATTATCAATAAGGAGCATGTATTTATTATTCAATCATAAAAATCAAATCACATGAACACAGACACGCTAGAAAAGATGAAACAAATGCGTTTGCTGGGGATGTACAGGGCCTTCAGAACCAGCCTGGAAACAGCAAAACATGAACAGATAACAGCAGATGAGATGACGGCACTGCTCATAGCCAGCGAGTGAAATGAACGTCACAACCGTTCCATTGAACGGACAATTAAAAATGCACGCTTCCGTTACAAAGCCACCGTAGAGCAATTGGATTATGAAGGAGACCGTGGGCTGGATAAAAACCATATCCACCGGCTTGCAAATGGAAAGTATATCAAAGAAAGTGAAAACATCCTCATCACCGGCCCTACCGGAACAGGTAAAAGTTTTTTGGCATCAGCACTGGGCCAGCAGGCCTGTCAGCAAGGGTTTAAAGTATTGTATGCCAACGCTGCCCGTTTATTTGCACAACTTAAGATGGCAAAAGCAGATGGCTCTGCCATCCGGGAGCTGGCTAAAATAGAAAGACAGGATTTACTTATTCTCGACGACTTTGGCATACAGCCCTTCGATCAGACAAGCAGAGCGTCTTTAATGGAAATTATCGAAGACAGGCATGGCAAAGGCTCAACCGTAATCACTTCTCAACTACCGGTTAGACAATGGTATGAAGTTATTGGAGAAACCACATTGGCAGATGCTATCCTTGACAGAATACTGAACAATGCGCAACGTATAGAACTTAAAGGAGAGTCGTTAAGGAGAAAGTGGTATAAAAAGAAAGAAGACGGAAACGAATAAATAATTATTTTTAACAAACACAAACAGCCCCTTTAATGCAGAGCAAGGAGGTTAACTTAGGGTGGTCAGTTTGCACCGGATTTAGGTGGTCAACATCACCGGATTTTCCAGGCTTTTGACCAACCTGCCTTTGGTCAATTACGTGCCAGCAATGAACTGCGTAAGAAGGGTGTTTTCATCTCTGCTGCCGGTGTTCGTTGTGTATTGCAGCGACATGATCTGGAAACCTTCCCCAAGCGCCTCAAGGCCCAGGAAGCCCGTGTTGCCCAGGATGGTATCATCCTGACGGAAGCGCAGCTGATTGCACTGGAAGGGAAGAAAGAAAAGCAGGAGGTTCATGGTGAGATAGAAACGGAGCATCCCGGCTACCAGGGTGCCCAGGATACCTACTATGTGGGCAATATCAAGGGCGTAGGCCGTATTTATCAGCAAACCTTTATCGACACCTACTCCAGGGTGGCTTTTGCCAAACTCTATACTTCTAAACATGCAGTAACAGCTGCTGAACTCCTCAATGACCGGGTTCTTCCCTTCTTTGAAGCACACGGTATTCCTCTTTTGCGGATCCTGACCGATCGTGGAACGGAATACAAAGGGGCTCCGGGGCACGAGTATGAATTGTATCTGGAACTGGAGGGAATCGAACACACCAAAACGAAAGTCCGTCATCGCAAAGCAATGGTATCTGTGAGCGGCTGCACCGAACCATGCAGGAAGAGTTCTATGCAGTTGCCTTCCGCAAAAAACTGTACGACAAACTGGAAGTACTGCAGGCCGACCTCGATCAATGGATGGATTACTACAACAACGAGCGAACGCATAGCGGACGTTACTGCTATGGAAAAACACCTATAGCAACTTTTTTGGAATCCTTATCTTTAGCAAAAGCGAAGATGCTAGATGAGCATGTAAACGAAAACATATCCGTGCCCTAAAAAACTAAAAACAAAAACCTGACTGTCAGATAAAGTACTATCTATTACAAATTACTTTTATTTTAAAAAAGAAATCCGACATATCATACTTTTTGAGATGATATTATAAATTTATAAAAATAAAAATCGTATTGAAATGCTTATGTATGAGTCCTTCAGCAATGTTCCGGATCTGGTTGATTTTATTAATAATAATAAAATCAAACGTGAGGATATTTTAAAAATATTTGCAAACAGCTATATCGGAATTGTACTAGTTTACTACAGCAATAGTTAAATGACTTATATGTTACTCGATTGTGTGCTTCACTGCTTTCCCCACAAAGGTTTGCACTCTTTTTTGACTTTGCTTGCATT
>CALMYJ010000002.1 GCA_937873715.1 uncultured Chitinophagaceae bacterium
TCGGTTATTGATACATATGCCACCGACAATCCAACAGAATTAGGGTCTGGGCTTCCGGGTGCAGCCTTCCATGCGGCCAGCGTTTGCCTATCTGCAGTAAGATAGCCAGTAAAATAAATGCCCGTAGGGTTATTATTGTTTACATCAAAGATGTTGTTATCTGAACTCACGAGAGTATTACCTGTACCAAAATAAAAACCATAAACCTTAGAACTACTAGTAGTTTGAGCACTATTACGCAGAATATTATTTTTAGCTATTAAAGTAGTCCCACTGCTGGCTGTAACAAACAAGGCAGCAGAACTTGCCAGTTGACTACTAGCTATATTGGGTATATAAATAGAGTTGTGATATAAACTAATAGTTGCTCCAGTGCCTCCAATACGTATCCCGTATAACATAAAAGTTGATGATGTAGAACCAACCACTTGTATATTACCGATAAAATTATTATACACACTAAAACTACTACCAGTAATGCCATCTATTTGCAAGCCTGCACCCGGAGCTCCTGAAGCAGCACCACTTCTTTTATTAAGTATACCGATAATTTTATTATTATAAAGCGTATTGCTACCTCCAGTGCTACTCAGCCAAACCCCGTAACACACCTGACTATTGCCAGTACGAAAGAATTGTACATTCTGAATTAAATTATTGTAGATACTGAAATCATTTTGAAATGTAAGTTGTAATCCTACAACTCCGCTACCACTTCCCTGAGAAACATTTCCGCCAATGTCCCCAGCAGTTGATGTTCCAATCTGGCAATTTGAAATAACTGTGCCGAAGTCGGGGGATCCACTTATCCCTCTCAGCCAAATACCGTTATAAGCCTTGGTTACAGTATCACTATCATAAATGTTTCCTGAATTGGTTGTTGATGCATCTGTATTATACTGGTAAATACCAACAGAATTGATATTTTGCTGTGATGTAGAAGATCCGAAATTAAACAAGGATACCTTACAGTTTTTTATTGTATTGTACTGCGATCCATTTGAAGCACTGTTCAAAATATAGTACCCATATTCCATATGGGCGTTTGTAGTAGTATTGGCAATATTTTCCTGTAAATCGATTCCATCGAATGTTATATAATCTGCCCCCAATAACCTGATTATAAAGTCAACACTTCCAGTTCCGGGTGTGCTGGCAGTAAGCAATGGTTTTACTCCTGTACCAATATGTTTAAAAATTACAGCTGTATAATTATTAGCAAAAAGCTCAGAGCCAGCGCCTCCAATCGTATATTGAGAGGTAGCTGTTTCGGTATAGCCACTTGCAAATTCAAACTGAACCGTACCGAATGATTCCACACCATATGTATTCAATGCACTTATTGCACTTCCAATACTATTTACCGTTATCCAGCTTAAGTCGGTAAGCTGTACATTATTGGTAGATGTGGCCGTTACGGGGTAATTGCCCGAGCGGATAGGTACCGCTATTGCCGTAATACTCATTACCATAGCCAGCAGCAGGGCCAGCATTTTTGTACCTGTTTTGTAAAAATTTGCCTGCATAATAAAACGATTAGCCATTGTTTTAATTTAATCCGGTGCTGTTGATTGGTTATACCAGCTTGATAGCGGGGCATAATTGCCTGCTTTTCTTTGAGGGGGGAACTATTTTTCAAATGATACTGGAAATACCAGGGCGGTATTGCGCTGTGTGAGCAGGTTGGGCAGGACGTTTCCGGTGTGGCATATTTTACATCAACATGCCCGTGATAGCGTATAAATTTTTTACCATCTAAGCGGAGAAACCCTGGCTTTCCTTTATTGCACCTTCCTTGCGGCAGGCGCCATTTTCATACAGCGTCAAAAGCCGGTACAAATGTCTGTTTTTATTCATGAATACTACCGCCCGGGGGGGTGTTAAGAGGGGTTATTTTTACGCAATCGTTACCATTTTTACCACTTGTGTCATATTTATGGCGCACTATTGTGGCAGTGTTAACAGCGGCTATTTTACGCAATCGTTACCAGTTGTACCAGCTTTGTTCATATTCATGGGCATTGTTTTGTGATAACGCAGGGTATTGGGCTGTAATGGCCAGGTGTTCAATTTTTACAGCCTCACCACATTCTCCTGTCATCCTGAGCAAAGCGAAGAATCTGCCGGGTAACCTTGCAAATGTTCAGCCCCCGTTTTACTACCTGGCAGATTCCTCGTTCCTCGGAATGACAAAACACTTTTTAAAGCTTACTCTCCATGTTATTATTAAAGCGCATAGGTCTAATACCTGCTCTCATTCTTTGCGAAGCGCCTGTCATCCTGAGCGAAGCGAAGGATCTGCCGGGTAACCTTGCAAATGCTCAGCCCATGTTACACTGCTCAGCAGATTACTCCTTACTCGGAATGACAAAAACACCACTCCTGTCATCCTGAACGCAGTGAAGGATCTGCCGCACAATGATACAACGCCAATAAAAAAAGGAGGCCCTGTTAAGAACCTCCTTCCTCCTTATAATCTTTATGCCG
>CALMYJ010000003.1 GCA_937873715.1 uncultured Chitinophagaceae bacterium
CTTTCTCCCGATTTTTTCGGGACTCCTTCAACCACTCGGACACGTCTCCAAAAAACTATTTCAATTAACGTTTCCCGTATGCCCACTTTCTCCCGATTTTTTCGGGACTCCTTCAACCACTCGGACACGTCTCCAAAAAAACTATTTCAATTAACGTTTCCCGTATGCTCACTTTCTCCCGATTTTTTCGGGACTCCTTCAACCACCCGGCACGTCTCCTTATTTTTTCAGGACGGCAAAAATACAGTTTCACCCTTACACCCCGAATATTTTTTCGGCATTAGCCGAAGTAACAGCAGCCACTTCTTCAACGGGCACTTTTTTAATATTAGCCACAGCTTCTGCTATATATTTTAAATAGCTGCTTTCATTACGTTTTCCCCGGTGCGGCAATGGTGTGAGGTAGGGGGCATCAGTTTCCAATACAATATGTTCGAGGCTTATACCCTGCAATGTTTCTGCCAGGCCCGACTTTTTATAAGTAACCACACCCCCTATACCGAGGTAAAAGCCCATGTCAATTATTTTTTGGGCAAACATTGCATTATCGCCAAAACAATGAAAAATGCCTTTTAACCCACGGGCAGCAAAGGGAGCAACGGCATCAATAGTTTCGGGCATGGCATTACGGGTATGTATAACTATGGGCAATTGGTAGTGCAATGCCCATTCCATTTGCAGGCAAAAAGCCTCGTATTGGTGGGCTGCAAAGGTTTTATCCCAGTAAAAATCAAGGCCTATCTCACCTACAGCAACAAATTTTCGTTTGGCTAACCAGTTTTCTACAAGTTCAAGTTCCTTTTTATAATTTTCGTTAACTGAGCAGGGGTGCAGCCCCATCATGGCAAAACAACTGTCCGGGTATTTTGCCTCAAGCACCAGCATGGCATCAGTATGCGCTGCATCGATTGCCGGCAGGTAAAATTTTGAAACCCCAGCCGCCATGGCCCTTTCTATTGTCGCATCAGTATCTTCCTTAAAAGCATTACTATATAAATGTGTGTGAGTGTCTACAAGGTACATGTTAACATTTTAAAACTGCGGCAAATTACTACAATCAACCATTTGCCTGGGACTAAAACTTCAACAGCAGTTTTTACCGGTAATTTTACTATTTGCAGAATACTGCAAAAGCTGCTGATTATGTGGGGGTTATTTAAAAAAAATTTAATAAAATATTTGGAATAATGGAAAATCACTGTATATTGCAACCAGTTTTCATAGGGTACGGATTAAAAACGGGCCAGAGTTTCTACTCCGGCCCAATTTTTTTGTGCAATCTCCACTACCTTTTTTCCAAAATCCGGAAACTCCTACAGTATAATTTTTTCAAAACGATACCCTTTGTCAGCAAAATGTTCCAGCACTTTTGGCAGGGTATAACGTACATTATTAAACGCTTTTTCACTATCATGGAATACAACTATACTTCCTTCAGTTGTATTTTTCAAAACATTAAGCAGGCAGTCTTGCTCTGAAACTTTGTTGTCAAAATCACCACTAATCACCGTCCACATCACCGGCTTTAACTGGAGCTTCGGTGTGGCCAGCATTTTTAACTGAAAACGGGTAGCCCTGCCATAGGGCGGACGAAACAAACCGGAATCAATATATTTTTTTGCTTCAGCAATATCATTGATATATATATCATCGGCCGTTTTCCAGCCATTCAGGTGATGCATGGTATGATTCCCTACTGCATGTCCGTCATTTAAAACAGCTTCATATACCTGATGATTTTCAACCACATTTTTACCAATGCAAAAAAAAGTAGCCAGCGCATTATATTTCTTTAGTTGCTCCAATACAAAAGGAGTGGCAACAGGATGTGGCCCGTCATCAAATGTGAGGTAAATAATTTTTTCATCCGCTGGCATTTGCCATGTGCAGTTGGGGTAAAGCCGCATCAGCCAGCGGGGCGTTTTTACAAAATACATACAGCAAATTACAGATTAGTTGATGTTGTATAGCTGTTAACAGCCCTGTATCTTTGCCGCATGTTAAAAAAAGTAAGGGTGCGTTTTGCACCAAGTCCTACAGGTGGCCTGCATTTGGGTGGCGTACGTACCGTATTGTTCAACTATCTTTTTGCCAAACAACACCAGGGTGATTTTATTCTTCGCATTGAAGATACCGACCAAACCCGGTATGTACCCGGTGCGGAAGAATACATTTTTAATTGCCTGCAGTGGTGTGGGCTGCAGCCCGACGAAAGTGTGCAGCATGGTGGTGCGTATGGCCCATATCGACAAAGCGAACGCAAAGCAATATACAGCCAGTATGCAAAGCTGTTGGTAACTAACGGGCAGGCTTATTATGCCTTTGATACGCCTGAAGAACTGGAGCAAATGAGGGAAAAACTTAAAGCTGTCGGCAGCGACAGCCTGCAGTACGACCACCACAGCCGCCTGAACATGAAAAATTCGCTTACCCTTAGCAGTGATCAAACACAAACATTGATAGATGCAGGCACTCCTTATGTTATCCGAATAAAAATCAACCCCGGCGAAACGGTATCCTTTACCGATATGATACGGGGTGTTATAGATTTTGACACCGCAAATGTGGATGACAAAGTATTGTTGAAAGCAGATGGTATGCCTACCTATCATCTTGCTGTGGTGGTAGATGATTATTTAATGCAAATAACCCACGCTTTTCGTGGGGAGGAGTGGCTGCCCAGTGCACCGGTTCATATTTTACTCTGGAAATATTTATTTGGTCTTGATGCTATGCCGCAATGGGCACACCTGCCGCTGATACTAAAACCAGATGGCAACGGCAAACTGAGCAAACGGGATGGCGACAGGCTGGGCTTCCCGGTATATGCAATGGACTGGGCCGACCCAAAAACAGGCGATTTAACCAAAGGCTTTAAAGAAATTGGCTTTTTGCCCGAAGCATTTATTAACCTGCTGGCCGTATTGGGCTGGAACGATGGTACGGCACAGGAAATATTTTCATTAAACGAACTCGTTGAAAAATTCAGCCTGGAAAGGGTACATAAGGCAGGCGCCAAATTTGATTTTGAAAAAGCCAAATGGTTCAACCACGAATGGATAAAAAAACTACCTGCAAAAAATTACCTGCCGCAGGTAAAAGCCATTTTAGCTGATAATGGTATCAGCGCCGTTGATGAAAGTTTTTTGTTGGCTGTGGTTGAAATGGTAAAAGACCGCTGCACCCTGCTGAATGACTTTTATACACAAACAGTTTTCTTTTTTCAAGCCCCTGATACAATAGATACTGCTTCCATCAAACCAAAATGGGATGATAATAAGCAATTGTTTTTTACAGAGCTGATCAGAACATTTCAGCTAACAGCATTTTGGCAGTCTGCCGATTTGGAAAAAGAATTTAAAGAAATAGCTGCCGTTAATCATTTAAAACCCGGCGAACTGATGATGCCGTTTAGAATAATGCTGGTGGGGGGTAAATATGGACCGGCTGTGTTTGAAATTGCCGCCATGATAGGAAAAGAAGCAACCATCAGGAGAATTGAACATGGGTTATCTTTACTTCAATAAATTGCTGTATGAAAAGGCCTGTAAGAGTTTTGGTAGCTAAAGTTGGATTGGATGGCCACGACCGTGGCGCCAAAGTAATAGCCACTGCATTAAGAGATGCCGGTATGGAAGTAATTTACACCGGCCTGCGCCAAACACCCGAAATGGTTGTAAACGCTGCACTGCAGGAAGATGCAGATGCCATTGGTATAAGCATACTCAGCGGCGCACACAACACAGTATTTCCCAAAGTGCTGCAGTTGATGAAGGAGAAGCAAATGAATGATGTACTGCTCACCGGCGGCGGTATTATTCCTGATGATGACATGAAAAAACTGAACGAAATGGGTGTAGGTAAATTATTTGCACCCGGCACACCTACCGCCGAAATAGCTGCCTATATCAGCAATTGGGTAAAGGAAAACAGAAATTTTTAAACGCAGTAAATATGAGCTATACTACGCTACTTACTTCATTAGATGCAGGCATACTCACCATCACTATCAACCGGCCAGATAAACTCAATGCACTCAATAAAGCTGTATTTACCGACCTCGATAAAGTAGTAGACGAAATAAATAGCAACCCTGAAATTAAATCCGCCATTATTACCGGGGCAGGCCCCAAAGCATTTGTAGCCGGTGCAGATATTGCAGAGTTTTCATCTTTCAGCAAAGAGCAGGCTGCGGCACTTGCCAAAAGCGGACAGGATATTTTTTTTAAAATTGAACAAAGCCCAAAGCCCATCATCGCTGCGGTAAACGGTTTTGCTTTAGGCGGAGGTTGCGAACTGGCTATGGCCTGTCACTTTCGGGTAGCTGGGGATAATGCCAAATTTGGTCAGCCCGAAGTTAACCTCGGCCTCATACCCGGCTATGGCGGCACACAGCGGCTAACACAACTTATTGGCAAAGGCCGGGCCATTGAATTATTAATCAGCGCTGCAATGATTGACGCCAATACAGCACTGCAGTACGGGCTGGTAAATTATGTGGTGCCTGCTGCTGAACTGTTAGATAAAACAAAATCGATTTTACAAAACATTAATACCAAAGCGCCGATAGCCATTGCCAAATGTATTGAAGCCGCCAATGCTGTATTCGACGAAACAAAAAATGGTTTTGACGAAGAGGTAAAACTTTTTGGTGAATGTTTTGCCACAGCCGATATGAAAGAAGGCACCACGGCATTCCTGGAAAAAAGAAAAGCAGATTTCAAAGGCCACTAATGGTAACGATACCGGGCTTTCACTTTGCGGCTTAACACTGCACCTCTATCTTTGCAACTCCCAAAAATCAAATAACATATCATTATGGAATTCAGGATTGAAAAAGACACCATGGGCGAAGTAAAAGTACCTGCCGAAGCCTACTTTGGTGCGCAAACCCAACGCAGCATTGATAACTTTAAAATTGCACAGGATATCAACCGTATGCCTAAGGAAATTATCCGGGCTTTTGCTTACCTGAAGCATGCTGCTGCTTTAACCAACCACGAAGCAGGTGCGCTGCCTAAAAAGAAAGCCGATTTGATAGGAAAAGTGGCAAAAGAAATTCTTGCCGGCAAGCTGGATGATTACTTCCCATTGGTAGTGTGGCAAACGGGCAGCGGCACACAAAGTAATATGAACGTAAATGAAGTAATTGCTTATCGTGGCCATGTACTCAATGGTGGTAAGCTTACCGATAAAGACAAATACCTGCATCCCAATGATGATGTCAACAAAAGCCAGAGCAGCAACGATACCTTCCCTACTGCCATGCATATTGCGGCTTATAAAATTTTAATTGAAACCACTATACCCGGCATCACCAAACTGCGTAACACCCTCGATAAAAAAGCGAAAGCCTTTAAAAAAGTGGTAAAAATTGGCCGTACCCATTTTATGGATGCCACGCCGCTTACCCTTGGACAGGAATTTAGCGGATATGTATCACAGTTAGATCATGGCCTGAAAGCCATAAAGAATACCCTGGCACATTTATCCGAACTGGCATTAGGCGGTACTGCTGTAGGTACCGGCATTAATACACCTGCCGGCTATGATGTAAACGTGGCAAAGCATATTGCCAAACTCACCGGCCTGCCATTTAAAACGGCGGATAACAAATTTGAAGCACTTGCTGCACACGATGCGATTGTGGAAGCACACGGCGCTTTAAAAACAGTAGCAGTTAGTTTAATGAAAATTGCCAACGATATACGTATGCTATCATCTGGCCCACGCAGCGGTATTGGTGAAATTTTTATACCGGATAATGAGCCGGGCTCATCCATCATGCCGGGTAAGGTGAACCCTACCCAGTGCGAAGCTTTAACCATGATTGCTGCACAGGTAATGGGCAATGATGTGGCGATAAGCGTAGGTGGTAGTATGGGTCATTTTGAACTTAATGTATTTAAACCCGTAATGATTTACAACTTCCTGCACAGCGCCAGGTTAATTGGTGATGGCTGTGTATCTTTTAATGATAAATGTGCAGCAGGTATTGAGCCTATAAAAGAAAATATTAAAAAACATGTGGACAATAGTTTAATGCTTGTAACTGCACTCAATACTAAAATTGGCTATTACAAAGCAGCGGAGATTGCTCAAAAAGCACATAAGGAGCATACCACTTTAAAGGCAATGGCCGTAAAACTGGGCTACCTTACCGAAAAAGAATTTGATGAATGGGTGGTGCCCGAAAAAATGGTTGGTAAAATATAATTGCCTTTATATTTTTAAACTGCACATCAGAAATTGGTGTGCAGTTTTATTTTACCCGGCTTACAACTATTTTTTGCGTAGCTATATTTTTACCGGCTTTATTGATGAGTTGAAGTATATACACCCCACTGTTGAGTGTATGTAAAGGAATACTGAAGTTGTTTTTAATGCTACTGCCCTTCAATACAATCCTCCCTGATGTTTCATAAATAATATATTGAACCGGCAACCCTTCATCGAGCCTGCAATCCACCAGCACCACATCGTTGGCCGGGTTAGGATAAATTTTTAAAGTATTAACCCGGTTGCGCTGCGGTGGCGTATTATCATTTAATGCCAATACCGTACCGGTATATTTATACTCCAGTACAGAACCCCTGTCTGTTACACTTACTCCACTGCCCGATGGGCCCGATGTGGCACCTACGCTATCGGTAAGAATAAAAAAACTAAGCCCATCGTTGCTCACTACAATATCCCTAAAGCGGTTTAATGCTGTTTCATCCCTGAAGTACTGTACTACAGAATCACTAACAGATAAAGCACCATTACCTGCTGCATTTAGCTTCAGCCTGTACATAGCGCTCGATTTTAAAGTGGTAATGAGCAGACTGTTTTGCCAGCCGGGTATTTTATTTACAAAAGGATAAAACGCTATACTGCTTGGCGCAACAGTAGGATTGCTCAGCCAGTTGCACGACGTGCCGCCGGGAGGTATACCGGGATACAAATCGAATATCGGTGCCGTGAGCCGGGGATGGTTAAAGCTAAATTCATCCAGCCCAAAATTAGTCATGGTAGCAGAACATTCGCCGGGATAGCTGCCACAACTGCCACTGGCAGACCATTGATAATATTTATACCAAACCCCGTCCCGAAGCCCCGAAATCCTGGGCCATCCGTAATTGTTAGCACTGTCAATAATATTTATTTCATCATCACAGGCAGGCCCCTGCTCGGAGCTGTACAGCCTGCCGTTGGGAACAATCTCGTTACTGCTGTTTCGTTCAATGCAAAGCCCCTGTGGATTGCGATGCCCGTAACTCCACACATGCGATTGCACCCCTTCAAAAAATGGATTATCGGCCGGGATACTGCCATCAAGATTCAGGCGTAAAATTTTACCACTATACCGGCGCAGGTTCCCTGCGGCTAATTGACCGGCAGTAGGCAGGTATTGCGCTTCTATCGAATCGCAGGCGTTACTAAACTGGTTGGCCCCCTGGTCGCCAACAGTGTATACTATTTTAAAATCGGGCATTACTGCGGTACCATAATTACCAATAATCAGCCTGCCGCTGTTATGGTCGTTACTACCGGGAATACCGCTGAGCAAAACAGTTTCATGCAGTAGTGTATCTGTAAATGGCGGTACGGGCAACTTTGTATATTCAAAGCGAACAATCCGTACCCGGCGTATGCCTGAAGAATCGTAACAGTAAGCTGTATACACAAAATCATGACCGGTACCCTTTCCTAACTCAGGGTGTAAGGCTATACCCAGCATACCGTCCTGTGCTATACTCATGCTGGCACCACTACCCGACGTAGTAAATTTTACTTTACCAGTAAGCTGCAACAGTTGCTTTTTCTCACCACTTATTGTATGTATCCTTGTAATATAGCCCCGCCTTTCGGTTACCCAAAGCGAATCGCTGGGGCCCATCGTCATCGCAAAAGGATGCCTGAACCGGCCTGCAGCAGTATTGGCATTTACAATTCTTTTGGGGGCAAATGTTTCTCCTTGTGCAAGTGCCGGAATGGTGCAACACATGAATAGATAAATATGCAGTAAAAGCAGTATGTTTTTCATACAAAAATTTTCAGGATACGGAAAAATACCAAAGCAGGCCGGGTAAAAGTCCGTAAAACCGCTACACTGCTTCAATAAAACTACAGATAACGTTTAAAAAAGCGAATTAGTATTAAGCTTTTATTTCTTTCTTCAAAATAATTCTTACAAATTTGACGTTGAAGAATAGTTCCGGCAGTTGTAGTATTATTTTGCTCCAATTCCGGCAAACCGTATTTCTAAATCCGTACTATGAAAAGGCATTTGCCCATATACCATCGTTGTATCCTGGTACTATCCGGCATTTTACTCACCACACTGGCTATAGCACAGCACAATCCCTTAATAGGCGCTGGTAACAGTTATGTAAACATCAGCAAAAAAACCACTGGCGGCTTTGTACAGGTAGGCGATACGCTTGAAATAAGAACAAACTATTTTTTTGGCGGCACGTACAACAGCGCCAACTATGCCACTAACGGCAACCAATACAGGATTTGGAATGTACGCTACTTTGATAGTGTGCCACAAAAAACAACCATGCTTACCGGTGTAAATGATTCCTTAAGGCTCATTACCAACGAGGGATTAACCTTTAGAAAATACACCCTTGCCGCAGGTGATGATGCCGCCACTTTTGTAGCCAGCCCCCCGGCATCGCAATACCAAATCAGGATAAATATTGGCGCTAACCCCAATATACCCACTGTTGGCAGCGAAGGCCTGCTTACTAACAGCACCGGGGCCAGTGATGCCCGTATCGGTACCTACAAACCCAGGCTGTTTGGCGGTTTGCTCATCACCACAGCATTCAGGGTAGTGGTATCCGGTACACCCGGTGATACCATCATTTTGGGTGCCGGCAAACTGGTATTTCAAAAAACATCCGGCGGCGCTGATACAGTTATAACTGCTACGCCTTATAAAATTTTCATCAGTACTTCAGAGGCTTCCACACTTTGCGGTAATGCCCTGGGTAATAACCTTGCCTCCGAATTTGGCGGAACTTTTGATAGTGGCATTGTACATAACCGTGTATCGGGGCCTATCTTTAGTATACCCAGCTACGACTATAAGCCACTGTATATTGGTGCACAAACTTCCGATGGTACCTATGCCATTGTAAACAATACAAGCCCTAGTGCCAGCACTTATGTTAATGCTAAAATGCGGCCAGATTGTTCATCGCCTACCCTGCTGGACAGTTGTACCAAACGTATGCACGGCGGCTTCTGGGATATTATGGGCGACCATACCGGCACCAATGATGCTAACGGCAATGGACCCACGCCTCCCGGCAGCCTGGGTGGATATATGCTGATGGTAAATGCCGATGTGGTAACCAGCGAAGCTTACCGCCAACTGGTAACGGGCCTTTGCCCCGATACATACTACGAATACAGCGCCTGGCTTAAAAATATTTGCAAACGCTGTGGTATCGACTCTAACAGCACCAGCACTTTTCAAATTGGGGTAAAACCCAACCTTAGTTTTTCAATAGATGGATTAGACATTTACAGTACCGGCGAGCTGGACAGCACCGGCTGGGTAAAAAAAGGGTTTGTGTTTAAAACAGGCCCGGCACAAACCTCTGCACTCATTAGCATACGCAACAATGCTTCGGGCGGCGGTGGCAACGACTGGGTGATTGATGATATTGCCATAGGCACCTGCGGACCAACCATGAACCTCAATTATGTGCCGGTATTACTTGGCTGCAACTCAGGCACCGTAATTGATTTGGCAGATACCGTTAAGTATTCCTATAACCCTAATTACTCCTGGTATAAGTGGGAACGCAGCATCGATGGCGGACTTACCTGGAGCGATCCTCCAACACCTACATTTGGCGAAGCCACACCTACCCTGGTTGATGGGTTGTATCAATACGTTACCAATTACCCGGTATTTTTAGGAACAGCAGCCGATAGCGGACACCGGTACAGGGTGGTAGTAGCCAACAGCTTTGCCAACCTGAGCAATCCCGATTGCTCGTTTACAGATGGCAATTATACTTTTTTGCGGTTGATTGACTGCTCAAGTGTGCTTGATGCACAACTGGTTTCATTAAGCGCAACACTTCAGCAAAATAATACCACCCAACTCAACTGGATTGTTTCTGGTGAAAAAGATATTAAACTGTATGAAATAGAAAAAAGCAGTAACGGCATTCATTTTATAAAAGCAGGTACTATAAAGGCTCGCAACAGCAACGGCCTAACCGCATATTATTTTGATGATGCTGAACAAATACACCGCAATACTTACTTCAGAATTAAAGTATATAAAAGCAATGGGCTGCATACCTATAGTAAAACGGTGGTGGTTAACCGTGTACTCAACTTCCAGGTAAATGCGCTGGTAAATCCTTTTAAATCTGTAATTGCAGCCGATGTAATCCTGCCCGAAGATGGCATACTTAATATTACGCTCTACGATAATTTTGGCAGAACCATTGGTAAACAGCAGCAACGGGTAACCCGTGGGTTAAATAAAGTTACCTGCAACAACTTTAACGGGCTGGCCAAAGGCCTGTACTACATCAGCTTTGAACACAAAGGCATTCAAATACAAAGAAGGATTACTAAGTTGCTTTAAAGTATTATAGCCAGTGCTGTAAAAAACTGTTCCCTGCAGCAGTAATGCGTAAGGAGGGAATGAATGTGTAGTATAACGCTAATTGATCATCAGCCAATATATACCTAAGTAAATCATGCAGCACAGGCCTGTATGGCGTAGTGCACACCATAGCATTACAGGCTCATCATCTCTTTAAACTTTACTGCCTGCCTGCGGCTTACTTCTACTTTTTCGCCGCCCTGCAATTCAAGTAGCAGGCCGCCGTTAAAGTATGGTTCAATCTTTTCAATCATCCTCAGGTTTACAATATGCTTGCGGTTGGCCCTAAAAAAAGTTTTCTCATCCAGCCGCTCTTCCAGGGCATTCAGCGATTTTAATATCAGCGGTTTGTTGGTACCAAAAAATACTTTTGCATAGTTACCCACGCTTTCAAAAAGCCTTACTTCCGATAGTTTTACAAACCAACACCTTTCCCCGTCTTTTACAAACACCTGGTCGTTTTCGCTAAGCAGGCTCCTGTTGCTGTATTGCTGATGACTGGCAATTTCTTTTTCCTCTGCCTGTTGCACTTTTTGTATGGCATCTGCAAGGCGCTTGGGCTCTACGGGCTTTAGCAGGTAATCCAGAGCATTTACTTCAAATGCTTTAAGGGCATACTCATCATAGGCTGTGGTAAATATTACATGCGGTGCCCTGTCTAATTCCTGTAGCATATCAAAGCCGGTTTTGCCGGGCATTTGTATATCCAAAAAAATGATATCGGGGCTGAGTGATTCAATTTTATCGATACCCTCGCTGGCATTGGCGGCTTCATCAATCACTTCAATTTCAGGAAAATCCTGTAACAACTTTTTCAATTCATTCCGGGCCAGCCTTTCGTCATCAATAATAATAGCTCTTTGCATGGTGCAGTGATTTAACGTTTATAATTGCATTGCCAATAGCATACCAACAGTATGGGCTGTACTAATTTATTGCATTTTCTAATGGCATAATAATTTTTGACTCTACCATTTCATTGTCTGTATTCCGTATTGCAAAACTGGCTTTACCCTGGTACAGCATATTCAGCCTGTCCTGTGTACTTTTTATTCCAAAACCATCACCGTTGATATGAGCACTAAGCTGGCCGGTGTTCAGCACTATAATTTCGTGATGATCATCTACAAAATCAGAGATTACTTTAACCTTACCCCCATTCATTCTTTTGCTGATACCATGTTTGATGGCATTTTCCACCAGTGTTTGCAGCATCATCGGTGGCACGGGCTGGTTAAGTGTGTCTTCATCTATATCCATTTCTACAGTCAGCCTTTCTTCAAAACGCATTTTTTCAAGAGCAAGGTAATCTTTTACAATATTCAATTCTCTTTCCAATGCTACGGTTTCGAGCTTTTCGGCCTGCATACTGCTGCGCAGGATATTGCTGAGTTCGGTAATGGCCGTACGGGCACGAGCTGGGTTTTCATCTACAAGTGCCCGGATGCTGTTAAGTGCATTAAAAATAAAATGCGGATTGATATGCGACTTGATGGTTTTTAATTCCAGCTCTTTTACCAGCGATTGCAGCTTAAGCGTATGCATTTCCTGGTTACGGTTATGCTCTACATAATGATACAGGTAGTAAATGAGGTTCCATATAAAAAGAAAAAAGAAGTTGCTGATTGAGGTACGGGCAATTTCGTTGGCTACCGAAAGTTTTACATTCATTTTGTAAGTAAGTCCCAGCCCTCTTTCAATAGCCACATCGGCACAGGCATAAGCCACCGAAAAAACAAGTGTAAGCAGGATGAAAGCAACAATCTGTTTCTGTATGGGCTTTATTTGCAGCATCTGGTATTCCTTTATTACCATTCGCATCAAATGTGTAAACAGTATACCCAGCAATACATTGATGCTGATAATCAGGAAAAAATTGTCCACCTTTTGTATAGAGAGGGTAAGGTAGAAAAACGTAAAAATGGCAAAGTTGGCTCCCCAGCCTGCTATTTGACAAACCCAGTATCTTGATAATTTCTTCAGCATAATCTGTACAAAGTTACGCTCCGGCACCAGCCCGGGCTTCGGTGCATTTGATTAATGGTGAAATGATGTTTTAAGAGGTTTTGCTTTATAAGAACGATGAGGCCCATTTGCTCCTGTAATTTTTTAATAATATGGCGGCTAAGGTTCAAATACAGCAAAATACTATTTTTGGCAGGTATTATTTTTAAAAAACTAAACCCAAAACAATGGCACATTCAAAAAATGGCGGCAAAAATATTCAATTTCACTCCACTGGCCTGTTGCTGGCTGCAATTGGCTTAGGCCTGTTGGCGATGGCAGCATTTTACTGGCTGGGCAAGCATATTGATGTAGTACAGCATGCACACTAAAATTAAATTTAAAAGCCTGCTTGAAATTAGCAGGCTTTTAAAAAGTCTAAGTACAATACTATCGGGTTAATTGCCCTGCAGGTAAACTGCGGCAAACTGTTTTGCAAAATCTTCCAGTTTCACGTTGCCCCATACCGGCTCACTTTTCCAGTAATCTTCCATCATGGCACCACTGCTGATAGCACGGCCCATTTCAACATAGTTTTGTGCAATTTCTTCGGTAAAGCCCACCGCCAACATACCTGATAAGGCCTGCTCATCCGTAAAAGTTACCCAGGGTAAATGTTGCTTTTGAACGGCCTCACCCAATACTGTTGCTATCTCATCTGTAGTGCGTACATCGCTTGCCAGGTACAAATATGCATGCCCTGTAAAATTGTGGTTTAATAAAGCATTTGCAGCCACTGCCGCAATATCATCTGTAGCCGAAAGTACCAGTTTAAATCCCGGCCCGCCAAAGTTGCTGCCCAAAATATTCATTTGCCGTACCATATTAGTATTCCCAAAAAAATTGGAGAAAAAATAACCAGGACGCAGATGTAAAATAGCAATCCCTTCCAATTCATTTAAAGCCAACTCGGCCAGGTGTAACCCACTTACAGGCCCGCAGCCATCAGCTAAATGTGCTCCCACACTGCTCAGGTTAACCACATATTTTACGCCACTGTTCTTCAAGGCATCACGGTAGTTGGCGCCAACCTGTCCTATATAAGCTTTCCAGTTGGCCGTAATATCGTAGCGGGGAGGCACCATCGTATACACAGCATCTGCCCCTGCAAAAGCCTGTGTTAAAAATTGCACATCCTCAACCGAGCCAATTGCTGCGCTGGCACCTGCAGCAGTTAATGCTTTTAAATTATCGGCATTGCGGCCAATAACAGTTACATTATGCCCGGCTTTAAGTAAGGCCAGCGTTAATGGTTTGGAGATATTACCTGCACCTCCGGTAATTACGTACTTCATCGTTTTAAAGTTTTAGTTGTTTGTATATACAAATATTGAGTGAAAAAAATTATTCTGGCAATCTGTCTACAAGTTTATTCATGTTGCCCACCATTTTTGAACTCTCTTCTTTACCAAGTATTGCGGTATAAGCCTGGTAAAAATGGGCAAGACAGTCCTTTAATTCGGGCAGCATCGCCTTAGCTTTGGGTGTGGGATATATATTGGTAATCTTACCTTCATTTGTACGTACTACCAGTTTTTTACCTTCCAGCTTTTCAATCAGCCGGGTAATAGTGCTGGGAGTAAGCAGCAAATGGTTTACAATGGTTGATGGCTGAATACCTGGTTCTTCAATGGCAAGCAAAAGTAAATAAGCATGGCTGGGCGAAAGCTCCACTCTCTTCCAGCTTTCAGCGGCCAACTTTTCCACCTTTCGGGCAAAAGCATTGCTCGAAAAATAAAGACACTGACAAAACCTGCTTTCGCTTGCTTTCATAAAAGCAAAATAAATACATTTAATTTGTATATACAAATAATGGACAAAAAAATTTTATAGCTTCCCTCTGCTATACCTAAATTTACAGCATGGCAAATCCCAACTTAAATACGAATGTTGCTGCACTGAGCGCTGCCGACAGGGAATTTGAAAACAATATCCGGCCCAACGAAATGACTGATTTTTCGGGCCAGTTGCAAACGGTAGAAAACCTGCGCATTTTTATAAAAGCTGCTAAAATCAGGGGTGAAGCACTTGATCATATTTTATTTCATGGCCCCCCGGGATTGGGCAAAACAACCTTGAGCCGTATCGTGGCCAATGAACTCGGCGTACAAATTAAAGAAACCAGCGGCCCTGTTATTGAAAAGCCCGGCGACCTGGCCGGACTGCTTACCAACCTTGAGCCCAACGATGTATTGTTTATTGATGAGATACACCGGCTGAGCACCGTGGTGGAAGAATACCTGTATGCCGCTATGGAGGATTACCGCATAGATATTATGATTGACAGCGGCCCCAATGCCCGCAGTGTACAAATAAATCTAAATCCGTTTACACTTATTGGCGCTACCACCCGTAGCGGCCTGCTTACCGCACCGCTACTCTCCAGGTTTGGCATAAAATCAAGACTGGAATATTATGATACACAAACCCTGCAAAAAATTGTAGCCCGTAGTGCGGCTATTTTAAATACTACTATCAACAATGAAGCTGCCGGCGAAATTGCCCGCCGCAGCAGGGGCACACCACGTATTGCTAATGGCTTATTGCGACGGGTGAGGGATTTTGCACAGGTACTCAATGATGGTAAAATTGACCTGGGCATTACCCAGCACTCCCTTAAAGCGCTTAATGTGGATGAGCATGGACTGGATGACATGGACAACCGTATATTAAGCACCATTATCGAAAAGTTTAAAGGTGGCCCGGTGGGCATTACCACCATTGCCACTGCCGTAGGCGAAGAGCCCGGCACACTGGAAGAAGTATATGAACCCTTCCTGATACAAGAGGGATTTATACAACGTACAGCCCGTGGCCGTGAGGCTACCGCTAAAGCCTATACGCATCTTGGTAAAGCAGCGCCAAGCAGTCCCGGCAGTTTATTTAGCTGAAACAGATACCCAGAGTTTTATAATACCCTGAAAAAAAAATCCGCCGTGGGGCGGATGATTGAATTAAAATATTTTTTGCAGGCATTATTGCGGCACCACCAGCCTAAAGCCGTTGCCGTGTATATTCACAATCTCAATACTTGAGTCTTCTTTAAGGTATTTACGCAACTTGGCGATATATACATCCATGCTGCGGCCGTTAAAGTAGGTATCGCTGCCCCATATACGCTTTAGCGCCGCTTCCCTTGGCAGTAAATCGTTTTTGTATTCGCACATCATCTTAAGGAGTTCACTTTCTTTGGGCGACAGTACCTGCGTTTTGCCTTCGATGGTTAATTCACGCAGGCGTGGGTTAAAATGGTATTTACCCAAGTCGTATTCTGCATTAACTTCCTCTTTGTGAAGTTCTTCGTTGCGCTTGAGTATCGCTTTAATTTTAAGCAGCAGTACTTCACTATCAAATGGCTTGGTGATATAATCATCGGCTCCAAGCTTATAGCCCTGGATGATATCATCCTTCATGGTTTTAGCTGATAAAAAGAAAAGCGGCACATCCGGGTTAATATCCCTTATTTCTTCTGCTAATGTAAAGCCATCCATATTGGGCATCATCACGTCCAGCAGGCAGATGTCAAATTTTTCACGCTGAAATGCAGCGAGGCCAAGCCTTCCATCCCTTTCAAGAATTACGTCATAATCGTTCAGCTCCAGGTAGTTTTTGAGTACCATGCCCAGGTTGGTATCGTCTTCACACAATAGTATTTTGGGTTTGCCTGTTTCCATGTTATAAGTTTTAGAACAAATAAATATAATTCATTTTTGATGCAGCTAATATAGCGCCTAATTTTTTGTTAAAGGCTTTTATAAAAAAAGCCACCCACCTAATGGCGGATGGCTCCTTGTAGGCTTATTAAAAAGTTTATTTAAAATCGTTTTCAGTTACACCTTCATTAATCTTAAAGCCGGATAATTTAATGGTAAACTCCTGGCCACCGGTATTCCGGGTAATTTCTGCAGGCAGTAACAGTGGTCCTGCCTTGGTATAGTCTTTATATTCTACCACTTCGGCTATCTCTTGTTCCTGGATTACTGTTACAGACTCTTCCTTTAACAACAACCCCGTTTTTACCGCATACTCCTGTATCGATACCTTTCCGCTGGGCATGGTTACTTTAAGGCGGTATGTAGCTTCCCCATTGGTATTACCGGTACCCAGGTAATCGGTTTTGTAACCGGCATCCGTCATGTAAAATAATTGAGGAATTACGCCCTTTTCATCCAAGGCTTCTTTAATTTCCTGCTCATTAAATTCTTTCTTTTGCGGCCCCTGCTGCATGTATCCCTGTTTGCCATCAAACACCCGTTTCATAATTGTCATGCTACCCATCTTCAATTCTGTAAATTGTTTGTTGGGGTTCATCCTTTTATCTACGCCTTCAAAACTGCGGCCCATCATATCGAGGCTGATGGTAGCGGTGATGGTATTTACATTTTTTATGGCTTCTTTACCACCTACAGCTTTCAGGTAACTTTCAATGATTTCGTATGCCGAAATATTATCGGTGGTTTTGTTGGTTTCACCGGCATTCACTTCTACAGGCTTATCCGGCACTGGCTCTGCAAAACGATCATATTTTTTTATAGGATAACCCAGCCGCATCAGTTTAGGAATAATTTTAGCCGCATTGCCCACAATTACAATCCTCGAATTGCTTTCGCTGAAATAGTTTTTTGACACCGCTTTTATTTCATCCAGGGTAACTGCATTAATTTTTTGCAGGTAGGTGCTGTAAAAATCTTTGGGTAAGCTGTTGATCAAAATAGTATAGGCGTATTCTGCGGTTCTTGCAGGGTCTTCCATTCCAATGGCAAAAGCGCCGTTGTATTTAGCCTTGGCATTACTGAGTTCCTCTGCAGTAATATTACCGTCACGCATGTTCAATATTTCTTTAAACAGTTCGGCAGTAGCGCTGTCTACCTTATCGGTACGTACTGCAGCAGAGGCAGTAAATGTGTTTTGAAAACGGCCACTGCCCACTTTGGAATAACTACCATAAGTAAAGCCGTGTTTTTCCCTGAGGTTGGTATACAATTTACTTTCTGATCCACCGCCAAGAATATGATTCGCCAGCAGCAGGGCATGATAATCTTTATTATTCATAGGGTTGTTCACCAGGTTGCCTATCCTTAATTCGCCCTGAACGGCTGTGGGCATGTCTACAAAATTAATTTCGGTTCTCCCGGGGTTTTCCACAGGGGGAATAACGGGAAGGGATAACTGCTTTCCTTTCCAACTGCCAAATGCTTTTTCGGCCAGTGCCTTAGCTGCTGCCGGGGTTATATCTCCTACAAAAATCAAGTACGAACGGGATGGTGTGATGTAATTATTATAGGCATCCTTTACATCGGCCAGTGTGAGTTTTTTTACGGTTTCCTCGGTAGTAAATTCGCCCAGGGCAGTTTGTTTACCGTGGCTCAATGCTTCGTATACCCTGTCGGCAATAGCCGGGGCACTTTTTTCATTGGCTTTCAAACCCGTTAAAGTCATTGATTTTAGTTTATCAAACGATTCCTGTGTAAAAGCCG
Source organism: uncultured Chitinophagaceae bacterium (assembly GCA_937873715.1). Classification (GTDB taxonomy): domain Bacteria; phylum Bacteroidota; class Bacteroidia; order Chitinophagales; family Chitinophagaceae; genus Ferruginibacter. The sequence continues at coordinate 18,109 of CALMYJ010000003.1, forward strand.
GGTTCCGTACTGCATCGGCCATAAGGCTAAATGCCTTATCAAAATAGCGTGTTAATGCACTTACCGTGCCACCGCCGGCGTTAAGATTAACATCGGCACCAATAATATCAACAGCTTCATCAAAGGCATCTTTAGGCATACTGGTAGTACCTTCTGATAACATATTGCCCATTAAATCGAGCAGGCCTGCTTTATCGCCTTCCTTTACCGGGCCAAAGTCGATATTCAATGTGGCCCTCACCCTTGGTAATTTGTGATTTTCAACCACTAGTACAGTCATTCCATTGGGCAGGTTAAACTGGGCAGGCTCTTTAATGGTAACTACAGGTGCAGGCCCTGCTACCGGCCTTTTGGTGCGGTCAATTTTTTTGGTTTGCGCTGTGGCAGGTTGTATAAAAAATATACCCACCAGTATAAAAATTAATGTGATAAAGCTGCAACCCTGTAACGCTTTATGCTTTTGTATATAATTGAATGTATGTTTCATGCAGTATGATTTTATCGGTATAGTGCTTATGATTTAGGTAAATAAAACAGTACCACCCGTTGGTTTTTGTTCAGGTATTTTTTGGCTACATCCTGAATATCCTGCCGGGTTACTTTTCGTATTTCATCCAGTTCGGTATTAATATAGTTGGTGTTGTTATGAAAAGTATATCCTTTGGCGAGGTTTTCGGCAAGGCCCAGCATTTTACTGTTTTTGCCTACATAATCGTTTTCAAACTGGTTTTGCAGTTTGGTAAACTCTGTTTCGCTTATCAATGTTTGTTGCAATTTTACAATTTCATCATCCATATCTTTTACCAGGGTATCCAATGGCGTATCGTTATTAGGCAATGCGTAAGTGAGGTATGCTCCATAATCTTCCAGCGCATAGCTAAATGAACCCACCTGCAGCGAATTCTTTTTTTCGTCTACCATTTTTTTATACATACGGCTGCTGTTGCCCTGGCTCAGTACGGCCGAAGCCATCTCAAGTGCTACCGATTCTTTGCTGGTAATACCCGGTATACGATAGGCAGCAAGCACGGCAGGTACCTGTATATTGGCATCATAAGCGGGATCTATAATTTCCGTAGTGATTGGGGCTTCCACAATTTTTTGGCGAACAAGGGGAGTACCAGCCGGTATATCGCCAAAATACTGCTCTACCAACTGCTTTGTAGCTGTAATATCAATATCGCCTGCTATTACCAGTACGGCATTGCCGGGAAAATAAAATTTTTTATTAAACGCTTTAAATTCATCCAGTGTGGCGGCATCCAGGTGTTCCATACTGCCAATGGGCACCCAGCGATAAGGATGCTTGGTAAATAAGCGGCTCATCACTTCTACCAAAAAATTACCATAAGGCTGGTTATCCACCCTCATTCGTTTTTCTTCCTTTACCACTTCATTCTGTGTTTTTACACCTACCTCATTAATTACAGGATGCAGCATGCGTTCACTTTCAAGCCAAAGTCCGGTAGCCAGTTGATTTGAGGGGAATACTTCGTAATAAAAAGTTCTGTCCTGTGTGGTATTGGCATTATGCTGTCCGCCGGCGCTGCTTACAATTTTATCAAACTCCCCTTTTTTAATATTTACGCTGCCTTCAAACAGCAGGTGTTCAAAAAAGTGGGCAAAGCCGGTGCGATTGGGATCTTCATCTTTACTGCCCACATGATACATTACGGTGGTGGCTACCACCGGCACCGATTTATCCTGGTGCAACACTACATGCAGGCCATTTTTGAGCTTATATTCTGTAAAGGCTACTTTTTGAGCGGTTGCCACCTGTACAAACAGGAGCAGCGGCAGGTAAAAAATTTTTTGCTTCATAATGTTGTTTAGTTATTGTTCAAATTTAGTCATATAGAAGATGAGTAACACAGCCATGCGTTTTTAGTTTGATAAACGGTATGGCCTGCCTATTGGTAGCCTTAAAAAATAATTTATTACAGTCTGCCGAAAATTTTTGCAAGCAACAGCAAGTTGTATCTTTCGGTAAATTTCAGGTATGGCAAATCATGAAGCTTTTATCGGGGCAATAAAAAACGGGTACAGTTTTAAAGGCGAAGCAGTACAAATTGGCGCTGCCATGCTGGATGGCGAGGTAATTGCAGATGCCCCCATTTTTTTACCCCTGAAAACAATGAACCGGCATGGGCTGATAGCCGGTGCTACCGGTACAGGCAAAACAAAAACCCTGCAGGTAATCAGTGAGTTTTTAAGCGATAACAGTGTACCTACCCTGCTGATGGATATTAAAGGCGACCTGAGTGGTATTGCCGCCATGGGCAGCACTAATGCAAAAATTGAAGAACGCTACCAGAAATTAGGCATTGCATACACACCTGCCCAATATACTGCCGAACTGCTTACACTGAGCGGAAAAAAGGGTGTGCAGCTAAGGGCTACCGTTAGTGAGTTTGGCCCCGTGCTGCTGAGCAAAATCCTGGAGCTGAACGATACCCAGGGCGGCGTGGTAGCCATGATTTTTAAATACTGCGATGATAACCAAATGCCCCTGCTGAACTTAAAGGATTTTATAAAAGTGCTGCAATATATCGGCGATGAAGGTAAGGCCGAGCTGGAAAAAACCTATGGCAAAATATCTACCAGCAGTACCGGCACTATTTTGCGCAAAGTGATTGAACTGCAGCAGCAGGGTGCGGATATTTTTTTTGGTGAAAAAAGTTTTGAGGTAGACGACCTGATGCGTACAGACAGCAATGGCCGGGGTATGATTAATATTTTACGGGTAACCGAATTGCAGGATAGGCCTAAACTGTTTGCCACATTTATGTTACAAATGCTGGCTGAGTTATATGCCACCTGCCCCGAAGAAGGCGATATGGATAAACCAAAACTGGTACTGTTTATCGACGAAGCACATTTAATTTTCCAGGAAGCCAGCAGCGCTTTGCTGCAGCAGATAGAAACGATTGTAAAACTCATCCGATCCAAGGGCATCGGTATTTTCTTTTGTACACAAAACCCGATGGATGTACCGGCCAGCGTGCTGGCACAACTGGGCATGAAAATACAACATGCCCTGCGTGCCTTTACTGCCGCCGACCGCAAACTGATAAAGCAAACCGCACAAAACTATCCTGAAACTGATTTTTATAAAACTGAAGATTTAATTACGCAGTTAGGTATTGGCGAAGCCTTAGTAACCATGCTCAACGAAAAAGGCATACCCACACCTTTGGCCCATGTAATGCTGTGTGCCCCACGCAGCCGTATGGATGTACTAACCGATGCCGAGATTGATGCGATTGTAAGCAAATCGAGGCTGGTGGCCAAATACAACCAGGTAATAGACAGCCACAGTGCGTATGAAATGCTTACCGCCAAGTTAGCAGAAGCCGCAGCAAAAACAACACAGGACAACACTGCAAAAACCAGCACTACAAAAAAAACCGAACCTTCCACATTTGAAAAAGTAACCAGCAACAGCGTGGTAAAAAGTATGGTCCGTACCGCAGGCAACACTATTGTACGCAGCCTGCTGGGTGCTTTGGGATTAGGGGGCCGCAGTAGTACAAGAAAAAAAAGTACAGGCTGGCTGTAGTAAAAAGGGTCGCCAATTTATAAAGCACCCGGCGTACTAAACAATATTATTCTTTAAGGCATAGGATATTGCTTCCCCTACTGAATGTACCTGCAGTTTTTCGTAAATTTTTTTTACGTGAGCATTTACGGTAAAATAGCTGATGCCCATTTTATCGGCCACCATTTTATGGCTGAGGCCTTCGGTAAGATATTTCAGGGCTTCTTTTTCCCTGGTAGTAAGGCTTGCACTGCTGTGCTCAGGCGCAGGCTTTGTATTAAAGTATTTCATTACCCTCAATGCTACACTAGGCGTCATAAACGCACCGCCTTTATATACATCTGTAATGCTTTGTATAATACCGGGTGCCGGGGTGCTTTTTAAAATATACCCTTCGGCACCGGCCTGCAGGGCGGCAAATATTTTATCGCTGTCTTCAAACACTGTTTGCATGATGATTTTTATACCGGGATAATATTGCTTAATTAACCTTACCCCATCAATACCGTTTACCACAGGCATTTCAATATCCATCAACACCACATCGGGTTGCAGCGCTTCCATATCAGCAATTACATGGCTGCAATTGGTAAAAGCGCCTATACATTCAACCCCCTCACTCAATTGCAGCAGCACTTCGAGGCTTTTGCGCCGGGCATCGTTATCATCGTATATTACCACTTTAATCATAAGCTGTAAATGTCAACAATAAAAATATTATCAGGTATCACTAATATTAGCGATAGGCAATAAGCAGGTTAGCGTAACGCCATGCCCCGGGGCAGTAAGTATTGTACATATACCGCCAAGTATTTGGGCACGGTGCTGCATATTGCGAATGCCATTACCCAAAATGACAGTGCCCGTGTTGAATCCTTTGCCATTATCCTTAATGGTTACCACCAGGTTGCTGCTATCCATATATAAGTTTACTTCAGCCGTATCGGCTGCGCTGTACTTAGCCACATTATTCAATGCTTCTTTAATCATAAGCAGGATGTTTTTCCTGGCTTCCATATTGGTAATACGCAAGGTAGCATCCGGCGCAATATTGTATATACATTTAATGTTTTTGGCGGCCAGTAAACTGCTGCCGTAGTTTTTTATCTTGGCTTCAATAGTGAGGTGCTCATCTGCAGCCGACTGCATAGCCCATACTATATCACCCATCCTGTCCATCACCTGCTGTGTATTAGTGGATATTTCCCGCAGCAGCTCTTTGGCCTTGCCGGGTTTCTGGTCAAAAATATTTTCGGCCAGTGCACTGTAAATATGCAAACTGCTGAGCGACGCCCCGATATCGTCGTGCAAATCGCTGGAAATTTTTTGCCTGATGCCCGAAAGCTTTTTCATCAACTGCTCGTTACGTTCATATTCATCTATCAACTGTTGCTGTGATTGTATCACGTTTTTTTCCAACAGCCTCGATTTAAAAATGAGGCCTGTATTCAGCAACAATAACTCCAGCAATACAGCAATCTCCATGGGATAATATACTGCTGGGTTGCCAATGCCCAACTGCCTGCTGGTGGCTGCCACCACAATGCCGCTAATACCGCCCAATGCTATCATAAGGCCGCCGCCAATTACAAAATAATCAAGCGCCCCTCCCTCGTTATATAAAACATATAGTATCCAAACAGCCACACCAAACATAAAAGGACTACACACCATAAATACAACATTAGCCGTAGCCATATCTATCCCTAAAGGCACAAATGCTGCAAATGCAACCATTACAGTAAGCACAAAAGCCTTAAAAATAATCACCGGCAGGTATGCCTTGCGGGCAGGGGTAATGTCAAGAAACCTGCTGCCAAAATGTACGTACAGGTAAAACGCCAGCGCCAGCATAGGCACATCGAGCAGCCGTTGCAGGTAGGGGTAGGCCAGGGAGTAGCCGGTAAGGTTAATTTGTATTTCGAGGCAATTATAAATATATGTGCTGATGCAAAGGATGTAAAGGATATAATACAGGTATTCTTTTCGTTTAAAAATAATATACTGTATCAGGATGAATACGGCCTGAAAAAGCGCAATAGATAACAGTAAAGTATGTACGAGTGAAGGAATCTGCACTTTTAAAAGTACAACATTTTAGCACTATAAAAATACCCCCGATAACGCTTATTCATTGCTGCAGCCCTGCAGAAAATCTTTAATGCCCTCTATAATCTTTTCTACCATCTGCTGCTGAAAATCATTGTTGAGAATTTTCTCTTCCTCTTCAAGGTTACTGATAAACAAAGTTTCTATCAGTACATTAGGGTATTCCGTAGGGCTGTTGAGCATAAAATTGAAACTGCCGGTATTGCCATACTCTTTGAGGCCAAGTTCCAGCAGGCGCTTATAAATGGTGAGGCTTAAAAGCTGGAAGCCAATGTAACGGTAGTAGGTGCTTGTGCCACCTGCCCGGAAGGGATCTTCGGAGGAATTAAGATGAATACTTAGTAATAAATCCGGCTGGTTGTCCCTGTAAAAAAGTATGCGTTCCTTATTATCAAAAAAATGTTCGTTTTCACGGGTCATCATCACTTTGGCGCCTTCTTTTTTTAATGCCTGCTGCAATTTGAGTGAAAGTGCTAACGTAATTTCTTTTTCATATACACCGGTAGCGCCAACGGCTCCATTGTTGCTGCCGCCATGACCGGCATCTACAGCAATGGTTAAATTTTTTAACAACAAATGCTGCGGCTGTTGTTTTACCCGTATCACTAAGCTGTTGCCACTGTAGTAAATACTATGCCCCCAATGCTGATGGTGTTTTAATTGTATCGTTACCCGAAAAATATCATCGGCCACCTGCTCATAATCCACTGCAGCAATTTCTTTGGTGCTTTGCAGTTGTGTTATCCAGTTGGTATTGTTGGTGGCTCCAAATATATCCACCACAATCCTGGATGGATGTATTAACTGAAAGCTTTGATAAGGCAGCCGTGCAAACAATCCAATTTTCACATAATCGTACACGCTATCGCCATACACATTCCATTTATCGGTAAGCGAATTGGGGGCAAATGTTCCCTTCGGCATCAACTCCACATGCTCCTCCGGTATGTATGCCGTTCGGTTTTTGGCCAATTGTATTTTATAATCGCTGCCCACTTTACCAATTACTTTTAGCAGCACATTGCTATCCAGGTAGCCTACTTTTGCGCCGCCCAGCCTGTCGTTGCCCAGGCCGTATTCCAGGTGAGCCAGCCGCCCTTTTGTTTTGGCCACATCGGGGGTATAGGCCGACATTACTGAATACAAACTTTTAGTTGCTTTAGTGGTGCTGTTCCCCAGCGAATCGGTTAAAGTAAAGGGCAGGTTGATTAAAAAAAAACTATCAGTGGGTTGTATGCTGTATTCGCCCTGGTAAATGCCGGGCATGCCTTTGGTTAAGGATAAAGGCATTTCCTGCAGTACGGCGTCATTGATGGTAGTGAGCTGGCAGCGGGGCAGTGCTTTTACTTTAAACTGTATTTTATCACCCGGCTGCAGCGACAGGCTGCCTTCGGGAAATACTTCTATACTTTCTATGGCCAGGGTTTTTACCGGTACGGCTGGCTTAGGTACCGTATACGTGTAACTGATTTTTTTTAGGGCAGTTTTGCCACCTGATTCTGCCTTAATGGTAAAAGTGCTGTCACCGGGTTTCAGGTTCAGTTCAATTGCGAATGCCCCGGTACTGTAAACTTTTATGGGTTTATCATTTACGGTTATACTACACTGCTTACAGGTAGATCCGGTAATAAACTGCTTGGCATTACTTACTGTATTGGCTGTTTTGTAAGGCTGCACCAGCTTTATTATCGGTTCAGTTAGTTTTTGCGCCGTTGCAGAAGCATAAAAGAGTTGCAGAAAAAAAATATGGAGTAACAGTCGCATCCGGGAATATTATTTTTTAAAACCGAATGTAATAAAAAAGGGGGCCGAAGCCCCCTTTATAAAAAGTTAATTGAGCAGATTATTTATACGTATATGTAACACCATTTTTTATAGACTGTTTAACCCCAAAGTTGTCGTTTTTATCAGACACCATCAGGATAAAGGGAGCGCCTGCCTCTGCAGCAGCTTCTTTAATACGCCTTGTTGCTTTTTTATCTGCTGTGCTTGCGGTATTGTAAGAGATGAATCCGGCAGTTTTTCCTTTCACTTCTTCACCCTTTTTTAAGCCTACTACCTGGCTTTTATCGGTAAGAATTTGAACTTTTTCCCAATCATCTTTACCACTAATAACAATTTTTTCACTAACCTCTTCTTTACGGCCAGATGCGTAGGTAATTGTGGCTACAGCCAGTTTGCTGATTGTTTGTTCTGCATCTTCACCGGGATATTTGTAAGTAATTACATCTTCACCAACTTTTACAATTTTTACTTCAAGGGTTTCTCCGGAATGTTTTACCATTTTATCGTTTTGGGCAAAACCTGCAAATGCCAACAGATTAAAAAATGCCAGTACAATTAGTTTTTTCATTTTAGTTTTTTAAGATGCAAATATATTTTACACATTAATATAACCCAATTATAATTTGCGAAAAGAGTAAGCCGCTCTTTTTCTTATTAACATTTTGCCTGTTAAAACGCTGCTACAACGCATATTTCCCATCTGCAATCAGCCGCCCGGCAATCCTTCTTCTGGCATCCTTACTGTTAAAGGGCTGAGCCTTTGTAAACCGTTTGAGGCCCAGCAGCATCATGCGCTGTTCATCGCCTTCGGCAAAAGCATTGATGGCTTCTTTTCCGGCTTTATTTACTTTATCGGCTGCATCATTCAGGTAACATTGCATCATATCCGCATATACACTGCTGTTAGCTGCCCCATTTTTATCCGTCATTTTCATTAGCCTCAGCAGGGTGCTTTCGGCGGTAAAGGTTTCAATGGCCATGTCGGCTATGTTCATCAGTATTTCCTGCTCATCGCTCAGCTTCATCATCAGCTTTTGTACGGCAGCACCGGCCACCATCAGTATGGCTTTTTTAAGGTTGATGATTAATTTTTTCTCTGCTGCAAATGCCCCCTCATCTTCATTGCCAAAGTCGGGTATGCTCATCAGTTCTTTAGCTACGGCTGTAGCCGGGCCCATCAAATCAATTTTACCTTTCATCGCTCTTTTCAAAATCATATCCACGGTAAGCAGGCGGTTTATTTCGTTGGTGCCTTCGTATATGCGGTTAATGCGGCTATCCCGGTAGGCCCGGCTTATCATATACTCATCGCTAAAGCCGTTGCCACCAAATACCTGCACGCCCTCATCTACCACAAAATCCAGCACTTCGCTGCCCAGCACTTTCAGCATGGCACACTCCACAGCATACTCTTCAGCGGCACCAAGCAACGATTCATTAAAGGGTTTGCCTGAAGCCTTCAGTTCCACTTCTTTGTCGTCTATCCATTTACTAGTGCGGTACAGGGCGCTTTCGGCCGCAAATATTTTAATGGCACATTCGGCCAGTTTATGTTTTATAGCACCAAAATTGGCAATGGCTGTTTTAAACTGTTCACGGGTTTTGGCATATTCAATGGTGCCGCTAAGTGCCAGCTTGGCGCCACCCATAGCTGCGGCACACAGTTTTAGCCTGCCGATATTTAAAATATTAAAGGCAATGATATGCCCTTTGCCCACTTCACCCAGCAGGTTTTCAACAGGCACTTTACAATCCTGGAAATATAACTGTACAGTAGAAGAACCCTTAATCCCCATCTTATGCTCTTCGGCACCCTGGGTAAATCCTTCAAACCCACGTTCAACTATAAACGCTGAAAATTTATCGCCATCAATTTTTGCAAATACAGTATAGATATCCGCAAAGCCCCCATTGGTTATCCAGCATTTTTGGCCGTTAAGGATATAATGCTTTCCATCGGCACTCAGCACCGCCGTTGTTTTTGCACCAAGGGCATCGCTGCCGCTGTTGGGCTCGGTTAGGCCATACGCCCCTTTATATTCGCCGGTGGCTAATTTGGGAATGTATTGTTGTTTTTGTGCGTCATTGCCAAAATACAAAATGGGCAAGGTGCCAATACCGGTATGTGCTGCAATGGCCACACTAAAAGAATAGCCGCCGCCCAGGCCTTCGTTAATCAAGGTGGCTGTAATAAAATCTTTACCCAGACCGCCAAAGTCCTCTGGTATGGAGGCGCCCAGAAGTCCCTGCTCCCCGGCTTTATCCATCAGCGCCGGCATCAGGCCCGGCTCCAGCTTATCTATACGATCCACAATGGGGTGTATTTCTGCCGACAAAAACTGCAGGCACATTTCTTTTACCATCAGTTGCTCTTCGCTAAAATCTTCAGGTGTAAATGTGTCAACCGCACTGCTTTCTTTTATTAGCCATTCACCACCTTTGAGTGCTGTGGCTGTTGTTTGTGTACTCATATGGAGCAAATTTTATTTTACGAAATATGAAGAAGATACTGGATGCTGGTTTCTGGATACTGGTTTCTGGATGCTGGATGCTGGTATTGGCAACCTGCCCTATTTCAAATTATCATACACCATCTGCAATACCTCTTTGGCAATCTCTACCTGCCCGTGGGTTACGCCTTCCAGCGCTTCGTTCAGGGTTTGATTAGCCAGTTCCATGGTTTGTTCCTGCAATTGTTCGGCATCTTTAGTAAGGTACACCATATTCATCCGCCGGTCTTCTTTACTGGGTACCCGTTTTACCAGTTTCAGTTTCTCCAGGTTATCCACCAGCCTTGTAATGCTGGGCTTATCCCTGAAGGTGGCATCGCACAACTGCTGCTGGCTCATGCCATCTTCCTTCCACAAATGATACAGCACACTCCACTGCTCAATGGTAATATCAATACCCGCCTGCTTAAAATTTTTTTGCAGCCGCCGGGCTATGGCCGTGCTGGCTTTACCCGTAATAAAACTGTATAATTCGCCTTTCTTAAATTGGTTGTTTGGCATATAGTTGTTTATGCAACTAAACAAAGTTAGCCATTCACCTGAATTATCCAAAAAAATGATTTGCTAAAAAGTTGGCCGCATTTTTTATGTACCCGGCCGAATAATTTCATGGCAGCATCGTTGCGTCGCACTCTTCAGCCACATACCTTTGAGCCGCAATGATGGTTACACTTATTATTGTTTCGCTGCTGCTTTTTACCTGCTATGCAGCACTCATTATATATTATGCCTTAAGCTGGCGCAGCATACCACCCTTTACCGCAGCAACCGGTACCACCGAAGCATGGCCAGTCATCACCGTCATCATCCCGGCCCGCAATGAGGCAGCTAATATTGCTGCCTGCTTAAATAGTGTTACCCAACAGCGCTACCCTGCTCATGCTTTCGAAATAATTGTTGTTGACGATAACTCCACCGATGCCACTGCCGCTATTGCCCGGCAATACGGCAACAAAAATGTACGGGTAATCGCATTGCCGCAGGATGCCGGTACGCAGGCACATAAAAAGAAAGCCATTGAAACTGCAATAGGGCAATCTGCCGGCGATATCATCATCACCACCGATGCCGATTGTACTGTACCGCCTTTATGGCTGGCCACCATCGCCGCATTTTACCAGCATACCGGTGCAGCCTGCATCGCCATGCCGGTGCAGTTTACCAGCAATGGCTCCCCACTCCAAATTTTTCAGTCGCTTGATTTTATGACGCTGCAGGGCATCACCGGCGCATCCGTTCATCAACGCATTCACAGCATGTGCAATGGTGCCAACTTTATGTACACTAAAAAAGCTTTTGAAACAGTAAACGGGTTTGAAGGCATCAACCATATTGCCAGCGGCGATGATATGCTGCTGATGCATAAAATTTACAGGCAGTACCCCGATAAAGTTTTCTTTCTTAAATCAAAGGCTGTAATTGTGCAAACGCAGCCCCAGCCTACCCTGAAAGCATTTTTCAACCAGCGCATACGCTGGGCCAGCAAGGCCGATAAATATGAGGATAAAAGAATTTTTGCTGTGCTGCTGCTGGTATATCTTTTTAACGTGGCGCTGCTGCTTATGCCAATAGTATGCCTCATCAACTTCAACAATAGTTCTACTACGTACTACCCCCTTTTTATGGCATGGCTGTTCCTGCTGCTGCTGAAAACAGTGGTGGAATTATTTTTTCTTTACCCGGTAGCCGCCTTCTTCAATAACCGCCGGCTGCTGTGGTGGTTTCCATTGGCACAGTCATTTCATATACTCTACACCGTTATTGCCGGCTGGCTGGGCAGGTTTGGCCGCTACCAGTGGAAGGGCAGGGTGGTGAAATAGCCTTCTGTTTAAAGTATTGCTTTTGATTGTTAACGCACCCCGTGCATCATCTTTTTCATAACAGGAGATAATGCGTACAGTACTATACCTGCCAGTCCGCATAGTATTACAAATAACATAAAAAAGTCGTAAAGCGATTTGAGTGTAAACCCAACAAATACCGGATACCCAACGGAAACCAGTTGCTGCTCTTTAATTTTTTGCAGGTCTGCTTCAGGAAGTTGTACTGTTTCGGCAGCTAATATTTTTTCAAAATCAATACCGGCAGCCTTAGCTTTTTTATAATCGATGGTGGTAGCCACCCTGTCTCTTGCCAGTTCCAGTAACTGGGCAGCAGTAGGTTCGGCAGTTTTATCGAGCAGGCTTTTTAAATCAATCCCCTTTTTTTCTGCGGCAATATACTGGTCGGTGGTAGGTGGTAGCAAAGCGCCAAGCACCCCGGTAAGCGCATAGCCGCCGGCGTTGCCCAAAAACCATACCCCCATCAGCAGGCTGGCAAAACGCTTGGGCGCCAGCTTGGCCACCAGCGACAGGCCGATGGGCGACAGGCAGAGTTCGCCCCAGGTATGCAGCAGGTATAATACTATCAGCCATATAACCCCCACTTTACCGGCAGTGCCCAGGTCTTTTACCTGCGAGGCAATAATCCAATAGCCCAATGCAATCAGCAATAAGCCCCAGGCCTGTTTTACCGGCGATATGGGTTCTATCTTTTTCTTACTCATCCATACCCACAATATGCTAAAAGGTATGGCGAAAGTTACTACAAAAATGCCATTGAAATTTTGAACCATTGCCGGCGGCATGGCCCAGCCTAATATACGGGTATCGGTTTGCTGGTCGGCAATAAAAGTGAGGGATGAGCCCGCCTGCTCAAAAGCCGCCCAAAAAAACATCACAAAAAAACAAACAATGTACAGCACCCATATCCGGTCTCTTTCTACTTTAGTGATGGTTTTATCACTTAATATCAGGTAGGCAAGACTGATGCCGGCACCGAAAATAAACGGATACAACCAACCTTTAATGGGGTTTACGCCGGGGCCATCCATGATTAAATTAAACCCGAAGGTGAGCAGCACCAGCAATACCAGTGCCGTAACTATACTGCGGCCGGTAAACTTTGCCTGGGCCGATTCATCATCGGGTATATCGCCAGGCCTGGGCCTGCCGCCAATAGTTGCTCCGGCAGGGGTAACCACGTATTTGTTTTTTAGAAAAAAGAAGGTAAGCGTACCGGTTAGCATGGCTATGCCTGCTGCCAAAAAACCCCATTTAAATGCTGAAAGATCCCTGAAATCGCCATGCTTTACATCCCCTAAAAAGGGGCAAATAAACTGGCCCAGTGTGGCACCAACGTTTATACCGAGGTAAAAAATAGTAAAGGCGCTGTCTAATTTATTTTTTTGCTCCCTGGGATATAAGCTGCCCACCATAGAGCTGATGTTGGGCTTAAAAAAACCATTGCCAAAAATAATGACCAGCAATGCCAGCCACATCACAATCCTGGCTGTATCGGTATTGGCCCTTGCCACTGTGCCATCGGCATTGGCTGCCAGCGAAGCACTAAAAAAAAGCAGCAACTGGCCTATGGCCATTGCAGTACCACCTAATAATATACAGTTGCGGTTGCCTAAATATTTATCCGAGATATATCCACCCAGCATGGGGGTGAGATAACAAAGCCCCAGGAAACCACCGTAAATGATTGAAGCATCTTTATCCCCCATCATTAGTGCCTTGGCTATAAACAGGGAGAGCAATGCCCTCATACCATAAAAATTAAACCGTTCCCACATTTCGGTACCAAATAAAACCCATAAGCCCTTAGGATGCCCCTTTTGTGCGGTAAGCTGATCTGTCATACTATTAGTTTTGGTTGCAAGAAGTTTTACAACTCAAAGTAGTAAAAATTTACTGTAGTAAACATTGCTATGCGGCCCCATTACTGCCTGCCGGGGATAAATATGAGATGCCGTTGATAAAAATCTTATGGTTAGCCCGATATGCGGTTATAAATTAGCGCCGTATTTAAAAATCTTATCCGTTACATACTAATTCAATAACCATGAATATCCTTATTATAGGCAATGGCGGCAGGGAACATGCGCTTGCATGGAAACTAAAGCAAAGTAGCCAGTGCGATCAGCTTTTTATAGCCCCGGGCAATACAGGCACTGCCCAATGCGGCACCAACGTTCCTATCCACCCAACAGACTTCAGCTCACTAGCTTCTTTTTGTTTAAAAAATAATGTTTCGCTCGTTTTTGTTGGGCCCGAAGAACCACTCGTACGGGGTATATGTAATTATTTCAGGGAATTTCCGCCCACTGCACATATCAATATTATTGGCCCATCCTCCGAAGCTGCACAACTGGAAGGCAGCAAAGCTTTTGCAAAAGCATTCATGCAACGCCACGGTATACCCACAGCAGCGTACAGGGAGTTTACAGCCGATAATTATACCGATGGAATTGAATACATACGCACCCATAATTTGCCCATTGTATTAAAGGCCGATGGCCTCGCCGCCGGTAAAGGTGTACTCATTTGCAACAACCACCTGGAAGCCCTTGCCGAATTTGAGTTAATGATACAACGCTCCAAATTTGGTGAAGCTGGTAAAAAAGTAGTGGTGGAGGAGTTTCTAAAAGGTATAGAACTAAGCGTATTTGTGCTTACCGATGGTAAAGAATACCTGATGCTGCCTGAAGCCAAAGACTATAAGAGAGTAGGCCGGGGCGATACCGGCCCCAACACAGGCGGCATGGGAGCGGTAAGCCCAGTACCTTTTGCTAACGGCGAATTCATGCAAAAGGTAATTACCAAAGTGGTACAACCCACTATTAACGGGCTGAATAAAGAAAAAATGGATTACAAGGGCATTGTATTTATAGGGCTGATAAAAGTTGATGACGAGCCCTTTGTAATTGAATACAACTGCCGCCTTGGCGACCCTGAAACAGAAGTAGTATTGCCCAGGATAGAAAGCGACCTTGTAGAAATATTAATGGCACTGGGTACAGGCAAACTTGCTGAAACAAAAATTGATATTACCCCACAAACGGCAGTAACGGTGGTGGCAGTAAGTGCCGGCTATCCAAACGAATATCAAACCGGCAAACTCATTGAAGGCCTTACTGATACCGCTATTGACGGCACCATTATTTTTCATGCAGGTACAAAATCAGAGGGAGAGGATATTGTAACCAATGGCGGGAGGGTACTGGCCGTTACTTCTTTCGGCGACAATGCAACCGAAGCCTCCGAGCAATCCGTATATGCCCTCGAAAACCTGTTTTTTGAAGGCATGTACTACAGGGATGATATCGGCTATGAATTTAAAGGGGCGCAGGAATAAGAACATAGCACTAACGTAAAAGATTACACGAAAAAACAAGCTGTAGTAAAGCTGTCTTTTAGCAGTATTCCTTTGGCTTTTACAAGCATTATTTACGGCTGATTTGCCGGCTTGGTGGGCTAATCCACACCGGCACCCCCAAATGTTGAAAAATAAAGTTGGCAGCGTTGTTATTTCAAATAATTTCCGCCAACTTTGCCCACATTAATTACTCTTGCACATTTCTCAATATCATTTATGGGGCTCTTTAATTTTTTCACGCAGGAGATTGCAATGGATTTAGGCACTGCAAACACCCTGATAATATTCAACGATGAAGTGGTGGTTAACGAACCCTCCATTGTTGCGCTCGACAGAAACAATCCTAAAAATATACTGGCCGTGGGTAAAAAGGCTTTGATGATGCATGAAAAAACCCACGAAAGCATCCGCACGGTGAGGCCGCTTAAAGATGGTGTAATTGCCGACTTTAATGCTGCCGAGCTGATGATACGGGAAATGATTAAAATGATCTATCCCAAAAAGCCGCTATTTGCCCCAAGCTGGCGCATGATGATATGCATACCCAGCAGTATTACCGAAGTAGAAAAACGTGCCGTTAGGGATAGTGCCGAGCAGGCAGGTGCCAAAGAAGTATACCTCATTCACGAGCCTATGGCTGCCGCACTGGGTATTGGCATTGATGTGGAAGAACCGGTTGGCAACATGATTATTGATATCGGCGGTGGTACCACGGGCATTACCGTAATAGCCCTGGCCGGTATTGTGTGCGACCAAAGCATACGCATTGCCGGTGATGAGTTTACCGCTGATATCATGGAAGCATTGCGCCGCTACCATAGCCTGCTGATAGGGGAACGTACCGCAGAGCAAATTAAAATACAGGTAGGTGCAGCCTTAAAAGACCTCGATAATCCACCGGATGATATACCCGTAAATGGCCGCGACCTGGTAACGGGCATACCCAAGCAGGTGTTTGTAAGCTACCAGGAGGTAGCCGAAGCATTAGATAAAAGTATCTTCAAAATTGAAGAAGCTATTTTAAAAGCGCTTGAAACCACCCCACCCGAACTTGCAGGCGATATTTACCGCAGGGGGCTTTATCTTACCGGCGGCGGCTCACTGCTGCGTGGGCTTGATAAACGCATAGCCGCAAAAATAAAACTACCGGTACATGTGGCCGACGACCCGCTAAAAAGCGTAGTAAGAGGCACTGGCATAGCCCTTAAAAATTACGACAGGTACCCTTTCGTGATGCGCTGATACCTGCCGCTATCCGATAACAGTAACCATCAGAAGAGTGCGTAACGTTTTTTTCTTTATACGGCGGTATTTCAATTTCATCTTTTTCCTGCTGCTGCAGGCAGGTTGTATCATTATGATTGCCCACTACAACCGCTATCATAATGCCATAGCATCGGGTTATATGAATGAAATTACCGGGCGGATAAACCAGCAATATAATAAGGCCGATAATTTTTTACAATTAGGCAAAAGCAATAAAGCACTTACTGAAGAAAATGAAAAACTCCGCAACCTGCTGCCGGGTAATTTTCATCAACAGGATACGGTAAATAAAATCGTTAAAGACTCTATCCCCTACGATACACTGGGCCACAGGAGGGTATGGCAGTACAAAGCGGCTAAAGTAGTATCCAACTCCGTTACAGCACAAAATAACTATATCGTATTGGGCAGGGGCAGCAACCAGCAATTGCAAAAAGATGCCGGCGTGATAGACCCACTCAATGGTGTGGTAGGCATTGTAACCGAAGTAAGCCCCAACTTTGCCGTAGTGATGAGCCTGTTGCATAAAGACAGCCGCATCAGCGCCAAATTAAAAAACGGTGGTGATGCCGGCCAGGTAATATGGGATGGATTACAGCCCAACAGGCTGCAACTGATTGACATTAAAAAAAGCGCCAAAGTTGCTAAAGGCGATACCATACTTACCAGTGGCTTTACCACCACCTTTCCCTATGGGATGATTATAGGCACGGTGGATGAAGTGCGGCCGGATAAGGGCTCCAGCAACTACATCATTTTCCTTAAATCGGCTGCCAATTTTTATAACCTGCAGTATGTATACAGTATCGAAAACCTGCAAAAAGACGAAATAAATCAACTATTGGAAAAAACCAAAGCAAAAAGTGCCGGTCATTAAAGTGTAAATTGAATGAGTATACTGGTAAAAAATATATTGCGATTTGTGCTGCTCATCCTGGTGCAGTTTTTTGTGCTGGATAAGGTACACCTGCATTATATGGTAACCCCTTACATCTATTACCTGTTTGTACTATGGATGCCCTTTAATACCTCCAGAAGCTGGCAAATGATTTTGGCCTTTTTACTGGGCTTCACCTTAGACAGTTTTCGGCACAGCCCCGGCTTTCATGCTGCCGCCTGTGTACTCATTGCCTACCTCCGCCCCTTTTTAATAAATATACTCATACCACAGGAGGGCGCCGAGGCCAACTACGAAGAACCCTCGGCCCGGAGCCTCGGTGGCTTTGTACGATACATGATTTATACCGGACTGCTTACACTGGTACATCATGGCTGGCTGTTTTTACTGGAAGCCTGGAATTTTGCAAACTTTTGGTACTTCGTGGTTAAAACGCTGTTGTCAACTGCAATAAGTTTATTACTGATATTAATTGCTGAAATGCTATTTGCCCGGAAGCAAAAATTCAGAACAAATACCATGTAAGCAGCCCTGGCTTTTTTACACTTTAAATATCCACCCGGGATACAAATATTATGGCTGAATATAACCAGTCGAGAAAAAATGTGATTTCCCTTGTTTTTGCAGGGGTATTTGTTATTATTCTTATACAAATTATCAACCTGCAGCTTTTTTCGCCCAAGTACAAAATTATGGCCGACGACCAGGGTAAGTTTCGGAAAGTAATTTACCCCGAAAGAGGCATCGTATTTGACCGTAACCGCAGGGCTATTTTACAAAACACCACAACGTACGACCTGATGGTAACCCCCAACAAAATAAAGGGTATCGATACGGCTGCGCTTTGTAAAATATTAGGGTTAGACAGTACACAATTTGCCCGCAAGCTGGTAGATGTTATTGTTCGTAACGGCCGCAGTCGCTCCTCTACTTTTGATGGCCTGCTTTCGGTAGAAAAAATGGCCATGCTCAACGAATCGATGTACAAATTTGCGCCTGGTTTTTACCTGCAGGAGCGGCCGGTACGAAGCTATCCCTACGATGCAGGCGGCAATATACTGGGCTACCTTTCTGAAGTGGATACAAATTTTTTAAAAAACCATAAAGGCGAGGGTTACCAGATGGGCGACTATGCCGGTAAAACGGGTATAGAACGTACTTACGAAAAAGTGCTGATGGGGCAGCGGGGTATTGAATACTGGAAAAGAGACAACAAAAACCGGCTTACCGAGCGCTTAGAAAAAGGCATGTATGATACAGCCGCCATTGCGGGACAAAATTTATATACCTCACTTGATATTGAATTGCAGGAGCTTGGCGAAAAGTTGATGCAAAACAAGCTTGGCTCCATAGTAGCCATCGATCCCAAAACCGGTGGTATCATTTGTATGGTGAGCAGCCCAACTTTTAAACCACGCTTCCTTACCGGCTCCGAAAGAAAAAAACATATTACCCAACTCCTCCTGGACCCCACCCTGCCGCTGCTGAACCGTTCGGTTAGCGCCACCTATTCGCCCGGCTCTACCTTTAAAACATTACAGGCACTGGTAGGCCTGCACGAAGGTGTAATTACCACCAGCACACGCTATAGCTGCGGGGGTGCATTTTATGGCTGCGGCAAACCCATGCGCTGCCTCGATATTGGCACATTCGATTTGAGGCATGCCATTACCCTGTCTGACAACACGTATTTTGCCAACGTGATGCAAAAAGTAATCAACAACCCCAAATATCCAAATGTAGATAGCAGCCTTAGGGTATGGAACAACTATATGTATGCCTTTGGCCTTGGCCACCGGCTGGGCGTAGATGTGCCCTCAGAAAAAAAGGGCAATATCCCCACACCTGCCACTTACGATAAAATATTTGGTAAAGGACACTGGAATTTTTGCAGCTTCCGTTCGGTAAGCATTGGCCAGGGCGAAGTGGATGTAACACCTATACAGGTGGCTAACGAAATGGCTTATATTGCCAATAAGGGCTGGTTTATTACCCCACATCTGGTTGACTCTATCGAGGGTGGCGATACTTATGGCCTGCTGACCAACTTTAAAGATAAGCACCGGTCAATTGATATACCCGATAGTATTTTTGAAGCGGTGCATGATGGCATGCAGGGTGTGGTAGACAGGGGTACCGGTATGGCCTCAAGGGTGGCAGGCATAAAAGTATGCGGCAAAACGGGAACGGTAGAAAACTATTACCGCGGTGTAAAACAGCCAAACCACGGCTTTTTTTGCGGCTTTGCCCCAAGGGAAGACCCCAAAATTGCCATTATGTGTGTGGTGGAAAACAGCGGCCGCTTTGGTGGCACTTATGCGGCACCGATAGTAGGCTTTATGATTGAAAAATACCTGAAAGATTCCATTACCGATAAAGCCCGGCTGGAAAGGATAAATTATTATTCCAACCTGAACCTGATACCCCCCAGGATATATGCCGAAGTACGCCGGCAAGATTCGCTCAGGCATGCTAAAGATTCGGCCTATCTTATTGCCAAAGGCTACATCAAGGTAATTAAAGATACCCTGGGTACTATGGATGAAGAAGAAGAGAAAGACGCACTGGATAAAATGAAAAAAGATAAAGAAGATACAAGGAAACGACAGGCGCCAAAAGACAGTACCGCAAAAAACAGCATTATTAAATCCGAAGCAATACTGCCATCGGACAAACGAAAACCCGGGCAGGCAGATAGTGCAGCCCACTAACAGCAGGCAAAAAACTACTGAACTTTATTATAACCATGCAACAAAAACAACCGGAACTGGGCAAGGGGGTAGACTGGCTGATAATATGGTTGTATGCCATACTGGTAGTTACAGGCTTACTATGTATTTTTTCGGTGGAGTACCGGGCAACCGATGAGGTACTGCAAAGCATCCTGGGGTTCAAAAAAAACTATAGCAAACAATTTTATTATTTTATAGCTGCCATCATCATTGCCGTATTTGTTGTATTAACCGATAGTAAACTGTTTACAGCCCTGGCCAACCTTTCTTACCTAACAGGTATTTTATTAATTATAGCCACATTTGCAGTAGGCAAAGAAATTAAAGGTTCAAAAAGCTGGATTCCCCTGGGTTTCATGAACCTGCAGCCGGTAGAACTTTGTAAAATTTTTACCTCCCTGGCATTAGCCAAATACCTGGCGATGCAAGACCTGGATTTTAAGCGCCCAAAAGCGCAGCTTATTGCGGCAGGCCTGGTATTTACCCCGGCCATATTTTCAATACTGCAGGGCGAAACAGGGCTGGCGCTTGTATATTGCTCATTTTTGATACCCATGTACCGGGAGGGGCTGCCGCCCATTTATCTCATACTCGGCGCTGCTATGGCAGTACTGCTCGTAATCTCTTTATTGTTTTCTACCAAAACATTACTCATCACATTTGCCGTACTGGCAGTGCTGGTTATGTTTTTTAACAAGCGCCAAATCCGGCGCAATAGTAAGCTGCTTTTGGGCATAGTGGCCGTTTGGGCTTTTTGTTCGCTGTTTGTAGGTGTTGCCGTACCATTTACATTTAAGCATGTATTTAAAAAATACCAGGCCGACAGGATATTTAGCATGGTTGGGGTTGATAACCCATTTGCGGATAAAGCCGATGAAGAAAATCTGAGTCCTGAAGAATTAAAAGCAAAACAAAAAAAGAGCGAACAGCAAAACTATAATGTAAAGCAATCGAAAATTGCTATCGGCTCTGGCGGGCTTTGGGGTAAGGGATTTTTAAAAGGGACTCAAACACAGGGCGATTTTGTACCGGAGCAACACACTGATTTTATCTTTACTTCCGTTGGCGAAAACTTTGGTTTTTGGGGTACTACCCTGCTATTGCTGCTTTACCTCGGTTTAATACTCCGGATAATTGCAATTGCCGAGCGGCAGCGCAGTACTTTCAGCAGGGTATATGCGTACTGTGTAGCCAGTATTTTGTTTTTTCATGTAGCTGTAAATATTTGTGTTACCGTGGGCCTGGCACCGGTAATTGGCATTACGCTGCCGCTGTTAAGTTACGGTGGCTCATCGCTGATTACATTTACTATTTTATTGTTTATTTTAATTAGGCTGGATGCCGACAGGCAGATGGTATTGCGTTAAATCATGCTCAACAAAAAACCAGCCTGCGGCTGGTTTTAACTTTATTACAGTGTGGCATTAACAGGCTCAACACTTTACATTCCTGCTACTGTTTTCGATTTATTTTTTAGGCGGCCTCAAATCGTCAATGCCAATTTTATTGACATCATCTGTAAAATTACCGGGCTTATTTTCAAGTATAAATTTGATGAGCAGGTAGCCGCCAAAAGCGGTAAATAAGCCCACCATACCTACAGCTATAAGGTTTGTTTTGCCAAACATGGATAAACCCAGCCCGATGCCGATAAACTCTGCCAGCAACCAGGCCAGAACTGTGTACAATTTCCACACGCCTGGCTTTAAGCCTTTTTGTGCAGCCAGTGTACCGTTTTTTCGGCAAAGAAATATGAGTGCAATTATTTCAAGCATTATTTATAGTTTGTACTACAATATTCATCTAAAACAACCAATGCCGCAAACTGGTTACAATTTCTTAACTTTTTTATGGCTTTGTTTTACACTAGGTTGATATCAAAACTCACCAGTTGAACAAATTCGCTGATGCGTTGATCGATATCTGATTTAGTGATTTCTTTCAGCCGGTTGGGGCCAAATTTTTCTACACAAAAACTGGCCATAGCACTGCCAACAATGATGGCTGTTTTCATATTGCTAAAGCTGATGTCCTGTGTTTTGGCAAGGTGGCCAATAAAGCCTCCGGCAAAAGTATCGCCTGCGCCGGTGGGGTCAAATACTTCTTCCAGCGGAAGTGCTGGTGCAAAAAACGCCTGGTTACCATGAAAGAGCAAAGCACCATGCTCCCCTTTTTTTATCACTAAAAACTTAGGCCCCATATTCATAATTGCCCTTGCTGCTTTTACCAGCGAATACTCTCCACTCAATTCCCGGGCTTCACTATCGTTTACCATCAACACATCCACTTCTTTCAGTACAGCTTTAAGGTCGTCCATCGCAATATTCATCCAAAAGTTCATGGTGTCCATCGCTATCAGCTTTGGCCTTTTTTTCATTTGCCTGATAACACTAAGTTGTGTTGATGGTGCCAGGTTGCCCAGCATTAAAAATTCGGCATCCTGGTAGCTATCGGGTACCTGGGGGTTAAAATCGGCCAATACATTAAGGTCGGTAACCAGTGTATCCCTTGTATTCATATCCAGGTGGTAGCGGCCACTCCAGAAAAAAGATTTTTTATCCGGCACCACTTCTACACCGTCTAACTGTACCCCCCGGTTTTTGAGTTCCTGCATTTCCTCTGCAGGAAAATCGTACCCTACAATTGAAATTTGCTGAACCGGTTGTACAAAATAGCTGGCTGCGTAAGCGATATAAGTACCTGCGCCGCCAACAATACGATCTACCTTTCCAAATGGAGTTTCGATGGCATCAAAAGCCATACTGCCTACTGAAATTAATGACATGAATACAGTTTTATTATTTTTAAACGCAGCAAAAGTAGTGGATTGCCTGCGCTTTTGAGCAGGCTGCCTTATTTATTGTAATTTACGCAGGCACAGTTATTGACAAATAAAATACAGGTTTATACCGCTACGCAATGCTGATACATATACATCCTGATAATCCTCAACCACGGCTGGTACAGCAGGTGGTTGAATGCCTCAAAGATGGCGGTGTAATTGTGTACCCCACCGATACCATTTATGGCCTGGGTTGTGATATACAGCAGCACAAAGCCATAGAAAAAATATGCCGTATAAAAAAAGTAGATCCCCAAAAAGCGCAACTTTCATTTATTTGCCGCGACCTCAGCCACCTGAGCGATTATACCAAAAGCATCGATACACCGCTGTACCGAACACTTAAGCATTACCTGCCCGGCCCTTACACATTTATTTTGCCTGCAAGCAGGCAGGTACCCAAAATACTGCAAAGCAAAAAAAACACCATTGGCCTTCGAATACCGGATAATAAAATTTGCAGTGCTATACTTAAAGCTTTAGGAAATCCCATCCTGAGTGCTTCGCTGCCCGGAGATATGGTAGAGGAGTATACCGCCCCTGAAGTGATTTACGACACTTTTGGTCACTTGGTAGATTTTGTAATTGATGGCGGCCCTGGCGGCATTACCCCCTCCACCATTGTAGATTGTACCAGCCCGGAATGGACAGTAATAAGGCAGGGCCTCGGTGAATGGAACGAATAAAAAATGCCGGCAAAGACAGTAACATTCAACTGCTTTACCGGCAACCAACCAACGCATATTCGTATAGCCCTAACCGTTTTTATATAAACCGACGCTGCCTGTCGTGCTTTTGTTTATAAATATTTTTACTCAGCCGGCGCTCTCCTTTTTTCAGCATCCTTTTTTCGCAGGGGCTTATCCGCCCATCGTTGGCTTTATAGCGGTAAGCCTGCATCTTTAAGGCATTTTGCCGGGCTTTCAAATGCCGGTATTCCCGGTTGGTAAGCTGGCCTGAAGCGGCTCCCTGTTGTATCCGGCGATTATGATCCTTATATCCATATTTATGTTGTGCCCCTGCAGTGGATATAAATAGTACGGCCATTATTGCGGTAATTAATATTGCTTTCATCTGTTGTAGTTTTTAGTGTTTTTAAAAAAAATTGTACCGGCTACTGCATTACAGACGGCCATTGTACACGCCGGTTTAAAAAACTAAAAACCAAAACTGTTAATTAAAACAAAATACAGCAAGGGGGTGAGGCCGAACTTTAATTTGTAAAAAGCTTTGTTTGTGCAGGCAGGATATTAAAGCTTTTTCGATGCTGCGAACAGAGGCCATGTGCTTCAATAGCATTGCGGTGGGTTGCTGTACCATAGCCTTTGTTTTTATCCCAGCCGTACATGGGGTATTGCTGGTGCAGTTGCAGCATATAGGCATCCCTGTATGTTTTTGCCAAAATACTGGCAGCCGCAATAGAAGCATATTTACCATCGCCTTTAACAATGCAGTGGTGTTGTATATTTTGATAAGGGGTAAACCTGTTGCCATCAACCAGCAGCAACTGCGGCTTTACAGGCAGGGCATCTATACTGCGATGCATGGCGCTGAAAGAAGCTTTTAAGATATTCAGCCTGTCTATTTCAGCAGCATCGGCCATACACACTGCAAAGGCTATACTTTTTTTTTCAATAACCAGCCTCAATTGCTCCCTGTCTTTTTCCTTTACCTGTTTACTATCGTTTAACAATGGGTGAAAAAAATCGGGTGGAAGTATAACAGCAGCGGCAAACACCGGCCCGGCATAGCAGCCACGGCCAGCTTCATCCACTCCTGCTTCGGGCAAATCTTTTTGAAAGTATGGTAATAGCATACCCTTCAAAAATAATCAAACAGCAAATGAATTGCTTAATAACTTTGCACCTGTATGATTACTTCTCCTGCATTTTTGCGCTTTTCAAAAATTGTATTGGTTTTCGTTTTTTTAGTCATCATGGCCGGCGCTGTAGTGCGTATGACACAGAGTGGTATGGGCTGTCCCGACTGGCCCAAATGTTTTGGCAAATGGATTCCGCCAACGGATAGCAGCCAGCTCCCCCCCGACTTTGAAAAATATCTTAAAAAGCAGGATATCGATCACAGTTTTAATGTCTTTCATACCTGGACGGAATATATCAACAGGCTGCTTGGCGCCATACTGGGCCTGCTTATGCTGGTACAACTGGCATGGGCCATAAAATTATTCCGCAAAAAAAACATGAAAATAGTGTGGTTGTGCCTTGGGCTGCTATTGCTTACCGGCTTCCAGGGATGGCTGGGCAAACGGGTGGTAGATGCAAACCTGGCAACAGTAAAAATTACCACACATATGCTGGTAGCCCTGCTGATAGCCATGCTGGCCCTGGTAATTGTACACCTGCAGGGCAAGGCACCGCAAATACATAACAGCCGCTTAAAAAACATTACACTTATTGCCATTTTCCTGCTATTGGTACAAATAGCGCTTGGCACGGGTGTGAGAGAGCAAATAGACCATATCAGCAAAGAATTAAACTACGGCTACAGGGAATATTGGATCAGCCGGCTGAACTACGTTTTTTATATACATCGCTCCTTTTCGCTGCTGGTAACCGCACTTTGTGTGTATATATATGTGCAGGTAAAAAAATCGGGCATACGAGTTTTCAGCAATACACTAATGATAGCATCTACCATAGCAAGTGTGGTACTTGGCATAATAATGGCTTACGGTAATGTACCTGCTTTTGCCCAGCCCTTACACCTGTTATTTTCATCGCTACTTTTTATCGGGCTTTGTAACAGTTGGTTAAAAACAGTGCGGTAAGTTAGGCGCAAAAGCAGGTGCAGCAATTGATACTATTATACTGTCTTAAACCGTTGTACCTTCAGCCAAACGCATGCCATGCGCCCTTTATTAAAAAACATCTTTTACGCCTTCCCGGTACAGTTATTTATACTGCATTTTCGCAAGTACCAGGTATTGCTCCTTTTTTGGGCACTACTGGCAAGCACCATCAATAGCGGCTTTTTAAAAAGCTTTGGTGCCGATGCTTTATTTTTTGTACCGGAATATATGGACCGTGTAGATGCACTTAGTGCCGGTATGGTGGGTATAGCCTGTGGCGTATTTTTTATGAGCTGGAATATTACCACGTTTATCCTGCATACCAAGCGGTTTAAATTTCTTGCGGCAGTATCCAAACCTTTTTTAAAATACTGTATCAACAATGCCATACTGCCCCTGCTGTTTTTAATTTTTTATCTTTTTAGGGCCATACAATTCAATACCGAAAAAGAGTTGCTTAGCGGCACCGAACAACTTTGGCTGATACTAGGCTTTACAGCAGGTCTTGTAAGCTGCCTGTTGTTTTCGTTTATATTTTTCTTTGGTGCCGACAGGCAGATTTTGAGGTCGATAGCACCGGTAATTGCAAACAGGCAGCATTTTAAAACGCATTTCGACCCTGCCAAAAATCCACAGCAGGATGGATTTGGTATGAAGGTGAGTTACTATTTCAGCGTAAAGTTCAGGTTGCGCAAAGCCCGTAATGTAGCCCACTACAGCGAAGATTTTTTAGATACTATTTTTAAGCGCCATCACTTTGCCGCTATGGTAGCCATTGTTTTATCTTTTGCCTTCCTGGTAATGGCAGGTTTTTTCCTTGATCATAAATTTTTCCAGGTGCCTGCGGCTGTAAGCATCATTATTTTTTCGGCCATAATGGTAGCTGTTATAGGCGGGCTTACCTATTTTTTACAAAGCTGGAGTGTATTATTTGTAATCATATTACTGGTAGTGGTAAATATTTTATATCAAAATGGTATTATAGACCCCCGCAATAAAGCCTACGGTATTAATTATACCAATAAAAATGAACGGCCCGAATACAGCAAACCGGCATTACAAAAAATTTGTGGCCCCACCCAGGTTGCCAGCGACAGGAAAAATATGATTACCGTATTAAACAACTGGAAAAAGCGGCAAAAAGATAATAAGCCCATCATGGTGTTCATTAATGTAAGCGGCGGCGGCCTGCGCAGTGCCACTTTTGTAATGAATATGCTGCAACATTTGGACAGCATCACCGGCGGCGACCTGATGCGGCAAACTTTTTTGATAACCGGTGCAAGTGGCGGCATGTTATCGGCTACCTATTACCGTGAGTTGCTGTTGAAAAAAAACAGCGGTGAAGCTATAAACCTGAGCAACCCGGAATACATCAACCATGTAACACAGGACTTATTAAACCCCGTATTTTCCTCAATGATTAGCCGGGATATATTTGCGCCTGTACAAAAATTTTCGGTTGGCCCCTTCCAGTATGTAAAAGACAGGGGCTATGCTTTTGAAAAGAAGCTGGATGAAAACACGGGGGGTATTTTAAACAAACAACTGAAAGATTATACCCTGCATGAAAAAGAAGCTTCAATCCCCCTGATGATTTTCAATTCGGTAATTACCCGTGATGGCCGGAAAATGATGATTTGCAGCCAGCCGCTCAGCTTTATGATGAAGCCCCGGCTGTATCAAAACGACAGCAGCTTTAGCCCGGATGCAGTTGACTTTACAGCACTTTTTGCCCGGCAGCAGCCACAGCAGATACGGTTGCTTACTGCCATGCGTATGAATGCCACATTCCCTTATGTATTGCCCAATGTGTGGCTGCCCACCCAACCCATTATAGACGTGATGGATGCCGGCATCAGGGATAACTTTGGCCAGGAAACCTCCATGCGGTTTATCGATAATTTTAAAGATTGGATAGATGATAATACCGCCGGTGTACTTATCCTTCAATTAAGAGACAGGATTAAAGACAACTGGCAGCAACCACTTGAAACAGGATCTATCACTGATATTATTGTAAAACCGGCCACCATGCTGCAACATAACTGGTACAAACTGCAGGATTATTTTCAAACAGAACAGTTCAGTTATTTAAAAGACAGTACAGCCAAAAATTTACACCGGCTAACGTTTATGTATGTTCCGGAAAAAGAAGATAAAACCGCCGCACTGAATTTTCATCTCACTGCGGCAGAAAAAAAAGATGTAATTGCATCATTTTACACCAAATACAACCAGCAGGTGCTGCAGCAAATGCTGCAATGGGTAAAATAAAATTCGTTAGAAAATTTTATCCTGTAGCTCTGTAGCTTCCTGGATTAAAAGTTTATCAAACACCAGTTCCTTATTTTCGATGGCTTCCCTCAGCACATCATTGATGGTTACCACACCCCGAAACTCCTGGTCGTCAAACACTATGAGGTAACGGGTTTTATGACTATTGAGCATGTGCATACAATGTTCAACCGAATCGAGCAGGCTTACAATGGGAAGCGAATGGCTCATTACTTCCTTAACGGTACAGCTATCACTGTGCAGCCCTTTTAATATTACATTCCTGCTATAATCTCGTTCAGAAAATATTCCAAAAAACTCCTCTTCCCGCTTCACCACCAGGTAGCTCAGGTTTACAGAATTCATCAATTGTAAAGCTTCAATCACTTTGGCATCGGGATCGATAAAATTGAATAAGGGCGCCTTATTCCTGAGGATGTTTGCTACTGTACGCATTTTCTAAAATATATTTTTGTTTAAACCAAACGAAAGTAAATCATTTGCCCGTATTAATTGGCAAAGGCTGTATGAGTTTAAACGCATTTGGAATGATTTCAATCATCATGCTGCTCCCTGTTTCGGCCGGGTCGCCATCGATATGGAGCGGAGCCCCACCCGGGTTTTCCAGTTGTAATTTATCCGCCTGGAAGTACAATACATTTTTTTGCCGGGATATACTTTCGTCAAATTCCAGCACCGTACCCCTTTTTATTTGCTGTAATACAGCAAACAGCAGCTTAAGTTTACTCATTTTAGTAACTACAACAATATCCAGCAGGCCATCGTTGAGGCTGGCCTGTGGCGCTATGGTAAACTGGTTGCCAAACTGGTTACTATTAGCTATACTGATAAAATAGGCTTCGGTAGTAAAGGTTTTACCCATGGCTGTTATCCGAAAGGGGTATGGCTTTGCCCTGAAAAAATTAGAGACGGTTTGCCTTATATAAGTGCCCAGCCCACGGGTGGGTTGCCGGGCAAAATCGTGGGCTACCTGTGCATCAAAACCAAGGCCACAAAGCATACAGCTAAAACGACCGTTAATAAAAAAAGCATCGATTCCGGCTGCATACCCCTGGAATATAATTTCTAATGCCTGCAGGTGATTTTTGGGAATCTTGGCTGCATAGGCCAGCCCGTTGCCCGAGCCAAGGGGAATAATACCAAACTGAACCGGCGCTCCACGCAGGGCTCCGGCCACCTGGCTTACTGTACCATCTCCACCACAAAGCACTATATCCGTTACTCCCTCTTTATAAATTTTTTCCTGTATAAAACTGTAATCGCCGCCTGCATTGGTTGGTAATATTTCAAAAGGTATACCCCGGCTGTAAGTGGCATCTTCCACGGCCTTAAGCACTCTTTTTTTGTTAGCAGTACCGGATATGGGGTTGGTTAAGTAGATTATCCTGCGGTTCATGCCTTAATGTTATTGCAAGGTTAACCAATTTATTTTAACATAATTTGATTTACGGTGTAACTTTTAATCCTTACTTTCGTTTTATTCAAAACTATAACTGTGCCGGTAAAAAAATCAGCTATACTCCTGTTTATATTGCTCATGAGTTCAGTGGGTGTGCTGGTATTTAGTGCCGAAAAAGCCCCCCGTAGTGCAGTTAGGCCGGCTCTTAAAACCTGCGATCCACTAAAATGCAGCCAGGATATTAAAGATGTAGCCCCTTCCAACGGTTTCCCCTCCTATCTCCTGTTTTAAATCTCCTGTTTTTTTTATTTTATTGTAACTTTTTAAAATGCAGGCCGTATTATACCTGTTAACCAAGCCAGTAATAGCCATTACCAAAACTGTATGACGGAACAAGAATACAATGAATGTGTAACACTATACGCAGATAATGTGTACCGCTTTGTGCTCAAAAACCTGAGGCACGAAGAGGATGCCAGGGACGTGGTGCAAACAGCTTTTGAAAAAATGTGGGTAAACAGGCAACAGGTAGAAAACAGCCGATGCAAAAGCTTTCTTTTTACCGTGGCTTATAACCAGATGATAGATCATATACGAAAAAACAAAAGGGTGGTACTTAAAGATGAATTTGGAGAAACCGAAAAAACCATCAACCGCCAGCAGCACGACGTAAAAAAAGCCCTGCAGGCAGCCTTAAATACACTGAATGAAACACAACGCAGCCTTGTGATGCTTAAAGATTATGAGGGATATAATTATGAAGAAATAGGAAAAATAACCGGGTTAAATGCCAGCCAGGTAAAAGTATACCTGCACCGTGCCAGGCTGCAATTAAGAGAATACCTGGTGAAACCCGAAAATGTTATTTAATACCAATGCCTGTGATTAACAACAATTAAATGTGAAGCAAAATGCTCATCAACCGAAATAATTACGAAGAGTTTTTTTTACTCTATATAGATAAAGAGTTATCGCCTGCAGATACCGAAGCTGTAGAAGCCTTTATTGCCGCCAATCCTGATTTGGCAGCAGAACTTAACCTCCTGCAGCAAAGTATTGCCTTACCCGAAACAAAGGAATTTACCCATAAGGAAAATCTGCTGGCGCAAAACGGCATTATACCTTCCCTGATGGAAAAGCTTATGTTGCATCTTGATGGTGAAGCCAGCGCTGTAGACAGTTTACTCGTAGAACAAGTTGTACAAAAAGATAAAAATGCTGCCGCCGAGTGGACAATATTACAACAAACAAAACTGGACAAGGCCGACAACATAGTATTTCCATACAAACAGCAACTGTATAAAAAAAGTACCGGCAGGGTTGTAGCCATACGCTGGTGGCGTATGGCCGCTGCAGCAATTGTAATCGGGTTCGGGCTTTTTACCGGTATAAATTTTTTAAAAAACAACAATACGGGCCATTCAGTAGCCAGTGTTCCGGCCACTGTTACTCCTGGTTTGAAAAACGAAACCAGTATTGACCCTGCTAATAAAACTACTTTAAACACAGCTATACAGCCTGCAAACAATACAACACAAAACACACCGCTAACCGCTGCTGCCCGGCAACCACAACAAACAAAAGCAAACCCTTTGCCCCCCAGTTATACCCAGCCGGCACAAAAAAATACTGATGTACTTGCAACGGCACAGCAAAAACAAAACACCCTACCAACTACCAATGCTTCGCCTTTAGAAAAAATTAACAACAATGCCAGTAACAATTTAGATATGGCATCCGTAACACCTGTAGTAACGAACAACGACATTGCAAAAATTGAAGTTGTTAAAAGCAATACCCCTGCAGCAATACAAACCAATACGCTTGCGATAAACACAGCCTTTAATACAACCGACGAGGATGAAGATGATGGCCGATACGCTGTAAACGATGAAAGCGATAACAAAAGAAGCCGGAGTAAAATAGGCGGATTTTTAAAAAAAATAAAAAGAACAATCGAACGTAAAACCAATACTGCCAACAGCGATGATGAAATTAAAATTGCTAACCTTTCCTTTGCTGTTCATTAATCTTTAAAAATTTATAGCATGAAAAATATATGTACACTACTGGTGGCTGTAACCCTTTGCGCCTCAGCCAAAGCACAGGCCGATACCACAAAACCAGCCGAAACACCCGACACACTCCGGGTAGGCAATCTCCTTATTGTAAAAGGCACCGGAAAATCAAGCGATGACAAAGAAGAAAACAGGCGCTACCGCAGCTACAACTTTAATGGCCGAAGATCCAAAAAACAAAGTGATGTAAGCACCAACTGGCTGATACTCGACCTTGGCTTTGCCAACTACAGCAATCAAACAGATTTTGCCAATACCGGCAACTACATTTATAACCGCCCGGGCACCAGCCCTATTGGCAAAAGCGATTTTACCCTTAACACCGGCAAAAGTATTAATGTAAACATCTGGTTTTTTATGCAGCAGCTTAACCTGGTAAAACACCATGTTCATTTAAAATACGGCCTTGGGCTGGAGTTGAACAACTACCGCTACAAATCCAATATCAGCTACCTGGAAAGCAACCCTTTTGTATCAGACCAGGCGCCAGCACCGGTAATCATCCGCGACTCTGTTAGTTTTTCAAAAAATAAGCTGGCCGCCGATTACCTCACCGTACCTTTTATGATCAGCTTCCGCACAAGCCCTTACGATGGCAACCGCGGCCTTAGCATAAGCGCAGGCGTTAGTGCAGGCTACCTGTACAGCCAGCGCAACAAACAGGTAAGCAACGAAAGAGGCAAACAAACCAATAAAGGCAATTACGACCTGGAACAATTTAAGTTTTCCTATATAGCAGAACTGGGCCTTGGGCCGGTAAAGCTTTATGGCTCATACACGCCAAAATCTATTTATCAAAATGGTATGGATATCAGGCCTTATACCATCGGTTTCCGACTCAGCAACTGGTAAACACAAATACATTTTTTACTTACCGGAAAAAGCCCTGCAACCACACTGCAGGGCTTTATGCATTTTAGGAATCAATGCTATTTTTTAATTTTTGTTAAGCTTTTTCCACAGTTTAAAATACTTTTGACTGGCACAACGTTTGTTTAGTATTGTGCTGTAACTCCCAACTCAAAACAGGTAGCCCCTGTAGAAAACAGCTTATTGATAACCATGAAAAAACTGTTGATATCCTGTACAGTTATTGGCTTAGCAGCATTAGTATCTTTTTTGCCAGCTCCCCAGCCCGGCAACCCTATTGCCGCCGCACCTGTTAAAAAACATGCCGAAGATTCTGCCGGTTATTATATCATTATTGATAAAAGTGATTACGAACTGAAGGTATACGACGAAGAAGGCTGGTATGCCACCTACCCGGTAGTGTTCGGCAGTAAAGACCTGGGTGATAAAATGAAAGAAGGCGACCGGCGTACCCCCGATGGCCAATACAAAGTAATCCTTAAAAAAATGCATCCCAAATGGGGCCCCGAATTATTACTCGACTACCCTACGGCAGTTAATGTTCAACGGTTTGCCGAACGCAAGAAAAAAGGCATTATTCCCGCTACTGCTAAAATTGGCGGTGGCATAGCCATACATGCCACCCGGCCCGATGAAGAATGGACGATTGACAATTTTTACAACTGGACCGATGGCTGCATTTCAGTAAAATACACCGAGATGAAAGACCTTTTTAGCTATATCCCCGTAGGCACACCCGTTACCATACAACAATAAAATACTTCTCTCACCTGCAAAGCCAGGCATTTTACCAAAAACAAAACGACTATTCATTTTATCCGGGAAAAGAAAACAGTATCTTGCCGCTACTATCATCCATTTTCCTTTGAAATGTTGTGGCAGTATTACAGTGCTGCAACCCGTACATTTTTTTTACGAACATTATTGCCGGTATAAATAATCCCGGGCCTGCGGTTCATACAATAATTATAACGTTTCGTATCATTCCGCAGTGTATTAATTACCGTCATTGCCGATATTTATTGATATGAAAAAAATACTACTCTGCCTAACTGCACTCATAAGTTTTACCGCAGCCCATGCACAATGGGATAGCAACCCGGCCAGTGCCAACAATGCCGTTATCAGCGGTGAGCCTGATGAATCTTTTACCATTTCTATTTCAGACGGCGCTGATGGAGCCATCATCATTTCGCAGTCGTATAACCTGCTGGCTTTCCCCTTTACTACCGACATCAATGCACAGCGCATTAATGCTGCAGGCGTATTGCAATGGGGTAATGCCACCACTCCAAAATCAGTTTTAAGCAATAGCAGCCCTGTTGCCTTTATCTACCTGGCCGATGCCATACCCGATGGCAGTGGCGGCGCTTATATTGCCTGGCAGGAGTATATCGACACGTTTAGCAATATTTACCTGCAGCATATCAACAGCAGCGGCAACAAACTGTGGCCCGCAGCCGGCATTAAAGTAAACAGGAATAATAACCGTACGGCCGGGAGTATTCGCCTTTGTACCGATGGCGGCGGCGGCGTGGTAGCCACCTGGGATGAAAGCATTTATGATGAAGAAACAGAAACAACATTGTACTCACAAATTTTTGCACAGCGCTTCAACAGTAACGGCGACAGGCAATGGGGCATTAATGCCGTACAGGTGTGTACGAATGCCGGCATCAGGGCTTTCCCCAGCTTAGTGTACGATGGCAGCGGCTATGTAATTTATTTTCCGGATACCCGAAACAGTACGTTAACAGCCGAAAATGACTTTGAAAACATCGATGTATTTGCCCAGCGCCTCAATACTACCGGCAGCCTTACCTGGGCAGCAGCAGGGGTACCCGTGGTAACAACTGCACTCAATCAAATTGCTGCAGGCGAAAACCTCGATAGCAGAAGTTTAATAACTGATGGTGCAGGCGGCACTATTTACTGTTTTGCACAAAGTGCTGTAAACAGGGAAGATACCGTAAAGCTTTTTGCACAGCGCCTGAATGCTTCCGGCGTAAGGCAATGGAATGTGGCAGGGATAAGTGTTTGCAATATTGAAAGCAGTAAATCTATCCTTAAGATGGTGAGCGACGGGGCTGGCGGTGTGGTGGCCGCATGGCAGGATTTTAGAACAGCAATGCAGCCCACTTTATATGCACAAAGAATAACCAGCGCCGGCACTGCAAGCTGGACTACAGATGGAATAAATATTTTACCGGCAAACGAAAGCATCCACTTCTCCCAGCAGGGGATGACAGAGGATGGAGCTGGCAATTACATATTTACCTGGGCAAAAACGGCAGCCGCCGACATGAATATCGTGGCCCAAAAACTCAGTAACGCCGGCAGCTTTGTATGGGGCAATACCCCAAAACCGGTTTGTACCAGGACGGGCACCAACGCTGCTGCACCCAATATTGTAAAAAGCAATGCCGGAGCAAGCATTATTGCCTGGCTGGACCAGCGGAATGGTTTTACATTGTTTACAGATGTTTATGCAGCCAAAATTGGGGCCGATGGCAACCTCGGCGGCTCTACACCTGTAGCCACTACTTATACATTTACGGGTAATGGCAACTGGAATAACGCTGCCAACTGGTCGAACAACAGTATCCCGCCAGCCACCCTGCCAAGCGGCAGTACAATTACTATTAACCATGCTGCCGGGGGGCAGTGTGTGCTTAATGTATCGCAAACCATTGCTGCCGGTGCAACACTTACCGTACTTACGGGCAAAAACCTGGTAGTGGCAGGCAATTTATCCATCAACTAACAGTACAGGGCAAACGCAAAAAAAATTCGCCAGCACTGTACCTGCCAAAAAGTTACTGCACTAATCCATGCTGCCATTGCAGGCCATATTACTTGATTGCGGTATCCATACCGGTAGCTATACCCCGGTAACCGGCGGCGATATTAACAAGGCATTTTGTGTGCAACAAGGCCCTTCAAAATATTTTTTAAAAACGAACCATGCCCGTTTGTATCCCGGCATGCTGGCACAGGAGGCTGAAGGCTTAAAGGCTTTACAACACACAGGTAATTTTATCATTCCCAATATAATCCGTCACGGCATTGTAGAACAGCAGCAATACCTGCTGCTGGAATGGATAGACCGGGGCAACCCCTCCCCCGGTTTTTGGGAGCATTTTGGCTGCGGACTTGCCCAAATGCATGTACAGCCACAACCATTTTTTGGCTGGCACTGCAACAATTATATCGGCAGCCTGCCCCAGGTAAATACAGCCCGGCACAACTGGCATAGCTTTTATGCCGAAAGCCGCCTAATGCCGCTGATGCAGCAACTCCACACACAGGGTGCCGTTAGTGCTACAGTATTGAAAGATTTGGAAAAACTATGCACTAAACTGCCGGTACTGTTTCCGGAAGA
The DNA here is from genome assembly GCA_937873715.1 of uncultured Chitinophagaceae bacterium. Taxonomy (GTDB): domain Bacteria; phylum Bacteroidota; class Bacteroidia; order Chitinophagales; family Chitinophagaceae; genus Ferruginibacter. The sequence continues at coordinate 53,827 of CALMYJ010000003.1, forward strand.
GCCGCCTGCCCTGCTGCATGGCGACCTGTGGAGCGGCAATTATATGGTGGCCGCTAACGGTAATGCCTGTGTGTACGACCCGGCCGTATATTTTGGCCACCGGGAAATGGATATCGGTATGAGCCGGTTATTTGGCGGTTTCCACCGGCGCTTTTACGAAGCCTACCATTACCATTATCCCCTGCAGCCCGGCTGGGAAGAACGCCTGCCTTTAACACAACTATACCCCCTGCTGGTGCATGCGCTGCTTTTTGGTGGGCATTATGTGCAGGAGGCAGCAGGTATCATCCAGGATTTTTGCTGATTTTTCTTAAGTTCATAAGATTGAGTGGTGTGGCTTAGTGGAAGCAAAATTTTACAGGTTTAATGGCATTTCAAGTGGAGGTGCCCAATTTAAACTGCAATTCCCGGGTAATCGTTAGTGCCCAAAGCCTGCGACCAGTGTGGAACATGAGTACACAAATCCATCCGTAAAACTTTATTGTTTCTAAATTCAAAAAGTATCAAGTCGAACTTATTATATTTTTCGCCCTGTACCATCAATAAACAAGGGACATTTTCGGCCAAAAGTAATTTAATGCCCCCACTATTTTGATTGGACATCCCTATACGTCCAATTTCTGCATAAATTAATCTGCCTGAATTAAGTACTGCTTCAAAATTTGCATGTATATAATCTACAAAATTTTGCTTTCCAACAATTGGCTCAAAAGCCATCTGACTCTCATATACAAAGTCATCATCCAAAAACGCATCAAATAAAGAAGCATTCAAAGTATTGTAAGCCATTGCAATTTGAAGTATTATATAAATACTCATTTTTCAATAACCGGTTGAATTGCAATAAATAAAAGAAGCTTTATAAAAAAGTAACATCAAAACTAATTTGTATAAAATTGATAATGTTATCATCATTTTGTCTTCCTCTTCTTAATTCACAACAAACTCCTGGGTATATATGAAAGCCAAGCCCTTGTAATGATTTAGCTTCATTTCTCGGATAAGTTTTTATCCATCTAATTCTTACAGCATATTCTTGGAATTCCGGTTCTCCTTCATTTGCAAATAAGCCATCATCCGGATCCATGTTTATATGCATCAACCCCGCTAAATTATTACCATCATATAAAAAATCACCAATCGGTACTGCCGGGTCTATAATTGTACCAATCCCAACAAAACCCTCTCTACTTATATATGCACAAACGATATCCCCTGGCCTCAATTTTTTTAAGCTTTTACTACTATTTGGATTTTGCCCTGCTGAAACAAATCCATAAGCAACATTTGATTCCCACGTTCTTCTATTTGGATATCCATAAATAAAAACCCCTGTATTTAAAAACATGAGTCTGTTTGGTACTTGTATAGGTATAGGTGGCATGAGTATAAATTTTATCTAAGCTACACGTATTTGAGTACAAATATCACACATCAAGGCAGGCGGCAAAGCGCTTGTATCCAGGTGGCATATTCCGGGTAAGCCGCAGTAAGTGCCGCAGCACCGGCCAGTTCAAAATCAGCAAAATCAAAACCCGGTGCTACCGTACAGCCTACAAAGCAAAAGCGGCTGCCCGCCGCAGGCCTGCTGGCAAACCAGCAGCCGGCAGGTACCACATACTGAAACAACTCTCCTGCTTCGGCATCACTGCCTAATGTAATGCGGTGCAGGCTGCCAACCTCATCTATCACCAGTATTTCCAGCGCCTGCCCGGCATAAAAATGCCAGCACTCATCACTTTGTATTTTATGAAAAGCCGAAAAATTGCCCTGCTCCAATAAAAAATAAATAGCGGTACTAAATGGCCTGCTGCCGCTAAAACGCCCCGGCAAAGCAGCCTGTGCAATGTATTCCCTGCTGCGGTAGGTTTCTTTGTACCAGCCGCCTTCAGGATGGGGTTGCAACTGGTATTTTTTTATCAAATCCTGTACATGCATGGCTGTTATGGTTTATTTGGAAAGATACTGCCTGCAGTAATTTTATTGCCTGCATTTTGTACTGTATTTTTAGCAAAACATAATTTTTATGCAGCCACACACACGAAGAAAATTTTTAACCACCACCGCAGCGCTTACTGCAGGGGCTGCCACACAGGCAATGACAACACTACACACTATGGATAAAAAGCAAATGGTACATCATGTTTTTTTCTGGCTTAAAAACCCGGTTTCCACTGCCGACAGGGATACACTGGTGGAAGGCTTAAAAACACTGGCTGCCATACCAGAGGTACAACAACTGCAAATCGGGTTGCCGGCGGGCACCGAACAAAGAGAAGTGGTTGACGCAAGCTGGCAGGTAAGTGAATTAATGTATTTTAATTCGCTGAGCGACCAGGCAGCTTATCAAACCCATCCTGCACATCTTGCCTTTGTAAAAAATTACAGCCACCTGTGGAGCAAGGTAGTGGTATACGATATGCAGTTGCTTTAAAAAGATTGTACTCAGCCCTTCAGTTTTACATTCGATGCAGTTTGCGGCAGCGGTATATAACCCGTTTCGCCGGGTATGGTGGGAAATTGCTGCCGCATCCACTGTTGTTTGGCCGCTTCAATTCTTTCAACAGAACTGGCTACAAAATTCCAGTAAATAAAGCGCTCTTCGGCAAAAGGTTCACCGCCAAAAATATATACCGTAGTATTGGGATGAATAGTAAAACTGCAAAGGCTGGTATCTTTTGCCACCAATATTTGTTTGGGGCCATACACATTACCATCATCACTTTCCACAGCGCCTTCAAGGATATAGAGGCCGGCTTCGCCAAATAAATGCCTGCCGATACTAATCAGTTGGCGGGTACTGCTTTTTATTTCCAGCATAAAGAGTTTGCTGTACACGGGCACCGGCGACTTTTTTCCAAAAGCCTCACCGGCAACCAGCTTATACTGTACGGCATCCTCTTCCCATACCGGCAGTGCTTCTTTATCTACATGAAAAAACTCCGGCTCCATCATTTCCAGTTCTTTTGGCAAAGCCACCCATATTTGCAGGCCATGCATCATTTTTTCGGAATGCCGCAAATAATCCGGCGTACGTTCAGAGTGTACAATGCCTTTACCGGCTGTCATCCAGTTTACTGCCCCGGGCTGTATTTCAACGGCTGTGCCCAGCGAATCACGGTGCATCATACTGCCTTCAAAAAGGTAGGTAAGGGTGGATAGGCCAATATGCGGATGCGGCCCGATGTCCATATTCTGCGTATCATTCATTTTTGCCGGGCCCATGTGGTCGATAAAAATAAACGGACCTACCATGCGTTTACCCCTGAACGGTAGTAAGCGCCCCACTAAAAAATTACCAATATCCGCAGGGCGTTCTTCAATAATCAAACCGATGTTAGACATAAATTATTTTTTATTCCTCCTTTGCAGGAGGCTGGTTGTTGTAATAAAATTGCAGTGCTCCTGAAGGACATTGCTTTACCTGTGCTTCAATTTTTTCTGCAGGAGCGCCGCTAGGGTCAATCCATTTTTTTACCGCCGGTTTAAATACAAGGGGTAATTGCGTCCAGCAGCGGGTGGAGTGCTGGCACAGTTCCGGCTTCCATACCACCGTTACAGCATCGTTGCCATATTTAATTTGCTTTTCTGTGTCTTCCCTTTGTATAAACGTACGCACTTTTACTTCGTTTTCGAGCAGCTTTGATATGGGGCAGGCTTTTGCAATTTCCTGCAGCCGCAGCCTTTGTTCATCGGGCACGGGTGTGGTAAAAATGATATCCCTGTCGATAGTACTGATCAGTTTTTGTTCTTTTATTTCCTGGTACAGGTTGGCATTAACGGCAAGATGCGGTATATCCCAGCCTTTGCGGTCGATATACATCCGCAATGTAATGAGGGTACAGGATGCCAGGGAAGCTAACAGCAGCGTAAAGGGGTCGGGCCCGGTATCGCTGCCACCGGCAGATTCAGGCTCATCGCAAATAAACTGCCCGTTGCGCCATTGTATGCTGCACTGGTACTTAACAGTACCTATATTGCCCTGCACCGGCTGTTCTAATTTATATTTCATATACAAAAATTGTAGTCAGGATAAAGTTACTGTATTGGTGAGCAGAAAAGAATTTTTATCCTGGCGGCAAACAGGTGATGCAGCAATTTGTAAAATCACAACATTATGGTAACATAGCAGTACCAACTTTATCTGATTTTTATTTTTTCGCTATGCTTACACCTGCTGATTTTGGAAAAGATTTTTTATGGGGCGTAGCCATATCTGCCCTGCAAAATGAAGGCGCCCCTGAAACGGATGGTCGTGGCCCTTCCATCTGGGATGTGTTTGCCAAACGCACCGGGAAAATAAAAGGTGGCGGCAAACCTTATCCCGGCTGCGATTTTTATTACCGCTATAAAGATGATTTGATGCTGGCCAAAGCCCTTGGCTTTAATACTTTTCGTTTCTCTATTTCGTGGAGCCGCATACTGCCGGAAGGTACCGGCCGGGTAAATAAAGAAGGTATTGCTTTTTATCACCGGCTGATTGATGAATGCCTGCTGCTGGGGCTACAGCCTTTTGTAACCCTGTACCATTGGGACTTGCCGCAGGCGCTGGAAAGAGAAGGCGGTTGGGCCAGCTACGACATACAAAAATGGTTTGCCCGGTTTGCAACCATTTGTGCCGAAGAATATGGCGATAAGGTAAAAGACTGGATTGTACTCAACGAACCCATGGGCTTTACCAGCCTGGGTTATATGCTGGGCAGACATGCGCCAGGCAAAAAAAACCTGCAACTGTTTTTATCGGCCATACACCATGCTGCGCTGGCACAGGCCGAAGGTGGCCGCATATTGAGGGCACTGGTAAGCAAGGCGCATATCGGCACCAGTTTTTCCTGCAGCGAAGTAATGCCTTATACCGACAGCCCGGCTGATATCGCTGCGGCCAAACGCCTTGATGCATTACTAAACCGTATGTTTATTGAGCCGGCCCTTGGGCGGGGCTTTCCGCAGGATGATAACTTTGCCCTGCTGCACAAGCTGCATATGCACAACAAAGCCTGGAAGTATACCGACAGATACCGCTTTGATTTTGACTTCATCGGTATCCAAAATTATTTTTCGCTAACGGTAAAGCATAACGCATTAATACCCTATGTGCAACTGTCGGAAGTAAGTGCCGCCAGCCGTAAAGTGCCGCATACGGCGATGGGCTGGGAAATAAATGCCGATAGTTTTTACAACATGATACGCCGCTACTGGTTGTATGGCGGGGTAAAAGAAATTATTATTACCGAAAGCGGCGCCTGCTTTAAGGATACCCTTACCGGTGGTGCGGTGAACGATACACAGCGTATCCAGTACTTCAACGATTATTTGCATGCCGCACTAAGGGCAAAAAAGAAAGGCATCAACATAGGCGGCTACTTTGCCTGGACGCTTACTGATAATTTTGAATGGAGTGAAGGCTACAAAGCAAGGTTTGGACTGGTGCATATCGATTTTAAAACACAACTCCGTACCATAAAAAACTCAGGTTACTGGTGGCGCAGTTTTTTAAATAATTCGAAAAGCAAATAATTATGGCATACATACATCAAAATAAAAGAGGCTGTTATTTACAACAACCTCTCTTATCTTACTTATTGTGAACTGTTACCTAAAAACTGTTAGAGAATCTCCCGGATATTTCTTGTTTTTTTACAATTTATTCAATTTGCTGTTTTTATAAAACAATAAATGCACAAAAGCGCCTTCTAAACTGCAAAATTGAAAGTACAACATTCAGCCCAGAGAAAACAAACTTAACGCCAACATTTTTTTGCAGCCGCCAAAATTTTATTTATTCAAGCATCGTAATGATTTTTTAACACAGCCATCATACCCCGTTTAAACGAACCATGTTGCTTTGTAAAACCTTTGTACATGAAGTGGCTTACCGCTCTATTCCTCATTGCATGTACCTGCAGCAGCATCCCCACAAAAGCACAAGCCGCCGACAATATTTTTGTTATAACTATTGATGGTATTCGCTGGCAGGAAATTTTTAAGGGTGCCGACTCTGGCCTGCTGCACCACACCGGGTATGTAAAAGATACCAGTATTATGCTGCAGCAGTACTGGCAAAGCAGCCCGGCTTTACGCAGGCAAAGGCTGTTACCTTTTTTCTGGAATACCATCCAATCCAAAGGCGTACTGATGGGAAACCGGGAGTACAATAACCGGGTAAATGTGGCAAACCTTTATAAAATTTCTTACCCCGGCTATACAGAAATGTTTACGGGTAAAGCGGATTATGTTTTTATCCCTAACCTCCGCATACGCAACCGGCGCTACCATATTTTGCAACACCTCAACAGCCTGCCTGCATTTAAAGGCCGGGTGGCTGCTTTTTGCTCCTGGCAGCTTTTTCCCTTTATATTAAATGAAAAAGAAAATGATTTTGAAATGAACGCCGGTTATGAAAATGCTGCAATGATTGACAGTATGAGCATGCTTATTAATGAAGCACAGGCTTCAGTACATGCTAAAGGGGGTACCCGGCACGACCTGCTTACTTTTGAACATGCCAAAAATTATATCGAACAACAACAGCCCAAAGTATTATTCCTTGGCCTGGGTGAAGCAGATGAAGCAGCCCACCACGGCCGCTATGATACCTACCTGCAAAAAATACAACAGGCCGATGCCATGATTGCCGAACTATGGTATTATGTACAAACGCACCCCGGATATAAAAACAAAACGGCTTTTATCATTACAACCGACCACGGCAGGGGCAGGGGGAATAACTGGACGACGCATGGCTTTTGGGCGGCAGGCTCCGGCGAAACCTGGATGGCTATGATTGGCCCGGGCATTACAGCTACCGGGGAATTGCAAACTGAAGTACAGGTATATCAAAAACAAATTGCCGCTACTATGGCACAGTTGCTGGGCACCAGCTTTCCACAGGGCAGCCCTATTGAACTTACATCGGCTAGCACGGAGATACCAGCACTGCAAAACATTACTGCTGCAAAAAGAAAATAGCCGGTTATCAACAAACCGGTATGCTGTATCTTTCAGGCAAATGGAAATACTTGCTGCACTTACGCCTGTACAACTTATATTAATATACCTCGGTGCTTTTATCATTGGGCTGGGCAAGGCAGGGCTTAAGGGTATTGATATGCTGAATGTAACCATTATGGCACTCGTATTTGGCGGCAAAGCCAGTACCGGTATAGTATTACCCCTGCTATGTGCTGCCGATATTGCTGCGGTGAGGTACTACAATCGCCATGCCCAATGGCAGCATTTTTGGAAACTACTACCTTGGATGGCTGCCGGTATATTAATTGGGGTGTACACCGGCAAAGATTTGAACGAGGCGGTATTCAGAAAAATAATGGCTGTTATTATCATCATTACCATTATCATCATTGTAGCAATGGAATTTCGCAAGCAGCAAAAAGTGCCCACACATCCTTTATTTGTAAGCAGCACCGGCATGGCAGCAGGCTTTACCACCATGCTGGGCAACCTGGCCGGGGCTTTTGCCAACCTGTATTTTTTGGCCATGCGTATGCCCAAGAATGATTTTATTGGCACGGCGGCATGGGTGTTCCTGGTGATTAATTTATTTAAGCTGCCCTTCCAGGTGGTATATTGGAAAAACATTAATGCGGATACATTAACTGCCGATGCCCTGCTGCTGCCAGCCCTGGCATTAGGCTTTGTAACCGGCTTACGATTGGTGAAGCATATCAAGGAACAGCATTACCGCAGGGTAGTGCTGGCACTTACACTCATTGGCGCTTTTGTAATTTTTGTAAAAAGGTAGGAGTTTAGTTTTCCCGGAAGCTGGCCAGTTTTATAGCAGTTTCCTGCAGGATGTTGCCCCAGTTGATATGATTAAGCAGTGGCTGCACTTTATTAAATACTTCCCAGGATTTGCTGTACACATAAATAATGCTGAAATCATCGGCCTTAATGGTTACCACCACATGGCCCCCATCTTCTTTTATGAATTCCTGCACGGGTTGTACCGCCTGCATCACGGCTTTTTTAAATGCATCCATAATGTAGATGAGTATGCCATCTTCATCCCGGTTGTTGTACAGTTCAAAATCAAATAAAACTTTCATGGTGGTTTATTCTAATCATAAGAGCATTCCAACGCTGTGGTTGCTGCACGGGCAAAACGTAAAAGGCAGGAGTTGTATTGCGGAGGCTTAGGTACTTACTTCAGCTTGGTTTCACAAATTATTCGGCAGGAGTAATTTAGTTGCTTAGCACCGGCATTCAAAAAAGCAGCCTTTCATAACATAAGGCTGTTGATACCGCTGGAATCAACCCTAAAAAAGAGAAGATACTATCGAAAAAAATCAGCCTAAGCCAGCATCACCTTATAATTCATGGTCTGCAGAACAGGACGATTAATTTTTGCCGCCACGCCTGTCGCTATAATTCCTCCGCTGCGGATGCCTTGCAGATGGCTGGTTACTCCGTTTATGTTTACCGGATTGTTGTGGTGGTTTTTTTGTTATTGGTGCCCCTGAACTTTCAGATGCCGGGTATGGATGGTCGTTAGTAACAGGAATAGTTTTGGCAATCAGCCGTTGTATATCCCTCAGTTCAGTTTTTTCTTCCCTGTCGCAAAATGAAAAAGCAACACCTGTATTGCCTGCCCTGCCGGTTCGGCCAATACGGTGCACATAGGTTTCGGGCACTTCGGGCAGTTCGTAATTAATTACATGGCTGAGGTCATCAATATCTATACCCCTTGCGGCAATATCCGTTGCCACCAGAACACGCAGTTTTCCATTTTTAAAATTGGTAAGTGCATGCTGTCTTGCATTTTGGGATTTATTACCATGAATGGCTGCCGCAGTAATATGTTCCTTATGCAGTATCCTTACTACTTTATCTGCCCCGTGTTTTGTACGGGTAAATACCAATGCACTTACAATATTTTTATCTTTTAGTAAATGCAGTAGCAGTGCCGCTTTGTTTTGTTTGTCTACATAAAACAAATATTGTTCAATCCTGTCAACAGTAGAAGATGGCGGGGTTACTTCCACCTTTACCGGGTTGGTGAGCAGTACATCAGCCAGCCTTTGTATTTCGGGCGGCATGGTGGCCGAAAAGAAAAGCGTTTGCCGCTTAACCGGTAATTTGATGATTACCCTTTTTACATCATGAATAAAGCCCATATCGAGCATACGGTCGGCTTCATCCAGCACAAATATTTTTAAATGCAGCAGGCTGATAAAGCCCTGGCTGATCAGATCCAGCAGCCTGCCCGGCGTGGCTACTAATATATCCACCCCCTGCTGTAAGCGGTTGGTTTGGTGCAGTTGCGATACGCCGCCAAATATTACCATATGCGTAAGGCCCGTATATTTTCCATAAGCCGCAAAGCTTTCATCAATTTGTATGGCAAGCTCCCTTGTGGGTGTAAGTATGAGGGCTTTTATCTGCCGCCTTCCTGTTTCCAGTTTTTTATCCTGGTGCAGCAATTGTAAAATGGGTATGGCAAATGCGGCTGTTTTACCGGTACCCGTTTGTGCACAACCAAGTAAATCCCTTTTTTGAAGTACAATAGGTATTGACTGCTGTTGTATGGGTGTTGGTGTTGTGTAGTTCTCGTTGGCTAATGCTTTGAGGATAGGTTCAATTAACTGTAAGCTTGTAAAGCCCATGCAATGGTTTTATTTTTTAAGGCTGGAAAGACGTTGCATTTTCTAAATCAGCGAAGGAATTTTATACTATACCGGCTTACAACCTGCCGTATCACGTGTATGGTTTGGGTGGCGAAGATAGGGTTTTCCGCCTATGTTGGTCTTGTTGACCAACATAATTGCAGTTATGAATAATTTTCAAGCAGAATATAATGGTGTACGCTTTGGTTGTTGGTCAACAAGACACAATAACGGCCTGTGCTGAATGGGTTGCTGCTTTTAATGACATACCAACAAAGGCAAAGCTTTTGGATATTGACGCAACATCCTTTACCCACGCTCATGGTTATGCAAAGAGACAGTTGCCTGGAATTTTAAGATTGTTAGTTTGTCTTACATCAAATTTGGAGACGTTGTCGGGAAGGAGGTATTGGTGGCTGCCGGTTTAAACCATAAGGTATCGAACAAATCCATTCGTACAAACTAAGGCTATCTGGGAAAATAAGCAGCCACACAAACTTATGTACCTTAGCCGCCATGCAACAAACACCTTCCTGGCTTAATGATGTGCTGGATAAAATAAACATCAAATCGCTGAACGATATGCAACTGGACTGCTGGAAAGCACAGCAAGCGCATAAGGATATTATTTTGCTTTCTGCCACAGGCTCCGGCAAAACGCTGGCTTTTTTACTCCCGCTGGTTGACCAGCTTAAAGCAGCACCCACGCAAACAAAAGCGCTTATTATTGTGCCTTCCCGTGAGCTGGCCATGCAGATAGAAAATGTTTTCAAAAGCCTGCAACAGCATTTAAAAGTTACCTGCTGCTATGGTGGCCACAAAAGAGAGATTGAAGAAAATAATTTAAAGCAGGCCCCGGCACTCCTCATCGGCACAGCAGGCCGACTGGCCGATCATATACGCCGTGGCAACATCAGCACCAAAACTATTGAAACACTGGTGCTGGATGAATTTGACAAATCGCTGGAATTAGGTTTTGTAGAAGAAATGTCGTTTATCATTGCTGCATTACCTGCAGTTAACAAACGGGTACTTACTTCTGCAACAGCAATGAATGCTATTCCTGCTTTTGTGGGATTGAAGGAAGCTGTTACCCTGGATTATTTAACCGGTAATGAAAAAACAGATACAGGGCTTACCATAAAAACGCTGGCAAGTGCTGATAAGGATAAATTAGAAACATTATTCCGCCTGGTGTGTATGCTTGGTAACCGCTCTACCATTATTTTTTGTAACCACAGGGAAGCGGTGGAACGCACCAGCCAATTGCTGAAAGAAAAAGATATTGTGAATGTATTTTACCACGGCGCTATGGAGCAGCAGGAAAGGGATGCGGCCCTCTGTAAATTCAGGAACGGTACTGCTAACATACTGGTTACAACCGACCTTGCGGCAAGGGGACTTGATATTGCTCATATCCGTTACATCATTCATTATCACCTGCCGCATACAGAAGAAAGTTTTACCCACCGTAATGGCAGAACGGCGAGGATGGATGCCAGCGGTACCGCCATCCTCATTATTGGTCCTGAAGAAAAAATGCCGACCTATATACCTGCGGAAGCTGAACAGATACTATTGCCGGATGAAATTGTGATTCCTGAAAAACCAAAGTGGAGCACTTTGTTTATAGCCGCCGGCAAAAAAGACAAAGTGAACAAGATTGATATTGTAGGCTTTTTAAGCCAGAAAGGTGAACTGAAGAAAGAAGATATCGGCCTGATTGAAGTGAAAGATTTTTTCAGTTTTGTGGCAATAAGAAAAATAAAAGTGAACCACCTGCTGCACCTTATTAAAGAAGAAAGGATAAAGAATAAGAAGGTAAAAATAATGCTGGCAAAGTGATGGGTGTTTTATACGAAGCGTTTGCAGTTAGGAAACTACGAGCAGCATGGGGCAGCGCTCAACTTTATATTCTTTTATTCGGCAATGATAGCAGCAGAATGATTCTTTGTTGGAAGACTAAGAATAGCTTGCGCCACAAAACTTCTTTTATATACTTGGACTAATTGGGGTATAATTTTAAGATTATGGAAAGTACCTGTAAATTTCTCTCCTGTACATGAGCCTGGCAAGCCAGATTTTTTCCCTGATAGAAAAAGCCCAAGACGATAGTCACCAATTCTTATCTGGTAACAATCTTTGTGTCCTTTTATCTTTTTGATATTTTCTATACCAGCAAGAGAGTTGGCATTAGTAAGCGCTGTGATAATTTCATCCACTTTAAGCACAACTTTTTTTCATTGATAACTTTAACGTCTTTTTCAAATGGCTTTGAAAATTTCACTTCCATTTGTTTATAATCTTAGCGATGGAAGATGGTTTTGCTTCGCCTTGCTTTACAGCTGCTTTAATGAGTTTGCCGAAAACAAAATCCTCCTGTTCTTCTTTTGAAAGTGCCATAACGCTGATGTTCATTTTTTTCAGCAGCTCTTTCAGCAGGACGCTTTCTTTTTTATCCCGGGTTTGTAATACTAATGTTTCCATAAACCCAATATACTAAATAAGGAACTGTATTGCATTAAGAACAAAAGATAGAATTTGCCCAGGCACAAGGATTGCCAGACACTTACCTTCCCTACACTCTTGCACCACAAGAAGAAATGATTCGTGGAGACACGAACCAAAGCAAAGAAAATTTAAAATTTCTATGTGCCGTATTAATAATCACATTTAAAAAATTGTTTCTTAAAGATATGCAGTACAAGTGAGTGACACAACGATGTTGAGCAAAGCACAAATGTTTGTACCATAATATTTCTTCTACCGCTGCTCCAGCAAACAAAACCCATGCGGCTCCAAAATCAAATGTTCATGATCGAAACCAACGCTATGTGTTTTATCCTGCCAGTAATCGTGGAGTGCACTGGCGGTGGGGCCTTGCTGCTTAAAGGCAGCCCAGGATAAGTAAGCCTCCGCCAAGTTGTGCAGACACGAACATTGGCGTTTAAGTATCCCCAAAGCTGAAGTAGCGCAACATTTTAAAGCAGGTAAACACACCGTATTGCTTTAAAAGCACTCACGGGTACAAGCATACAGCTATACCACCTGGCTGCAACTGTACTGCTTTATATAAATATCCGGCTGCTTAAATGCTTAAAGGCCTCCATCGCTCCTAAATACTCACAGGTTCTGGCACCGGCTTTATTTGCATTTGTTATAATAGCAAGCCATTGTTCTTTGGTAATGTTTACATGGTTTTGTGTTAGCAGTTGATCTAGTTGATACAATACTGCTCCCACAAAAGCATCACCGGCACCCGTACTGTCTACCGGTATTACGGGAATACTTTTAACAAGCACTGTTTCACCATGTATACCCAGCCATGTACCTTCTTTGCCAAGTGTAACCGCAAAAACTGCTTTTGTTTTTTGCAACAGGCTTTGTACAGCAGCTTCTGCAGTTGCAGTACCGGTAAGCAGCATAGCTTCTTCGTCGCTTACTTTAAAAAAATTACAACGTTCTAAAAAATACCAGCTTTGGTCGATAAATGATTGTGTGTTGTTGCGAAATAACAAATGCCGGTAATTAGGGTCGAAGCTGATGAAGCTATTTTGTTTCAATCCCTCATGCAATAATTTTTTATACGCCAATTGCAGGGGCCCTGGTAAAAAACCTGTGGCCGAACCAAAATGGATAATAGACACAGCACCCAGGTCGATAGCTTCAATATCCGCTTCACACAATTGCCCATCGGCACCACGGTTGAAATAAAAATCCCTTTCACCGTTTTTCATTAAGGATACAAATGCAAACGTGGTGAAATGACTGGTATCCTGTAAAAGGTATTGTATATCTACGCCAAAATCTTTCATTACATCCATCAGGTATTGGCCAAATGGATCTGCACCAACTTTGGCACACAATGCCACTTTACCACCCAGTGCCGCAATAGCTGCTGCCACATTAGTAGGTGCTCCGCCTAGCTTTTTCAAAAAATTTTCCCCTTCACTTAACGAGGTTCCTTTATCGGTACAAATCATATCAATAAGCGCCTCTCCTATGCAAAGCAGGCGGTATGTTGCTGGCTGGCTAATCATGCTGTATTTATTTAAATTCTCCGGTTTGTGTTGTTTATATGTAATAGCATCATGAAATAATAATGATAGCTGAAGTGGCTAAATATCTTAATACATTTAAAATACCAATTTAACCCGGTATATCTTAAAAGCAATGTTACTGCCTTAACCGGTGCCATTTTACAAATTTGCCCGGTCATACCGGCACAACCTGCTTTTAAAAAATATTCCGGTACTTTGTCCGTTAAAGGCTACGCCTGCAACAGTTAATTAAATAACAAACCTTGAAGCTTTCTTTAAAAAGTATCATTTTAGCCGCATTTGCTGTAAGCATTGCCGTGTTTGTTGTACTGTTATGGGCAGTATACCATAACAGCGGAGCCGAAACTACCGGCAGCAGAAATATGTATGTATTCCCTGCCCTTGGGGGATTTGCAGCACTTGTTTTTTTTTACTACCTCATGCTCAAAGGGCAAAAAAAACAATACCAGTCTGCAGCACAGGCGATGTACCAGGCTTCCATTATCAATTCTATCCCCGATGCAATCATCACTACCGATACAAAGTTGTACATAACCGGCTGGAATAAATATGCTGAAGAACTTTATGGCTATTCCCTTGCAGAAGCAAAAGGAAACACCATTGGTCAATTTCTTAAAATACAACTCAGCAGCCGGGAATACAAGCACAGCTTTGAAACACTGAACCAGCAGGGATTTTATAAAGATGAATACATAGCGGTAGATAAAAATGGGCATGAAGTGGTAATACTGGCATCGGTAACCGTAATTAAAAATGATGCCGGGGTAGTAACGGGCTATGTAGCTGTACACCGGGATATATCCGTTAGAAAAAAAGCAGAAGAACGCCTGCAGGCGCTTACCGAAGGTCTGGAACAACAGGTGCATGAAACCAGCAGCCAGATCAATAGTATTTTACAGCGTATTACCGATGGCTTCCTGGCGTTAGACAACCAGTTTACTTTTACTTTTGTAAACAAGCAGGCCGGAGAAATACTGGGGCAGAAGCCGGAATACATGATAGGTAAAAATGTTTTCAAAGATTTTTCAGGCATCGAAAGCGAAGCATTCAACAACGCCTGTCTCAGGGCTTATCAAACCCAGCAGCATACTTTTTTCGAAAATTATTATGCCCCGCTAAACAAGTGGATTGAAAACGATATCTACCCCTCCCAGGATGGCCTTACCGTTTTTTTTAAAGATATTACCTATAAGAAAAAAGCCGAGCTGGCGCTTAAAAAAAGTGAGGAACAGTTGCAAAAATCATACGAACAAATCAGGCAACTTGCTGCACATCTTGAAGATATTCGTGAAGAAGAAAGAAGGAATATGGCCCGTGAAATACACGACGAGTTAGGCCAGCAGCTAACAGGACTGAATATGTATATATCCTGGTTATATAAAAAGATACAACCGCAGGATACAGAAATAAAAGAAAAGTTTGCAAGTACTACCGCCCTGTTAGACGAAACGGTAAAAATGGTTCGCAGGATATCTACCAAACTCAGGCCAAGCATGCTCGACGACCTGGGCCTTATTGCTGCTATCGAATGGCAGAGCAACGAATTTGAAAAACGATCGGGTATAAAAACCGAATTTGTTAACTTAACCGGCAGCATACGCATACCGGGGCCTATTGCTACAGGGTTGTTCCGTATTTACCAGGAATCGCTAACCAATGTGGCACGCCATGCAGCGGCTACAGTAATACACTCCAGTTTGGAACTGAACGAAGATACCCTCATCCTTTCCATCACGGATAATGGCAAAGGTTTTGTACTGGATGAAATTGGCAGCAAAAACACCCTGGGGCTTTTTGGCATGAAGGAACGCACAATGATGATGGGTGGGCACTATGAAATTAATACAACTACCGGCAGCGGCACCACGGTAAAAGTTTCTGTACCACTGGCACGCATAGCCGTAAATGATAAATTATGAAGAGGATATTAATAGCAGATGATCATACAGTAGTACGTAAAGGCCTGCGTCAAATACTGGCCGAAGAGTTTACAGACGCCCTTATTGAAGAAGTAGTTGATGCCGACGACCTCATAAAAAGCGTCATTAAAGCAAAGTGGGATGTGGTTATATCCGACCTTACCATGCCCGGCAAAAGTGGCCTTGAGGCACTGCAGGAAATTAAACAACTTTTTCCGGAACTACCCGTACTCATATTAAGTATACATCCCGAAGAACAGTATGCCGTAAGGGCTTTAAAAGCCGGTGCATCAGGCTATCTCAGTAAAGATACCGCACCCGATGAACTGGTAAATGCAGTACACCGTGTACTGCAGGGTAAAAAATTTATTACCCTCACCGTTGCAGAAAAAATTGCAGATTCTTTTAAGCAGGACGATAAAAAAGCATTACACGAAAAATTAAGCGACAGGGAACTGAATGTGTTTAAAATGATTGCGTCGGGTAAATCGGTATCCGAAGTTGCAGACGCTCTTTCACTAAGCATAACTACTGTAAGTACCTACAGGGCAAGGATACTTGCCAAAATGAATATGAAAACAAATGCCAATTTAACGCTCTACGCTATTGAACAGGGCCTCCTGTAAAATACTACAACGTGTAGTATAAATACTACAAAAAAAAGAACACAACTTCTATTGCATTGATTACCTGTATTTTGTTGTTTTGTGTATTCCCGCTTTTAGTTTCGGATACTTGAAAAACCTGTAATAAAAATATTGCCGTATTTCATCAGGGCAAACAAAAGATTGCGGCTGTATTTACTGCTTACCTCACAAGAAAATTTCCGGCTCTTACACAGGCCGGATTTATTTTTTTAAATCCTTCGCATCATTTTTTGTTCAATATATAAAAGCTGCTATAAAAAGCAACCTGTAATACATGTTGTTTTACAGTTAACTTACCAAACACAGGGTATTTAGGTAAAAACTTATAAAACACCTGGCGCTTTCTATAACAGCCTCTCTATACAAAAACTGGTACTTAGTTCAATATGCCCTTTTGCAGCAAGTATTCTGCCACCTGTACGGCATTGGTAGCAGCGCCTTTGCGCAGGTTATCGCTAACAATCCAGCAGTTAAGGGTATTTGGCTGGGTTTCATCCCGGCGGATACGGCCCACAAAAGTTTCATCTTTTTCATGCGCAGTAAGGGGCATGGGATAAATAAAGTTGGCCACATCATCCTGCACCACCACACCCGGCGCTTTGCTTAATATATCCCTTACCTCGGCCAGGTCAAAATCATTTTCAAATTCAATATTTACACTTTCGCTGTGGCCACCCATCACCGGTATACGTACAGTAGTAGCCGTTACCTTTATCGAATCATCTCCCATAATTTTTTTGGTTTCGTTGGTCATTTTCATTTCCTCTTTGGTGTAGCCATTGTCGAGGAAAACATCAATATGCGGCAGGGCATTTAAATCAATCTGGTACTTATAAGCCATCTCACCCTGTTTACCCTGGCGCTCATTCATCAACTGGTCTACCGCTTTTACACCGGTACCGGTTACACTCTGGTAGGTAGATACCACCACCCTTTTAATTTTGTATTTATCATGCAGTGGTTTTAGCACCACTACCATTTGAATGGTTGAACAGTTGGGATTGGCAATGATTTTATCATCGGCAGTAAGCACATCTGCATTTACCTCGGGCACTATTAATTTTTTAGAGGGATCCATACGCCAGGCGCTGGAGTTGTCGATTACTGTAATACCTGCATCGGCAAATTTTGGGGCCAGCTCCAGCGATGTACTGCCACCAGCGGAAAATAGCGCCACAGCAGGTTTTGCAGCAATGGCATCCTGCCAGCTTACTACTTTGTAAGCCTTACCCTTAAACGTTACTTCTTTACCAATTGATTTTTCAGATGCTACCGGAATCAGTTCTGTTACCGGGAAGTTACGTTCGGCAAGCACCTGCAGCATTTTGCTGCCCACCAGGCCTGTTGCGCCTACTACTGCTACTTTCATTTGTTTGTATTGTTTTATTATGGTTTAAAAAAAATTGCTTCTTTATTTGCCATGAGCATAAAAAAACCTTCCCTGTGTGGGGAAGGCCTTTCGTTATTTGCGTAACATACATAACAAGCAGTTAACCCTCCCCTTGTGCGGAATGTTTCTTGGTTGTCTTTGTATGTTTTATATTCATCATTGCGGGGGCGAAAGTAGGAACAATTGATTAAAAAGCCAAAATCACTTAAAGGTTTTATTGAAATAAAAATTGTAACCGGCGATATTATTAGCGCCAAACTATTAAAATAAAGTACCTTTAAAATCATTATATTTTTTTTATGAGAAAGACTTATGTGCTACTGCTTGCCACCCTGTGTATTGTAATTTCATCCTTAAAGGCGCAGGTTATTGAAGATTTCAGCGATGGAGATTATACGACCAACCCTGCGTGGACACCCTCCGGCCCAACAGACTGGATTGTAAACAGCAGCAACCAGTTGCAAAGCAACAATACAACACTTAACAGTACTTTTTATATCAGTACCGAAAATACACTTGCCACAGTTGCCCAATGGGAGTTTTATGTAAAACTGGAGTTTAACACTTCCGCAGCCAATTATGTGGATGTGTTTCTTACGGCATCCACAGCCAACCTTACTACGGCCAGCGGCTATTATGTTCGTATAGGCAATACCGCTGATGAAATATCACTGTACCGTACCGGCAATGCTACTGCTTTGATTGATGGGGTTAATGGCAGCACCAATACCAGCAACAATGTTATCCGTATAAAAGTAACCCGTGATGCAAATAATGACTGGGTGCTTTACCGTGACCTTACCGGCGGCACCAACTATACCATTGAAGGCACAGTGAATGATGCCACTTTTAACTCATCGGCCTATTTTGGATTTTTGGTACGCCAAAGTACAGCCAGTTTTATCCAGCGGCATTATTTCGACGACATAGAAATTAAAACCTACACACCAGACATTACACCGCCGGCAATACAATCAATAACGACTTTATCAGCTACAACTATTGATGTGCTATTTAATGAACCATTAGATGCTGCAAGTGCAGAAACAACAGCAAACTATGTAGTAAATAACAGCATCGGCAACCCGTTAACCGCTGTACTGGATGCTACCAACAAAGCCCTGGTACACCTAACTTTTGGCAACAACTTTCCCAACGCTATAGCCTGCCAGCTTACTGTTAACAATGTAAAAGACATTGCCGGTAATGCCATCAGCAATGGCACAGGTAGCTTTACCTATTTTGCACCTTATATAGCACAACAATACGATGTGGTAATAGACGAAATCATGTTCGACCCAACACCGCAGGTGGGCCTGCCCAATAATGAATGGATTGAATTACGCAACACTTCTGCCTTTGCCATCAACCTCCAGGGCTGGCGTATTGGCGATGGCGCCGGTATTAGCGGGCCTTTACCCGATTTTGTGTTGCAGCCAGACAGTTTTGTTACCGTATGTACTGCAGGTGCTGTTGCCGGGCTTGCGGTATTTGGCACTACCCGATCGGTTACCAGTTTCCCTTCGCTGGATAATACCGGCGAATTGTTATATGTACAAGATGCCAACGGCAATATCATTCATGCCCTTAATTATAATGTAAGCTGGCACCAGAACGAATTGAAAAAAGATGGTGGCTGGACGCTGGAAATGATTGATACCAAAAACCCCTGCTCCGGCAGCAGTAACTGGACCTCAAGCAACGACCCGGTTGGTGGCACACCCGGCAAAAAAAATTCAACAGATGCCGTAAACCAGGATCAAACAGCCCCGAAATTATTACATGCTTATAGTACTACGGCACAATCTT
This sequence comes from uncultured Chitinophagaceae bacterium, assembly GCA_937873715.1. GTDB lineage: Bacteria > Bacteroidota > Bacteroidia > Chitinophagales > Chitinophagaceae > Ferruginibacter. The sequence continues at coordinate 73,276 of CALMYJ010000003.1, forward strand.
TAACACTGGTGTTTGATGAACCATTGAATGCTTCAACTGCTGCACAAAGCAACGCATACAGCATCAGTGATGGTATTACCATTGCATCTGCCGCTGCCATTTCACCCATCTTCGACAGGGTTACCCTGCAACTCAACAACAGCATTGTAGCCGACAAAGTATATACGGTTACCGTAAATGGCGTTACCGACTGTGCAGGCAATGCCATCGGCGATAAAAAAACGGCAAGGTTTGGTATTGGCCGGGATGCCGACAGCCTTGATATTGTAATCAACGAAATTCTCTTTAACCCCCCGGCTAACGGCAATGATTATGTGGAACTGTACAATCGCAGCAACAAAATCATCGACCTGCAAAAAGTATATATCGCCAACCTGAATACCGCAGGGGTTATCAGCAGTATTACCCAGTTGAGTACAGAGCCGCTGGCCTTATTTCCACAGGAGTTTATTGTAGTTACTCAAAACCCTGCACTGGTAAAAGCAAACTATATCACCCAAAATCCTGATGCTTTTGTAGCCGTATCTTCAATGCCATCGTACAACAACGACCAGGGCAATTGTATTATCCTTAACGCACAGGGCAATATTGTAGACCGGCTTAGCTATTCGGAAAGATGGCATTTCAGGTTCCTGGACGACCGAAAGGGTGTGGCGCTGGAAAGAATCGACTACGATGCCCCCACCAATATACAAGACAACTGGCACTCTGCTGCTACCTCGGCAGGGTACGGCACTCCTACCTATAAAAACTCACAGTACCGTATAAACGATGGCGTACAGGGCGAAGTAAAACTAAGCCCCGAAATTGTATCACCGGATAACGACGGGCAGGATGATTTTGCCACAATTGATTATAAGTTTCCCGAACCCGGCTATGTAGCCAATATCACCATTTTTGATGCAGCCGGACGGCCTATGAGAGCTTTGCAAAAAAATGCCCTTTGCGGCACTACGGGTTATTTCAGGTGGGATGGCCTGGGCGACCGGGGCCAGCAACTGCCCACTGGTGTGTATATAGTATATACCGAAATATTTAACCTGAAGGGAAAGAAAAAACAATTCAAGCATACCATTGTAGTTGCCCGGAGAAATTAAACAACAATAAATATTACAGCATATATCTATAGCTATGCAGTATAACGACATTATCGGCACCATAGGTGTAAGCCTGATACTACTGGCTTACTTCCTCAATATTTTTTCGCTGATTCCCAAAGACGGCAAACTCTTTTTTATGATGAACATCATTGGTGCAGGCCTGGCCTGCTATGCATCAGTGCTGATTAAGTACCTGCCATTTGTATTACTCGAAGGCGTATGGACAATTGTTTCCATAGCCGGGCTGCTTAAACTCAGGCCACATCAATAATACCATGTTTAGTAAAGCAGATATTGAGCGGTATTTTATTGCTGAAAAAATAGCAGGGCTGGTATTTCTATGTCTTGGCATTGCAGCAGTTATCCTGGCATTGGTATTTTTTTTCGGGCTAAAAACAAACTTTTATAAAGGTGCTGCCATTCCCCTGTTTATCGTTGGGTTAATAATAACCTCCATTGGGTTTACCATTTACAACCGCAGCGATGCCGACCGTATCCGCAATACCTATGCCTATGATATGAACCCCGGCGAACTCAAAAATAAAGAGCTGCCCCGGATGCAAAAAGTACTCAAAAATTTTGTGCTTGTTAAGTATGCAGAAGTAGCATTATTGATTGTGGGCCTGTTTCTTTTTATCTATCACCGCAACAGCACTGAGCATATCTTTTGGAAAGGATTTGGATTAACCTTAGCGATTATGGCAGTAATAGCACTCGCTGCTGATTATGCAGCAGAAAAAAGGGCCAAAACATATAGCACTGGTTTAAGCAATTTTGTTAACCGGTAAACAATACCGTACTTTTCGCCGGCGCCCAGCTCTTCCTGTTGCTTATTCAATAAACAACAAACTTCCATCCCCATAACTCAAAAAACGAAACTCGTTTTCCAACGCATAGGCATATACGCTTTTCCAGTTATGGCCAATGGCTGCCGCCACCAGCAGCAACAGGGTTGACTGTGGCTGGTGAAAATTTGTAATGATGGCTTTCGCCACTTTAAAAGTATAACCCGGGGCAATCAGTATTTGTGTGGTGGTAAACAGGCGGTTCATGTTATTACTTTGCATCCATGCCTGCAATGCCTGCAAAGCGTCTTTTGTATGTACAGCAGTACCAGCCAGCGGCGGTTCATACACATCCCATTGCTGTATGCTTAATGCATCAATAGCTGCACCAGGATAAAGCAGTGCTTTTACACCCATCCAGTACAGGCTTTCGATGGTACGCAGCGAAGTAGTGCCAACGGCTACTGTACAACCTTCCGTATTACCAGCCAGTTGTTGAATGGTAGCTATATCCACATCAATCCATTCGGCATGCATCTCGTGACCCTGCATTACCGCTGCCTTTACGGGCTTAAAAGTGCCTGCACCTACATGCAGCGTTACTTCGGTACGGGTAATATTTTTTTCGGCAAAACTTTTAAAAATACCAGGCGTAAAATGCAGGCCTGCTGTAGGTGCCGCCACGCTGCCCTCATGCTTTGCATATACGGTTTGATAGCGTTCTTTATCCCCTGCTTCAGCTTTACGTTTGATATAAGGCGGCAAGGGCATATCCCCGGCTGCCTCAAATATTTCTGCAACAGTTAAATCTGCTGGCTGCCAGGATAATTCCACCACATACGCATCACTTAACTTTTCCACTAATGCGACTTCAACCACAACTTTGGCCTCTCTTATTTCAACTGTTTTATTCAGCGTGCCACCCTTCCATTTGCCGGCACCTCCAATCATACACTTCCAGCGCACATGGTCTTTTTGCTGCATGATGCTGCTGTACTCACACAGAGCTTCATAAGGTTCCAGGCAAAATATTTCTATCACCCCACCAGTATCTTTTTGAAAAAGCAGCCTGGCCTGTATTACTTTGGTGTTGTTAAATACCAGCAGGCTTTGCGCCGGTATGTATTGGGCAATATTCCTGTAAGTATCTTCTGTGATATTTCCGTTTAGATATACCAGCAGTTTAGAAGCATCTCTTTGTGCCAGCGGAAATGCAGCAATTTTTTCAGGGGGTAACAGGTACGTATAGTCGTGTATCGAAATATCTTTTGGATGCATCAGTAATTTATTTGAGCAAAAAACGGCGGGTTTCATTCATCCATTTATCAGTTTCATTACTGCACAACGATTCGTGTCCGCTGTTGGCATATAATACTAATTTTTTGGGGGCTGTAATATTGGTAAAAATCCTGGTTGTTTCATCTTTTTTTACACGGTTGTCATTTTCGCCCCATTGCAGCAGCACCGGGCATTTAATGCTGCGTACAAACTGTGCCGGCTTCATATTAAAAGCCCAAAAACCATTTTCTATCCCACCCCAAAAAGTTACCATTACAGCTAAGGGTTCCGGCGGCAGGCCCATCATTTTAATACGTCCTTCGGCAGCCTCGAGCAGAGTGGCAAAAGGCATTTCGAGTATAATTTTTTTAGGCCGCAGCTTATAATCATCAATCGCTTTTGTAATGGTGGCAGCGCCCATAGATATGCCCCAGAGCACTACATCGCTTTCGCCTTTTGCTTTTACCCAATCGTATGCCAGCTTTACATCTTCCACTTCGTACCACCCGATAGTACAGGTATTACCGCCACTGCCGCCATGTGCCCTGAAGTCTGCCTGAAGGGTATTATACCCCATTTTATTAAATCCAGCAGCCTCATCATTAACAGATGATTTTTTACTGCCATGCCCATGAAACAAAATAACCGTACCCTTTGCCTCCGCCACGGGCCTGTACCAGCACTCTATTTGGATACCGTCTTTTGTAGCAAGGTAAATGGTTTCATAAGTGCTGTCGGCAGGCACCGTGTTGTTCTTTTTATATGCCTTGGCTCCAAAAACAATATTGCCGATGGTAGAAAATAAAGATGATTTTTCTACAACAGGCGCTTCGGCAGCTTCGTAAAAATGGGTAAACTTATAGGCATGAAATGCAGTGATAATATTGAGCAAAATAAACAGCACCATAGCGGTGCGGATGGTATAGCGAATAATCTTTTTCATGGAAGCAGTGTTTGGTATAAGTATAAAATACAAAACTATGTGGATGCAAAACTAAACCGCTTTGTAAAGAAGCCTTTAATTTTTTTTGCCAGCCCTTTTACTTCCTCTTCCGAAAAAAACAAACCGTATTGTATTAAAAAAATCAGGCTCATACCATATATCATCAGGAAAAGATAAATGCCGAGGTGCATGATAAGGCAAAGCAGCAACACGATATTGCGGCCTTTTTTGAACCATACCGCAAATGGAAAAACCAGTTCCAGCGCTACAGTACCGTAATTGATACTGTAATTAAACCATTGGGGCCACTGTACGAGCCTGCCACCATACGCAAATACAGAATACCTGTCGTCGTTGATAAAATAATGTATTGCAGTGCCCTGCTGCCAGTACGGTTCATTGAGTTTAGAAAGCCCGGCAACAAAATATACAATTGCAAGATTAATCATTATCCCATACGCTGCCAGGTTGCTTACCAAATTATACAAGCCCTCTTTTTCCAGCGGCAGTGGCTTTCGCTTCAGTAAGGTGAAATGGCTGTATGTGTTGGCAAATGACAAATAAAAAAGCAGGATAACCGACATCTTATCGCCACCGTTGCCAAAGCGGTTGTTCATATTGTATAGTAAGACGTAAGCAATAAAAAGCAGGAAAGCCACCAGGTTGCGGCCAATACCCAGCAGGTTAAGCAGCAGCAGCATTATACAGGCCACAAGCATATACACATAATGCTCTCTTAAAAAAAAGGTATCAATGCCTATACTATCCAGCAGCCCTTCCGGGTATATTTTAAGAAAACTGTTGCTGCTGTACATCAGTTTGTAAGTTGGCCAGCGCTGCAGCATTTCTACCAAAAACCAAACGCAAACGGCTACCCTCAAAATTGCAAGATAATACGCTTTGTAATTGCGCTGCTGCAGTTGGTGAATAAATTGCTGCATGGCCATGCTTAAAAACTTTGTACCGGTGAAATAAAAATTACCTGCCTGCCACTTTCACAATAGCTGCCCTGCGGAGGGGCCTGCGGCGCTATATAAGTATATTGCTCCAGTAAGCGGTACTGCTTACCGGCGGTGGCTATATTTTTTTGTTGTAACATATTCCTGGCAAAGGCAACCATATTGTTGTATTGCAGGTTCCTGGCAGTATCGGCCACCAGCCAGGCAGATGCCTGCTGTACATAAAAACTATCTGGCATATTAGGGTACTGCCGGGCCAGTGCCGCTTTCTTTTTGTTTAATTCATCTTCAAAGCGGTTCATCACCCAGTACAGCACCCTGTCCAGCGATGCCTGGTAACTGTTAAATGGTGCATGGCTTCTTTTTTGAGCAATACTATACTGCACTATATCAATAGTATCGGTGTGTGCATGGCTGTTAGCATCAATGAGTACCAGGTACAGTTGCCGGTTGTACAATTTGGGAGTGGCAAACAAATGCCACTCCTGTCGTAAAAAAGTTTTATACAGTCCTGCCTGCCGTGGTGTAATTTTTTGTATTGGTTCTTTAAAAAAAATCATTGCCAGGGTAAATAACCAGAAGTACACAAAAACTCCCAGCAGGCAATACGACAGCCATTTGTAAGCAATATGTGGTGTGGAATTTTCAGCCTGTGCCATTGTTTCAAAGGTAATGATTGCCGCAACACAGGTGCATCATTTTACCACCGGTAAAAAAAAACAGGAGGCACCTGATTATTTTTTATCTTCCATTTTTTATACACAAAATCATCACCATGAAAAAAATGCTGCTGCCCCTGGCACTATTATTTGTGCATGCTGCCGCTAATGCCCAGCCTGCCCCTGCTGTAAAAAAAACACCGGGTAAATACATTTGGCAAACCGCTACCTCGGGCGGATACACGTACAAGTGTGTAACCAACGATCCTGCCCGTGCCCGTTTTTATACCCTCAGCAACGGGCTAACTGTGATACTTAGCCCAACTAAAAAAGACCCCCGCATACAATGCTTTGTAGCCACCAAGGCCGGCAGCAAAACCGACCCTGCCAGCCATACCGGCCTGGCGCATTACCTGGAGCACATGCTTTTTAAAGGCACCGACAAGTTTGGTTCGCTCAACTGGGCAAAAGAAAAACCACTGCTGGATGAAATAGAAGGCCTTTATGAAACTTATAACCATACCACCGATTCGGCCAGCAGGGCTGGCATTTATCGCCAAATCGACTCCGTATCAGGCCTTGCAGCCCAATATGCCATTGCCAACGAGTACGACAAATTAATGGGCGCCATGGGTGCACAGGGTACCAACGCTTTCACCTCATTTGAGCAAACTGTATACACCGATGACATACCAGCCAATGCGGTAGATAAATACCTAAAAGTACAGGCCGAACGTTTTCGCAACCCGGTACTCCGTATTTTTCATACTGAGCTTGAAGCGGTATACGAAGAAAAAAACAGGTCGCTCGATAATGACGGCAGAAAAAACTTTGAAACACTTTTCAGAGAGCTTTTCAAAAACCACAACTATGGCAGGCAAACCACCATTGGCACTGTTGAGCATTTAAAAAACCCCTCTTTAAAAGAAATCAGGAACTATTACAACAAATATTATGTGCCCAATAATATGGGTATCATCATGAGCGGCGATTTTGACCCTGATGCCATGATTAAAAAAATTGACCAGGCTTTTTCCTATATGAAAAAAAAGCCGGTTACCCCTTACAGCTTTGAGCCCGAAACACCCATTACTGCACCCATTGTTAAAGAAGTGGTGGGCCCCGATGCCGAAACTGTAACCATAGGCTTCAGGCTGCCGGGCAATAAGGCCAAAGATGTACTGCTGGCCGATTTGGTAGGGCAGGTACTTACCAACGGCAAAGCCGGCCTGATGGACCTAAACCTGGTAAAAAAACAAAAACTTTTAAGAGCATCTGCATTTGCTTATACCCTTATTGATTACGGTATCCTGTATATGCAGGGTGCGCCAACTCTCGGCCAGTCGCTGGAAGAAGTGCAGGAGTTAATGCTCGGCGAAATTGACAACCTCAAAAAGGGAAAATTTGACGACGACCTTATTGCTTCCATCATCAACAACCTCAAAAAAAATAAAATCCTGGCTATGGAATCTTACAGCTCCAGGGCCAATGAACTGATGGATGCCTTTACCTCCGAAATTGACTGGAAAGACATGGTGGATTATACCGACCGTCTTTCAAAACTTACCAAAAAAGATATCACTGATTTTGCCAATAAATACTTTGGCAACAATTATGTAGCCGTGCTGAAACGCAAAGGAGAAGATAAGAATATTGTAAAAGTGGCCAAGCCGCCGATTACCCCTGTAGAAACCAATGCCAGCCAGCAAAGCGCTTTTGTAAAAACAGTAAATGCAATGCCTTCAACAGCGTTGCAACCGGTGTGGATTGATTATTCAAAAGACATTCAAAAATCTGCGCTGGGCCCCGCCGAAATACTTTATGTACAAAATAAAGACAACAGTATCTTCCGCCTGCGCTATCGTTTTGAAGCAGGCAACTGGCACAATAAAAAAATCGGGCTGGCAGCACAGTATCTCCAGTTTTTGGGTACCGATAAAATGAGTGCCGAAGATGTAACCCGGGCATTTTATAAAATTGCCTGCAGCTTTAATGTAAGCCCTGGCACCGAATTTACCACCGTAACCATCGAAGGCCTGCAGGAAAACTTTACTAAAGCCATTGCACTTTTTGAAGACCTGCTTAAAAACTGTAAAGCCGATGAAGCTGCCCTTACTGCATTAAAAGCCAGGCTTACCAAGGCCCGTACGGATGCAAAACTGAATAAAGGCGCTATCATGCAGGGGCTGGTAAGCTATGCCCGCTATGGCGAAAACAACCCTTTCAATTATGTGTTGAGCAATGATGAACTTAATGGCACTACCAGTGCCGAACTGCTGGAAATATTACACACCGCCAACAACCTGCCGCATAAAATATTGTACTACGGGCCACTGCCTTTACCGCTGCTAACCGCTGCATTAAAGCCTGTACACCAGGTACCTGCTGCATTTACAGTTGTACCGGCCAAGGCAAGCTTCAACTTTACAACACAGCAAAGCAACCAGGTACTTTTTGCCCATTACGATATGGTGCAATCCGAAATACGCTGGGTACGCAACAGCGAAGCCTACTCGCCGGATAATGAAGCTATAGTAGACGTATTCAACAACTATTTTGGAGGCGGCATGGGTGCCATTGTGTTTCAAACTATCAGGGAATCTAAAGCCCTGGCTTACTCTACTTTTGCTTTTTATGCCAAGCCCGATAAAAAAGAAGATCCTTTTTATACCGTGGCTTATGTAGGTTGCCAGGCCGATAAATTCAACGAATCTATTGCTGCTATGAATGAGTTGCTCAACAAACTCCCCAACCTGGAAGAAAATATAAAACTGGCTAAGGATGGCATCAAGAAAGACATCGAAACTGAACGCATCAGCCAGGATGGTATTATTACAAACTACCTCGCTGCCCAGCGTAAGGGCCTAAGTACCGACATACGTAAATCAGTATACGAAAGCCTGGGCAAAATTGATTATGCTGCCCTCAACGATTTTCATAGCCGCACCCTGGCGGGCAAGGCATACACCTATTGTCTTGTAGCTTCCGAAAGCAAAATTAGCGAAGCCGATATGAAGCAATACGGCGATGTAAAAAAACTGAGCCTCGAAGCAATCTTTGGTTATTAACCTACTGTATTTTTTATTTTATAGATGGCATGCTACGCATGCCATCTATTTTTTATAGCCACAGCACAAAGGCAATACCCAATGCAGCAATTACTTATAACAGTGCTGTAAAATGACTCTTTTTTAAATTGACTAACTTTATGCCACAAAAACAACACAACGATTGCCAGCCATAAGGGCGATATTATTTTAAAAAATTAAAGCCGTGGCTTATCCGTCCGCATGGCACTACAGGTTATGACAGCAGAACACCAGCGCTTAAAAGTAAACAGCAGAAAAGCCGTACCACTGGAGCAGTGGGGGCCCTACCTCAGCGAAAGACAATGGGGCACCGTAAGGGAAGATTATAGCTATCATGGCGATGCCTGGGGCTACCTGCCCTTTAGCCAAAGCCATTACAGGGCATACCGCTGGGGCGAAGACGGGCTGGCCGGTATCTCCGATTATTTTCAAAACCTTTGCTTTGCCGTTGCCCTTTGGAATGGTAAGGATAAAATTTTAAAAGAACGGCTTTTTGGTCTTGGCAATTACGATGGCAACCACGGCGAAGATGTAAAGGAATTGTATTACTATCTTGATAATATTCCCACCCATTACTATATGGAATACCTGTATAAATATCCGCAGCAGGCATTCCCTTACGACGACCTTATTAATACCAACCTGCGCCGCAGCAAGCTGGAGCCGGAATACGAAATTTTAGACACCGGTATTTTTGATAACGATGAATACTTTGATGTAAAAGTTACTTACGCCAAGCAAAACCCACAGGATATTTATATAAAAATTGATATCAGCAACAGGGGCCCCAATACGGCACCACTAACGGTGTTGCCTACCCTGTGGTTTTACAACCGCTGGGTATACACCCCCGAAGAACCAAAGCCCGCTATAACCTACCTTAGTAAAACATCCGTAAAAGCATGGCATCCCAGGCTGGGCAATTATTATTTTTATTTCTGGCCGGCAGATGACCGCCTCTTTACCGAAAACGATACCAACCTGTACAAACTTAACGGCAGCGGCGAAAAAAATCCCTATACCAAAGACGCCTTTAACGAAGCAGTGGTAAACGGCCTCAACAAAACCAAGCTGCGTAATAAAAAAGAAGGCACCAAGTTTTCGCCGGTATACAATATGGAACTTAAGGCAGGCGAAACCAAAACCATTTATTGTCGCCTTACGGCAAGAGAAGATGACAAACCTTTTGCCCCGGGTTTTGAAAAAGTATTCAGCACCCGTAAGCAGGAAGCCGACGATTTTTATAATTCGATACTCCCCTCCCTCCCGGCCGATTTAAGAAATATACAGCGGCAGGCCCTGGCCGGGCTATTATGGAGTAAGCAGTTTTATCATTACGATGTAGAGCGATGGCTTACTACAAGTGATGGCATTACCCCGGTGAATGACGGTAAAAAACATGGCCGTAACAGCGACTGGAAGCACCTGAAAAACCAGGACGTTATCGCAATGCCCGATAAATGGGAATACCCCTGGTATGCCGCCTGGGATCTTGCTTTTCACTGCATTTCGCTGGCAATGGTAGATGTGGTATTTGCCAAAAACCAACTGCAACTGGTAATGAGAGAATGGTATATGAAGCCCGATGGCCAGTTACCGGCATACGAATGGCATTTTGGCGATGTAAACCCCCCGGTACAGGCCTGGGCAGCCATGGAAATATACCGGGTGGAAAAACAAACCCACGGCGAAGGCGATATCAATTTTTTAAAAAAAGTTTTTCAAAAACTACTCATCAACTTTACCTGGTGGATAAACCGTAAAGACAGTAACGGCAACAACCTCTTCCAGGGCGGCTTCCTTGGGCTGGATAATATCGGCGTATTTAACCGCAGCCATCATTTTGCCGAAGGCATGCACCTGGAGCAGGCCGATGGTACAAGCTGGATGGCCATGTACGCCCTTAATATGATGGACATTGCCATTGAAATTGCACAGTACGATGCCGCTTTTGAAGATATGGCCACCAAATTTTTTGAACACTTTGTGCTGATTGCCGAAGCCCTTAATGGCCACACCATGTGGAACGAAGAAGACAAGTTTTTTTATGATACCCTTTGCCGCAGTGGCGAAGAACCTATACCACTGCGTATACAAAGCATTGTTGGGCTTACCAGCCTTTTTGCCGTTAGTACCATCAGCAGCCAGGTATTTGAAAAACTGCCCGACTTTAGAAAACGCATTGTATGGTTCGAAAACTACCGCAAAAAAAACGATCGTTTTTGGCCCAATGAAGAGCGTGGCGATAACAAAGAGATATTAATATCACTGGTAAAAAAAGACAGGCTGGTACACCTGCTCAAACGCCTGCTGCATGAAGAAGAGTTTTTATCCGGCGGTGGTATCAGGGCTTTATCCAAGTACCACGAAAAACATCCCTACTCTGTAAACATCGACGGGCAGGAGTACACCATTCGCTACGACCCCGGCGACTCTACCTCCAACCTTTTTGGTGGCAACAGCAACTGGCGTGGCCCTGTGTGGATGCCCATTAATTATTTAATTATACGCTCTATACGCCGGTACGGCGAATTTTATGGCGACCAGTTTTTGGTGGAATGCCCTGAAGGTACCGGCCGTATGCTGAACCTGGTAGAGGTATCAGATTTGCTCACCCAACGGGTAATCAGCCTGTTTACCAAAGATGAAAAAGCCAATCGAAAATCGTACGGCAGCTATAACTGGTTTTACCAACGCCCTGGCAACGAACACCTGCTGCTGTTTTACGAATACTTTCATGGCGATAATGGCGCAGGCCTTGGTGCCAGCCACCAAACCGGGTGGACGGCATTAGTGGCCGATATGATTGGCGCCAAAAGAGTTAAAGATGCCGACTGGCAACTGCCCGGCGAAGATGATGAACGAATAGTGTATGATGATGAGGAGGAGTAGTAGCACTAAGCAGGTTTATACATGAAAATTTATGTTTTTATTCCCCTGTTGTTGCTTGCCGGTTGCAGGCCAGCCATAGATATGGAGGATGTGGAGAACAGGGCACATGGGTTAAGCTATATCCGGGGCACCCGGCAACTTGTTAACGGTAAGGTGATTGTAAAATCGGCTGCCGGTAAAATTATTGAAGTGCACCGCTTCAAAAACGGGCAGCCAATTGGCAACTGGTATAGTTACAGCGATGAGGACAAAATACTTTCGCAGGGCTTTGGTGCCGATGCCAAAAAGTATGAACCAAAAATGGGTGGAATAACTTTAAATCACTCATTCGTTTCCATTAACCAAACCGGGGATTTTGCCTATGCCACCTGCTATGTAGACAATACAGCAGTATTTGAACAGCCCCGGCACCTGCTTCGCCTGTCAAATGAAATATTGAAGGAGTATGCAAAAAAATACAGGCTCAACAGGGTTTTTCTATACGACGACGCCCATGAATATACCGTTGATGCATCGGCACTATTAAACAATGATTATAAAATTGATACGATAAAAGGCAGGGACAAAAAAACTGTTTTTATTCAGTGAAAAAGCGTAAAGAAATGCATTTACCCACGTGGATATTTCCCTCCCAAGCCTAAAAAAATCTAACCCCAACTCCCTGTTTTCATCATCTGGCCCATCGCCTTTTGTTACAATATTTTTTACAATCAACCCTACAGGGACTTTCATCCGTTTTCAACACAAAGTGAATAACATCTTAACAGTAATTTAAAATAGCTTGTTATTTTGCTCATGCTTTGGTTGACTGTCTGCCTTGATGCGGATTTCATTAAAAGGGAACCAGGTGCAACTCCCGGACTATCCCCGTAGCTGTAATCCCGCCGCCTGTTGGCGAACTTTTGAACAACTGCATCCACTGTTGTGCCAGCAATGGCCTATGGGAAGGAGGTTTAAAAGGCGGGAAAGTCAGAAGACCTGCCAGGACATATTTTTTTATTGTAACAACGCTTTCGGAGGAAAAGCTGTGTACAGGTAGTTTTTGCTGCAGTAGTGGCCAGCCGCCTTATCACATGTACCCTCCTTTAGCCAATAACTTTTATAACTGTTGTATTATGCAAAACGATAACGAAATTTTATTAAAGGAAAATAAAGACAGGTTTGTTATCCTGCCCATTAATTATCCCAAAGTGTGGGAACACTATAAGCGCCACGAGGCCAGCTTTTGGACCGCCGAGGAAATTGACCTGAGCGCCGACCTGAAAGACTGGGCTTCACTCAATGATGGCGAACGTCATTTTATATCGCATGTACTGGCATTTTTTGCCGCAAGTGATGGCATTGTAAACGAAAACCTGGCGGTAAACTTTATGAGCGAAGTGCAACTGCCCGAAGCAAGGTGCTTTTATGGTTTCCAGATTATGATGGAAAACATACACAGCGAAACCTATGCATTGCTGATAGACACTTATATAAAAGACCCACAGGAAAAGCATAAATTATTTCATGCCATCGATACTGTGCCGGCCGTAAAAAAGAAAGCCGAATGGGCCCTGCGCTGGATAGAAAACGGAAATTTTGCTGAGCGCCTCGTGGCATTTGCCGCCGTAGAAGGGATATTTTTTAGCGGCAGCTTTTGTTCCATTTTCTGGCTCAAAAAACGGGGCCTGATGCCCGGCCTTACTTTCAGCAATGAACTCATCAGCCGCGACGAAGGCCTGCATTGCGAATTTGCCTGCCTGCTGTACAGTATGCTCAACGGCAAACTTTCGGAAGAAGCCGTGAAAGCCATCATCTGCGATGCCGTAACGATAGAAAAAGAATTTATCACCGAAGCCCTGCCGGTAGATTTGATTGGCATGAACGCCAAACTGATGCAGCAATACATTGAATTTGTAGCCGACAGGTGGCTGTCGGAATTAGGGTATACCAAAGTATATAACGCCAGCAATCCTTTTGATTTCATGGAAATGATTTCATTGCAGGGTAAAACCAACTTTTTTGAAAAAAGAGTGGGTGATTATCAAAAGGCCGGCGTAATGAGCAGCAAAGATGCCCAGGTATTCAGCACCGATGATGATTTTTAAAAACCGGGGGTATACATTTTAACCATCGCTCCCTTTGTAACAACTAATCATAAACCATACATCCATAAACTATAAACCCTGCTTCCACATGTTTGTAATTAAAAGAAACGGTAAAAAAGAGCCGGTAAAATTCGATAAAGTAACCGCAAGAATTGAAAAATTAAGCTACAGCCTCAGCCCAATTGTAAACGTTATTGACGTTGCTAAAAAAACCATTGAAGGCATTTATGAAGGTGTACAAACCACCGAACTGGATAACCTTGCTGCCGAAACTGCCGCATCGCTTACCATTACACATCCTGATTATGCCATCCTCGCTTCAAGGATAGCGGTAAGCAATTTGCACAAAAACACTACCAAAAGCTTTTCGGCCACCATGCGCAAGCTGCACCAGTACAAAGATGCCAACACCGGCAAGCACATGCCCCTGATAGCCGATGATGTAATGCAGGTGATTGAAGAACATGCCGACCTGTTAGACAGCACTATCATTTACGACCGGGACTATGCCTTTGATTATTTTGGTTTTAAAACACTGGAAAAATCGTACCTGCTGCGTATAGATGGCAAAATAGCCGAAAGGCCGCAGCACATGTACATGAGGGTTGCTGTAGGTATTCATAAAAACGATATTGAAAGTGCCATCAACACCTATCATTTAATGAGCGAACGCTGGATGACGCATGCCACCCCTACCCTGTTTAATGCCGGTACGCCCAAGCCGCAAATGAGCTCCTGCTTTTTGCTTACGATGCAGGAAGACAGTATAGATGGCATTTACGACACCCTGAAACAAACAGCAAAAATTTCGCAAAGTGCCGGCGGTATTGGTTTGTCTATTCATAATATCCGGGCTACCGGTAGCTATATCGGTGGTACCAACGGCACCAGCAACGGCATTATTCCCATGCTTAGGGTGTTTAACGATACAGCCCGTTATGTAGACCAGGGCGGGGGCAAACGTAAAGGCGCTTTTGCCATTTACCTTGAACCCTGGCATGCCGATGTATTTGAGTTTTTGGATTTAAGAAAAAATCATGGCAAAGAAGAACTAAGGGCAAGAGACCTTTTTTATGCCCTTTGGGTTTGCGATTTGTTTATGAAAAGGGTGGAAGCCAATGAAAACTGGAGTCTTTTTTGCCCCAATGAGGCACCCGGCCTTGATGAATGCTGGGGCGAAGATTTTGAAAAACTGTACCAGCAATACGAAGCCGAAGGCAGGGCCCGCAAAACCATAAAAGCACAGGAACTGTGGTTTGCCATCTTACAATCGCAGATAGAAACCGGCACACCCTACATGCTGTATAAAGATGCGGCCAACAGCAAAAGCAACCAGCAAAACCTGGGCACCATCAAAAGCAGTAACCTCTGCACCGAAATTATAGAGTACACCAGCAAAGATGAAATAGCCGTGTGCAACCTGGCTTCGCTTGCCTTACCCCGGTTTGTAATTAACGGCAAATTTGATCATCAAAAATTATATGAAGTAACCTATCAGGCCGCTAAAAACCTTAATAAGATTATCGACAATAATTACTACCCGGTAGAAGAAGCCCGCAACTCTAACTTAAAGCACCGCCCCATTGGGCTGGGTGTACAGGGTCTGGCCGATGTATTTATTTTACTTCGCCTTCCCTTTGAAAGCGACCTGGCAAAAATGCTGAATAAAAACATTTTTGAAACCATCTACTTTGCAGCCATGACGGCCAGTAAAGACCTGGCTAAAGAGCAGGGGCCTTACCCAACCTATGCCGGATCTCCTGTTTCGAAAGGCATATTCCAGTTTGATATGTGGGGCGTAACCCCCACCGACCGCTGGGACTGGGCAGCATTAAAAGCCGAAGTAAAACAATACGGCGTAAGAAACTCCTTACTGGTAGCTCCAATGCCTACGGCCTCTACATCGCAGATATTGGGCAACAATGAATGTTTTGAACCATATACCAGCAATATCTACACCCGTAGGGTATTAAGCGGCGAGTTTATTATAGTAAACAAACACCTGCTGAAAGACCTGGTAAACCTGGGCCTGTGGAATAATGTGATGAAAAATAAAATCATTGCTGCTAATGGCTCCATACAGCATATTGATGAAATACCGGCCGATATTAAGGAATTGTACAAAACGGTTTGGGAAATTAAACAACGCAATATCATTGATATGGCTGCCGACAGGGGGGCTTATATCTGCCAGTCGCAATCGCTCAATTTATTTGTGGATAATGCCACTACATCCAAACTCACTTCTATGCACTTTTATGCCTGGAAGCAAGGGTTAAAAACCGGCATGTACTACCTGCGTACACAGGCTGCCACACAAGCCGTACAATTTACTGTAGAAAAACAGGCCAGCACCGATACTACCCCGGTGATACCTGTTGCCAACCAGCAGGCACAAACAAATAGCATTGATGTTGCGCCCACGCAAACCGACGGCCCCACCTGCACCATGCAGGATGGCTGCATCAGTTGCGGCTCGTAAATATTTTAAAGCTTTTGCTTTACTGTAAAGCATGTACCCTTTAATGAGGTGCATGCTTTTTTTATGGGGGTATACATGCCCGTAATCTTACAATGCTGTTAATAATCCAATGCAGCCATTTTACAGGAAGGCATAAAAAAAAAGCAGTTTCCCTTCTCAAAAAAACTGCTGTACTAACATTTATATTACTCAGCCAATAGGCTTATACATCTATTTTAGCATACTTGGCATGGGTTTCAATAAATTCTCGCCTGGGTGCTACTTCATCACCCATTAGCATGCTAAAGATGCGGTCGGCTTCGGCAGCACTATCCAGTGTAACCTGTTTTAGGGTACGGGTAGCAGGGTTCATCGTGGTTTCCCAAAGCTGCTCTGCATTCATTTCACCAAGACCTTTGTAGCGCTGTGTGGTTACGCTGTCGTCTTTGCCCTGTCCAAATTTGGCGATCAGTTTTTTTCTTTCTTCATCATTCCAGGCATAATCCTGGTCTTTACCTTTTTTTACAAGGTATAATGGTGGCTGGGCTATATAGATATATCCCTGCTCTATCAGTTCCTTCATATACCGGAATATGAAGGTGAGGATAAGTGTGGCAATATGGCTGCCATCCACATCAGCATCGGTCATTATAATGAGCTTATGATAACGCAGCTTGGAAATATCCAACGCTTTGGGATCTTCGGGAGTGCCAATTTTTACACCAAGGGCTGTAAACATATTGCGTATCTCCTCATTATCATAAATCTTATGTTCCATGGCTTTTTCCACGTTCAGTATTTTACCACGCAGTGGCAGTATGGCCTGGTAACTCCTGTCTCGCCCCTGCTTGGCGGTGCCACCGGCCGAATCACCTTCCACCAGGTATAGTTCGCAGCGGTGTGGATCTTTATCGCTGCAGTCGGCCAGTTTACCGGGCAGCCCGCCACCGGTAAGTACACTTTTGCGCTGTACCATTTCACGGGCTTTACGGGCAGCCGCCCTGGCCTGTGCAGCCAGTATTACTTTTTGAGTGATGATTTTGGCTTCCCGGGGATTTTCTTCTAAAAATGCACCTAGTACACGGCTGAGGGTGGTATCTACCACACCCATTACTTCGGAGTTGCCGAGTTTGGTTTTTGTTTGTCCCTCAAATTGGGGTTCGGGTACTTTTACCGATACAATGGCAGTAAGCCCTTCCCTGAAATCGTCGCCTTCAATTTCAACCTTAGCTTTCTCGAACATCCCTTCTTTTTCACCATAACTTTTAAACACACGGGTAATAGAGCGGCGGAAGCCGGCCACATGGGTACCGCCTTCGATGGTATTGATATTATTTACGTAACTAAAAATATGCTCCTGGTAGCCGGTGTTGTACATCATAGCTACTTCTACCGTTACATTGGTAGCGCTATCGTAGCCATCGCAGTAAATAACATTGGACAATAAGGATTGCCTGCTGCCGCTTTTATCCAGCATTTGTACAAACTCGGTGATGCCACCTTCGCTGTAAAATGTTTTACTGTAATGTGTGCCATCCTCTTCTTTTTCCCTGAGATCGGTAAGGGTGATGGTTATTTTGCGGTTCAGGAAGGCCAGCTCTCTCAGGCGGCCTTCTAAAATGTCTTTATTGTAAATACCCGAGGTAAAAATGGAGGTATCGGGCCAAAAATGAACATGTGTGCCCGTTTTATCGCTAACACCAATTTCCCGTACTTCGTACTGGGGGATACCGGTTTTATATTCCTGTTCAAATATTTTGCCTTCACGCTGTACAGTTACATGCAGTTTTGTGCTTAACGCATTTACGCAACTTACCCCTACACCATGCAAACCGCCGGATACTTTGTATGTGTCTTTATCGAACTTACCCCCGGCATGCAATACCGTCATCACCAGTTCGAGGGCCGATTTTTTTTCTTTAGTATTGATACCGGTGGGTATACCCCTACCATCATCCTGTACACTAATGGAGTTATCTTCATGAATGATAACGGCAATATTTTTACAATAGCCTGCAAGGGCTTCATCTATAGAATTGTCCACCACTTCATACACCAGGTGGTGCAATCCTTTAACGCCTACATCGCCAATATACATGGCCGGCCGCTTACGCACTGCTTCCAGGCCTTCTAATACCTGGATACTATCTGCCCCGTAACCGCTTGTTACAGGCGCTGTAATTTCTTCAATTGCTTCACTCATATATCAGGGGGAAAATGATTTTGATAATCGATAAAAATGTATCTGCAAATGTACAATAAATAAAGGGTTATACAGGGCTTTAACAGCAGGTAACCTAAGTATTTTTTATAAATATTTCCACACCTGTACAGCCTGGTAAATGGAGTATATAACGGGTAAAAAAAGATGAGTGCAGCCCAATGCATGAATGCATCATAAGGTCGCAAAAGGCATTGTCATATTTAAGCCATATTTCATCATAGTAATTATTGATGCTGGCAAATCAGTTGCTAAGCTGTATCTTTGCATCGAAGTTTATCAATGGATTATAATCAACATATCATATCTACCCGGCAGGCGCAACTGCAGCAGTTTAATGAACTGGATATATTGCAGGATGTGGACCGGTTAGTACCCGGATCGGTACACTACAGCATAAAGCGTTACAAAAAACCACTGGAATGGGGAATAGATGATACCGGCATATTGGTATACCACTACGAAAAAAATAATCCTGATGGCAACTACCTGGAGTTAAGATTTTGTGTTTCGGGCAATGTGTATTGCAGGCAAAAACAAACGGAGTGTGATTTTTGCAAATTTAGCGCCTCCAAAACCTGCGTGGAAAAAGTTGACAGTGTGGATATGCTCAGCTTCAGCTTTAAACCATCTTACCTTATCCCCTTCGTTAAAGGTAAAAGGCAAACCGATTTGTCGGATGATGTGCTTTCCTTTAAGCATCAAACCTCATTTTCACGCCAGCTCCCCTTATGCGGTAAAACAAGGGCCGCCATTGAGGCCCTGCTCAACCATAACTATACCGATACGCTGGAAAACATATTCGTAAACGCCCAAACCCAGATATTGCTACTGTACAGCATGGATTGTATGCTGGGCGAAAAGGAAGAAGTTTTTACCTGCAAGTTCTTAGCCAATGCGGAAGACAGGGAAAAAATAACCCGTGCCCGAGAAGTACTGCTACAGCATATTGGCGAGCCCCTTACCATTAAAGAGCTTAGCCGTAAAGTGGCCATTAATGAGTGTTATCTCAAAAAAGGATTTAAAGAACTGTTTGGCACCACCATTTTCGATTTTTACCAGAGCCAGCGTATGGAACATGCCAAGTACCTGCTTTACGATAAGGGCCTCAGCGTTACCGAAGTTTCCGCCATGCTGGGTTATTCCTCCATTTCTCACTTTAGTACCGCCTTTAAAAAACATACCGGTATTAAACCCTGCGAATTGTTATTGCATTAATTTTTTATACCACATATTTAAAAAGGAGCAGCAGGGCTGCTCCTTTTTAGTTAATAATCATTTAATAGCGGTACTATTACAAACAGTAAAAATATTATCTTCGCCAACTATCTCACTCAATAATATATTGTTATGGGTAATGAGAAGATTTATAAGATTGTGAACCGATTTAAAACAAAAAATTTCAATGGAACCAAACATAATTTCCATCATCGTGGGAGCGGCAGCTCTTGCCGTTGGCATCGTACTGGGTAAGGTAATATTTGCAAAAAACACTAAAAAACAAGTAGAAGAAGCACAGTTACAATCCCAAAGCATCATTAAAGAGGCCGAACTGAAGGCCGAAAACATCAGGAAAGAAAAAGAACTGGAAGCGAAAGAAAAATTTGTACAAATGAAAGCTGCACACGACCGGGAGGTAATGCAGCGCAATCAAAAAATTTCGGAAGCAGAGAGCAGGATTAAGCAAAAGGAACAAAGTATCAATCAAAAGGAACAGAACCTTGAGAAGCAGGTAAAAGAAAACGAAGCCATTAAAGACAACCTTAACCGGCAGATAGAAGTAGTAAATGTAAAGCGTACCGAGTTAGAAAAACACCAGGAAGAGCATATACGCAGGCTTGAAAAAGTAGCCGGCTTATCGGCAGAAGATGCTAAAACCCAACTCATTGAAGGCCTTAAGCAGGAAGCCCAAACCAGGGCCATCTCCCTGCAGCAGGAAATTATTGAAGAGGCAAAATTGAAAGCCAATAAAGAGGCCCGCAAAATTGTAATACAAACCATACAGCGTACCGCCGCAGAACAGGCTATTGAAAATACCATTACTGTTTTCAACCTTGAAAGCGATGAGATTAAAGGCTCCATTATAGGCCGTGAGGGTCGTAATATCAGGGCTATTGAAGCCGCTACAGGCGTAGATTTAATTGTGGATGATACGCCTGAAGCCATCGTACTCTCTTCATTTGACCCCCTGCGCCGTGAAGTGGCACGCCTGTCGCTGCAACGCCTGGTGGCCGATGGCCGTATTCACCCTGCCCGTATTGAAGAAGTTGTAGAAAAAACCAAGCGCCAGCTTGACGACCAGGTAATGGAAATTGGTGAACGCACTGCTATGGAAATGGGTGTGCATGGCCTTCACAAAGAATTAATCCGTATGGTGGGCCGTATGCGTTTCCGCAGTTCGTATGGGCAAAACCTGCTGATGCACAGCCGTGAAACAGCAAATCTTTGTGCTATCATGGCGGCCGAACTGGGACTTAACCCCAAATTGGCCAAAAGAGCCGGCTTACTGCACGACATTGGCAAAGTACCCGATGAAGAAACCGAACTAAGCCATGCTCTTTTAGGAGCAAAACTGGCGGAAAAATACGGCGAAAACCCTGCTGTGGTAAACGCTATCGGTGCTCACCACGATGAAATGGAAATGCAGTATGTAATTTCACCCATTGTGCAGGCCTGCGATGCTATAAGTGGCGCAAGGCCCGGTGCAAGGCGTGAAATTATGCAGCAATACCTTCAAAGGATTAAAGACCTGGAAAACCTGGCCCAGGCCTACCAGGGGGTGGAAAAAGCATACGCCATACAGGCTGGCCGTGAACTGAGGGTAATTGTGGAGGCCGAAAAAGTTACCGACGCCGACAGTGATAAACTCAGCTTTGAAATAGCACAAAAAATACAAACCGAAATGACCTTCCCCGGGCAGATTAAAGTAACGGTAATACGTGAAAAAAGGGCCGTAAATATTGCCCGGTAAAAAAGTTTGTATTTCAAAAGCTAAACTTTGCATTTTTTCCCTACCTTCGCCTCCCGAAAATTTTCGGGGTAAAATATTAAGGTTATGTCAAACGCAGTAAATTTTATACACGAGCAGTTAGCTACAGTAAAATCTAACCTTCCTACATTTAAGGCAGGTGATAATGTTACTGTAAACTATAAAATTATAGAAGGTAATAAAGAGCGTATTCAAAGCTTTAAAGGCGATGTAATCAAACGCCAGGGCACTGGTGCTACAGCCAGTTTCACCGTTCGTAAAATCAGCGACGGCATTGGTGTTGAAAGGCTTTTCCCCTGCAACTCTCCTAATATTGAGAGTGTTGTACTGCATAAAGTAGGTAAAGTACGTCGTGCCAAGCTATTTTACCTTCGTGAAAGAAGCGGTAAAAGTGCCCGTATCCAGGAAAAAAGGGTGGCACACCTGGCTAAATCCAAATAATAAACTTTTTACCACAATATTTGAGCGGAAATCTGTTGATTTCCGCTTTTTTTATACCTGCTCTTGCATGCCCGGCTAATTTTGGAATAATAATTGCCATAAATTTATGGCTTACAACTATCGTAACGTATACCTAAAACTCCGTACTATGAAAAAAAGCATCATCTCCACCAGTTTTATCCTTATTGTAACCTGTATTGTACTTGCTTCCTGTTCCAGGGGTATAACTATTCACGAAGCGGCCAACGGCAAGGCTAAATGTGGCCGGTACATCAAATAAGGCAGGAGCAGGCACATAGTTTTAGTCAGCACCACTCATTTTGTAGTTATAAATAAACCGCTTAGTAAATAATTCATTTACCTTTGCGCTTTAATAATTTTATTTATGACAACTTCACTTTCTGTGTTGGGAATATTTCTAATTGGCATGCCCGGTGGGTCTGAATGGATTTTTATTATCCTTGCCATTATCTTATTATTTGGTGGCCGCAAAATACCAGAACTGATGAAAGGGATTGGTAAAGGCATCAGGGAATTTAATGATGCAAAAAATAATGTGAAAAGTGAAATAGAAGAAGGCATGAAAGAAAAAGATAAAGACGAGGAAATCCGCAAACTGCGCCAGGAATTACAACAAAAGCAGCAGGAACTGCCAAAATAATTTTTATTGCACTAATTGATACGGCTGTAGTAAGTGGTACACCTATATACCAGTTACTCCAGCCGGTTTTATAAATACCAGTAATCAGTTTCACTTTGCACACATCCATACAAGAGTACCAGCAACGACTGTTATCGGGCAGCACCACCTGTGTTGAAACCGTAAAACAGTACCTGAAACAAATTGAGGACAAAAAACACCTTAACGCTTTTACAACTGTATATACAAACGAAGCGCTCGAAACTGCAGTAAGGCTTGATGAACGCCGCAATAGCAAAAAAACCACTGGAAAACTTCATGGCGTTGTTATTGCCATTAAAGATGTTATTTGTTACAAAGGGCATGGCGTTACTGCAGCCTCCAACATACTGAATGGTTTTGAATCACTGTATAGCGCTACCGCCGTACAAAAATTGCTGGACGAAGAAGCCATTATCATCGGCAGTTGCAACTGTGATGAATTTGCCATGGGGAGTACAAACGAAAATTCGGCTTACGGTAAAGTGCTGAATGCATTAGATGAAACCCGTGTGCCCGGGGGCTCTTCCGGTGGCAGTGCCGTAGCTGTACAAGCCGGCATGTGCATGGTAAGCCTCGGCAGCGATACTGGGGGCTCTGTAAGGCAGCCGGCGGATTTTTGCGGTATTGTAGGACTAAAACCAACATACGGCACCATATCCCGTTACGGACTTATTGCTTACGCTTCCTCGTTCGACCAGATAGGCATTTTTGCCAATACTGTAGAAGATGCAGCACTAACATTGGATATAATACAAGGCAATGACGGCTACGATAGTACCGCCAACGCAACACATGCATTTGCATTTGAAAAATTTGCCCAACAGCCTGCCTATAAAAAATACCGCATCGCTTATTTTGAAGAAGCCATTAACCATCCATCGCTGGATAAAGAAATTGCTACGGCGCTAAAAAAAACTATTGAAGACTTAAAAGCTGGTGGCCATACTGTGGAAGCAGTTGAATTTGACCTGATGGAATATATCGTTCCTGCCTATTATGTACTTACTACTGCCGAAGCCAGCTCTAACCTCAGCCGCTTTGACGGTGTAAGATATGGCCATCGCAGTAAAGCCCCGGTAGCCGACCTGGTAGACTTTTACAAAAAAAGCCGGAGTGAAGGCTTTGGTACAGAAGTAAAACGCCGGATAATGCTGGGCACATTTGTATTAAGCGCCGGTTATTACGATGCGTATTTTACCAAAGCACAACAGGTGCGTCAACTACTGGTGAGCAAAACAGCTTCCGTTTTTGAAGCCTTCGATGCCCTGGTTTTACCAACAGCCCCATCTACTGCTTTTAAAATAGGCGAAAAAACCGACGACCCTATTGAGATGTATATCGCTGACATCTACACCGTATTTGCCAACCTTACGGGCATCCCCGGCATATCGGTGCCCTTATTTAAACATAGTAATGGCATGCCTTTTGGTTTGCAGGTACTTACAGCAAAGCAAAATGAGATAACTTTACTACAACTTTCGCAATTGCTGATGCAGCAGTATAAACCTGCATAACACCCATGCGGCTTATTGCCACCATATTAATGTTTCTCTTTTTTTCAGTTACTTCAACTGCATTACCGGTTTATCATTACCCCGGTTATTTGAAAAAAGATACAGCCTCTGAAGATTATTTGAAAGATAAAGTGCTGATTGAAGAAGTGGTAAAATCTAAAACTGTGCCCGGAAAAGAAAAAGTAGAATACTTCAGCCAGGTTACACGGTATGGCTTTAAAAATCTTTTTTCAAATTATAAATACAATACTGCATTGCCTTATGCTGCACAGGTAAATCCCAACGCAGAGCAATTTGTGCAGGATTACATGCGCCGCCACAGCCGCTACCTGAATGATATGAAAGACTGGGGCAAACCGTATTTTAACCTGATTGAAAATGTGCTGCAACAATACGGCTTACCCGCCGAGCTAAAGTACATCGCTGTTATAGAATCTAATTTGAAAACCTCGGCCACAAGCCCCGTAGGTGCAGGCGGCCCCTGGCAGTTTATGCCCTACACGGCCAGGCAGTTTGGCCTGGTAGTAAATCAATATACCGACGACAGGCGGGATTATTACAAAAGCACCCACGCTGCTGCCCGTTACCTCCTTAGCCTTTACAAAGATTTGCACGACTGGCTGCTGGTAATGGCCGCTTACAATGGTGGGCCCGGCAGGGTGTACAGTGCCATTAAAAAAAGTGGCAGTCGTAATTTCTGGCATTTACAATACCACCTGCCGGAAGAATCGAGAACTTATGTAAAACGCTTCATCGCCACACACTATATCATGGAGGGCAGCGGTGGTATTACCACAATTGGTAATACGCATAACCATACAGATTATGCACTTCCCTCAAAACACCATGAACTGCCCGACTCCCTGCTCGCTAACACTGAAACATTAGCCCTGACTGGCAAATACAATTCGCTGGTGATTGCTAAAAACCTGGAAATGGATGCCGCACTCTTTAACCGCCTTAATCCCAACTTTGACCTTCTTATTGCCAGCGAAGGCAACTTTACCCTGCGGCTGCCTGCCGATAAAATGCAGTTATTTGTAGCGCATAAATATGATATACTCAACGAGTGTGTGCAGGTAATGCTGGGCCAGGTAGCTATGCCCGCCAACAAAACTGTATATCCTGAAACTAAAAAGAAAAAAGGCTAAGCAACACTCAGCTTAACACCTGACGTATGGCCGCTGCTTTCAACAGGCACTCTTCATATTCCTGCGCCGCATCGCTGTAAAATGTAATCGCACTGCCGGTTTGAAAAGAAAGATACCGGGTAGAGGTATTATACACGATGCTTCTTATAATTACATTAAAATCAAAATCGCCACCCGGCTTTATATAACCAATGGTGCCCGAAAAAAGGCCACGCTTTGTTTGTTCATATTGCTCAATGAGCTCCATCACCCTTTTTTTGGGGGCGCCCGTCATGGAGCCCATCGGGAAAGTAGCTTTAATCATATCTACCCAGGTAAGCCCGGGCTGTACCTGGCCACTTACGGTACTTATCATTTGGTGTACCTGCGGAAAACTGTAAATACCAAATAACTCATCTACCTGTACCGTACCTTCCACACATATTTTACTTAAATCATTACGCACCAGGTCAACTACCATTACGTTTTCGCTTCTTTCTTTTGTGCTATGCAGTAATGCTTTACGATTTTGCTGGTCACTTACTGCATCATAGGGTTTTCGTATAGCCGTTCCCTTTATAGGTTGAGAAAGCACTTTATCCCCGGTTTTTTTCAGGTAGCGCTCCGGGCTGGCGCAAATGCAATATTTGTCTTCAAACTTATACAGTGCAGCAAATGGATTGGGAGAAAGTGTTGCTAAATTTTGATATACGGTTACCGGGTTGATAACAGCATTTTCGGCAAAAAACTCCTGGCAAAAATTTATTTCATAGCAATCCCCACGCAAAATATGCGCCTGCAACTGCTGCACTGCTGCTATATACTGCTGCTTATCCATGCGGCTTTTGATTTCAACAGGCGTTGCGTCCGGCTGAACCGGCACTGTACAAGATTGTATGGCATC
Source organism: uncultured Chitinophagaceae bacterium (assembly GCA_937873715.1). Taxonomy (GTDB): domain Bacteria; phylum Bacteroidota; class Bacteroidia; order Chitinophagales; family Chitinophagaceae; genus Ferruginibacter. The sequence continues at coordinate 99,410 of CALMYJ010000003.1, forward strand.
GAAAATGCCGGCAGCGTCATCCTCATCGGTGTACACTATTAATTTTTGCTGCTGTAATTGCAGCAGTTTTTCAGGCACAAAAAAAACTGCTTCCGGAAAACCAATCCCGTCAAAATTGGCCGAGGCTAATTGTTCAATATCATTTTTTGCATCGTAACAAATATGCCCAAATAACCAATCGCTATTGTTTGCTGCAATCGGCCGCAAGGGCTCAAATACAGGATCTCCTGTTGCAACCACTGCCGGTGCAGAGGCTACGGCAAGCATACACTCAAATGCCGGCGTATCAAAATTGTATTGATGATTATCCAATAAACAAAAGATGCTGAACCGGTTTGCCCAGTGCAGCATCTTTACTTTGAATTCCGAAAAATTGTCTATCCTGAACGTTATGGATTTTTTCACATCTATTCGTTTCCAGGCCGATGTTGAATACAACTGCCTTTAAAAATCATCATCATCATCAAACCCTCCGCCACCACTATCAAAATCATCAAACCCTAAGTCTTTAAAATCATCATCTACCTTAAAGTCGTCGTCATCATCGTCTTTGGCACTCTTTTTACCGGGTGCTTTTTTACCTTTCGACTTTGGTATGTCAAATTCATCGAAATCAGGATCCCATTCATCTTCATCTTCTTCGGGCTTTTCCCAGTCATCATCTACTTCCACGTCATCATCATCATCATCGTCATCCTTTTTTTTAGATGATGCCTTACCTTTTTTTGCAGGGGTTGTTTCTTCCTCATCATCTATATCATCGTCATCATCATCGTCGTCCACATTTTTGGGCTTCGATGCCTTACTGGCAGACTTTTTAGTTACCTCGTCTGCTTTAGGTGTTGTAGTTTTTTTGTCTTTGCCTGGTTTTGCAGCCATAACCTAAACGATTGTTGTGTAAAATTTCTTAGAGATTTTTAATTCGCCAAAAAAAAATCAAAATATTTTGAACGAGCTTTTTAAGAAGCCAGTATTTGATCCCGGCCGGGCCCGTTGCTGATATACTTAACCGGAACTTTTAAAAACTGGTTAAGGTACTGTACATATTCTTTCATTTTTTGTGGAAGTGCTTCATAATTTTTTATGCCGGAAATATTGGTTTGCCAGCCATCAAAAGATTGATAAACCGGGTCAATATCCACCCTCGTCATTTGGAAAGGCACCTGGTTTACTGCCTTACCATTTATTGAATAGGCATTACAAACTTTAAGTTCGGGCAGTTCATCCAGTATATCCGCTTTTGTCATAATAATTTGTGTAACGCCATTCACCATACAGGCAAATTGCAGCGCCACCAAATCTATCCAGCCGCAGCGACGGGGCCTGCCGGTTGTGCTGCCAAATTCGTTGCCCAGTTTACGGATTAACTCACCGGTTTCATCGTGCAATTCGGTAGGGAATGGGCCGCTGCCTACACGGGTGCAATAGGCTTTGGATACCCCAAATACTTCTTTGATTTTTTGCGGGGCAATACCCAGGCCACTGCATACCCCGGCAGTAATGGTATTGCTGCTGGTTACAAATGGGAAAGTGCCAAAGTCTACATCCAGCATACTACCCTGGGCTCCTTCAGCCAGCACTTTTTTGCCCTGGCTTATTTTGTCGTTAATAAAATATTCGCCGTTTACAATTTTGAAGCCACGCAAAAATTCCACGGCCTCAAAAAATTCATCTTCCCAACTGCTGATGTCTTCCTGGAAATTATAATTATCCAGCAGCTTTTGGTGTTTCAGGCGCAGCTTGATGTATTGTGAGGTAAAGCTTTTATCGAGCAGGTCGCCCACACGAAGCCCGTTGCGGCCGGTTTTATCCATATAAGCCGGGCCAATGCCTTTAAGGGTAGAACCGATTTTATCATTGCCTTTCGATACTTCGCTGGCTTTATCCAGCGCCCGGTGAGTTGGCAATATCAGGTGGGTACGTTCGCTAATGAAAAGATTTTTTTTGTAATCAACCCCCATTGCGGCTACCGTATCACATTCCCGTTTAAAAGTTACCGCATCCAGTACCACACCATTGCCGATAAGATTGATTTTATTGTCATGAAAAACACCACTGGGTATTTGGTGCAACACTACTTTTTTATCGTTTACATAAAGGGTATGCCCGGCATTGGGGCCACCCTGGAACCTGGCCACCACATCGTATTGCGGTGCAAAATAATCCACAATTTTACCCTTTCCTTCATCGCCCCACTGAAGGCCTAAAATAACATCTACCATTTTGTTTGCTGATAATATTTATGATTGTATGATTGAAGATGGAATAACAACAACCGCCAACGGTTTAAGGCATTAAGGTTATTATTAAAACACGGCGGTAAAAATAAACTGAAATAATCAATTGGCTGAAAGTAAAATCAATTGCCTTTATAAATGGGTGAAAATTTTTTTATGATTATCGGTGCATTTACTGTAGTGCAAAAAAAGAGCAGCTATTTCTCCCTGAATACCAGCCCTTACATGGCAAATTTGTACTAAATTGGCTTTGTGAAAATATTTATTGTGGCGCTGAGGCTCAAGTATTTGCCTGCCTTTTGTCTTTTTTCTATTTTATTCACACACACACTACATGCCCAAATTTGCTCCGGCAGCCTTGGAGACCCTGTAGTTAACGTAACTTTTGGCACCGGCCCCAACCCGGGTGCGGCTTTACCAAGCCGGGTAATTGCCTATAACTATACTGCCGGGCAATGCCCGGATGATGGCTTTTACACCGTTGCTAACAGCACAGCAGGATGCTTTGGCAATACCTGGCATGCACTTGCGCAAGATCATACTCCCGGCGATAACAATGGTTATATGCTGCTGATTAATGCTTCATTTACTCCCGGAGATTTTTATATAGACACCGTTAAAAACCTGTGCCCAGGCACCACATACGAATTTGCCGCCTGGATATTAAACCTGTTAAGAAATACGGCCTGCAGTCCTAACCGCATCAACCCCAATATTGTTTTTAATATCGAAACACCATCGGGCACCGTATTAGGCACCTACTCTACCGGCGATATTCCCTCTACAGCAGCACCGGAATGGAAACAGTATGGCTTGTTTTTTACAACTCCGGTAGGCAGCAATACGGTGGTTATTCGCATGAGGAATAATGCCCCGGGCGGCTGTGGTAACGATTTAGCACTGGACGACATCACTTTCAGGCCATGCGGCCCATTAGTAAATACATCGGTAACCAGTAATAGCAAATCAATTACTTTCTGCGCCAATGATGTACAACCGGTAACCCTGTCGGCTACTATTGGCAGCGGCTATATTTCCCCGGCACTACAATGGCAGCAAAGCCTTAACAATGGCAGTACGTGGGCTGATATTCCCGCCGCTACCAACAATAGCTACACCGCTACGCCCAGCGCTGCAGGCACCTACCTTTACCGGCTTGCGGTGGCCCAGGGCGGAAGTATAAATGTCGGCAACTGCAGGGTGATTAGCATCCCGGATACTATCATCATTCGCAACATACCGGCAGTTGCCATCAGCAGCAACAGCCCGGTATGCAACAATGAAAATATAGAACTGCTGGCTGGCGGCGGCAGCACCTACCAGTGGACTGGGCCTAGTGGCTTTACATCAACTTTTGCGAATGTTCAGCTTGCTGCCAATGAGGCTGCCACTGCCGGTCAGTATACAGTGCAGGTAACGGATATATTTGGCTGCAGGGCCATTGCCAGCACAATGGTGCAAGTGTTGCCAAAGCCCAATGCTACTGTAAGCGGCAATACAACAATTTGCAGGGATAGCAGCACTACCCTTGAAGCTGGCGGCGGCAGCACCTACTTGTGGTTTCCGTCAACCGGACTAACAAACATTAACAGTGCCAGCACCCTGGCACAGCCCATAACCACCACCACGTATTCAGTAATTGTAACCGACAATAATGGCTGTGCCGATACTGCATCTACCATCATTAGCGTAAGTGAAAGCCCCGTTGCTGATGCCGGGCCGGATGTATTTATGCTTTCCGGCGAAACAGTTACCCTCCGCGGAAATGCTACGGGCAATAATATTAATTACTATTGGGAACCTGCTGCTTTTTTGAGCGATGCCGGTTCGCTAATGCCGGTAACTAACACTCCGCAAACACAGGAATATGTACTGTATGTTGTATCTGCAACTGGCTGTGGTACGGCTACCGATACGATGCTGGTAAAAGTGTTTAACGGATTATACATTCCAACAGCATTTTCCCCTAATGGCGACGGCTTAAATGATACCTGGCGGATAGATGGGCTATTAGCCTATCCAAAAGCAGTGATTGCAGTATACAACCGTTTCGGGCAAATAGTGTTTGAAGGTAGTGCCAACAGTAGCTGGGATGGCCGCATCAAAAATCAGCCGGCTGCGGCTGGTACTTATGTGTATTACATCAATTTAAATAATGGCCGGCCTGTAATAAAAGGTTCGGTGGTGCTGGTGCGGTAAAACAGCTATGCTACTTTAAGCATACTCATTTTGCTGTTGCTAAATTTGCGTTGGGCATAATCCAGTGTTACCTCAAATGTTTTTACTTTTTGAGAGGGCAACTCGTACATGGCATCGGTTAAGATGCTTTCGCAAATACTACGCAGGCCCCTTGCACCAAGTTTGTATTCCAGGGCTTTTTCCACCATAAAATCGAACACACCTTCTTCAAAACTAAGTTCAATGCCCTCGATTTCGAAAAGTTTTACAAACTGCTTGATTAGGGCATTTTTGGGGCCGGTGAGGATGTTGCGGAGTGTTTCTGCATCCAGCGGATTGAGGTAAGTTACCACCGGCATACGGCCGAGTAATTCAGGTATGAGGCCAAAATGTTTCAGGTCTACCGCATTTACAAATTGCAGCAGGTTTTTTTGTTGAAACTCCTGCAGTTCTTTATTTACTTTAAAGCCGATGGCATGTGTATTTACCCGGCGAGCTATCAGTTTATCAATACCATCAAAAGCCCCGCCACAAATGAATAGGATATTTTGGGTATTAACTTTAACCAATTTTTGCTCGGGGTGCTTGCGGCCTCCCTGTGGTGGCACCAGCACTTCTGTTCCTTCTAATAATTTCAATAAACCCTGCTGTACCCCTTCGCCGCTTACATCTCTTGTAATAGAGGGGTTATCGCTTTTACGGGCAATTTTATCTATTTCATCGATAAACACTATGCCTTTTTCGGCTGCAGCCACATCGTAATTGCAGGCCTGCAGCAGGCGGCTGAGCATGCTTTCCACATCTTCGCCTACATAACCGGCCTCGGTAAATACTGTTGCATCTACAATAGCAAATGGCACATTCAGCATACGGGCAATAGTTTTGGCCAAAAGGGTTTTGCCCGTACCGGTTTCACCCACCATAATAATGTTGCTCTTTTCAATTTCTACCTCATTATCTATCCGCTGGTTTAGGCGTTTGTAATGGTTATATACCGCTACGGCTAATATTTTTTTGGCATCATCCTGGCCAATGACGTATTCATCCAAAAACTTTTTGATTTCGATGGGCTTTTTTACGGTAAGCTTGTGAGTAGTGGCGGTTCCTGTTGCGGCTGGAGGCTTTTGCTCCGGGTATATCATCAGCTCCTGGCCGATAATTTCCTGGGCATGCTCTACACAGTTTTCGCAAATATGGCCTTCCTGGCCTGCTATCAATATCTTAACCTCATCGCGGCTACGGCCGCAAAAGGAACAATGCAGTGTATTATTTTTTGCCATTGATGTGCTTATTTCTGTTACTGTTTTTCAAAAGGATAATGTGCAAAGATAAACAAGGGGCTACAGTTTTCAACCACCCGGGGTAAGTAATGAGTAGCTGGTATATTTATTTTTTACAAATGGCATACCTGCAGCAACTGCTGCTGTACCAGCCCGCCCATGTGCGTAATGGGTGAAAACCGGGTAGTGCCGTGATACTCATTGAGTTCCTTGCTCAAACGCAGCACTTTATAGTTTTCCGAAATTTCTTCTCCGGCCATTGCTGCAAAAAGTTGTTGCAGCCGGGTAGCGTTAGTTTTGGCCTGTAAAGCCAGTTGGTGCCGTTCGTTTTCCCGAATTTGTTCAATGCTGTCATGGCCGTGAAGGTTAAGCGCCATCTGCACATAACCGTAGTTTTCTTTATAAAACTGGGGCAGGTACAGGTTCATATTGCCTTCGTAGCACTGCTGGTCGAAATCGATGGCCCGTATATGGTATTGCTCTTTATGATGAGGGTGTGCCGTAACCACAAAATTGTAACTCCGCATATCCCCAAGCAAACGGGCAAAACAACGTTCATTAAAACTTACAAATGCTTTTGCCAGTGCCTGCTTTTGCGTTTTGTTTAGTGCTTCAGCCGTTTGTAAAAAAACATCTCCGGGGATACCTTCAATATGCGCCTCAATTAAAGTGTTATTGTGGTACAAAAAACTGGTGCGGTTGGGCGAAAGCAGGTGCTCCAGTTCAAGCCCGAACACACGGCTGGTATCAGCCGCTTTTATGTAAAAACAATCCTGCTGGCCTGTATGGTTATCCGCCACTGTTATCCTGAAAGGCATGCTATTGGCAAATTCGCAAAAGTCGATAGCGGTAACGGTTAAGCCTGTTGTTGCGGTTTGGGTGAGCAGGCCATAAACACTAAGGCATTGGGCGAATAATGTTTCCTGCAGCTTTTTGTCGTACACCACATTTTCCCAGTGGGTATGCCTGCCGTCTTCATCCCTTATTGAATCGGTGTAGCGGTAGTGCAGCAGTTCATCATAGGTAAGGGGTAGTTCAATATCCCTTTTATATTGCTGCAGGTATTGCTGCAGTGGCTGCAATACCGGGTAGGTTTCTTTTTGCATCAGGGGGCGGTCGGCTTCCGAACTCACCTGTGCATTGATGATTTTTGAAAACTGCATAGCTATGATACCTGTATACCCAAAATAAAAAAATGGCCGACTTATACCAGCCATTTTACAATTTCTATGTGTTGAAATTTATAGTTTATCCAATACGCCATCTACAATGCCGTAAGCCAGCGATTCTTTGGCATCCATCCAGTAATCCCTGTCAAAATCTTTCATCACTTTTTCAAATGTTTGTCCGCAGTTGTTGGCTAATATCCGGGCACCCATTTCTTTAGTTTTTTTGATTTGTTCAGCCATAATCTCCAAATCGGCACTGGTGCCCTGGCCTCCACCGCTTGGCTGGTGTATCATTACTTCGCCATGCGGAAAAATAAAACGCCTGCCCTTGGTACCGCCACTCAGCAAAATACTGCCCATACTGGCTGCCATACCCATACACACTGTGCTTACCGGGCTGCTAATCATTTGCATGGTATCGTACACCACCATACCACTGGTAACCATGCCACCGGGGCTGCTGATGTAAAAGGTAATTTCTTTGCCGGGGGCTATCGCTTCAAGATATAGGAGGCGTGCCGTTAAATCTTTGCAGCTTTTATCATCCACCACACCCCATAAAAATATTTTGCGCTGCTCAATAAATTTTTTGTCGAACTGCCAACTGCTCATCATTTTTTCCATGGGAATTTCGGGCAGCTCTTTTGAAGGTTCTTCATCATCGAAGCGGATATGCTTTAAGTTCATTTTTAATAGAGATTTTGAAAGTTAAGTGATGCAGGAGCAGTGTAATCATTTTCCAACAGCTCCTTATCCATTCAGCATTTTACCTTAATCTATTTTTGCCTTACGTGGGTTTGTGGTAAGCACTTCATCCACCAGGCCGTATGCTTTGGCTTCGGAGGAAGTCATCCAGTAATCCCTGTCGCAATCAAGGGCTACTTTTTCTACCGGTTGATTGGTATGGTGTGCAATTACTTCGTACAGTTCTTTTTTAATTTTTCGTACCTCGTTCACCGTTATTTCAATGTCGCTGGCCTGGCCACCGGCACCTGCGCTGGGCTGGTGCAGCATAATGCGGCTGTGTTTTAAAGCAGTTCTTTTACCCGGCGAACCGGCACACATAAGTACCGCAGCCATACTGGCAGCAATGCCGGTGCAAATAGTGGCAATATCGGGGGTTACAAACTGCATAGTATCATACATACCCAGGCCGGCATATACGCTGCCACCGGGGGAGTTGATGTACATCTGTATGTCTTTAGAGCGGTCGGTACTCTCCAAAAAAAGCAGTTGTGCTGTAATGATATTAGCTACTTCATCTGTAACGGGATAACCCATAAAAATTATCCTGTCCATCATCAGGCGGCTGTACACATCCATTACAGCGATGTTCATGGGCCTTTCTTCAATGATGTTGGGTGTAAGATTGGTTACATTGTGTTTAATATATCCATCCAGTGTGTTACTGCTGATGCCGCGGTGCTTTACCGCATATTTTTCAAATTCTTTTCCAATATTCATTTAGGTGAAATGTTTAGGTAACAAATATAATTGATTGGCAAACCCAAATACTGTGCTGAAAAAATTTATGCGCCAAAAAGGCGGAAAGAGGACAGATTGTAATTGTGAATATTTTTCGCCACAGATGCGCAGATTAATATTAGTAAAGAAGATTTCTTTTAAAAAAAGAATTGCTGTAGTTGCCGATGATGCAGCGGTTTTGAGTAAAATTTTTTTATTGCTTTACGCTTTTACCAGCAATTCCTGTATCAGTTTTTCCAGCTCTATAATTCTTTTTTCGAGTTCGGGTAATTTCCGGGCAACGGCCTGGCTGCGGAGTGCCGCCTTATAATCGTATGCCGGGCTGCCGGTAACGGCGGTATTGGGTGTAATAATAGATTTAGACACACCGCTTTGTGCATTAATTTTACTGCCATCGGCAATTTGCAGATGGCCTACAATACCGGCCTGGCCACCAATCATTACATTGTTGCCAATTTTGGTGCTGCCGCTAATGCCTGCCTGTGCCGCAATCACCGAGTGGTTGCCTATTTCCACATTATGGGCTATTTGCAGCAGGTTATCCAGCTTGGCCCCTGCCTTTATAATGGTGCTGCCAATAGTAGCCCTGTCGATGGTGGTATTGGCACCTATCTCCACGTTATCTTCAATCACCACATTACCCGTTTGCGGAATTTTTTTGTAGGTGCCGTCGGGCTGTGGCGCAAAGCCAAAACCATCGCTGCCGATAACCGTGCCGGCATGTATGGTTACGTTGTTGCCAATAATAGTATTATGATAAATTTTTACGCCGGGGTGAATGATGGTGTTGCTGCCAATACTTACACCGGCACCGATAAATACATTGGGGAAAATTTTTACCCCATCGGCCAGCACCACTTTTTCACTGATATAGGCAAAAGCGCCTATAAACACCTCTTTACCAACTACTGCTGTGTTGTGCAGGTATACCGGCTCTTGTATACCATTAAGCTGCTGTGTTTGTAATTGCTGGTATTTTTCGAGCAGGATGGCAAAAGCGCTGTAGGCATCGGGTACCCGTATTAAAGTAGTGCTCACCGGCTGTTTTAACTGCAGCGATGCATTAACAATCACAATAGATGCATCAGTGCCGTACAGGAAATCTTCGTATTTGGGATTGGCTAAAAATGAAAGCTGGCCCTGCCGTGCCTCTTCAATTTTTCCGAATGCAGAAACAGTAGCATCGGGATTACCCTCTACCGTACCGCTGAGTATCATGGCTATTTGTGCTGCAGAAAATTGCATATTGTACTTTAGTATAATTAATTACTACTACCTGGCTTTTAATCAATAAGGCAAATTACCGGGTAAAACAAATGTACTGTTTTCTAATCTTGCCGCTGGTGTCCTTAATAATGAGGGCATTATCCACTTCCGAAATATCTTTAACCGTACCGTCTTTAAACAAAATACGGATATGCTCATCCTCAAAATTATAGGTGCGGCTCACCGCTTCGCCGGTAAAGACAAGCCAGCCCGCCGCTTCGCTGCCAAGTCCTAATTTTTTTTGTGCCAACTGCAACTTTTCTTCCACCAGGGCCGGCGCTGCCGGTATGCTGCTGTATTGTACTTTAAGCAGCCTGCGGTTGATGATACCGTTGCATAAGTATGACAACACAATATCAGGATGGTTGCACCACTGTTTCATAGCAAGGTGAACATCATAATCATCTAAGCGGCAAAAAGCTTCTACATCGAATGCCTGCCTGTCCGTATGTAAAAATTGCTGTAGCGGCTCGTGTGCGGCTGCACCTATCAACCTGGCTCTTTTAATAATGCGTTGCAACATCTGCTCGGCACAAAGCACTGTTTTGTGCAGGTACACCTGCCAGTACATGAGCCTGCGAGCCACCAAAAATTTTTCGATAGAGTAAATTGCCTTTTCTTCCACAACCAGTTCTCCTTCATGTACGGCAAGCATTTTTAAAATACGGTCGTACCCTACCACGCCTTCGCTTACGCCGGAAAAAAAACTGTCGCGGCTAAGGTAATCCAGCCGGTCCATATCCAGTTGTCCGCTTACAAGCTGGTGTAAAAATTTTTTGGGGTATTTATCTTCAAAAATTTCTAAAGCCATTTGCAACCGCCCATTAAACTCATCATTCAGTTTATTCATCAGCAGCAGCGAAATGGCTTCGTGGTGTACACCTTCTGTGAGTACATTTTCCAGGGCATGGCTAAAAGGCCCGTGGCCAATATCATGCAACAGGATGGCTATTTTGGCAGCCTGCTCCTCTTCGCTGCTGATAGGTGTGCCTTTGCTTTTAAGTTCATTAAGGGCAATACCCATCAGGTGGTAGGCCCCTAGCGAATGATGCAGCCGGGTGTGTACAGCACCGGGATATACCAGTGAGGCCAAGGCCATTTGCTGTATGCGGCGCAAGCGTTGGTAATACGGATGGGCAATGATTTGTGCTACCAGTTCGTCGTTGATAGTGATAAAACCGTGAACGGGGTCGTTGATTATTTTTCGGAATGACATTAAAAGATTGAACTAGTGCTGTTTGTTAAAAGATGCACAAAGCTAAATAAAGCCATGCTTCAAGTACATAAAAAATTAGCTTTGTGCTGGCCGCTCTATATTACTGCCTGCTATAGCATTGCCGGCAATTCATTCAATAATACATATGATGAACATTCCAAAAATACTGTGGGTTGACGATGAAATTGAAAGCCTTAATTCGCAAATCATGTTTCTCGAAAACAAAGGCTACCAGGTACAAACCAAAACCAATGGCTTTGATGCAGTAGAATATGTAAAAAATAATATTGTAGATGTGGTGCTGATGGACGAAAGTATGCCGGGCATTACCGGGCTGCAAACCCTGCAACAGATTAAAGAAGTAAACAATAACCTGCCCGTAGTGCTTATTACCAAAAACGAAGCAGAAAACCTGATGGATGAAGCCATCGGATCACAAATAAGTGATTATCTCATTAAACCGGTAAACCCCAACCAGGTATTACTAAGCCTGAAAAAACTAATTGATAATAAACGGCTGGTTGCCGAAAAAACCACATCAGCCTACCAGCAGGAATTCCGCTCCCTTTTTATGGCGCTCAGCGACAACCCCGATTACAATGGCTGGATGGATATTTATAAAAAATTAGTGTACTGGGAACTGGAGATGGAAAAGAGCGACAGCCCCGAAATGCAGGAAGTACTGCAAACACAAAAAACAGAAGCCAATACCGATTTTTTTAAATTCATTTCAAAAAATTATGCCGCTTGGGTAAAGCCCAAAAGCACAGATGCTCCTGTAATGAGCAATACCCTGATGAAGTTTAAAGTGCTGCCACACCTCGAAAAAGGCACACCGCTTTTTTTTGTGCTGATAGATAACCTGCGGTACGATCAATGGAAAACCATACAACCCATTTTTGCTGAAAGCTTCCGCATACAGGAAGAAGATACTTTTTACTCGATATTACCCACAGCTACGCAATATGCCCGTAATGCCATTTTTGCCGGTATGCTGCCGGTGGATATTGAAAAACGCTTTCCGGTGCAATGGAAAAACGATGATGAAGAGGGCGGCAAAAACCTGCATGAAGAGGAGTTTTTGGCAGCACAGCTTAAAGCCGCAGGCAAGGCGGATATCAAATTTTCGTACACCAAAATCACCAATAATAACGACGGGCAAAAGCTGGTGGATAATATACACAACCTGTTGCAAAACGACCTGAATGTAATTGTGTACAATTTTGTAGATATGCTGAGCCATGCCCGTACCGAAATGGAAGTGCTGAAAGAATTGGCCGGCGATGAAGTAAGCTACCGCAGCATCACCCAAAGCTGGTTTGAACATTCGCCCCTGCACCAGGCTCTTAAAAAAATTGCTGATAAAAAAATAACCGTCATTGTAGGCACCGATCATGGCAGCGTAAGGGTAAAAAATCCGGCTCGTGTAGTTGGCGACAAGCAAACCACCGCCAACCTCCGCTACAAACACGGCCGCAACCTCAATTACGAGGCAAGAGATGTACTGGCTTTTAAAGACCCCCGTGAGGCGGCACTGCCTGTTCCTAATGTAAATTCAGCTTACATATTTGCTAAAGGCGATACCTTTTTATGCTACCCCAACAACTACAATCATTTTGTACACTACTACCGCAATACTTTCCAGCATGGCGGCATTAGCCTCGAGGAAATGATAGTGCCGGTAATCAGGATGGTAAGCAAAGCCATGTAATAAGGGCGTTAATCCACATGTGTGGAGAAACTTATTTTAATAATCTGTGAGATTAATTGAAGTTGCAATATCAAGATGCATTAAAAATCCGCAGGAGGCGAACAGGGGATTATGAAATACACACAACACACTTTAGATAAGGTTGAACGAATTGCTGAAGAAAGCGGCTATGTGATTCGTTACGAAAGGGGTAATTTTCAAAGTGGCTACTGCATTTTGCAGTCTAAAAGAGTAATTGTACTCAATAAATTTTTACAAACTGAGGGACGCATCAATACTATGGTAGAATTAATGCCCCAGTTGGATATTAATTTTGATGCCCTTACGCTTGAAAGCCAGAAGATGTATGACGAGATTATGACTGTGGGGCATGAAAAATAAGTGTATTCCCGCTTTAATATAACTATGAAGGGGCGCTGTAAAGTGCCCCTTTATAATACATGCAACCTCCTTATTTTTGACGCACATTTTTATGGCTCATGCATTGCCCCCCATTAACCATAACATTCCTTGGCACCGGCACCAGCACCGGCGTACCGATGATAGCCTGCGACTGCCCGGTATGCACTTCCACCAATAAAAAAGATAAACGCCTGCGCAGCAGCGTACTGGTACAAAGTGCCTACACCAGTTTTGTTATTGATACCACACCAGACTTCAGGTACCAGTGCCTCCGTACCGGCATTAAAAAATTAGATGCCGTATTATACACCCATCCGCATAAAGATCATGTAGCCGGGCTGGATGATGTAAAAGCATTCAACTTTTTTACAGGCCAGGCCATGCAGGTATATGCCAACTCCTTAACCACCGAAGCGCTGATGAGGGAATTTGCCTATGTATTTGCCGACAAAAAATACCCGGGCATACCCGAAATTGTGTTAAACACCATCGATACCACACCCTTTATGATAGGGGATATACCGGTTACGCCTGTACTGGTATGGCACCTTAAAATGCCGGTATTTGGTTTTCGCTTTGGCCAGTTCACTTACATTACCGATGCCAACCGTATTGATGCTGCCGAAAAAGAAAAAATTAAGGGCAGCCATACTATGGTGGTAAATGCCCTGCGGCATAAAGCACACCTATCCCACTATTCGGTTGATGAAGCCATTGCCCTGGTGCAGGAATTGCAGGTGCCCAATGCCTATTTTACCCATATCAGCCACCAGCTTGGCCTCTATGCAAATATCAATGCCACACTACCAGCCGGTATCCAATTGGCTTACGACGGGCTGCAGCTCCATTTTGATTAATTAAACCGCTGACATTGGCAACACCGTGAAAAAAACGGTGTACACTCCCGTGAAAAAACGGTAGTATAATACCCCGTTATAAACAAATTTTACTCCCTACGGGCACAGCACCCTGCAGGCTGGCCACCGCTTATTATACTAACAACAATAACAGCATTGTATGTGGAAGGAATTTGTATCCGGCTACCTTAGCTTTAGTAAAAAAGAACGCACCGGTATAATAGCCCTGCTGGCACTCATTTTCCTGCTTACCGTTGCCCCGTTTTTTTATCCGCTTTTTACACAACAGGAGGCCGCAGATGCCTCAGCATTTCAACACGAAATTGCAACACTGGTTATTAAAGAAAAAACAACGAACCGCAAAACGGACATCCTGCATCCTTATCAATATCCCGATAATGGCACCTATAAAAACAACCGGGCCACATTGTTTTATTTTGACCCCAATACCCTCGATAAAGCCGGGTGGCAAAAATTAGGACTTCGTGAAAAAACAATTGCCACTATTCAAAACTATATCAACAAAGGCGGCCGCTTTCGCCAGCCGGAAGACATACAAAAAATATGGGGTATGAGCCCTTATGATGCCAACCGGCTGATTCCCTATATCAGGATAGCACAACAAAATGCCAAACAGGATTTCACCCATAAAAAACTGGATAAGCCGACTTATGAAAAGCCTGCTTATGAAAAGAAAGCCTATAGCCCCACGATGATTGATATTAATACCGCCGATACTGCCGCACTTATTAGTTTACCCGGCATTGGCAGCAAACTATCTCAACGCATTATCAGCTTCAGGGAAAAGCTGGGAGGATTTTATACTGTTGACCAGGTTGCCGAAACTTTTGGACTGCCCGATTCAACTTTTCAAAAAATTAAATCAAGACTTACCATTATAACCACTGGTATAAAAAAAATCAACATCAATACCGCCACGATAGATGAACTTAAAACGCACCCTTATATCCGCTACCCCATAGCCAATGCCATTATACAATACCGCACACAACATGGCAACTTTTCCAGCGTTAATGATACCAGGAAAATAATGTTGGTTACCGATGAACTGTTCAACAAAACAGCACCATACCTCACTGTTGAATAAATTCAAAAAACTAACAACTGTTAGTTAAATTGGCTAAAAAAAATTAGCTTCGTACAAATCGTTATACTTATTATGGATTTTCATCAAAATGAGCTTACGCAGCAGGTAGCACAAACCGCTAAGGATTTTGCCCAACAATACATCAAACCGCATGTGATGGAATGGGACGAAAGCCAGGAATTTCCTGTACAGGCATTTAAAGAAATGGGAAAACTGGGTTTGATGGGTGTATTGGTGCCTGAAGCGTACAACGGCTCCGGGCTAAGCTATTTTGAATACAGCGCCGTAATACAGGAAATTGCCAAAGTATGCGGCTCCATTGGCTTGTCGGTAGCAGCACACAATTCGCTTTGCTGCGGGCATATTGCACTATTTGGCAACGAAGCACAAAAACAACAATACCTCAGCAAACTGGCTACTGCCGAATACATCGGTGCCTGGGGGCTTACCGAACCCAATACAGGCAGCGATGCCGGAAATATGAAAACAACCGCAGTAAAAGACGGCAACCACTGGATACTGAACGGTACCAAATGCTGGATTACGCATGGTAAAAGCGGGGATGTGGCCGTAGTGATTTGCCGCACCGGCGAGCCCCGTACAAAAGATAATTCCACGGCCTTTATTGTAGAGCGTGGCACACCGGGCTTTAGTGCTGGCAAAAAAGAAAATAAGCTGGGCATGAGGGCCAGCGAAACAGCCGAAATGATTTTTGACAACTGCCGCATCCCTGATGCCAACCGCATGGGTGAAGTGGGCGAAGGATTTAAGCAGGCGATGAAAGTGCTTGACGGTGGCCGTCTTTCCATTGCAGCACTCAGTGTTGGTATTGCCAAAGGGGCATACGAAGCATCGGTGCAATATGCTAAAGAGCGCTACCAGTTTGATCAGCCCATTGCCAGCTTCCAGGGCATAAGTTTTAAACTGGCCGATATGGCTACCGAAATTGCCGCAGCCGAGCTCCTTTTACAAAAAGCCTGCGATTTAAAAAATAAAGGACTGCCTGTAACCAAGGAAGCCGCTATGGCAAAATATTATGCCAGCGAAGTGGCTGTAAAAGTAAGTACCGAAGCCGTGCAAATTTTTGGCGGCTACGGTTACACCAAAGATTTTCCGGTAGAAAAATTTTACAGGGACAGCAAGCTGTGTACTATCGGTGAAGGCACCAGCGAAATACAAAAAATTGTAATCAGCCGCGAAGTACTGCGGGGATAGTTATTTCAGCATTGATTTAAATACCGCCTCATTTACTTTTACCGGGTATTTTTTTTGCAATTCCTGCACCCATTTTTCTTCGAGCAGGTTTTGATAATCGTTAATCACCAACCCACGGGCTTCGTTAAAGCTGCGTTGCTCACCTGCCGGGTATAGCTTGAGTATTTGTATAAAACTGGCTGTATTGTCGGCCTCATTGATAACCGGTGCAGTAATACTCCTTTCTTTTAAAACCGTACCGGCAGTTACCGGCAATTGTGCAAGTTCATACCTTGCCGAATCTACCTGTATGGTGCCGTTGCTTTCATCGCTTATCGTTTGCCAGTTTTTCCCTTCACGCAATGCAGCGGCTGCAGCCTGTGCACTGCTGATATCGGCACAATTCAACAGCAGTACATCGGCACTTTCTGCCCACAGGTATTGTTGTTTGTGGGCGGTATAATACTGTTGTAATCCGGCGGAATCGGCAGCAGCTTTGCCCCACACTTTTTTCTCCATAATATCAAAGAGCATGTTACCTTCTTTAAACTCCTGCAACTGGTACCTAAAATCTTCGTTATACTCCTCTAAATGCTTACGGTAGTACTCCATAGATGCCGTGTGTATGTATTTCTGCAACAGGGCCGGGTTATCTTCACCCTTGTACACATCATGGTTGAGTTTATAGTCCTTTACAAAATGCAGCCAGTCGGCACCGGTTACAGTTGATTTTGCAAATGAAAAAATTACTTTCTTATCAATTGGGTAATGGCCCAATCCGTTGTTGGCTACTACACTATCGGCATACCTGTACAGCAGTTCATCTTTAATGAGTGGGTTTCTTTTATAGCCGGTAAGCTGCAGTACCTGCTTTGCAAAAGCTTCTTTAACTTTTTCAGAGCGGGGGTCTTTTAAAATCTGCTGGCGAAGGGCATAGCTAAAGTTTTCATCTTCTGCCCGGCTAACAGGGTAGGGTATCCGCTGCAGTCGTTTTACAATATGCCAGCCATGCCGGGTTAAAAATGGTTCGGTTATATCCCCGTCTGCCTGCAGGGCAAACACCGGCTTTTCAAATGAAGCATCGTACCGGCCGGTGCCAAATTCATTCAATTCGCCGCCATGCAGGTAGGTAAGTTTATCATCGCTGTAAATTTTTGCAGTTTCGGCAAAAGAGGCCCCTGCTTTCAGCAACGCATACACGGAATCAGCCACCCGTTTTACTGCTTTTATTTTTTCATCGCCTGCACCAGGTGGCAGTGCAAACAGCACCTGTGCCACTTTCCATTTCCCCACCGATTTTCTTTCGCCGGTATGCTTAAAAATATGCATAGCCGTTTTGGTACGGATGATGGCTGTAGCTTCTCCCGGCTTTAAATTGTATACGGCATTCTCAATTTGATAGGGCAGCAGCATGGCAGTTATATAGCCCAGGTCTTTTGCCTGTACGGCCACAGCTTTTGCAGCGGCCTGGCTGGCAATAGCTTCATAATTAGTATTGCCGGTTTTCAGCAGTTTTTGAACTTCTGTTAATGCCTGCCAGGCTTTTAATGAATCGGCAGGTGGGGCTTTGGATGCAACCGGTACTGAAAAATGATACAACTGTATATCTTTCTGGTAGCGCTGTATGGCTTCATCTACCAGCAGATCAATGCCTTTATCGTCGGCTAAATAACTATCCTCTACCTGGCTGCGGAAATTTTGCAGGTCATATTTCAACTGTTCGGTTGTATCCAGCCTTATGGCTTTTGCGGCCTGTACTTTAAGTTTGAACCGGGTGTACAGGTTGAGGTATTCCCTCAGGGCTTTTTCCTGGTCGTCGGCTGCTGTTTTGTTTTTATTATACGCTTTTAAAAATTCATCTTTACTCACTGCGTGGGTAGCGTAGGTAAACAATACCTGCGAAAAACTATACCTAATGCACAATACGAATAAGCAACTCAGCCAGATTTTTTTCATAATATGCTGTAAAGCCGTTTAAGGGTGTATGAAATATTCCAGGTAATGGTGAAACATAAAAAGCCCTGGCCCAATAACATCAATCTGACTTAGCAGTTTTTAATTTTACCTGCAATAAATCGTCTATCTGCTGCCAGTTGAGTTTTTTGGCAATGATACGTTTTTCTTTGTCTAACAAAAATACCGTAGGCGTCATAATTACATCGTACAACTGCCTGAAGCTGGGTTTTTGTGCAGCCACACCGGCTTCTTCCATTTCTTTGGTTTGATACACATGCTGCCAGTGGGTAAGATTTTTTTCCTGTATAAATTTTTTCCAGTCGTCCATAATGCCTTTATCCTTTGTATCGCCTGAGAGTACAGCATAAATTTTCATGCCGTAGTTTTTCCAGCTTGCCTGGTATATGGAGTCTATACGGGGTATCTCTTCTTTACAGTGGCCGCAATGCGGATCCCAAAAACATACCAGCGTATATTCAGCATCCACACTATAAAGACTTAGGGGCCTGCCATTGATATCGAGCATGTCAAGGTCGGCTGCTTTGGCACCTACTAAGTTAGCCATCAGCATATATCCCCTGCGGTTAATCACTTCCATCTGCTTTTCGTTGAGCCAACTGGTAAGTCCTTTGCTGTGGTATTTTTCAAACAGGTGTACAAATATGGCATCTTGCCCCATATACTTGGGGTTGATGTATTCATCCGTTAACCAGTTGAGTAAAAACCGGTACATTTCAGGGCAGCTACGGGCCAGCAGTATCTGGTAATCGGCTTCTTTAATAATGCTGTCCGGGTGTTGTACCATTACCTCCCGGTAATACTTTTCAAACTTGGGTAAAAAGAAAGGGGTACGCAAAATGCGTTCATCCATAAAGGTTACCCCATCCCAGTAATGCTTGCGGTAGTGGTAATAGTTTTCCAGCGAATCCTGTTTGGTTTTGGGAGCCGGGTGCAGCAGTGGGGCCTCCTTCATAGCACTCAATATGGCCGCCATCATCGAAGTGGGTTGATTTTTTATGATGCCTTCCCGGTAATCATTCAGTTCTTTATTGATGCGGTTGTAATTGGCTTCATGCAGGGCAGAATCTTGTTTGGTTTTTGCCTCGCTGTAAGCCCGGCGCTCTTTTTCCCAATCCCTGCCCTTTACCGACATTTCTTTTTGATACTGCTGAAACAGTATATTTTCCTTTGAGCCGGTAACTACCGTTTTATTCAGCAAATCTGTAGTATCAATACTGATGCTGATGTGTTGCTCCTTATCCACAAAAAAATCTACCAGCTTATCCTTGCCGGGTAATACTACAGCATAAATACCGCCTGGCAGTTTTTTCTTACCCTGGAATATGGCAATGCCTTTAGCACTTACAGCAGCCGAATCTTCCAGGTTCAGGTTTTTACCCATATGGTACACCAAAAAAGCAATGCCACTTTTATACTGGGGAATATGTAGCGTAACCTTATAACCCGATGGCGCCGTGCCGGTAGTTTGCGCCAACAGCGGGGATACGAATACAGCAAATAAAACGGGTATAATTATTTTTTTCATATTAGTACACTGAGTAACAAAAATATCCAAAATACCGGTTTTACCGGCAGAGGCTATAATAGCCTGTTAAAAATTACAAATCATTAACAAGGCAATATAATCCGGTTTTTGCCATGCATTTGCTGGCAGGTGAAGTATTTTTGCCGCTGTGAAACGAAAAAAATTTACACTCAGTAACCTGCCAATTACAGGTTATGCGGCCGAAGGCAGGTCGGTAGCAAAAGCAGACGGCAAGGTTTTTTTTATTGAAGGCGCTGTACCCGGCGATGTAGTGGATGCTTTTATCAGCACTAATAAAAAAGACTGGGGGCAGGGCCGTGCCACAAGAATAATCGAGTATTCAAAGGAAAGAGCCGAACCTTTTTGCCGGCATTTTGGCACCTGCGGCGGCTGCAAATGGCAAATGCTGCCTTATCACAAACAATTGCAGTATAAGCAGCAGGAAACCGAAAACAATTTTAAGAAAATTGCCAAGGTACCCCTTCCCGAAATATTACCTATTGCCGGCGCAGATGCTACAAGACAATATCGCAATAAACTGGAGTTTACTTTTAGCAACAAACGCTACCTCTCTGCCGAAGAAATTGAAAAAGCAGGCAGCATCACCCAGGAAAATGCCCTTGGCTTTCATGTGCCGAGGATATTTGATAAAGTAATTGATATACAGCAATGCTTCCTGATGGACGAGGTAAACAATACCATCCGCAACAGCATCAGGGCATTTGCAGCGCAAAAAAATTATTCATTTTATGACATCAAACAACATACGGGCTGGCTGCGTAATATTATAATACGCTATTGCAGCACAGGTGAATTGATGGTAAACGTATGCATCGGGTATAAAGATGATACCGCTACAAACGAACTGATGGAGTTTATTGTACAGCAGGTGCCCGGTATCAGCAGCTTATATTATACCATCAATCCTAAATGGAATGATACCATTTACGACCTTACACCAGTGCTGTATTATGGCAAAGGATATGTAACGGAGCAATTGAGTAAATACCGGTTTAAAATCGGGCCAAAGTCATTTTTTCAAACCAATACCCGCCAGGCCGAAAAACTATATAGTATAGCCCGGGATTTTGCCGGGCTTACCGGGCAGGAAATTGTGTACGACCTGTATTGCGGCACCGGCAGCATTGGTATATTTGTAAGTGATGCTGCAAAAAAAATTATCGGGGTAGAAACGGTAGCCGAAGCGATAGAAGATGCCAAAGAAAATGCAGCGCTGAACCATATCAGCCATGCTTTGTTTTTTGCCGGCGATGTAATTGATGTGTGTAATGATACATTTTTTGAAACACATGGCCGCCCCGATGTGGTGATAACCGACCCACCACGGGCAGGCATGCACGAAAAACTGGTACACAAACTGCTGGATATTGCTGCGCCAAAAATTGTGTATGTAAGCTGCAATACCGCCACCCAGGCCAGGGATATTGCCCTGTTAGCCGAAAAATACGAAGTGGTAAAGTTGCAGCCGGTGGATATGTTTCCGCACACCCACCATATAGAGTGTGTGGCGCTGCTGCAACTGAAAAATATTGCTCATTAAATAGCAACTTATGAAAGTTTTTACTGCTGCACTTTTATTGCTTTGTTCCGCTATGAGTGAGCCTGCCATGGCACAACTCCCCGTACCCTACATTGGTTATATCAAAGGCTACGAAAACTTTCCATCAGCTTACGTTGAGCCCCGCAATATAGATGTATGGCTGCCTGATGATTACAGTACCGATAAAAAATACGCCGTACTATACATGCACGACGGGCAAATGCTGTACGATAGCAGTATTACATGGAACAAACAGGAATGGGGCGTAGACGAAACCGTTGGCCTGCTGCTGGCCGAAAACAAAATCAGGGACTGCATCGTAGTAGGCATTTGGAACAGCGGTAAAAACCGACACGCCGATTACCTGCCCCAAAAGCCGCTTGAGTCTCTCCCCAAAGCACAGCAGGATACACTGCTGCAGGCCCGCCGCGGCAATATCATTTTATTTCATCAAAAAAAATTATATGCCGATAATTACCTGCGCTTTATCGTTACCGAGCTAAAGCCTTTTATCGACAGTGCTTTTTCTACACATAAAGAAAGGCAACATACTTTTATTGCCGGCAGCAGTATGGGCGGCCTTATTTCGCTGTATGCCATTTGCGAATACCCGGAAGTATTTGGCGGAGCCGCCTGCATCAGTACACACTGGCCCGGCATTTTTACGGTTGAAAACAACCCCTATACAACAGCGCTTTTCGGCTACCTGAAAAAAAACCTGCCAGCACCCGCTACACACAAAATTTACTTCGACTATGGCAATAAAACCCTTGATTCACTTTACCCTCCGCTGCAGCGCCGTGCCGATGCCCTGATGCTGCAAAAAGGCTATACCCGTAAAAACTGGGTAACCCGTTTTTTTGACGGAGACGATCATAGCGAAGATGCCTGGCGCAGCAGGTTACATATCCCCATAGAGTTTTTATTAGGCAAACGGTAAGCGTTTAAATGAGGCTTTTTTTAAGAATACACAGCATTTTTTGTAGCTGCAGTTCCCCTACATTTGTTGTTTGCAAACGTAAATAAGCTGTGGATGGATATTAAAGTAATTGCCTTTGATGCTGATGATACCCTTTGGGTAAATGAACCTTACTTTAAAGAAATTGAAGAAAAATTTTGCAACCTGCTGGAAGACTACCTGCCCCGCCATACACTGGTAAAGGAATTGTTTAAAACCGAAATTGATAACCTGCACCTGTATGGTTATGGCGTAAAGGGCTTCATGCTCAGCATGATTGAAACCGCCCTACGGGTAAGCAACCACACGTTAAGTATTACAGTAATTGAAAAAGCGATAGGCTTTGGTAAAGAACTGCTGCAAAAACCCATTGAACTGCTGGATGGTGTGGAAGAAGTGCTTAAAGCCTTAAAAGGAAAATACCGGCTGGTAGTTGCCACCAAGGGCGACCTGCTGGACCAGGAGCGCAAGCTCAAAAAGTCGGGCCTTGAACATTATTTTCATCATATAGAAATTATGAGTGATAAACAGGAGGCCGATTTTTCAAAACTCATCCGCCATCTTGATATTGAGCCATCACAGTTTATGATGCTGGGCAATTCGCTCAAAAGCGATGTGCTGCCGGTGCTGGCAATTGGCGGGCATGCCATTCATATCCCCTATCACACCACCTGGGCACACGAGCATGTGGAGCATAAAGTGGAACATCAACATTTCAGGAGCGTTGCAAAAATAAAAGATGTACTGGCCATACTCTAATTACAACCTTACCATCTAACTCTCAATTCTTAACTCTTACTATACATGAACTTCGATACACTCCCCAAAGTTGAACTGCACCTGCACCTCGATTGCAGCCTGAGTTATGATGTGGTAAAAAAATTAGACCCTGCAGTTACCCAGGCGCAATACAATGAGGAATTTATTGCCCCACCCAAATGCGACGACCTGGTAGATTTTTTAAAAAGGGCTGTAAAAGGTTTTCAACTCATGCAAAGTAAAGAGGCCCTGCAACTGGTGGTGGACGATTTATTTGAACAATTGCAAAAAGATAATGTACTGTATGCTGAAATACGCTTTGCCCCCTTCCTGCATCTCGAAAAAGGGTTAACCCCTTACGAAGTGGTAGAGGCCACCGAAGCGGCTACTGCAGCCGCCATTAAACGAACAGGTATTGAAGCCAGGCTGATACTATGTACCCTGCGGCATTATACCGAAGCCCAAAGCATGGCCACCGTACAATTGGTAGAGCAGTTTGCCGGTACCACCGTAGCCGGTTTTGATATTGCCGGCGATGAAGCCGGTTGCCCCATTACCAACCACCTGGCTGCATTTAAATATGCACAGGAAAAAGGCCTGCACATTACCGCACATGCCGGTGAAGCGGCCGGGCCCGAAAGTGTGTGGGAAACACTTGAGCATTTTAAACCCACCCGTATAGGTCATGGGGCAAGAAGCGCTGAAGATGAAAAGCTGGTAAATCATTTAAAAGATAAAAAAATCCACCTCGAAATATGCCCAAGCTGCAATGTGCAAACCTCTATGTATAATAATTATACCGACCACCCGGTGGATACCCTGAAGAAAAAAGGCGTATTACTTAATATTAATACCGACTGCCGCACCATTGTTGATATTACCCTTAACCGGGAGTACAATAAGCTGCACCAGTATTTTGGATGGACAAAGCAGGATTTTTATGATTGCAATGCCAATGCCATACGGGCAGCCTTTATCCCCGCGGCGCTACAATCAAATCTTCTTCTTAAGCTGAAAGCCGGATACGGGCTGGATTAAGCTGGCTGCTCCCCTTATTTTCCTGCATCATAAGTACTTAGTAAAAAATTGTGTCAAAATTTTTACTGAAAATCAATTATTTACAAAGGAGCCATGAAAATTTCTTTCTAAAAAAGATTGAAATCCGGTTGTATCCATCTACCTTCGCCACCCAAATTAAAAAACTGCCGGGATAGCGGCAGCCTCACTTAAAAAACGAAAATAATGAGTAAACTACATTTCACCACCAAACATGCGAATGCGGCTACCGTAACGCACAACTGGTACGTTGTGGACGGTACTAATCAAACCGTGGGACGCCTGTGTTCAAAAATTGCTGCCGTTTTGCGTGGCAAAAACAAAGCTTATTACACGCCTCATGTTGATTGCGGCGATTTTGTAATTGTAACCAATTGCGATAAAGTAAAATTTACCGGCAATAAAATGGACGAAAAAATTTACGATACATTCAGTGGTTATCCCGGTGGTCGTAAAGAGGAACTGGCTAAAGACCTGATTAAACGCAGGCCTGAAGTAATTATTGAAAGAGCTGTAAAAGGTATGTTGCCTAAAAACCGCCTGGGCCGCAAAATGTACAAAAAGTTATTTGTATATGCCGGTACCGAGCATCCGCACACCGCACAAAAACCAGCCGAACTGAAATTTTAATTTAAAACATGCAGTGCCGGCGCATCTGCCGGCAAAAAATCATAAAAAATGGAAAAACAAAAAAATGCAGTTGGCCGCAGGAAAGAAGCGGTAACCCGTGTTTTCCTGAGCAAGGGCGACGGCAAGATTACAATAAACGGAAAAGACTATAAAGCTTATTTCCCATTGGTATACCTGC
Source organism: uncultured Chitinophagaceae bacterium (assembly GCA_937873715.1). Lineage (GTDB taxonomy): Bacteria > Bacteroidota > Bacteroidia > Chitinophagales > Chitinophagaceae > Ferruginibacter. Next base: position 124,157 of record CALMYJ010000003.1, read on the forward strand.
AAAACCAGGTAGAAGGCCCGCTGAAAACAGCCGAGGCTGCCGATAAATTTGATGTGGTAATTAATGCCCAGGGTGGTGGTGTAAAAGGCCAGGCCGAAGCAGCCAAACTTGGTATTGCCCGTGCACTGATTGAAGTAAGTGCCGATTACCGTCCTGCTTTAAAAGCTGCCGGTTACCTGAAAAGGGACCCCCGTGGTGTTGAACGTAAAAAACCAGGCCGTAAAAAAGCAAGAAGGAGCTACCAGTTCAGCAAACGTTAATCGCTTCGCTGACTTATGGTTCATGGTTAATAGTTCATGGTCTTTATTTTATCTATGAGCCATCTGTTAAAAGCAATAAACTATGAGCCATGAACAATTTATAAAACTACTTAACAAATAAACAATGGAAAATAACACTTCCTTACAACAGCAACTTCTTGAAGCAGGCGTACACTTTGGTCACCTGAAAAAGAAGTGGAACCCCAAAATGCTGCCTTACATTTTTGCTGAAAAAAAAGGCATCCACATCATTGACCTGAACAAAACAGTAGAAGGCCTGCAGGAATCTGCAGCGGCATTGAAATCTATCGCTAAAAGCGGCAGAAAAATCATGTTTGTTGCTACAAAAAAACAGGCAAAAGAAATTGTATCCGACTGTGCCAAACGTGTAAACATGCCTTTTGTAACCGAGCGCTGGCTGGGTGGTATGCTTACCAACTTTAATACCGTTCGCAAAAGCGTTAAAAAAATGCAGAGCATTGAAAAAATGCTTAACGACGGCAGTATTGACAACCTTACCAAAAAGGAAAGGCTCACCTTATCCCGTGATAAAGAAAAAATGGAAAAAGTATTGGGTGGTATTGCTCAAATAAGCCGTGTGCCTGCTGCGCTTTTTTTAGTAGACATTGGTCATGAGCATATTGCACTTTCTGAAGCAAAACGCCTTAACATCAGCACAGTGGGTATTGTTGATACCAATTGCGACCCGAATAAGGTAGACTTTGCCATCCCTGCCAATGATGATGCCACCAAATCGATAGCGATTGTGGTAAATTATATTACTGCTGCTATTGCTGAAGGATTAGCAGAAAGGCAGGCTGAAAAGGATGATGATGACAGCAATTCCGAAACCGACGATACTCCGGAAGCAAAAGCTGCACGCTTTGAAAAAAGAGTGGATGGTGCTGCCGGTGGAGACGACCAGGCCAAAAGAGCCAGGGGCACTACACAACCTAAACGTCGTGTACCGGGGCCTGGTGCTGGTGGCAGAAAACCTGCAGGCAAATAAATTGCCCTGGGGTTTTTAAACTGATTTTAATTATTCATTCAAAAATTTAATTTTATAATGAGTGTAACAATAACTGCGGCCGATATTAATAAACTGCGCCAGACAACCGGCGCCGGTATGATGGACTGCCGCAAAGCCTTAACTGAAAGTAATGGCGATTTTGAAGCAGCAATTGACTGGCTGCGCAAGCAGGGCCAGAAAGTAGCTGCCAAACGCAGCGACCGTGAAGCAAAAGAAGGTGTGGTACTTGCAAAAACCAATGCTGCCAATACCAGCGGTATCATTGTATGCGTAAGCTGCGAAACCGATTTTGTAAGCAAAAATGCCGAGTTCGTTGCCTTTGCCCAAAGCATCATCGACGCAGGCCTTGCTGCTGATGTAAAATCGCTTGACGAACTTAATGCAATTGAAATTGGCGGTGCAAAAGTAGCCGACCTTATCAGCGACAAGCTGGCTTCAATTGGCGAAAAAATTGCCCTGAAATTTGAAAGAATTGATGCCCCATTTGTTGCCAGCTATGTACATGGCGCCAATCGCATGGGTGTATTGATTGGCCTTAATAAAGCTGCTGCAGAAGCCGGTAAAGACGTGGCTATGCAAATTGCTGCTATGAATCCACTGGCTGTAGATGAATCATCTGTACCTGCAGAAACTATTGCCCGTGAAAAAGATATAGCTATTGAACAAATTAAAGCCGAAGGCAAACCTGCTGAAATGGCTGAAAAAATTGCCGTAGGTAAAATCAATAAATTCTTTAAAGAAAACACCTTATTGGGCCAGGCCTTTGTAAAAGACAACAGCAAATCTGTTGGTCAATACCTGAAGGATACTGATGCCGAACTTAAGGTTACCGAGTTTAAAAGAGTGGCACTGGGATAACACTGGCGTTACAGGCTTTTACATAAAAAACCAGGCTTTAGGGCCTGGTTTTTTGTACTCTATATGTATGTATAGACAAAGCGTTTATCGCATCTAAAAGATTTATCGTTAACTACTTACTTACTGCGCCGCCACATTTTCTTCCTCAACATTCTGGAGGATAGGTACTGTTTTTTTCACGCTGTTAATGTCGTGGGCAAATTCAGGCAACATGCGTTTTAACAGGGGGGCAATCATTTCATTTTTATGAGCCTGGGCCGTTTCCTGCAATTCATTCAGCAGTTCATAAAACTGGGGAGAAGTATCCTTACATTTTTTGGCTCTTAAAATTTTGGGGTGATCTGTTTCGGCAAACTCTTCAGAATCTTTAAACAACTCTTCATACATTTTTTCGCCCGGGCGCAACTGGGTAAATGCAATTTGAATGTCTTTACCCGGTACATAACCGGCAAGCTGTATCATACGTTTTGCAAGGTCAAGAATTTTTACCGGCTGCCCCATATCGAACAGTAAAATATCCCCTGATTTGCCAATTTTACCAGCTTCCAGCACCAGCTTTGCCGCTTCGGGTATCGTCATAAAATACCGGGTAATATCCGGATGGGTAATGGTTAAAGGCCCACCCTGTGCTATTTGTTTGTTGAATGTAGCTACTACCGAGCCGGCAGAACCCAGTACATTGCCAAAACGTGTGGTAATAAATTCAGTATTCGACTCTACCCTGTCGTTAAGCGATTGAATATAAATTTCCGATACCCTTTTGGTGGCACCCATAATATTGGTTGGGTTTACGGCTTTATCGGTAGATACGAGAACAAATTTTTTAACGCTGAAAAGCAGGGATAAGTCGGCAATTACTTTTGTGCCAAAAATATTGGTAAGCACCGCTTCGCTGCAGAAATACTCCATGAGTGGCACATGCTTATAGGCTGCTACATGAAATACAATATCGGGCTGATAGGTGATAAACACTTTTTTTACCCGTTGATAATCCCTTACCGAAGCCACTTCGCAATGCAGGGCATTCGTCATCCCTTTTTGCCGTAATTCATATTCAAGGTCGAACAGGCCTGACTCTGCCTGGTCAAGCATTACCAGCCTTTTTACATTATGCTTGATAAGCTGCCGGCATATTTCGCTGCCGATAGAGCCTGCAGCACCGGTTACCAGCACACTGGCGTTTTCGTAATTGGCCCGGGTAAGGTTGCCGGGCAAAATAATTTCATCCCGCTGCAACAGTTCTTCAATATTCATTTCCCTCACCTGGTTTTTTTGAAACTGCCCCTTAGTCCATTGGTTGGCGTGAGGCACCACATTTATTTTTACTTTAAGTGGGGCACAAAGGTCGGTGAGTGCTATCTTACGGTCTACCGATAAATGATTGATAGCAATATATACCTGGTTAATTCTTTTTTCCTTGATAAGTGCAACCAGGTTGTCGCCTACTGCACTGTAAATAGGCAGCCCTTCAATTTTTTTACCAATTTTATACTGGCTGTCATCTACAAAACCCACCAGGGTAATATTGTTACGGATATCCTGCTCTAATACTTTTTTGGTTATCTGCCCCATCATACCAGCCCCAAATATCAATGCCCGGTTGCCTGCTGCAGGTTTGGCCTGGGCCATAAAATATATTTCTTTTACCACAAGCCTGAAAAGTACCATCAGGAAGATGGTAACTGAAAGATTAACCAATAACAGCGGAATACTGATTTGCCGGGTAAGTGTTTTATTTTTATCGAGGGCCAGCACAATCATCCATAAACCAAAGTGCAGCAACCCAAATTTGATAATGCGAACAATATCCCTGATTTCAGAATAGCGGATGATTCCCTTATAAATCGATAAAAAAGAAATAGCACAGGCACCAATAACAACATTGGTAACAATAGCTGTGATATAACTCGGCAACTGGCTTTCAGTGAAATTTAAATGCCGGATAAGCAGAAAGGAAAAAACAAGCGACAAGGTTACAATAACAATGTCGAAGCAGAATATAATCCAGCGTGGCGCAAAATTATTCAGCAGTCTTTTGGGCATTTTTTTAAATATTTTTTCAGCAGCATTTCTTACAACCACTACTATTAAAGGCCTTTGTTAAACGCTCCAATAAGAGGAGATGTACCCTGTACAAGGCCCGTGCCAACTAATTGAGGTCAAATTTATACCTTTTTTAACAGCAAAAGCCCCTGTGAGGGGGCTTTTTTAAATGGTATTTATTTAGTGGATGTATTATTGAAGCCACATGTAACAAAAACTTAATTTATTTGGCAAAAAGCCGGGTTATCCTTTCGGCAACCCTGTTCAAATCCGCCGTGCTCAAATTACTACCAGATGGAAGGCAAAGCCCTTGTTCAAAAAGCTTTTCAGCGGTACCATCGCCGTAAAAACTACAGCCGCTAAAAACAGGTTGCAGGTGCATGGGTTTCCACAGCGGGCGACTTTCTATATTGTCTTTTTCCAGTGCAAGGCGTATCTCTTCTCTTGTAATACCCCGGGTAAGTGCCGGGTTTACTAAAATGGCCGTAAGCCAGCGGTTGCTAAAATATCCTTCAGGTTCTGCTAAAAAACTAATTCCGGGTATTTGGCCCAGGGTATTTGTATAAAAATCAAAATTGGCCCTGCGCTGTGCTACTCTTTGCTGCAAAACTTCCATTTGCCCCCGGCCAATACCTGCAGCCACATTACTCATGCGGTAATTGTACCCGATATGCGAATGCTGGTAATGCGGCGCCGCATCCCTTGCCTGTGTGGCCAAAAAACGGGCTTTTTTAATAAAATCGCTATTGCCGGAAACCAGGGCCCCTCCCCCTGAAGTGGTTATTATTTTATTGCCATTAAATGAAAGCACCCCCATGATGCCAAAGCTGCCGCAGGGTTTTTTATGGATATAGGAGCCCAATGCTTCGGCAGCATCTTCTATCACCGGTATATCAAACTCGGCGGCAACTGCTGCAATGTTGTGCATGTTAGCCGGCATGCCATATAAATGTACCGGAATAATGGCTTTAGGTTTTTTACCTTTTGCCAGCCTCTCCAATACAGCTATACGCAAATGTTCGGGGCACATATTCCAGGTACCTGCTTCGGAGTCAATAAATACAGGTGTGGCTCCCTGGTACACAATGGGGTTGGCTGTAGCCGAAAAAGTAAAACTCTGGCACAATACTTCATCGCCGGCTTTAACATCCAGCATGATTAATGCCAGATGAATGGCAGCGGTGCCACTGCTCAAAGCAGCGGCGGCTGCAGTACCGGTAAAGCTGGCCAGGTCGTTTTCAAAGCCATCTACATGTGGCCCAAGAGGGGCTATCCAGTTGGTATCAAAAGCTTCCTGCACATATACCTGCTCCCTGCCACCCATGTGTGGTGAACTTAACCAGATTTTTGTATTCATATCCTGCCGTAAAATTTTAAATGCTGCTAAAAAAATGATTTGATGCTGCCGAGATATTCATGTAAAATTTTATCACTGAGTAATAAATTTTCTGCCGATGGCAGCCACGAAAAAAAAGTAAATGACGTTGCGGCCCTGAAGTTAACCGGGGCAGCAATGGGTGCTGCAAAGCCGGCATTTTGAAATGTTTTAATTGCCCTTGGCATGTGCAGGGCGTCGGTAACAACGATTACCTGTATTAGACTGCCATACAACTTCTTCAGGCAGAATGCCTCTTCCTGTGTATTAGAAGGAGTGTTCAACACTTCTATTTTGTTCGAGTCGATTCCCAAATCCACAATCGCCTGCTTTAAGATTTGAGCCTGGCTTTTAAAGCCTTTACCAACGGATTTTCCGGAAGTAATAATTATTGCAGTATCAAGTAAATTATACAGCCTGATTGATTCTGCCATTCTTCCCATTGCAATAATACCTAATTGGGAAAGAGCAGGTATATTGTCGTTTGGAGCATATCCACTCCCTAAAACATGGATATACGTTTTACCACTTATTTTTTGAATAACATTTTTATTTAGGGGGAGGAATTTTTTCTCATAGTAATGGGCTACAGTATGTGGTAAATATTTGGTGGAGCAAACCAGGAAGATGAAAACACCGAATGAAATACAAATCTTAAAAATTAACCAACTTTTGAAATAACGAAAAATATAAGCAATCGTTACAAAGAACAGACAGGTATTAAGCACAGTGGATTGTGCCTGCAAAAACATCACAAATGGGTTCATTTGTATTCCCCGAAATATTTTGAGTATTAAACCTTTGGAATAGCTATAATTTTTTCTTTAAACCGATAAAAAACAACTTCATCATCTCCTACATTTTTGTCTATCGTCATTCCAGCAGCTATTTTATTTCGGCTTCCAATTTTGATATTGGGTATAGTAGCACTATTGATTCCAAACAGATTTTCATCCCCTACTTCAGTAAACCCTGAGAAGCACACATTAGGGCAAATAAAATTATACTTCCCGATTTTACTGTCGTGGCCGATACTGCTTCTTGAATTAATTAATGTGAAATCATCAACAAAAACTTTTGGCCCGATATTTACACCTGGTGCAACCACTAAGCCGTTACCAATTTTTGCGGAAGGTGAGATATAAACGTGAGGATGTATAAAACTGGTAAATTTTGCACCGTGCCGGAGCAAATTATCAATGATGGGTTTTCTATATTTAAGATTTGCGATTCCGATAATATAAAAAAAATCTGGCTGTACGGTATGATCAATGATACCGCCCAGGTAGGGTGCTGTAAATTCATATTGCTGGTAACTACTGGGGTTATCATCAATAAACCCTGCAATTTGCATATCAAATTTTGAGTTGGCATTTTTAGCATACTGGAAATAATCATCGATTTCTGCGCTATGACCGCCTGCACCAATTACAATTACATTTTTCATAATAATATTTTAGCTGGAAAGTATAAATACCTGCACCACTACCTCGCTGTATACCCACCATCTACCGTAAGCTGAATTCCCGTAATCCAACTGGCTGCATCAGAAAGCAAAAAACAACAAGCAGCAGCTACGTCATTAGGCTTTCCCAAACCAAGAGGGTGTAATGCCTGAATTTTTTGTTTTAGCGTATCATTCTGACTATAGTAAGCTTTTTGAGACATGGGTGTATCAACTACTCCCGGTGCAATACAATTTACCCTGATTTTTCTTGGGGCATATTCAATTGCCAGTGATTTTGATGCAGCAAGCAAGGCGCCTTTTGTCATTCCATATAAAACTTTTGCCGACTCCCCCACTTGCGACATTACCGAAGTAATAAATACAATTCCACCCCCATCTTTTGTAAAACTGGCAGGCTTTGTAAGCAACTGGGTAAGGTGTAGGGCTGCAACAACATTAACATTAAAAAACAGGTTCATTTTTTCGGTTGTAACATTCCGAAAAGGAAGTGTGGTTGATATTCCTGCTGCATGGATTATACCATGTACTAACCCCCTATTATGAATATTTGTGGCAACGATTTTAGTTACTTCTTCAAATTGAGTCAAGTCTGCAATAACAATTTCTGCATTCTCAGGATAGGGTATCATGTTTTTGGTTTCTTCCAAAGCGATACTGTTTCTACCAATAAGAAACACCTTTGCTCCCAACTGATTACAGGCTGCTGCACATTGCCTGCCGATCCCTGATGAGGCACCGGTTATAACAATATTTTTATTTTGTAATGAAAATAAGTTCAAAACTGAGTGGATTAGATTTCTACCAGGTCGCTTATATAACAATTATCAAATACAAGAAAAGCGGTGGCCCATGACATACCCACACCAAATCCGCAAAGCATAACACGCTGTTCAGTATTTAATTTATGCTGTAGTTGTGTTACTATTGTTAGGGGTATCGAAACGGAAGATGTGTTACCAAACTGGGCAATACTTGAAGGCACTTTTTCTATCGGCAGTTTCAATTTTTTTGCTAGGTAGCTGTTCATATAATCGTTAGCCTGATGAAAAAGAAACAAATCGATTTCGGCCAGTGTAATTCCTGAAAAATGCTCCAGCCTTTTAATGTCTGGCGGAATTTCTCTTAATACAAAATTGAAGACATCAGCCCCTTCCATAACCCCATGCTCTTCTGACCTGATATTTCCATATTCATCAACAACTTTTTCTTGTAGCGTTTCCGGTGTACTGGGATACCTGTATCCTCCTGCCTTTATTTTTATAAGATCTTCTTTTGACCCATCTGAATTAAGGGAAAAATAACTATCCTTGTACTGTTCGCCTTTTTGAATTATCGTTGCGGTGCCGCCATCTCCAAAAAGGAATGCAGTTTTTCTGTCTTGTGCAGAATATACTCTCGACCTTGTTTCACCATCAAGCAGTAAAGCCACTTTAAAGCCGGATCGCTCCATTAGTGAATACACGATAGAAAGTGCATACACATAGGCAGAACATCCAAGGCTGATATCGAAGGCCATAGTGTTATGCGTAAGGCCAAGCCGGTGTTGTAACAACACAGATGTTGCCGGCATCCGGTAATCAGGGGTTTGAGAGACAAATACGAGCAGATCAATATCTTCTTTATCTACCTGGAGATCATGAATTAACTTTTCGGCGGCATGAAAACAAAGGTCGGAAGATGTAACACCTGGTAATGCGAAGCGCCGTTGTTTAATGCCAATTTTGTCTGTAATTTCTTTTGCAGTAGCTGCATCAAAAACCTGGGTGTACTCGTAATTGTTGATAACGTTTGAAGGAACACAAGCAGCCATGCCGACAATACCCACATTATTAAATTTTAACAACGCCATATATTAAACAGTTGCTCTTTTCTCAACTTCATTCAAAAGATCGCCTACAGTTTTTAATTGCTCAAAGTCGCTATCTTCAATCTGCACATTAAACTGCTCATCTAAAGATGCAATTAAAGACAACCGGCTTAAAGAATCCCATTCTGCATAATCCCTGAAAATATCATCAAGGGATATCTCTGTTTCTTCAATGAGCAATGCCTCTTTAAATGCTGCAAGAAATTTTTCTTTCATAATTAAATAGTTTTTAATTGTTTCCTGTAAATGGCAACATGGTTGTGCTGTTGTTTGAATTAATATCCTCCCTCATTACAACCTTTTTTAGAGTGAGCAGTATAATTTTAATATCTAATAAAAAACTTACATTATTAACATACCACACATCATAATTAAATTTTTGACTCCAGCTAATGGCATTGCGGCCATTTACCTGCGCCCACCCGGTTATACCGGGCCTTACATTATGCCGTTTTTTTTGTACCTCATTGTATAAAGGAAGATATTTAGGCAAAAGTGGACGGGGACCTACTAAACTCATATCCCCTTTCAATACATTTATTAATTGTGGTAATTCATCAATTGATAATGATCGTACCAGCTTTCCCACTACAGTGAGTCTTTCAGCATCTGGCAATAACTGGCCACTGCTATTCCTGGCGTCGCTCATTGTTTTGAATTTTATCACCTTAAAAATTTTTTCATTTTTACCGGGGCGTTCCTGTGTGAAAAAAACCTGGCCTTTATTGGCAATAAAAAGCAGTATATAAATAATTAAAAATATCGGGGATAAAATCAGTAGCGCCAATAATGAGCAATAAAAATCAAATAGTCTTTTAAAAATAAGATAATTCACAACGGAGATTTTATGCCTCTGCAAATTTAAGTGAATTTTTCGGGGTAAAATCCCGGGAAGCAGCCAAAGCATTTTGTTGTAATTGCTGGCAAGTAGCCGGATTATGCTTTAATTCGAGTATATAAGCGGCCATTTCTTTTACATTTTCTTTTGTAAAACTTTTGCCTATCCCGTACTTAGATACTAATTGTACTAACTCGGTATGTTTATTCGCAATACATAGCAATGGTGTTCCTGTTGAAATGAGGTCAAAAATTTTGCTTGGTATACTAAAATTGCCTGCTTCGTTACTCAGGGTAACAATGCCAATATCAGCGGCCGAGAGGCTGTGCATTAGCATACTGGCCGGCTGCCAGGGCAATAGGCAAACGTTACTTAATTGTTTCTCATTTACCGCCGTGGTGATTTGCTCCTTCTTGTCTCCATCGCCAATAATCAGGAATAAAATATCGGTATCATGAAGTGCTGCAGCAACGTCTATAATTGCTTCAACATTGTGCGTACGGCCAAGATTTCCCGAATACATAACAATAAATTTATCCTGCAGCTTGTATTTGCGGATAAATTCATTTTCACTTTTAGGCACTGGCTTAACAAGGTTATTATTTGACCACAGGGGTACTACAGTAATATTTTCAGCACTGGTATATTTACACAGCATGTTTTTCATGCCGGGGGATACTGTATAAATCCTTTCTGCTTTAGCATATACTTTCCGGTTTGCTTTTTCCCATACAGCACTTAAAAAAGAAATTTTACGAAATACTTTATACGATAACAGGGCATCCGGGTATACATCAAACACAAGTACCGAGAAACTATTTTTACAGAGCAAAGGCAAAAAGGTATTGAAGGGAGGATTGGTAACTATAAATAAATGAGCTTGGGTATACCTCGTTTTTACAATCCATAAAATTTGTATAAAGCCCCAGCACCATGTAATAATACGCTTTAGTGCTGACGTACGATTGTAGGCAATAATTTTATCCATTCGCACTGCCTTATCCAGGGTAACCTGCCGTTCAATGAGCCTGCCAGTAATAAGGCTCTTTTCTGTACAGCTTTGGTTTGCATGAATAATATCAATCATCAAATACCCGGAATTTTGATTGATATAAACTACAGGTTTCGAGCAATGCATTAATGTATATTAAGGATTTTTTGGTATAGGCCCAGGTAATCGTTATACCTATCGGATTTATTGAAAAAATTTATTGCTCTTGTTCTACAGGCATCACTGTACAAGTCTTTTCCTTTTTCAATAATTGTACTGGCATACTGAAAAAGCATTTGCACATCGCCTTTATCCGCAACACAACCAGTGCTGTCATCAATTGCTTCCGGGCTGCCCCCTGTATTATAAGTTATTACGGGGGTTCCGCAAGCCAGCGATTCAATATTTGTGGTGGGGAAATTATCAACAGTGGTGGGGTTAACAAATACTGTGGCCGAGGCATATAAGGCAGCTAAATCCTCAATACTTTTCGTTTTGGGTATCCCTTTTATGTTTTCGGGCAATGATGCTATTTGGCTTTTACTTAACCCAACCAGTACTATTTGTACTTTTCCTGAAAACAATTGTGCCAGTTGAATAAAGTCATTCAACCCTTTTCGTTTATCCCAGGTATTAGCAACTCCAAGTATAATTGGCCTGCTATCCAACTCATACTGATGCATAATTTGGAGGAGATTTTTTTTAGGTGAGAAAACTGTTATATCAACACCATTATAAATTGTTTGAACTGAATAATCTGAGAAAAAAGAATTGTTTACATGTTTTGCAAGCCAGGCACTAGGGGTAACTATATGTAATGATGGCACCCCATTAAAAATGTTTTTTTTTGCCTCGTAATTCCTGTATGACTGATCTAAGCCAATACAAGAAGGATAACCTTTTAAATTAGGACAGTTATCACAATGTACTTGCCACTTTGTACAGTTAACTGCGTCGAAATAGGAGCAATGCCCGGTAAAAGGCCAGCAATCATGAAACGTCCAAACTACTGGAACAGCATAATGCTTTAAAAAAGTAAACAGAACGCTGATATTGATATAATAACCATGAAGATTATGTAAATGAATAATATCCGGTTTAATCTCAGTGATTGTTTTTACCAACTTTTGGGTAGCATTGATAGAACCAAACCCATGACGATCTAATAATAAGGATCTAAGACCATGCATCCGCCGGTCGAGCCCATTGCCAATACTGATAATGTTTGATTGGCTAATCCCATATAATTCTGCTCCGGCAATAAAACTCTTACTGCCATTTTTTATTGCCGCTTTGCCAATATCTTCGGCTATACGCCCCGTACTTCCTGAATTAATTACGGTATTTATTTGTAGCAGTGTCATTATAAAAAATCACCCCCTTTTCGGCTCTGCTTTACAATACTAGTTTTATAGCCAACTTTAACTTTATGCATCATTATATGTAAAAGTCAATATCAGGAAAGAATAAAATTATAAAACTGTTCGCCGATATTTTCTGCGTTAAATCTTTGTATAGCCGTTCTGCCCCTTGCCCCCATTTTCTCTCTTAATAAATCATCGCTCATCAATAATGACAGCTTTTCTTCAAACTGTTTATAATCAAATAATGGAATAAGGCAACCGGTTTCATCATTCACAATCATTTCAGAAGGGCCGGCTACACAATCAAACGAAATTACCGGTAAGCCTGCAGACATCGCTTCGCCAATTACATTAGGGAATCCTTCTGAACTGGAGGTAAATGCAAAAATCTTGCTTTTAAAATAATACTCCTCAACATTATTTTTTTTTCCTAATAATTCTACGCTTTGGTTAACGTTCAATTTGTCAATAAGCTGTTGCAGGCGTTGTTGATTTTTTTGTTTGAGATGATCGTATCCAATTATCATCAGCTTCCAGCCCGGCTTATTGATAGCAGCAAACATTTTAATCAACATATCGTGATGCTTGCTGTTAATTAGGCGCCCAACAGTTAATACTATATTCTCTCTTTCATATGATGGGCTTTCAGCAAATAATTTGATTGGGTTGCCAATTACAGTAATATTCTCGTGCCGGTATTGTTTGGTGAAGATTTCTTTTGCTTTATCTGTTTGTGCTATTACGCCTTTTGCAAAAGGGTATAATTTTTTCCTGAGTAAATTATGTATCCTGCCAAGGCTTTTATCGGGCTGGCTACGGTCGGAAACAAATACAGGAATGCCTAATCCCATCGTTGCTAGTAATACAAGGCTGTTCCAATATTCGCCCATGCTAAGAACAGTATCAGGCTTTATCTTTTTTATTTCTTTTCTTACAAAAAGAATCGTTTTAACTGTGGCAACTGCCCTCCATCTTTCATTAAATGAAAAAGATGGCTTGTGTATACTTATAGCTGGTGATATATTGTAAAAAATATCTCTTTCCTTGCCGTACAAAACCAGGTGAACCTTAACATGATTCTTTTTTGAAAAGTAATTGGCAATTTCCGACATAACCCTCTCCATTCCTCCTGCCTGGAGCGAATGTATAACCAGGCAAATTTTTTTGTATTGGCTTTCCATTTAAATTAATGCAGTGAGATAATGTTAGAAATCAGCACTGGGTATTTCAGCACGCTAAGTACAATCTTTTATGCTAGTAGTTAAGTAAAAAAACGGTTTATTTTCCTGACCGGATGGTTTCACCTAGCTGGCTGGATGTCATAAACTCAGCTTCAGGCCATTTTGTAACAATTGTTTTTAGCAAAGTCTTTATAGCATCCAAACCTTTTTTCCGGTTAGATTCATCAAGACCACCAATATAATTTACCCTGTGTGAACTAATGACTGCAGGTTTCTTCCACTTAAAAGCAATATCAATTTCGTTAACGCAGGTATCAACCCAGTTTCTTCCCTGCTGGCTTGGCTCAAAAAAACAGTTTCGTGTAATGTAAAGTTGATCAAAATTGTTTTTTTGCCCCAGGTAGTGAAATCGCATTTTTGTCTTTCCAAACCCAAGGGGTTCGTTTTGAATTTTAGAACTTGACATATACCTGATACCATTTTGGGCAGCAACCTGCTCCAGCGAATTATTAAATGGCCCATTAGGCGGCACAAAAAATGAAGCCTTGTACCTGAAAATATCTTCAAACAACTTAAGCCCACTCTGGATTATTGTTTTCTGTACCTCAATTTCACCCGGATCGAATATATCAAATGCGGCCTGGTATATAATGTTATAAGGATGGGCATTAATAAATCCCCAACAGCCCTCTGCAAAAGCCGCATGAGTAGCCTTATCTCCTTGTTGCAATGCTTTCATCCAGGCTGCAACATTCAGGTGCTCTCTTCCATGAAACTGCGGCACAAAGAGTTGTTGCTTTATTCCTTCCTCGTACATTTCCAAAACGCCTGCCCTGTTATAAGATTTTAATGTTTCGGTAAACGGCTCATAATAGTAGGATGTAAAGTCATTATTTTTTATTTTTTCAAAATCCGGGTTAGCCACTAACGATAAGGCAGTAACAACGGGCTTGTTTTTATTAGCATCTGTAAAAGCATACAACACTTCAAATAAACCCTCCAAATCTTCTTTGCACTCAATTGTTTCATACAAATTATATCTTTCAGAGTCGGATCCGGTGAGATTCAATCCCATCTTCTGAAGCTTTTCAAAACTTTTTTTAGAAGGCATCCGTATGCTGCCCCAATCATCACTTTCAATTACAATTATTTTTCTATCGGTTCTCCAGCCCGGGAGATTACTAATATTTCTAATAAAATTTTTAACCCACATATAGATCTACTAAAGTATTTGTACCTGGTGTTAATTTAGTCTCAAACATCATTCGTGTACTAATGTACTGAGCATTAGTACACCTGCTATACAATTATCACTTTTTAAGAACCTCCTTTAATATTTAATACAACAAACTGAATGCACCACAGTAAATTGTAAAAAACATACAGCTACCGTTTTCCATTTATAAGTAAATTTTTCACTTCGCTCCCATCATTGATATTAATTACCAATTCTAACTCGTTTTGTTTTTTTCTGAAAATAGTTACCCTGTTCTGGCCTGTATTCTCTTCTGTTCTTCCAATAATAAAAAAACCATTCTCTTTAATTGTACTAACCAGGTTTAGAGCCCCCTGTACAATCGTTTCATCTGCAAAAACATTGTGGTTTAAAACATTCATACAACGTACAACATCGTATTCTTCGGCATTGGCATGCACCTCAAAAATGTCGTAATAGCTAAAACTAATCTTACCTTCATTGATGAGCGACCTTGTTTTTGGATTAAGCATATGTACCTCTTTATCAGTAGGCTTTAACGGGCTTTTTTGAGGGAAAAGAAAACCAAGCAACCGGGATAGAATGTAACGGCGTGAGATGATATATCGTGAAGCCTGAATGGAAAAAAAATCTGCATACAATACAGCAGCATCGGCATCTTTATATAACGCTCCATACCATTTTTTTTCACAGTATATAACAGAAAATTTATCTGACATGTGAAGCTCCAAATTTATTCCTGCAGCTTTAAGTGTATTATAAAGATCAACAGAAGTAATACCATCTGATGCTGCTACATCATGAATTTTGTAGATAACGCCAGGCTTTAGCAATGCTGTAAGCTGGGTATCTATATCAACAAATCTTTTGGCTTTGGTTGTTTTATAAATTCCATTAGCAAGGCGTACCTGGTGAATTGCCTTGAAAAAAAGATTTTCGTCTTTTATTGTATCTAAATACTGAAGATTAAAGAATACATATTTATTGAAAACAGGCATTGTTGTATGCTTCAGATAACGCTTGGGATTACTAACTATATACTTTATCATTTTTTGTGTAAAAAAATTTTGTAAAATATTTTATTCCTTACAATAACCTACATCAATGTTTTAAAACTATACACGGAAGAGTTGCTCTATCATCCAGCCATAGGGGTTAAACTTTACTTCATACCAGTTAAGTGCACTATCCCAGTATCCGGGGCATTTGTCGTATCCGGAGGTTAATACGCCGTAGCTTATTTCGAGTATCAATGGTTCGCCTGCTTTAAACACTATATCAAAAGCAATACACTGGCTCTTAATTTTTTTTGCCGCCTTAAATGCAAGCCTGATTGCATCAAGATTAATTTCATCTTTATCATAAATAATAAAGCCGCTACCTGAAGCTCTAAAATCATTTTCCCGTACCATTCTTTTAATTGCATAGGCTTTTTCGCCTATGACCATCACCCTTATATCATAATGATTTCCTGCAATAAAGTCCTGAAAATATACGTAGCCCCTTTCTCTTCCCGCTGTAATTGAAGAAAGTGGCGGAAGTAACAGGCGACCTATTCCCCTAAGTATATCATTGAAGCCCGTTAATCCTAACTTATATTTCCTGTATCTTTCTTTAAGGCTGCTATAACCGTCGTATTGTGAGAACCCTTTGCTGAACGCTTTGTGCACAATCAACTCTGCCTGCTTTTTTGAATGTACCAGCTTTACATTTGCTGAACTAGCTCCTGTACGCAGCTTAAATACTTTTGGAAAACTTGTTTTTGCGATCCATTGATTGGCATCTTTTTTGGAAAAAAAAGCATAGGTTCTTGCATGTGGTATTTGCAGCTTTTCCAGAAGATATTTTTGCCCCAGCTTATCATTAAAATGCCATCCTGTATTAAAGTCTGGAAAAACCCTTACGCCTGCCTGTTGGAGTGAAAAGAGAAGCTGTTTGGCAAAGATGATATCCCTAGGGTTAATATGGCTGTGGTGCCACATTAATGCCGAACAATCGCTCAATTCCTCTATAATACTGTCTGAATAACAGTTTACAAGTTTGAAAGGAATTTTTTGTTCAGTACAATACTCTATCCAGCGGCTGCTGTAGGAATCTTTAGAGTGATGTATTGCTATTAAAAAATTTTGTTGCATGATTTAATCACCGATTATATCCCGCTAGGCATGAGCAAATTGCAGGATAATATTTAAATACATTTTTTGTAACTTAAAATGCCCCGAAAATAAACAAGCCTCAGATAACGCTTACATTGGTTAGTACGTGGAAAAGTGGTTTTAATGACCCAAATATATTGTCTTATACATGCATAAAAGGATGAGAGTATTGTATGAGACCATAAAGCCAGGCAGGCGTTAGTAAACTAACCATGCTTTTCAACCATTACTTCCCCGAGGCAGTCCGAAGACATAAATTCTGCCTCTGGCCAATATTTAAGGATACCCTTTAATAAGTCTGCCAACAATCTTAAATTCTTCTCCCTGTTACCGGGATGAATGCTTCCTGTATAATTTAGCCTATGGGAGCATATTATAGCAGGTTTGCCCAGTGTAAAAGCATTTTTTATGCGGCGCATGCAATCAGAATACCAATCGAAGTTTTCGTCGAAAGCAGGCTCAAAAAAACTGTTCCGAACAAGGTAACGCTGCCCCAGCCTGTTTTTTTGACCCTGGTAATGATAAATTTTCCTGAAGTCATAGCCTGGCTTTGGCAAAGGCTCAAACTGGTTAGCAATACCCTGAATGTAGTGCACACCAAATTTTGCTGCAACAGGTTCTATTTGCCTGCTCCAGATATAACAAGGTGCTATGATTGACTTTGACTGATAGCCCCATATTTTTTCAAACAGCATGAGCCCATCACTTATTATACTTTCCTGCTGCCGCAGTTCGGTTGCAGAAGCGATATTTAATGCATCCATGAGTTCGTACCGATCGGCCCCCTGCCCATGCCTGGCATGCAGGCTGAACATTCTATGCTGAAAAAGCAAATGAGCAAGCTCATTATCAGCCTGCAACAGTTTCATCCAGGCGGGCACATTCACATGTTCTCTTCCATGAAACTGTGGCTTAAAGATTTTTTGTTCAATTCCATATTTGTATAAATCTGCTACGCTATCCCTGCCGGGATAGCGCTGCAGTGTATTTGTAAATGGTTCATAAAAGTATTGACTGAAACCGGATGATTTTATTTTATCAAAATCCGGGTTAGCTACAATATTATTAGCTGTAATTACAGCAGGGTTACCCTGGCAATCTTTAACGGAAAGCAGTACTTCAAAAAGCTTTTCCATATCCTCGTTACTTTCAAGACTATCATAACGGTTGTAGGAACATTTATCTACTGGATATCCCTTGTTTAAAAAATACAACCACGACTCATGAGAATTCATCCGCACGGTGCCCCAGTCGTCCGATTCAATTACAATAATTTTCCTTTTACTACGCCATCCTGGTATATTAAGGAGGGTATTGGATATTTGTTTTTTAAGCCGGTGATACATAAAAAGTGAATGCTGCTATTAAATAGTACTGCATAGTGTATTGGTACAGTGTGCCCAGCAAGTGGCGGCGGCATTATTCCAAAAACTAATTTTAACAGGTTAACAAAATACCATAAAAACAAAAAGGGAGCTTAGCTGGCTAAAGCGAAAAGGCATGCATTTATCAGGTTACTGTGAAATGATTTGATTCAAATAAAATTGATAGTTATCAATTTATTTGTCATGGAAGTGCTAAAAATTTACGACAAACATTTTCAATCCTGAACCTGTCCATATCTACAAATTTAAATCCGTTGCTATAGTTTCCATCTAAAAACTCTTCAACAACTTTTTTATTCACTTCATTGGTTTCCTGTGATAGTACAGGACGGCCAGAAAGATAATAATCAATCAACTTACTGGGTATATGGTTCGACGGATCGTAACCAATATTAATCAAAAAATCAAAGGTGCTCAGTTCTTTTATTAGTACTTCCCGTTTTATAAAATTTCTTATCTCCAATTTGTCTTTTAAAACTGCCATATATGGCAGAAGCAAATCGGCAGTTCGGGTATACACTATAAACCTGAAGTCCCTGTTAGTGCTTATTAAAAAATCAAGTAACTGTGAGGGGTTTCGGGTGGTACGCATAAAAATGCCTGCAAAAGCAAAGGTTGGAACCGGATTATTTACAACAGGATTTTTTACTTGCACCTCCTCAAAAACAAAGCCCTGTGGTATATCCACTATCTTGTTCCAAAACTCAGGATAATAATTACCTTTTAAGCTGATATTAGGTATAGAAATATAATCTGCCTTACGGCAAAACCATTTTTCCAGGTATTTGAAATAAAAGAGCTTTTTAAAAGTATCGTGAGCTAATTCAAGCATATATCCGTCGCCGCAATCTGCCACCCATGTTTTCGCAATTGGGTTCTTTTTTGTTCTTGCCCAGGCTACCCCCCAGTGTACCGGGTGGGGCACCGCTATTGAAATCAGCAAATCGTACCCATTTTCATTTTTTAATGCCCGCTTCACCATAAACATCAGTTCAATATTTGGATACTCGGCAAACATTAAAAGCAGCCTGCTTAAGCCACGCTTAAATAAATAAAGCAATTTATTTTTTGCATTTATATCAATGGGTTTAAACTTAAGCTGACCAATACTTTTAATCACCATGCCAAATTCTTTCTCCAAAGGGGGATGTTCCTTTTCATCTTTTATAGTATACACGGTAACTTCATGCCCCTGCCTGCAAAATTCTTTTGCCAGTTCTGTTGTTCTAAACGATCTCGGGGTGTTTTCAGGATAAAATGACCGGCTTACAATTAAAATCTTTTTTTTGTGCATTACTGGTAATATTATCAGTTTAAACTTTTTGAAATTAAAAAACAGGTTTTTATGAAAGTGTAGTTCTTGTTGTATCGCATGGCTCTATTCAGCAAATCATCAACTTTTCCAGCAGCCAGGGATAAGCACCCGAAGTAGAGTATTATTAGTTTGCAGCATGCGAACCTGGTGGATGACTATTACTTCTGTGGTCTTAAAATATAGCTATTGCAAAACAGCAGGCCACAGTAAAAAATAAGTTGCAATTCCATCTTTTCGGCAATATTGGCTGAGTAAACTATCTCAAGTTCTTAGCCGATTTGTAAACAAAATAAATTTAAGTATAAAATCGAGGTGCACTTGAGTAAAAATTTTTATGCAGGTGTATTCATACAATAACGAATGCTAAAACGTGATGCACTAAATGTATTTTTTGAACAATGCATGTTGGTATCAATTTTTTTAGCGCTATACATTATAGTTCTTCCATCCGGGAGGCATATTTGCACTAATGGCATACTCATCCATGTTGTCCCAATTAGTTTTCTTGCCATTTACGGTAATTGTACAGTTGCCTGTATCCATCGCTGCTGCGGCTGCCCGTAATAATGGCAGCTTATCGGTATTTATCTTCATAAGGGCTGCCATGCAAATATCATTCATTGCCGCATTATCTGAAAAGGCGATAATGCCCAGCGGTAGGGGTTCTGGCAATAGCGGACCATCTCCCTGGCCGGCTATTATACCATCAGATATACTGTACAATACCCTTTGCGGTGTGCCTGCTATGGTGCCATCATATTTACCATAACGAATAATTGTATTTAAGTCCATTACCATGCGCCAGGTAGTATCATTGCCGTACCATGCCCCGTTAAGCTGGTGCTTTTCGCCGGGGAAAGATACTCGCCAAAGTAAGGATGAGAGTTTTTGCCAAAACCGGTATTGAAATTTTCCTTTATTACGGTTAGCCATATCCGAAATCAATTCCGACCAGTATCTAAATATATTTTTACCCGGATAATTATCGCCTCCCATGCCTGCGCCACCTATGCGATGGTGTGGCAGATAATCTTTATCCCCATTAAACCCTACAATATTTTTCAATGCACAGGTAATGCCTGTTTTCTGGTGTGTTTTTACTTTAGGAAGCGACAATACCGTATCTGCATCAAACAAGGCTTTGGCAATACAATATTTATGAACACCGGGCCGGTGGGATGCTTTAAAGGTATCCGGATTATAATGCGCTACCCTAAATGGATTTTTATTGATTGGTGTGATGGGTTCGAGATAACTTTTTTTACCTACATCTGCAATAACATATTCTGTAATGGGATTATGTTCCGCTTCTACCCGGTTGGTACCGGGCATATAAATCACCCTCCTGAAATCTTTTATAACAACGGGAATATTAAAGCGTATGGATAACTGTTGTACAGAATGTGTAAAAGCAGGTGTTACAACTTCATGCCATACGGCACCCTGTATCGGCGCATCGCCAATAAGTACTTGTGCAGGCTGATGCTGTAATACAAGTTCAAGCACTCCAAGTATAAAACCGGGGTTTGTACATAAGCAATAGGCATCATCATCATACCTGGGATGCTTTACCCAGTTGGGCTTTAGTACAATTTTTTTACCTGTAATATGGTCTTTCAGCCACCGGCCGGGTACAAGATTATTTAAATGATACAACAGGGAGGCATGGTTGGCATACAATTGCTGCAGCTTTGGCAATACCCTGTCGGTATCTTGTGCATACAGGGTTTGAATATTTACAAAATTGCTGAGCACCTTTCTAACTTAGTTTTTTTTATAGCAGTAGAGAATAATTTAGCCCAACACACGGGAATTTTAAACTATTTATTGGAGCTGAAGTATTAATTAGCTGCTACTATACAACCCTTAAATTTATTTGTTACAAATATGCTGCATCAATATTTTATTTAATGATATCATTAAGAGAAATATTGTAATCAGTAAAGAAGGTTAAAAATGGATTACCAAAAAAGGTATTGAGGCTTATGGAATAAAACCCGATACGAATGGTAACAAAAATAAACAATAAAAAAAGTGGCGTAAAAAGAACTAATAAATCCTTTAAGTATTTATGATTCGAAAATCGTTGCGTAAACAATACCAGGAATGCCAGTGCAAATAAGGATACAAGTAATAAAAACCTTCCCCCGGATGGCATTGAACTGGTTATATTAGCAAAGCCCCAAAATAGTAGTGTAAAGCAAAAAAGCCGCAACAGTTTTTTATCTGATTTAATATTATCCCTGTACAGAATATAGAGCAGCACAAACGAAGCTTTTAATACCCAATACAACCCTTTTTGATACCATACTGCATGCCATGATTTCTTTTTTGCCCCTGGCATAAAATCCTCTTCTCTTTCCCTAAATTCATTTACTTTCTCTTCATCCCTGTAAGTTTTGGAGCGCTCTACAAATGCATTGGGAAAGTTATTTTCAAGAAAATTATTGAATTGCTTTACGTTAATACTGGCAAAGAAAAATGAAATGATGAAGAAATAAAAATAAATGGCAAGGCGTTGGCCCGCAATAAGGTATAGCAATAATATCATTACAGGAAACACAAATGAAAAGTGTACCAGTACTGTTGAAGCCGCAATTAAAATCCCCTTTTTTTTACCTTCGTACAGAAATGGTAATAAGCCAAACAGGTAGATGTGCATGGCCGTATTAAACCTAAAACCATTAATATACCAGAAGGGATTGGAAAGAAAAAAAACCAGCAATAACATAATAGTCACCCACGATACTTTACGATTGAGCCGCTCGAATAAATACCATAGATTCCGGGTCATAAAAAAACCGAAAATGAGTGCATAGACTGTTGTAAGTACATTCATTTTATCAGTAAACCTTGATACAATAATTGCGATTACTGTTCTTAGTATATCCACTTCACCGGTTTCATTAAAATACGACAGGGCCAGCTTTACAGTCATAGGCTGCTTATACAATTCCTGCACCTCTTCAGCATAACGATGTATGTCCGAAGCGCCCAGTTCTTTATTACTGGTTTCCACACTGGTGGAAAAGGTGGTGCCATAAAAAACAACAAAGGCCCAAAGCACATTTTTCGCCCATTTAGACCGATAGCTCCATATTGCATAGAGCGCCGAAAAAAAAGGAAACAAAAAAAACAATGCCCAGTGAGCATCAGATTCACCCCCCCTTTTTAATCGCCTGTTTAATTGTACCTGTTGAGAAACGATTTTCATACATTTTTTATCCTGTACTTAATAATTTGACAGTTCATCTGGTAACTGCAATATCACAATACAACTTTAATTCTTTATCTAATTTTTACTCCAGAATATCACCATATGCCCATTAATGCAAATACTCACCTAAATGTGTTAACTATTGCAGCAATTGGTATTCAATAGGCTGAATCTAATGGCAGCGCTTAATTATGATATAAGTATCTTAATTAAAGTATAAATCCAACGGTGCTTAATTTTTTATCTATTGAAGTACTCAACCGGCAGTTCATACTACCCCTATCATTTAAAGCTGGTAATATGCATTAGTTCTGCATGAAATTTGGCAATACTATATTTATCACAAAGCGCTTTATACTGTGCTAAATTATATGTGGCTATCTCTTCGGTAAGCTTTATGTCATTTGCGGCTATATCCGCTATAAGCTGATCCGTTAAGTAAATTTTAAAGCCTTCCTCCTTTAACCAGCCATATATAGCATTCTTTTTATTCAGGTATACCTTTACCTTACACTTAAATGCATGGAAAATATTGGCTATAGCCATTTGCCTGTATCCATTAATCACTAAAGCCGCTGCATCAAAATACATTTGGTTAAACTGGTCGGAAGACATGAATTCTTTTATTACCTCAAAGTTGTTTACCCTCGCAGCTATATCACTCACCACACTGGCATAGGCATCAGCCTGGCCGTAATTGAACAAAAGTTTATACTGAATATTATGCTTATTTTCTGCAGCTTCCAGCATATCCAATACATCCAAATGGTTGTTATATGCACTCCTGTTGTTGCCTATGATAATAAAGTTTTGTTTTTTAGATATAGCTGTTTCACCGGGTTCGCTGTAAAAGGGTGGTACCTGCAAAAACCGGGGTAAATAAGGCCAGTATGGTTTTAAATATCCATACTCATGTGATGAAAGACAGAAAAAGTAATTAATTCTCTTTATAGCTTTCTCAAACTCTTTTTCCTCATTATACAGCTTGCGGTATTTAAGTAATAATTTTATACTGCCTATCCACTTGTATAGTTTATGCGGCTTTGTTGTTTTTAGTACCGAAAGTGTTTGTGCGGAATATACCTGGTTTTCCATCCTGCTGTACAATTCATAACCAAAAAACCTCCAGATAACCGTAACGGATGGGTTCAACTGGTTTGCAATAATGGTTTTAAAAAACGTTAAGTCGTACAGCACAACAATATCGCTTGCATTGCAAATACTTACTATCTTCTTTAAATCCTGCCGGGAGTATTGAAAAATCATGGGTTTATTTTGACCATACGCTGTATTATAACCAGCACCATCGCCAATAATTATAAGTTTATTTTCAATAAAGCCTGCTTCAAAATTTTTTAAAGATGTAACTATAAATTTAGGGTCGGTATGAATATGTACTATTTTAATGGTATCCATAAGTTTAACCCAATTTTTATGCGGCTTTAAAGTTGCTGTGTTGTGTGCCCTGCCAATGCTGCTCATTACAAATCGCCGCTTTCACTTTCGTGGCAACCAGTTACTGAAATAAAACTCCTTCCCTGCTATAGCCTTACCTGTTATTTTCTGCAATTATCGCTATCCCCTTCATTGCTTTAATACCAATTAACGGCGTAAGCAATTTTGTCATATCCACTGTATCCTTATTATACCAGCGTATTATGGCTTTGGGTAAATTAACGCCTGCAATATGGCTGAATGGATAGCCCCCGCCAAACCGTGGGTTCAATTCAAGTACAAATGCGTTTTGCCCATCAAAAAAAACATCCACATCCATATTACCGGGATGCCGGGTAAGGCGGGATAAACGGCCACCAAATTCTTTTAACACCGGTTCATCAACTGTAATGGCTACATCTGTTTCGCCGGCCCTCATGGCCAGTTTTTGTTTTACAATGGTGGTGCAGTAATTACCCTCCAGATCGTTGATGATATCAAGCCCGTACTCGTGGCCAGGCAAGGCTTCCTGTATGAGTACCGCATTTTCAGCATCCGCTTTACTTTCGTATTTAAGGTACGATTGCATAATTTCTTCCTTCGCCTTATTATAATAAAATATGGCAGCCTCCACATCATCAGCTTTAAATATTGATATTGAACCCATGCCCCATCGGGGTTTGATAAAAACAGGGAAACGTATATTACCGGCTTCAGATTCATTTTTAAAATCGCTTACAGATAAAAATGTACGCACTGTGTTAAACCCGTTGTCTTTTAAAAAAGCCTGTGTTTTCCATTTGTCGTTTGCCATAGTGGTTAACCATTCATCACCTACCACTATGGTAATACCATGCTGCTCAAATTCTGGTTTTAATTTCGACAGTACAGGCAGTTCAATATCAAACAAAGAAATAACCATACGGATATTGTTTTGTACACAATAGCCCAGCAGGAAGTCTTTGTACGATGCATCATATATTAATGGCGATTGCACATATTCATCAGCCACCCATAACCCGGGGGCATTTACATCACTGTTCATGGCATATACTTTTCCGTTATATGCCTGTAAAGCTTCTTTAAAATATTCAACGATGTAGTTGCGCCGGCCTACACTTGTAAGAAGGATGTTCATTAAACTTTAAAATATTTTTGAAATTCAGGCTGGGGGTGCTGTGCTTTCATGTACTGCTCTTTATACACATACACTGTAAATTCAAATAAGGCATAATTGTGTCTTATTTCAAAAAACCTGCTTAAATCGTCGTTGATAAAATTGATAAGCTTGGGCAGATTACAATAGTATACCTGCGTTTGATAAAAGTCTACAAATGGTGATATAAAATTAAAAGCTATCCCCTTGTTGCACATTTCAAAGGAGTGTTTAATAATCATTTGAGCAAATTTTTCCCAGTCTCTTACAGACGAATCCCTGCGCTGGTGAAAAACCCCACTCAGTAAAAGATAATCGTAGCGGTCTTCAAAGCTTTGTTCCGCAATATCCCGTTTGTAAAATTGTGAACCCGGAAATCTTCTTTGTGCTTCCGCTACATATTCTTCCAGTATTTCTGTGCCGGAATACTGAATGTTTTTTTGAGGAAACTGTGTTTTAATAAATTCACCCATGTCGGCAATACCCATACCCACATCATGTACGGTAATATTGTCGTCATCACGAAAAATATCACACACCATTTTAAATCGTGTAAGCTTATGGTTCCATGATTCTGAGCTTACGGCCATAGGTGTACCCTTATGCTTTTCGTAGAGCTCTTTATATATTTTTTCCTGGGATTCTCTTGTATTATTCATCGTACTTAAATTTTGTATTAATAGCTGCCTTTAATAATGTATTGGCAGGGTAAGATCTCCTGTACTTATAATATTTATCGTGGCGTTGCAGGGTTTCCAGCACCAACCCGTGAGCATCATTTTTCCGGCATAATATAATGCTGCCTTTTTCGATGCCATACACGTATATCGAATCGTCTTTCAACCCGTTTACAAAATCCTGCTGTGTACTGTTTAAATTAACAAGGGTGGTTTTTCGTAAAAAATATTGCCGCCCGTTATACCGGAAATGTGTACCAAGGTATTCAAAACTTTCCTGTGTGTTCGCCAACACTTTAAAATGAATTGACCGAAAGGGTTGATGCCAGTCTATTTTTAATTTTTCAATATCCCAGCTCCAGCGTTTGTAATAATTATAATATTCCGGATTGTGTTCAACCATGTAAGGTACCTGCCGGCCAGTAGTTTTAAACTGTTGCAGCAATGGAATCATTGTATCTGCACCGGCTTTACCTAAAATATAAAACAACTGCTGCGGTGTAACATTTTTTGATACTGCTATTTCCTTTTGAGCAAGCACACCACCTGTATCAAAAGTATCATCCACATAGTGAATGGTTGAGCCCGACTTTTCTACACCGTGCAACACCTGCCAGCGGGTGATAGATGTTCCCCTGAATTCAGGCAATAAGGAAGGGTGTGTATTGATGCAGCCGAGGGGCGGAAAACTAAACACCCGTTTTGGTATCAATTCGTGCCAGCCTCCGCCCAATACGATTATATCAGGGTTAAGCTTTTGAAGATCCGCATAAAATGAATCAGACTTTATGCTGTCTGTCCAGATGATAGGTATACCGTTTTTTTTGGCCAGGCTTTCTTCGGAATTTAATGTACGCAACGGCTGGCAGTTGTAATACCGGCATTTAAAATAGTACTTCCATTTAAGATAATGCCTGAGTAAGGGCTTACGCCACTTATCATCATCCTTGTGCAGCAGGATGGCAGCT
This sequence comes from uncultured Chitinophagaceae bacterium, assembly GCA_937873715.1. Taxonomy (GTDB): domain Bacteria; phylum Bacteroidota; class Bacteroidia; order Chitinophagales; family Chitinophagaceae; genus Ferruginibacter. Next base: position 150,956 of record CALMYJ010000003.1, read on the forward strand.
ATGGGTATTTTTTCATCAATTAATCTTTGTAAAATAACATAGCCGCTATGGTTGAAATGCCGGGTGACGTATAAAATTTTCATTACTGTTGAGCGGCTTTATTTTTTGCCATAAACAATTGCGGCGGTAATAAGCATATTGATAAAATTAATGCCAGTTGCATAAAAGCAGGCACCCCAGTGAGGTACAAAAAGAAATGCATTGAAATTACCAAGAAAAGAATGGTATAATTAAAGCGGTTGGTAAAATACAGCACCAAACAGGCTATCTCTATCAAAAAAGAAAATACTGAAAGGGCAGCAAAAAGCCATGCATGTTCGGTATAATCTAAAAAAGGCTTACCAAATAAATAGTATAACACACTATCTAAAAATCTGTCGTGAATTATTTTATGACTGGTTCCTCCATTCATCCAGGCAAGCGCTTTAACAACTGGCAACATTTTAGCCAAACCCGCTGCAACATATATATAAGCAAACCACCCGGTTATCACTTCTACAGGCCACCTGTAAATACTTGTATTTTTTGTTTCAGCTTTTGTTAACCGAAGGAGGCTATCTACAGCTAATGTATCGGCGCAACGGGTAAAGCAGAGTATTAATAAAGGAAACCAAATATACAGCCAGGGTACAGGGGCATTATATTTTACATACCAGTAGCCAAAAAGCATTAAGAACGCAGCGAAAAGCAAAGGGAGAATGTATCTTGTAAACAAACCTACAACCAGAAAGATACTTAAAACCTGAACAATGATGATTAAGTGTGGGGATACCATTGCAGCTATCAACTGGTCTGCAAATGCAGGAAAAATAGTTTTAGTGGTGGTGGTACCTCTTACACCCTGCAGCAACTCAAACAGCTTACTGCTACTTGAGTAAAAAATTTGGAGCCCCAGCGCTATTCTGAATATAGCCAACTGCTTTGCAGAGCCGGGCAGTTGCATTCTTGCAAGGATATTTTCTTTGGAGATATCAATTTTCATGACAAACTGGTTGTGCAGTATTTATGAAGATGGCCGCATAGATGCAATTACTACATGCATCCTTGTTTTAATATTTGTAAGCAACAAAGCAATACGTTCAATATACTTTCCGGGAATAAAAATTAGCGCTCCAAAAGTATATTCCACTATTCCGGGCGTACCGGTTAAAAACAATACAAGATGAAATAACAGCACCAGGGGAACAATAAACTTCACTGTTTTGTGAGAGAACAAAATCAGTACAACAGACAATTCCAAAACAACGCTGCCCAGTACCCCGGCTTTTACAACCCAACGGGGAAGGGAAAAAATATCAACCCCGAAAACATGATATAAAATGCTTTCCTTTTGCCGGGAAAACAACAAATTTTCAATTGTATATCCCTGCATCCAATCAAGAGCGTTCCAAAATGGAAATATTTTGGCAAAACCGGCAAAAACATAAAAAGCAACATAGCAAACTGTTATGTACAACAGCGCTTTTTGATAGGCCTTGGTATAACAGCTAAATGCCAAAACGCAAAAAGGCATAAAATAAAATGCCCACAAGCCGTAAGAGCCGATTGCCAGGAAGATGGCATAGCAGAGAAATACAAAACAAAAGATGAATACAGGCAGGAATAATTTTCGCCCGGCATTAAAAACTACCAATGTTCCTGCCACTACACCAAGCCATTTAAAAAACAAGAGAGCACTTCCTGTTACAATTATCGAACTCTTTGTAATTGGGGCTTCGTTTTTAATCAAGAAGCTGAGTAAATTAATTCCTTCTGAAAAAAACAACCTGAATAACAGAAAGACTGTCCAGGTGATTATAATAAAATTTATTTTTAATCTGGCTGTATTCATTTTATAGCGCAACCGGGATAATACAACAATATTAGGCTGTCGATTTTTTTATCATTCTTCTTGAGCAGTCTTGTAACTATTTTACTTTCATTATCATCCATTTTACCAACTATCAACCCTGAGTTAGTAGATACAACTTCTTCCCTCTCGTCATACAGGTTTCTCGTATCAGGAACCTCTTTTTTTTCCTTTTGCACCAAACTATACATACCAATGTTTGAAAACGGAAAGGTTGTTCTTTTTAAAACAACATGGGCTAACTGCACAGAAAATAAACACAGAAACAAAAGGCTGATAGTTTCTTTGTTTTGTAACAGAAAAAAAAATTTTATCCATACGAAACAAAAAATGCAGGTGATGCTAAAAGCTGCAACGAAATTTACACGACCGCTTGTATACAACAATACGTGTGCAATGATGATAAAGGATATTACCGATTTGGCAATTCTTAAAAAATTACTGCTCATAACATTTCACCCTTTGATAATCCGGTATATATATAGGGCCGTAATACAAGGTTTTGGTATCGTTAATTTGTATGGCTTGGCATGGATCGGGATTAAATTGCACTTCCCCGGTTGCATAGTTAACCGTGTGAACGCCTACCCATAGTGTATCAACGCCACGCTCTTTCATTTTCGCTGCAATAAATTCAAAATTTTCCTTCTGGTCTTTATTATGATAAGTAACCGCAAAGGTGAATTCATGCGTATAGCCCCAGCCAAAATGCTCTGCCATAAAAAAAACACCCTCTTTTCTTAAATCCAGGATTTTAACTTGCCCATTTTTATAGTACCAGTATTTTGGAACGTACATTATTTTTTCTTTGTTAGAAAGTGTTGTTCCTATTCTGAACATACCCACGTCGTAAAAAGGATAGAGGGGTCTTGCTAAAGCTATAGCGATACAATTACCAATAAAAACAACCAGGATACAAATTTTAGCTCCACGGGGAATTGGAAGCGCAAAAAACTTATGGGCTATCTTTTTAACTACGCCTCCATGTTTTACACTTCTGTAAATTAAAAAAACCATCAGGCAAAATAAAGTAATACTTATAGAGAGGATTGATACCCTTGCGATAAAACTTACCCTGTGCAGGAATGGTGCTACCTGCAAAAAATTGAAAAAACAAAGCATCAAAAAAAAGAGCAGGAAAAACTCTTTTAGATCACTCCGGAGCAAACCTCGAAAAAGTTTAAACATAATTATTTTTAGAATTGCGTTTAAAAACTATTTTAACTACTGCAGGTGTATAGGGTATATAACCAAACACTTAAAGACTGTATCTTTATTGTACCTTAAATTACAATCTCAACAAACCGATACCATTAGGCATGCGCTAAGTATACCCGGGTTGATAAAAAATGATTTGTTTAACACAATGCCCCGGGCTTGAAAAATAAAAGCACAAAAGTATAGAGCAACAAACCGGTAAAAAATTAACCAGCAAAAACCTACCCGGGCATTGTACTACATTTTTTCCGGCAGCTATTTTCGTCTAAGAATGAAGCAGGTATTGCACTAAAACATTTATTTGCCATCCAGCGCAATTAGTATTTCCACAATTCTTTCGGCTGTTTGTCCATCCCACAATTCCGGAATGCTTCCTTTTTTCCAATGCCCGGCCATAAGGATTTGCAATGCTTTTTCTATTTTGTCCGGTTCGGTACCTACTAATTCGTTGGTGCCTATTTCGCAGGTTTCGGGCCTTTCGGTATTGTTGCGAAGTGTGATGCAGGGTACGCCGAATACGGTAGCTTCTTCCGTAATACCGCCCGAATCGGTAATCACAGCCTTAGAGCGGCTTACGAGATAATTAAAATTGAGGTAGCCCATGGGTTCTACCGTGTGCATGTTTGGCGCATGAATTTCCATGGCTGCAAATTGCTTTGCCGTTCGTGGATGTACCGGGAAAATTATGGGGTATCCGTTGATGTTATGTACAATGGTTTCGATAATTTTTTTAAGCCGGTCCGATTCATCCACATTAGCAGGCCGGTGGAGTGTCATCACCAGGTACTTACTTTCTTCGAGTGAAAGTGTATCCCATATTGCAGGCTTTGAGAGTCGTTGCCGGTTGGCCATAAGGGTATCAATCATGATATTTCCCACAAAAAAAATTTTATCGCTGCTCACCCCGCTTTTGAGCAGGTTATTTCCGGCCCAGGTGGTGGTGGTAAAAAAGTAATCCGTTAAACTGTCTGTTACAATCCGGTTAATTTCTTCAGGCATGGTATAGTCAAACGAGCGGATACCGGCTTCCACATGTGCCACTTTGGTATTAAGTTTTTTAGCCACAATACTACAGGCCATAGTGCTGGTTACATCGCCTACCACAACAACCAAATCGGCAGGATTGCTGATTAATTCTTTTTCAAAAGCCACCATAATGGCTGCTGTTTGTTCGGCCTGGCTGCCACCACCACATTCCAGGTTAACATGAGGATGCGGAATATTTAACTCTTCAAAAAAAGTATCACTCATTTTAGCGTCGTAATGCTGGCCGGTATGTACCAGCCGGTATTGCAGGGATATGCCTTTTGCCTTGTACTGGTTAATACTTTTTATCAGGGGTGCTATTTTAATAAAGTTGGGCCTGGCACCTGCTATGATGGTTAGTTTCATTTGTTTGATGAGGTTTTATCGGATAGCTTGTAATGTTCTTTAAGCAAATTTGCAATTGCAATAGATAACTTTTCGGCACCAGCCTTATTAGGATGCAGCCAATCGTAAAATTCAGTTGGCACTAATTCCTGTGCCATATCCATTATATCAACCGATGGCAACTGTTTACGCACTTCCGTTAGATAAGTGTTTCTTACTGCCGTGGTTGGTACAGGTACGTCTGGGTTCATCGGCATGAGTACAACATGGTAAAAAATATCTCTTTGTTTGCAGTAATTATGTACCCGCTGAACAAGGTTAGTGAGTAAAGGATTTACTTTTAATGAATCAAAATTTATTGAATGCCCGTTAAAAGGATAACGAGGATGCCTGGAAGTGGTATAAATATGCGGAAAATAAAGATCATGAAAGTTGTTGTTAAACTTTTCATCATCCAGCATTTCACGCACTATTACATTAAGTGAAGAGATTAGTAAGTTCCTGGCCTGGAAAGCAACATGCCATTTGCTTTGGTGCAGGATTGGGTTCACCTCTTGTACAATCTTTTCAGTAGCGGTATCTAAACTATATCCGTACATTCTCATAGCCACAGCTTTGTTGTCGGGTAGCCTGATATGAGTTAGGGCAAAATTCTCAAATGGAATACAATGCAGCACATGTTTTACAGATGGCGACAGCATTGTAAAAAAATGAGCGCCTTCCTGTACAGACTGCCCCACAGATGCCAAGTTATAAGCCAGCGCCTGGCCCGGGAGGTTTTTTGAAATAGCTTTTGCATCAATTCCAAATACAGCCCTGCTATCGCCCAAAATAATGATTGATGGCTGCACACTCGTATCTTTTAAAGTGCTAAAGATTATCTGGGTACGGCTGATATCGTTGGGTAAAATTTTATACAGGTAAAAAACAGCCTGCAGGCAGATAAAAAGAAATGCCGCAGTTGCCACAAACCAAATGAATACCCTTTTTAAAAATAACTGCATGCCTTAAAATTGAAAATAAATGAAACTGTCAGATTTGCCGGTGAAAAAGAAGAGCATAGAAATAATCCCGGTCAATACAAAAAGTTGAAAGACTATATTCTTTTTCCAGTACAATTCGAATACGTATTGCTTATTACGCTGGCGCCATTCAACCACAATCATGATAAAAATAAAAAGAAGCGACAGCAAGGCCTCAATGTTTTTTTCTCCACTGAGTTTTGGAAAACTAAAAAGACTTGTACTGAACATGCGCCGAATGTAAGACAACGCATGCTGAACAGATTCAGCCCGGAAAAATATCCATGCAAAAGTGACAAAAACAAATGTTTTTAAAACAAGTGCTATTTCAACAACACTCTGACGGAACCCTGAAGGATTTATGATTCCAGACTGGTACTTTTTGTTAGTATTGAATATAAATGATGGAAGGAAAAAAATGGCGTGCAAAGCACCCCATACAATGAATGTCCAGTTGGCACCATGCCAGAAACCACTTACCAGGAAGATTATAAATACATTCCGAACGCTCAATAGTTTTGAGACTCTTGAACCACCTAATGGCACAAACAGGTAATCTCTGAACCAGGTGGAAAGTGAGATATGCCAGCGCCGCCAAAACTCGGAGATATTCCTGGAGAAATATGGAAACCTGAAATTAGTAAGGAGATCAATACCGAAGAGTTTTGCTGTTCCTATAGCAATATCTGAGTACCCACTGAAATCTCCGTATATCTGAAAAGCAAATAACACAGCGCCTAATACCAGCACACTCCCGGATGCATTTCCCAACTGAAATATATCGTTCACCACAGGTGCACAGTTATCTGCAACAACCACTTTTTTAAAAAGCCCCCAAAAAATCAGGAACACGCCATCCACAGCCTGCTCGTATTTAAAGGTTCGCCTTTTAATAATCTGGGGCAGCAGGTGTGTTGCCCGTTCTATAGGCCCGGCTACCAGCAGCGGAAAAAAACTTACAAATACAGCATAATTCACAAAATCTTTTTCAGGTTCAATCCTGTTCTTATAAATATCAATTACATAAGATAACCCATGAAAAGTATAGAATGAAATGCCAACAGGCAATATCACCTGCAATGTGGTAAAGTGAACTTGGATGCCTGCTAATGTAAGTGCGTCTGCAAGCGATGCGGCAAAAAAATTATAATACTTAAATACCGCAAGAAAGCCCAGGTTAATTATAATACTTAACCAAAACCAAAACAGCTTTTTTGCTTTGGTTGACTGCCTGGACATTACCAACCCTGTGTAATAATCAAGGAATGTGGAAAAAGCAAGCAGGAATAAAAAGCGCCAGTCCCAGAAAGCATAAAAATAATAGCTCGCCACAAGGAGCAATATATTTTGCCACCTCAAGTTTTTACTTACAATAAACCAGTACAGAAAAAAAAACCAGTGGAAGGAATATAGCGAAGGCGAAAGAATTAAACAGCATTTGCTGATGAATTGTTTTTTTATAAAAATTTATTTCAATATCACAATACTACCCTTAAGCAGGTACCTGTCGCCCGTATGCGGACAAACATATTCGCCTTGTCCCTTTAAAGGCAGTTGAATCCGCTCGCCAAAGCGGCTCATCCAGCCTATTTGTTTTGCAGGTACACCCACCATTAATGCAAAGGCAGGTACATCTTTATGTACCACGCTGCCGGCACCTATAAAGGCGTATTCACCAATCGTTACACCACACACTATGGTACAATTGGCCCCCAGTGTGGCACCACACTTTACCAGTGTATCCCGGTATTCATGTTTACGAACAATTTCTGAGCGTGGGTTATATACATTGGTAAATACCATACCCGGCCCACAAAAAACATTATCCTCCAGCGTTACATGATCAAAAACAGAAACATGGTTCTGAATTTTTACATTATTGCCGATTACCACTTTATTACCAACAAATACATTTTGCCCCAGCGTACAGTTTTGCCCAATAACGGCACCGGCACATATATGCACCCAATGCCATACCCGGCTGCCTTTGCCGATGCTGGCACCTTCATCTATAATGGCAGTTTCGTGTTTATAGTACTGCATTATTTATACCTGCTTAAAAAAGGATGATAATCGCCGGTAATGCCCACCGGGGTTTGACTGCGGATGCTGCCGGCAATTTCAATAGCCACCCTGTTTTCTTCAAGGCCAAAACCATTACCAGCCAATACCTCCTGGTATACCCGGGTGTGCAGGTTGGTAAAGTTGTCCGAAAAATCAATTTCATTTCCATTGATGGTAAGTATGCGGCAGGTACGCTGGCCCTGCTGTTGCAACTGTAGAGGAACATCAGCATTATCTACCGATAAAAACCAGCGCACTCTTGCTTTTTCGTACTCTATAAATCCGGCAGCTTTATACTGGTTCATAAAGTGTACTACATTTTGCTGCACCTTACCAAATACAAAATGCAGCATATCGTAAAAGTGTACCCCAATATTAGTTACCACGCCACCCGATTTTTTTTCATCGCCCTTCCAGGAGATATCATACCATTTTCCTCTCGATGCGATATAGGTAAGATCAATATCAAATTTTTTATCCGCAGGCGCTGCGGCCACTTCTTTTTTTAAATTGATTACAGCAGGATGCAGGCGCAACTGCAATACGGTGTACACTTTGCGGCCGGTATCTTTTTCAATAAACTGCAGGGCATCAATATTCCAGGGATTAAGTACGAGTGGTTTTTCGCAAATAGCATCGGCATTGCTGCGCAGGGCAAAGCGTATGTGTGAGTCGTGCAGGTAGTTGGGTGAGCAGATGGATACATAATCTACCGCCTGGCCCTCCTGCCTGCGGCGCAGCTTATCTATATGCCGATCGAACCTTTCGAACTCCGTAAAAAAATGGGCCTCAGGAAAATAATTATCGATAATACCAACTGAATCGTTGGGATCGAAGGCTGCTACCAGGTTACCACCAATATCCTTTACAGCCTGCATGTGCCTTGGCGCCACATACCCTGCCGCACCTATGAGTGCAAAATTTTTCAATCAGTAAATTTAATGCGTATAAAAACGGGTGCCTGCCTTTTGTACAGTAAGCCTGTCGCAGCAGTTTCAGTAAGATTGATGCATAGATACATCAACGGCTCAATTATTCTGTACCCTTAAAAGCAACCGCATAATAACCCTTTGCTCTTCTTTTGTAAGTTCCGAATAAAGTGGCAGGCACAGTATTCGTTTGGCTATATCATCGCTAACCGGCATCGGCACAGATTGCACATAGTTTAAACTGGACAGCGAGGGATAAAAATACCTTCTTGGATATATCTCCTTTTTTTCCAGCTCTGCCTTAGATTTAAAAAGCATTTCCTCCGATTCGAACACAACAGGATAATACGCATAATTATATCCCTTTGCGTCTAACAACTGCTGCTTTTGCACCCTAAGGTTTTTTAGCAATTCATCATAATACAAACACTGCTCTTTTCTTTTGGCCAATATATCGTTGATATATTTAAGGTTGCACAATCCCATAGCGGCATGAAATTCGGAGTTCTTCCCGTTTACCCCCACCCCATCAAACTTCTCAGTACCATCATGACCAAAATTTCTTTTTAATGCCATTGCCCTCAATAGGGCCTTATCTTTTGTAAAAACTGCGCCACCCTCTACCGTGTGAAACAATTTAGTAGAATGAAAACTGGTGGTGCTGATATCCCCGTATTCAAAAATTGATTTGCCTTTGTAAGTGGTTCCAAAGCAATGGGCCGCATCATAAATAACTTTTAGGTTATGTTGCTGTGCAATTTTTTGAATTTTTTCTACATCGCAGGGGTTGCCAAAACAATGTGTGGCCAGTATTGCCTGTGTATTTTTTGTTATAGCGGCTTCAATTTTTGATGGATCTATGTTCAGCGTCTGTGGATCGATATCTGCAAACACGGGCTTACACCCCTCCCATACAATACTGCTGGTGGTAGCTACATAGCTAAATGGTGTGGTGATTACCTCCCCGGTAATATTTAAAGCCTTTAAAGCAATTTGTATGGCAATGGTTCCATTACCGGTAAACAGTAAATGGCTTACGCCGAGGTATTCTTTAAGGTTTAACTCAAGGTCGTTTACCAGGGGGCCGTTGTTGGTTAGCCAGTTGCGCTGCCAGATATCTTTTACATACTTATTGTATTCTTCTATTGGCGGCAAAAATGGTTTTGTAACTGGTATCATGCTTTGTGATTAAATAAAAATAATGGCAACAACAATCTTAGTGAACGGGGTTAGTACAGTGTTAACCCTGCTTTAATTATCAGGTGGCTACACGCTGTGTGCAAATTGATTTTTAAACTGGATATATTTTTCATCGCTGCACAGCTCCCGCCACCATTCCTGCACATCAATACTGTTGATAAACTGTACCAGGCTTTCAAAATCCCGGTGCAATACGCCTTTTTGAAGAAAGAAATCATAATAGGGCTGTACTACAGGTGTTGGTGTATTGTTGATTAATATACCCACTACGGGTTGATCAACATAAATACATTCTAAAAAATTAGTACCGGGCACCACCATTTGTATTACCAGGCTGCAGGTACTGGTAAGTGATGCCATGCTGGTAAGTCCTGAATCAATTGTAACCCTGCTATCGTTAATAAAATGCAACAGCCGGTTATGGCGCTGTAATTTATTTATTGGCCTTGGTCTTGCAAGTATATGCCTGTATTTGTCTTTACTGATATGCTGCAGGAAATAGTTTGTTAACGCCATCATTTTTTTTTCGTTGCCCTGGTGTATTTCGGAATAGCAGAGCATGAGGTCGTATTTTTTGGTGCCTGTACCGGCAGCATAAATATCTTTAAATTTTTGCAGGCGGTAGGCTTTCCAGGGTTCATCGTTGGGCTTAATCTTCCAGCCCCAGCTTCTAAACACATCGGCAAGTTTACTTTCATTGTGATGAGAGTTGTGGCCGATGTATTCACCATAACAGGCCCCATGCTGGTACCAGTACAGCTTTGCACCATGCTCAACATATTTTGCCACCAAAAACTCGGTGGTTTCAGAAGTTACCATTTGCAGGTGTAAGGTTTTTTGAGCAGGGTTATACAAGGGTATGCTATTATATGCCTGTATAAAAAACTCCACATATAATTTGGGCAACTGCATCACCAGGTTGCGTTGGAAAACATCATCGTAGCGGCAGGCTATGCTGTTCACAATTTTTCTTTTAGGAATATCGCCTTCGCCCAGGAAAAAAAAACTGGTATTTTGAACGGGCTTACCTAATGCTTCCACGATGTATTCAATACCGCCAAAGCCAATAACGATATTATCTTCCTGTTTTAAAATTGTTTTATTTGCCCACATATGTTTTAAACCCCTGCAAAACTTTAAATAACGCACTGCATTGGCTTTAATGCGTTGTTTCAGGCTTAGTGGTTTCTGGGCATTTACTGCAACCAGTCCGGGATTGGTTAAAATTTCCTGCTTTTCAAAAAGCCGCTGCAAGCTGAGTACTGTATTAACATAGTGGCCCATGATCAAACTCCAGAAACGGTGGGAATATTGGGTTCCATGAATTTCATTCATCACCGGGGTAAGTATATCTAGCAATTTATCCGCAAGTTCATACCGCTCTTTTGCCATCACTGACAGGCCGAGGTATTGAGGCGCTTCGGCAGTTGCCGTAATATTTATATCCTTTTCAGTCATTGATGGTTACTGTAAATATTCAAACTTAAAAGCGGTACCTTTTACCAGTGGCCTGTTTACATTTTTACCTAACACTTCAGGGTAATGCCTGGGATGCAGGCCATAGCCGGGCCTTACAGAACGTACATTTTCGGCAGTAATTATTTCCCCTTCGGCTATATCTTTTACCACGTATAATGAACGGGAAAATTCCCTGCCGCTTTTTTGCTTGGGGGTTAAATGATAATCAACTATACCTATAGCCTGCTCAGCTTCCCTCACTGCTTTTACCATTGCAGCAAATTCTTCAATGTTCAAACTGAAAGAAGCATCAGGGCCACCCATACTACGGTCGAGTATAAAATGTTTTTCTATCACTTTAGCGCCAAGTGTGGTGGCTACCACAGGAACGGTTATACCCATTGTATGATCGCTTAAGCCGGTAATTACACCAAAACGCTGAGCCAGGTCGGGTATCATGGCCATATTCGCTTCATTAAAAGGAGCCGGGTAACTGCTGGTGCATTTTAATAAAACAATTTGGTGATTGCCCACCCTTTTACAGGCATCCACCGCCAGTTGAATATCTTCTTCTTCGGCGATGCCGGTAGATATAATGATGGGCTTGCCTTTTGATGCGGTGTATTCAATTAATGGTATGTCGGTGATTTCGAATGAAGCAATTTTATAGGCAGGCGCTTGCAACGTCTCAAGCAAATCAACGGCCGTGGGATCAAAAGGAGAAGAAAAACAAATAAGCCCTTCTGCTTTCGCTGCATCAAAAATTTGCCGATGCCATTCCCAGGGGGTATAGGCTTCTTTATACAAATCATAAAGATATTTACCATCCCAAATAGTGCCCTGCTTCAACCGAAAATCATCGGTACGGGCATCAATGGTAATGGTGTCGGCTGTATAGGTTTGCAGTTTGATGGCATCAGCACCAGCCTGCTTTGCAGCTTTAACATGTGCCAGCGCATTTTCGAGCGAACCATTGTGGTTGGCCGAAAGTTCGGCTATAATAAATACTTTTCCTGTAGCAGATAACTCAAAATCGTTTATAAATACAGCTTCCATTAATGATTAAGTTTTTTAGTGTAGCACAACTGGTTGGTTTCGGTAGAGCAGGTAAAACCGAGGCGTTCAAATACTTTTACCGAAGCAGTATTTTGCGGCAGCACATAACCAGTAGCGTGGGTTGCTGTTGTATTAATTTGTGCAAAATAATTGAGCCCCTTTGCAAGCAGCACTTTTCCCAGGCCACGGCCATGCTGCTCCGGTGCTACAAGGTAGCTGATGAGTGCCTTGCCCTCTTTGATATCAAAACGCAGGGAACCTATAAATGCATCGCCCAGTTTTGCTAAAAGATACACACAGCTATCCTGCTCAATTTTTTGCAGGTACCAGTCTTGATGTTCTTGAAACGGGATGGGGTTTTGATTAAAGGAATATGCCCTAACTGTGGCATTGGCTGCCCACTGGTAAGTAATATCAAGGTGCTCCTTTGCTGCTTTGATAAAGCTTAGAGAAGCCTGCAGTTGCAGTTCATTAAATAGCCTTACAAAGCGCTCACCTGCTTTTCCATCAAACAAATGCCGCTGTTTTTCCATCATTGCACTGCAAATGGCTTCATCGGCATGGTACAGTTCCGAAAGGGGCAGGGCAATTTTTTCATCAATAAGTCCTTTATATAAATACTTCTGGTTTTGTGCAGTTTGAATTACCGAAAGCAATCCGCCCACTGCTGCATATTCCATAGCCATTGTACTTGCAGACAGTATAGCAACAGTAGATTTTTGCATTACAGCATACACTTCGGTTTTGGATAAAGCCTGCAGTATTTCAGCCTGGGGAAAGGCTGCAATACTATCTTTTAATTGCTGTATATGCGGAAAAGCATTGCCTACTATTATTTTAACTGCATCAAACCTGCTGATGTACGGTTGTTGCTCCTGCAACAATGTACAGGTATAGTTTAACGGATCGGCACCACCCATTGCTAAAAGTAGCTGCCCGAATAATTTACCCTGTGTTGTTTTGTTCCTGTACATATCCGGCGCCTGCACAAGGCTGTATGCACTGCCGGTATAGATAGCAGTGCCGGGTGCAGTATCTTGATATTGCCCTATATTAACACCTGGACTATGATTGATGACAATATCGGCGATATTACCTGCTTCAATTAAATCATCAATATATACCAGTGTGCAGCCTTTGCTTTTAATGGCCTGCTGGTATTTTTTACCAAACCAGTACCCATCCAGCACCACAATTTCATTACCGGTTAATATAGTTTCCATGTCAAAAGGAATTTCATCACCGGGCTTTCTTGTATCGGGCAACGGATATTTTATTTTAACAACCTGTAGTAAGGGAACAGACATGCTTTTCAGTTCATCTGATAAAAAAAAGGGTGCACTATCGCTTACAAAAAAACACTGCCAGTTAGTATAAAGCATTTTAAGCAATGCCAGCATTCTGTACATATGACCGTATCCAATTTCTGGCGATCCATCGGCACGAAATACTATCTTCTGCATCATGTAAGTGAAGCCAGCGCTTTGGCCAGCTCAATATCTTCATAAGAATCTATATCCACCGCTCTTTTCCAATCCATTTGCCAAAACACATGTCCATCTCCGTAAAATGTATTCATTTCATATAAAGACTTTATATCGGCTATCCATACAGCACCAGTTGGACAAAACAATTCAGGTAAATCCTGTGATCTTTTGAAGGCATTTTTAAATATCCATTCACCTTCGTTTTGTGTATTAAGTTGTATAGCCCACCAGGGATTCATCCATGTATATTTATAACAAGAAAGAGAAAAGTTTCGTTTGCTTGTTAAAAAAAAATGATACGCATCTTTTATATCTTTTGCATGCCTTAAGGGGCAAACAGCAAATAATTGTACTACATGATCAAATATTTCTCCAGCCTCTTCCAATTGCTTTAGTGTACTAATCGTTGCTTCGCTTACAGGGCTTATATCATCTGCTTTATCGTTTCTTAAAAAAGGTACATCAGCTCCACAAGCCTTACTCACCTCAGCAATTTGTTCATCATCTGTACTTACCACAATTTTATCAAACAAGCCAGATTGCTTGGCGGCATCTATTGTCCAAGCAATCATTGGCTTGCCTAAAAAATCAAGTATATTTTTTCGAGGCACTCTTTTAGAGCCTCCCCGTGCAGGAATAATTGCCACTATCTTTTTTTTCTCAACCATCAATTTTTGTAATGATATTTAAAACATTGATTGCGGCCTCATAACTTGCATTATTACTTTTACCATACTTTATGAAATTAATAAAATCATCTATTTGACTGCTGTACATTTTTTCAATGTTAAACAATTCCGGCCCATATAATCTTTCAGCAGTTGTTTCATTGTATGGTGTAAACAAAAGCTCACGCATATCCCAGGTATATTTTCCTTTATCCGTAAACATTTCTGCAACATTCAGATTTTTAGGAGAAAAAAAATCTAATTCAAAATTTACCCTTGCTCCATTTTTCAATTTGCAGGTAAAAAAAGCAAAATCATCGGTATCAATTTCAAGTGCTGAAATTTTATCGGTTACACCTGTTGTACTTACAGGTTCGCCAAATAAATACAGCATCAAATCAATTTCATGACTCAATGTTCTTATCACACCACCGCCCAGTTCTTTCTTCGCCGTGTATTCTGTTCTGTAATCTGCATAAGGATGCCACTTGGGTAAATAGTACGAACGCTTAAAACTTATTTTATAAATCCTTTCGCCAGCAGCTATTTCTTTAATGATATTTATTAATGGTAAAAAACGTACACAGTATGCCACTAATAAATTATTGCTGAAGGGAGATAACTTTTCTGCATCTGCATGTGACTGTGCAATGGGCTTTTCAATCAGTGTTTTTATGCCTCTTTGTAAAAAAGGTAAGGCAGTTTCTACATGGAGCGACGTTGGATTTGCAATCACCACTCCATCGGGTTGATAAGCCAGTGCATCTTCAATATTGTAAAATTCGGTGTAACCGCTTTTTTCTTTAAGGGTGCCTTTATTGGTACGCAAAACGGCAATATCCACACCTGGCATTTTTTGCAGGCAGGCGGCATGCCGCTGACCAATAGACCCCAACCCAACAATTAAAATTTTCATGCAAGCCCTCTTTCCAAAATATTTACCAGTTCAAGCGTTTCCAGTTGCGGAATATTTTTTTCCGGATGGTGAATTACCTGTATAAATTCAGCCAGCGAATTTTTAAATGCGTTGAAAGAATCAAAAAATGTTTTACTGATATTACCCCTTGTGCCAAAAAATTTTACTTCAAGCGGGCAGGGTGTATTGCCGGTGGTTTTAAAATAGCCACTTACATTTTCCCATTGCACCAGCACCTGCTTTTGATAACTGCTGCCCATACTTTTTACTGCAGTTAACTGGCCTCTTTGCGGCAGTTGTGCAACGAGTGGTTCCAGTATATGTATGCCATAGGTTTCCCATTTTTTCATTACACTGCCTTCTACCAGTTGTATATCTCCAATATTTTGTTTTTCTGTATCGGTAAGCAAAAGCTCCCGGGCATAACGGAGTGCACTACACGAAAACACCTGGTTGGGATATTGCTGTGCCGCCCAAATTTTATGAGCATCGGCTACTGACAAAGCCAATGGCTTGTCAATAAAAACAGGCAGCCCCACTTTTAAAAAAGGCAAAGCCATTTCGTAGTGATTTTCAGCATCATCTCTTGCCAATAATACAGCATCCACTTCGCCGGCCATTACCTGGAGGCTTTCAGACACATTGGGGATTTTTGCTGCCGCTGCAATATGCGCTGCCATTGCTTTATCCTGGCACCATACATGCGTAACGGTACCAAGATGGGCAAGGCTGTCTTCGGGAAATTTTTGTTTGCTTAAATATTCCGGTATTACCGGGAAGGGGCAATCCTTCATGGCTACAGCATCGTACCCATTAAATATGGCACTCCACGAGTAAGGGTGCCCGTTACCCTCACTCATTCCAATTACTCCCAGTTTTATTTTGCTCATGCCTGCGGCCAGTTGGAGGGCATTAATACAGCCTCCGGAATTTTTATTGTTGAGGGTTCCAGTTCAACTGTATTGTTCAGCCCTGCTATATTGTCCATTAACTGCTGTTGGGTTTCCACACCAATAATCACTTTATCGATAAATGGCTTTGAACAAACAAATTGCAGCAGGGCACCCGAAAGATTTTGGGTTTGTGCCTGCACATTTTTTAGTACAGGACGCACCACATCAAAAAAGGCAGGCAGGGTTTGTACCTCTTTAAAAAACAATCCCTGTAAAAAAGCCGAACGGGTGTGTATTTCGCAACCTTTTTCTTTGAGGGTTAGCATTTGATTTTCAAAACGGTTATCGAGGTAGTTATAGGGTACTTGTATCAATTCGGGAATAAACTGCTTTTGAAGTAAGGCATCGAGTTCATCTGTTGTATTTAAGGAGAAGCCGATTTTTTGCAGCAGTCCTTTTTGTTGTAAATCCTTTATCTTTTTCCACTGCGATGGCTCTTTCAAAATTTCTGCCGGCCGGTGGGCCAGGTACCCATACAGTGATTTTACCTGTAGCTGCTGTAGTGTATGATAAAATTGTGCTTCAATGGTATTAACTGAATCCGGTGTAATAAATTTTGAAACAACAGAAAAGCTACTTAAATCATTTTCACCCAAAACGGCCTCTGCATTACCGTAAGCCGATGCTGTATCTATAACGGTGATGCCCTGCGTTGCAGCATATTGCAGGATGCGGCTTACCTCCGGCGCTGTTGTTTGGCCCGAGGTATTACTGATACCATACTTAAGCCCAAACTGTACTGTACCAAGGCCAAGTTTATGACTAAGCATAAAATCTTTCGATGCAGTCAATTACGTACAACTGCTGCTCATCTGTAAGTGTGGGGAACATGGGTAGGCTGAGGCAGTGCCTGTAGTATTGCTCGGCAACAGGCATATCGCCTTCCTTCCAACCAAAGCGGCGGTAGTAAGGCATAAGGTGTGTGGGTATATAATGTACCTGTGCAAATATCTTTTGTTCACGCAGGTAGTTGTACAGGCCCAGCCTGTTCTCCACTTCTATCACGTATAAATGATAGGCATGACCTTCCACAACACCCGACTGCCCCTTTATATAACTTTTACCAGTAAACGCTTTTTCATAGGTGCCTGCTATTTGTCTTCTTTTTGCCAAACCTTCATCAGCCCTTTTCAATTGCGACATACCCAATGCCGCCTGGAAGTCGGTAATGCGGTAGTTGTATCCCAGTGCCTGCATTTCCATATACCAGCCGGGGTATTGGTTCCCTTCTGCTGGCTGGCCTGCGGCAAAGCTTATATCATTGGTATATGCATCATTATTTTTTACAATGCCGTGTGTACGTAATGTAAGCAGGCGCTGGTACAGCGCTTCATCATTAGTGGTTATCATTCCACCTTCGCCGGAGGCAATATGCTTAACCGGGTGAAAAGAAAAAATGGCCAGGTTGGCAAAATTGCCGTTGCCACAGTATTGCTTATTGCTTTTGCTATCGGTAAAATATCCGCCGGGTGCATGGCAACTGTCTTCAATCAGCCACAGGTTATATTCAGCGGCCAGTTGTTTAAATGCCTCGAGGTTAACGGCTCTTCCGGCAAAATCAACCGGAACTATGCCCTGGTATGTGCCTTTTGGCGATGCCTCTAATAAAGCCCTCACCTTATTGATATCGAGTAAATAGGTTTCCCGATCAATATCTGCAAACACTACTTCGCCACCGCAATATTGTATGCAGTTGCTGGATGCCGCAAAAGTGATTGGCGGTGTAATTACTTTTTGCCCGGGCTGCACATCCAATGCCAGTGCACATAAATGCAGTGCTGCTGTGCCGTTTGCTACAGCTACTGCATATTTACAACCTATATATTTTGCAAAAGCCTCTTCAAACTCCTTAATCTTAGGGCCCTGGGTAAGATAGTCACTTAGTAAAGTTTCTGTTACTGCTTTAAGGTCTTCGTCGGTAATATGTTGGCGGCCGTAGGGTATCATATTAAAACCATTTTTTAAACATCAAACTTATCTAAACCTTAATATTAATATATCAGCGCAGAGAATAAAGACAGATGCATTATATCAATTATTATTTCGAAAGATTTCCTTTATAGCTTTTTCATTGCAATGTCGCTCATCCATAAAGTAAGAGTTATCCATGTTAAGCATATTTGCATTGTACGTACCAAATACCTTAATGTGTTGCGTAGCTGCGTATTTTTTTACTGCATCTTCAATTTCCTTATAATTATCTGCTCTCTTATTATACATTCTTACTGGAAAAGGGGAAAGAAAAAATTCTACTTCAATATTATTTGTCTTCATGTCGGATATCAGTCTTTCAAATAAACTCCAAAACTCCGTGGAAATAACATACAGTTTACTGCTGTTACCTTGATCTTCACTTAAACGTAGAGTAATTATTTCGTCTACTTGTTTTGGGGTGGTGTTTCTATAAGATTCTCCATAAACAACCGAGCCATCAGTTAACCTTGTAATTCTGGTGTTGAATTTTTTGTTTGTGGCCATAGGTTTTGTATACCCCCTTATTTTATTGGGAAGTGTTCTTAATGAACTTTGAAAATAGGATAAAGAAAAAAGCTGGGCGTATTTGGAATTAAATATGTTATCATCGGATTTACCAGTAAAGGCATAGTAGTAAGAAGCAATGGATTTCCATCTGATATGAGCCGCATTTTCGCTGAATAACCAAGGATCTACTCCGATAATAATTTTTTCAGGAAGTTTGTTATTGCTTTTGTATATCTGGTAAATTGCTGCTACATCTTCAATACATGCAAAATATACTGAATTGTTAAGTAGCAAAGAATCGCCATAAATGTCAGCGCTTATTAACATTGCTCTGCTAGAACCAAATACGGCAACACGTGGGTGTATTTTCTCTGATATGATTAATTCCCTTTGAAAAAGACGGTCATCAAATTCGGACACATTTGTCACATACTTGCGATTTTCAATTATATCTGCCATTTGTTTTTCGTAGCCACGATCAAATAAGCTTGCTGCATCTCCGTAATAATTTACAAAAACAATTGCTGCTGAAATTGGCAGCGCCATTAATAAAAACTTTTTTATAAATTTTTTCAAGTTTTAAAATTGAAAGTATATGAACTGGTTTTGGTCGAAATTACCAAAAACAATTATTAATATGGCTATGACATAATACAAAGCATACCTTACTGGTTTTTTCCATTTCAGGTTTAAATCTGCAATGGCATACTGCCCTTCCCGTCCAAACCACTCTATCAATATGAATGCAATAAGTAAAGCAATGGTGGTTGTTGCATTAGAAATACCCCTATAATACGGAATTAGAAAAAGGGAAGATGAGAAAATTTTACTTATATACTTAAATGCATGCTGAAGGTTCTCAGCTCTAAAAAAAATCCATGCAAATGTGGTAAGGCAAAAGGTGCTAAGCATCATACATGCTTCCTTAAAAGTTGGTAAAAGACGGCCTTGCGCCACTATGCCAATGTTTTGCCTATTTTTATCAAATATAAGAAGTGGCAGAAAAAATATTGCATTTAAAGCACCCCATGCAATAAATGTCCAGTTAGCGCCATGCCAAAACCCACTAACAAGAAATATTATAAAGGTGTTCCGGATTTTCATCCACATGCCGCCTTTACTACCACCCAGCGGAATGTACAGGTAGTCTTTAAACCACGAGGAGAGGGAAATATGCCAACGTCTCCAAAATTCGGCAATATCCCTAGAAAAATATGGGAAAGAGAAGTTTCTTAAAAGTTCTATTCCAAAAAGCCGGGCTGTGCCTAAAGCGATATCAGAGTAGCCTGAAAAATCGCCATATATCTGGAAGGCAAAATATATTGCACCCAGCACAAGTGTGCTTCCTGAATATGCATCGGAGTTATTGAAAATTAAATTTGCAGATTGTGCACAATTATCTGCAATAACAATTTTCTTAAATAATCCCCATAATATTTGCCGTAAACCATCTACTGCTTTTGAATAATCAAATTCCCTTTTTTTTACAATTTGGGGCAAAAGGTGATTTGCCCTTTCGATAGGGCCGGCCACTAGCAAAGGGAAAAAACTAACAAAAACCGAATAATCAATAAAATTTCTTTCGGGCTTTATTTTATTATAATAAAGATCAATAACATAAGATAACCCATGAAAGGTATAAAATGAAATACCTACTGGTAGTATTACATTTAATGTATTGAAATTCACCTGTAATCCCAGTTGTGACAATCCATCCGCAAATGAGTCTGCAAAAAAATTATAGTATTTAAAAAATCCAAGAAAGCCCAGGTTAATTGCAATACTTAGCCAAAGCCAAAATAATTTCTTTTTTTTATTGGCTGCTTCATAAATTTTAATACCAGTATAATAATCTAAGCCCGTAGAGAAGATAAGTAAAAACATAAACCGCCAGTCCCAACAAGCATAAAAAAAGTAGCTTGAAACCAGAAGTAAAATGTTTTGGCGTTGTAATTTACCCTTTGTTCCAAACCAATATAGAAAAAAAACAACAGGTAAGAAAATAGCAAAACTCAGGGAATTAAAAAGCATATATCACTTTTTATAATAAAGGGAGTACTTAAGTAAACTGAAGATGGCAAATGAAAGTTGTTTGATGTGGCAGACCCTAACTTACTTAACAACCAATTTATACTGTAAATGAAGCGTCAACATGTAGCCTTATATTTTCTCTTAAACTCTCTAAGGTTTCCCACTCTGTGTTTTCGCCTGAGTTGTAGCGGAAGCCATAGGGCACTTTTTTTGCATTAAAATGCTGAATAAAGTCTTCCAGCTTCCAGCGGTGGGATGATGGCAGTATGGTGTAATACTTTCCCAGGTCGTAGGTATAGTATGAATCGGAATCCGTAATCATTTCTTCATGAATTTTTTCGCCCGGCCTTATGCCAACAATTTTCTTTTCACATTCCGGGCCAATGGCTTCGGCCACATCGGTTATTTTATACGATGGGATTTTAGGCACAAAAATTTCGCCGCCCCATGCATGTTCCAGTGCATGCATTACCATATCCACGCCGCCCTGCAGGGAAATATTGAACCTAGTCATGGTGGGGTCGGTAATGGGGAGCACCCCGGTTTTTTTCCTGGTTAAAAAGAAGGGTATTACCGAGCCGTTGCTACCCATTACATTGCCGTAACGCACCACGCTAAAGATGATATCATTCCATCCGCGGATATTATTGGCGGCCACAAATAATTTATCAGAAGCCAGTTTGGTTGCACCATACAGGTTTACCGGTGCAGCGGCTTTATCTGTAGAGAGCGCCACTACACGTTGTACAGCGGTTTCGAGGCAGGCGTTAATAACGTTTTCGGCGCCATTAATATTTGTTTTTACACATTCGCTTGGATTGTATTCGGCAATAGGCACATGCTTCATCGCGGCTGCATGTATTACATAGTCGATGCTTTTAAAGGCTCTTTTCAGCCGGTCGTAATCCCTTACATCGCCGATAAAAAACCGTATTTGGGGATATTTATCTGCAGGATATTCTTGCGCCATCTGGAACTGCTTTTGTTCGTCGCGGCTGTAAATCACCACTCTTTTGACACCTGAAAATGTTTTAAAAATGTGTTGGGTAAGCGCTTTACCCAGTGAGCCTGTACCACCGGTAATGAGTATGCTTTTTCCGTTGAGCATAATGCTATAATTGTTGTGTTTAATTTTATAGTTCCTGCAGGGTCACCATTCTTTTGAACAGGGCTGCGTTTTGCATCAATTGCTGGTAAGTGCCCGCCTGTTCTATCTGCCCGTTTTTCATCAGTACAATGCGGTCGGCATTTTTAATGGTAGACAGGCGGTGCGCCACAATTAGTATGGTGTACTGCCCTTTCAGTTCGTCTATTTTATCCTGTATGGTTTTTTCGGTTTCGGAATCGAGCGAAGAGGTGGCTTCATCCATAATAAGTATATCAATATCCTTGTACAATTCTCTTGCGATTGAGATGCGTTGTTTTTGTCCGCCGCTGATATTGATGCCATTGTTGCCCAGGAGGGTTTGTTCTTTTTCAGGTAGTGTTTGTATAAAATCAGAGAGGGCAGCTTTATGAAGCGATTCGTTAAAGCGGCTGACATTTTGTGGAGTTGGTTCGGACCAAAGCGTAATATTATTAAAGATTGTATCGTTAAAAATAACCGGCTCTTGTGTAATATACCCAATACGTTTTTGGAAAGATTGGATATTAATGGTGCTGCGGTCAATGCCGTCAATTTGGATAGTGCCACTATCAGCAGACATAAGGCCGGCGATGAGGTTAACAAGTGTTGATTTACCACTCCCACTTTCGCCTGCAAAAGCTATTGTTTCGTTCTTTTGAAGCGTTATACTAATATCGTCTAACACTTTTTTATCACCATAACAAACCGATACATTCTTTAAATCAATGGCTGATGAAAAGCCCGGTATTTGTATGCTGCCTTCTGGTTCGCTGTTAGCTTCCAGTTCTTTTTTAAAGCCGGTCATATTTTCCATTGAACCGGAAGCTGCCAGGAAATAGTTCCAGGCCGACTGCATGATAAGCAAAGCAGTAAGTGCCCTGTAAAAAAAGAGCAGGCTTATTAATATTGGCCCAAGGCTTGCTCCAAGTACCTTAATCTGCACCAGTATTACTGCTGATACTACAAATATCAGCAACGGCTCCCGGGCACCTGTAATAAGTGCACCAAGTACACCAATACGTTTATTGCTTCTTTCAAGCTGCTGTAATTTATTGCTAAGCCTTTTGCCAAACAAAGACAACTTGCCGGTTGCTTTGAGGTATTTAAAATTAGCCACATGCTGTATAATCAGGCTTTGAAACTCGTTGGCATCTTTTGTAAGCTGCCGGGATGCAAC
Source organism: uncultured Chitinophagaceae bacterium (assembly GCA_937873715.1). Classification (GTDB taxonomy): domain Bacteria; phylum Bacteroidota; class Bacteroidia; order Chitinophagales; family Chitinophagaceae; genus Ferruginibacter. The sequence goes on from CALMYJ010000003.1 coordinate 173,962, forward strand.
TTTTGTTTTGGTATTAATAGCCCGGTATATGAAATTTGTAATAAGGCCGCCGAATGTTACGAGCACGGCAAACTGTACATCTACAAAAAATGCAAAGCCCATGTAAACTGCCGCAAGCACAAATTGTTCAAAGGCTTTAAAGTATGATGCAAAAGCACGGGATACCCTGTCTACTTCACCACTCATGGTATTTTGAATACGACCAATATCTGCCGTTATAAATTTTTTAAATGAAAGCTTATTGAGAAGACGGAGTGTGCTTGTGCGTATTTTTCGTATAAAATACTGTTGAGCATAAACCGTGTAGGCATCGCTGAAAAAACGGGCAACTCCCTTAAGTAAAAAGAATAGGCAAAGGAAAATTAAAATAGCAACGAGGGTGATGGGTATACCCATAGCACTCATGCCATCTACAATAAACCTGAGTTTACCAAGACTTTCGGGATTAACCTCAGACTCTGCATTCACCATTTGCAGCATGGGCAAAAACATGGTAAGGCCAAAACCATCAAGTATACCTACCAGCATACTTAACCCAACTACTACAAATACCCTGTACCGCAGATACCGGTAGAAATAGGTAAAGTTTTCGGCGTATTTATGCACCAGTTGTTTAATTGTTGCCAAACCAAATACCATTTAAATTATGTAAGATGCATGTTTATTGCCCCATCAATTTGATTTACCTCCGGCAATCCATTGAAGAACATTTTTTATTACCTTCCACACACCTCTTTTCTTTTTATTGTCATCGTCGGTATACCCGTAGCCATAGCCATAGCCATAGCCATAACCGTAACCGTAACCGTAGCCGTAGCCTCTTCCATAACCCAGGATTTTTTTATGTACAATACCGTTGAAAACGATATTCATATTTTTAAGACCGTTTTTATTGTATATATCGTTAATCAGGTTGAGGAAGCTGCTGTGAGTATAATTATGGCGGATGATGTATATCGTTGCATCCGCTACAGCAGACAATATTTTTGCATCGGTGACCGCAGCTACAGGGGGCGTATCAATAATTACATAATCAAAATTATCCCGGAGGTATTTCATCAATTGAGGTAAACGGTCGCCACTAAGCAGTTCAGCAGGATTGGGTGGTATTGGACCAGAGGGGATAATGAATAAATCTTCAATACTTTCATGCGGCTTAATTATTTCAGCTTCGGTAGCCTTCCCAATAAGATAATTGCTGAGACCCGGATCCCTGGATATACCCATTGGTTTACTTATTTTGGGCTTTCTCAAGTCAAATTCAAGCAATGCTACTTTATCGCCAGTGAGGCTCAGGCTTATGGCAGTATTTATCGCAACAAAGCTTTTACCCTCTTTAGGAATAGAAGATGTAGTGAGAATTACCTTACACCTGTCTTTGGCATTCGAGGCAATGTAATTGATATTGGTGCGGAGTTCCCGGAACTGTTCGGCGATCAGCGTACGCTTATCCGGGCCAACTACTATTGGAGATGCATGGGCATGTGGCTGAAATATTAATTCAGCGATGAATGGTACTGGCAGGCTATCTTCTATTTGTGCCCGGAATAATAAACGCTTGCTGGCAAACTCCCTGAAGTAGATATATACCATCACAGTCATCAATGCAATCAATACCGAAAGTGTATAAGTTTGCTTGGGTACGGGATATATAACACCTGCTGCTTCAGGCTTTTCCAATACCCTGTAGTTGGGTAAGATAGAAGCTGATGCTATGGCCGACTCTTCTCTTTTTTGAAGCAAAAATGTGTAAATCGAATTCTTAATTCCCTGCTGACGGCTTATATCGATTAATAATCTTTCCTTTTGTGGTATTTTATTCATTTCGGCCAGCGCCTCTGCATTATCTGACTTTAATTTTTTTAACGTCGACTGAATATTTGCTTTCAGGTTAGTAATACTTGTTAAAATACTAGGCCGCAGCTTAGATACCTGCTCCTCCAGTACAGCTATTTGTGGATTTTTATTGCCTGAAGTTTGCTTAATCTTTTCAAGGTTAAACTCTGACTCATACAATTGATTCAGTAGTACGGTAAGCATGTGATCATTTACACCAAGTGTTGCAGGCACCGGGTTATCTCCCCTATTCCTTCGGTTCACATAGTCCTCTACCTGCCGCAATATATCAAACTGTACTTCCTGCTCACTTATTTTAGTGTCGGTTATTTTAACTTTAGTAAGCAGGGCTTCACCCTCAGAAGTAAGATTGATAACACCGGAACTTGTACGGTAGGCCTGCAGATTTTTTTCTACATCACTCAGTTCCTCCGCTACAAGTCTTAAACGGCCGTCAAGGAAGTTTCTTGTATTTTCATAAATACGGCTTTTATAGTCCACTGTTGCATTGCCATACATCAGGAACAGGTTGGTCAATATATCAACACCACGGGTAGGTGAAACGTCTCTATATGTTACATCTAATATTGAAGAAGCCTTGGAAAGCGGCTCCATAGAAATTGAATTCTTGATTCTGTTTGCTGCGCCGCTTACTGTTTGTACCGTAATCATGAACACATCGCCGGTTTCAAAATTTTTAACCTCGTCATTCAGCACCCATTTAATTTTACCTACGGGGCTGTTTACAAATGTGTCGAGAGGATATAAAATATTGTCATAGCTTATTTTATCGCCTTTAATTTCGGCTTCAGCGGTAAATGAGGTCAAAACAGAATCAGGATCCTGGAGTACCAGGCGAAAGGGTAGATTGTCATAAAAATACCCACTCTTAATGCGTCCCTTTTGAACGTAATGTACATTTAATTGCATTTTTGCAACCAGCTTTTTCAGCAGGTCTCTGGAATTAAGTACCTGCATCTCTCTTTCGGTTTCAATAGTGTTATTCTTGTATTCAAATCGAAATATTTCCTGGAGGTTGGCACTTTTTTGCTGAGTTTCATCATTAACAACAATTCTTGCTTTTGTTGAATACACCGTTACCTGGTACCTCAGGTAAATTCTAGCACAAAGAATCCCAATGAGCACTGCCACTACAATCAGAGGCCAAAAGGGCAGAATCCTGTACAGGAGTCTTTGAAGTTTTTCGCTCTGGTCTGTTACATCCTCATATGCCCCGTTTGTAATTGGGTTATTTGTCATTTTTTTATAAAAAATTTATTTTTTACTAATGTTAATTATAGTGAGTATCAGTGCAAGCCCTGCCGCTGCAATGGCAATATATTGTGGCACGCCGCTACGATTTATAAATTTTGCCCCTACCGGCTCTACATAAATCACATCATTTGTTTTGAGGTAAAAGTAGGGTGAGGTGAATAAATCTTTCGACAATAGGTTGAGGCGTGTAAATACTCTTTTACCCTCTGTTTCCCTTATGAGTAAAACATTTTCTCTTCTTCCTAAAGTAGATAAATCACCTGCCATACTAATGGCATCCAGTATAGTTACTCTTTCGTTCTGCATACTAAACCTCCCGGCCCTGTTGACTTCTCCCAAAACTGAAAAACCGTGGTTGAGGAATCGAACATTCACTACTGGATTTTTGGTATAGGCGCTGTATAATTCGGCTAATTTAGTTTCCAGTTCTACTCGTGTAAGACCCTCCACCTGTATCTTTCCTACATATGGCACTTTTATGCTCCCATCTGCCTCTACAAAATAGCCTAAAATGGAGTTGCTACCGCCTCCAGCTATTGCGCCAATACCACCAGATATAATGCCGCTCCCGGAATTGAGTACCTGCATATCTTCAGCGTTGCTGCCCCCTACTGTAATCCATAACTGATCGTTTTTCTGAATTTTTGCTTCAAAAACATACTGTGCTGCCGAAAGCGATGCGCTATCGGCACTGTTTAACAAAGCGGCATCAATGTTATTTACATACACCACCTTTTTTGTATTGATACATGCAGGCAGGCACAATGCACAAAATACCAACAGCAGTAAAACCCTGCCAGATTTAAAATGAATTACCATGTGTATTGTTGATTTTGAACTTTTAGGATAATTTAAACTGGAAGAGCGGCAACAGGGGTTGTTTGTACTTGCGATATTTTTTACAAATATATGGCTTCGCCTATCTCACCCACATATAATGCGGTAAGTTATTATTCGTAATAAGGATTTTAGGTGTCTGCTTACAGCACATTTCACCTGAGTTTTATCCAACATAATACTACCATGTACCGGCATTCAAAAAAAGCGGTACAGCCAGATGGAACTATGTTAAAAGTGAGTTCAGGATAGTGTTAGTTTGGTTTCCGTAAAATCAGCGCAAATGTAATCTATTTTGTAATACAGCATCTTCATTAGAATTTCAATTGTAGATTAATAAAATGATAAGAAACTCATTAAAAATCAGGCGGTTTTAAAATAGTGAAACTTCAGGCATTTTACAATTACTGCGTTTTAAACAACCAATACACCACAAGATTTTAAATGCCGGAGCCTTAAAAAAGTATGTTATATATTCGTCAAAATATAGCGTAATTCTTTCCCGGTTTTAACTGCCTGGGATGCACATGAATTCGGTGGTTAAAATATTTTAGCTAAAAAAACAACTGTCTTACTTTAAACAATTAAACACAATCCCTATTCCAGCAAATCGCAGAAAAATACGCACAAGCAATTTGCAAGTAAATGTTTATTAAACCAAGATTAGGCCCACCGCCAAATGAACCTTTAGCATCAACCTTTTTCTTACTTATTATATTCCTTTGGCTTTTCTTTTTGTTGTTCATGCATTCTTGCATCTCCTTGCAGAAGACCGCTGTTAAACAAACTGTTGATAAGCCAGAAGATAATAAATGGCAAAGGTGTTCCCAACCGGGATATGGAATTATAGTAACTGGGGGTAATTAAGTCTATATGAAACACTCGTCCAAGCAAGTTAATATCCTTTACAACAAATGAAAGGTAGATAATGGTAAAACGCAACACCCACAGACAGGCATAAATTATCAAAAAAACCTTTAAAGCCCCCGGGCTTACCAGCTTACGTAAAGCAATAATCCCGCCGGCAATTGTAAAAAATATTGCCGTTTCCATTTCTAACCGGTGCCCGCCTAAATGGATGTGAAATTTTGTCCATTTAAACCAGCTTAAAATGATAATAACAATAAAGAGGCTGAAAAGGTATAGCATTAATACCCTTACCGGCTTAGACATTAGTAACTTTTTTGGGTGTTAAAATGCCTTTTTTGGTGTACAGCAGCCAGCCATAAAAGATTAAGATATACATGAGGATAGTAAATAGGTAGTGGTGGCTGAAGTCGAATGCTTTACGTTGATACATATATATATAATAAAGGGCGCCAATGCGTACAATATTTGCCAAAATTATTGCCGCTATACCAACAAAACTAAAAACCAATTTTCGTTTTATGGAATAAGGTAACAGCACTATAATACCAACATAGATATACATCAGGTCTATACCATTGCACACATCCCAGATACCAAAAACCTTTTTGCCATTCTGTACCAACTGGGCATTTCTTGATGCTGTTTCTTTCCAGGTAATTTCTGGTACCGAAGGTGATAAAACATTGATGCATTTTGTTACGGCTGCTGCCAGGAAATTGGTAAGCGGCCGGTCAATGGTTCGGGCAGGTTTTAAGGTGAGATGATATACAAAAAACCATACCGTACCCAATAGGGCCAGCCGGATAAAAAACAGGCGTACCTGCCTGTTGTACTTCAGCGATTTATTAAAAGGATTATACCCGCCTTCAGCCATGATATAGCAATAAGATTTTTGAATAACAGTTTTTCAGGAATACAGCACAAAATTTAATGCCTCAAAAGTAAGGCATTTTGATACTACTATCAGCAAATACGCCATTTAGCCGCTATCGTTAACGTAGAAAAACTTACCCACTACATTTTGAATACTCTCCGTTAATTGGGTAAACCCATATCTTCGCAAAAATTTTAACCATGCTACCCAAATACAAGCGTATACTTTTAAAACTTTCCGGCGAATCTTTAATGGGTGATAAAAATTTTGGCCTTGATAGCGAAGTACTTACCCGTTATGCACAGGATATTAAAAGTATTACAGAGCTGGGTGTACAGGTAGCCATTGTAATAGGCGGTGGTAATATTTACCGGGGCATGAACGAATCGGAAACCGGTATTGAACGGGCACAAGGCGATTATATGGGTATGCTGGCCACTGTGATTAATGGTATGGCCCTGCAAAGTGCCCTCGAAAAAGCCGGTGTATACACCCGCCTGCAAAGCGCCATTAAAATGGAGCAAATTGCCGAGCCTTATATCCGCCGCCGCTCTATGCGCCACCTCGAAAAAGGACGTGTGGTAATCTTTGGTGCTGGCACCGGAAATCCTTATTTTACTACTGATACAGCAGGCTCGTTAAGGGCAATTGAAATAAAAGCCGAGGTGATTTTAAAAGGTACAAGGGTGGATGGCATTTACTCTGCCGACCCCGAAAAAGACCCTACCGCCAAAAAATACGGACATATTACTTTTAAAGAGTGCATCAGCCAAAACCTTAAAGTAATGGATATGACAGCCTTTACACTTTGCATGGAAAATGAACTGCCTATAATTGTATTTGATATGAATGAACCCGGCAACCTGCTTAAAGTGGTAACTGGCGAAAAAGTAGGCACACTGGTAAAAGGCTAATTACGTTACCAGCGTAACAATGCACTGGCCCATGTAAAGCCGCTTCCAAATGCTGCCAGGCATACCAAATCTCCTTCCTGGATTTTTCCTAATTCCCACGCTTCGCATAAAGCAATGGGTACAGATGCTGCCGTAGTGTTGCCGTAATGTTGAATATTATTGTACACCTGCTCGTCTCTCAACCCCAGTGTATGCTGCACATGCTGTGCAATACGCAGGTTGGCCTGGTGCGGTATCAGTAAATTTATATCAGCAGGTGTAAGCTGGTTATGCTGCAGGGCTTCTATAATTACTTCTGGAAATTTAACGGCTGCTTTTTTAAATACCGCCGGGCCATCCATGTAAGGAAAATTCTGCGCCTTGTCTATCATGGCATGACTCATAAACATATCACCAATTTCGGCTTCATTATAATCGGCAAGTTGGCTGGGCAACCAGTGGTTGGCATGCGTGCCGGGGTTGTACATGGCCAGTATTTCGGCACTTTCGCCATCGCTGTGCAGGTGTGTGCTCAATATACCCTGGCCCACATTTGTGGCAGGCTGCAGCACTACCGCCCCGGCCCCATCGCCAAATATGACTGATACATTTCGGCCCCGGGTGCTAAAATCCAACCCAAAGGAATGTTTTTCGCTGCCAATAACCAGTATGTTTTTATACATGCCTGTTTTTATAAACTGGTCGGCTACCGATAAAGCATATACGAAGCCGCTGCACTGGTTGCGTACATCCAGTGCACCAATTTCTTTCATCTTGAGGGCACGCTGCACCAGTACCCCACAGCCCGGAAAATAATAATCGGGACTTAACGTGGCAAAAATTATAAAGTCGATATCCTGTGCCGTGGTGCCTGCCCGTTCCAACGCAATTTTTGCCGCTTCAACAGCCATAGTGGTAGTGGTTTCGGCTGTTCGGTGGGCAAATCTTCGTTCTTTTATTCCGGTGCGTTCCTGTATCCAGGCATCTGAGGTATCCATATACTGTGTAAGCGCCTGGTTGCTTACCACATTGGGGGGCACATACATGCCAATACCGGCAATTTTACTACTATGCATAACAATCGTTTTGTGCGCCTGCTTTTCAATTTACCTTTTGGAGGTTGCGTAGTACAAACCAGTCGTCGTAGGTAGGTAATGGCTTGGTTTTATAGTGTACTTCAATGGCTTTACGCAATACCATACTGTTTTTTACATACTTATTGGTAAACTGTTCGGCTAAAGTTAAAATAGAAATTTTGCTCCCCTCTTTTTGCAGTTCGGCAATATAATATCGGCCAGCAACAAACACATTTAAAAACTGCCTGCTGGCTACTACCGATAAAAATGCCCTTGCCCTAATTGTATCATCCACCACCACTTTGTAAGGCCGCAATTCATCAATATATCCTGTGATTAACATATCGTACTCTTTATCGGTATACTGGTTAAAAATAATTTTTACAGGCGCCTCTCTGTACCTGTTTTCGTAAGATGGTCGCGGGGACATCACAGCCCATTTGCCCAGCAATGTTTCGTCAATATATTGTTCAGGTTCATCATCAATACCATAAGGCGACTGGTAGGGGCAGCCATATAAAATGACACTTAGTAAAAGTAAAAGCAGTAATCCTGTCTGGATTTTCATCATCGCTTAAAATTACAAAAAGAAAACGGGGCAGCTTGATACAACTGTACAATTTATGCCACTAATGCAACGATGCCAGCCAGCCTGCTGCTTCCATCAGCCATGCAATACCAAGGTGCACCACCAAACCACCCCAAATACTTTGGGTATTACTGGTAACAATGCCCAGCAATATGCCACCAAAAAAACTGCTGACAGCTTCTCCTAATGGCTTGCCCAGATGAATGCAGCAATAAAAACAGGCTGCCGGTATAATGCAATGCCTGCCGCAAATACGCAGCATGGATAGTATCAAAAACCCACGGAAAAAAATTCGATACTTACGAAATCGATACCATAACAACCTTCAAATACAAGGTAATGCCCCCAATGGCTGTCGGGTATAGCCTGTAACAATTGTGCCCTTGGATACATTGCCTTAAAATCAGGCTGAAAAGCGGCCAGGGCTATAAGCGGCAACATATACAACAACATAATAAAATATGGCTTGTAAGTTGTTACTTTTTGTATACCGTAAAAAGGCTGTGTATGCCTGTCTTTCAACCACCAGCATATAGAGATCAGCAACAGCACCATGATTGCCCTTAACACCCAGTTGATACAGCGTTGATAATACAGTAATTCCGGGCCGGGCCAGTTGGGGTGCAACCAATGGGTGGGTACCGTAGTATTAATTCTAATTGCAAAGATGGCGGGCGCTACCAATAGAATTACCCAAAACCAGGGCTGCCGGTAATAAGCCGCATCAGTATAAAATACTTTTTGTAAAAAAAACGCCAGGGCAAATGGAAGGCAGTAAAGCAGGTAATATGCCCAAAACCGGCGCAAACCGGGTGCATCCCCGGCGATATAGAGCCGCTCCAAACCATGCCAGTAGTTAAAATAAAGTATTAACCCCAGCAGCAACAAAATACAGAGCAGGTAGCCTGCATTAAAAGTTTGTTTATAAAAACTTTGGATGTATTTAAGTATGCTGTTCAGGCGGATTGGCAGTTTCTACAGGTTTATTTAATATATCCCAAAGCTTGTCTTTAAGCACCGAAAGCCCCTGCCCGGTTACCGAGGAAATAAAAAAATGCGGTATTGATTGGGGTAACTCTTTGGCTATTGCTGCTTTAAGTTCATCATCCAGCATATCGCTTTTACTAATGGCAATTACAATTTCTTTTTGAAGCATTTCCGGGTTGTAACGGCGCAATTCATCAATTAAAATATTGAACTCAGCAGCATGATTGCTGCTATCGGCAGGTATTAAAAATAATAAAACCGCATTCCGTTCAATATGCCGCAAAAAACGGTGCCCCAGCCCTTTGCCCTCGGCAGCCCCTTCAATGATACCGGGCAGGTCGGCAATACAAAAACTTTTGCCCTCCCGGTAATCTACCATGCCAAGCTGTGGCGTTAATGTTGTAAAAGCATAGTCAGCTATTTTGGGTTTTGCCGCTGTTATAGATGATAGCAGGGTAGATTTGCCTGCGTTGGGAAAACCCACCAAACCCACATCAGCCAGTACTTTAAGCTCTAATAATTTCCAACCCTCCACTCCCGGTTCGCCTGGCTGTGCGTATTCGGGCGCCTGGTTGGTAGCCGTTTTAAAATTACTGTTCCCTAATCCACCCCGGCCACCCTTAAGCCATATAATTTCCTGGCCATCCTCTAATATTTCCACCTCTTTTTGGCCGGTAATTTCATCTTTGGCGATAGTACCCAGCGGTACTTCTATAATTACGTCTTTGCCAAATCTCCCGGTCTGGTTATTTTTATTTCCACCCTCTCCATTTTCGGCCAGTACATTTTTGTAATAGCGCAGGTGAAGCAGCGTCCAAAGTTGGGCATTGCCTCTTAATATTATATGCCCACCCCGGCCGCCATCACCACCATCGGGCCCTGCCATAGCATTGTATTTGGTACGCATAAAATGTTTACTGCCGGCCCCCCCGTGCCCACTGCGGCAAAATATCCGGATATAATCTATAAAATTTGTTTTTTCCATCGACGGACAAAGGTAACCCTATGGCTGTAAACCGCCTTAGGCTAATATTATACTTACCATCAAAATAAGCCGGCCTTACCCATTGCAGTTTAGCCGCAGCCGGTTTCCGGCTTTTTAACAATGCCTAAAAAAATCAAAGCAGCAGCAAAATAAAATATACAATATTCAAATAACTACAAAATATCTTAGACAATATCTATAATTTAAAAAAAATGAGTAAAATATTTTCAATAAAAAGGCATTGCAGTATATATTTGCACTCTTGTTCCGGTAAAGACCGGGAAAATTGTGGGGTGATGAAATTTTTGGCAGACATGCCCTCTTGTCTCGGGGGTGGGGATTACGGGATAAACATTGCATAATGCCGATGGCGCTGCAGCGCCACCGACTGGGGTTGACCACCAGTAGGTTTGAGGGTTGCTCCTCTACAAATTTGTGCGATAGCTAACTGCCCCGTGGAGGTTCGAGCCCTCCCCCTACAGCGTATTAAAGCCTTTGCTGATTGCGAAGGCTTTTTTATAAATACCCGGTTGAAGGCAAAAATCTATACTAAACAGTACTATAAATTTTTAAATGTTCATTTCGGCTGCGTTTGCAATACAAAATTTGCCTTTTGTAATACAACTCTAAAAATCAATATCTTCACGCCCCAAAAATTGAAATTTCAATAGCAGAATAATGATGATAATTGGTGTTCTAAAAGAACCTTCACCCGAAACAAGGGTATCAATCCTGGCCGAATCGGTAAGCGTTTTAACCAAAAAAGGCATTACCGTACTGGTAGAAAATGGCGCAGGCGAAAAATCCTTCTGCAGCGATGCAGATTACACAAGTGCCGGCGCCCAGCTTAAAAGTCGGCAGGAAGTACTAAATAGCGCAGCTATTATTTTAAGCATACACAGCCCTGCTGATGATGAAATGCAGCTTATTGGCAACCGCATTGTCATAGGCGTTTTTCAACCTCTGTATCATATTGATGTAATGAAAAAATGGGCGGCCATCGGCATCACCAGTTTTTCGCTGGATATGCTGCCCCGTACCACCAGGGCTCAGGCCATGGATGTACTTAGTTCGCAAGCCAATATTGCAGGATACAAAGCCGTGCTTACGGCTGCCAATAACTACAGCCGGTACTTTCCCATGTTTATGACTGCTGCAGGCAGCATCAAGCCCGCCAAAGTGCTGATACTTGGTGCAGGTGTTGCAGGTTTGCAGGCTATTGCCACTGCCAAACGTCTCGGCGCTCTGGTAGAAGTATTTGATACCCGGCCGGCCGTAAAAGAAGAAGTAATGAGCCTTGGTGCCAAATTTGTAGAAGTGGAAGGTGCTGCCGATGCCAGTAAAGCCGGTGGTTATGCCGTGGAGCAAACAGAAGAATACAAGCAAAAGCAACAGCAAAAAATTGCAGAAAGCATTGCCAAAGCCGATATTGTAATTACCACGGCACAAATACCCGGCAAAAAAGCACCGATACTAATTACTGAAGCCATGATGAACGACATGCGTAATGGCTCTGTAATTATTGATATAGCTGCTGCCACAGGCGGCAACACCCCATTTACTAAAAACAACGAAACCGTTGTACACAATGGCGTAACTATAATCGGCAACTCCTACCTGCAGTCAACCATGCCATCGGATGCCAGCAAGGTATATGGTAAAAATGTACTCAACTTTTTACAACTCATTACCGATAAGGAAGCAAAACTGCACCTTAACTGGGAAGACGATCTGGTTAAAGGCTGCTGCATTACACACAATGGCGAAGTGGTGCATGAAAGAGTAAAATAATCCTCAAAAATTAATTTATTATGGAATCAATACTACACTGGATTTCGGCCAACGAGCAAATGATTTATATACTCGTGCTGGTAATATTTTTAGGCTTTGTAATTATTGCCCGTGTACCGGCAGTGCTGCACACCCCTTTAATGAGCCATGCCAATGCCATTAGTGGTGTGGTAATTATGGGTGCTATTATTGTAATGGGCCGTGCCGATAGTGATAATTACCTGGCCCTGGTGTTGGGGTTGCTGGCGGTAATACTGGGCACCATCAATGTGGTGGGTGGCTTTGTGGTAACCGACAGGATGCTGGAAATGTTTAAAAAGAAAAAATAACTGCGATCAAAATTTTTACAATGGGAGTGTCAATATTAAGCATAGTATATATTATAGGTGCTGTTACTTTTATTATGGGGTTAAAAATGATGTCGAACCCGGCATCGGCCCGTAAAGGCAATATAGTAGCAGGTGCCGGTATGGTGGCTGCCATACTGGGTACCATTTTTCTTTTCAGGAATGAGGATGGCACACTGCTTAAAAATCATGGCTGGATATTTGGCGGCATTGCCATCGGCACTGTTATCGGTGTATTATCAGCCAAAAGGGTAAAGATGACCGCCATGCCCGAAATGGTAAGTCTTTTCAACGGGCTGGGTGGTGCCAGTGCCACTTTAATTTCAGTGGTTGAATTTAACCACCTGGCAGCACTGGGCTTTCCGCCCGAAAAATCAGGCGCCGGCATTATGGCTATCCTTTTTTCAGGTGTTATCCTCGGTAATATTACTTTTTCGGGCAGCGCTATCGCCTGGGGTAAGCTTAGTGGTAAGTTTAAAGATTTTGCCTTTAAAGGCCAGCATATCGTTAATATCGTTTTACTGTTGGCCAGTATTGTATTGTCGGCCGTATTAGGCGGTAACCTGGGCTCGGGTAATGAAATGCTGTTGTTTTACTCCGTATTTGCATTATCGATTATTTATGGCGTTCTGTTTGTATTGCCCATAGGCGGTGCCGATATGCCGGTGGTAATTTCATTGCTCAACTCACTCAGCGGCTTATCCGCAGCATGCGGCGGCTTTTTGTACGATAATAAAGTGGTATTTACCGGTGGTATCCTGGTAGGTGCAGCAGGCACCATCCTTACCGTGCTGATGTGTAAAGCCATGAACCGCTCTTTAACGAATGTATTGATAGGCTCTTTTGGTGGCGGCAGTGCTGCAGCAGGGGGCAGTAAAGAACAGGGGGCACACAAAGAAATAACGCTGAACGATAGTGCCGTGGTAATGAGCTATGCCAGCAAAGTAATGATTGTACCCGGCTATGGCCTGGCAGTGGCGCAGGCACAACATACCTGCCACGAGTTGCAAAAAATGCTTGAATCCAAAGGCGTGGAAGTGAAATATGCCATACATCCCGTTGCCGGCCGTATGCCCGGGCACATGAATGTACTGCTGGCCGAAGCCGATGTGAGTTATGATAAACTGATTGAGATGGAGCAGGCTAATGACGAGTTTCCTTCGGTGGATGTGGTACTGATACTGGGGGCCAATGATGTGGTAAACCCTGCTGCCAAAAGCGATCCTGCCTCACCCATTTACGGGATGCCTATATTAGATGTGGGCCAGGCCAAAAATGTAATTGTAAATAAACGAAGCATGAAGCCGGGCTATGCCGGTATTGAAAACGATTTGTTCTTTCAGCCCAAAACCTCCATGCTGTTTGGCGATGCCAAAAAAGTACTGCAGGATCTGGTTACTGAGATAAAGGGGATGTAATGCTGCAAGCCTGTAAGCATTAGAGTGGCTGTATGATATGCTGCCAATCCTTACAGGTTCTTTCAACTATAAATCCTCTCCACCGCATCCCTGTACTTTTCCATAATCACTTTACGCTTTAGCTTAAGCGTTGGCGTTAGTTCGCCGCTTTCAATGGTCCATTCGTGCGGCAGCAGTTCAAAACGTTTGATTTGCTCCACATGATTAAAAAAGTTATTAAAGCTGTCAATCAGCTCCCGGTACAGCCGCAGCACTTCGGGGTGGTTAACGGCATCTTCATTGGTGGTAAAGGCTATATCTTTTTGCCGCATCCATTCTTTTAAGTTAGGCATAGAGGGTACAATTAATGCCCCAACAAATTTTTGCTCGGCCCCCACCACCATCAGTTGTTCTACAAAGGGCGACTCCTTCAGCTTGTTTTCAATCGGCTGTGGTGCTACATACTTGCCCCCACTGGTTTTAAACAGCTCTTTTTTACGGTCGGTAATTTTTAAAAACTTTCCGTCTTCAAACACGCCGATATCCCCGGTATGCAGCCAGCCATCGATAATGGTTTCGGCGGTTAAATCGGGGCGCTTGTAATAGCCCTGCATTACGCTTGGCCCTTTTACACATATTTCGCCATCCGGCTCCAGCTTTACTTCCTGTCCCTGGATAACGGGGCCCACGGTGCCAAACTTTGTACCGCCTTTTGTCCAGCAGTTTACACTAATCACCGGGCTGTTTTCGGTAGGCCCGTAGCCTTCGTAAATGGGGATACCCGCCGCCGTGAATAAGCGTATCAGCCTTACCTGGCAGGCAGCGCCACCGGTAATAATAAACTCCAGGTTGTTGCCCAGGGCTTCTCGCCACTTGCTAAAAATAAGCTTGCGTGCAATGGCCAGTTGCATATCGTACAGCAGGCCGTTATTGCTTTCTTTATACTCAATACCCAAAGCCACCGCCCAGTAAAAAAGTTTTTTCTTAACACCGGTAAGTTCGGCGCCTTTGGCCATAATTTTTTCATAGGTTTTTTCGAGCAGGCGGGGTACGGTACAAAAAAGTGTGGGCTTTACTTCTTTTAGGTTTTCGCCAATAGTATCGAGGCTTTCGGCGTAATAAATGGATATACCACTCAGGACATAGATATACGATACCATTCTTTCAAAAATATGATTGAGGGGTAAAAAACTCAAAGCCTTACCATTAGGCTTTTCTTCAAAAGGAAATGATTTAACCGAGTTCAATACGTTGGATACAATATTGCTGTGGCTCAGCATTACCCCTTTGGGAAAACCCGTAGTGCCGGATGTATAGATGATGGTGGCACAATGTTCGGCCTTAATAGTGGCTTTTACCTGCTCCAGTTTTTCAAAGTCTTCGGGCTGCGGCAGTTCAAGAATTTTTTTCCAGGATATGGTACCCTCCAGCTCATCAAATGCATATACATTTTCCAGCGAGGGCACTTTATCTTTTATATCACTTACTTTGGCAGCTATATCGCTACCGCTGATAAAGGCAAGGCGTACACCGGCATCATTAAAAATAAATTCCAGTTCGTTTACATTGGTGGTGGGATAAATAGGGCAAAGCAGGGCGCCTATCTGCTGGCAGGCCATATCGAGCATCAGCCACTCGGGCCGGTTTTTACTGATGAGGGCAATTTTATCCTGCTGCTCTACAGTCATATTATTACCGCTTATGCCTATACGCAGCAGCCCGGCGCTTAGCCTGTCTACCGTTTCTTTTACCTGGGCTGTACTATAGGATTGCCATTGCCCGTTTTCCTTTGCGGCAAACATGGTTGCTTTGGCATAACGTTCCAACTGGAAAGGCAAAAAATCAAATAGCCGTGATTGATAGTGCAACATAGCAAGCTGTATTAAATGAACAATCGGTGATAACGGTTATCTAAGATAAATAAAAATGCCATCCTTTGGCAGATGGCATTTTAAAAATCAGTTAATACGATATAAAGGGCTAAGGGTAGTATTGCCCCTTCGGTATTTTAAATATCCTGCTTTTTTGATACCGGCTAAATTCGTTGTATTCTGTACTGTGCATGTTTACCCAGTTTTGGTAAGCCGAAAGGTTTTGTATTGCCCCAAACAGCCATTGGTTATAGGCATCAAATAAGCCCTCCTGCAATAGTTGCCGGTGCAACTCAAAAAGCCGGTAAGGGTATTTGCCGGCAAACTGGTTATACCAGTCCAGCACAAATCGTGTACGTATCATCGTGAGTGTTTCGGCAGTGATACCCGATGTGGCAATGCTATTTTGCTTCATCATGGTTTGTACAAATGCCTGTTCAAATTTACCCTGCTCGGTACTTGCCGCTTCATCTGCCGTAAATAGCTTCTTAAAACTTTCCAGCACTATGTTTTTTATCTCTGGTGTACGGTTGCCGGTCGGCTCCATATTCACAAAAATTTCGCCATAGAGTATACTTCTTGTTCTGTTGGCGGTGAGGTAATAGTATTTGCAGGCATTGTAGTAGTTTTTTGAAAAAGCCGGTTCCATTTCAATGCCTTTTTCCCATTGCTTAATGGCCGAATAATCCTGCATGGCCCACAGCAGTTCGCCAAAATCATTATATAGGGGGCCGCTTTCCGGGAATTTTTTTAGTGCTTTCCTGTAAAGTTTTTCACAGTCTTTAGGCAACCCCATTTGTTTATAAATATTACCAGCCACCTGGTAGCACTGGTCGTCTGCATCATCTTTATCGAGCACCTGCTTTATAATATCCAGTGCCCTGGTATTTTCTTTTTGCAGGTAATAGGTAAAAGCCAAATCTTTAGTGATATCTATATTGCCGGGTTCGAGTGCCGCTGCCCGGTTAAGCACCAGTACAGCATTGGCATAATCGCCCTGTTGCATAAATGTTCTTGCCGTTTCGTGCAATTCTTTTGCCGACTGTGCCTGCAGGGCCATTGTACACAGCATGGCGATTGCGGTAATGTATAACTTCATCCGGGTAAAGATAAAAAAAGAGGGGCTTATACAGCTCCTCTCTTTTGGTTACCGGTATTATTCACAAAGTTTTAATCGTAAATAAGGTGTGTTAAAAAGCCATCCCTAAGTTTGGGTTCAAACCAGGTGCTTTTGGGCGGCATCACGTTGCCGCTGTCGGCAATATCAATTAACTGCTGGATGCTAACCGGGTATAAACTAAAGGCAATTTGCATCTCACCGCTGTTTACCCTTTTTTCCAATTCGCCCAGGCCCCGTATGCCGCCCACAAAATCAATACGCTTATCGGTACGAGGGTCGGCAATGCCCAGCAATGGTGACAGCAGGTTATCCTGCAAAATGGTTACATCCAGCACACCAATGGGGTCGGCAGTGTAAGTGCCTTCTTTTGCGGTGAGGGTATACCATTGCTGGTTGAGGTACATCCCAAACTGGTGCAGTTGTGCAGGAGCCACTGCTTCAGCAGCTTTTTCAAATAAAAACTTATCGGCAATTTTTTCCAATACCTCGGCTTCGCTCCATCCGTTTAAATCTTTTACCACACGGTTGTAATCCATAATTATTAATTCGGATGCCGGGAAAAGCGTTGTTAAAAATATATCGGCGCCTTTGGCAGATTTTTTACCTAAGGCCTGGCGCACTTTAGCAGCCGATGCAGCCCGGTGATGTCCATCGGCAATGTAGGTACAGGGTACTTTTGTTTTAAATAATTCGGTAATGCTGTCAATAGTGGCATTATCGTTTACAATCCATATTGTATGCTGTACACCGTCGGCAGCCACCATATCATACACCGGATTCTTTTCTTTTTTCCATTTGTTGATGAGGGTGCTTATTTCTTCCACATCGTTGTACGCCAAAAAAACATTACCCGTTTGAGCACCGGTGGTTTTAATATGATTAATCCTGTCCTGCTCCTTTTCGGGCCGGGTAAATTCATGCTTTTTAATCAGGCCATTTTCGTAATCATCTACACTGCTGCCACATACAAGCCCTGTTTGACTGCGGCCATTCATCACCAGTTGATATATATAATAGCAGTCTTTGTTTTCCCGGAATAAAATGTTACGGCTGATAAAAGCGGTAAGGTTTTTTTTGGCGGTATCGTATACTTTTTGATCATGTACATCAACCGTTTCTGGCAAATCAATTTCACTTTTGGTAATGTGTAAAAAACTGCTGGGATTACCCTGCACGGCTGTTTTTGCTTCTTTGCTGTTCAATACATCGTAGGGTAGCGAGGCTACCTGTTTGGCATATTGCGCTTCTGGTCTTAATGCTTTAAAAGGCTGAATGGATATCATTATGAGATCGTTTGGTAAATAGCTTAAGTATAATTGTCCTGTATATATCAGGCATGTATAGCCGCAAAATCTTTCATGGCCTGCACCAGCACCTGCACACTTTCTTCGGGCAGTGCATTATACAGCGATGCCCTGAAGCCGCCTACCAGCCGGTGGCCTTTTATCCCCACGATATTTCTTTCTTTGGTGAGGGCAAGAAACTTTTCTTCCAGCGATGCATCAGGCATTACAAAACATACATTCATTTTACTCCTGTCTTCTTTTGCCACGGTGCCGGTAAATAAGGGGTTGCTGTCTATTTCCGCATACAGGAGGGCAGCTTTTGCCTCATTGCGTTTTTCAATGGCCGCCACACCGCCCATTTGCTTCAGCCACTGCAGCGTTAACATACATACGTACACGGCAAATACCGGCGGGGTATTCATCATACTGCCATCTTTTATATGATTCCGGTAATCCATGATAGAGGGTATGGCACGCTTTACTTTACCCAGTATGTTTTTATTCAGCACCAGCAGGTTTACACCGGCAGGGCCCATGTTTTTTTGAGCCCCTGCATAGATTACATCAAATGCATTAAAATCAAGCACCCGGCTAAAAATATCACTGCTCATATCAGCTACCAGCGGCACACTGGTTTTAGGTATCTTTTGCCACTGGCTGCCATAAATGGTATTATTGGTGGTGATATGAAAATATTTAGTGTCGTTGGGCACAGCAAAATCTTTTGGAATTACCGTATAGTTGCTGTCTTTGCCGGTACATACCACTTCTACTTTCCCAAACAGCTTTGCCTCTTTTATGGCTTTTTGGCCCCACACACCGGTATCGGCATAGGCTGCGGTTTCCTTGTCATCCAGTAGGTTCATAGGCACCTGCATAAACTGGGTGCTGGCACCACCATGCAGGTACAGTACTTCATGGTTGTCATCTAACTGCATGAGTTCTTTTACCAATGCCCTTGCCTCATCCATAATGGCCTGGAAGGTGGAAGTGCGGTGGCCAATTTCCAAAATTGAAAGGCCGGTATTATTATAATTTAATACGGCTGCGGCTGCTTTTTCAAAAACTTCTTTAGGGAGTATAGAAGGCCCTGCATTAAAATTATGAACCACTTTTTGCAAATTATATCTGGTTAAAATTTACGGATGGCAAAAGTAGCTTTTTGAAAACGATTTTTAATCATGTATTTAAGCCCCGGAAAAAGTATATTCAGCCGCAACAGCCAGGGGTTATTCTTCCTCCCGGCCTAACATTTTGCCACTGCTGCCTTTCCAGCTTTCGTTGAGTTTGTCAAACTCTTTCAGGTCTGCTTCCGAAAAGGATTGTTTTACCAGTGGCCTTAAATCGGGCTGCCCTGCATTTACCCAGGCGGTATACCAAAATGAGGCGATGCTTTGTATAGACAGGCGCATCCTGCGTTCTACCATCCCGTTCAGTTTTTTATCGTAAGCAATGGTAAATGCAGAAGAATATTGGCGGATTACATTGTTGTTGCGGCTTTCAAAAGCATATTTCTGATCGGCCGGAAACTGCCGGGTGAGTTCCCTTTCAAACAGCAGTACCGAGTCGGCAGCGGCGGCACTTTCAAGTACCCTGTCCCAGGCATATTTGGCCGGGTCGCTGATATATTGCGCTTTCCCAATAAAAAAGTCGAACTGTTTTTCGGCCAGCAGCTCGGGTACCCGGCTTTCCCAAAAACCATGTATGCCTTTTTGATTGGTGTGTTGGCCATTGTGGTTGCTGCAGGCATGCAGCGGTACATGAGAGTCGGCAATATAATGGCCAATTTCGGCACTGTTTTTCATAATCCGGGTAAAGTTTTTTTCCCGGAAAGCCATAGTGAGCCGCTGCAGCATGGTTTGTATATGCCAGGGTACAATACCGTATGCTTTAATGGTGTCTTCGCTGTATTTTTCTACAGCGTCTTTCCATTTGCGGGGCAATTCGTTATACGGGTATTCGCCATAATGGTCTATATCTATATAATGCCTTGGGCCTTCATCTGCCACGGCATAGCGGCGCTTATCGGGGTCTACGGCATGCTCTTCCAAAAATCCAATATTGGGCTTATACAACACCAGCATTTCGGGAGGAAGTAAAAAAACAGCGAGGTAATTGATTTTACGATGGGCATAAAATCCCCAGCAAAAACATTGCTGCGCCATAAGCAATAGCATCAACGATAAAATACAACGTTTCATCCCCATTATTTTAGCGTAGAAAATTAAGCTTAAACTGCTGTAATCCCTTAAAATTTTTTAGCCCGCTACTCTTCCACATCAGTTACACCACCACTTACGGCAAACTTCATCGTTTGGGTAGAGCTGATATTCGTGATGGGCCTTACCCTTTCTTTTGGTATAATATATACATTCCCGGCTACTGAATAAGCCATAGGAATATATACGGCCACATAGTCTTTAAGGCCAAATTCGGCCATATCATCCCTGGTGATAAAACCAATGCGCCACACATCATTATCATCCACGTTGGCCAGTACATTTTGGGTAAATTTTTTCTTTTCACCGGCAAAAGCTTCAAAAAAATCTTTCAGCGTAGAGTATATGAATTTTATACCCGGTGTTTTTTCCAGCAGTTGCTCAAAAGCATCTACCAGCTTACTGAACAGGAAGGAAGAGGAGAGGTAGCCGATAATGAGTACAATGGCAATAACCAGCAAAAAACCCAGCCCGGGTATACGCCGGATATTACCGGCTTTATCTTCCATAACTGTTGGAAAAATACCGTGTACCAGGTTGGGCAATATGCCATCAATAAAATTAAAGACAAAGGCTATGGCCCAAATGGTTATGGTAATAGGCGCCAGTATCAATATCCCCTGCAAAAAGTACTGGAACAACCTGCGAAAATCAGGTGTACGTTTCATAAAACCGTTTTTGTATCGTAAAGGTATGTCCTTTGATGTATTGCCCTCCAAAATGAAATAATTGTTATCAGCGGTAAAAAAAAGGGATGGAAACCCGGGCAACAATAAAAGTTTCCATAGTTTTGCACCCGCTATGACAGAATTGACAACCGCAGAGAGAATAAAGCAAAAGGCACACGACCTGGTGATGCAATATGGTATACGCAGTGTAAGTATGGATGATATTGCCTCGGGCCTTGGTATCAGCAAAAAAACCATTTACCAGTTTTTTGCCGATAAAGACGAACTGGTGGAAGCAATTATATCCGATAAAATTTGCGATAACCAGAACTGTTGCCTGCAAGACAGGGCCCGGGCTAAAGATGCCATACACGAAGTGTTCCTTGCTATGGAAATGGTACAGGAGGTTTTTCAAAACATGAACCCGGCTGTATTATACGATATGGAAAAATTTCACCCCAGGGCTTACAATCATTTTTTGCAGCATAAATACAAGTTCCTGCATGATGTGATAAAAGAAAATCTTGAAAGAGGGGTGGAAGAAGGCTTGTACCGGGAAGATTTGGATATAGATATAATGGTGAAGGCAAGGCTCGAAACGATGCTGCTTGTGTTCAACCAGCAGGTGTTCCCCAGGAACAAATACAACATGGCTTATGTAGAAACTGAGCTCACTCTGCACTTCTTATTCGGGTTAGCCTCACAAAAAGGCCATAAGCTCATTTTAAAATACCAACAGGAAAGGACAAAAAAATAAAACGGAGGAAAGCAGTATGCTTAAAACAACAAAACTGGCAGCGATTTTACTATGTATGAGCAGTGCAGCTGCAGCACAAACAAAACATGCACTGTCGGTAGCCGAAGCCGTAGACTATGGCATCAAAAATTCAGCAACCGTAAAAAATGTACTGCTCGATATCAAAAAGCAGCAACAAACCAACCGGGAAATTACCGCCAATGCCCTACCGCAAATTAACGGCAGCGTATCGGGCACAAGGTATTTTAATATACCGGTGCAGGCATTGCCCAACTTTATTAGCCCAGCCACTTACCAGGTACTGGTAGATGAAGGTGTGAAAGACGGTAACGGCAACCCGATAAAAGTGCCGGAAGAGGGCTTTGGTGTAATTGCTGCACAATTTGGGGTGCCCTGGATAGCCAGTGCCGGCATTGATGTATCGCAAATTTTATTCGACGGGCAGGTATTTGTGGGCCTGCAGGCCAGGAACACCGCCTTAAAACTGGCCGAAGCCACCGCAGGCGTTACCACCGAACAGATTAAAGCCAACATCCAGAAAATTTATTATCAACTGGTGGTGGGCAAGCAGCAATTAGGCAGCATTGAAGCCAACATCAGCCGTTTTGAAAAACTTTTGTTTGATACAAAGGAAATTTACAAAAACGGCTTTGCCGAAAAATTAGATGTAGATAAAGTGCAGGTACAATTAAACAACCTCACAACTGAAAGGCAACGCATCATCAACCAGCTTGATGCAGGCAATGCCGGGCTTAAATTTTTAATGAACATGCCGCAGCAGGATACTCTGGTACTTACCGACGGCCTTAACGAAGACGACATTAAAGCCAACATCCTGGAAGCAGGCTACAACCATGCCGACCGTAAAGAAATGCAATTGCTTACTTATGCCGCCAAACTGAACGAGTACAATATCAAACGCTACCAGCTAAGCAGGATACCCAGTATTGCAGCATTTGGCTCTTACCAGAAAAATGCCCAGCGCAGCAGCTTCAACTTTTTTGATAAAGGCGACTGGTTCACCAGTTCCTTCGTAGGCATAAAACTTAATGTGCCCATTTTTGATGGATTTGCACGGCGGGCTAAAATTGAAAATGCAAGGCTCGACCTACAGAAAACCAATAACCAACTGGAGCAAACAAAACAAAACATAGACTATGAAGTAACGCAGGCAAGGCTTAAAATGACCAGCGCCATACTAACCATAGATGTGCAAAGGCAGAATACCACATTAGCTGAAGATGTGTACAACAGCACCAAGAAAAAATACGAACAGGGTCTGGGCAGCAACCAGGAAATTTATACGGCACAAACAGAATTAAAAGTGGCACAAACCAATTATTACAGCGCCTTATACGATGCCATCAGTGCAAAAATTGATTACCTCAAAGCAACCGGAAAATTATAAGCAACCATTTAATGAACCAATATAACCATACAACAATGAAACAATATGTATTTGCAGGTATTGCTGCAGCAGTACTACTTACCGCCTGCGGCAGCAGCGCCAAAGAAAAAAATGCTGCCCTAAACGATAAAAAAATTGCCCTCGAAAAATTAAAGGCTGATAAAAACAAGCTGGACGAAAACATTAAAAAACTGGAAACCGAAATCAACAAGCTGGACCCGGCCAACTCCACCGCACAAAAACCCAAGCTGGTATCGGTGCAAACACTTACGCCGGCCGAATTCAGCCACTATATTGAATTACAGGGCAGGATAGAAAGTGAAAACATCAGCTACATTACTCCCCGTGGTGCCGGCGGCGTGGTAAAAGCCATTTATGTAAAGCAGGGCGATGTAGTACGCAAGGGCCAGTTGCTCATGAAATTAGATGACGCCATTGCACGGCAAAGTGTAGCGGCTGCCAAAGAAGCACTGCAAACCACCCTTACACAGTTAGACTACGCCAAAAATATTTATCAGCGCCAAAAAAACCTTTGGGATCAAAATATAGGCACCGAAGTGCAGGTAATCACGGCAAAAAACAATGTAGCCTCGCTGGAAAAACAGTTAGCCGCCCAACAGGAAAATGTGAAAGTGTACCAGGAGCAACTGAATACAGCCAATGTATACAGCGAAGTAAGTGGTGTGGCTGATGAGGTAACCATAAGGGTGGGTGAAATATTTAGTCCACAATCGGCAGCAATGTCTGGTATCAAAATTGTAAACAATGCCTCGCTGAAAGTAACCGGTAATATTCCCGAAAATTACCTGGCCAATGTTCGCAGGGGCTCCGTAGTGGTGGTAAGCGTACCCGATATCAACAAAACCTTTAACAGCACCGTAAGCTTTGTAGGCGCTACCATTAATGCCCTCAGCCGCGGCTTTGTGGTGGAGGCCAAACTCCCCGCCGACCCATTGCTAAAGCCTTACCAGATATCACTTTTAAAAATTAAAGACTATACCGCACCCAGGGTAATTGCCGTGCCGGTAAGCACCCTGCAAAACGATGAAAAAGGAAAATTTGTAATGGTGGCCGCTACCGAAAACGGGCAACTGGTTGCCCGAAAAAGAGAAGTAACCATTGGTATGCTCAACGGCGATTTGCTGGAAATTAAAACCGGGCTTAAAGAAGGTGATGTACTGATTACCGAAGGTTTTCAAAGCCTGTACGACGGACAGAGCATTACCACACAATAATGAAATGCGGTATTTCTTTTCAGGCATTAAAAAAGGAAATGCTGGTGCATAACTGTACCGTATGTTTAAAAAACAGTAAAGCTTTAATCATCTCCTTAAAAAAACCAATCAACACGAATCAATAAAAGCAGCGGTGTACGCCTGTTGCTAAAAAATAAATGTATGAGTGTATTAGAAAACCTAACCGAAAAGTTTAAAGAATTTAAACCCACCACCTGGTCCATCAAAAACAAAACATCCATCTACCTGATGATGCTTTTTGTTACGCTGGCCGGTATATTCCAGTTTGTAACCCTGCCCAAAGAGCAGTTCCCGGATATTGTTATCCCTACCATTTATGTGCAAACTATTTATGTAGGCAACTCTCCCAAGGATATCGAAAACCTGGTAACCAAGCCCATCGAAAAACAAATTAAAGGCATTACCGGTGCTAAAATCACTAAAGTAACCAGCAGCTCTCAGCAAGATTATTCGGCTATTACCGTAGAATTTCAAACTGATGTAAAAACCGATATAGGCCTGCAAAAAGTGAAAGATGCTATTGATAAAGCGAAGAAGGATTTACCCACCGATTTAACGCAGGAGCCTACTGCACTGGAAGTAAGCTTTAGTGAACAGCCCATCATGTACGTAAATGTTAGCGGCGATTATGATTTGGTAAGGCTTAAAAAATATGCCGATGATTTAAAAGATAAGCTGGAAGAACTGACACAAATAAACCGGGTAGATTTAGTAGGTGCACCCGAAAGAGAATTTCAAATTAATGTAGATAACTACCGTATGCAGGCTGCCAATATCACTTTTGATGATATTGCCAATGCCGTAGCAAGAGAAAATGTGGACATCAGCGGCGGCCTCCTTGATGTGGGCAATATGAAACGCAACCTGCAACTGAAAGGCCAGTTTAAAACGGCATTCGATATTGAAAAAGTTATCGTACGCAACACCAGCGGTTCCCCTATCTATTTAAAAGATATCGCCGTTATTAAAGACACCATAAAAGACCGTGAAAGCTTTGCCCGCCTCAATGGTAAAAATGTAATTACCCTCAACATCATTAAACGTGCCGGCGAAAACCTCATTGAAACCAGCGATGGTATTAAAAGCATTGTGAAAGAAATGCAGGCCTCACAGTTTCCAAAAGATTTGGATGTGGTGATTACCGGCGACCAGAGCAAGCAAACCCGTACCTCCTTTAACGACCTGGTAAACTCTATCGTTATCGGCTTTGTGCTGGTGCTTATCATCCTCATGTTTTTTATGGGGGTTACCAATGCCTTTTTTGTGGCGCTTAGTGTACCACTGAGTATGTTTGTGGCTTTCCTGTTTTTGCCAGCGGCCGATTTAATTGTAGGCACACATGTTACCCTCAACTTTATCGTACTCTTTGCCCTGCTTTTTGGCCTCGGTATTATCGTGGATGATGCTATCGTGGTGATTGAAAACACCCACCGCATTTTTACACAGGGCAAGGGCCTTATCAGTTCAGAAAAAAGTGCCATGATAGCTGCCGGCGAAGTATGGTACCCGGTACTGGCGGGCACACTTACAACATTAGCACCGTTTTTCCCGCTGCTGTTCTGGCCGGGCATCATTGGTAAGTTTATGGTTTACCTGCCCACCATGCTCATCTTTACACTAACGGCATCGCTTATAGTAGCGTTTATAATGAACCCCGTGTTTGCGGTTGACTTTATGAACCACGATGAGCATGAAACCAAACCACCCAAAAACGCCATTTTCAAAAAGCCTATTTTTTGGGCAGTAATAGGCGTAGGTATATTACTCAATGTGGTGGGCATGTCGCAAAATGCCGGGGTGGAGGGTATTGTACATGGCGATGAAATGGTAATGCCCGGCAGCTCGGCTCATTTTTTTGGCAACCTCCTGTTGTTCTTTGCATTGCTGGTAATTTTTAACCGCTATGTATTAGACGGTGCTATCCACAGCTTCCAGAACAAAGCCCTGCCCTGGATTATGGATCATTACGAAAACCTGCTGCGCTGGGCTTTAAAAGGCTGGAGACCTGTACACCTGTTACTGGGCACGATTGCTTTGTTATTTTTAACCTTCATCTTTTTTGGCGCAAGAAATGTACCCGTAGTATTTTTTCCGCAGGGCGACCCTAACTATATATACGTGTATTTAAAATTGCCGGTAGGCACTTCGGTAGAATACACCGACTCTGTAACACATACCCTTGAAACCAAAGTGAACAGTGTGCTGGGCATTACTAAAGATAAAAACAATCCCCTGGTAGAGAGTGTAATTACCAATGTGGCGGTAGGTGCAGGCGATCCGCAAAGTGGCGACCGCAGTACCCGTAGCGAACTGGGGCGTATACAAATTTCGTTTGTAGAGTTTGAAAAAAGACATGGCAAATCTACCAAGCCATACCTCGATTCCATACGCAACGCACTCAAAGGCATACCCGGCGCCGAAATATCGGTTGACCAGGAAAAAGGCGGTCCGCCAACAGATCCTCCTATTAATATTGAGGTAGCCAGTGAAGAATTTGACAACCTGATTAAAACTGCGGTGAACCTTAAAAACTACCTGGACTCTATCAATGTACCCGGTGTGGAAGAATTAAAGATGGATGTGGATTTAAAAAACCCGGAAATAACGTTGACGGTTGACCGGGAAAGGGCGCTCATCAATGGCGTAAGCAGTGCACAAATAGGGATGCAGTTGCGTACGGCTTTGTTTGGCCGTGAGGCATCAAAAATAAAAGAAGGTGAAGATGAATACAAAATACAAATACGCAACGATAAGCAGCAGCGTGGCAGCCTGAGCGACCTGCTGAATATGGAAATTGTATTCCGTGATTTTGCCAGCGGCGGGCAAATAAAAAGGGTACCCATCAGCAGCGTGGTAACCGTTGACCTCACCAGTACGCTGGGCAGTGTAAAAAGAAAAAACCAGAAAAGGGTAATTACACTTCGCTCCAATGTACTTACCGGCTATACCCCTACAGCCGTAAATGCTGAACTTGCCGGGCATATTGCCGAATTTAAAAAGAAGCCGGATGATGTAAACATCAAACAAACCGGCGAAGGCGAACAACAGGCCGAAACAGGTGCCTTTCTTGGCAAAGCCATGGTAATCGCTTTATTGCTGATTTTATTTATACTGGTATTACAGTTTAACTCTGTAAGCAAGCCCATCATCATCCTTACCGAAATTATATTTAGTGTAATTGGGGTATTGTTAGGCTTTGCCATCACCAAAATGGAAGTGAGTGTGGTGATGACGGGTATTGGCATTGTAGGCCTTGCCGGTATCGTGGTAAAAAATGGCATTCTTGTAATTGAGTTTGCCGATGAACTGCGGGCAAGGGGGCTTAAAACCCGGGAAGCTGTGGTGCAGGCCGGTAAAACCCGTATCATTCCCGTACTGCTTACGGCATTAGCGGCCATACTGGCACTGATACCTTTGGCCGTGGGCTTCAACATCAATTTTGTAAGCCTATTTTCTGAACTTGATCCTAAAATATTTATTGGCGGGGATAATGCCGTGTTTTGGAAGCCATTGAGCTGGACCATCATTTTTGGCCTTGCCTTTGCCTTTTTTATGACGCTGGTGATAGTACCGGCCATGTACCTGATAGCCGAAAGGCTGCGCCGCCCCATGCGTAGAATGTATGGCGGTAAATGGGTAAGCTTTATGGGCATACCGCCGCTTACTTTTATATTCTTCCTAATGCTGCTGTTTACTTTAATAAAGCACCGCAGGAATGTAAAACGCAGGCTGGCTGCCCAAAAGCAGGCAGGGGAAATATGGAACCGTAGCTGGTGGTAAAATAATTTCTGTGAAAACCAATTTGAAAGTGCAGGCCCCGGGGCCTGCACTTTCTATTTTATGGAAAAATCGTCTGCATAACGGAAACACCCAAGACTTTGGCATGAAAAATTAATTGATTTTCAATGCATTACACTTTGGCACCATTCAGGATTATAATCATGTACAACAAATTCGTACACCTAAAGAAAACAACAATGAAAACACTTTTACTCAGCACCGCACTACTCCTGGCAGGTTTTACCAGCAATGCACAAATATGCGCTTCATCATTTAAGCGTAATAACGGCAACGGCACCTGTGGTTCCGAAGGCCAGCTAAGGTTAACCTTTCCCGGCGGTTGCCCTAATACAGCGCCCATCATCGATTCAGTATATACTAACGGCAGCAATAGCAATGTTGTGTTTGCCGCCCCTGATGTGTCTAAATGCAATGGCAACAATGGCTATGTAAGCTACTGTGTGGTTTCTGGCAATATGCCGCCCGCCAATGTGTGGAAAATTTATTTCAGGATGCCCAATGGCAATACTTACGATTGCATTGTAGCAGATGGCAATATATCGGTACTGCCTGTACGCTTTGTATCATTTACTGCTGCAACAACTGCCAATGGTGTTAACCTGCGCTGGGTTACGGCTGAAGAGATGAACAACAGTCATTACGAATTGCAACGCTCCTATAATGGCACCGACTTTAAAACCATCGCCTATATGATGAGTGCTGAAGAAGGAAGCAATCATGCGGTATACAGCTACAACGACAAGCAGGCTGTTAAAGGCACCGTATACTATCGCATCATGCAGGTAGATAATGACGGCAAATTTACTTTTAGCCCGGTAGCCCTTGTAAAAGCTGCAGATAAAATGAGTGAAAACAACTTTAGTATTTACCCAAGCGTATTTAGCAGCAAACTAACGGTACAGCTTAAGGCAGATAACAATACTGAAGCTGATATTAAAATGCTTACCCTCGGTGGCCAGCAGGTAGCCGCACAAAAAGTTAAAACCACACAGGGCAACAACAATATTATCATGGACAATATTACCGGCATACCGGCTGGTGCGTATATAGTGCAGGTATACTTAAACGGTAGCCTGGCAGGTGTACAAAAGGTAGTAAAGCAATAACTGCTTATCTTTACAACACTTTCTCTTTTTCCAATACCCTTTTTAAGACTGTTTGTACAATATCCTCACCGAACTGCCACCGGGCCCTGCCCTCTTTTGCAACTAATTTTTTACTGTACAAATATGAAAACATTTATTATGAAAAAGGGAATTACCATCATCATCCTGTTTGCCGCAACAATTTGCACCGCTTTTGCCGGCAATACCGACTTCAGCATATCGGTGGCCGAGCAAAATAATGCAGCGGTGATAAGCTGGACAACCGCTAAAAAAAATAAAGCTATCCGTTACGAAGTAGAAAAAAGTACAGACGGTGAAAACTATTTTTATGTAACCGCCGTAGCCGCTACCAGTAAAACCTATACGGTAAACGACAGGAATTATACAGAAGGCGCTAATTATTACAGGCTGAAAGTGATTGCCAAAAACGGGACTGTTACTTACAGCAAAGCCATCAGCATCAGTAAAAACTGTACGTTTAACGAAATAAAGATTATGCCCGAAGTGGTGAAAGATGAATTATACATCTGGCTGCCAGCCAATACACAGGTAAGCAGGGCCGTGGTTACGGATATGTCGGGCCGGGAAATCAACAGGAATTTTGCCATAACCAATATGACTAATGCCGCTGCTTTACAATTAGGCCTGCTGCCTGCCGGTATGTACAGCGTTAAAATAATCACCAACACAGGTGTATCATCCAGCATGAAGTTTGCAAAAAAATAAGCCAACTGCTTTTGCTTTTATACCCTGCAGCAATGCAGGGTTTTTTATTGTGGTAAATCAACGTTTATACATAGCTGCACCCGGGTGTTGGTTCGTATTACCACTGGTAAATCCCCGGTATTTTAATGCTGCAGTCCATTTATTTTTGCCACACTAAAAATAAAATCTATGGTACGCAACCACGAAATTGATTACCGTATTTACGGAGAAGAACTACAGTTTGTAGAAATAGAATTAGACCCCGGTGAAACCGCTATTGCCGAAAGCGGCGCCTTTATGATGATGGATCACGGCATTGAAATGCAAACCATTTTTGGCGATGGCAGCCAGCAGCAGAACGGCGGGCTGCTGGGCAAAATCTTTAGCGCAGGCAAACGCCTGCTGGTAGGCGAAAGCCTTTTTATGACAGCATTTACCAATGCCGTGCAGGGTAAAAAGAAAGTAAGCTTTGCGGCACCCTATACCGGCAAAATTGTACCGTTTGATTTAAAACAGTTAGGCGGTACTGTTATAGCCCAGAAAGATGCTTTTTTGTGTGCGGCCAAAGGGGTAAGCATTGGCATACACTTTCAGCGCAGGCTGGGCACAGGCATATTTGGCGGCGAAGGCTTTATTATGCAAAAGCTGGAGGGAGACGGGATGGCGTTTGCCCATGCCGGTGGTTATATTATTGAAAAAACACTGGCGCCGGGGGAAATATTAAAAGTAGATACCGGCTGCCTGGTGGCCTACACACCATCGGTAGATTTTGATATTGAAATGGTAAGGGGTATTAAAAACTGGATGTTTGGCGGCGAGGGTTTGTTTTTTGCAAAGCTGCGTGGGCCGGGTAAAGTATGGCTGCAATCGCTGCCCATCAGCAGGCTGGCCGGCCGTATTATGCAATATGGCACTTTTAACCGAAAGGAAGAAGGCAGCATACTCGGCGGGCTGGGCAACCTGCTGGATGGAAGGGAATAAATAAACTGCGTAATAAAAAGCCGGGGTATAGCTGCCCCGGCTTTTTATTTTAAATTTTTGCCTGCCAGTTCCACGACAGGTTATTATCGCCATCGGGTGGTGGGGTGCTGTAGTATATGTAGATATAGGTATCATCGGCAGTTACATAGCTGATGTTGGCGGCATCTTTGCTGGTGGCAATTACGTGGTAATAGGCTGGTGTACTGCTCAACCCATGCTGTATTCTAAAAACACTATCAATCGTATTGGCACTTTGTGAATGGCTGCCGGTTATAAGCTGATTATTGCCCGCATCAAAGTTCAACCACTGTGTGCCGTTATACCCTTTAAAACCACCGGCACTGCTGTCGAAAAACACCTGTCCTTTTTCGGGAGCAATAATATCTTCGGCAGCAGCCACTTTAGGAATAAAAAAACCTTTATCAGTAAGCTTAGATACAATATTGTTACTCCCTCTTTCGCCGTAAATAAACTGGAACTGGTTGTTGGTGGAAGGCAGGCGGAACCTGAAATCCCCGTTGGGGGTTGTGTTAAATTTTTCTACCGAAAGTTCGCCATAGGCTACGTTGCCGCCAAATTCAGTATTGTTACGTGCTGTTGCCCTTACGCCACCCCTGTCCACATCATCACCTACCCAAAGTACGCCGCCCCAACCATTACCTTTTCCTTCCAAATCATAATATGCTAATCCTTTATGAATCGACCATTCCCCAACCCAACATTCTACTACACCATTATATTCTATAGCCATACCATACTGGTAAGGCAGTATCAAAAAATCCTTTTCAATACTTTTATTTGACCAGGACTTCCCTGTAACATTAAGAGGGTGGCGCATCCTGAAGACAGGAATATTGCTTTGATTCATTGCCCAGGCTGTGGGAGTAGTTGTATATGGAGAGAATCCATCGTCTGTCGTTTGATTAAAATTAATTGTATTTCGATGTATAGAAACAAAAGCTTCTGTATCCGAACCTGCCTGAATACTCAAACTTGTGTCAATCCTGGCTTGGCCATTAGCCCGTAAAACATTTTTTGTGTCATCTGCATCTATATTAATTAACAAGCGGCTATTTATTTGGATGGTGCCATTTCCTCCAACTTGTAATCTTCGCTGACTATTGGTGTAAAACGACAAAGAAGCTGTATCATTTATAAAAAAAGCTACAGGGATTCCTTTATTGTCAACCATATTTTTTGCCTGTATCAATAGCCCGTTATTAAAAGAGCTAAGTGGCGTAATCTCAAGCGTATTACTACCAGAGGCAATAATTACTTTTTTATCGATGGAATCTGAAATTTCTTCATCGAGTGGATATGCGCCGTTGGGCCGCATACTGGAATCCGCAACACTAGTGCCACTTGAAATAAAATTACTCCCCGACGCAAATACTTTTTCATAAAGCAGAGAACCAAAGCCTGCAAAAAATATTACCGAAATGAATACAATACTACTCCTCATAATTTATTTTTTTGGTTAATAAATATTGAGCTAAGGCAATTTCGTGGTGGAATTAGATAGGGTTGAACTAAACTGGTTAATTAAATAGTGAAAGAAAATTTTCTTTATTCGACTGTAAACTATATTGATTAATAATTTTTTTACGCCCTGCTTCGCCCATCCTTTTTCTTAGTGTTGTATCGAGCATCAGTTTTTCTATTGCCCCATACCATTCCTCAAACGAATTGCAAAAAAAACCATTGATATCTTTATCAACAATTTTAGGATTTACCCCAACGGGTGAAGAAACTGCAGGAATGCCCAACGAAAGATATTGTACCAGTTTAAACCCACATTTCCCTTCCGTCCATTCATCGCTGGTTAACGGCATCAGTCCAATCTGGCAGGTGGCCAGTTCCGATACTTCTTTTTCTTCGCTCCACTCCACGTATTGCAGGTTTTTAATGGTAAATGAAGGCTGCTGGTTACATATCACTTTTATATCAAAGTCGTACTTTTTTTGTAGTGCTTCCAGAACGGGCAACACCAATTCAAGATATTTTAAGGTGGAGAAGCTACCCGTCCAGCCAATGGTTATCCTGTCAACATCATGGTTGGCTATAATATTATGCTTACGTTCCGTATCCACACAGGTGGGATTATACAACACCGATGCGCTAAACTGTTTGGCATAATTACACAGATACTCGTTGCCGGCACTTACTTTATAAGCCCACTTGCAAATTGTTTTTATTTTACCCACATTTTTTAATGCCAGTGCCCTCGTATTATTTTCAGAAACATGCGGAATCCAGATGGCATCATCGAAGTCGTAAATCACTTTCTTATTTAAAACCTTAATTAACAACCATTCAATAAAAGGGGGGCCAACAGGAGCCGCCTCCCTGTACAGGAAAATATAATCAAAACGCCCTGCTGCAAAAAGGAGCAGCAGGCGCCTGCAATAACCCATGAAAATGTGGCTGCCCTTTGAAAATAACAACCCTTTTTGATGGATGATACTGTACCCTTTTTGATTTAGGAAAGGAGCGCTGGTAATTTGAATGCCCGCTTCTGCAAGCACATCTTTATACAGTTCGAACCGAAAACGCTGCCCGGGAGAAACCTTTTCAGGATACTGACCAAGAAATAATACTGCCTTCTTCCTTTTTTCCATTAAAAAAATAAATCATTTATAAGCAGGGCATTGACAAAATTTTGGGAATTCCTGCGCAGGTAGGCGAAAGTATAAAAAAAAGCTTAGAGAATGGCTGTTATTTACTGAGATACAGACAATATGCTCAAAGCCTTACTGTATCTTTAAGATGACAACAATTATCATTTATGTATAGAGGCAAAGTTTTACCTAGTTTGACGCTCATTCTCTTAACATTAGTTACAAGGGCCGAAATATTTAATGTAAAAAAGTTTGGTGCTGCCGGAGATGGCAAAACAGACGATACATGGGCAATTCAGGAAGCAATAAATCAGGCGGGGCGTAGTGGTAAGTCAGATACAATATTCTTTCCTAAAGGAACATACCTTGTTGTTTCATACAAAAAAACGTCAAATTACCTAGAGAACTACTTGCTACTGCTTCATTCAAATCTTACAATTATGGGAACTGGAAGCAGCAGCGTAATCAAACTCGGCAATAACTTGTTTAATAAAAGAGATTCATCGGCCAACGCACATATATTTTACGGAAAAAACATTACTGATATAAGTTTTACAGGTATTGTTATTGACATGAATGGGAAAAACAACCCTGTGCCTGAGAATTTTATTAAAAATCATTGCGCCATTTTTATCAGTAATGGCAATAATTTC
Organism: uncultured Chitinophagaceae bacterium; assembly: GCA_937873715.1. GTDB lineage: Bacteria > Bacteroidota > Bacteroidia > Chitinophagales > Chitinophagaceae > Ferruginibacter. Next base: position 208,168 of record CALMYJ010000003.1, read on the forward strand.
AACATCACTAATTCCAAAATTATCAACTGTGCCGGCAGAAACATGATTATTTTAAAAGGAAATGGAAAAACTGCGTTTATACAAAACAACAGCTTCATAAACGGTGGCCGCTATACCGGAACAATGAAGCCCAATCAGTTTCAATCAGATTTTTCATTTGTGTACAGTGAATGGAGCAATACATTAGTTGCTGGCAATCTCATTCGTCAAAATAATGCCGACATTGCATTAACAGGGTACACTGGCGGTGTTGAAATCCATGGGTCTAACTCTGCAGTGTTGTCGAATACTATTTATGGTTGTTATCCTGCTGTATATATTAGTAGCAGTTGGTATCATCTATATGATATACGTGTAGAAGATAACCTGATGCAATTCTGTGTTAAGGGTATTTCCTTTTGGGTCAATTATCCCGTAAGCCAGGTAAAAATTGCCAACAATAAAATAGACCTTACTTACAACAGGTTTCAACCACAATCATTAAGTGCAGGCATTGAAGTGCCAAATGGCAATTCAAAAAATTACAGTTTTGCACTGGCAAATAATGCCCCGCTCGATTCGATTATAATTGAGAACAATCAAATAAGTTCATTATTCCCTGATGGCAATACTAATACCTGTGCAGGTATTGTTGTTCATTCTTTATATAACAGCATTATTCAAAAAAACAAAATATCCGGAATGAATTATGCAGGTGTAGTTATATCAGCAAGTAAGTGGGGTTGCGGCTCAGTTCATATTACAAATAACCTGTTTTATGCTTTCAGGCTTTTAAAAAACACCAAAGCTGTTTCGGGGTATTTTGTAATTACAGATACCTATACAGAAAAAGGGAAGGCTGAGCCGGGATTTAAAAATATTGTTATTGAAAAAAATGAAACAGTAACTTATCCTAAAATACAGGGGGGGAATTTCTATGAAGCATTTATTGCTTTACCGGAAGTGGCACAAAAACAAATTCGCTTTAATGCAAATAATCTTTCACACCCTCCCAAAGACCCTAAACGGGTAATTACAGATTAGCTGGTGGCCTTTTTTTTGAAATATTTTTTTCTTTGCATTAAAAGGACATAAGCGCTGATAATTTCTCCAGCATCCTTAATTTGACCTTTCACTAAAGTAAATACCAATCTCGAAAAGGGTTCAATTAAAAAAGTACTTACCCATACTACATAAAAACCTGTATGGGAAAAATGTTTTTTAGCGTATTCAAGCCTGCTATTTAGATTTAGGAATAACCTAAACGCTTTTACTTGCGATGTTGTACCTTCTCCCTTATGTACAGCCTGTATGGCTGCATTATAATATGTTGAACCACCAGCATCTTGAATTCTTTTAGAAAAATCAAGTTCTTCAAAATAAACAAAAAACCTTTCATCAAAGTATCCTGTCTTTTTAAACACAGAATGACGCATAAACATGAATGCACCCATTACCTGGTTTACCTCCCTGCTTTCCTGATGATTCCAGTCTGTCATTATTGTTGCTGGCGTAAATATTGCCGGGGCAATTTTTGAAAGTCCAACAGCATCATAGAAAAACCTTAACGGCGTTGGAAACCTGGAGCAACTATACGTTACTTTACCCAATTCATCCAGCAACTGGCAACCCAGTACATCTATGTTTTCGTTTTTTTGCATAAATAAGATGCATTCCGGCAACGTATTATTAAGCAACCTGGCGTCTGGATTAAGCAGGAGCACAAATGGGGAGGAACAAAGTTTAAATCCCTGGTTACAGGCTTTAGCAAAGCCCCTATTTTCGGCATTACGGATGAGTAAAATCTTTTCAGAAATATTTATGGCATCTGCAGAGTTATCTGTTGATGCATTATCAATTATAATAATCCTGCCTGTATAGTTTATATTTTGAGAAGTACAAATCGACTGTACAGCTTCATATAGCAATGAGCCGCTGTTCCAGTTTATGATAACGACATCTGTCATTTACGGGTACTTAAAAATTTGTTTATAATAAAAAATAACTCAGTAAAAAAAATTAACTGCAGCCAAAACGACAGTAAGGTTAAATACTGGTCGCCAAAAAAGCTCAGTAATAAAGGGAAAAGCAGAAAGGAGTAATAGAAAATGCTTTTGGGAGATTTTAAATCTTGAGATTTTAAGAACAGTAATGTATGTAAGCCTCCAAAAAACGCAAGCATAAACCATGCATAAATCTTTCCAAAATCCCGGATATAGGGGCTATAATATGTATACACATTTGTTGGATAGGGCACAAAAACAAATTCCTGTTTTATATCTGGTATCTGGCGTTCAGGAATCAGTTTAAGCTGCATACCTAACTTCCTGAAAAATCGTAAAGTATTGTCTCCATCTTTTACAGTTGCGGTATTTCTTTCAATCTCTTGTTCAAGGGCATTTAATGAACACACGATATATACTCCTGTATATTCACTGGCGCTTTGTAAATTCTGACTCACTGATTCCTGGGTATTGCCACCTTTGCCATATAAAACGCCAACTAACATAAACCCACTAATAAACAGCACAATCCATGCGATTTGCTTTTGGATTGAAAACAAAGGGTTGGCAAAAAAACTAACTCCAAAATATACGGCAAGGGTCATGAAAAAGTAGGTGCGTCCCGTTGCAAAAAAGGCATACACCGCTAACACAATAAAAGCAATTATTAACAAACACTTATTAACGAAACTCCTTTCAAAAAAGTAGGCATAGAGGCTGGCAGCATATACAACGTATGCAAAAGGCATAAAATATTTAACCGGGCCAATATCAGCATCACCATAACTCAGCTCATATCTAAGGCCGGATAAAAACTCTTCAGCCTGCGAAGCAAGAAATATTTTAAAAGCAGCATAAATGTAAAATGGAAGTGCTACGGTAATAATAGAAACGCAGATTATTCTAAGTGAAAGGTTGATTTTATGCGGTACTACTACAATTGGGTCATTATTACTTTTACCCAATTTAGCATAGCTTACATAAGTAAACACAGATCCCAAACTGAAGCAGATTGTTCCTGTTAAAAAAATTAAATAAGTGTTTTCTCCTAAACTTTCAAGTTCCTTTAAAAGCGTAAACTTAAAAATGAAATGTAATAGCAACACTAAAAACCAAACTGCAGCAAAAAGAACAGCAGGTTGTGATATTTTCCTGCCCAATAGGTGGTATGTGAAAAACACAACAACAAATTGCAGTGCAATAAATACAATATCAGTTAGTATCGCAATATCCTCTATCATTAAAAATTATAGTAGTTCAGATTTAGTGTGCATTTTCATTTTTACAAATTTTACTAAGGGTGAAAATGAAACCAAAAATAAATAAGCTGATGCAGCAACTACATAACCTGCCGGATAAATGAGACTGCCGGCCTTATTGCCACACAATAAATATAACGTAAGCTGCAGTCCAAATGCTGCAGCCGCCATTACCATAAGCTGCCTGCTTTGCATTTTAAGTTCGTATCGTTTATGCACCACTATTGCCATTTGCCAGATAAATGTTCCCACTATGCACAATAGCCCTATTTGTTTAAAGATTAGAGATGGAGGTATTTGCAGCAGGCTGAATAAAATTCTGTATCCAAACCACCAGTAAACAATTACAGCAACAACAAGTGCACCCGCTTCAATAAGAAGTATTCTTTTTAGTAAGATTACAATTTCTGATTTTTTCTCCCCTTCATAAGCAGAGGTAAGCAGCGGAAATAACGAGGTAATAACTGGCGAAATGATTAGCGTAATACTTTTACTTGCAAAATCAAATACCGCCTGATAGTTGCCCTGTATTTCACCTCCAATGTTTTTTTGCATGAAATACTTGTCAGCCAGTGTCATTAAATATGCAAATATGTACCACATGGAAAGCGGGCCGCCGTATCGTAAAAATTTTTTTACGAGTTCATTATATTTTAACAGGGGTGGTGTATGACCAAAGATTTCTTCCTTAGTTTTTAGCCTGGTTTGATATAAAAGATAAATCACAGAAAGTGCGTATGAAAAAAGTGTTGCTGTAAAAAGTGCATACAAATAATTAATACCAGCCCATACCAGCAATATGATTGCAATAATGAGGTAACTTGATGAACGCAAAAATTCAGAAAAAATATTTTTTTTCGACAAGAATAGAGACTGGCTTAAAGCAAGTGCTGAAAACTGCACAGAAATGGTAATAAGTGCAACTGAAAACAAAAACCCTAATATGCAATCATTATTTACCTGCCATACTGTTAAAAAAACAGGAATAGCAAAAATCAACTGTGTTGAAAAAGTAATTACAATTGTTTTTTTAAAAAAGTTCGCCTTTGAAGGCGTTGTAGGGAAATGACGAATAACACTTTGGGTAATCCAGCCGGAAAGTGCAGCCGTAAGCAGTAGTAACGCATTGAAAAGGATAGCAAACCGGCCATATTTTTCAGCTCCGAGTAATCGCTTAAATAATGGTATGGATAATGCATTGATGCAAACAGGTATGATTACACTAATCAAATAATTGACATAGTCTTTTTTAAACCTGTTGAATAAAGTCATAATCCTGTAATAGTAACATAAATTAATAAACTACTTACAACTGAATTTTTTGAATGAATTACACTGTAGGTTTCCTAAAGATGTATTTGAGCCAGAAAACTAAAAGCATGATTAAGGTTGCAGCAACCGCAAATAAGGCACCGGTTTTGAGTTTTCCCAGTTTAATCTTACGCATAGGATAATCAGCACTATCGATTATTTGCAATAATGGTATTTTTTTAAGATATTGATATCTAGCCATCTCAAGTGTTTTAAACATCTCTTTATAAGCTTCGCCATAAGCCTGCATATTAAACTGTTGTTTTAAAACAGGTGATTGTGCTGCCACAAAGGCCGGATTGACATTGGCATCTTGAGTTGAAGCTTTGGTATCAATACTAGACGAAACATTGCTTTTTAGTGAAGCAACTCTTTGTTCAAGTATCTCAAGCGTTTCTCTATCTTTTCGGCTTGTGATTTCTGTATAAAAATTGCTAGCGGCTTCAATGAGCCTGTCTGTAAACACCTTAGTGAATTTTTCATCTGGGCTTTTGATACGAATCTCGTACACACTTAATTTCTTATCAGGTCGGCCTGCATAAATATGCTTATTCTTAAAATCCAGAAATATATTATTCAGCACACTATCCTGTATGTATGAAAAACTTGCTTTGTTTAACCTTTCAGGAAATGAAAGATTTTTTAAATGCGCTTTCTTTGCAAGTGCGTTTTTAAGACCGGATATATTAAGATAATATTCGGCAAGCGTATATCTTTTGCCATTGAAATCTTCTGCTGAAAGAAGCACCTCTTCAATTATACGCCTGCTTTTTAATATTTCAAGAATATTGTCGCCTTCAAACATGCTTTGATTTGATCCGAATCCAAATCCAAATTGTGCAGCAAGGTTCATGGCACCAGAGAGACCTATATCATTAGCGCCTGCATCAAGTGCAAAAGTTAAACGACTTTCATAAACTGGTTTTTCGCTTATTGCATATAGTATGCCGCATATACCTCCAATAATACCTGCTAATACAAAAAAAAGCCATTTTTTAAGCAGGAATTTAATTATTACGGGTAAGTTAAATGTAGTAATAACAGAAGCTGACATATTTGTTGCAGGCATAATGTATTGCTTAATTTTTTACCTTCTCAAATTCAAAATCACATTTGAAATAATTGCCAGCGAGGATACCACTACCGACCATTCGCCAAGCGTTATCCTCGATTTGTTTTTCTCTGATTTGGGAGGTACAAATATTTCCGACCGGGATACCACTTCGGGATAGCTGTTAAAAAACAGGAAATGCTTTACCTTTTTGGCTTTGCCATCCGGGTATATTACCAATGCGCCACGCTTACGGGCCACCTGGGTATAGCTGCCCGATTTTTGAATATAGTATTTCATACTCTCCCCTTTTTTAAAAGGGATGATGGTGGGAAAGTATACTTCGCCGCTTACTTTTACCAGGTTGGTATTACGCTCCACGATAAGGATATCCCCGTCTTCCAGCAGCATATTTTCCGATTCGTTGGGCGAATGCAGGGCCTTGTACAGGTCAATACTGATGAGGTCGTACTCTTTATTGATTTCTTCCCGGATGCGTTCGCTGCTGTCGAGGCTGTCCTGGTCTATATTCAACAGTTTCGAAAAAACCCTTTTTCGTTCCTCAACCGATTGGGTACGCCTGGCCAGTCGCTTTATCACAATAGCCGTAGTATCGGCATTGGCTGTAAAGCCGCCGGCACGTATAATAATATCACTGATTTTGTCGCCGCTCATTTTAAGGGTATACCGGCCGGGGTTTATCACCATCCCGTCTACAAATACGGTGCGCTGGTTGGTATAGCCCGCCTGCTGCCGGATATTGATGGCATCAAAAGGATTAAGCACCACATCTTTAAAATGCACTGTATCACTCAGGTCTACCATAATAATTTCTGTTTGCACATGGTTAAGCTGGGTGAGTTTGATATTTTCTATCCGGCGGGATATTTCGATATTTTTCATATCGGCACCTTCGGTAAAGCCACCCGCCATCAGTATCACATCCCTCAGGGTAATATTATCGGCCCAGCGGTAAGTGCCTGGTTTTTTAATTAAGCCATCTACCGAAATCATGTTTTTGGTGGTAAGTTCAAAAATGGAATAAATGGTAATACTATCGCTGCGGCGCAGGGGTATTTGCAGCAGCCCGTTCATAATTGAGTCTACATCAAAAGCAAGTTGTACGGGGGTGCGGTCTGTGTTAAGCCTGCTGATGCTGCCTCTTTTGGTATATACATCTTCTTTTACACCGCCGGCTTTTTCTATCAGTTGTTTTAGGGTAAGGTTGCTGGTTAGTTCATACTCTCCCGGCCGCATTACAGCGCCTTTTATGGTGAGCAGGTTTTCGTATCGGTCTAATATTTTACCGGCGTGAATAGAGTCACCGGATTGGGGCTGGTAACTGTTGAACTCATTTTTGTGCAGGTCTTTAATTTTTCTTTCCTGGTCGCTCACCTGGTACACAGTAACATTGCCCTTATAGGCATCATCTGTAAAGCCGCCGCTTAGCTGCAGCAGTTTATCAAATGTTTCTCCCTCTATCATTTCGTATTTACCCTTATGCCTGATATGGCCATCCAGTATTACCCTTGCGGCATAATAGGGTATCCTTACCACATCGCCTTCCTGCAGGAGCACATTATCTTTCTGATCGCCTTTCAATAAAAAATTATACAGGTCGGCCACCCGTTTTACTTCGTTACCCCTTATCAGTTCAATTTTGCGGTAGCTGCCCAGGTCGGTGGGGCCGCCACATAAATACAGTACATTAAATAGTGTGGTAAGGGAAGAAACGGTGTAAGTGCCGGGTTTTTTTGCTTCGCCGATAACGGTTACCCGTATGCTGCGAATTTTACCGAGCGACACCTGCACCCGGGTTTGCCCGCTGCTGATAGCCCGGTAAATGGTGGAGGCCAGCTTGTTTTTTATCCTGGATGAAGCCTGTTCAATACTCAGCCCGTTTACAAAAAGCGGGCCTACCTGTGGGATATAAATATTGCCTTCGGCGTTTACCGTAAGGTTATACGTACGTTCGCTATAGCCAAATATATTCACTACAAGCTCATCATCGGGGCCAAGTATGTACCCTGCAGGGGTGGCTATCCGCAGGTTGGGTTCAAATACCAGGCTGCTCTGGTCGAACAATTCGGAGCCAAAAACACTTAAATCTGTCTTTACCTTTTTAACCGGCACGGTAAAAGCCTCTTTATCAAAGTTGCGCCCCTCAGGCGCCTGGGATTTATTACTGATGTTTTTATCTTTCTGTAACTGGTCTTTGGTATTGATGCCCAATTTTGTAAATCGTTCTTTTAACCGGGCTATTTCGCTTTCGGGCAGGTCTTTTTCACGCAGGATGCTGTACATGTTTTCTTCTGTAATGCCGCTTTCGCTGGCTTTTACAAAATAGTTTTTGATATCACTGTCGGGAATTTCATCTACTTTAACCGTGGAAAGGTCGGGCAGTGCCAGTAAATTTACCTGTGCCTCACACACTACCCCAATACACGAAAAAACTACTCCAAAAAAGAAGGCCCTGATGTTCAGATTCATAAACTAAAAAATAATTATACGGTGCAGGCTTGTCGGTTTGCTGAAAAAATACCTGTTAGGAAAGGTACAATTATACTATAGGCAGCAGAGTTTTGTTCGGGACGAAGGTAATGAAATATCATAATCTTTAAAAAAAAGAAACACTGGCAACTGTAGCCCACCGGGTTCGTTTTCATTAATTTATTTGTAGTTTGCGGCAGCAAAAAACACAAGCATAATACGGCATGTTTACTGTATCTACCAGGCAATGGAAAGGAACCGATATGATTCTCCTCAGCGACATGTCGTCTAAAACCCATGCCGAAATCATTCCTTCCTGTGGTGCCATTCTTCATGCTTTTAGCGTGGCTTACAAAGGGGGTATGCTTAATGTGATTGAGCAGCACGACAGCCCCGACGATTTTAAAAAAAATGTAGGTGCAAAGGGCTTTAAAAGCTGCAAGCTTTCTCCCTTTGTATGCCGGGTAAAAAAAGGGCAGTACCGCTTTGGCAACGGCAAATACACGGTTACAAAATTTATGCTGGATGGCAATGCCATCCACGGGCTGATATATGATGCCCCATTTACCGTAAAATATACCTATGCCGATGAGGAACATGCCGGCGTGGCACTTGAATACCAGTACCGGGGCGAAGAAAAAGGGTACCCTTTTCACTTTGACTGTGTAATTACCTACCACCTTAAAAAGAATAATGAATTAATTATCTCTACCGATATTTTTAATAAAGAAGCAGAAGAGCTGATACCCGTGCAGGATGGCTGGCATCCTTATTTTACATTTGGCGGAAAGATTGACGACCTGCTGCTGGAATTAAAAAGTAGCGAAAAAATTGAGTTCGACCGTAAAATGATCCCTACGGGCAAAAAAACACCCTTTGATGAATATGCTACTGCAAAGCCAATCGGCAACACTTTTTTTGACGACTGCTTTGTATTAAAAGCTCCGGGAAGGGCATCCAACCAACCCTCCTGTATATTGAGGGATGCGGATAAAAAAATCCAGGTAGAAATAAGGCCCGACAAAAACTATCCATACCTGCAATTATACACACCACCCCACCGGCAAAGTATTGCCATTGAAAACCTGAGTGGCGCTCCAGACGGATTTAATAATGCAATGGGTGTGGTGGTGCTGCCGCCAGATGCCAACAAAATTTTTACAACCACCTACAAGGTAGTATTGCTGTAACAAAAACTTAAGGCTGGTAGTTGGCTGCCTTTGCATTGCAGCACTTAGGTCTTATACCTTTCCTTCCACATCTGGTTAAAGGTTTTAGGGCTAAAGTTGAGGTCGGAGCGGTTTTTTTTCCAGTCTTTAAACAATCCGTTCACCACTTTATTTTTAATACTGCCATTGCCCATATTCATCAGCCTGCGGTTGAGGCTGGCTAATTTCCACAGCTTCCAGGCCATTTGTTCGCCAAGGCTGCTGCTGCCTTCCACTACGGACTGATGGCGGTTGTGCAGTAATAATTCATGCAGGTTAATTTTTACAGCACATACTTCGGTGCAATTACCACAAAGAGAGGAAGCATAACTCAGGTGCTTATATTCCGGCATGCCTTTTAAATGTGGCGTAATAATACTGCCAATGGGGCCGCTGTAAGTGGTGCCGTAAGTATGCCCGCCAATATTTTTATACACCGGGCAGGCATTAAGGCAGGCGCCACAGCGAATGCAGTACAGGCTTTCCCTTTGTACCGGGTTGCCAATGATATTGGTGCGGCCATTATCGAGCAGGATTACATACATGTCATCAGGTCCATCTGCCTCGCCGGCTTGCCTCGGGCCGGTAACGATGGTATTGTACACCGTTATTTTTTGCCCGGTGCCAAAGGTGGAAAGCAGGGGCCAGAACAGGGCTAGATCTGTTACCGACGGAATTACTTTTTCGATGCCCACAATTACAATATGTGTTTTGGGAAAAGCACAACTCAGGCGGGCATTGCCCTCATTTTCGGTAATGGCTATGCCGCCAATATCACTGATGATGAAGTTGGCACCGGTTACACCCACCTGCGCCTGCACATATTTTTCACGGAGTATTTCTCTTGCTTTAAGGGTTAGTTCTTGTGGTGTAAGGCTGGCAGGGGTGCCCAGTTTGTGGTTAAAAAGGCGGGCCACATCTTCCTTGCTTTTGTGCATGGCCGGGGTTACAATATGGTAGGGTGGTTCACCATCTAACTGCTGTATATATTCGCCCAGGTCGGTTTCCACACTTTCAATGCCATGTTGCTCCAATGCTTCATTCAGCTTAATTTCTTCGGTGGCCATGCTTTTGCTTTTTACCACCTGCCGGCATTTTTTAGCTTTGCATATTTCCAGTATGGCTTCAATAGCCTGTGTAGCATCTTCGGCCCATATTACTTTACCGCCCCGTTGGGTAAATTTTTGCTCAAACTGTTCTAACTGTTTATCCAGCGTTTCAATAGCGTGCCACTTGATATTCTTGGCCTGCTCTCTTGCCAGGTGTGTATCGGTAAACTGGGCTTTACCTTCCGGCACTTTGGAGTTGTACTTACCAATATTAAAATTGATGGTGCGCCGGTGGTTAAGGTCGGCAGCTTTAATGGTGCTTTTGGCAATAAAGGTTTGGGAGGATTCAGACATGCACTGCCGTTTTGTAATGATTAGATTGGTTAAAATTAAAGCAGTACCTGCAGATTATTGTATCACCCCCATTTCGCTGCCCACTTTGGTAAATGCCGCAATGGCTTTATCTAAATGATATTTTTCGTGGGCAGCGCTCAATTGTACCCTTATCCTGGCCTGCCCCTTAGGCACCACCGGAAAGAAGAAACCAATTACATAAATACCCTCATCCAGCAACCTGGCGGCAAACTGCTGCGCCACCACAGCATCATACAGCATGATGGGCACTATCGGGTGTTCGCCGGGTTTTATATCAAAACCGGCTTCCGTCATTTTACTGCGAAAGTATTTGGTGTTAAATTCCAGCTTATCTCTTAACTCGGTAGTTTCACTCAGCATATCCAGCACCGCAATGCTGGCACCTACAATAGATGGTGCCAGGGTGTTAGAGAAAAGATAAGGCCTGCTTTTTTGCCGCAGCATTTCAATGATTGCTTTGCGGCCACTGGTAAATCCACCGCTGGCGCCGCCTAAAGCTTTACCAAGGGTGCCGGTAATAATATCTATCCTGCCCATTACACCCCGGTATTCGTGTGTGCCCCTGCCCGTTTTGCCCAAAAACCCTGAAGAATGACATTCATCTATCATCACAATAGCATCATACTGATCGGCCAAATCACAAATTTTATCCAACTGGGCAATAGTGCCATCCATGCTAAAAGCGCCATCGGTTACAATAATACGGCTGCGCAGGTGGGCAGCTTCTTTCAACTTCTGCTCCAGATCTTCCATATTATTATGCTCGTACCGGTAACGCTGTGCCTTACACAGCCTAACCCCATCAATAATACTGGCATGGTTGAGTGCATCGGATATTATGGCATCCTGCTCATTAAAGAGTGGTTCAAACACACCGCCATTGGCATCAAAAGCAGCAGCATACAGTATCGTATCTTCTGTGCCCAAATAAGCAGCAATCTTTTTTTCCAGCTCTTTATGTATATCCTGCGTACCGCAGATGAAGCGTACACTGCTCATGCCAAATCCCCTGTGGTCAATATATTTTTTAGCAGCTTCCAATACTTTGGGGTGAGATGACAGGCCGAGATAATTATTAGCACAAAAATTTAGTACGGTAGTGCCATTTACAATGATTTCGGCACCCTGCGGACTGGCAATAACCCTCTCCTTTTTCAGCAAACCGGCAGTTTCAACCTCCTTGAGTTCCTTACCGATACGTTGCACAAATTTTTCGTTCATAAGCCTTATTTATTACAAATGTAGCAACTGTGTATTGTAGTTATATTTTCTGATTAGGCTTGTTTGTAGCAGATTATTTTTACAAAAAGACCGTCAGACAAAACATTCAGCCGCCACTTATCCATAAAATTTCACCACTCATCAAAGCCCTAATTTTTTTTGGTAAGGCCAAAATCGTCTGAAACATAAGCCAGGCATGGTTTTTAGGCTTAATAAGGTTCAATATCACTACCAGCTACTAAAAAATAAATGGTAGTATGTGTTGCATAGTACCAAATTATGCTCTATGTTTGTGATGTGAAAGTAAATAACGGGTATCAAAGCCATGAAAAACAAAACCCCGGGAATTTACTAACACCTAAAGTATAGCCATGAATTTTTTTAAAACAACGAAGCCATGAACATTGACAACACAGCCAGCCAGATGCGAAAAGGGGTGCTGGAATTTTGCATCCTGTCGGTAATTAAGCAGGGAGAGGCCTATCCGTCGGACATTATTGAAAAGATGAAGGGTGCCAACCTGAATATTCTTGAGGGTACGCTTTACCCTCTGCTTACCCGGCTTAAAAATGCAGAATTCCTCACCTACCGCTGGGTAGAGAGCAACAGCGGCCCCCCACGCAAATATTTTTCGTTAACCGATAAAGGGGCCGAATTTTATAAGGAACTGGAAGCCACCTGGAACGAACTGGCCAACGCAGTAAATACTCTCACCGAAGGAGAGGTGCAGCCTGCAAACGACAGCAATAGTGCAGATAACAACTTCAACCATTAATAACGACTTAAAGTATAGCCATTCTTACCACTTCATGAACACCAACTAACGAAACATTCTAACACATTTAGCCATGAAACAAGTAATCAATATTAATTTTCACGGACGGGTAGTACCTATCGAAGTAACGGCTTTTGACATGCTCAAAAGTTATACCGACTCCCTGTCTGCTTTTTTTGCCAACGAGGAGGGAAAAGAAGAAATCATCAATGATATAGAAAACCGCATTGGCGAGCTTTTCCAGGAAAGGCTTAAAAAAGGCGCCACCTGTATTACCGAAGAAGATGTAACCGCTATCATCAACAATATGGGCCGCCCCGAAGATTTTGACAGCGATGAAGAAAAAGTAGCCAGCAGCCTGGGCAGCAACAGCAAAACAGAACAGGAATCGGCCGGTACTGCCGATACCCATACTGCTGCCGGGCATAAGCGCCTGTACAGGGATGAAAACAACAAAATATTTGGAGGGGTGTGCGGGGGCCTGGCCCGCTACTTTAATACCGACCCTGTTATCATCCGGGTAATATTTGCCGTAGTGGCACTGGCTTTTGGCACCGGCCTTTTAGCGTATATAATATTATGGGTAGCCGTACCCAGCAGTGCCAGTAAAGAACTGGGTGGCATTCGCAAAAAACTTTTCCGGGATCCCGACGATAAAATTATTGCCGGGGTGTGCAGCGGTATCGGTAATTATTTTGGCATCAACCCCTGGATACCAAGGGTGCTCTTCCTCCTGCCCTTCCTCACTTTTGTATTCCATTCCGGCCATTGGGGATTTGATTTTCCCAGGTTATTGAATATCTCGTTTAGCCCGGGTTCGCTTATCATATATATTATACTATGGCTGGCCATACCCGTAGCCAACACCACCGCCGAAAAACTGGAAATGAAAGGCGAAAAAGTAGACATGAACTCCATTAAAAATTCAGTAATGGAGGAAATGAAAGGCGTACAACAACGCACCGAAAAATTTGCCAAAGAAGCAGCTTCAGTAGCTGGTGAAAAAGGCAGGGAAATGGGTGCCGAAATAAAAACGGTGGCAAAACGAGGTGGCACTTCGCTTGGCGACATTATAATCTTTATCGTAAAAGCCTTTGTGTACTTTATTGCAGGCTGTATAGGTATCGCACTGGTTATAGGTTTATTTGTACTTGCAGTAGTATCCATTGGTCTGTTCCCTTTAAAAGATTTTGTTTTAACCGAAGGCTGGCAAAATGCATTAGCCTGGGGTACACTTATATTTTTTATTGCCGTACCGGTTATAGGCATCATCACCTGGATTATACGCCGCCTGCTCAAAACTAAAAGCAACCACGGTGCCCTGGTATTTTCTTTCATCAGCATGTGGGTAATAGGATGGGCTTGCTTTATAAGCCTTATTGCTTCGATAGGTAAAGACTTCAGGAGTGTAAACAACTATACAGAAGATACCATCGCACTGAGTAACCCTGCCGTAGAAAAACTGGTTGTTACCACCAATTCACCCATGAAAAATGCCTATCGCTACAATGCCTTTAAGTTTGAGCCATTTGAAGGCTGGGAAGATGATACCGTTTACGTAAAAAATGTTGATGTTAAAATTGTAAAAGCCACCGATAACAACTTTAAAGTAACAATGGTAAAAATGGCCAATGGCCGCACCAAACGCTTTGCCGATACACTGGCTGCCAAAATCCAGTTTGGCGCCGTACAAAACGATAGCATCCTGGTAGTGGATAAAGGTATAGCCATCAACCGTAATGATAAATTCCGTAACCAGCGTGTAGTATTAACCATATACGTTCCTGTGGGTAAGCAAATACGGATAGACAGGAGCATGACCTGGGGTAACAACCACGTACACTTCGACGGTCCATGGCATGATGATGGCCAATACTTTATTGACCGGGATGATGAAGAAAGGGGCTGGCATTCCAATACGGATTATATCATGAAGGCCGACGGGCTGTACAGAACTGATGGCAAAAAAGCAACAGAATGGGACGACGATAACGACCGTGACACTCATATACGCATTGGCCCCGATGGTGTAGAAGTGCATGATGAAGGCACAAAAGTAAAAGTAGGCCCGGGTGGCATACAGGTAGATGAATCTTCTAAAAAACAAGGTTACCGCTACAATAGCAACCCGGTTGAAAAAATCGACTCCCTTAAAAAAACACTGGAAAGCGAAAAACAAAGAACAAAAGACTCACTCCAAAAAGTAAAAGAAGAGATAGAAAAGCAATTAAATAAAATCAGCAAAGCAGCGCCAGCCGGAGCCGGCACTTACGAAACCGTAATGCAGATACCCATGCTCGGTATTCTATAAATCGTTTCAATAGTTGAGTTGAAGTGAAACAAAAAAAGCCCTGCTATTTTTAGCGGGGCTTTGCCATTTAAGTAATCCCTAAAGCCAGTAACCGTATTACGGCGTAGATTTGTTTTATCTCAACGATTGCCTATGTACAAACTTCACAATTATGTTGCCGGCAACTGGGTAACCGGCGATGGTGATGGCCAGCAATTATACAATGCCGTTTCCGGCCAGCCCATAGCAACTGTCTCTACAAAAGGCCTCGATTTTAAAAACATCCTGCAGTACGCAAGATCAACCGGTAATCCTGCCTTGCGTAAAATGACTTTTCACGAAAGAGGCCGTATGCTCAAAGCACTTGCCCTTCATTTGCGCAATCACCTCGATAAATTTTATCAGGTATCTTATCAAACAGGCGCCACAAAAGCAGATAGCTGGGTGGATATTGAAGGCGGCATCGGCAACCTGTTTGCCAACGCCTCGCTGCGCCGCAAGTTTCCGGATGATGTTATTTGTATCGACGGCGAAAGCCATAACCTCAGCCGCAACAATACTTTTATGGGGTTGCACATCCTTACACCAAAAGAAGGTGCAGCCATACATATCAATGCCTTTAATTTCCCCGTATGGGGTATGCTCGAAAAAATTGCCGTGAACTTACTGGCAGGCGTACCCGCTATTGTAAAGCCTGCTACAGTTACCGCTTACCTTACCGAAGCCGTGGTAAAAGAAATCATAGCATCAGGCATTTTACCCGAAGGAGCGCTGCAATTGCTTTGCGGCAGCGCAGGCGATATCCTGCAGCATACCACCGCACAGGATACCGTAACCTTTACCGGCAGCGCCAGCACCGGGCTGTTGCTGAAAAGCAACCCCAATATTTTAAAAGAAAATGTTGCCTTTACCATGGAGGCCGACAGCCTTAACTGTATTGTATTGGGGCAGGATGTACACCCCGGAATGTCCGAGTGGGACATTTTTATAAAAGAAGTTCGCAAAGAAATGACCCTTAAAGCCGGCCAGCGCTGCACCGGCATCCGTCGCATTTTTGTACCTGAAAATAAAATAGAGGAAGTGTACACGGCTTTGGGCAAAGCCCTACAGCAAACCGTTATCGGAAATCCTTTAAACGAAACCGTACGCATGGGCAGCCTTGCCGGCATACAGCAGCGCAACGAAGTAAAAGCACAGGTACAACAGCTTTTAGCATCCAGCCAGCTTATTTATGGCAGCCTCGATAGTGTGCAGGTGGTAGATGCTGATGCTGAAACGGGGGCATTCATGTCGCCCATACTCTTACTTAACCAACAGCCACACCTGTACGAAGAACCGCATACCATTGAAGCCTTTGGGCCGGTAAGCACCCTTATGCCCTATCGCAATATGGATGATGCCATTGAACTAAGTAAAAAAGGCAAAGGCAGTTTGGTAAGCACTATCGTAACGGCAGAAGATAAAACCGCAAGAACTTATATTATTGGCGCTGCCACACACCACGGCCGCATACTTATTTTAAATAAAGACTGTGCTCGGGAAAGCACTGGCCATGGCAGCCCACTGCCCTTATTGGTACATGGCGGCCCCGGCCGTGCCGGCGGTGGTGAAGAGATGGGAGGCGTAAGAGGCGTAAAACATTATATGCAGCGTACCGCTTTACAGGGCTCACCGGCAAGCATAACCGCAGTTACAGGCGTGTACCAGCAATATGCCCCGGGCATACAAACCGCTAAACACCCATTTAAAAAATATTACGAAGAGTTGCAGGCAGGCGAACAAATCATTACCACCAAAAGAGTAATTACTGCCGATGATATCGACCGCTTTGCCAACCTCAGCGGCGATCATTTTTATGCCCATATACGCAGCACCGATTTTACAGGCACTATGTTTGAGCAACAGGTGGCGCACGGGTATTTTATCATGAGCATAGCTGCAGGGTTATTTGTTGACAGCTACGAAAAAAACCCTGTGCTCCTCAATTATGGTATCGATGAACTGCGGTTTACCAAACCGGTTTATCCCGGAAGTGAAATCTATATCCGATTTACCTGCAAAGAAAAACTACCCAACGATAAACGGGTAATTGAGAATGAGGCCGATTTTAAGCGGGGCGATGATATTGAAAAAGGCATCGTAAAGTGGCTGGTGGAAATGATAGACGAAACTGAAGAAATTACGGGAGTGGCCACCATTTTAACTATGGTTGCCCGTAAAAATTAACAGGCATTATGCACAGTTTTTCTTGAGGTGCTGGCAAAATGTTTATAATTTAACAGTAGAAAATTTAAACTGCTACTACAATGGAAGGACATGTAACCACACACATCGACCACGGCATAAATACCATCGAGTTTTTTCATCCCCAGGGCAATAGTATGCCATCAAAGTTACTGGAGCGGCTGGCACACGAAATACATTTTGCCGGTACACATAGCGATACAAAAGTAATTATACTCCGCAGTGTTGGCGACGGCCCTTTTTGTTCAGGCGCCTCGTTTGATGAACTGGCCGCTATTAAAACAGAAGCCGAAGGGCAGAAGTTTTTCAGCGGTTTTGCTGCCGTAATTAATGCCATGCGTAAGTGCCCAAAATTTGTAATAGCCCGTATCCAGGGCAAATGTGTAGGCGGCGGCGTGGGCATTGTGGCTGCCGCAGATTATGCCATTGCGGTAGAAGGAGCAGACATTCGCCTCAGCGAACTGGCCATTGGCATTGGCCCCTTTGTAATTGGCCCGGCTGTTGAACGAAAAATTGGTACCGGCGCTTTTAGCGCACTGGCTATTGATGCCACACACTGGCGCAGTTGCGACTGGGCCAAACGCAAGGGTCTTTTTGCCGAAGTGCATGTGAATGTAGAAAATATGGATGAATCAATCTTCCGCCTGTCGCATACCTTATCGCACAGCAGTCCGCAGGCAATGGCCGAAATGAAAAAGATTTTTTGGCGAGGCACTGAGGACTGGGATGAACTGCTAAAACAAAGAGCCGCCATCAGTGGCAGGCTGGTATTGAGCAGCCACAGCAAACAGGCGCTGGAAAAATTCAGCTTAAAAAAATAAAGTAACCGTTACAGTTGTTGTACCAGTTCTGCAACGCTGGCGGCACAGCCAAAAGCCAGTGTATAACCACTACCCCCATGCCCGTAATTGTGTATGATATTGGTGGCGGCCTCCTGCTCCACCCTCACCGTGTGCCGGTATGGACGTATGCCGGCCCAGTTACCTTTTACCGCCTGCATTTTTAATGCCGGTAAGGCCGCATAGGCTTTATCTAATATTTGATGAAGGGTTGCCGGTTCGGTAACGGCATCGGCTATACCTTCTTCGTAAGTGCCGCCTACAATAATAGCATCCCTGCGGGGCACCACGTACAGGCTGGCTTCGTTATCAAGGTAAATACTATCTAAACTGCCCGGTGTCAGCAAAGCCACCTGGCCCCTTACAGGCACCAATGCATCATCGCCACACAACTGTTTTGCACCCAATCCGCTGCAATTCACTACGGCATCATACCTGCTGCCCAAGGCCTCTAAATCTTTTATTTCTTTTTCAAAAAAAACTACACCGGCCTTGAGTAATTGCTGTTGCAGCCAGGGCAAAAAAAGCTGTGTTTCAATTAAGGGAACCGTAGCTTCACAAATACGGGCAACACCTTCGGGCAGCTCCCCTTTTGCAAGCATCCTGTACGAGCCTTCCGGCATAAAATCTATCCACACCGGCTCTTCTTCTTCCACACCGGTACGCAATACCTTTACCAGTTTTCGCATACTGATGCCCGTGTTTTTATCTGCTGAAAAATGCTGGTACTGCCGGTAGCTGTCCCGGCACCAGTCTATCCCCCGTTTATCATTACGGATATGATAAGGAAACCAAAAAGCAGCCGCCCTGTTGGAAGTGATCGAAGGAGAAAATGCTTTAGCATAAACAGTAAGCCGGTACCCCTTGTTCAGCAACAACCAGGCCGTGGCCATACCGCTAATACCTGCACCTACTATAGCTATACTTTTTTGCAACGGTTCTGTTTTGATGAAAATTATTTAGAGGGTGAAGGTAGGGTAATACATTTCCGCAGGGCTGCGGCTCAACAAGCCCGGCTACCGCTGGTAAAAAATGGCCGAAAGCATTTCCACATCAATGGCATAAGTTTTTGGTTTATATTAAGGTATTGTGTTGCAGATTTGCAGCTATGCAGTTGACAAAAAATCTTATCGTTATCGGCCTGCTGGCTACCTACAGCATACAGGCACAGGTATTGCCCAAAAAAAATTATCCCAAAAATTATTTTACATGGCCAGTACAGGCTACCAAAGCACTTGCTGCCAACTTTGGCGAACTAAGGCCTAATCATTACCACATGGGCCTAGATTGCAAAACCGACCAGCGGGAAAATGTACCCGTAATAGCTGCAGCCGATGGTTATATCGCCAAAGTAAAAATTGAACCTTTTGGTTTTGGCCGCTGTATCTACATCAACCATCCCAACGGGCTCACCACTTTATATGCCCATCTCAACGATTTTTATCCTGCACTGGAAAAATATATTAAAGAGCAGCAGTATGCACAGGAAAACTGGCGCATCTTTCTTGAAAATATCCCGGCAGATTTATTCCCTGTAAAAAAAAGACAATTCATTGCCTACAGCGGCAACACGGGCGGCTCACAAGGGCCACACCTGCATTTTGAAATTAGGGATACCCAAACGGATAAAGTGCTCAATCCGCTGTTGTTTGGCTTCCCGGTTACGGATAATATTCCACCCGATATTTTGCGCCTGGCCGTGTACGACAGGTGTATCAGCATTTATGAGCAAAGCCCAAAATTTTACCCACTTAAAAAAGTAAATGGCGTTTATACCACAGTACCGGCCCTGCTGTTGCAAAATACCGACAGGGTGAGTTTTGCCATTACCTCGTACGACAGGTACACCGGCTCCACCAATCAAAATGGTATTTACCAGGCTGTGCTATACGATAATGAAACCCCGGTATCCGGCTTTCAGTTAGACAGTATCGACTATAACGAAACCAGGTACCTGAATGCCCATATTGATTATAAATTAAAAACTAACGGCGGTCCCTATGTGCAGCACCTGAGCCGCCTGCCGGGTTATCCGCCATCGGTATATACCGATATTACCGGCGATGGAGTAATTCATATCGACGATGATGCCCGCCATGAAATTAAAATAGCGGTGCAGGATGCCGATGGCAATACCTCTTTACTGCAATTTGCCGTACAGCGCAGCACTGCTAAAGCATACCCGCCATCGGCAACTAATACAGAAAGCGCCCCCAAACTTTTTGTGCCCGGCTATGTTAATGTTTTTGAAAACAGTAATGTGGGTTTTTACCTGCCTGCAAATTACCTGTACGATTCGGTGCGGTTTCAATACAAAGAAATTCCCGGCAGTAAAAGCGCCAGGGGCTACCAGTTGCACACAGGTAATGTACCGGTACACGGTTATTTTACTATACATATAAAAAACAACCTGTCAAATCCGGAAAAAACAGTGATGCGCTGGTGGTGGGGCAGTAAGGATGACTATAAAAAAACCATTACCGAAAACGGCTGGAGCAGGGCTTCCTTCCGCACATTTGGCAATTACGAGCTTGTTACCGATACGCAACCCCCGGTGATTACGCCTGTGGGGTTTACCAATGGGATGAATTGCAGCAAACTGTCCCGCCTGGTATTTACCATCAGGGATGATACAGAGGAACTGGTAAACTTCAGGGCCGAACTGGATGGCCAGTGGTTGCGCTTCAGCAACGATAAAGGCAAAACATTTATTTATAAGTTTGACGAAAAATGCCCTACGGGAAAACACGAACTGAAACTTAGCGTAGAAGACCTTGCCGGCAATAAAACTGAAAGGATTTACACTTTTACCCGATAACTACATACAACAGCAGTATATGACAACATTAACCGAAGGACAAAAAGCCCCGGCCTTTACCGGCAAAGATCAAAACGGCAATAAAATTGCACTTAGCGATTACAAAGGCAAAAAACTGGTATTGTATTTTTATCCTGAAGATGACACCCCCACCTGCACCGACCAGGCCTGCAACCTACGGGACAATTTTAGCGTACTAAAAAATGAAGGGATTACGGTATTAGGTGTTAGCCCTGATGATGAAGCAAAGCATAAAAAATTTGAAGCCAAATACAAGCTGCCCTTTACACTTATTGCCGACCCCAAACACAGCATTATAAAAAAATACGGGGTATGGGGCCCCAAGCAAATGTTTGGCAACAAATACATGGGCCTGCACCGCACTACTTTTTTGATAGATGAAAAAGGGGTGATCCGGAAAATATTTTTAAAACCAAAAAGCAAGCAGCATGCTGATGAAATTTTGAAAGCATGGAAGGAAACAGCGTAACGAAATCGTTCCCGGACATAAATCACAGCACTGTTTCCTGATTGCGTAAACCAATTTCCCGATTCGTAGCTGTCATCCGCTGATGCAGAAATACTTTCGCAGCGTTAAAAAATGAACAACTGCGAATGAGAAGCCTCTTATTATCAACCGCCCTTATATATGCTGCCGGCACAGCTGCTACGGCACAAACCACTAATACCGACAGCCTCAAATACAACGACCTTAACGATGTAACCGTTATTGCAGTAAAAGACCTGGATGCCCGCCGCACCTCACCAAATGCAAGGCTGGTATATACCAGTAAAGATTTTGAACGCTTTGAACTAACCACCATTGGTGATTATATGCGTAGCCTGCCCGGCGTTGTAATGGATAAAGGCAACGAATCGAAAGACGTAAAATTTCGTGGGCTGGATAAAGAATACACCCAGATACTTATTGATGGGGAACGCATCCCCGACGGAGGAGAGAAAAGAGAGTTCCAGGTAGACAGGATACCCATGAACATGGTAGAACGCATAGAAATCTTCCGTGCCCCTGTGGCAGGGCTCGATGCACAGGGTATGGCCGGCACCATCAATATTGTACTTAAAAAAAATGTTGACCGCAAAACACTTCGCTTTAATGCCAGTGTTGGTAAGGTAGAAGATAACGGCAATGTATACGACACTTACATACAAGCTGGCACCACACTGGGTAAAAAACTCAACCTCTTATTCAACGGTGGTTATCAAACCAGGGTGGCGCCTAAAATAAAATTTAAGGAGTCGTATAAAAACGATGTATTGCAAAGCGGTGATGTGGAAAACGAACAAAAAAGATATAAAGAAGCCAACTTTGCCCCACGCATCAACTGGCGCCTTTCTGATAAACACCAGGTAAACTTCGATCCCATTTACCTGTATTCGCAAGAAGATAAAGGATTAAACAAACCATCATACAAATACACTACTTCGGGCGGCAACACTAAAATTGATACCACATCCGAAACAAACCGGGAAATAAAAGACCGTACCGGTTGGGCACTGCGTAGCACTTACAGCTTTAGGCCATCGGCAAAGCACCAGTTTATTTTCAGGCCCCTGTACCAGGTGTATAGTGAGGTTAAAAACAAAAATGTATTCAAATACAAGGCCGACGGAATAACGCAAACAGAAACCAACACCGAAACCGAAACCAAGCAGGATAAAGAAGGGCTGGCAAGGTTAACCTACAATTACAGCGGGGCTGCACATACCTTATCTGCCGGCTTTGAAGCAAGTACCAAAGACAGGGAAAGGGATAAAACAAAAACCAAAAACGGTACACCGGAAAAAGCCGGTGCGAAAGACAGGTATTTGGCGGGTGAAGACAGGCTTAATATATGGCTGGCCGATGAAATTCGTATAGGCAACAGGCATATCCTCAACCCCGGCATACGAGGCGAACTTACAAAAGTGAGTACCTCCTCAAAATATTTTAACACCCGTAACGTAGATACACTAGTGCAGGGCAAATACAATTACAGCACATTTAACCCCTCTTTAAATTACCTGTGGAATATTACTGATGCCATCAATTTCAGGGCAAATGTTGCCCGTACGGTACGCCGCCCCCAATTCGATCAGCTTTCGCCATTTCTTGAACTAAAAAAAGGCACCATGGCCGATCCGGATAATATTGGCAATCCCGAACTGGTACCCGAAATTTCAACCGGTGGCGATGCCGGGTTCGAGTATTTTTTGGGCAAAGCACAAAAACTTGGTGTAATTGGTTTTAATGCTTTTTACCGCAACGTTAAAAATGTAATTGAAAATAAAATATACCTGGATGAAGCTGCAAACCGATATGTAACCCAACAGGTGAATGGCGGTAACGGTAAGGTGTGGGGGTTTGAACTGGATGCCCGGTATATTATAAACATTCGCCGTATTGGCCAGTTTATACCAAGGATGAACTATTCGCTGCTGCGTTCCGAAATTATTGATGCCAAAACAAAACAGTTGCGCAAATTCAAAGGCCAGCCCAATTATGTGTACAATCTCGGCCTGGAATACATTACCACAAACAGAAGATTTAGCATTGGGGCCAACTATAATAAAGTGCCCATTAACAACGAAGCTGATACAAAAAACGACGGCAGCTACGAAACAAAAGAAAATACCGACATCCAAAGGCTGGATATTTTTGCCAACTGGAATGTTACTCAAAAACTTGCCGTGAGGCTGGCCGGGCAAAACCTGCTTACCAATACCAAAGAAGTAAGAAAAAGAGTATATAATGCTGCAGGCATAATGCAGAACTATGATATTGAAAGAGAAAACTATTCGTCAACCATCATGCTTAGTCTGCAATGGAACATACGATAGGACTTAAAAAAATAATGTACCAGTTGTGCAGCAGTTTACCGGCTGTGCAACTTTGCTTTTTACAAACATGAAACAAACAAAGGCAAAAAAAGAAAAAACGGGCAAAAAAATTTCGGGCAAGCTGCACCTGTGGTTGGGCCTTGCCAGCAGCCTTGTGGTATTTATTGTAAGTATTACAGGCTGCCTCTTTGTGTTCGAAAAAGAAATAAGAGATTTTACCCAAAAAGAAATACGTTTTGTAACCCCCGTTACCGGCGCATCTTTTGTGGCTTTGGATAAAGTGGAACAACATATAAAAGCAGCTTATCCTGCAGCAACCATCAAACAACTGCGCCTTTACAGCGAGCCCAACCGGGCCTGGCAGGTGCATTTCGATAAAGATGAAGCGGTTGCCATTAACCCTTACACAGGCAGCATCATAAAAAAATACAGCCGCCACGACTGGCTGCATACGGTAGAAAAACTGCACACTTCGCTCCTGCTGGGCGAAACCGGTAAATGGATTATCCGTATCAATGTGCTCATCTTCCTGGTACTGCTCATTAGTGGTATTATACTTTGGTGGCCGGGTAATAAAGCGAGGCGCAAGCAATCGTTTAAAGTAAAAT
This sequence comes from uncultured Chitinophagaceae bacterium, assembly GCA_937873715.1. Taxonomy (GTDB): domain Bacteria; phylum Bacteroidota; class Bacteroidia; order Chitinophagales; family Chitinophagaceae; genus Ferruginibacter. The sequence continues at coordinate 232,526 of CALMYJ010000003.1, forward strand.
GGGATGCCAGCGCCAAAAGAGTTAACTACGATTTTCACAATGTGTTTGGCTTTTACAGTTCGGTAATACTGCTATTGATTGTACTCACAGGAATGTATATGTCATTTGACTGGATGAAGCAGGCCACCTATGCCGTAACCGGTTCGGCTTATGTAAAACCCAAGCCACCTAAAATTGATGCCGACGATCTGAATGATGCCATCCTTCAGCCTGCAGTGGCTTATGCCATTGCTGCAAAGCATTATCCCGGTGCTACGGAAGTGCACATCAATTATCCACAAAAACCCGGTGATGTACTCAAAATAAAAATGCATTATCCCTCCTCCACTTACAAAAAAACCAACGAACTGCATTTTAACCCCAATACCGGCAATATCATGCAGGCAAACCTGTACGCCAATTACAGCGCAGGAGATAAGGTAAAGCACAGCAACAGGGATTTACATACCGGAGCATTTTTTGGGTTGTTTGGAAAAATCCTTGCTTTTTTAGCCAGCCTTGTAGCCGCCAGCATGCCGGTAACCGGCTTTGCAATCTGGTGGGGACGCAACAAAAAGAAAAAACCTGCAGTTAAAAAAACAGCATCTGCCAAAGCAACAGGCCTGCTGCAGCCTGCAGCTATTTCGGCCGCATCAGCATAATGAACAGGATTTAATTTACAATAATGAAACGAATACATCAACTCCTTTCAGGCACAGCCGTAGCACTATTCCTTATTGCCTGCAATGCTGACGAAACAAACCCGGCCGCAAACACCACAGCACTCAGCACCGAACAACAGGCGCTGGTAAAAGCAACCGACAGCATCTTTGAGGCAAAAAAAGATTCGCTAAAAAAACATTACGAAACCCTGATGCAAGATGCCGGAGCAACCCAGGCCGTAAAAGACAGCCTGAAAGCAGAAAAGAAAAAACAACAACTGGCCCTTAAACTGCAGGAAAATGAATTGCTTTCGCAAGCACTCAATGCCGAACAACTGATAGCCTTGCAGCAGCAAAAAGAAAAAAAGAAGGAAAGCCCGGAAGAAAAAATATCCCGTAAGCTGGCTAAGTTAAAAGAGGAGTATAATATTACCGCAGCACAGCAGGCGCTTATACTACCCATGGTTGCAAAAGCGGAGCAGGCTAAGCAGGCATTAAAACAGCAGTACCCCGGCGAGGGCAAAGACAAAACAGACGAGGCAAAAAAAGCTGAAAAAAAAGCCAAACAGGCCATTGATGAAACATTAAATATGGGCCTGCAAAAAATATTTACCGCAGAACAAAATTTATTACTACAGCAAAAGATAGCCGAAAAAAAGATGAAAGAAATAGAGAAAAAGGAAATGAAAGAAAAGGATTAAAAAATAATTTTTACAAACAGCGGGGCCGGGTTTTCCCGGCTTTTGCATTTTATACGCACAGCAGTTTTAGCAATGCAAAAAATCTTGCCTAACTTCCTGTTTCATTTTTTTCTATGCACAACGGTTTACGTTTACTGGTTTTGCTGCTGTTGCAGGGTGTGAGTACTGTAATAGCACAATCTTTTACGCCGCAGGAAATTACCCGTTTTAAAACACAGTCCCAAAATGTTACCATCATCCGCGACAAATGGGGCATACCGCATGTATATGGCAAAACAGATGCCGATGCTGTATTTGGTTTAATGTACGCTCAATGTGAAGATGATTTTAAAAGAATAGAGTTAAACTATATTGAAAAGCTTGGCAGAATGAGTGAGCTTACCGGCGAGGCTGACCTATACAACGACCTCTACATCCGCCTTATAATTGATTCTGCCGAAGCCATTGCAGATTACAACAAAGCCCCGGCCTGGTTAAAGCAACTGTTAAATGCCTTTGCCGATGGTATTAATTATTATCTGCACACCCATAAGGCAGTAAAGCCTTTACTGCTTAAAAAATTTCAACCCTGGTATCCTTTGCTTTGGACGGACGGCAGCATTGGTGCCATCAGTACCGGTGATATTACCGCGGCAGAGCTCAAAGATTTTTATACCAACAACAGCAACCTTGCCACATACCGCAGCTTAAAGCAGGAGTACAGCAGCGGCTCCAATGGCTTTGCCGTAGCACCTTCAAAAACAGCCTCTGGCAATGCCATACTCTACATTAATCCGCATGTAACTTTTTATTTCAGGCCCGAAGTGCATGTGGTAAGTAAAGCCGGGTTAAATGCCTACGGCGCTGCTACCTGGGGCCAGTTTTTTGTGTACCAGGGTTTTAATGAGCATTGTGGCTGGATGCACACCAGCAGCAACGTAGATGTATCGGATATGTATGAAGAAGATGTGGTAAAAACGAACAACGGCATATTTTACCACTATGATGGCGGGTTAAAAAAAATGCTGCAAAAAGAAATTGTACTCCACTACACTGCAGGCGACAGTTTAGTTTCAAAAAAATTTACCGCATGGTTTACCCATCATGGCCCGGTAATGACAAAGCGTAATGGCAAATATATCAGCGTACGCTCTTTAAACCGCAGTAGTACCAGCCTTATACAAAGCTGGCAGCGCACCAAAGCCACCGGCCTGGACAGCTACAAACAAAACATGGCGCTTACTGCCAATACCAGCAACAACACCGTGTTTGCCGACAGTAAGGGTAATATTGCGTACTGGCACGGCAACTATGTACCCAAACGGGATGCCCGCTACAACTGGAGCCTGCCGGTAGATGGTACCATAACGGCAACTGAATGGCAGGGCCTGCACAGCATTGATGAACTAGTGCATGTGTACAACCCATCAACGGCGTATATACAAAACTGTAATGCCACACCCTTTACCGTATCGGGCAGCGCCAGTCCTTTACGGAGTAATTACCTGCCCTATATGGCGCCTGATGGCGAAAACTTCAGGGGCATTAATGCAGCAAGACTGCTGGATACGGCCACCAGTATTACAATAGACAAAATGATTGAACTGGGCTACAACAAAAAACTGGCCGCATTTGAAATACTGGTGCCTGCACTAACAAGGGCATTTGACCAAAATATACATCCCGGCGACAGCCTCTTTACAGTATTGACGGATGCCATCGGGATATTAAAAAAATGGCATTACGATATGGATGAAAATTCGGTAGCAGTAACACTGGCCATTGAATGGGCCGAAAAACTGCCTGCCAATTTACGCCGTGTGTATATTGATGAAGGCGAAAAAGACCAGGTACAAACCGTACAGGAATTTGCAGCCACCGCAACTCCGGAACAACTGCTACAGCCCCTGGTACAAACCATACAGCAGCTTACCGAAAGCCACGGTACCTGGCAGGTAAAATGGGGTACTATTAACCGTTACCAGCGCATCAGTGGCGATGTACAGCCGCACTTTTCAGATTCGGCAATAAGCTATCCTGTACCTTTTGCCTCCTCCACTTGGGGGGCACTGCCATCTTATGTAAGCCGGTATTTTAACAACAGCAATAAACGCTACGGGGTAAGTGGCAACAGCTTTATATGTGTGGTTGAATTTGGTAACAGGATTAAAGCCAAATCATTACTGGCAGGTGGCAACAGCGGCAATGCACAATCGCTACATTTTACCGACCAGTTGGAAATGTACAGCAAAGGACAGTTTAAAGAAGTATTATTTTATAAAGAAGACGTGTTGCGCTATGCCGAAAAAAAATATCATCCCGGGGAGTAAACTATGCTACGACATTTAATCATACTCATCTTGATTTGTCAACAGGCCGGTGCACAACCGGCATTTGATGTATTGATAAAAAACGGCCGTATTATTGATGGCACCGGCAATAGCTGGTATGTAGCTGATATAGCTGTAAAAGACGGCAAGATTGTATCCATACAAAAAAACATTACACTGCCTGCAGCAAAACTAATTGATGCAACCGGCTTAATTGTGGCGCCGGGTTTTATAGATGTGCATACCCATATTGAAGACGATGAGGCTAAAACACCTACTGCAGATAATTTTATTTATGATGGGGTAACCACGGTTATCACCGGCAATTGTGGTGCCTCTAATGTTGATATTGGTACTTATTTGCATTGGATTGATTCGTTGCGGCTGTCGATAAATGTGGCATCCTTAATCGGCCACAATGATATACGCAAAGCCGTGATGGGTAAGGCCAAACGTAAGGCCACCGAAGCCGAACTGCAGCAAATGGAAACCCTCGTAACCAAAGCCATGCAGGCCGGCGCTGTTGGTTTTTCTACCGGCTTAATATATGTGCCCGGCACTTATGCGGCTACAGATGAAATTGTGCGGCTGGCAAAAATTGCCGCACAATACAATGGTATTTACGCCACACACATGAGGGATGAAGGCGATAGTATTACCCAGGCCATTGAAGAAGCACTGCATATTGGAAAAGCCGCAAATATCCCGGTACAGATTTCGCATTTTAAATGCAGCGGCCAGCAAAACTGGGGGCGCAGCCGGCAAACACTGGCGATGATCGTCAATGCCCGTAAAAAAGGCATTGATGTAACGATAGACCAATACCCATACACCGCAAGCAGTACCTCACTCAGCACATTACTACCCGACTATATTTTAGCCGATGGGCAGGATTCGGTAAATGCCCGCCTGGCAAGGCCTGCAGTACAAAAACAAATTATCAGCTACATGCTGGCTAAGTTGCAAAAGCGTGGGCTTAGCCATTACAGTTATGCCCGGGTGGCTTACTATAAAGCCGATACCTCCTTAAATGGCAAAAGTATTGAGGAAATAAACCTGCTGAAAAAACACAGGCATACGGCAAGGGATGAAGCATTCACCATAATAGAAATGATACAGCAGGGCGGAGCCGGTATGGTATTTCATGGCATGAGTGAAGCCGATGTACAATACATCATGCAGTATCCCTTTAACATGTTTGCCTCCGATGCCAGCATAAGGGAGTATGGGCAGGGTGCACCGCATCCCCGTGGCTACGGCACCAACGCAAGGATATTAGGGCATTATGTAAGAGACAAAAAAATCATTTCACTGGAGGAAGCCATACGGCGGATGACATCATTGCCTGCACAACGGTTTCGCCTGAAGCATCTCGGCCTGTTACGGAAAGGCATGAACGCAGATATAGTAGTGTTTGATGAAAAAGCCGTAACCGACCAATCCACTTTTGAACAACCGCACCAGTATTCCGTTGGGTTTAAGTATGTACTGGTAAATGGCACCCTAACGATAGATGCAGGCGTACATACAGGAGCAAGAAAAGGAAGGGCATTGTATGCTACGGCCGAATAAAAACAATGGCTTTAGGCTGCTGAAATAAAATTCAAAACCAGTGGATATGCACCGCATAAATATATTCCGGGTGATTGTAATGATGCATATTAGCTGTACTGCTTACAGCAGCAAAGCACAACTGCTTAATTTCCGAAAATACTTGCTTGATTTTTTATTTTCGATGCCGCATTTATTTCCAGCATAATAAAGGGCAGGTGGCACTGTTTGTACCCGACCAGGTATTCAATTTCAGCCCGGGTATTTCAGTAAGGTTATAATCTTTGGCTGCAGGTAATTGCCTAAAAAAACTCCCAGGGAAACCTGTAACCACACTGCCCCGAAGTAGCAGTAGGGCATTTAAAATCGTTGTTGATGATAATGTTTTTTTGGTAGCCCATTTCCATACTGCCGTGGGTGGTGCCAATGCCCGGCTTACGGGCTTCCGCATCGTAGCTTATCCCCAGTTTAGAAAGATAGTCGTTACGGTTAGTATTAACAATCCGGGTATTGCCAAACTTCCAGTTGAAACCAATGGTAAAAGCATTGTTGTAAGCCAGACCCATATTATTCCTGTACCACAGGCCAAGCTCTATAGGAAAATCATTAAAGTCGAACAGCATACCACCTATCAGCGCTTTACTTTGCCCCTGTGCCAAACCGATTACGGTAGGTTTAATTTTTAAATCGCCGTTATCATATACCCAACTCAGATGGCCGGTTACTTTGCGGGGCATTTTGCTGTTGGCACTGGCGCCTTTAAAACTTATTTCGGGTGTATTTAAATGGTGTACTGCACCGCCCAGCATAAAATCGCCAAACGTAAATACAAAGCCGGAAGACATATCAAAATAATTTCGTGCCGTATTGCCGTTATTGAATAGGTCTACCTGCGAAGGATTGCCGGTAATACCGTTTTGATCCAACTGGTCGGCAAACAATAAATAATTGGTGCCCACATTGCTAAAGTTGTAACCCGCCTGCAGGGCTATGCTCAAAAACCAATTGGAACAACTTTCGCCGGATGTGCCAAAACTACGGCCTACAATACCTGAAAGACTGGTGTTTTGTAATGCTCCCCGGCGGCTGTGGTTTACAATGGCACCGAGGTTGCAAATGTTGCGCAGGTAATCATCAAAAAAAGAAATATCGGCTGCTCCGGTAAAATATTTGAAAGGCTGGTTGAGGTTCATCCATTGCATTTTGCCTGCAGCCGTAAGCCGCATATTGCTTTTGCCACAGCCCGTTAAGCCGGGGTTCATATACAATGGTGTATTGTAATACTGGCTAAACAGGGCATCCTGTGCATGTGCACTACCCTGCAGTGCCAGTAAAAAAAACAGTATACAGTATCGCATAAATTGTTTGGTTCTATCTTATCAGTTGTGCCGGGGTATTGGTGCCACACAACAAAAAACTGGCTACCGGAATAACACCAGCGTGCCAAATGTTACCCCCGATTTTTTTCCCGGAATGTTATCGTACACCATACCATCCCATTGTTTCCCGTTTTTAAACACCGCCCTTATCCGCCAGGCATAGGTGTCCTGCTTTACAGGCTGTCCTTTAAAAGTGCCATCCCAGCCTGCAACGGGTGCGCCGGTGGCATCTAATTCACGGGTTTCAAAAAGCAGCTTACCCCAGGCATCAAATATTTGCAGGTGGTATTCCTGCAACCCCTTACCCAATGGTTTAAAACTGCGGAACTGTGTTTGAATACTATTAGGATAAAAAGCATTGGGCACATATAGGTAGCCCGGTATGCCATCTATCCTTGCAATTTTTACCACGGTGGTGCTGCAGGTCATATTAGTATCCAGTACAGTTAGCTGTATAATATAATTACCGGTATCGGCATACTTATGGTCGGGCACATCCCTTGTATCCGCATAAGTGCCATCACCCAAATCCCACTGGTACGTATACTTATTACTGTTAGGGGTAAGATTGGTAAAGCTAAAAGTGTAATTAGGTATGGTAATCACCGGTGAGGGATTGATGTTGAAATCAGCCGCAGGCGGAATTTTTGCCAGCACATAGTTAGGCTTTACCAGCGAATCTTTACAGCCGCCGGTATTATACGCCACCAGCTTTACGCTATACGGCGAATTGCGTGGCGCAAAATCATGCACCGGGTTGGTGCTGTTGCTCATACCGCCATCCCCAAAATACCAGCTAAAGTCGGTAGCATTTTGTGTAAGGTTGCTAAACTGTACTGTGGTGGTGCCACATCCTGTAAGCGGATTACCGGCAAATTCAACCACAGGATTTGTAGAGATGGTTACAAATTGTACTGCTGTATCCCTGCACACCCCATCGCTGGCTATAAGCGATATAGCATAGCGGCCCAGGTTGTTGTACAAATGGGTGGGGCTGTTAAATGCCACAGTGGGGCTGCCATCGCCCCAGTTCCAGGTATATGCATTGGCGTTGGCAGACCTGTTGGCCGTAATTACATTTAATGTGCCGTTGCAACCCAGGGTATCGTTTACAGTAAATGCTGCCGTTGGCTTTATCCTCGATGTAAAGCTTACGGCAAATGTATCGGCCTTGCAGCCATACACATTATTCGCCACTAAGGTGAGTGTATAAGGGGTGGCGGCCTGCGTTATTGTAAAAGCAGGACTGGCCTCCGTGCTGATGGGCTGGCCATTGAGCAGCCATTGGTAGGCATCTGTATATGTGGCGTTATTCACCACCACAGGACTAAAGGGTACACAATCAGACGGATTAATCAGGCTGAACTGTGCCACCGGCAAAGGATTAAGCTGTACTGTAGCGGATGCAGTATCGCTGCAACCCAGTATATTGGTGGCTACCAGTTGGGTAAGGAACTGCCGGGGAAGTGCAGACATCGCTGCAACATACCGGTGTGTAAAATTTCCGTTTGTAGAAAGCTGTACCCCATCTACCAGCCAGCGATAACTCAGCGGTCCGTTATCTTTTAGTATGCTGGTATTTTGCCAGGCAATGATGGTATCCGTTTTGCAAATGTTTAAATCGCCTGGTGTAAATGCAGCTTCGGGTGTTGCCCGTACCGTAAATGTTTTTTCAACACTGTCTGTACAGCCAGCGGCATTAACCGCAACCATTTTTACCTTAAAGGTACCGGCATTGTTAAATGTATATTGTGCCGATACGCCGTTGGCCATAATAAGCGATGGCGTAACTGTAGTGTCATAAAAATACCAGGTTGCCGCTTCATTGATAATTGCCGGAGCAGTAACTGTTGCCGTAAACGGAGCACAGTGCGATATATTGATATTACTTTGCAGTTGCACATCCGGCTTGCCCAAAAGGCTTACCGTTTGAAATACTGTATCAAAACATACTACTCCAAAATTATTGGTACGCTCGGCACGTAGTACAATATCATAATCTCCCGGTATGGTATATACATGTAACGGTGTTTCGCCGGCAGATGATTGCCCATCGCCCCAAAACCAGCGGTAGTTAGTAGCATCGGTTGAACTGTTATTGATTTTCACCGTATCACCAATACAATACAACTGAGCATTTGTATTAAATGCCGCTTTAGGCTTAGCATACACCGTTACCTGCCTGAAGGCTGTGGTATCGCTGCAGCCATTGGTGATATCAATTTTTACGGTAAAATCGCCAGGTTTGTTATACGTATGGGTAACGCTGGTTTCATTATTACTGGTAACAATTACCGGCGTACCATCGCCAAAATCCCACCTGAAGCCGGTGGCACCCGGCGTGCTGTTGATAAAGCGAACCACATGGGGCACACAACCAAACAAATTGGCACCACCAATATTAATTTGCGGCACAATTACATTGGGGGCAATGCGTATATCAATAGCCGTTATATCGGTGCCGCATTCATTTTCGGCAATCAGTTGAATGGTAAAAGTATCAACCAGTGTGCCGGTATTATACGTATAATTTAAAATGCCGGTTGTTGTAGTGGTTCTTGTATCCCCGTTACCAAAATCCCAATAATAGGTATTAGGCCCGCCAAGTGAGGTATTATTAATCGCCAGGGTAAATGGCGAGCACCCCGATGTGGTGGGCACACCAAATCTTGCTTTGGGATTGGCTCTTACTTCCACGCTGTCTCTCCAAACGGTGGTATCACAGCCATTGTATGCTTTAAGTGTTACATAATAGGTGGTATCATTAAAGTTAGGGCTGGCTTCAAAATTTATACTGCCGGGCTGGGCATCTGTACTGGTAATCCCATTACCAAAATCCCAGAAAAATTCTATCCCGTTTAGCAGGTTGCTGGTATTGGTAAAAGGAACGACTAATGGGCCACAGCCTTTGGCATTGCCTTTTGTAAACTGTGCCACTGCCGTTTTAAATGTAATAAACTGCTGCGTTACCGAATCGGCTTTACAGCCATATTGGCTAAGCGTTTTAAGCTGTACTATTACCGTATCACTACTGTTAGGCATAATATACCCGGGAAAGAACCCGGCTGGATTAGTACCTACAGACACCCCATTGGCAAACCACTGGTACTGGCCATTGCGGTCGGGGTAAGTATTTACCTGTATCACCGTACCAAGATCAAAAGGTGTGCAGCCCGAATTTTTTGTTGCCGTAAAATCTGCCCGGGCATCTTCCCTCACAGTTATTTTCACAGGCAGGCTAAAACTGCCCAGCACTCCGGGGCACAAAGTGGTAAATGCGATGCGGCGGTACCAGGTGGTGCTGGTAAGCACCGGCGGCGTATAGCTAATACCGTTAGCACCGGGTATGGGTATCCAGTTAATACTGTCGGTACTGCGCTGCCAAAGGTAGGCCGGTGTGCCAGCGCCACCTGTGGCGGCAAGCCCTGTAATAATTGCCGGTTGCGTATTGATACATACCGACTGGTTAGGGCTGATGCTGTTATTGGTGATACTGTCCTGTACAGTTACCAGCATGGTATCGGTGGCAATACAGGAGCCACCGCCAAAACTGTACACCAATGTAAAAGTTCCGGGCACAAGCGGGGTAAAGCTGCCACCCGGCGTTATCCATACGGAACCCGACCAGCTACCTCCTGCCGGCAGGGCCGAAAATGCAAGTGCTGTGCTGCTTTGGCATACTGTTGTATCGTTTCCGGCCTGTGCAACCGGTGGATCTATTACAGTTACCCTAAGGCTGTCTGTTTTGGTGCACTGGTTCAACGTAGCCGAATACCGGATAAAATAACTGCCATTGCCTGCCGCCTGGGGATTAAACACACCACTGCTGCTGACATGGTTACCCGACCAAACACCACCTGCCGGTGAACCGGTAAACTGTACCGTACTGGTGTTGTTACATACCACGCTGTCATTACCGGCATTTGTATTCGGGTAAGCCTGTACCTGTACTGTTACAGTTGCCGTATCCGTACAACCGTTGGGCGCTGTACCAATTACGGCATACTGTGTTGTGGCAGCAGGTGTAGCCACAACAGTGTCCCGATTGTTTACATTCAACCCGGCTGCCGGCTGCCACAGGTAGGTTACTGCACCGGCAGCAGTAAGCTCTGCACTCAAGCCTTCACATACCGTGCTGCTTAATGGTGCCGTAGTTACAGTTGGTCTTTTTTTAACGGTTATTTCAACCGTATCCGTTGAAAAGCAGTTTATCCCGGCCGAAGCTTTTACCACATATTTATATACAGTGTCTGCATTAGGCCCTGTGTAAAACTGCGTGGCTTCGGTAATAGCTGCATTAGGTGTGGTTAAGCCTGTTGCAGGCTGCCACTCGTAGGTAATACCAGCCGTTCCTGCTGTGCCAATGGTGGTGCTGCCATCGCTGCAAATGTTTTTATCAGCCCCTGCATTGGCGGGTGGTGCTGCTATTACATTTACCGAAGCAGTAGCGGAGGTTACGCCACATTCGTTGGTGATATCCAGCTTTACAGCCCGTGTGCCGGGAGTATTATAAGCGATGGCGCCCGGCACTGCTGTGGTTGCCGATGCAGGACTGCCGTTGGTAAATGTCCAGTTGTAAGTAAGGGTACTGTCTGCATAACAGGAAGTAATAACTGCCACCGGCGAAACGGTATTACCGGGGCAAATAGCATTAATGGCATTAATGCTCAAGTTGGGCTTTTCTTTTACTGTAAAAGTATCCCTGCCGATTGCCGGTATACAGGAGCCTCCTGTGCCTATAGCCGCCACCGTGAGTTGTATGGCATATTTGCCCGGGGTGTTAAATTGTATAGATGGATTTTGAGAAGATGCATCTGTATTATTGATAAAGCTGAAAGTGGGTGATGTAGTATTGCCACAGCCCTGGTTATCAATATAAGTAACCTGCCAGTTGTAATTATCCCCCAGGCAGGAGCCGGCAGTGGATGTGGTACTCATGGTAGTGGTGCCGGTACCGCAGGATGATTTGTTGCTCATACTGAATGCGGCCTGGGGCGGATTACGTACACATATTATTTCGGTGGCGCTATCCATACCGCAACGGGTGTTGTGGATATACAGCTTTACCGTATAATTACCCGGGGCATTGAACCGTACATTTAAAAAATTACTGCCTGAAGTCCACAACAGGCCATTGGTATGATTACCATTGAGTGACCCAAGTGTGCCGCTATTAAGGGTATAGCCAGTTGCTGGCGTTATCGTCCATACCACTGCACCATTATTTACGCAGGTAGAATTGCCCCCACCCGTAGCTGTTACTATACCGCCATAGGAGCCGCCATTGAAAATGGTAACATTGCTGTTAACACATACTGTTTTTTCCGGCGATACTGAAACAACAGCCCGTGGCATGCCCGACACCAAAATAGGGATTACACTTACGCTGGTACTGGCACAGGGATTTTCGATATCCAGCGTTGCCCGGAATGAATTGGAAAAATTATTAGCGCCATTGCTGCTATTTGTGCCGCAGGAGGTATAATTAAATATATGCGTAATGGTATCCGGTGGCGGATGTGTAAATAACTGTGCTGCACTGCCATCATTTACAGAAACCCGGTATACCGTTCCCGGCGAATTATTGTTGTACCCCGTTATTACAAACCGCAAAGAATCCGGCGCACAGATATCTGTGTTGCCAAGACTGATGAAGCCACCACCGGGATTAGTGCCCAAAAAAACATTATACCTTTTTATGCCCTCGCAACCGTTTTGCCCTCTTACCCTCACCGTCATGGTGCGGTTGCCAATGGGATAGGTATGCTGTATAATGCTGCCCGGCGCCCAGGTGGTAAACGTGGTATCCTGCGAACCATCACCCCATTGTATGGTGTACGACTGGTTGGTGCTGGTGGTGGTGGACTGGTTGATAAACTGGAAGGTATGCGTTGCCGTGATAGCACACCTGCGAAAAGTTTCCACGCCATTAAAGGGGCCAAACGTTACATCATTTTCGGCAGTGTTGATGGCCGCACTGGGCACACGTTGTATATTGATGGGCTTTGTAGCCGTGTCTTTACATCCAAAAATATTGGTGGCGATGAGCTGTACATTATATACCTGTGTACCACCAGTACCCACCGCATTTAAAAACTGGTGACTGGGATTGGCAGCGGTGGTAACAGTACCGTCTTCAAAATTCCACTGGTAGCTGTTGCCCTGCCCTGCAGAGCTGTTGGTAAAAGCAACCGTGGTATTGCCGCAAACATTATCTGGTGCAAAATTGAAGTTAGCAGTTGGCTTGGTAGCGCTAACCCGTACATATATAAAGGTAGAATCCCGGTTGGTAGCACTGCGTATAAGCTGTACTGTACTATCTATACCAACTGTATTGTATGTAATCGTTTGGGGAGTTGAGCTTGTGCTTGTGGCAGGCGTACCCAGTTTAAAGCGCCAGTCGATAGACGTAAAACCTGTAGCGATGGTTTCGTAGGTAATGGAGCTTCCGCGGCAAACATTGATGGTATCGCCTTTTGCAATGGCACGGCCATTAACCCTGATACCGGGAAATAGCTGGGCGGCTACCTGCTGTGTAATGAATGATGTACAAAAAAATAAAAGTACAGGGTATAAGAAATACTTCATCCGTTGGTTTTAGAAAAAGGTGTTGAGGCTTTAGGGGGGAGCAGTTTGTCGTGGAATTTTGGTAGCTAAATGTACGATAAAAATACATTATACTACAAGCCTGGTGGGGGGTATCTTAAAAAGCAGGCCATACATTTGCCGTAATTTTATGACCGACGTACATAACCCACAGCAGCGCCGCTATAATATGCAGCAGATTAAAAGCACCAACACCAAACCGGAGTTGATGGTGCGGCAGTTTTTATTTGGTGAGGGCTACAGGTACAGGCTGCATAAAAAAAACCTCCCCGGGAAGCCTGATATAGTACTGCCAAAACATAAAACTATAATTTTTGTACATGGCTGTTTTTGGCATGGCCACAGCAACTGTAAATATTACAAAGTACCCGGAACCCGAACTGAATGGTGGCTTAACAAAATAAACACAAACAAAGCGAATGATAAAAAAGCGGTAAAGACGCTGAAAGAAAACGGCTGGAAAATTATTACGTTATGGGAATGTGAATTGAAGCCTGATAAAAGAGAAAAGACACTTTACAAGCTGCTGAACAAACTGGCATAAGGTTATTACAAAATTTTGCTAAGTGAAGTAAAAGCCAATAACTTTACGAAAACCATAACTAACTTGCCTGCAAAAAACCATTCCATGAATTTTATCGACCTCTTTGCCGGAGCCGGTGGGCTATCTGAGGGTTTTAGAAGGGCCGGTTATACCCCTATTGCACATGTGGAGATGGATGAAGCGGCCTGTTACACATTAAAAACAAGGGTGGCCTATCACTGGCTGTTAAACAATAACCGGAAAGATGTTTATGAAAAATACCTGAAAGGAGAAATTACCCGTAAGGAGTTATATGCAGAAATACCACAGGAGTTATTGAATAGTGTGATTAATCTGCCGATTGGCGGAGATAATAATCCTAAAATTCACAAGGCTATTGAAGAACTGCTAGGAAAACGCAAGGTTGATTTAATTATTGGCGGCCCCCCCTGCCAGGCTTATTCATTAGTGGGAAGGGCAAGGCGTAAAGATGGCATGAAAGGCGACCCCCGCAATTACCTGTATGTGCAGTATGCAAAATACCTGGAGAAGTACCAGCCTAAATTGTTTGTGTTTGAAAATGTGCTGGGCTTAAAGTCTGCAGGCTCCGGTATTTATCTGGAGAACATGGAAAAGCTTTTTGAAAAGAAAGGCTATCACATGAAACTGTTTACTGTGGAAGCCAACAACTTTGGCGTACTTCAAAACAGAAAAAGGGTAATTATCATTGGCTGGCAAAAAGATAAAAAGATTGAAGTGCCGGATCTGGAAAAAATAAGAACCAAAACAAAACATACTGTAAGTGAATTGCTGAATGATCTTCCGGCCCTGAAGGCAGGAGAAGGTGTGGATCGCTATACTTCTTATGCTGTTAAACAAACGCCATCTTATCTGAACAACACAGGCATACGCAACGGAATTGATATACTTACACAGCATGTGGCACGGCCGCACACAGAACAGGATAAAGAAATTTATCGCATTGCAGTAAGGGCTTTGCAGAATGGTAAGCGGTTGAATTATAATGACCTGGAAGATGGTTTAAAATCACATAAAAACAGGGATTCTTTTATTGACCGGTTTAAAGTAGTGAATGATAAAGCTGCCTATTCCCAAACCGTGGTGGCCCATATTGCCAAAGACGGACACTATTACATACACCCGGATATAAAACAGAACCGCTCCTTAACTATAAGGGAAGCTGCCCGCCTGCAATCTTTTCCTGATGACTTTTATTTTGAAGGAGTGAAAGAAGGAAAGAACAGAACGGCTGCTTTTAAACAGATTGGGAATGCGGTGCCGCCATTAATGGCTGAAAAAATAGCCAATAAACTGAAAAATCTTTTATGAGTGATACACTTCTTTTAAGGTTTGACCCAAACACTATAGAACATTTAGGTATTTCTTTATACTCAAAATTGCCAAGTGTTTTATCAGAATTAATTTCTAATTCTTGGGATGCTGATTCTGAGAAAGCAATAATAAATTTCACAGACAAGAAAGAAATAAAAGAAATCGAATACATAGACTTTGGGGAAGGCATGACATTCTCTGAATTAAATGAAAAGTACCTGGTGATTGGAAGAAATAGAAGGGCAGAAGAGAATAAGCAGACTAGCAAAAAAGGAAGAAAAGTAATTGGCAAAAAAGGTCTTGGAAAACTATCAGTTTTTGGGATTTGTGATATAATTGAAGTCATTTCGATTAAAGATGGTTTTAAAAACCATTTCAAGATGAACTTAGAAGATATTAAAAATAGCAAAGGAAATTATTCTCCTGAATTGCTTCTTCCCAAAGATACTATTGCTAACTCAGAAGAAAAGGGAACGAGAATTATACTAAAACAAATACGAAGAAAGTCTGGATTTGACTTAAATAGTATTGCTGTCAATCTTTCGAAGAAGTTTTTGATTTTCGACAAAATGAGCGTAGAACTTTCACTAAACGGAAACACCCCAATAGCTGTAATTAATGAATTAAAATTTAATGGATTAAATGTTCAGTTTAAATGGGACTTCCCTGATGAAAAATACGGAAAGAATTATGAGTTCTGGAACCTAGTCTTCGGCTCAATATTTACAACCGAAACACCGATAAAAGACACTGAAATGAGTGGCATTTATTTAACATCAAGAGGAAAAATTGTAAATAACGCTAGTTTTTATGGCTTAAGAGATAATGACAATTTTCACACATATGTGACGGGGTATTTAGAGATAGACTTCATAGATGAATTTAAAGAAGATGTAATTTCAACTGATCGACATTCTCTAATCTGGGAAAATGATAAAACTAAGGAATTACAAAATTACTTGCAATTAGTAATCAAAAAAATTGGATCGGAATGGAGAGTAAACCGAGGCAAGTCAAAAAAAGAGATTGTAAAAAAAGAGAAGGGAATAGATGTTGATGAATGGCAGAAAAAGCTACCTACTTATGAAAGAGATTTAAGCGATAAAATAATTCTACCAATACTTGAAAACCCAAATATCGACATCGAAGAGTCAGGTGATATTATTGGAAATGTTATTGATAAATTCGACAACAAAATTTTTAAAGATTATGCTTCAAAGATTGCTGACATTTCAAAGCCAGAGCAAATTCCGTCTCTTTTGAGATTAATGGAAGAGTGGAAAACAATAGAGGCTAAACAGTACAGCGACTTGGCTTTATCAAGAATATCGGTAATCGAAAAATTTGAAGAATACATTAACACCGATACAAAAGAAGTACCCACCCTCCATAATTTTTTAAAAAAATTTTCTTGGCTGTTAGACCCAAGAATATTAGAGTTTAAAGATGAGGTCAAATATTCAGATTTATTAAAAACCCATTTTCCTGAGAGTACATTGGAGGAAAAAAACCGAAGAATTGACTTTCTATGTAGTAACGCATTAGGTGAAATACTATACGTAATTGAAATTAAGCGTAGTCTTTATAATATCGATGAAAAATCTATTGAGCAAGCATATCATTATGGAGCCTTTTTAAAGGAGAAATATGCATCAGAGTCTGGGTTTTCAAAAGTTGTATGCTATGTAGTTGGAGGTAGCAAGAGCGGTGATTATATGTTTAAGCGTAAGGAAAGCACCTACTCTGAAACAGGAGAGGTTTTTGTTAAAACTTACATTGAATTATTAGAGCAATCAAAGGAATATCACAAAGAATTTTTAGAGATAAAAAAAATGAATTCAAGCAACTCATGATTGAATGGCGCTTCAAACCCAACTCTCGTGATGATATGGATGTGGACCCCATCCAGGGAGAATTCTTTACCACCAGGGATATAGATAACATTTCAACTGCTGTGGTAAGAGAAGGTATTCAGAATGCACTGGATGAAAGAAACCGGGGTGAACAAACAGAAACAGTAAGGGTAAGAATATTTCTTTCCGGCAATCAGTATGCATTGCAGCCGCAGTCTTATCTTCCTTTGCTACAAACACTGCAGCCGCATTTAAAAGCTACAGGTTCCGGTCTGCAATCATTACCGGATTTTACTGCTCCAATGAAATTCCTGGTGTTTGAGGATTTCAATACCAAAGGACTTGAAGGAAACCCTAAGGAATCCTATGTAGAAAATATTAAAGACGGACAGCCACACAACTTTTATTATTTCTGGCGAAATGTTGGCCGTTCCGGTAAAGCAGATGATCAATTGGGAAGGTGGGGATTAGGCAAAACAGTCTTTCCTGCTTCTTCACGAATTTATACTTTTTGGGGAATCACAGTCAGGAAAAGCGACCAGCGTAAAATGCTGATGGGGCAAAGCATCCTTCGCATTCATAACCGGGAAGATGAAAAGAAAGAAGAGTTTGGCTACAAGCCTTACGGCATGTTTGGTAAATACAACAGCACCGATTGTTTTGCAGAGCCGGTTGAAACAAAAAACGAACTCAGCAATTTTGAAAATCTGTTCAGACTGCAAAGAAAAGAGCAGCCGGGTTTCTCAATAGCAGTACCCTTTTTAACAGAAGAAATAACAATTAATCATCTGGCCTATGCTGTGATTGAGCAATATTTTTATCCGATACTGGAAGGAAGGCTGGAAGTGGAAATAACAGAAGAAGATAATAGTATTGAGTTCAAAAGAGACTCAATACAGAACGCTGTTGATAAAATCGATTTCCAGCAACTGGCAAACGGGGATGATAAAAAACTACGAAGCAGAGAAAGCTTATTAAAACTCTTTGACTTTGCCCAGTGGACATTCAAATTGCAGGAAGTGGAATTTTTCAAACTGAAAGAATTAGACCTGAAACTAAAACCCCGGTGGAATAAAAGCATGTTTGCCGATGAGGAAGCACTGGCTTTACTGAGAGATAAATTTGAGCGTAATGAACGGGTGGCTTTTAAAGTGCCGCTGAAATATCATCCTGTAAACGGCGAAGCAAAAACCTGCTGGTACCAGGCTTTTCTTGAAAAAGATACGGCACTAAGCAAGCCGGAAAATCTTTTTGTCAGGGATGGTATCACCATTTCCGGTATTTCATCGCTTGACAAAGGGCTTGTCAGAGGAGTAGTGATAATTCATGATACCGACCTGGCCCGTATGCTGGGAGATTCTGAAAACCCTGCACATACCGAATGGCAACCCGATTCAAGAAATTTTAAAGGTAAATATGTGGATGGCAAAGAGGCACTGGTATTTGTAAAAGCGACTTTAAAAAAACTTTACGATCAGTTGCAGCGGCCTATTGAAGGAATACAAAAGGATTTGCTGATTGACTATTTCTCCATACCCGTTGAAACTGAAAAACCTGAAGAGAAAAAACCAAAAGACAAAACCGGTCATGACGATAAAGGCGAGGATGATACAGACGAGCCGGAAATTCCAGGTGTAAAAGGAAAGAAAAGACCGGTACTGGTGGAAAAGATTTTTTCAGGTTTGAAGATTGCAAAAAATCCGGATGCCAATGAACTGCCGGAAAGCATCCGCCTGAAATTAGGTTATGATGTGCCGAGAGGGAATCCCATAAAAAGTTATCAGGAACTGGACTTTGATGTGGCAAAGTCTCCAATAAGTATTGAATCCACCGGAGTATATTTTACAAAGAGAGAAAAAAACGAACTGGAATTTGAAATAGAAGATAAATCACACTTTGAAATAAAGCTCACAGGGTTTGATGAAAAAAGGGATTTGTTTTTAAAACTGCAATAGATGATTCGTCGTTTTAATTATACCAACCGTATTAAGATCCCCAGGAAAAGGGTTGACATCTCTTTGTTTAAAGACAAAGAAGGAAAATACTTCCGGGCAAAAATAGATCTGGCCGGTCTGGAGTTGTCACCGGAAGCAAAAGTTTATATAGAAGCAAATTATAAAGGAGTTTATCAGCGGTTTGCTTTTGGCACCGTTGCACACTTTAAAGAGCCGGACAATACAAGGCTGAATGAATTACCAGAAACGGAACTGGCTTATTTCGATATATCAGTTGTTGATGAAGCAGGAAAGGTCGGTTTGTTGCTGGGCAGTGCAAAAGGAATTGCTGTATGTACAGATGGGGTTCCTAATGACAGGATTCCTTTACTGCCGGTTAACCCGACTGATTTAAAAAACCAATTCTGGAAACTGAGCTTCGATTCCAGCGATGACGGACGACCACTTCTTGAAATAAATAAGAACATACCTGACATATTTGAAATAGCAAGAAATGATATAAACTTTATCAGCCTGGTTTACCCTGCTGCTTTTCGTGGTGTACTTGAAAAACTGCTGGAACAGGGAGATTTTGATGCGGAAGAGGGTTCATGGATAAGCGACTGGTTGAAATTTATTAATTCGGTTTTGGGAATTAAAAACCTGCCAGATGCTGATATGGAGGACGGTAATCTTACACCTGAACAGGAGGCATGGGTAGATGACTGTGTGAATGAGTATTGTAAAAAAATGCAATTGTTTGAAAAATTCACTGCACAATGAGTAATCAGTTTACCATACGTTCATTTAATGAAGAAGGGCTGAATGAGTTTGAACGAATCATTTCAGAAATCAGAAATGGTAACGTAATTGCAATTCCAGAAGCTTTGTTATATAATGAACAATTTTCGGAAGTGAATGAACCAATTGTAAATATTGAAAGGGTTGAATACAAAAACAAAAATGAGTTGGTTCCTTATCTGGCAAATCAGTTGAATCTGCGAAATAATAAACACCTATATTTTGACAAAGGATTATGGACATGGCTTACAGCATTTTATTTTGATAACATCTGCCCTGTTGATGGAAACGGAAAGCGGAAAGTAAATGAGGCTGCGTTCTATGTTTTAAAAGACCCCAAAAACTATACAAAGTATTACAGACATTTATTAGCTTATCCAAGCAGGCTTTATTCTGAGCTTGGCAATTCTTCTAAAATTTTTCTTATTGGCACATTTCAAAAACGTGGAGAAATTACTGAACAGTTCGGCGCATATCAGGAGATAGCTTTGAATAAAGGAATATTGGATGCTGCCACTATTTTGTATTGGGATGATAGTACAGGTAATTTAAAAAGAGGTGCTGCAGGCAAAGCCGGTGGTTCTGCCCGAAGGTTAGTACGAATCATACGGCAGTATCAAATGACGTATGACTTGAATTCAATGAATGGAGTAGAGATAGTAAAGATTCTCCCAAACGAATTTTATCGTTGGGCTGTATAATTTTACTTTATACAAATATTACTCCCCAATCCCCTCCAGCGCCAAAAAGAATGCATAATCCCTTGCCCTGTCTTTCAACACTTTAAACCTGCCGCTGGCGCCGCCATGGCCGGCGTCCATATTGGTATGCAGCAATAGTATATTGTTATCGGTTTTCAG
Source organism: uncultured Chitinophagaceae bacterium (assembly GCA_937873715.1). Lineage (GTDB taxonomy): Bacteria > Bacteroidota > Bacteroidia > Chitinophagales > Chitinophagaceae > Ferruginibacter. The sequence goes on from CALMYJ010000003.1 coordinate 253,037, forward strand.
TTCACGCAGTTTGGCTACCCATTTGGCAGGCTCAAAGTATTGAACCTGGCTGTCGTGCAGGCCGGTGGTAACCAGCATATTGGGGTAGGCTTTGGCTTCTACATTATCGTATGGCGAGTACGACTTCATATAAAAGTAATGCTCCTTATTTGCCGGGTTGCCCCATTCGTCGTATTCATTGGTGGTAAGGGGTATGGTGGGGTCGCTCATAGTAGTAATTACATCCACAAAAGGTACGGCAGCCACTACGCCATGCCAAAGCTCAGGCCGCATGTTTACCACGGCACCCATCAGCAGGCCGCCGGCGCTGCCCCCATTAATATAAAGGTGTTCGCTAGAAGTAAATTTCTGAGCAATTAAATATTCGGCACAATCTATAAAATCTGTAAACGTGTTTTTCTTCTTCATCATTTTACCATCCTCGTACCAGTAGCGGCCCATCTCCTCACCGCCACGTATATGCGCTATGGCATAGGCAAAACCACGGTCGAGCAGGCTGAGGCGACTGCTGTTAAATGTGGCATCCATACTGGCACCATACGAACCATAGGCATACAGTAATAATGGGGCTTTGCTGTTTTTTTCAAATCCCTTTTTGTATACAATGGAGATAGGCACTTTGGTACCATCAGTAGCGGTTGCAAACAGCCTTTCGGTTATATAATTGCCTTTATTGAAACCGCCAGGCACTTCCTGTTCTTTCATCAACTGCTTTTGCCGGGTAGTCATGTTGTAATCATACACCGAGTTGGGTGTGGTAAGGGAGGTATAATTAAACCGCATTACATCAGTATTGTAATCCGGCAGGCCCACTATCGAAGCGGTATATACCGGCTCGTCAAAAGCAAGCTGGTGGCTGCTGCCGTTTGCCCGGTTGATTACCTGTATTTGGGTAAGCCCGTTTTTGCGTTCGGATACAGCCATATAATTTTTATACAAATCAAAACCCTGCACCAGCACATCATCCCGGTGTGGCAGATAGTCTTTCCAGTTAGTGCTGCCGGTGGCTTTTTCAGCACAGCTTACAATTTTAAAATTTTTGGCGTTGAGGTTGGTGCGGATATAAAAGCTGTCGCCGGCATGATCCACATCATACAGCACTTCTTTCATCCTTGGCTGAAAAAGCGTAAACACCTCATTGGGCTTTGCTGCCTCCACCATGCGGTATTCGGAAGAAAGGGTAGCCTGTGATACGATTAAAATATATTTATCCGATTTGGTTTTATATACCCCGATGTAGTTGCTTTTGTCTTTTTCTTCATACACCGTTTTATCAGTTGCAGGCGCTGTTCCCAGGGTATGGCGTTTTATTTTTTCAGACAGGAGGGTTACCGGGTGCTTATCAGTATAAAAAAATGTTTTGTTGTCGGCTGCCCATACCGGGTCGCCTTCGGTATTGGTAATTTCATCCGGCAGCATCTGGCCGGTTTCGAGGTTTTTAATACGGATGATATATTGCCGGCGGGATACCGCATCGGTGGCATAAGCCAGCAGTTTATTATCCGGGCTAACGGCAAAGCCTGTGGCCGAAAAATAATTATGCCCTTCTGCCAGGGCGTTTACATCCACCAGTACTTCTTCCGGCGCCTGCAGGTTATCTTTTTTACGGCAGTACAAAAAATAATCTTTCCCGGCTACCACCCTTGTGTAATAATAGTAGCCATTTTTAAATACCGGCACCGTCTGGTCGTCTTCTTTAATCCTTGCCTTCATTTCGTTGTACAGTTTATCCTGCAGGGCACGGGTACCGGCCATCATGGTATCAAAGTATTTATTTTCGGCTTCGAGGTAGGCTACCACCTTGTTGCTGTCGGGCCCTTTTTTAAAATAATCGTTAAGCCAGTAGTAGTTATCGGTAATAGTATCGCCATGAGCAACAAACTGCTGCGGCTTTTTTTCGCAAATTGGCGCCTGAATACTATCGGGCCAGTTGAATGATGTGTTGTTCACGTTGGAAGATGAGTTGTTGCAACCTGCAGCAATGGATGCTGCCAGGGCTGTTGTCAGTAAATGTTTGATGTGCATACAAGTTGTTTATATCGTGTGTTAAGTGAGGGTAGCTGTGTTGTAATATTGTTTATTTATTTCAGAGATAGCTTAACCACCACTGTTTATGTGTGCTTTTATATTGATTATACTTTTTACAAACCGGGTAAAGCAGCAGCAGTACCAGCAGCCATACAGCATATACTCCGGCCAACCCAAAGCCCAGCTTGTCGGGCCTGAAATTAAAAAAGCCTTTGGTAATATCAGCATTTGTAAAACCCTGCAGGTAAAATACAGGCAGCGTGAGCAAATGGATAAGGTAAAGGTGCAGGATATAATACAGCATTGGCACCCTGCCAAAAACATTCAGCACCGCAGCAAAACGAAACTGTATTTTTTCGAACAGCCGCAAAACTAGTAGGCCTCCACCCAGCGTTACACACAGGTACAACAGTGATGGGGGATATTTGTTGAGGTTTAAAAAAGAAAGAAAACTATATACCGGCCCTCTTGGCTGAGCAGCCCAGGGTACAGGATCGCCATACCAGTTGCTAAAGCGCAAACCAATAAATAAAACAATCAGTGCTACCCCGGCTTGCAGAAGCTTTTGCTGCCGCCAGCGGCTGTCGGTACCCGGCAGGTACCATTTACCAAGGCAATAACCCAGCAGCATTACGCCCAGCCAGGGGATAAAAGGGTACACAAAAATTATTCCCCGGTTAACCGACAGCGGGAAATAAGCAAAGTCGGCATAATAAGCAAGGTCCCAAAATGGCAAGCCTTTTAAATTAGCCGAAACAGCAGGCAAATCCATAAGATTGTGCCCGAAAAAAATGATAAGCCCCAGCGTTAGTAAAGCCCGGTAAGGCAAAAAAATCAACAGCCCCATTAAAAACATACAAACCCCAAGCACCCATATTACCTGGAAGATGATAAAATTGTATTGTGGCTTAAATGTCCAGGCGAAAGAGATGAGAATAATTTCAACCAGCATCAGCCAGGCACCACGGGTTATCAAAAAAAAGGACAACTGCTTTTTTGTTTTGCGTTGTGCCATCAAATAAATAGATACACCCGAAAGCAATACAAATAGCGGCGCACAAAAATGGGTTATCCAACGGGTAAAAAATAATGCCGGGTAAGTGGTTTGCAGGTTAGTGGGGTCAAGGGCAGTGGCCCCTGCACCTTCCAGCGGTGTCTTATAAAAAAAGTCACGTACATGATCCAGCGCCATAATCACCATCACCAGGCCCCGCAATACATCAATGGACTGGATACGCTGCTGGTTGACTGGCGTACCGGTCATAGTATTATTTTAAGGTTAAAAACAGTAAGATAAATCAATTCGGCTTATCGATAACATAAGTTTGACCTGTGGCTTAAGGCAAATATTACCGGGTAAAAAACAAGGTTAAAGCCTGGGATATTTTATGCATTTAGCCTTTTGGCGTTTAAAAAAGGATTATTTTATGATATAAAAAATGCAATCTTTCCTTAAAGCGTAAAAAATGAGTTGCTCATGTATTTGTTAGCTCAGGGCAGGCCATTACTTTTGTAGTCCAATTTTTTATTCCATCATTTTTTAAACAACAGGATTATGTCATTTACACTACCGGCATTACCGTATGCACACGATGCACTGGAGCCACATATCGACACTACAACCATGCAAATACACCACGGAAAACACCACCAGGCTTATGTAGATAACCTGAATAAAGCTATTGCCGGCACCCCCAACGAAGGTAAATCGCTGGAAGAACTGGTAGCAGCAGCAGGCAGCATCTCACCTGCTGTTCGCAATAATGGCGGCGGCCACTGGAACCATACCTTTTTTTGGGAAAGCATGGCCCCTGGTGCAGGCGGCGCTCCTTCCGGCGCTTTAGCCGATGCTATCACAGCCGCTTTTGGCAGCTTTGATGCTTTTAAAGAAAAATTTGCCAATGCCGGTATGACGAGGTTTGGCAGCGGCTGGGCCTGGCTGATTGTAAAAGATGGAAAGCTTGAGATTAGCAGCACCCCCAACCAGGATAACCCCCTGATGGATGTTGCCGAAGTAAAAGGCACACCACTGCTGGGTGTGGATGTGTGGGAACATGCCTACTACCTGAATTATCAAAACCGCAGGGCCGATTACCTCGCTGCATTTTGGAGTGTGGTAAACTGGGCTAAAGTAGCCGAAAGATTTGCTGCAGCGTAGTATACACACACTGATACATACATTACTAAGCCGTTTCCTGGAGAGGGAGCGGCTTTTTTAACCGCTTTACCATGCCCCGCATTTTAACAACACCCCGCCTGTACCTGCGCCGCTTTACCGAAGCGGATACAGCGCTGGTACTGGCACTCAACAGCAGGCCCGAAGTAACCCAATACCTGCATGAGCAATTGCTGCAAACTGAAGCCGATGCCCTGCGTATCATTCAGCAGCATTTACTGCCACAGTATGCACATAACCTTGGCCGTTGGGCTGTCTTTTTAAACGATACCCACCAATTTATCGGCTGGTGTGGACTTAAATACCGGCCAGAGCTGGATGAAATTGATCTTGGCTACCGGTTTTTACCCGAACAATGGGGTAAAGGCTATGCCACCGAAGCCGCCCAATATACCCTGCAATATGCTTTACAGGAACTACGCCTTAAAACCGTTACCGCCAGGGCGCATATTGAAAACACCGCATCACTAAAAGTGCTGGAAAAAATAGGGATGCAATACCTGAAAGATGAAGTGGTGGATGACTGCCCCGTAAAAACCTTTGTTGCTGTTAATGCCGATGTATAATTTTACACATGGTTAATTATAATCCTAAGGACTGGTTTCGCTTCATTTTTATTTTTCATAAAGCCGATACTTTTCGCAAACTGCTGCCTTTAATATTAAGCATCAGCGCTTACTCCGCTATCATTGCTTATATCGAAATTGATTACCTGCATCTTTCTCAAAACAGCCATCTCAAAAACATTCCAATACTGCACAGCCTGCTTGGTTTTGCCATTTCTATGCTGCTGGTATTTCGTACCAATACGGCGTACGATCGCTGGTGGGAGGGCCGCAAGCTATGGGGCAGCCTGGTAAATAACAGCCGCAACCTGGCTATAAAACTTGCTGTAATGCTGCCCGAAACCGAAAAAGAGCAAAGAGATTTTTTTAGAAAAATTATACCGGCTTATGCCTATGCATTAATGAACCATCTTCGCTCGGAACATACCCGGATAGCTTTGTTTGAAGAAGACAAATCGCATCAGCTCTTTAAAAAAATTGACACAGAAAAACATATACCCAACCAGGTGGCACTATTAATGTTCAAACATATACAACAACTATATGCCGAAGGTAAAATTACCGGCGACCAGCTTATTGTACTCAATGCCGAACTGCAGTCTTTTACCGATATATGTGGCGCCTGCGAACGCATCAAAAACACACCCATCCCATTTTCGTACAGCATGTTTATCAAAAAATTTATTTTCTTTTATATCATCACCCTGCCCATTGGTTATGTGTTCAACCTGGGGTATTATGTAGTACCCGTGGTAGCCCTTATTTTTTATGTGCTGGCAAGCCTTGAGCTGGTTGCCGAAGAAATTGAAGACCCTTTTGGCAATGATGCCAACGATTTGCCCACCGATAAAATAGCCACCAATATTCACCGGCATGTGAATGAGTTGCTCTGATTAGGGTATAAAACTACCGGCTTCTAAAAAAATGTTAAAGCCATCAAAACATCTCCGAAGTATTTCGTAATTAAAAACTTTCTCCTACTTTTGATCTACTAAACACTTCGTAAATAAAATTACAGTTATGAAAAAAATATGGATGGCCCTTATTGCACTAACCGTACTTAGCGCTCCGGCCACAGTTCTGGCACAAGACACACCCAAAGCAAAAACGGATACCAAAAAAGAAACCCGGGAAATTATCATTCGCCAAAAAGGTGAAAAAGACAAAAAAATAAAAGTGGAAGTGGATGGCGAAAAAATTACAGTAAACGGCAAACCGCTTACCGACTTTAAAGATGAAGATATTACCGTAAGTAAACGTACCATCACCGTTACCGGCAAAAACAAAGGCATGCGCTGGAATATGGCACCCGACCAGTCGTTCAACTTCGATTTTAGCGACGACTTTGGCGGCGGATGGGAAAGCGAACATGCAGCAAAAGAAAAAGCTTTTTTAGGTGTAACCACCGAATCGCATAAAGATGGCGTTGAAATTACCGAAGTTGTAAAAGGCAGTGCCGCAGAAAAAGCCGGGCTAAAAGCCGGCGATATCATTACAAAAATTGACGCTGAAAAAATCAGCAGCCCCGATAACCTGGCAGATATCATCGGCTTCAAAAAACCCGAAGATGAAGTTAAAGTGTTTTATAAAAGAGGTACGGCTAAAGAAACATCTGCCAAAGCTGTATTAGGCAAAAAGAAAACAACCGCAAGAGTGCGTACCCTCACTGCGCCCAGGGGTGATGTAAGGGTGTTTACAATGCCGCCTGATATGGAAGGTTTGGATAACCTGGAAAGACTGGAATTACTGGGTAGTGCCAATGGCGGTCAGATGATGTTTTCCGGTTATGGCCCAATGAGTGGCCGTAAAAAAATCGGGCTTAAGCTGCAGGATCTTGAAGAAGGCGATGGCGTAAAAGTGATTCATGTAGAAGACAGCTCGGCCGCTGCCACAGCCGGTATTATCCAAAACGATATTATTACAGAAATTGATGGTAAAAAAATCAATAACACCGATGATGCCCGGGAACAACTGATGCCGGCGGAAGGAAAAAAATCCTATGAAATTAAAGCACTGCGTAATGGCAGCACACAAACCTTCCAGGTAAAAATTCCCCGAAAACTTAAAACAGCCAATTTCTAAGAAAATACCACGGTAAAGCCATGGTGGCGTCAGATGAGAGGAGCAATCATCTGGCGCCTTTTTACTTAACTTTGCCCCCGATGAACAACGACAAATACGAAGCTGTTATCGGCCTTGAAGTGCATGTGCAACTGCTTACCAAAAGCAAATTATTTTGTGGCGACAGCACTGCATTTGGCGCAGCCCCCAACAGTCATATCAGCCCCATTACCCTGGCACATCCCGGCACCCTGCCAATGATGAATAAAAAAGCCATTGAATATGCCGTAAAACTGGGCCTGGCACTCAACTGCCAGATTGAGCAGCAAAACTATTTTGCCCGTAAAAACTATTTTTATCCCGACCTGCCCAAGGGATACCAGGTAAGCCAGCACAGCACGCCTATTTGTAAGGGCGGCGGCGTACCCATTTCGATTAATGGTAACAAAAGAACCGTACAACTTAACCGTATCCATTTAGAAGAAGATGCCGGTAAAAGCCTGCATGATGTGGATACCCTTAATACCTCTATCGACCTTAACCGTGCCGGTGTGCCACTCCTGGAAGTGGTAACCGAGCCGGACTTGTTCAGCAGTGATGAAGCATTTACCTATGTTACCGAATTAAGAAAACTGGTGCGCTGGCTGGAAATATGCGATGGCAATATGGAAGAAGGCAGCATGCGCTGCGATGCCAATGTATCCATACGCCCCAAAGGAGAAACCAAATTAGGCACCAAGGTAGAAGTAAAAAACCTCAACAGCATCCGCAATGTAAAGCGGGCCATTGATATTGAAATTGAAAGGATGATTGAGGTAGTGGAAGCCGGCGGCAGCATTATACAGGAAACCAGGAGTTACGATGCAGATAACAATACCACTTTTTCGATGCGTACCAAAGAAGAAGCTGATGATTACCGTTATTTTGCCGACCCCGACCTTACCCCTTTTCATTTAACTGATACATACGTTGCTGCCATAAAAGCGGCATTACCGGCGCTGCCCGAAACATTGGAGAAAAAATACCAGGAGCAGTATCACCTGCCTGCTTACGATGCTCATGTAATTTGCAGCGATAAAGCACTGGTGCAATACTTTGAAGCCATCATTGCACAAACCGCTAACTACAAAGCCGCCGCCAACTGGCTGATGGGCCCCATAAAATCGCAGTTGAATGAAACAGGTGTTGAAATAACCCAATTTGCCGTACCACCCTCATCCATTGCAGCACTGGTACAATTGGTAGATGAAGGCAAACTTGGCTTTAGCATTGCATCCGGCAGGATATTGCAGGAATTAATTAAAAGCCCAGCAGCCAAGCCCCTGGAACTCGCCACTACACTCAACCTGCTTCAGGAAAGCGATAGTAGCTCCATCGCTACCTGGGTAGATGAAGTGATAGCCAAAATGCCGGATAAAGTAAACGAATACAAAAAAGGCAAAAAAGGATTGATTGGCTTATTTGCAGGCGAAGTAAAAAAACTGAGCAAAGGCAAAGCCGATATGCAGCAGGTAAACAAACTATTGGCCGAGAAATTAAACTGATATACATGACAAGGTTAACAGGCATTGCAATAATAGTGCTGCTGCTTTTATCGTGCCAGGCACAAAACAGCAAAGGAAAATTTACCGTATCGGGCGAAATAAAAAACATACCCGACCAAAAAATCATACTCGAAGAATTATTCTTTAATGCACAGCGCAACCCCGAGGTGCTGGATACTGCAGCAATTACCAACGGCAGTTTCAATATTGAAGCTGTAGCCGCTACAGAAGGCTTATACCGGCTTCGCCTCGAAAAATCAAATGCGGCTTTTATTTTTATTAATGATAAAAGCGAAATAAAAATACAGGCAGATTATAATAATCTTTCCTTTAAAACCATTGAGATAAATACGCCGGCCAACCGCCTGCTGAAAAACTTCATCAACAATGCCAGCGACAGGCAGCAAAGCCTGAATACCTATGCTGCAGCACTGCAGCAACAGAGCCCTCCTGCCATAGCAGACAGTGCATATAATGCAAAGCGTAAAGTTTTGGAGCAACAGGTTGATGCCTATAAAAAATTTATTGGCGACAATATTGACACCCTCAGCCACCCGGTAGTAGCCTTATTTGCACTGGGCTACACTATGGAGTTAGACCCCGGCCGTGTAGAGCAGCTTGTAACAGGATTGGGTAAACGTTTTTCAAAAAACAAAGCGGTAACCGATGTAGTAACTGCATATAAAACAGCAATTGAAAATAACAGGCAGCAGGAAACAGCAAAAACAACAGTACCCGGCATAGGCAGTACTGCCCCAGAAATTACACTGCCGGATGTAAATGGAAAATCATTTTCACTCAGCAGCCTTAAAGGCAAATATGTACTGGTAGATTTTTGGGCAAGCTGGTGTGGCCCTTGCCGGGCCGAAAACCCCAACGTGGTAAACGCTTACAACAGCTTTAAGGATAAAAATTTTACCATACTCGGTGTATCACTCGATAAAAATAAAGATGCCTGGTTAAAAGCCATAAAAGACGACAACCTAACCTGGACGCATATCAGCGACCTGGGATACTGGAACAGCGCTGTAGTGGGCCTTTATGGCATTGAAGGTATTCCTTATAATGTGTTGCTTGATCCGCAGGGTAAAATTATTGCCACCGCTCTTCGCGGCAATGATTTAGAGCAAAAACTGGCTGCTGTTTTAAAGTAATTAGCCCTGCTTCTTTTTTACCAGCAATAGTAATACGGGCAACAGCACCAGGTTGGTAATAGTGGATACCAGCAGGGTAACCGAAGTAAGCCAGCCCAGCGAAAAAGTACCGCCAAAGCTGCTAAAGCAAAAAATCACAAACCCGGCTACCAGCACCAGGGAGGTATAAATTATACTTAACCCTGTTTGCCGGATGGTACTGGTTACGGTATCCTGCACATTATTATTATATACCGGTAACTCCTGCTTATAGTTCACCAAAAAACGAATGGTTATATCAATGGCTATGCCTAATGCCACACTAAATACCAGTACGGTAGACGGCTTAAGCGGCACGCCTGCCCAGCCCATTACACCTGCTGTAATTACCAGCGGTATAAGGTTGGGTACCAGGGAGCATACCAGCATCTTTACCGAGCGAAACAGGTACAGCATACAAAGCGATATCAGTAAAAATGCCCAAAAGATACTTTCCTTTAAGCCACTCACAATAAACCGGCTTCCTTCCAGGAAGGTAGAGCTGGTACCCGTAACCGTTATGGCATAAGTACTATCTGCCTGCACCCCATCGTTGCTGCCGTTTAATATCCTGTTGGCATTAGCGGTAATACTATCCAGCACCGGAACCAGTTTTTCGGTACCCATATCGGCCATACTAACGCTTATACGCAACCGCTGTTCACTGCTGTCGATAAATGAACTTACCAGTTTCAGCATGGCACTGTCTTTAGCGGTAAGCTGATTATTGTCTTTTTTTAACTGGGCTTCACGAAGCATACGGTGTACATCTGATAGCGGATTTCCAAAGGAAGGCAGGATATACGAAGAATCGCCGCCACCGCCACTAACAGCCTGGTACGAAAACTTCATAGCATCTACCACCGAGAGGGGCCTGGCTATATCTGGCTGCTTTGCCAAAAATGAATCCTGGAAATAAGCAATGGTACGTATATCTACCCCCTGCTTTAGTATTCCCTTGGGCTTTTTGGTATCCAGCACAATTTCGAGCGGCATTACGCCGGTAAAATGCTTTTCAAAAAATTTAAGGTCAGTATATATTTTATCTGTTTTGGGCAAATCGTCTACAATAAACGCTACGGTTTTCAACCTGAAAACACCGGCAATGGCCGCAATCACAGCAACTGCCGTAATTGTAAATACAGTTTTTTTATGGTGCAGTACCCAGGTTTCGGTTTTCAGTAAAATGGAAGTAATCCAGCGGTTGCTGAGGTATTTTGTTTGAGCGGCAGATGGCGCAGGCAGGTAACTGAGTACACCCGGCAACAGGATGAATGAAATTATAAATATCAGCATAATGCTGATGCCGGCTACCACGCCAAATTCTTTTAGTAAATCGCTTTTGGTAAGGGCAAATACGGCAAAACCAATGGCTGCGGTGATATTGCAAAACAATGTAACAATGCCCATCTTACTCACCATATCTACCAGTGCTTTTTGCTTACGCTCTGCCGTATTATTAATAGCCGATGCGATAAAAGAGCTGTGGTATTTATTGATAAAATAAATACAATTGGGTATGCCAATCACCACTATAAGCGGGGGCGTAAGGGCGGTAAGCAACGAAATTTTATAATCAAAAAGCTGCATCAGGCCCAGGCTCCATACCACGCCAAACAGTACAACAGCCAGTGAGAGTATTGTGGTACTTAGTGACCGGAAAAACAGCAACAGTATCACAGCACTAAGCACTAATGAACCTATAAGGAAAAAACGCATTTCTTTTTGTATGCGATTAGCCACAATAGTACGGATAAGGGGCAGGCCGCTCAGGTGTGGCTCAATGCCGGTATTGGTGGCAAACAAATTTACTTCGTCTGTAATGGCCTGTACTATCCTAGTACGCTTAGGTGAACTAAGCGAATCTTTATTAATACGCACCCCCATTAAATAGGTGCCGGTGGCAGCATTGTACAAACGGGTTTTGTAAAATGTCTGGCTAAAAAAAACCTGTTTGGCAGCATCCAGTTCTGCTTGTGTGCCAATGCTGTCGTCAAATATCTTTACCGTATTTAATTTACCGGTAATACTGTCACTTTGCAAAGTAACCGCAGCCGTTAAAGACACCACATCCTCCACATCATCTACTTTTTTAAGTCTTTGCTGCAGGGCCCGGTATTGTGCAAATACAGGGAGTGTAAACAGGCTGTCGCTTTGCGTACCAATTACAAGCATATTGCCATCATCGCCAAAATGGTTGCGGAAGTTTACATAGTCGATATACTTCGGGTTATTTTTGGGTATAGCTTTGGCAAACTCGTAGCTTAGTTTTACTTTACTACCCAGCCAGCCCATTACACCGGTTAAAACAAAAAGAGCAATTAAAAGCGGTACCCGTTGCTTAATCACAAAATAGCCAGCCCGTTGCCACATAAATAAGAATAAATGATGTATGAATAATTTGCTTTAAAGCTTTTTATAAAACAGGTTGCAAAGAAAACAAATTTGAGCCGCATTGCCCGGCTGAACTTTAACTGCAAAGCCAGCACTTTTGCCACGCTTATGCACAAACCCTTCTTTTAAAAAATGTTGCACTGCATTTTACCCGGCACACTGCTTTAATTTTGCATACCATTAATACCGAAGCACTCCACATGACGCACAAAACCAAAGGCATTGTACTACGTACGGTTAAATATGGCGAAACAAGCCTGGTGGTTACGATATTTACCGCTTTATTTGGTGTGCAAACCTATCTTGTTAACGGCGTACGTTCTTCAAAAAATAAAACTTCTAAAGCCAGTTATTTTTTACCGGCGGCCATACTCGATTTGGTGGTGTACCACCAGGAGCAAAAAAACATGCAGCGCATAAAAGAATTTGGCTGGGCAAAATTGTACCGGCAGGTGCTAACGAATGTGCATAAAAACAGTGTTGCCTTATATATGATGGAACTGCTGTATAAATGCCTGAAACAGCCCGAGCAGCAAACAGATTTATTTGACTTTTGTGAGGATGTGCTGCAAGAGCTTGATGATGCCACCTCAAAAACCACAGCCAATTTACCGATCTTCTTTGCACTGCATTTACCCTATTTTTTTGGGTTTCGAATCAATGATAATTATTCTGAAACTACTCCTGTGCTTGATTTAAAGGAGGGCAGCTTTTGTTCCGGCACGCCACAGCATACGCAATTCCTGGAGGGTGCCGAAGCTCAAATAACTGCAGACCTATTGAAAGTGATGCATCCCACAACGTTAGAAGACCTGCATTTAAACCAGCCAGTAAGAAGGCGGCTTTTACACCACTATCATGTGTATTACAGTTTGCATATTGCCGAATTTGGACAAATGAAAACACTGGCAGTATTGCAGGAAGTACTATAAAATTATAGTGCCGACAGGAAAGTTTTAAGTGTGCTAAATGCTACTTTATAGGGCGTTACAGGCACCTGCTGTATTCCACTGCCACTACCCGTGGTGGTTATACTGCTAAAGCCAAGGTAGTAATCGTTGCCCTGGAGCGAAATAACTACCAGCGTACAAGCTTCGTTAACCGGTACAGCCATGCTCCTGAATTTTTTATCAGATAGTTTTGGTTCCAGCGTCGCAATGCTGAGTTTATTTTTAAAAACAAGGTATGCTACTGTGTTAGCATTGGTATAATGTGGCGGTAGTGTTACACTCACTTTTGTTTTTTCGCCGCTACCTTCTAGAATTGCAGCGGGGCATATCCAGCCGGTACGCTTGCATTTAATATTAAAACTATCATTGTTGATATTAACGGAGCCGTAGTTATCACTGCTGAACCTTTCCCATTCAAAATTACCGGGTCCTTTTTCATCACCGTAATACAGCTTGATGCCGGCACTGTTGCCATTTACCGGGAAATTGAGGTAGATATCCCTGTCGGCACTTACGGCTAATGTATGATTATCCTTTTCGGCCTGTATAAATATGGCTCCCGCTACGGCAAGCAGCTTTTCATCTGTAGTGGTGGGCCTGTCCATACACAGCATATCTCCCCTGGTGGTTAACAGTGCTGCTTTTATGTTTACCCTGCCCCATACGGAGGTGCTACCCGGTCCGGTTAGGCAGCCCGATGGAAAAACACCATGCAGCCCCGATGGTGTAACCATGCTGGCGGTTGCGCCGTTCAGCTCAATGCTATCGGTAAAAAAAGCAGGCTGAAGGCTTTTTTTGAGCACAGCTATATTAGGTGCATCAATGCCAGCGGCCACCCAGTTGGTATCTGCATGTAAGGCCTGCCCCGGGTCGGGTACAAACAAATCCAAATCCTTTTGGCAGGAAGTGAATACAAGTATGGTTAAAAAACTAAGGCAGTAAAATTTTAGTTTCATTCAATTGGGTTTATCTTTCTGCACATGCCTGGCATACACCAGATACCGGCTGTTGCATAATTGCTGTCTGTTAATCCAGGTCAAAACGCAACCCCAGTCGCATTCCTATTGTGGTAAATCTTTCCTGTATATGAGTTTCATTTTTGTTCATCGGCGACAGGTTGTATCGTATATAGGGCTCTGCCAACAGGCGCAGGTTATCGGTAAGGCGGTAATACAGCGATGTGGCTGCCGAAAAGCCCAGGCCAATATTGGTTTTATACTGATACGCTTTATCACCACTGCCCGAGGTAAAACTCACCGGCCTGTAAGCGGTATCTAATGTTTCGCCCCGTTGCCAGCTACGCAGGTTTACCATAATACCGGCATTGATATTGGCGTGCAGGCGGCCATTGCCCATTTCGTACCCAAAAAGCACGGGTATATCCACGGTGTGATAATTATTATAGGTGGTTCTGTATCTTTTGCCGGTAACCGTATAGCTGCCGGTAGTATCGCCGGAGGCGGCATCGATGATATAAACAGTTTGTACAATATTGCTTTGAACAAACGAAAACTTTTCGTTGATACGGCTATAGTTGATCCCGGTGCGTACACTTACCCCATTGTTGAACACCCGGGTATAACGCAGGCCGGCACTAAATGCTGAATGAAAACTAAGCGCTTCCTTTCTTCTTTCACTCAGTTCGTTGTTAATGCTGTTGTCGTAGCGGCGCATGGCATAATCCGGCCCGGCATAAAATTCAAAATACGACTTATTGCCGGCAGCCTCTTTCTCTATTTGCGGACAGGGTGTTATACCATCGGCTCCCGGTTTTATTGTTTGTGGCGATTTTAAAACTGCAGCACTAATTTTTTCAGCTTCAAAAAATTGCTTTTGCATTACAAAAACATTTTCATCCTGGCTATATCCGCCGGGTTGAGCTTTATGAGTTGCTGCTACCCAGTCTTCTTCTGGTAAAGTTGTAGTGCTGGAAGTTATTGCAGCCCTGTAGTTCTTTTGCACAGCCGTTTTAGGCTTACGTTTTTGAATAACTGAGGCATGAGAGTTAGCGTTGTTGGCAATAGAGTCCTGCCCGAAAGCCGAAGTTTTTTCTTTCTGTGTATCATCATTTTTATTTTCGGGTGCTTCAATATGTGTCAGTGCTCCTTTATGCCCGGCTTCATCAGAGGTAATATTTTGCGGTTGTATAACTGATTTTGGGGTTGTTAAAGTTGCGGTTTTTGCAGGGCTATGCTTATGGCTTGATGTATTCGTTTTTGCTGCAATAAACCAGTAAGCCCCAGTACTGCAGAGCACGGCGGCGGCCGCCGCCACCATTAAATTGCGGCGGCTGGCATACCAGGCAATTGCTTTGGGCCTGCGGCGTTCTCTTTCGGCCAGGAGTTTTTCCCAGGCGCCATCCGGCAGCGGTGGACTATAGCCAGAGAGCGACTCCCTGAAGTGATGGTCAAAATGTTCCATATTACTCATACAGCAATTTTTTGCAGTTCGGCAATTTGTTTTTGCAACATAGCCCTTGCTTTTACCAACTGGCTACGGCTGGTGCCGGGCTGTATGCCCAGCATTTCGGCAATTTCATCGTGCTGGTAACCTTCAATAACGTACAGGTTGAAAATTACCCTGTAGCCATCGGGCAGCTTTTTTATCATTTCCAGTAATTCTTTATGGGTTAGGTGGCTGTAAATGCCCGGGTCGGTTATCATTTCATCCCTGTCTTTTATTTCATAGCCGCTTACTTCTTTTTCGTAGCGCTGTACCGAGTATTTCTTCAGGGCTGTATTTACCACAATTTTTCTTATCCATCCCTCAAACGAACCCTCAAACTTAAACTGCTGAATTTTGTCAAATACTTTTATAAAAGCGTCTTGTAAAATATCTTCGGCATCGGCTGTATTACGGGCATAACGGTTGCATACACCCAGCATACGACTGCCGTAGCGCATAAACAACTCTTTTTCGCAGGCAGCGTCTTTTCGGATGCAGGCCTTTATGAGTTGCTCTTCCGTTAACTGATTGGTTTTTATCACCGGGCAAAATTTAGATGCTCAACGGATTGTAATTGCTGCCTGTAATATTTTACACTTAAAAGTTACGTAATATTACTGTACGTTACTTTTGTTAACTCAAATTAAACCAAGCGGGCTAAATTTTTTATAAAAAAAGCTAAAAATATGTTGCACAATGGCATTGCAGAACTGGCCGATAAAGTAAAGCAACTGGTAGCTGAAAACCAGAGCCTTATAGCACGGCTCGAAGAATCAGGAGCGGCAGTTAGAGAACGGGACCTACAAATAACCCGTATGAAACAAATGCTTGCCGAAGCCAATGCCTATAAAATAGATATGAACGACCGGCTGGATCAGCTTGAACAGATTGACCAATCCATATCTAAGATTACCCAACTGGTGGGCACCGCTTCGGCCCCAGCCACTGCCCTGCACGCCGATAATAACACACAGGAAGAAACCAACGAACTGAAAGAGCTAAACAACTACCTGCAGTTGCAGGTAAAAGCGCTTAAAGATGAAATAAAACAACTAAAAGAAAAAATCAGCTTACTTGAAAATGAGCTTCCTTCTTTAGCGCAACAGCAGGCTATGTCGGGCATCATTACAGCATCTGAAGATGCTGAGGCCGAGATACAGGAGCTAAAAGAATTGAATGCCTACCAGGCCGAACAGTTAAAAACATTAAAAGCATCCTTAAAAGCCCTGCAACAACCGGCTATTGCTGCAAGTGCTACATTAAGCGACAACGATACTGCCGCCCTGCAGGAACTGCAGGCATTAAATGCCAGCCAGCTTGAACAAATAAAAGAACTGAAGGAGCAGTTACAGCAACTGCTGATACATAAAAATGAACTCACCGAAGCGTTGCAGGCAGCAAAAGAAAGCGCCCTGGTACCTGCCGGTGCAATACTGCCCGATCAAATTGAAGCGATCCAGCAAAAGCACCTGGAGGCTATGCAGGAACGAAACAAACAAATAAAAAACTTACAATTGCAGCATGAAGCACTGCAACAGCAAATAACAGACATGCAGCAAAAGCTTGATACCACCGTTGAAGAAAGGGATCGCTGGAAAAATTTCATCATGAATAAAGGATAATACATGAAAAATATAGCAGGCATAAGAAAAGAATACCGGATGCAGGCATTGGATGAAGCCACAGCCGATATCAATGCCCTGAGGCAGTTTGATAAATGGTGGGATGATGCCATCAGCAGTAATATCGACGAAGTAAATGCCTTTACCCTTGCCACGGTTGACCATAACAACAGGCCCTGCGCAAGAATATTATTGCTAAAAGGCTATACTAAAAAAGGTTTTATTTTTTTCACTAATTATGAGAGTGCCAAAGGCATGCAGCTTGCACACAACCCTTTTGCGGCCATGGTTTTCTTTTGGAAAGAATTAGAACGGCAGGTAAGAATTGAAGGGAAAGTACATAAAGTAAGTGAGGCCGAAAGCAACGACTATTTTCACTCCCGGCCCGAAGGCAGCCGCATTGGTGCATGGGCTTCGCCACAAAGTACCGTAATTGAAAGCCGGAAAATTATTGAGGAAAACGTGGAGAAATTTACGGCAGGATTTGCAGGTAAAACGATTGAACGTCCTGAGCACTGGGGCGGATATTACCTGGTACCGGATATGATGGAGTTTTGGCAGGGACGCCCAAGCAGGCTGCACGACAGGCTGCGGTATACCCGTGAAGAAGATGGCTGGAACAGGGTGCGGCTTGCACCCTAAAAAAACAGGAAAAAACTAATGGGTTAGCAAGCTACGGCTGTTGACCATGCCCGGCCTGCCAACCACATCAATTACTTTGCTTTTTTTGCCACTGCTTTTTTTGCAGGCTTGGCTGGCCTCGATTTGCCAAATGAGCCTTTGGCTATTTTGCCTTTTTTAGTTTTAACATCACCACGTCCCATAATGCTGAAATTTTATTGATTGTGTAAGATAATTGAGATTAAAAAAGCAAGGCATTAACGAGGCCTTGCTTTTTAATGATGTAACAACTGCATTAGAGTTTTGCAGATAATTCTTTACCGGCTTTAAACCTGGCCACTTTTTTAGCCTTGATTTTAATAACGGCACCTGTTTGCGGATTACGTCCGTTACGGGCTGCCCTTTTAGATACAGAGAAAGTACCGAAACCTACAAGGGTAACTTTATCACCTTTTTTCAGGGTTTTAGTAACTGCATCTACAAATGAATCAAGTGCTGCGTTGGCCTGGGTTTTGGTTACGCCTGCATCATCGGCAATCTTTGCGATTAATTCTGCTTTGTTCATAGTTATTTATTTGAGATTTTTAAGAGTAACAAATATAGAGGCTTTTTGATACCGACAAATTTTTTTTCAGGAAAAATTATTAACCATCAATCGGCTGAAATCCGCAAGGAACAAGGGATTCAGGGTTTTTAATGCCCGGGCAGGCATACAACACCTGCAATATAAATATCCTGAAATGCAGTACCAGCAAGGGTTTCGGGGCGTTTCGGCTGCAATCCGCCACTGGTGCGGCTTTGGCAATAATATACAATGTGTTTTTTATTGTGTGCCAATAATTATTTGTTTTACACATTTAGTTCACAACCTGCATCAGCGAACGAAAAGCGATTACACTGCTGCCCCATTTATCCGATACTTTTTGCCGCAGCGTGGCCGCATGTTTTTCCATATACCGGTTGTACAATGCTTTGCTTTCGGCAAAATACTGGATAGCATAAGTAGGGCCATCACTTTCATCCACTTCCAGCAGGCGCAGCAATTGTGCTTTAGCAAAACAGCCTGTAGCAATTACATCAGGTATATGTTCCTGCTGCATCCAGCTTAGCCAGACTTCATGGATAGCCGCATCAACCTTGGTGGTTACATTATAAATAAACATGCATTTATATTTTTATATCGAGGTATACCGGGCAATGATCGCTATGTTTTATATCGGGATATATTTCGGCATCAATTAATTGTTTTTTCAATGGTGCAGTTACGTTGATATAATCAATACGCCAGCCCTTGTTATTTAAGCGTACCGATGGAAAACGCTGGCTCCACCAGCTATAACGATGCTGCTCTGGATGAAACTCCCGGAATGTATCTATCCATCCGCTCTCCAAAAACTTTGTCATCCATGCTCTTTCTTCTGGCAAAAAACCTGATGATTTTTTATTGCCTTTGGGGTCGTGTATATCAATTTCCTGGTGGGCAATATTGTAATCGCCGCAAAGGATGAGTTTGGGATGTTTTTTTTTCAGGTCATCAAGATAGCGTTGCAGTTCATCGAGCCACAGGTATTTAAACTGCTGCCGCTCATCGCCGCTGGTACCGGATGGAAAATAAGCATTAATAAGGCGTACATCGCCAAAGTCGAGTTGCAGTACCCTGCCTTCATCATCACTGGCAGTATGGCCATTGCCATATAGTACGTTGTCGGGTTTTGTTTTTGTAAAAACAGCTACACCACTATAGCCTTTTTTTTGTGCACTGTACCAATAGTGATGAAAGCCCAGCGCTTCTAACTGCTTCAGGTCCACATCATCTTTGGTGGCTTTGGTTTCCTGCAGGCAGATGATATCGGCAGGGTTGGTTTTCAGCCAGTCGAAAAACCCTTTTTTAACTGCGGCACGAATGCCATTTACATTGTATGAAATGATACGCATAAAGTGCAATATTTTTTTACGCATAGATACAAAAAAGAATATTGCCGCCACATTTATTTGATGAGAGGATGGCCTGGTAAAATTTGCCTGGCTGTTGATTACTCCAATATTGGCCGCAGCCATTTTGTGGCTTCTTCAATACTTATGCCTTTGCGTTTTGCATAATCTTCCAACTGGTCTTTATCTATTTTACCTACGCCAAAATACTTGCTATCGGGGTGGGCAAAATACCAGCCACATACTGATGATGCCGGGTACATAGCCAGGCTTTCGGTTAGGTGTATGCCCGTATTAGCTTCGCCGCCAAGCAGGTTAAAGAGTTTGCGTTTTTCGGTATGGTCGGGGCAGGCAGGGTAGCCCGGTGCAGGGCGTATGCCGTTGTATTCTTCCCGTATCAGTTGTTCGTTGCTAAGGGTTTCGTTTTTATTGTACCCCCAATATTCTTTTCGCACTTTTTCATGCAGGCATTCGGCAAAAGCTTCGGCCAGCCTGTCGGCCAGGGCCTGCAGCATAATTTTATTGTAATCATCATGTGCTGCTTCAAACTTTTTGATGTGTGCATCAATACCCTGTATGGTAACCGAAAAAGCGCCCATATAATCTGAACCGGGGCTTACAAAATCAGCTAATGATAAGTTAGGCTGCCCTTCGGCTTTTTTAATTTGCTGGCGCAAAAATTCAAGCGTTATTTTTTCTGTTCCATTACTTAACGCAACGGTATCCGGCGCTGTTTTAACAGCAGGCCAAAAACCAACAGCCCCTTTTGCAGTAAGCCATTTTTCGTTGATTAACTGCTGTAGCAGTGCTTTTGCATCCTGGTACAGTTTGGTGGCTTCGGCGCCAACCACGACATCACTTAATATCTGCGGAAATTTCCCGTGCAGTTCCCATGCTATAAAAAATGGTTGCCAGTCGATATAGCCAGCAATTTCTTCCAGCGAAAAATCATCAAACACCTGCACGCCTGTAAATGCAGGGGCTACCGGGGTATAGTATTGCCAATCAATTTGAGCGCCATTTTGCTGTGCAGCAGCAAAGGGTAAAAATTGCTTTACGGCTTTTTTATTATTAAAATCGTCGGCCAGTTTGCTGTACTCCTTTTGTATACCGTGGAGGAAGCCCTCTTTTTGCTCGTTGCTCAGCAGGCTGCTTACTACGGTAACACTGCGACTGGCATCCAGTACATGCACTACGCCTTTATCGTATTGTGGGGCAATTTTTACAGCCGTATGCATACGGGAGGTGGTAGCACCGCCTATCAGCAAGGGCACCTGCATATTCCTGCGTTTCATTTCGTGGGCCACATGCACCATTTCATCCAGCGATGGGGTAATAAGGCCGGAGAGGCCGATGATATCGGCTTTTTCTTTTATGGCTGTATCTAAAATTTTATCTGCAGGTACCATTACCCCAAGGTCTATTACATCATAGCCGTTACAGCCCAATACCACACCCACAATATTTTTACCAATATCATGCACATCGCCTTTTACAGTTGCCAACAATACTTTGGCCGCACCGGCAGCTTCCTCATTTATGGTGCCGGCGGCCAGGTGCGCCTGCCGCCTGTCTTCTTTTTCCTGTTCGATATAGGGAGTTAATACGGCAACAGATTTTTTCATTACCCTGGCGCTTTTTACCACCTGGGGTAAAAACATTTTACCGCTACCAAATAAATCACCTACTATATTCATACCATCCATCAGCGGGCCTTCAATTACATCTAACGGTCTCGGGTATTTGAGTCTTGCTTCCTCTGTATCGGCTTCAATATATTCGGTAATGCCATTTATTAAAGAGTGTGCCAATCGCTTTTCAACAGGTTCGTTGCGCCATGCCTCATCTTTTACGGCGGCTTTGCCTTTTGCTTTTACAGTTTCGGCAAATGTGATGAGTTTTTCAGTGGCTTCGTTGTTGTCGTTATTGCGGTTAAGGATAACATCTTCACACAATTGACGCAGTTCCGGTTCTATTTCATCATACACCACCAACTGGCCGGCATTTACAATGCCCATATCCATACCTGCTTTAATAGCATAGTATAAAAACACACTGTGCATGGCTTCCCTTACATGCTCGTTGCCGCGGAAGGAGAAAGAGAGGTTGCTCACCCCGCCGCTGATTTTAGCCAGAGGCATACGCTTTTTTATTTCTCTTGTAGCCTCAATAAAATCCACGCCATAATTATTATGCTCCTCCAGGCCTGTGGCTACGGCAAAAATGTTGGGATCGAAGATGATATCCTGCGGATCGTAACCAACCTGCTGGGTAAGTATATTGTAAGCACGCTGGCATATTTCAATTTTCCGCTCTTTGGTATCGGCCTGGCCTATTTCATCAAAAGCCATTACCACCACAGCGGCGCCGTAATCTTTGCAAATGATGGCCTGCTCAATAAATTTTTGTTCTCCTTCTTTCATCGAGATGGAGTTCACAATGCATTTACCCTGCACACATTTTAAGCCGGCTTCGATGATTTCAAATTTGGAAGAATCTATCATCACCGGTATTTTGGCGATATCGGGTTCGCTTTGCAGCAGGTTGATAAAAGTGGTCATGGCTTTTACCCCATCCAGCAGGGCATCATCCATATTAACATCAATAACCTGTGCGCCGTTTTCTACCTGCTGGCGTGCCACACTAAGAGCCTCTTCGTATTGATTTTCTTTAATAAGGCGTGCAAACTTTTTGCTACCGGTTACGTTTGTACGTTCGCCGATATTGATAAAATTGGTTTCGGGACGTACCACCAGGGGCTCCAGCCCGCTGAATCTTGAATATGGTTTAATGCTAGTCATTTTTTTTACGCAATGCGATTTAAGCTTCATTAAAGTATTGTGCCATTACTACAATACTGTTTCTACCACCGGCAGTTTTCGTGGAGCAATAGTTTTTACGTGTTCAGCAATATGCCTGATATGGTCAGGTGTGGTGCCGCAGCAGCCCCCTACTATATTTACCCAGCCTTCTTTAGCCCAGTCTTCCAGGTAGTGGCCGGTTTGTTCCGGTGCTTCATCATATTCACCCATTGCATTGGGCAGGCCGGCATTGGGATAGGCCGATACATAGCAGGC
This sequence comes from uncultured Chitinophagaceae bacterium, assembly GCA_937873715.1. Classification (GTDB taxonomy): domain Bacteria; phylum Bacteroidota; class Bacteroidia; order Chitinophagales; family Chitinophagaceae; genus Ferruginibacter. Next base: position 275,625 of record CALMYJ010000003.1, read on the forward strand.
GGCAATTTGGCTGAGTTCTTCAATATGCGGCCGCATTTCGCTAGCACCTAAAGCACAATTTAATCCCACACTCAACGGGTTAGCATGCATTACCGAAATATAAAAAGCTTCCAGTGTTTGTCCGCTTAGTGTACGGCCCGATGCATCGGTAATGGTACCGCTGATCATTATGGGCAGTTGGGGCAGGTTATTTTCCCTGAAAAAGTTACGGGCGGCATAAATAGCGGCCTTTGCATTCAGGGTATCAAAAATGGTTTCTATCAGCAGCAGATCCACGCCACCTTCCACCAGTCCTTTTATTTGTTCTTTATAGGCCTGTGCCACCTGGTCGAAGGTTACGGCACGGTAGCCGGGGTTATTTACATCGGGCGACAGGCTGAGGGTACGGTTCAGCGGGCCGATGGCGCCGGCCACAAAGCGGGGCTTTGACGGGTTTTTTGCTGTATAGTCATCCGCTGCACGGCGGGCCAGGCGGGCACCTTGCACATTTAACTCATGTACATAATCTTCCAGCTTAAAATCTTCCTGGGCAATTGTGGTGGCGGCAAATGTGTTGGTTTCAATAATATCGGCACCGGCCTCAAGGTACTGGCGGTGTATGCCTTCAATTATATCCGGCTGGGTAAGGTTCAGCAGGTCGCTGTTGTTTTTTACATCGCAGGGCCAGTCCTTAAATCTTTCGCCACGGTAGGTGGCTTCGGTAGGCCTATGCCGTTGTATCATGGTGCCCATAGCACCATCAATTACCAGTATGCGTTTTTCCAGTTCTTTGCGTATATCCATAGCCTGTTGCTTTTAAAATGATGAACAATATTGCAGGCGTTGCAGTGTGCGACGCAACAAAAGCACAATAGTAACCCTACTGCCGGTACCCAAAAATGAACTGTATAAACGCCGGAAAACTTTAAGAAGAGTTTTGTAACGTTTATTAGTTCTGTATCCTGTGTTTCATCCAGGTTTAGGCCGAACAATAAACAAATCCGCCTGCGGGGTGCAAAAATAGAGTATGTACCGGTTACTTCAAAAACAATAAAAGGCTAACTGCCGGTGCTGATATAATTATCTACGGGGATGCGGTTGGCAATACTGCGTGCCAGGGTCATTTCATCGGCATACTCCAGCTCGCCGCCAAAGGCTATGCCCCGGGCAATGGTGGTTACTTTTACCGGCAGGTGTTTAATTTTTTTACCGATATAATATATGGTAGTATCGCCCTGTATATTGGCATTAAGGGCAAAGATGATTTCGGTGATATTTTCCTGAGATATCCTGTTCACCAGCGACTCGATGTTGAGCTGCTCGGGGCCTACACCATCCAATGGTGAGATTATACCGCCCAGCACATGATAGAGGCCGTTAAACTGCTGGGTACTTTCTACCGCTATTACATCCCTGATGTTTTCCACTACGCAAAGTGTATCCTGCTTACGGGCACGGTTGCTGCAAATATTGCAAATGAGTGTATCGGAAATATTATGACAACGGCTGCAAAATTTTATTTCACTACGCATAGTGGCTATTACTTCGCTAAAATGGCTTACTTCGGCAGCATCCTGCCGGATTAAATGCAGCACCAGGCGCAGGGCGGTTTTTTTGCCAATGCCGGGCAGCTTTGCAAATTCGTTTACTGCATTTTCTAAAAGAGCGGAAGAAAAAATCATGGGTTAAAATTAGCAGATAAATGTAGATGATATTATACCACCGGTATCATAGTGTGTAAGAATAAAGTTTTACCTGCTTCACTTCAGGAGACAAAAGCGCCTGGTATAGCAGGGGGTGCAACAATATTATAATTCTATATCCCTTTCGTTTTCCCAGTTGGACCGGATAGTGAGTTTTTTATCGAGGGTGATGGCTTTTTCGGGCTGGCGCTTATTCTCGTAGCTGCCGGTATCCCATTTACCGTTGCGGTTATCGTCGTATAGCACCCTTAATTCGTACTCGCCGGGCTCCATATATTTATCGCTCCAGTTGGGGCCGGTGATGCTGAAGGAGGTATACACTTCATCGCCACGCATAAGCAGCAATACCTGGTGTTTTGCCGTATCGATATTGGTAAAGCGCAGCAATACCGTGCCATAATCTTCGGCTGTTTTTGTTTTAAAGGCAATGGTATCTGTTTTGAATATTTGTTCGCCAAGGGTATCTGTTACGGCGGCTTTGTCAATAATAAGGTTGTAAGCGGTGCCTTCGCTCCATTTACGGCTAAGGGTAAGTATTTTACTGTTGCTGTCGAGGCTGAAGGCAGTGCCAGCAACCGGGTTAAAGGCGGAGTCGGTTAAAATAATTTTGCTGGCATCGTATTGCTTTAGTGGCCGGTTAAACGTTATATCCAGCCCTCTTAGCAGGCTTTGTGGGGCATCAGAAACAGTAGTGGTATAACGCAGTTTTTTTTCGGGTAGTGTACGCTGGGTGGTGGTTGCTTTTACTTTTTCTTCGGCATAGGCATAAAGGGTAACCGGGGCAGTACTATCGCTTACGAGTATATCTGTATCGGCAAAGGCAAATATTTTTGTTTTGCTGTTGTACATTTTGCGGCCGTCTTCATCTTTCAAGGCATATACTTTATAGCTGCCTGCAGAAAGGTTGCGAAAGGTAAAGCGTCCATCACCATTTAGCCGGGCTATATAATCTGGCTTGCGTATTTGCACCGTAGTATCGTGGGCATTGCGGTACAGCATGGCAATAATAGTGCTGTCTTTTTTGCCGGTTTCGGCCAATATCACTTCGCCGCTAAGGGTAAGCGAATCGATGGTATCGCCGGTGGAGAACACATAAGTAAAATTGCGAAACACATTGCCCTCGTTATTGTCTTTTATAGCATTGCCAAAATCGATAGCGTATGTGGTGTTGGGGGCAAGGGTGTCTTTCAATTTTACCGTTACGGTGCGTAACTTAAAATCTACCTGTGGATTGCTTTTGGGATAGGGCGAAAGCACTACATTTTTTTGCACATCATCTACCACAATGTATTCATCAAAACTGAGGGTGATTTTATTGCCGGTAAAATTAGTGCTGTATTGCTGTGGAACTGCAGCAATTAAAACCGGGGGGATAGAATCCCTGGGGCCGCCGGTGGGGGTGCCTATCTGGGCACAGCCGGTAAGCATTGATACTGTGGTAACTAAAAACAGAAAAGCAGCTAAAACACACAGCAGGTTACTGATACGCATGTATAGTGATTGAATGTTGCAAACTTAGGTTGTTTGGCGGTATTGGCTGTTGGGGAAAATATAAAGTTCCATTGAAGCTTTTAATTAAAATGCTAAAGTCTAGTGCTGTTAAAACTTTCAACACATGTAGCAATTCATAAATTATAATAAGGAAGTTTTGTTTTACCAATTATCATTGTAAGCCTGCAACCAAAATTTGCTGTCATTCCGATTCGGCTATAGCGGAAGAGGAAACTGCCAGAAAAAGAACAAAAAGCTGAGCATCTTTACCAGTCTAGGCAGATTCCTCGTACCTCGGAATGACAGCAAGAGATAGTCTGCTTTATTGAAAATAAACCTAATCTTAATAGCACAAACCCGTTAGGTACTAAATCAGATAAATTTACTGCTCCTCCGCCGCCTCTTCTGCCAATTCATGCAGGGCTACCTGTAGCTGGTTATCTTTTACAAAATTGCACCAGTGGCAATCGGCTTTGCCGCAGCCGGTATAAAAATCCCTGTTCTGTATTTTATCCCACACCATTTTAAGCTGCTGTGTTACCGTTTCGGTATCGGCAGGTGTTATGACCAGTTTTTGTTTGCGGTACTGATTTTTTTTATCAGGCTCTACAAAATCAAATTCGGTGCTGATTGCTTTCCAGTCTTTTTGCTCGTAGTTATCAATAAGCAGTTTGTAAAATACGGCCTGGCGCCAGTAATCGCCGCCATCGGGGTTTTTATCATCGGGGCCTTTTAGTTTGGGCAGTGCTTTATCAATATCACCGGTTTTATAATCCACCACATTAATATCCCGGCCGTTAAACTCCAGTTTATCCAGCTTGCCTTTAAGCGGCACGCCCTGCACCACCACGCCGCGGATGTTACGCTCCACTGCTACAATTTTATTCCATTCGTGTATATACTTATCGTAGTAGTCGGCTAAAATTTTTTCGCCGTATTCCAGCCTGCGACTGAATGCTTCTGGTGTAAAATTTTCCCGGTGGCGCCTCAGGTACCATTTAAAATCCTCAATCATGTCTGCCTTTGGCGGAAACAGCTCTTTGCCGTTTTCCTGCATTTTGCGAAACAGTTTTTCAAGGGCATGGTGTACGGCACTGCCAAATTCGGTGGCTTCATTTTTACCAGTGGGTATGCGTATGAGGCTTTGGTAATAAAACTGCAACGGGCATTTGAGGTAGTTATTCAGCGCCGTTACATTCATCATAAATTTTGCCAGCAGGCCATCAATAAAATCATCTTCGGCTTTTTGAATTTCGGGGGCCAGGGCAGTAAATTGCAACGATTCAAACTCCAGCATTACTTCCTGCGGCATTGTGATTTTTTCTACCGGCAACTGGTGTACCTGTTGTATTTCGGCAATAAACATGGAGGGCTCTATTTCTTTACCATCGTTGCGCAGCTTTGCATAAGAGATGTACAGGTGTTTTTCGGCTCGGGTAAGGGCTACATAAAACAGGCGGCGCAATTCTTCCTCATCATGCCCGGCAGTTTGTGTGGCTGCTGTGTTAAACATGGTGTCGGGCAATTTGTACCCACCACCGGGCTTGCGCTTTTTTTCCCAAAAAGCCGAGTTGGCGCCAGCCACAAATACATACTCAAACTCAAGGCCCTTGCTGCCATGTGCCGTAATCAGGTTAACCCCTTTTTCGCTGCCGGAAAGCTGCACCATCGGCAGGGGCAGCTCTTCTTTTTCCATCAGGTTGATGATATCAATAAAACCACTCAGTTGCAACGAAGGGTTTCGGCTGGTTTCTGTTTTTATAAAATCGAACAGTGCATTCAGCAGTTGCAGCAGTTGTATTTTATCCGGGCTTTGCATAATATAGGCCAGTATGCCTGCCTGCTGCACCATATTAGCAAAAAGCTGCTGCAGGGTAAGGTTGGGCACATCGGCTATTAATTTTTCGAGCATGGTACCGGCACGGGCAAGGCCGCTGTGCAAGCCTGTATCAAATAAATTTTTAGGTGCTGCATGGGTTTTATCAAACAGCAGCCTGCGGATAGCGATAAGCTCGCCACTGTACTTTTTTTGGTTAACCTCTACCGTTAGTTTGGCAATTTCAATAGGTGGAATGGTATAAAAATCATAGTGCAGTATTTCAAAAAGCATTTCGTCGCCGCCGTAAGGTATGTCGTGCTCGGCATTGAGGTAACGCAAAAGCTGCATCACTTTTTTTATAAATGGCTGCCGGAGTATGTTGATGCTTTTTTTGCTATAAAAGGGAATGCCTTTAAGGCGGAAAAAAGCTGCCAGCTCTTCGCCGTATTTATTTTCTTTATAGATAATGGCAATTTTACCCGGCGGTACATCATTTTTTAACAAGGCTTCCACCTCCATGGTAATGCCGGCCATTTCTTCTTTAACGGAGTTGTACTCCCTTATTTCCGGCGGGTGTTGCAGTGCATTTATTTTGGTGTTGGAAGCAATAAGGTTTTTCGTAAGGTTTAAATCTTTGCGTTTATGAATCAGGCGTTCGGCATTTTTTTCGATGAGTGTTTTTGAAATATCGAGTATAGGCTGGGTGGAGCGGTAATTATTTTCAAGCACAATTGCCTTTATGGTTTGATATGCACTCATCAGGTTTTCCATATTTTCCACATTGGCACCCTGAAAGCGATAGATGCTCTGATCATCATCGCCTACCACAAAAAGATTGGGTTCGTCCCAATAGTTTACCAGTAGCTCTACCAGCCTGTTTTGTGTGCCGCTGGTATCCTGGTATTCATCTACCAGTATGTATTGAAATTTTTCCTGGTAATTGGCGAGCAGATTTTTATTTTCTTCAAAAGCCTGTATCACCCAGTTGATCATATCATCAAAATCGTAGCGGTTGCGCTGCTTCATCAACTGCTGGTAGTGTTCAAATTCGTTTACGGCTGCCCGTAATTTTTCCATCCGCTCGGTTTCTTCTTCAATTTTTTCCTGTTTCAAATCGCCGGCATTGTACTGCTTGTATTTGCGCTTATATACAAACTCATCCCTCGTGGGCAGGCTTTGCAGGTAGGCATCAATTTTTTGATGCATATAGACTGGTGTCCATCCTTCTTTTTTCATATTGGAAAAAAGCTGGCGCAGGTTGTTGATTTCAAAATACACATCGCCACGGTAGCGCTTAAGGGGATGATTTTTAGGGAAATCATCGATGAGTTGTTTAAAAAGCTGGATACTCTCAAGTTCGGATATGGCATCCAAAGCTGTTTTTTCAAACAGGTTGAGGTTGTCCTGAATAATATCGTTGCAAAAAGCATGAAAAGTGTAGATGTTTACCTTGTAGGCATCGGCGCCGATAAACTGCTGCAGCCTGCGGCGCATGGCAATAGCGCCGGCATCGGTGTAGGTAAGGCAAAGTATATTATCGGGCAGCGCATCGGTATCGAGCAGTATTTTACCAATACGGGCTGCCAGTATTTGTGTTTTACCGGTACCCGGCCCGGCAATTACCATTACCGGGCCTTCGATAGTATCTACAGCGATTCGTTGTTGCTGATTGAGTTGCTGGTATACTTCATCAAATTTTTTACGAAGTTGTTGCTGGTATGTTTGCATGTTGCTGTAAGAAATTGTAAAAAGATGGCGCAGGCATAAAGTTAGCTGTAAAGTTTTTGGATTTTACGTTTTAACAAAATGCAGGCTGTGCTGTTATACTGAAAAAGTTATGAGCAAAACCTATGCGCTTAAGACGGTGCAACTAATACGTGCCGATATTGATACGGCCTGGCATTTTTTTAGCAACCCGGCCAACCTGCAAAGCATTACCCCCAAAACGCTTGGCTTTAAAATTATTTCGAAACACCATGGGGATACGATGTATCCGGGCCAGGTGATTGAATATACCGTAAGGCCGCTTTTAGGCATCCCACTGTACTGGATGACCGAAATTACGCATGTAAAAGACAAACAGTTTTTTGTGGATGAACAGCGCTTTGGCCCATATAGCCTGTGGCACCACCAGCACCATTTTAAGGCAGTGGAGGGTGGTGTTGAAATGACAGATATTGTACATTACAAACTGCCTTTATGGTTTTTGGGTGATATAGCCCATCGATTATTTGTACAAAAACAATTACAGCAAATTTTTGAATACAGGAAACTGCAGGTTGACATATTTTTTAACCAGTAGTTATTGGGTAGTCGCATCCTTTCTTACCCCGGCATTCTTGTGATATATTTTTCCATTTGTTTGATCTGGTCGGCAATCTGCGGTGTGGTGGGTTTTAGCGCTTTTGCTTTACGGAAATATTCTTTACCAGCCCTGAACTCTCTTTTATTGAGCATTATTGAAGAAAGCTGTAAAAATGCTGCAGCTTCATTTTCTTTATCGGGCAGTCCGGCACGGATGGCCGCACGGATATATCCTTCGGCTCCTTTCATATCGCCACGTTGCATGGCCAGCATACCTAATTGGAGTTTGTTGGCGCCTTCGGCCTGTTTCATCTGGTCGCCGAGGAGGCCGCCGCCACTCATCAGGTCCTGACTTTTTTTAAGGTGCTTTTCGGCATTGGTATAATCCTGGTTGGCCATATCAAGGTTGCCTTTTACGGTATAATAAACCGAACGCACCGGCTTTATGAGTAAGCCTGGAAACCAGATGGAATCAATTACTTTTTTAGCGCCTTCGAGGTCGCCGGTTTCCATATGCTGCTGTAACAAGCGCATGGGGCCGAATACAAAATGGCCTACTATAAGTACAACTGCTATAAGGTAAATTACAAATGAAGGCCAGAAACCAGCCTGTACATTAGTAAATATGGCGATAGCCAGGAAGATGATGCCCAGCCACAAACGATATTTTATGATTAGCGTCAGCCATTTCATGCTTTAAAAATTTGGATTGCAAAGATAGGGGCTTAAAACAATGAAAAAGAGCGGAATGTTGGATGCTATTGTGGCTTTCATTATTTTTGCCACCCAATTTTAAATGGTCCCGTAGTTCAATGGATAGAATATCCCGAAAGCGTTCGGGACTAAACTTTGGATACAGGTTCAGCAAAAATTGTAGTATATCTGGTCCCGTAGTTCAATGGATAGAATATCCCGAATGTTTTCGGGACTAAACTTTGGATAAAGGTTCAGCAAAAATTGTAGTATATCTGGTCCCGTAGTTCAATGGATAGAATAGAAGTTTCCTAAACTTTTGATATAGGTTCGATTCCTGTCGGGACTACACATTAGTTAAACCTATAAGGTTTTAAAAACCTTATAGGTTTTTTTAATAAAGAGCATGACCACTGAAAAAAACGCTGTCCCTGGTGCCTCAAAGATGATTTGTACAAAAATTATCACGACACGGAATGGGGAACTCCCCTGCACAACGACCAGCAATTGTTTGAACTGCTTTGCCTCGAAGGGGCGCAGGCAGGCTTAAGCTGGCACACCGTGTTGAAAAAAAGAGAAAACTACCGAAAGGCATTCGATAATTTTAATGCCATCAAAATGTCGAAATACACTGCGGCTAAAATTGAAAAGCTCCTGCAAGACGAAGGCATCATCCGCAACCGGCTTAAAGTGCATGCATTTGTTGGCAATGCCAAAGCTTTTTTAAAACTGCAACAGGAGTTTGGCAGCTTTGATACATACATCTGGCAGTTTGTAGGTGGCAGGCCTATAATAAACAAGGTTGCCAGCATGGGTGATGTGCCGGCCAAAACTGCTATATCAGATGCCATGAGTAAAGACCTGCTGAAAAGGGGATTTAAATTTGTAGGCTCCACCATCTGCTATGCTTTTATGCAGGCATCTAGTATGGTGGATGATCATTTAGATAGTTGCTGGAAAAAGAGTAGTAATAAAAGAAACAGCGGCAGTAAATAATTTTATCAAGGGTAAAAATTAGCAACAATTGCGACCAATAGTATTAACAATAGTATTGAGTTTTTTTCTGGCCAATATTTTCGCCCAGGCTGAAGGAGTAAAGCTTAAAATAACGCCACTCACCGGAGATTTTTATATTTATACTACTTACAGCACCTACGAGGGTAACAGCATCCCTGCTAACGGCATGTACCAGGTTACCCCTGCAGGAGTGGTGCTGTTTGACACCCCCTGGGATACCACACAGTTTCAACCCTTGCTGGACAGTATACTAACAAAACATGGTAAAGCGGTAGTGCTGTGCATGGCAACACACTGGCATAGCGACAGAACAGCAGGACTTGAATATTATGCTCAAAAAGACATTGCCACTTATACTACTATTTTAACCGATGAACTCAGCAAAAAAAATAATAAGAAAAGAGCGGAGTATTTAATTCAGCAAGATACCGTCTTTAACATTGGCGGACATTTTTTTGAAACCTATTATCCCGGACCCGGGCATACGGCAGATAATATTGTGCTATGGTTTAGTAAAGAAAAAATTCTATATGGCGGCTGCCTCAGCAATCAAAATGCCATGCTTCAGAAACATTGGATTTGGGTTTTGTAATAACCGGGCTTACACCATATTTCGCAGCGTTTTCCAAAAATCAGCTAACGGAATTTTAATTGCACTAAGGCTTAAATCAAATGCCCGTCCGGCTTCATGAAAACTTCCTCCGGGTGGTGGGCTAAAAGCTTTTTTTCTTCCGGCAATAAAATCCTAGTGTGACTGTGCCTGCATGTCATAGCTTCTGAATAAATCACTCAAAATTAATTTGCCACCCTTCTTAGCAAGTTCTTTTGCTATTTTAAATATTGCAGTATATGTATCAGGGGTGCATTGAGCCATACGAGATGGTAAAGGAACCAGATCGCCAAATTTGTTTTTGTAGATTGAGATGATGTCAATTGGCACAAGTGGAGATTTCATAAATTAATTTGGTTAAAAAGAGAATGTTTTTTGTTATAAAATATTTTAAGCATCATAGCCGGGTACTTTCTTATAATACCATAACATAACTAAAGCTTATCAATATACGATGAAGCCTCATTCAGCTTTTTACTTCTTTATAAAACCAACTCATTCTCTTCCAAATTAAACAAACCGTTTGCATTTTGTACTGAGACTTTAAAACGATGATACATTGCGTTGCCATCTTCATCAATTTTTGGCAACCTCTCAAGTGTTGGAAATGACACATTACTTTCTGGCACAGTGATAAATTCTGAATTTGTCTTTCTTTGCCACAGCATTTCCCAATTACCCACACTGTTCATTTTATACAAATAATACTTGCCATTGTAAGCAGTTCGGCGCCAGGATAATTTTACATTGGTCAAGGCTGAGATTGATCCGTTAGGGCCATCATTTTCAGTTCTTGTAGAAGCGCTTATTTGCGGAGGTTGCGGATTATTAACATCAATTACACTGGCTAAAAGGATTTCGCTTGGTTTTGAAGGAATAAATTCTATTTGATTATTCTCATTTCTGATTTTTCTTAGTGCAACAATGCGGTAATATATTGGCATACCAAAAGGAGGGAACTCAAGATTGGTGAACTCATCTGATATAATATTGTTAGCCGTATAGCTGCCTGCCAGTTCCATTGTTTTTGTACTGGCAGTTTTTTCAAAATCTGTTGTACGGTATATCTCATATTTGCTAATCGCTTCCGAGGAAATATAGTTTGCTAATTCAAAAACAACTGCTGTATTTGTATTAGCTCCTGCCTCTTGACTAAGTATTTTCCTTATAACTGGCTTTTCTGCTGGTGAGGCATCTACAAGCCTAACCGGACCAACTATATCAGTCCTTTCAGAATATTTCATTTCAACAGATATTTCTCTTGCATAATAAAAATAAATATTACGGGATGTACCCTGAATATTAAAATCTGTAAAACGAACAGTTGTAGAAATACCGCTATTGGGCAATTTTACTGCCATTGGAAAGGGGTCGAAATCTGAACCATTTGGATTCAAAAGCCTTCCTATCATATCTCTCGTTCTCGGTGGATTTGGTGATGTGCGAATACCGATCTTAACGTAATCAAATATTATAGCAGTATCTGTAAGTGGCGTAAATGCATTATCTATTAATAATTGAATAAGTGGAGAAGCTACTTCCAAGGTAATTCCATCTAATGGGAAAGGATGGGAGGGTACAAGTTCCGCATCTATTACAAAAGGACTTCCGGATTGCAAGTCCACATAAATAATGGTGTCGGGGTTATCGGGAACAGGGAACCTAAAAAGTTCTGGGTTCTGTGAGTAAAAAAGTGCAGTTCCTTCAAGTTTCACATCAATCAGATCAACCCAACATCTATTAACAAACTCATCATTGTTGATGCCAGCTAACTGAGATAATATTAATTTAATTGTATCGTGTTTGTATAGTACGTTTAGAATATCCATTTCATTAGCCCTGTAAATCATGAAACCGTATGGTGAACGGTTATTAGTCTTTAACTTAACATCGAGAGTGTAAGTAGATTTACCATAAGTATCTGGCCTGGTAGTAAACAAAGAGGCAAGTATTCCTTCAGGTTTTTCCGGCTTTTGTATATTTTTTGATAAAATTACAGCAGTAGGTGTTAAAGGGGATTCTAATGCTTGCTCTATGTCTATGCTGCGTGAAGCAAAATATGTTTTCTTACTATTGTCACTTCCGGAAGGTAATAGTTTTGTATTGTCGAATCCAGGCTCTGAATATAAATATACTTTGTAACCAGGGTAATAATTTACCCAAACATCATCGCCTTCCTTAATGGCATCTGTAGGATCTTCCACTGTACCTTCATTAAGATAATCCTCATCAAAAACAATAATTTGCAATGGATTGTTTGATGTTATAGCAATTACAGGCAATTTCTTTTTACGCATTGAACCTGCTATTTGTATTATAGCAGAACCTCTATACCAGCTTACATCCGGGTCAGGATGGTCGGGCAAATTTGTTTCTGTTGTTCCACTAAAGGTTATGCTGTAGGCTCCTTCAAAAGCAGGTGCTGGTGGAGGCGGGGTGTCAGGGTTATTATCATCTGGATATGTAGTTATTATTTTTGCAACTGTTGCAGCAGTATCAATTATCCCATCCACAAATTCTAAATCAAATTTTGTTTCGTTTTCATAAAAAGGCCTACGGGTGTTTGCAGGCTGAAACCTGTATAACTTAACCGTTTTATTAAGTTTTGTCCATTGACTTATGTTTGAATTGTTTTCAAAAAAGAAAAATATATCGCCTTCATTAGGCGGAATTTTTTTTATTGAGGTAAGTACAGGCGCTTCATCTTCGGGCTGTACTGGATCTTTGAAAATGATTTTTTTAACCCTGATTGCAGGCCCATCATTTGTACCCGGCGCTGGCTGAATAATAGCGGTTATGATAAAATGGCCTGTGGACGTACAAAGGCTGCTTCCAATAAATAAATTTTCCTGTCCTGCTGGTATCACAGGTTTTATCTCTGTATTTTGTTGTGAACTTGCTATTTGAAAAGAAGTAGTGAAAACAGTACACTCAAAATCTGAAAAATCTTCAACCTTTTTAATCTTTCCTTCTATTTTCAGCAAAGGCGTAGTCCTGTAAAAAAACTCTGCCTTGTCTGCATATTGAAAAGCATTGATATGAGAATTATCCCATTCAAAAGTTACCCTCGTTCTGTAATCTTCGTCGGGGTTTGTCTTAATATAATCTTGCTCCGATTCAGAAGTTAAAATTAAAGGTTCTTCTTCCTGCAGATATTGCACAGAAAAATTTGAAGGAGGTAATAAACGGTTATGTACTTTAAATACTGTCAGATCTGTTTGTTGTTCATTACTCAACCCTGAGGCCCTGCTGAACCAGTTAATTGAATAGAGAGCATATCTATGATAGCCAGCATTAGTTTCCAAATGTGTGAATAATGGACTGCCCCCCTGATCAATAACGGCTGAGTTTTCAGGCATACCAGATCCGGCAATATACTCTTCGTCATATACCAGTTCTGGCTTTTCCCAAGCATTCACATTAGTTTGTCGGTATTTTATACCAAAACTCACAGGCTGAGTTATTCGGGTTGTATCAAGGTACATGTTATCCGGAATGAATGGTAGCAAAGGTTGGGGAACATTATTATTTTCTTTATTCAGGTTTACAAAACGAAGATCATAATAATTAGAGTAGCCATTTTCATCCGAAACAGAACCCGTAGGTTGAGTTATTACTCCATAAGTAATATCAGTAAAATTTGGTGGAACAGGTAACATATAATCCTGCATACCTGTTGGTAAAGTCATATATACGTGGTCTGCAGAGCCTGTTATACCGGGTAAACTGCCATCAGTTGTATAAACTGCTGCATAGATGTATTGTTCGTTTTCGTCAAGTGAATCACCCGGATCAATAGCACCGAGGCCAAATATTCTTGCTGCATGATAATCTACTGCGGCAATTTTAAGCATATCGAGTAAGCTAAAAGAAAGGGCCTGTTGCGGATCATCTTCAGCAGGTACGCTATTCATGTTAGCTTTAGGGTCTGTATTGCTTAGTGTTATAAATTCAGTCAACGTATCCTTCATGCCATTTTCTGAATTCCATCTTGCAACATAGTTAATCGGCACCATCATATCGTCTTCAAGATACTTACGCCACTGAATATTGAATTCCGGGTTTATTACATCAATATTCTGGTATGCATCTGATCCTTCTATTCGATTATACGCTATTTGGTCGAGAAGTGTAATAGCAAATCCTTCATATTCATCACCACCAAATTTTTGCCAGGCATCGTTACGATTTGTGCCTTCCATATAATTAACATAAGTGTATAGGGCAAGTTTCAACGGAAAATATCCCGGAGTATGCTGTACCCTTATGTACTTCATATTTTCACCTACATTAAACTCTGCAAAGCATGTTTCATTTTCAGGGTAATTATTGCGGGCTTGATTTTCAAAAATATATTTACGTGCAATAACGTGCGCTGAATTTACATTACTTGTATCCTTTAAAGAAACACTTTCATATTTTATTGCTCCGTTTGCATCACCAGCCCCATGACTGTACATTACCCTGCTTGTAAACTCGTAAGCAAACATTAATTTATCTTTAATCTCTATTTCTATTATGCCGGTATAGTCTTTTAATAATTGGCCGAAATACCTGAATATGTCGGGGCCATGCGTTAAAACATACTGCTGAAGCTGAAATTCATCCATAAAATGAAACAATACAGCATCAGCATTTGAAGAACTATGTTTGTACTGAATCGTTTGCCAGCCTGGAAGCAATTGAATATCATGCCAGCCCCCATTAGATTCTGATTCAGTATCAAGATCGTCCATATTTTCAAAGTCAATTGCTATAAAATATTTTCTTCTAAATTTTGTACGATAAATTGTAACAAAATCATTACCTGCGGCTTTATTGAAAGCCCCGTTTGGTGTATTTGTGCTGTTACCTTTTGGTATGTGTTTTTCTCCGAGTTCTTTTAATAAATCCCATCTGAGGTGTATTCCTGAGGTAGAATTATCACTTCCGTCAGAACCTGCAGCCTGGCAATACAAATAGGGGGACTGCAATTTGAAATCATTCGATGGATTTGTTTTAGTAATCTGCATATTGTAAATTTTACTAAATACTTTTTTTTGAATAAACGCTTTGTTTTATACTCCGTTTAACTGCACGGAAATTGTCACCGTGCTTTGTTCATTCGCTACATAATTAATCCCATCAAAATATCTTTCCTGGAATTGTATATCCACTCTGGATGCAGGCAATAAAACCCAACTGTTTGTAATGAATACACAGGAGTTGTCTTTGGAAAAAATATATTTAAGGCCGGGCTGGCCATCAACAACAATTGTTTTTGCCACTTCTGATGCCGGAAGTTTGGGATCACAGAATGGTTCCGGGCTTTTAATCAAAATACCCAATATTATCTTTCCTTCGTTTATCACACCTCTCCATTCAGGAAGTTGGGGAGTTGAGTTAAACAATGATTGTCTAAAGCGAACATTTGCTTTTATAACATTTATTTCAACATCGGTAACTGCCGGTTCTGATTTAAAATTTAAGATGCCGTATAATATCCTGTCGTAGTCAGTAGCATAATTATTGTGCAACCTGCTGCCAGCACTAAGTCTTCCCGCTATCAGTTGCCGGATAAGTGTAATTTTATTTAACAGTACCCCTTGCGAAAATTTCAATACAATTGCATACAGGGCTTTTACATCTCTGCTAATTCCGGTTTCAGTGTTTACAACTTTACGGTAATACGAATTAATATGGGTAACAAAATCAGGATATTTTGAAGTTTTAAAAACATAAGAATGTACCTCTGCTTTCTTTGCCGAGATAATTTCTGTTACGTTGAATAAGGCTGTATATTGTTTTTGAGGTTTTAAAGGGCCGGCAGAAATAGGCTCGGTAATTAATGTTTTTGGTATCAGTGCATCAATAATAGCTGTACAATTAAAGTCTCCTGAGTTTACCAGCATATAGCTGTATGTTTCAACATCAAGTTCTCTTATGGGAACCTCTTGTGCAGGCCAAATATTCCAGCCAACAGGAAGGAGTGGAAGAACAGCACTCTTTGATTCAGGATCTACTATTACTGGCATTAATTTATACTCAAACCCCGGATTGTTTTCATATTCACCCCACTTCATGAAAAATTCATAAACGTAGCGTTTGGTGAAGAATAAGCCCAGCTTGGGGTTCAGGTAATACAATGGCTTGGCATTAATCAATTTTCCGGCAGCATCCGGGTAACTCCGCTCATAATCAATATAATTTCTAAGATCAGATAATTCATCAGAAAAATTAGACTTCGGTTCTTCTGAAGAATTTTTATTAAGCCCTAATGTATTACCAGTTTTAAATCCAAGTGCAAAATTTCTTTGATAGTGCCTGTCTGTCTTATTATTAATCTTTACGTTGTCTTTAGTTGAAACTATTATCCCAAAATATGAATTAGGCCTCCATATTACCGGGATGGTGCTATTAATTGTTTCCGAAAGAGTAGCTACTCCTGCAGTTATACTCTCCTGGTCATTTTCATAAAGCAGCTTATCCAGTTCCCAATCTTTCTCCGTTTTCCAGCAAACCGAATGGATATACAAATCGCTTAAATCCTCTATGCCAGCTAAGGGGCGTACTGTGCAAAATTTCTCTTTCCAAACTCTTATATACTGTTTAAACCAATCAGATACTTCCGGGTTGTTTAATAATGCAGACCATTGCATACAAAAATCAACCATACCAACGCCTTCATAATCCTGGTATTCATACTCGTATTCATATTCATTTCCGGGTGTACCAAGTCCTTCAGGATGAAATGTGCTGTATTCATTAAGCCATGAGAGTAGCACATTATGGTCATACTCGTTTAACGAAAAATTCTGTCTCAGTTTCCCCCACAGAGGAACGAGTTCTTCCAATGCTTTATTAATAAGGTCTTTTGCAGGATAATAAAAATATTCTTCTATCCATTGAAGATAAAATTCCCGGTCGGCGGCGGAGGTGGCTGGATCATCCGCAAGATTTTGCAGGTATAGGGAAGCAGAATTCCAGTAATCATTAAACATACCCGGCAGATCAGAACTAAATTCACGGGGCTCAATCAAAATCTTGTCAAATGATTCTTCAGTTGAATCGTGTAAATAAATGAGTTGTTCATTCAATCCTTCAAAACTATAGTCCTGTTTTTCTATCTCAACAAATTCAGTAGCTGGTAAACCAAGGCTGTCTTCCGGGCCTGTGTATTCACCATCTTCATCATAGCTGCCAATTATTCTTTTTTTATACAGTGTTACTGTAACACCGGGCAAACAAGTGATACGTAATTTGGCCTCCATTGCAGGTTCAGTAAAAAATATTTCAAGTTTATTGCCGGTTTCCACTTTTAGAGAGTACCTGTAACCAAATGGATTAGGGAATGAGGCGATAGCAGCATTTTCTTCACCTATCTTCAAAATTAATGCCCTGTCTATAACTTCGCTGCGGCTTTCATATACGGTTCCTTTATTAATAGTTAACCAGTTCTGGCAATTTTCTTTAGTGAATTCACCACGGCAAAACAATTTTGCCGATGACAAACCAAAGTTTTCAGGTGGCAAACCTTTAGTTACTGATAAAGGTGTTTCAGCAAGAAGCCTTAATGAACTGTATTTGCCGGGAGAATTATTATATTGCCAATATCCATAAGGAAAAGCATTGGTTCCACTTACCTGCAGGCCTGCTTCTGTAAATCCTTCTGTTAACGCCTGCCACATATCATAATCAATCCATCCGGTTCCATTCCAAATTTTAATCTGTATGTTTTCTATAATAAATTCGTGTTTAACCTGAGGCATTTTAGCCTTACGAGGTGCTATATCACGGCTAAATTGTGGTTCAGGAGTTATTCCTCCACCATACCTGTTCGTATATGGTTTTACAGGCGCTTTAAATTCTATGTCAATATAAGTGTCCATTGGTATTACATATTCCGGCATATCCCAACCAGCCGTTACAGGATTTGCAGGAAGGCTATCACTTGCGTAATGAATATTAAATGTTTTTTCAGTAAGCATACTCACACCTTTAAAAGGATAGCTTACAGGGTCATTTGGATTGCTTGCTTCTTCTAAAAGGATGGGTTGTTCATCAACATGAAGTGATTTATTAAATGTCCATGTTAAACCTACTTTTAACTTAATTGTTTTGAAGAATAATGGGATTCCTATCTGGATATGACCAGCTATAATAAATGGTTTAGGGGCTTCCGCAGATAAATGTGTGTCAATACTAAACCCTATTTTAATACTAAATACCCTAACACCCAGGTAACCTCCTACATCTACTGAACCTCCTGCTTGTATTGGTTTAAAACTGATGAAACCGGCAATATCAAAGTATAAACGTACCTCTAATCTTACCTTGCTGAATTTCCAATTCACCTCAAATTTAGCACCTGCACCCACTTTGATAATTTGAGGGCTTATCATCAGGTAAGCATAGCCTTTTACAATTTTGAGTATTTTTGCAGATAACCTTTTATCTTCAGGTTGATCCTGCCCTACATAAATATGCCATGCAGAAGAACTATGGAAATTGAAATACACTTCCATTTGCCCCTTCAGGTCTTTTAAAATTTCCCCGGATTTAGGAATATTGAGGTTTACACCTACCCCTGCGGTAATTGATTCACCAAATTCCAAAATAAGATATGCATAAAAAGGAGGATCCTCTTTATCATTCAACCCAATCCTTTTCTTTAGAACACCTGCTTTCCCCTCAATAAGCAGCAATTCAGGGAGGCTTAACAGCATGAACACTTTTGCACTGAATACATGCCCGTTATCGCTTATAGTACCAACGCTGGCACCAAGCCCCACAGAAAATGCTTTTTTCTTTGAATCAAACTTGGAGATATAAATTCCCTGTTGAAATTCAGGCGGCACTTTCTTTTTAAGATAGTCATACCAGGGAGCATCATCAGCCATTTGTATAGCAGCTTTGGATGCTACATAATTACTTCCAATCAAACCCCTGTAACCATAAATACCCAGACCACTTGGGCCAAGTGGTAATGGCACGCCGGGTTCCACTTCAAGATCAACAATCCATGCAGGCACTTTAGGTTTAAGGCGCATACCTGCTTTGCCGGATATGTGAAGCTTCTTTAGTTCTACACTTACGCCGCCTATATATTCGTTGCCTATTTCAGGATTAGGATCATCCGCAAGGGGCCGGTTTATTTTAAGCCAGCCCTTTATTAATACTAATGCCGGGTCTTCCTTCGGTTCTGGTGCCGGTTGGTTATTTCCCGTTGGCTCAGTTTTTTTCTTCGGCAAATTGCCGGGTATTCGTATATCTACATAAATACCGGATATGCGTACATACGTATCAAGCTGATGTGCCGGGTCGGTAGAATTATCAGTAGTAAAGTGAAACTGGATGCCATCACCCCTAACCTCCAGACCGCCTGTACCTGTGTTTAAAGCACCGTTAAATCCAAAGAAAGAATACCGCCGCAATGTGTCAGTGTTATTCTGTCTGTGAATTGCTTCGTAAGAGCCGAAAGAAATATCATTTAATGCCAGTGCAACCGGCCCAAAATTTATTTTAATTTGAGTTGGCAAAGAGATATTGCCTCCTTCAAACTCAATACTACCGTTCTGCCATATACGTACTTTTTTTATATCAATAGGCGTTTTAAAACCATTTGTTTCTATGCCTGGTATAGTAGCTGTAATCAGCAAAGAGCCTGACGCTTCAATATACCAGCGGTTATTTTCATAGCCAATTGATACTGATTTTAATTTCAGTTCAAAAACATCTTCAAGTACCAATGCCTGTACGCCATTATCTTCCGATACTGTTATCCTGAAATCGCCGTTGTTGCCGATGTGTACTGTTACATTCAAATCAGCATCTTTAAAACCGGGTATTGTCATTTTACCCCGGATGTCACTCCTTATAATGGCGTTTTGCTTAAACTCCATTTCAAATGCTGTGAGAGCAAGAGAAAAATGCTCATTATCGCCTGACTGGCCGAGTTTGAATAACGCTTTTGGGTTTTCATAAGGTTCATCGTTTGAATCAAGAGCCGCTTCTAAGGATATAATGCCAGAAATGCCTCCTGTACCTATTATAAGGTTGCGGCCTTTTATATATGCAGTTGGATTTTCATCGTCATGATTCCAGAATGCAGGGAAGCCTATATCTGCCTCCTGTACATACACGCCTATAAAGTCTTTCGGGCGTCCGTCTGCATATGCTTCGGGAAGGTTCGTTGTACGGCTGAGAT
This sequence comes from uncultured Chitinophagaceae bacterium, assembly GCA_937873715.1. Lineage (GTDB taxonomy): Bacteria > Bacteroidota > Bacteroidia > Chitinophagales > Chitinophagaceae > Ferruginibacter. Next base: position 295,427 of record CALMYJ010000003.1, read on the forward strand.
CAAGCTTTGCATGACGAAAGCCTATGCTTAAAGGTGTAGTGCCTATTTGAGCAAGTGGATGTGTTTCCTCAAAAGAAATATCAACTCCTCCCTGAATACCAAATCTGCCAAACGTACTGTAGTAAAAATCTACTTCACCGAAAATAATTCTTGTTTTAATAGATTCATCTGTTTCAACTTCTCCATTTGGTTTGAGTGGTAATAATACGTTTCTTGGAAAATCAATACCTGCCTGAATTGTAAGCATTGCGCTGATCTTCGGTATAAAGAGATCTTCAATTTTTTCAAGGGCGCTTTTAGTTCCGGGAGGCAATGTTTTTTGACCAATAACGAGTGTGTTCAAAAAACTTTCTGCATTTGTTTTTAATTGCTTAGGTGTACCGGAAGTAAAATAACTGGTCAATACAACTTCCCAAACCGAAATGTGTTCTGTATCCCTTAAATAAGTAAGAAAGTTGTCTGCATTTTCAGTAGGGGAAAGAAGACTGTCGTAGATGAATGATAAACCCAATGCTTCGTTTGCATTATTAATAAATTGCTGAAGATTATCATTTGCAAAAACATTAGCTCCTACTGCAAGCAAATGCAATTCATCAGCAGGAATTATTTTTTGTGCTAATTGAACAAAAGCATCACCTAAACTTGAAAAATTTGTGATGCTGAACATCTTAATATATTTCAAGATTTCCCATTGAACCTGGACAGTTATGGGAAACTCGGAACTATCTGTATTACCTGGAGGTGCATTTAACCATAAAACCAAATCTGCGCCGGGTATAGTAAATGCTAAAGAAGGGCCGCCAATAATAACTGAATAACTATGATTTACGCCTGAAAAATCCTTCCCATGCCTTAAATCTTTATAATTTATCTTACCGAATACAGTGTCAATACCTCCCTGTAAAAATTGTAATTCCTGCGGAATGGACTCCTTAGGAAAGAGAACTGATAAAGGAAGATATGTACTAGGCATTTAAATTTTTTTTAAAGTAACTTACCTTAATATATCATAAAACAAATTTTTAAACATGATATAACACTTGCATTAGTTCCACCCAAATTAATGCCTGTTATAATTATAAAATATATTATTAGTAAAATAAAATATATGATACTAAAGTGTTTATAAAAAGGAATAGCCCAATTCAGAATCTTTCTTGAATGGTCTGCTTGCTTTGAAAAAAAAATAGAAAATAAAGTAAGTAGAAAATTATAGACGTGAATAATGAAAGTGCCCCATAATTTAAAACTTCGATGAGAAGCGCCGTATAACGAACGATCTAATACTACATTAAAAAATAATATCCAAGAAATAATATAAAGTAGAATACCAGTAGTACAAAAAATATCTAAATGCTTTTTAATCATCAGTATTGATGTATGTTTTTTTCAGAAATAAAATTAGTCTTAACAAAATCCAAAAATCTATCTAAGCAATAGGTAAGTTCACTTTCTGAAGTATAAATACCAATGTGATCAGATAAAGACCCAGTAATTGTTTGAAAAGAATTATTGATTTGAAAATCTCTTTCAAATCTTACAGAATTAAAATCATCAGTTCCTACTTCTAAGCTTTTCATACCAAATACCGAAAAAAGTATTGCACCAAATCGAGTTTGATACCAGAAATGAGCAAATGTTTCACCTCTAACTCTTAAGATTTGAACTGGAAGTGGTTCTATTCTGCTTGGGCCGGTACCAATTACATCAGCTGCCCAATCAAATTTTTGAGTTCCATCATTAAAATCCACGAAACCCTGGTATTGAATTATCCTTTCATCTGCAGTGCCATTTATGGGAGAGGTTTTAGAACAATCATATTTAATACAAAAGTTTAGCCATCTATATTTGTAATTAGCAGGAATGCTTAATGGAGTAATGGGATTTGCATTTTCAAAACCACCATCATAGTAATATGCCAAAATTTCTGACAATTTTGGGTGAGCATCTTGGTTACTTAAATAATCATAAGCGTTTTTTAATCCAAAACAATCTACATCACTTAATATATCTGGGTCAGAAGCGCTGATATTATAAAGCCTGTTTATATCATTTGTTTCAGGATAATAGAGCGGCTCCAATACATGGCGTTTGTTGTTTCTGTAAATTCTACTTTCGGCTGCTCCAGTAAATACATCTGCAATATATCCTGTTAAATCGTTGCTTCGATAAATTTGAAATCTCTCAAATGCAAAACCAGTTTGATTATAATTTCCGAGATTTATTAGTCCATCAAGCCCATAAAACAAGTGCCCAGCATCTATTTTTTTATTATCAGGGCCAATTATATAGGGGCTTGGGTTATCTCCTATTTGATTTTCGTCAGCATGAGAGATTAAGATATTCTTTGTATCAGAATCTACAACCTCATCTGTGCCACCATTTTTTGATAATAAACTTCTTCTAAAACCTAACAAGTTTTGAGGTACAGGCGAGCCTGGTAAAGCATTGTCAAATTTATTAAGATAAGGAGGGACTATGTCTCCAATTCGTTCCTTAAAAGATTGCTCCCTGGCATTATATCCATAATAATAACTTCGAATTCTTGTCAAAATTTGTTTACAATCTTCATTACTAAAAACCGCTTCAACTTTTTGGATTAACTCGATAAACTTAGTAATTGAAATTATACTTGCAGGATCACTAACGTATTCGGTCGGAACGGTTAATGTTCCAAAAAAAGCGTCCTTTGAAAAAAGATTTTTATTATTTAAGGTGCCATAAAATAAGTTTATTTGAGCATCTCTATTAGGAGTGGCGGCATGTATATCCGTTAGTCCTAACAAATTATACTCTATAAAATTACCATTGCTGTCCATTCCCGATAATTTTATTCGGCCTTTGGCATATGCAGGTATTTCCAGTGCTTCTTTACTAAACATATCAAATGAAAAGTTCACCTTATGTTTGAATATATCGAACCCCTGATGTGCTGTTACGTATTGTAATTGTAAAATTTCGTTTTTGCAAAATGAAAGTGAATAAAATGATGAGCTATCTGGCTTAATAACATTTGTTTGCGTGGTATCAAGAGAGTAAATTATTTCTGAATTAACATTAGCCTGCCTGAATGAAAAATCATAGCTTCTTTGTAATGCCAGTTTAAATTCCTGATATTTTGAAAGGCTACTTGTTATTTTCTTGTTGAATGCCACATCTCTTTCCCTGCTAATGTTAAATGTATATGCATTAGTATCTAATTCTACAGCAAAAAAAGTTACATCTCTTTCCGAACATCCAACACCTGTCTGAACCATTTTTGCTACGTCATTTCCACCACCTTCTGGAATAAATTTTTTTGAAAGACCTAATTCCCAAAAACTGTATGTAAGATTGCCGTCAGGGTAGGCGAATCCTCCAACACCGACATTTTTTATTTCATTATTTATTATTTGAGCTGTAATATTACCAAAGATGTTATCAAGCGGAGTATATGAAGGTATAAGCGTAGATGGCAAGACAACATTTTCTGGGTTTTTCTGCCTTAACCAGTAAAGCTTAACCAAAAAAGCTATGCTATTATTTATTGTATTGCCAGCACCGCCTGATACAGGAATATAAATATTTATTTGTTGGTTAACAGTATTGGGGCTTTCAATTTCAAAAGATTCAAACTTCTCAAAATTTTCAATTGGGAAATTCAATCCTTTAATACTATTATTCTGTCTGTCAAATACAAGCGAAAAATCGTTATAGGCCAAGTCGTAATAAATGGCCGGATTGGGATTGTAAGTGCAGTTAAATTTTAATCCCAATTTTACAATAGAATTTGAGTGTACATTGGGAGATGAATTACATGTAAGAATTTTTATGGGCCAGTAGTTAGTAAAATAATTTACAGGTTGGGGCTCTTGGTCATTGATACCTATTTGGAGGTGATTCTTTTGGGCATCTTCATTATCCTGATAATAATTTAATGAATAATCATTATTATTACGGATATCGATATACACAGACGTGTATGTAAAAAACTTAGTAGAAATATTAATAAAAAATGATTCGAAGTCAAATTTATCAGTCAAACCATCGTACCAAACACCGGTTTTCCTGTGCAGATGATAAAATACACAAGGGTCAATGAAGTTTTTTATCCATTCCCTTTTTGCAAGCTTATTATAATTTTCCTTTCCAGGTGTGTCGTTACTATCAAATTCATCAATTACAATTGAAAAATCATTTGATCTTGCAAAAGCTACATTGGGAGAATATTTTGATTCATCAAGCACTATATCTATTGCCGCACCCCCTGATGATGTAAAATTTCCAAGATGTACTCCTTTTTGTACAAAGGCAAAAGGTCTTTTTTGTGTAATTATATTTGATAATCTTTCGTCATCTAATTCGGATTGATTATATGAAAATATATCCAACAAGCTGGTTGGATAATTATCAATATTACCTCCATTATTATGCGCTTTATTGTAGTCTGCATATAATTGGGTCATAAAGGGTGTTACTAAATCGGCAACGTCAGGGAGTTGATACCCACCACCTGTAACAGGAACCATAAAGTCCTCCCGTTTCAATCCTCTGTAAATAACGAATCTTACTCCTGGATTAAGTTCGGTATGGCTATAATATAACGGCCATATAATTAAGTTTACCAAATCAGCATTAGGATTATCAAAAAGCATAACATTACCACTAAATACTGCAAATGCCTTTGCATCGTCAGTTAAAGCAAATCTTGAAGTAGTTCTGTATTCTGAATCACTAACTGGTCCAAATTTTTGACTTTCTGTTTGGGCTACCAGTTTTGACGGTTCCGTAAAAAAAGCTACTGGATAATTGGGCATTATCTTAATTTTAAAATAATAATTCTACAATTCATTGGTTTGCCAAACACTCAAATATTGGAAATAAAACATCAATGAGATTAAGTAATCCCTGATTTAATTGTGGAAGCCGATTTAGGGAGAGAAAACCTTTTGTTATGAGCTAAACCGCTGCTGTTTATTCGGAGGCAAGAAATAACAATACAAAAAATCTAAAAATTATTTTTGAAAAATAACAGCTTTTGATAATTTTTATTTTGGATATTTAACTTCAATTTTTGCGATTTACCAAATTTGTTTAAGCCTTTTTTATTAAAAAATAAAACTAAAACAAAAAACCTGTGGGAACAAAGATGTATAATAATAAAGTTAAGAGTTGCTATTATTTATGTGTTGCTTAAAGAAGCAAACAGGCAGGAAAATATTATATATAAATTGAGCTTTCGTTAAAGAAAAAAACATAATTACAATAAATGTAATTATGTTTTGTAACTCCACCAGGATTCGAACCCGGGACCTATACTTAGCCACTGCTCTACCTCTTGAGCTAAAAGGATTCGAACCATGCTATCAATAGTGGCATATTCCCCATACAACGAGCGATTGTCGTTGCCCGTTTTTAATGGGGGTATCGCTCTTCCAAAACTGAGCTATAGAGTTATGTAATATTAAATCTACAAAAACTATTTTAATATCAAAATTTTTTTTAAAGAATAATTTTACAGTTGCTATTCATATAAAATAAGATTTTCCTGTTCATAAGAGTATGAGTTTATTTGAAAGGAATTGTATAATTGCAAAACAATACTCATTTAATGAGAATAATAAACCGGGCAACCAGCACAGAGCCACTTTTTTTACATGCACAGGGAAACGCTCATTTTACCAGGGATTGGTTTCTTATTGTGAGCGACGTTATACCCAAACAAAAATCAAAAATTATTTTCCCGGATGCAAATGATATTACAATTGTTACATTCATACATGGGCACATGCCTACATCTTTAGACAGGCAACTGAAAAAAGGCGGTGTTGCATTTACAGATCTTGCCAAACACTATGCACACAATGGTGACTGGATGAATACTTACAAAATAAAATACCTTGATAAATTTCTGAAAGAGGTTGCCACTACCTATGTTTTATGTCTTGACGCTATTGATGTACTGGTTTGTAACGATCTCTCTCCATTGCTTGAGAGGTTTAGCGCCTTAAATTGCGATATTCTTTATGGGGCTTCGGTTAATCCCCATCCTTCTTATCTTAAAACAGAAGAAAGCCTCACCAGCCGCTGGAAATATATGAACTGTGGCACAATGCTTGGGAAAACAGAAGCATTAAAAGAATTTTATGCGGTATTAAATAGTGAAGCGGAGAAAGCAACACAAAAGGTAAATAATGAGCAGGCGGTTATCCGCCCTGTAAAGGAGCAGTTTAAAAATGTAAAAGCGGATACTAATTGCGATATTTTTCAAACAATTGGAGGATGCCGCTACAGTTATTCAGACGAAACTTTAATAGTTGGTGAATAGATTAGAAAATATACCTGACAAGTTTGAAGATAAACGAACAACTACAAAAAAATTCAAGCAGGATCTTTTCGATTTTGTTAATGAAACAAAAGTAAAGACGATATTGGAAATAGGCTGCTATAATGGATATACCGCACACATATTACATCCGGTATTAAAAAAAATGACTTGCGTAGACTATAATTTCTATTGTATTGAGAAGGCAAAAAAATTAAACACACATGCCAGGAACATTTACTATCGCTGGGAAAATGTTTACAATGCAGAATGGAAATACGGTTATCATGATTTGGTAATTATTGATTGCGGCCATTCAGAGGAGCATCTTATATCCGATATAGAAAATACAATGTCTGTTGTAAAATCACAGTATATAGTATTTGATGATTATGGTTTATTTCCTGAGGTTAAAAAAGTTATAGACAGGTATATAACAGAGAACAAATTTTTGTTAGTTAAAAAAATTGGCGCACAGCCAGGCACTCTTTTTTACATGTCAACTTCCAACCATACAACCGAAGACAAAAAATTAGCTGAATATGAAGGAGTAATTTGTAAGGTGTTAAAAAGTTAGCGTTATTAAAAGGGTTTCTTCATTTGCAATCACCCTTTAATTTCGTTACTTTTAAATTAAAAATATCTTGCTGAAGGCTGAAAAAATATCACGGTGTCTTATACTTCTGATTATAGTGTTACTACCTGTAACCCACGTTTTTTCACAGGCGCCTGTTATTAATTCATTTACACCTGTATCTGCTGCCAACGAAACAAAAGTTACAATAAAGGGTCTTTATTTTACCGGCACTACAGCGGTTAGTTTTGGCAATATAGCAGCCCTTTCCTTTATTATATTTTCAGATACAGTTATTACTGCGGTGGTTGGCGCCGGGGCTACGGGTAATGTGTCAGTAACGAATAATTCAGGCACAGGTTTTCTGCCAGGGTTTATTGCTGTTCCGGTGATAAGTTCTTTTTTCCCTCAATCTGGACGGCCGGGTACAGAAGTAACAATCACCGGCACCAATTTTAATCCTTCGATAAATGGTAATATCGTTTATTTTGGGCCTGTAAAAGCAACGGTAGTTTTTGCTTCAGAAAATATGCTGAAAGCAACAGTTCCTAAAGGAGCCTCTTATGATTTTGTTACCGTGCTTGCCAACGGCCTCAGTGCATATTCACAAAAACCTTTCACTCCCACTTTCTCAAATGGAAATTTAACTGCTAATTCGTTTGACCAGCCTTTTTATTTAAACTTGAATGAACTGCAAATATCTGAAGGTGCAGTTGCCGGAGATTTTGATGGAGATGGTAAAACTGATATAGCAGTGGCAACAAACGCAGAGCTTCCAGGTGGTTACATAGGTATATTTAGAAATATCAGTACCCCCGGAAAATTAAAATTTGAACCGATAAAGAATTTTCCAATTGATCGTTCAGTTGCCCCACCTGCTGCAGTTGACTTTGATGGAGATGGTAAACTTGATATACTGGTTAAAAATGGGCCAAGCGATGATTGTATCTCCGTTTTAAAAAATTTGAGCACACCGGGTAATATTGAATTTGCACAAAAGATAAACTTATCATCCTTTAGTCGTGTTACCTGGGTAACTGCAACCGATATAAATGGTGATGGGAAGCCTGATATAGTTGCTGTAAATCAACAAGACAGTTCTGTATCCATTTATAAAAACACTTCTGCAAATGGAAATATTTCTTTTGCCAACAGGATAAACCTTCGGACACTGCGGCTTCCTATATATATGAGGATACAGGATATGAATAAAGACAACAAACCAGATATTGTTGTAACACATAGTAAGGCATTTACCAAAGTGCCTAGTAAAATGTCTGTATTCCAAAATACCAGTAAAGGTGGAAATACATCATTTGCAACGAGGATTGATTATGAAGGAAATTCACGTACCGCAATAGCTGTTGCAGACATTGATAATGATGACTGGCCGGATATAATTACGGCTAATCCAATAGATGATTCATCAAATATTATTTTCAAAAATGTAAGTACAATAGGAGGCGCAATACAAATTACCGAAGGCCAAAACTTTTCAGCAAAGTTTCGTGTTTTAGGTATTTGCGTGGGCGATTACGATGGTGATGGTAAAATTGATTTGGGATTGACAAACGTTTACTCTAATTCAAGTATGTCACTAATGAAAAATATTAGTTCACCTGGAACTTTTTCATTTAGCGAATTAAGTGTACCCATACGGACTTACGCATATTGGTCGCTCATTACAGATCTTGACTATGATGAGAGGCCGGATATTATTATACAGGTTAGCGCAGAAAATTTCATTTATGCACTCAGGAACCGGATGGGAGAAAATTTTTCAATCTGTCCTGGTAGCAGTTTAAATTTATCATCAAATATTGGGGGCAACAATTATCAATGGCAATCTTATTCAAATGGTGTTTATACTAATCTTGCTAATGACGTAAATTATTCTGGCGTTAATGACAGCACCTTGCTAATAAATAACATCCCAATATCATGGTATGGAAAACAATACCGCTGTAATGTGGATAGTGATAGCAGCAGTTTATATATGCTCAAACTGTCGGCTTACTGGACTGGCGCAGCGGATACAACCTGGGAGAACCCTGCAAACTGGAACTGCAATATGCTTCCAAACAGCAATACCGATGTTATTATTAATACTGGCAATGTTGTATTAAATTCGAAGGCAGAAGTAAGGACTCTAACTATAAAAGATGGTGCCCAGTTAATAATAAAACCTCCTTACAGCCTTACAACAAAATATTAGTGTCTTTTACCAAATTCTCCTAAATCATATCTAATTAATTTTCATCGTCATCAAAAGTCCCCAATTGTTTTCAAATCTTCTAAAATCTGGTTCGATTGTATTACCTTTTCGGCTACAGTTTGTTTAAACCTATAAGGTTTTTTTAATAAAGAGCATGACCACTGAAAAAAAACGCTGTCCCTGGTGCCTCAAAGATGATTTGTACAAAAATTATCACGACACGGAATGGGGAACTCCCCTGCACAACGACCAGCAATTGTTTGAACTGCTTTGCCTCGAAGGGGCGCAGGCAGGCTTAAGCTGGCACACCGTGTTGAAAAAAAGAGAAAACTACCGAAAGGCATTCGATAATTTTAATGCCATCAAAATGTCGAAATACACTGCGGCTAAAATTGAAAAGCTCCTGCAAGACGAAGGCATCATCCGCAACCGGCTTAAAGTGCATGCATTTGTTGGCAATGCCAAAGCTTTTTTAAAACTGCAACAGGAGTTTGGCAGCTTTGATACATACATCTGGCAGTTTGTAGGTGGCAGGTCTATTATAAACAAGGTTGGCAGCATGGGCGATGTGCCGGCCAAAACAGCTATATCCGATGCCATGAGTAAAGACCTGCTGAAAAGGGGATTTAAATTTGTAGGCTCCACTATTTGTTATGCTTTTATGCAGGCATCGGGCATGGTGGATGATCATTTAGATAGTTGCTGGAAAAAAAATAGTAAGAAAAGAAACAGTGGCAGTAAATAATTTTATCAAGGATAAAAATCAGCAACAATTGCGACCAGTAGTATTAACAATCGTATTTACTTTTTTTCTGGCCAATATTTTCGGCCAGGCCGAAGCAGGAAAGCTTAAAATAACGCCACTCACCGGGGATTTTTATATTTATACCACTTACAGCACATACGAAGGCAACAGCATACCTGCTAACGGCATGTACCTGGTTACCCCTGCAGGAGTGGTGCTGTTTGACACCCCCTGGGATACCACACAGTTTCAACCCTTGCTGGACAGTATACTAACAAAACATGGTAAAGCGGTAGTGCTGTGCATGGCAACACACTGGCATAGCGACAGAACAGCAGGACTTGAATATTATGCCCAAAAAGGTATAGCTACTTATACTACAATTTTAACCGACGAACTCAGTAAAAAAAATAATAAGAAAAGAGCGGAGTATTTAATTCAACAAGATACCGTCTTTAACATTGGCGGACATTTTTTTGAAACCTATTATCCCGGCCCCGGGCATACAGCAGATAATATTGTACTATGGTTCAGTAAAGAAAAAATTTTGTACGGTGGCTGCCTCATAAAAGGCGCAGATGCGGAAAACCTCGGTTACCTGGGCGATGCCAACGTACATGAATATGCCGCCACCTTAACAAGGGTTCAAAAAAAATATCCTGCCCCTAACTTTATTATCATTTCGCATAGCGATTGGAACAGCCTGCATTCATTAAAACATTCTATACACCTGGCAAGGCAACTAAAAAAGAAAAGCCAGCAGCATAACTAACATAGTTTTATTGTATCGTTTTTCCAGCCTTATCCATATCTATTTCTTTTTCCCATTTAGCGATAACCACCGTAGCTACGGCATTGCCCACCAGGTTGGTGAGGGCACGGCCTTCGCTCATAAAACGGTCGATACCCAATATAAGGGCAATAGCCGCAACAGGGATATGCCCTACAGCAGGCAGGGTGGCCGCAAGTGTAATAAAGCCGCCACCGGTAACTGCTGCCGCACCTTTGGAAGTAAGCAGCAGTACCAGCAGTAAACTGATTTGGTGCGACAGATCCAGCGGCGTATTGGTAGCCTGCGCCAGGAATACGGCAGCCATCGTAAGGTAAATGGATGTACCATCCAGGTTGAAGGAATAACCGGTTGGGATAACCAGCCCCGTTACCGACTCTGAACAGCCAGCCTGCTGCATCTTTCGTATCAGGTTGGGTAGTACCGATTCAGACGAGGAAGTGCCCAGCACAATCAGCAATTCTTCTTTAATAAAACCCAGCAAGCGAAAAATATTAAAGCCGGTAATTTTTAAAATACTGCCCAGTACCACTATTATAAACAGGATGCATGTGATATAAAAAGCAATCAGCAGTTGCCCTAAAGATGCCAGCGAGGCCAGCCCGTATTTACCAATGGTAAAAGCCATGGCGCCAAAAGCACCAACAGGTGCCAGCTTCATAATCATTTGAATGATGGCAAATAAAGCATCTTCGAGCGACTGTATACCTTTTAGCAAGGGGGTTGCTTTTTCCTTTATTTTAGATAAGGCAAAACCCATGAGTACAGAAAACAGCAACACCTGCAGCAGGTTGTTTTCCGAAATAGCGTTCACAATATTTTCGGGGATGATGTGCAGGATAAAGTCCTGCACCGACTGGCTTTTGGCTTCGCTAACATAGCCCTGAACGGCTTGTGCATCCAGCAGGGCTGCATCTGCCTGCATGCCTTTGCCCGGCTGCAACACATTAACAACAATAAGCCCAATGATGAGGGCCAGGGTAGTAACCACTTCAAAATACAGGAGGGCTTTTAACCCCACCCTGCCCACTTTTTTGGCATCCTGCATACCGGCAATACCGGTAACGATAGTGCAAAAAATTACCGGCGCTATCATCATTTTGATGAGGCGGATAAATCCATCGCCCAGGGGCTTGAGCAGTGTGGCAATATGCGGATAGTAATGCCCAAGCAGCACACCGGCAATGATGGCAATAAGTACCTGCACATACAGGCTCTTTACAATCCGCATATATTTAGTTGTGTTTACAGCAACGCTTTAACGGCATTGATTACCTGCTGCAACTGGCTGATATCCTGCCCGCCTGCAGTGGCTAAATTTTTTTGGCCACCGCCGCCACCTTTTATCAATGCCGCCACCTGCTCTTTAATAATTTTTCCGGCATCGAGGTTTTTAGCCGCTACAACGGTATCGGCTATGCCAATAGCCACAAATGCTTTGCCATCTATATTGGCACACAATACAGCCAAATGGTCGTGCAGGTGATTTTTTAAATCGTAACAAAGTTTTTTCAGTGCATCGGCATTGCCCACTTCTACAATATCGCCAACAAAAGTTACATTGTTGATGATTTCATCTTTATGCAACAGTTCGTTGCGTATGCCTACTAATTGCCTTGCTTCCAGGTTTTCGATGCGTTTTTTCAATGCCGCATTTTCGGCCTGCAGGCTTTCGATGGTTTTGAGTATATCTTTAGGTTGCTTTAAAGTATGCCTAACCAGTTTGATGGCATCAAGCTCTTCGTTGATGAAGGCTTCGGCCGACAGGCCGCACACGGCTTCTACCCGGCGCACTCCTGCTGCTACAGCACTTTCGCTTTTTATTTTAAATATCCCCAGCTCGCCGGTATAGCCCACATGGGTACCCCCGCATAATTCCACCGAGTAGTTTTCATCCATAATCACCACCCTTACGGTATCGCCATATTTTTCGCCAAACAGGGCCATAGCCCCCATCGCAATGGCTTCATCTTTGGGCAGGCTTTTTATCACTACCGGTATATTGGCCCGTATTTTTTCGTTCACCAAGGCTTCTACTTTGGCAATTTCTTCATCGGTCATTTTGGCAAAATGACTAAAATCGAAACGCAGGTGCTCCTCATTTACCAGGCTGCCTTTTTGTGCTACATGTGTGCCCAGCACTTTGCGTAAGGCCGCATGCAGCAGGTGGGTTACGCTATGGTTAACGGTAATGGCTGTACGCCGGGCAACATCCACTTTGGCTGTTACATCCCCTTCAATAGTGGCCGGTAACTTATCGGTAAAATGTATGATAAGGTCGTTTTCTTTTTTAGTATTGGTTACAGTAATGTTTTCATCGCCAAACTGCAATGTTCCTGTATCTCCCACCTGGCCGCCGCTTTCGGCATAAAAGGGGGTTTCATGTAATACAAGCTGGTAGGCTGTTTTCCCTTTAGTGGTTACTTTCCTGTATTTGAGAATAGTAGTACTGGTTTCCAGTAAATCGTAGCCTACAAATTTGTTGGCTGTATTATCCTGTAGTGTTACCCAATCATCGGTTTCCAGCGATGTGGCTGCACGGGAGCGGTTTTTTTGCTGCAGCATTTCGGCTTCAAAGCCGGCTTCATCAACCAGCCAACCTCGTTCTAAAGCTATAAGTTTAGTTAAATCTAAAGGAAAGCCGAATGTATCATTGAGCTCAAAAGCAAATTTTCCATCTATGATTTGCTCGAAGGCTGGAATATCTGCGCTAGAGTTTGTTATAATAACTTCAGGAGCCTTGCCGTCAAATGGTTTAATGACTCCCCTTTCAATCAGAAGCTCGTTTCTTTCTTTAATCCTATCCCGAAAATATTGCTCAACTCTTATCAACCCTGCTCCTAAGGTTCGCAAAAAAGCCTCTTCTTCTTCCTTTATCACTTTGCTTACAAAATCTTGTTGCGCCTGCAGTTCAGGAAAAACGTTTTGAAACTGGGTGGCAATTACAGGTAGCAACTGGTACAGCAGCGGCTGTTTGTAATTAAGATAGGAGTAATAGTATCTAACGGCCCTTCTCAATATCCTCCTAATCACATAGCCGGCACCGGTATTGGAGGGTAGTTGCCCATCGGCAATGGTAAAGCCAATGGCACGTATATGATCGGCCAGCACCCTGAAGGCCACACTCTCTTTATCATCGCCGGCAGTATATGTTTTGTTTACAATTTTTTCTGTGGCGGCAATAGTGCCGGTAAACACGTCGGTGTCGTAATTACTTTGTTTATCCTGTATTACCCGTACCAGGCGCTCAAAGCCCATCCCGGTATCTACATGCCTTTGCGCCAGTTCTTCGAGGCTGCCATCTTTTTTGCGGTTGTATTGTATAAATACGTTGTTCCATATTTCAATTACCTGCGGATGGTCTTTGTTCACTAATGTTTTTCCATCTACCCGTTTTCTCTCTTCTTCGCTGCGGCAATCTACATGTATTTCGCTGCAGGGGCCACAGGGACCGGTATCCCCCATTTCCCAAAAATTATCTTTTTTATTGCCGAAAATAATACGGTCTTCCGGCACTAATTTTTTCCATTCGGCCAGTGCAATTTTTGCCGGAGGCAAATTTTCTTTTGGATCTCCTTCAAAAACGGTAACGTACAGGCGGTCTTTAGGGATTTTGTACACTTCAGTGAGCAACTCCCAGCTCCAGGCAATAGCTTCGGCTTTAAAATAATCGCCAAAACTCCAGTTGCCCAGCATTTCAAACATGGTATGGTGGTAGGTGTCTACCCCTACTTCTTCCAGGTCATTGTGCTTACCACTTACCCTCAGGCATTTTTGCGTATCGGCCACCCTGCGATAAGGCGCTTTTTTATTGCCGAGGAAATAATCTTTAAACTGGTTCATCCCCGCATTGGTAAACAGCAGGGTGGGGTCGTCTTTAAGCACAATAGGTGCCGAGGGTACAAGGGTATGTTCTTTTGATTTAAAAAAATCTAAAAACTGCTGCCTGATTTCAGCGCTGGTCATCATTGCTATACGTCTTTATTGGTTGCTTTTTGAAATATATACGGTTATATTTGTACGCTTATGCGGCGTGGCGCAAAGGTAATGGAAAAAGCCCCCGCCTCCGAAACCAAAGCCCTGCACTTTACGGGATAACCGAACTTGCAGCAAAACAAAGCTGGTACTATACAACAGCAACGGTGCACAGCAGTTGGCAAATCCATGAAAAAAGTAAAATACTTTTATAACACCAATACGCTCCGGTACGAAAAACTGGTAACCCCACTCCGGGTTAAATTGCTGCGTTTTTTTGGTTTTATCTCTGCCTTACTGGTTAGCTCCGCTTTGGTGATATGGCTCTATACCAAGTTTATCCCCAACCCCTCGGATAAACAACTGCAAATGAAATACGACCTGCTGAAGGACAATTACAATAACCTGAACAACGAGGTAAAATCCATTCAACAGCAAATGGCCGAGTTAGAAAAGAGGGACAACGAAGTGTACCGATCTATTTTTGAAGCCAACCCCCTGCCTGACAGTGCCCGTGCCAAACTCACCGAAAAAAAGAAAGAGGTAGAAAAGATAAATGCCATGAGCAATGATGAATTGAGTATGTCCATTGCTGCCAGCCTCAATAATATAAAGGCTCGTGTGGTGTACCAGCGCCAAAGCTATGATGATATTGAAAAGCTGATTAAAAGCCAGGATGTAAAGCTGGCCAGCATACCTGCCATACAGCCGGTGAGCAATAAAAATCTCACCCGTATTGCCAGTGGCTTCGGTATGCGGATACACCCGATATATGGTATCCCTAAAATGCACTACGGCCTTGATTTTACGGCGCCGCAGGGTACCCCCATTTTTGCCACCGGCGATGGTGTGGTAAAAGAAGCCGGGCCGGGCTCGGGCACAGGCAACCATGTAGTTATTAATCATGGTTATGGTTACGAAACCGAATACATGCACATGGTGCGGATAAAAGTAAGGGAGCGGCAACGGGTAAAACGTGGCGAAGTGATAGGCTGGGTGGGCAGCACGGGTGCCAGTACCGGGCCGCATTGCCATTACGAAGTACATGTAAACGGCCACCCAGTAGACCCTGTGTACTTTTTTTATAACGACCTTACACCGGAACAATACGACCGGGTGCTGAAAATTGCCGCTACAGGCAGTGCCCGGAGTTTTGATTAAAGCAAAAGCTGGTTGAATGGAGGGGATGCATTTGAGAACAGAATGTGTATTTGACAACACAACAGCTACTTAAATGAATAGCAGAAAATTAAACCTTATCCAATCAAGAAATAGATTTAGCCCTCTTAAATTATAACTTAGTACCGTGTTTTACAGACGAAAAATAATATTGGCCTTACTGCAACAGTTTGACGGGCAATTGGATAAAATCCGTTTGCAAAAGTTGTTGTTCCTTTTTGCCAACAAGCAAAGCAAAGCTGAGTATGATTTTATTCCTTATAAATTCGGTTGTTATTCTTACTCTGCCAATGCAGATATGACGGCAATGGTATCAAGGGGCTTTTTAACCGAAGATGAAAAAACCTTTGCCAAAAAAGACCCAACCGACTACCTGAAACAACTGAAACCTGCCGACCTGAAACTGTTGCAGGAAGTAAAAACCAATTACGGAAAAATGAGTGCAAATGCATTAATGAAGCACACTTATATCAACTTTCCGTTTTATGCCATAAAAAGCGAAGTAGCTGAGAATATTTTGAGTGAGGATGAATTAGAAAAAGTTGCCAAAGCAAAACCGAAAAGCAATAAAACCGTGTTGTTTACCATCGGTTACGAGGGCATTTCGCTGGAAGAATATTTGGTTCGCTTGCTTAAAAATGATGTAAAGGTTTTGGTAGATGTTCGAAACAATCCGTTGAGCATGAAATACGGCTTTAGCAAAAACCAGTTAAAGAAATATTGTGGCAGCTTGGGTATTGAATATGTGCATATTCCTGAAGTAGGCATACAAGGCGACCAGCGCCAGGAACTCAACACCCAAAGCGATTACGATAAACTATTTGCCGTTTACCGCAAAAACAATTTGACCCAAACAATCACACAGCAGCAACAAATTTTAAACTTGTTGAAGCAACACAAACGCATTGCGTTAACTTGTTTTGAAGCCAATATCTGCCAGTGCCACCGCAAGCACTTAGCCGAAGCCATCGAACACCTGCCCGACTTTGATTATGAAGTAAAACATATTTAAGCATGGCATTAACGAAAGTATTAATAACGGTAAAAACCTATCCGACACTTTCAGCCAAATATGATGAATTGGTTTGCACGGCAGGTTTCAGAGAAGACGGTACCTGGATACGCCTTTACCCTGTTCCGTTTCGTAAAAAATCGTACAACGAGCAATACAAGAAGTACGACTGGATAGAAGTTGATTTAGTGAAGAACACCAGCGATTTCAGACCAGCTAGTTTCCGACCCAAAAGTATTGACAGCGAAATAAAAGTTATTGGACATATAGATACCGTCAACAATTGGGAAGAACGCAAGAAAATCTGTTTAGGAAAAGTATATTACAATCTCACAGAACTGATTGCAGAAGCCAAGAACAAAGATATCTGCACATCATTAGCCGTTTTCAAACCGACAGAGGTTTTAGATTTCTACGCTGAACCTGTTGAACGATATTGGGATAAAGACAAGTTAGATAAGCTGAAACAACTAAACCTTTTTGAAACCAACAGAGAAGGAAAATTTGCAGTAGTGCAAAAACTGCCATACAAATTCAAATTCCATTTCAAAGACTATCAAGGCACCGTAAGCCACATGATGATTGAAGATTGGGAAACAGGACAACTATATTGGAACTGCCTTGCCCGACACGAAGGAAATGAACAGAAAGCCATAGCCGATGTTCGCAAAAAATACTTTGACGACTTTGCTAAGACAAAAGACCTGCATTTTTTCTTAGGGACAACTGCACAGTTTCACAACGTAGCCCCCAATCCGTTTATCATTATCGGAACATTTCATCCAAAAATAGAGATACAAGGAAGTTTGTTTTAGAAAAGCATCATCCAGGCAAGCCAATTGCATTCAGGACCAAAGCCGCAAATCGATTACTTCTTAAAAAACTTCTGTACATTTATTATTAATGGCCAAACAAACACAAATAGCATTCGACTTTGGGGATATACCCCCGCAGCCGCCAGCGCCGGTAAAAAAAGCGGCGCCGCCAAAACCTGTTGTGGTGGAAGTGCCCGAAGCTATTACCCGGCCAGCTCCAGCGGCGGTACTCAAAAAAAAATCTACCCGTGGCCGTAAGCGCCTTAAAGACCTGGCCCGTACCGCCGACCTCATAGAGGTGCCTGAAGATGAAATATTATTTCAAAAACTGTACTATCCCATTAGCCGGGTGGCCGATATGTTTAAAATAACCCCAGCCTTACTCCGCCTCTGGGAAAAAGAATTTGATGTACTGCAACCCAAAAAGAATGGCAAGGGCGACAGGCTGTTCAGGCCGGAAGACATTAAGAACATACAAATCATACACCACCTTACACGGGAAAAAAAATACACCATCGAAGGCGCCAAAGAATACTTTCGAAACAAAAAACGGATTAACGAAAAATTTTCAGCTATCGAATCCCTAAAAAAAATAAAGGGATTTTTACACGAGCTAAGGGCAAATTTATAAGTTGGGTACAGCTACCGGAAAACAGCCCGCTACTTTATTTCATACAACTCCACCCCTTTTTGGGTAAGCACATACACTTTACCGTTGGATGCTTTTACCTGCCTTGCGTTGCGGATAAAATCAGGCAATGCAAACTCCTTCAGATTGAGCATACCGGGCTGGTAGCGACAAAAACTACTGTCGGTAAAGCCATATACATTACCGCCCCATACTTCCACATTTTTCCATTGCAGAAAAGGTATTTTAGTTTTTAAAGCGCCATAGTTGTCAAAAATATAAAAGCCTTTGTTGGGGTCATACATATATACAAAAGCATCCCTGTCGGTAATCACAGCGGGTGAGGGTATGGTATCCAGCACAATACGCAGGTCAACCGTTTCCTGCAGCACATCACCATTATCATCAATCTTCTTAATCTTGCCATCCCCCTCATCAAATATCCAGATATTATTATCGTAAGATGCGGCAATCGCTTTTACATTAAAAATATTTTGCCGCCGCAGGTTGATGGTATTGCGGGGATTTAAAAACCTGTCGAGCACCACAATGGTGGCAAACGACTGGTAATAGAGCAGCAGCTTTAAAGGATTAGTAGCATCTATTGAAAACAATTTACCATACCGGCGTACATCATTAAATACGCCTGCCGAATCGCCGCGGCTATTGATTTTTTTTAGCTGATTGCCTGTGGTAAGCAGGTAAATATTATCGAGATTGTCGGTGGTAAAATACGTGTACTCACCGGGGATAGTTCGGCTCAGCACAAAGCCGCTGTCTTTTTGTGCTGCTGCCGGTAAAGCCTTCAGCATTACCAGCACCATGATTACAAGATATACGCAGCTTTTTTTCATGGGTTAAAATATTTAAGCTGTACCGTGTTGCCGTCAAATACGGCATAGCTGTTGGTTTTAATCCATTCACCGAGGTTGATGTAGCGGCTTTTTTCATTCAAAGCAAAATCGAGCGCCAGGTGACGATGACCAAAAATGAAATAATCAATATGGTCTTTTTGCAGCAATTCCCTGCCATAAATAATCAGCCATTCATTTTCTTCCCCTAAAAAAATTTCATCCTTACCCTTATCTGCCAGCCTGCTTTTTCGGGAAAAATAATTAGCCAGGCCCATGCCAATCGCTGGAGGCAATATTCCAAACAGCCACTGGCAGGCCGGGTTGCGAAATATTTTTTTCAGAAATTTATATTTATGATCGCCGGGGCCAAGGCCATCACCATGGCCAATGATGAATGATTTGCCGTTAAACTCAAAACGCCGGGCTTCAAAATAAATAGTAAAGCCCAGTTCCTTTTCAAAATAATCCCGTACCCACATATCGTGGTTGCCCACAAAAAAATGAATAGGAATACCGGCATCAGCAAATTCGGCCAACTTGCCTAACAGGCGTACATACCCTTTTGGCACCACATGGCGATACTCGAACCAAAAATCGAACATATCGCCTACAATAAATAGTTCCCCGGCATCGGCCTTAATACTATCCAAAAACTGTACAATACGTTTTTCCCGCTGCAGGCTGCTTGCGGCATCGGGTACCCCAAGATGAAAATCGGAGAGGAAATAAATTTTTTTTCCGGCGGCCAGGTTCAAAATAAATAGTTGTTGTTTTTTCAAAAGTAAACATTCATTTATTATTAAAGATTAGAGCCATTTTTTAAATCATGCTAACCCTGCTGTACCAACTGACAACAATCAGGCTGCTCTATAACCCCCATCATCCTTTAGTACTGCAATGTGGTACACTTTTGTACCTGAAATCAAAAACATCAAAATCATGAAAGCAGTTATTCAACACCAGCATTCTTCTTACAACACTTATCATACAGACGCATCCACTACATTTTTAACTGCCTTATGGCAACGCTTTGTAGCCTGGGCCGATACACAGGAAGAAAGGCGTTTTTTCTGGGCTGCCATTAGCCTGGCCGGGCATGGTACTTTTTTCACTATTGCCACCATGGCTACGGTAATACTTACCGGCAATGTGTTTGGCCTGCTTGCTGCGGCACTTTTTCCGATGGTACTTGTAGTTATTGTAAACCTTGCCGCTTTACCCATTCGATATGTCATCCCCGCTTTTATACTCAGCCTTATAGCCGATTTGGTAATTATAGCTATCGCTATAGCCCTTTGGCTTAACTAAGTTTTCTTTGTCGCAACATCGATGGGGGCTGTTGAAAAACGGCCCCTCTTTTTATTTTTTTTAGCCAGGCCCTTCGAATTACAGATTTTATTTTATTTTCATGTTATGCCCGTATTTTCTGTAATACCCATCTGGAAAACAGCGCCTTTTTTGCGTATACTCCCCCCGCTTATTGCAGGTATATTACTGCAGTGGTACCTGCAACCGGGTATATTACCAGCGCTCATTACCGGGGCAATATGTACGCTCCTCTTTATCATTTTTTCTTTTTTGCCCGATGGCTCAAGGTTCAGGCTGGAGGCCTTTCGTGGTTTGCTGTTCCAGGTATTTTTTGTTACTGCCGGCGCCGGCCTTGCCTGGATGAAAGACATCCGCAACCAGCAAAACTGGTATGGCCAATGGTACACCGATAGCAGCTATGTGGTACTAAGAGTAGGGGAACCCTTAATTGAAAAAACAAAATCGTATAAGGCTGAGGGTTATGTGGAGGCACTTGTAGCCAACAACACACAGATAAAAGCAACCGGAAAAGTATTTATCTACTTTGCCAAAGACAGCACCTCGGCGCAACTGCAGTATGGCGACAGGATACTGCTGCATAAAAAATTACAACCCATCAAAAACAGCGGCAATCCTGGGGGATTCAATTACCAGCGGTATGCCCTTTTTCAGCAAGCGGTTCATACCATCTATTTAAAAGATAACGACTGGGTAAAACTTAAAGGCAGCAACCGCAACTGGTTTCGCCAGTTTATTTATACCTCCCGGCAAAACATATTAGATATACTGCAACGCTATGTAGGCAATAATAAAGATGAACTGGGTATTGCCGAAGCCTTACTTATTGGCTATACCAACGACCTGGATAAGGACCTGGTGCAGGCTTACAGTAATACCGGCGTGGTGCATATTATTGCTATATCGGGCATGCACCTTGGATTAATATATCTAATGCTGGTATGGTTGTTTGGCCGCCTGCCCTTTACCAAAAAAAATAAATGGCTGCAGGTTACACTTATACTCGGCTGCCTCTGGTTGTTTTCCCTGCTTACCGGTGGCTCGGCCTCGGTAATACGCTCTGCCGTGATGTTCACTTTTATTACAGTTGGTAAAAACTTTTTCCGGCAAACTTCAATTTTTAATTCCCTTGCGGCATCCGGCTTTTTCATGTTGCTGTACAATCCTTTTTATTTATGGGATGTGGGGTTTCAGCTCAGCTACCTTGCCGTGGTGGGCATTGTGCTTTTTCAAAAGCCCATATACCATGCCGTTAGCTTTCGCAGGCGGCTGCCCGATGCCGTATGGAAAATGATGGCGGTAACGCTGGCCGCACAAACACTCACTTTTCCGGTATGCATCTATTATTTCCACCAGTTTCCGATACTTTTTCCAATAGCCAATTTGCTGGCAGTACCACTCTCCACACTTATTTTATATACTGAAATAGTGCTGGTGGCTTTTTGGTGGCTGCCCGTAGTGGGCCTATATGCCGGCAAAGCCGTAGCAGCAATGGTATGGCTGCTCAATAAATGCATCCTTGCCATCAACGCACTGCCTTTTTCTGTATGGGATAGTATCCCCGCAGGGGTGCTCAGCACCTTGCTGTTGTATGCGGTGGTAATTGCGGTAGCCACCTGGTTACTGCAACGGAGCAAAGCCATGTTGCGCCTTTCGCTTTGGCTATTGCTGGGCTTTGTGCTGGTGCATGCTTTCAGCTCGTGGAAGGTACACCGCCAGCAAAAAATTATTGTATATAATGTACCGCAGCACCGGGCAGTAGATTTTATACGGGGCAATACCTACTGCTTTGTTGGCGACAGCATTTTATTACAGGATGGATTGCTGCAAAACTTTCACCTTAAACCGGCACGTACGGCCCTGCAGCTTACCAAAAGAAAAGACAGCCTGCAACAGATTTTCAGGCAGGGCAGTTTTTACCAGTTTGGCCATAAAAGAATACTGCTGGTACATGAACCACTACGGTATCTAACGCCTGCAGAAAAAATACCTGTGGATATTATTGTTATATCCGCCAATGCAAAACTGCAGCCAGAGGAGCTGGCAAAGGTTTTTAACCCGGGCCTGCTGGTATTTGATGCCTCCAACAGCTTGTGGAAAATTGAGCAGTGGAAACAAGCCTGCGAAAAGCTACATTTGCGCCACTATTCAATACCGGAGCAAGGCGCTTTTGTACTGGATGTTGAATAGGTAAATTTCTATTACTATTCAACTTCAATTTTCCCGGCATGAAAAAAATTCAGTCTGCCCTCATTTCAGTTTTTTATAAAGACGGTCTTGAAAATATTGTTCAACTGCTGCACCAGCATGGGGTAACTATTTACTCCACCGGCGGCACACAACAATTTATTGAGGCACTACATATTCCCTGTGTACCGGTAGAATCGCTTACCTCCTATCCTTCCATTTTGGGCGGCCGGGTAAAAACCCTTCATCCTTCTGTATTTGGCGGCATACTGGGCAAAAGAGAAGACGCACAGCATGTGGCCGAAATGAAGCAATACCAGATTCCTGAAATTGATTTGGTAATTGTAGACCTCTATCCATTTGAAGAAACTGTAGCCAGCACCAGTGAAGAAGCGTTGATTATTGAAAAAATTGATATCGGTGGCCCATCGATGATACGTGGCGCTGCTAAAAATTTTAAAGATGTGGTAGTAGTTGCCGCCAAAAAAGATTATGCATTATTAGAACAAATATTGATTGACCAAAAAGCCGAAACTACATTAGAACAACGCAAAAAATTTGCCGCATTGGCTTTTGAAGTGGTAGCGCATTATGACGTGGCCATTGCAAAATATTTTAATCCTGCCGGTGCCCTGTATTTCCTGGAGTCGGTAACCAACCCCAAAGCCATGCGCTATGGCGAAAACCCACACCAGGGCGGTGTTTTTTATGGTGATTTAAATAAACTGTTTACACAATTAAATGGTAAAGAGCTTTCGTACAACAACCTGGTGGACGTGGATGCCGCCATACAGCTTATTGCTGATGCGCCGGAAAGTGCCGACAGGTTTTTTGCCATCATCAAACATACCAATGTATGCGGCGCTGCCCTGCGCCTCTCTGTTAAAGAAGCCTGGGATGCTGCCCTTGCCGGCGACCCCGAAAGTGCTTTTGGCGGCGTGCTGGTATGCAATGGCGCTATTGATAAAGCCACTGCCGATGCCATCAATGAAATTTTCTTTGAAGTGTTAATTGCTCCTTCTTTTGATGAAGAGGCACTGGCTGTGCTGAAATCGAAAAAGAACAGGATACTGCTGCAACTGAAAAAACTGCCTGCCAAAAAAGAACAATACAAATCGGTGCTGGATGGTGTGCTGGTGCAGGGCACAGATGCCGGCAACTATGCCGAATGGAAAGAAGCCGGCGGCCGTGAAACAACTGCTGCGGAAAAAGAAGATTTGATTTTTGCCAATATTGTATGCAAGCATTTAAAAAGTAATGCCATTGCCTTAATTAAAAACAAACAGCTTGCAGGCAAGGGTTGCGGACAAACATCAAGGATAGATTCGCTACGACAGGCTATAGAAAAAGCAAAACAGTTCAATTTCGATTTGCAGGGCGCTGTGCTTTCCAGCGATGCTTTTTTCCCTTTTGATGATTGTGTAAAAATTGCCCATGCGGCAGGTATCACTGCTTTTATACAACCCGGCGGCTCTATCAGGGATAATGATTCTATACAATATTGTAAGGATAACAACCTGGCGATGGTAATTACCGGCATGCGGCATTTTAAGCATTAGGCACTTTACCAGGGTACTGCTGATAAAATTAAAACACCCGGCTGCTGCTTTTTTATAACGCAGCCATGAGGTGTGCTGTTCTCTGAATTTTATTTGAACTGCTTTATTTTTAAAAGTATTATTCACATCTCACTACTACGGGTATGCCCGTTACCATATTTTGAGCAACAATAGCAGAGCAGGCGGTTATATTGCACTCGCCACCACCAGTATTGTGTGGGGCACCACCTGGGTGTCCAGCAAAGTGGGGGTTATGTACATGCCAGCTTTTCAAATGGCAGCAATACGGCAGTGTACGGCCGGCGCCTGTATTGTATTGTTTTTTGTATTATTCAAAAAATTACCGCTGCCTACCGCCCGGCAGTTTGGTCTGCTGGCTATCATTGGTCTGCTCATGTTTGTGGGCAATAACGGCCTCAGCACCTGGAGCCTTAAATACATTCCCACCGGGCTTAGTGCACTCATTGGCGCTTTATATCCACTGGTTGTGGTGTTGATAGAACTGTTTTTGTTTAAAGAAAAAAATACCAGCCTGCTCACTTTTGCCGGACTGGTACTGGGCATTTGCGGTGTATTTATTGTGTTTTACGAAAATGCTTTTCATGGTGCCAGGCCACCGGGATTTTTTTTAGGCGTAGTGTTGGCGCTTATTGCCATGCTATCGTGGAGCGCAGGCACCCTGGTGATTGCCAGGAACAAAAGCAATATTGACCCTTATTATGCCCTGGGCTGGCAGATGCTTATTGGCTCGGTAGTATTGTATGCCATCGCAGCAGGCAGTGGTGAAGTGGTAACGGTAAGCAAAATTCCTTACCAGGCATGGCTGGCCATTGGCTACCTGGTAGTAGCCGGTTCGCTAATTACTTTTGCGGCCTTTGTATATTCTATGAAAAAACTGCCGGCAGCTTTATTTTCGCTATACGCTTATTTCAATCCGCTGGTGGCAATGGTTACTGCTGCTATTTTACTGCATGAAAAATTAAACAGCAATATCCTCTGGGGTGCCCTGGTTACTTTGCTGGGGGTGTTTTTGGTAAACTACAGCATTTACCGAAACAGGTTGTTTATAAAACCCGGTTAATAAACTGCTCATATACCTGCCGCCAGCCTTCAAATTGTTTTCCTGTACCGGTAAAATTATTGTGCCATAGTGTGCATAATGTGCCGCCAACCGCCTTACATTTTTCGTAGTACTGCCACATTTCATCATAAGCCTGTGCCGGGCTGTAATGCTGCTCATAATAGGAGTTTGCATCCATAAAGCAAAAGGGGTGAACCCTTAAAGCGGTTTGTTCATTTTTTTCGAGGTCATACCAGTAAAAGGCAGAAGCTACCGAGGCCCTGAAGCCATTGATGCTGCCGTAGCCCATAGAGTAATCATCGGTAATGCCTGCAGCTATTAAGCGGCGGTATCCTTCGGGGAGTGTGAAGCGGATATAATGCTGCCTCGAAATGGTTACAGACTTTGCTGTTAGTTGCTGCAGTATCGCTATCTCCCGGTGAAGCAAATGCATAGCATCACCAGTTTGCCAGCTTGGGTGTATGCCCGAAGTGTACCGCTTTGCGTGCGCCTTTACCAGTTGCTGCATCGCCGGATGTTGCGGTGCTATATTTTTATCATAGCGGCTATGATGCTGTGCCAGCAAAAAAAAGTACAGCGGCTGCAACTGGTATTTGTGGTGTAATGCATGCAGCCATTCAAAAGAATCAAAAGGGTCGGGCTTTTTGCCGTACAGTACATGCAGCCTTTCGGCAGACGGGCTTTTTATAAACCCTGCAATATTCCTCAGCCAGCCTTTATGTTTGTAGCACCAGGCCATATCAATATCGTAGGTAGGTACAAAGCGAAAAGCCGGAGTCTGTATTTGTAACGAGGGAAAACGCTCCAATACATAACCTGCAAACAGGTTAGCCCAGCAATTAATGAGCGGCAGTTGTAAAAAGCCTTCCTTAAATGCCAATGCATTGTTATGAGCATAGCGTCCATAAGCATCTTTGCTGTGTGGCAGGTATTCTTCGTATCGGCTGAGGAGGTAAAAGCTGGCCGAAAAAATATCAAAGGGCCAGTCGGTATCCCGGGTTTTAAAAAAAGCAGGATACTGTTTGTATTCAAAACAGGTTACCTGTTGTGGTTGAATATTATTTTCAAAAAGCAGGCCATGGGGTACAATACTCATTTCGCCGTTATCACAACTATGGTTGCTGTAATTAATTTTAGGGCCGCTGTAGTTTTGAAACTCCTGTATATCGGTTGTGATACGAAAAACAAGCCCCAGCAATTCGGATAAAATAAAGCTGCAGGTGTACTGTAAGCGTGCTGTATGGTATGGGCTGTAAAGCAGGAGCATGTAGCCGCAAAATAGAAAAGATATGGGAGATGGAAGGCTGCATCCGCAGATTGAATGAAAAAGGCATTGCAAATAGAAGGTTTTTCCAATAAGCCGACAGGAACTTATTTACTAAGCATTACCCTAGCTATTATAGTTTTTACATTGAAATTTTCGGATAATTTAAGGTGCTTTTATTGATTGCTGTTTTAAATTTTTAGCTGTAAGCCGCTATTGCAGCGTTTAATGGCAAAAAAATAAGCTATTTTGAGATAATCAAACCAGCCCGAATTTTAAACGATGAGCCTTATTGCCTTTTTTGATATTGAAGTAAACCCTGAAAAAAATCAGTTGCTCGATATTGGCTGTATTTTATCTAACCACTCTACTTTCCACAAAAATCAACTTAAGGAATTCGAAAAATTTATTGAGCCATCTAATTTCATTTGCGGACACAATATCATTGCCCACGACCTGCCGTATTTACAAAAGCATTTCGGCAATGCAGCCTGGGGATTACATAAAGCCATCGATACCCTGCTTTTATCTCCCTTATTATTTCCAAAGCAACCTTATCATCATCTTGTAAAAGACGATAAGCTTCAAACCGAAGCACTCAGTAATCCTTTAAACGACGCTGTTAAGGCCCAGCAACTTTTTTATGATGAAGTGGCCGCATTTCAAAAACTGGATGATGAGTTTAAAGCAATATTATACCTCCTGCTTTTTGATAAGCCGGGTTTTGATAATTTTTTCAGGCATATCAATTATACCACCCTTACCAACAGTTCACAATTGCCGCAGGTTATCCAAAACAGGTTTTACGGCAACATCTGCAGTGCAAGTGATATTCGTTCGTTTATTCAAACTTCGCCGGTTGCTTTGGCTTATACACTGGCTTTATTGAATTGCAACGACCGGTATTCCATTACGCCGCCCTGGGTATTAAAAAACTATCCGGAAGTAGAGCGGCTGCTTTTTTTAATGAAAAACAATCCCTGTGTTTCTGGTTGTATTTATTGCAAAGAGGCCCTTAACCCAGTACTTGCCTTAAAAAAGCATTTTGGCTTTTCAAGCTTCCGTAAGTATGGAAATGAGCCATTGCAGGAAAATGCGGTGGATGCCACTATTCACGGGCACTCTATCCTTGCGGTATTTCCAACAGGCGGGGGTAAGTCCATCACCTTCCAGGTACCGGCATTAATGAGTGGTGAAAATGCCAAAGCGTTAACGGTAGTTATTTCTCCCCTGCAGTCGCTGATGAAAGACCAGGTAGATAATCTTGAAAAAAAAGATATTACCGAGGCGGTTGCCATTAATGGCCTGCTCGACCCCATTGAGCGAAGTAAAGCTATTGAAAGAGTTGAAAAAGGGTTAGTGAGCCTGCTGTATATCTCTCCTGAATCCCTCCGTTCTGTAACGATTGAGCGGTTGTTATTAAAAAGAAAGATTGCAAGATTTGTAATTGATGAAGCCCACTGTTTTTCCTCATGGGGGCAGGATTTCAGGGTGGACTATTTATATATTGGCGACTTTATCAAAAACCTGCAGGAAAAGAAAGGGCTTGATTACAGCATTCCAGTTTCCTGCTTTACAGCCACTGCCAAGTTAAAAGTAATTGAGGATATAAAAACCTACTTCAAAGAAAAATTAAACCTCAGCTTAACCGTTTTTAGCGCCAATGCAACAAGAACCAATTTGCATTATAGCGTTTTTCACAAAGACAATGAAGAAGAAAAATACAACCAGTTGAGGCGGATTATTGAAACTAAAAATTGCCCCGCCATTGTATATGTATCCCGAACAAAAAGAGCTTATAAACTTGCACAAAGATTAACTGACGATGGCTTTGCCGCAAGGCCCTATCACGGAAAATTAGAGCCGGATAAAAAACAGGAGCATCAGAACTTATTTATGATGGGTGAAGTAAATATTATGGTGGCCACCTCTGCATTTGGTATGGGCGTTGATAAAAGTGATGTGGGTGCTGTTATTCATTACGATATTTCGGATTCGTTAGAAAACTATGTACAGGAAGCCGGAAGGGCCGGCCGGGATGAAAACATCCATGCAGATTGTTATGTGCTGTTCAATGAAGAAGATTTAGACAAACATTTCATTATGCTGAACCAAACAAAAATCAGCAGTAAAGAAATTAACCAGGTATGGAAAGCCATAAAAGAACTAACGAAAACAAGAAATAAAGCCTCCAATTCAGCACTTGAAATTGCAAGAAAAGCCGGCTGGGATGACGGCATCGCTGAAATTGAAACAAGGGTAACCACAGCCATTGCGGCCCTCGAAGATGCCGGCTATTTAAAGCGTGGGCAAAACATGCCGCAGATTTTTGCCAGCAGCATCCTCAGTAAAAATGCACAGGAAGCTATCAACAAAATCAATACCTCCGAAAAATTTACGGATGCGCAAAAAACAAAAGCTGTAAGGATTATTAAAAAGCTGTTTTCCAGTAAAAGCAAAAGATTATCTACAGAAGAAGAAGCGGAATCAAGAGTAGATTATATCTCCGATACACTGGGCATAGTAAAAGAAGAGGTTATACGCATCATTGAATTAATGAGGGAAGAAAAAATTCTTGCCCATACAAAAGACCTGACTGCCTTTATTAAAACAACCGATTCGGTAAACAAATCTTTAAACATCCTTGAAAGTTTCTGTAAGCAGGAAGAGCAATTGCTGAAACAACTCAAAGAGAGCGAAGCCGATTATTACCTGAAGGAAATCATCGAAAGTTTTATTCAATCGGGTATAAAAGACAGTTCGGTAAACAAGCTGAAAACAATTATAAATTTTTGGGCAATAAAAAACTGGGTAAAACGCCACAACCTCGATTACTCCAGGAACCACGTACATATTGCTCCGGTGATAGAGAAAGCAACTTTTAGGGAAAACCAGGAAAAACGTCATGTACTGGCAGCGCTGATAACAAAGTACCTGCATCAAAAAGCTATAGAAATATCGGCAGCAGGAAACAATGTGGAAGAAGTATTAGTAGAATTTTCTGTGCAGGAATTAAAAGAGATGATAGAAAAAGAACAGGGAATATTTTCGATTAAAGCTTCAATAGATGATATTGAAAACAGCCTGTTTTATCTTTCAAGAATTGAAGCCATTAAAATTGAAGGTGGATTTTTAGTAACGTACAATAAAATTACTATCGACAGAATTGAAAGAAACAACCGCATACAATACAAGGAAAGCGACTATGAAAAGCTCAGGCTGTTTTACCAGCATAAAGTACAGCAAATTCATATTGTGGGCGAATATGCCAAAAAAATGATTCGCAACTATAATGAGGCACTACAGTTTGTTGATGATTATTTCAGGTTAAATTATTCGTCCTTTTTATCAAAGTATTTTCCGGGCAGCCGGCAGGATGACATCAGGCGAACCTTAACACCAGAAAAATTTATAAAATTATTTGGCGCACTTTCCCCGGCACAGTTAAATATTATTAACGACACTACTAACCAATACATAGTGGTTGCTGCCGGGCCCGGTAGTGGAAAAACAAGATTATTGGTGCACAAACTGGCTTCGCTGCTATTAACCGAAGATTTAAAACATGAGCAATTGCTGATGCTTACTTTTTCGAGGGCTGCCGCCACCGAATTTAAAAAACGATTGATTGAGCTTATCGGTAATGCAGCCAATTTTATAGAAATAAAAACCTTTCACTCCTATTGCTTTGACCTGTTGGGCAGGGTGGGCAGTTTGTTAGAGTCCGAGAATATTATACACACAACGGTACAAAAAATACTGGCAGGCGAAATAGAGCCTTTCAGGATTACCAAAACTGTTTTGGTAGTGGATGAGGCGCAGGATATGAACAAAGAAGAATATACCCTTGTACATGCACTGATGCAGCAAAACGAAGAAATGAGGGTGATACTGGTGGGAGATGATGACCAGAACATCTACGGGTTTCGTGGCGCCAACTCCGCTTATATGCAGCAACTGATTACCGAAAAGCAGGCGGTTAAATATGAATTAACAGATAACTACCGCAGTAAAAACAATATAGTTACACTTTCCAATCAATGGTCGGCTACTGTTAGCCATCGGCTAAAAACAACGCCCTGCTTTGCCACCAACGGTCAAAATGGTATTATTCAAATAACTGAATATACGCAGCAAAACCTTGTAGTGCCGGTTTCGAATTTTATCGGCAATGCAGCGCTTTCAGGATCAGCCTGTGTGCTCACCAAAACGAATGACGAGGCCATACTGCTCACAGGATTATTATTGAAGCAGGGTGTACCGGCAAAATTAATTCAGTCTATCGATGGGTTTAATTTAAGCAACCTGTATGAGCTTCGTTATTTTTCTGATATCATTAATACCGATACTGGCAACCCAATAATACCCGATGAGGACTGGACGGCTGCAAAACTGCAGTTGAAAACAGCTATAGATAACAGTACAAAAAAAGAACTGGTGCAGGCGGTTATACAAGCATTTGAAACAACTAATCCTGCAAAAAAATACAAGAGCGACTGGGCAGCTTTTCTTTTTGAGTCAAAAATTGAAGACTTCATGCATGTGGATACAGAAAGGGTATATGTTTCCACCATACATAAGGCCAAAGGAAAGGAGTTCGACAATGTTTGCCTGTTACTAAAAAATTTTAGCCCGGATACGGATGAAGAAAAACGAAAGTTTTATGTAGCCATCACAAGGGCTAAAACCAATTTGTGGATACATTACAATGGCAGCTATCTGCAACCCTACACTGCTGATGCCCTTATTTATACATACGACAGTAATAATTACCCCGAGCCGGAGCAAATAGCCCTTTACCTAACACATCGGGATGTGTACCTGGGGTATTTTGAATTTGTGCAGCACAGGATAGAGCCGCTTTTTAGCGGAGCATCCCTAAAGGTGCTTGAAGATGGCCTAGGAAACGACAGCGGGCAATTGGTATGTAAATACGCTCAAAAATTCAGAGATATTTTGAAAGAGTATTACGAAAAGGGATTTAGCATTGCTGAAGCCAAAGTAAATTTTATAGTATACTGGAAAGATCCCGATAAAGAAAAGGAGGTAAAAATCATCCTGCCACAATTATTGTTGAAAAAGCAGTTAGCTTTAGCTACACTTAGTATTTAATAAAAAATCATTGCCCTTACATGATTTGTGTGATGTGTTTTTTGAAGTCAGCCCCTTTTATGTTTTTGCGGATTGATATTTAAAGAAATCTTATCCTATTGTATTGTTCGGGGAAATCACTGTACAGGCATTGGGTAAAAAAAAAGCCCAGAATAACCTGTTCGGAACATTCTGAGCTTTCGATTTTTGTGGTGTGGGCCGGGATCGAACCGGCGACACAAGGATTTTCAGTCCTTTGCTCTACCGACTGAGCTACCGCACCAACTCCCCGTTTGGGGGCAGCAAAAATAGGAGATTTCCCTGAAAATGCACAAATAAATTTAATTGCCTTTTAGCGAAGCGATGTCAATTACAAACCGGTATTTCACATCCGATTTAATTATTCTTTCAAATGCTTCGTTGATGTAATCTGCATTGATGATTTCCACATCCGATACGATATTATGTGCAGCACAGTAGTCCAGCATTTCCTGTGTTTCTTTAATACCACCAATCATGGAGCCTGCCAGTGAGTGCCTGCCACCAATAAGGCTAAAGGCGGCAACTGGCTGTGGCGATGGCGGAATGCCCACCACTACCATTGTACCATTACGCCGCAGCATGCCAAGGTATTGGTTGTAGTCGTGCGGTGCCGATACAGTGTTGAGTATAAAATCGAACCTGCCGCTCAGGGCTTTTACTTCATCCTCATTTTTAGTTACGGCAAAATGCTGTGCCCCCAATGCGGCGGCATCAGCTTTTTTGGAAGGAGAGGTACTCAGTACGGTAACCTCTGCACCAAAAGCGGCAGCAAATTTTACCCCCATGTGCCCTAACCCTCCCAAACCAACTACCGCTACCTGCTGGCCCTTACCCACTTTCCAATGCTTTAAGGGAGAGTAAGTGGTAATACCGGCACAAAGCAGCGGGGCTACCCCGGCCAGCGATAGTTTTTCTGATACATGCAGTGCATATTTTTCATCAACCACTATTTGTGTGCTGTACCCACCGTAGGTAGGGTTACCCTGCTTGTCGCGGCCATTATAAGTAAACACCAGCCCGCTAAGGCAGTATTGCTCTTCATGATCGAGGCAGTTGGCACAGGTACGGCAACTATCTACAAAGCAGCCCACCCCGGCCAGTTCGCCTACTTTAAAACCCGATACATTACTCCCGGT
This sequence comes from uncultured Chitinophagaceae bacterium, assembly GCA_937873715.1. Taxonomy (GTDB): domain Bacteria; phylum Bacteroidota; class Bacteroidia; order Chitinophagales; family Chitinophagaceae; genus Ferruginibacter. The sequence goes on from CALMYJ010000003.1 coordinate 328,204, forward strand.
TTTTACCACACGCCCCACTATTTCATGCCCTGGCACCATTGGGTAAATAGAGCCGCCCCACTCATCTCTTACCTGGTGAATATCGGAATGGCAAATACCACTGTACAGTATATCAATAAGTATATCATCCGGACCCACTTCCCTTTGATTGAAGTTAAAGGGAGCAAGGGGACTGGTTTTGGTTAATGCTGCATAAGCTTTGGTTGGTAGCATGGGTTTTATGTTTTAGGTATTTATTACAAATATGTATGCCTTTTGTTTTGATATTAAATGTAGCGGTAAATAACTGTAGAAACAATGAATACGATATTAACTTTTTCGAACAACAGTTATTATTTTTTAAGTGGCTATCAACCAACCTGCTTAAAGCCGGTATATTTTTCTTTCGGTGTGTATAGATTAGACCGGTGATATGATAAGATCACTACATTTGAATGTATAATTTATTGCCATGCCATCCAAAGACACAACAGTTGATGCCTACATAAACGAACTGCCGGCCGACAGAAAAGAAGCGATTACTGCATTAAGAAAAGTGATTAAGAAAAACCTGCCTAAAGGTTTTACAGAGCAAATGAGCTATGGTATGATTGGGTATGTGGTACCACACAAGCTATACCCTGCCGGTTATCATTGCGACGCATCGCAGCCCCTGCCATTTATGAGCCTTGCTTCGCAAAAAAATTTTATCGCATTGTACCACATGATGCTGTATAGCGATGCCGGACTTAAAGGGTGGTTTGAAGCAGAATATGCCAAACTGGGTTTGGGAAAATTGGATATGGGTAAAAGCTGCATACGGTTTAAAAAGCTGGATAAAATACCGTACCTGCTCATTGGTGAACTGGCCGGTAAAATAACCCCGCAGCAATGGATGGAACAATATGAAAAAACGCTGAAGCGATGAAATGCTGATTAAACAAAACCTATAAGGTTTTTGAAATCTTATAGGTTTTAAAGCAGATTAGTTGCCAAATACACTCAAAAATTTTATCCGCATAATTTTTAGCTGCTCCCAGCTATAGCTGCTGTCGGCCAGTTCTTCCTGGGCTACCTGCAGGCTGCTGGTTTCGCAGGCTTTAAAATAATCGATGATTTCTTCCTGCTCGTACTCATCTACCATTTCATCAATGGCGTAATCCAGGTTAAGCCGGGTGCCACTGGCAACAATGGTTTCCATTTCTTCAAGCAGTTCATCTATTTTAAGGTCTTTATTTTTCGCAATGGTTTCCAGGGGGATTTTTTTATCTACATTTTGAATGATAAAAATTTTGTTGTTGTTTTTATTCACCACGCCTTTAATAACAAAATCGTCTGGCCTTTCAATATCATTTTCTTCTACATACTTTGCGATAACGTCTACAAATTTTTTACCATACCGCATGGCTTTGCCTTTGCTTACACCCTGGCATCTTTCCAGTTCTGCTACAGATGTGGGATACATGGTGGCCATATCTTCCAGGCTGCTTTCGAGGAATATCACAAAGGGCGGCAGGTTTTTTTCCTTAGCTACTTTTTTGCGAAGCTCTTTCAGCATCTCCAGCAGTTGCTCATCGGCAGCACCGCCACCGCTACCGGCGGGAGTACCTTCGTCATCATCTGCATCAGCGCCTTCAAAAAGATTGTTGAGTACTATTTTAAACGAAGCAGGCTTTTTCATAAAAGCAGTACCCTTGGGGGTTAGTTTTATTACGCCATACTCCTCAATATCTTTACGAATCAGCCCTTCTAATATCATTTGCCGCATTAGTGAATTCCAAAACAAATCGTCTTTGTCTTTACCAATTCCAAAAAATGGTTTTTCATCGTGCCTGAACATTTTTACCTGGGGATTAGGTTTACCCCTTAGTATATGGAGCAGGTAATCGATGGTAAACTGTTCATCGAGCCCTTTAAATACCGTAAGCGCCTGTACCGCTTCTTCTTTTGCTTCGATTTGTTCTTTTGGATTGTTGCAATTATCGCACATATTGCTGCAGCGCTGTGTATCATAAGTTTCACCAAAGTAGCTCAGTAATATTTTTCGCCGGCATACGGCGCCCTCGGCATAAGCCACCATTTCGTTGATGAGCTGTGCACCTACCTCCCTTTCACTAAGCGGTTTGTCACGCATCAGGTGCTCTAGCTTAGCCACATCTTTGTGGGAATAATACAGCAGGCATTTTCCTTCCATACCATCCCTGCCGGCACGGCCGGTTTCCTGGTAATAATTTTCTATCGATTTGGGGATATTGTAATGGATAACAAAACGTACATCAGGCTTATCGATACCCATACCAAAAGCAATAGTGGCTACTATTACCTGCACATCTTCATTCAAAAACATATCCTGCCGTTCGGCCCTCAGCTTAGCTTCCAGGCCGGCATGGTAAGCCACAGCTTTTATACCGTTGGCCTGCAATACTTCTGCCAGCTCTTCGGTTGTTTTACGGTTAAGGGTGTAAATAATGCCGCTCTTGCCCATGTTTTGCGATATAAAGCGAACGATGCTTTTCACCGTTTGCTCTTTTTGCACCTTGGGTAAAATCTCGTAATAAAGGTTAGCCCGGTTAAAAGAGGAAATAAATACTTTGGGGTTGCGAAGCCCAAGGTTGCGGAGGATATCACTTTGTACTTTTGGGGTAGCCGTAGCAGTAAGGGCAATCACAGGCGCTTCAGGTTTTATCATTTCCATCATTTCTCTGAGCCTCCGGTATTCCGGCCTGAAATCGTGCCCCCATTCGGAAATACAGTGGGCTTCATCCACCGCAAAAAAAGATATATTGAGGTCTTTAAAAAACTCAATGTTCTCTTCTTTGGTTAAGGTTTCGGGTGCTACATACAGCATTTTTGTTTTACCCTCTATCAGGTCGTCCCTCACAATTTTTTGCTGTCCTTTATTGAGGGTGCTGTTCAAAAAATGGGCAACATCATCTTTACTGCTGTAGCTACGTACCAGGTCTACCTGGTTTTTCATCAGCGCTATTAATGGCGATACTATTATGGCGCAGCCTTCGCTGATAAGTGCCGGCAACTGGTAGCAAAGGCTTTTGCCGCCACCGGTAGGCATTATCACAAAAGTATCATTCCCCTGCAGCAGGTTTTTTATAATGTCTTCCTGCGGATTTTTAAAATTATCGAAGCCAAAATATTCCTGGAGTTTTTTGGTAAGGTCGGGTAGGTTTTTGCCAACTGCTTTTTTAGTAACAGCTTTTGCAGTTGGCTTGGTATTTATGCCCTTAACGGGTGCTTTTTTTGTACTTACAGTTGCTTTAGCCATAACATTCACTTCCTCGGTTTGGGTTTAACATATATCCAGCCGGCAGTATAAGAAAAGCGGAAAAGCCGGTTGCAGATTTTAAAGGGGCGTGAAGTTAACTCAATCTGCCCTGAATTAAAAAATTAAGCATGCATTTTATACATTGTTTAAGATAGGGCTTTTTTGACAAAAAAAGGCTTTTGTGCTTCATAGGTTTTGCACTTTGCATTATGCCCTAATTAAATTAGGTTTGCCCGGTTTAATAATTTTATCATTTTTACGTTATCCACACGGTTTGTAATACCAGGGCGTAAAACTTCCATTTAAATAGCATATTACCACTACAACACATGAATAAAAACCATTACGTAGCAATAATGGCCGGAGGAATCGGCAGCAGGTTCTGGCCGATGAGCCGTACCAGTTATCCCAAGCAGTTCCTGGATATTCTCAATACAGGGCGTACCTTGATACAGGCCACCTTCGATCGTTTTGCAGGCTTTATCCCAAAGGAAAATATTTACGTGGTTACCTCCACCCAGTATAGCGATATCGTAGCCGAACAATTGCCCGAACTGCCGCTGGCGAATATCCTGTGTGAGCCGGCCCGAAAAAACACCGCTCCCTGCGTGGCTTATATCTCTTACAAGCTGAGGCAGCTTAACCCCGATGCCAACCTTATTTGTGCACCTGCTGATCATATCATACTGGATGCCCCGGTATTTAAGGATATATGCCTGCAGGCACTTGACTTTACCGAAAACATTAAAGGCTTACTTACACTTGGCATTAAACCCACTTACCCCAATACCGGGTATGGATATATTCAGTACGAACAACAGGCTGTAAGTGATAATGTATTTAAAGTGCGAACTTTTACCGAAAAGCCAGATGAAGATTTGGCCAAAACTTTTTTAGCCAGTGGAGACTTTTTGTGGAATGCCGGCATATTTGTGTGGCAGGTAAAAAATATCATCGCTGCTTTTGAAAAACTTTTGCCGGAAGTACACGAAGTTTTTGATGCCGAAAAAAAGCATTTCAATACTGAAACAGAAAATGAAGCTATTGCCAGGATATATCCCCAGTGCGTAAATATATCTATCGATTATGCCATCATGGAAAAAGCGGAAAATGTTTACATCATTCCATCTTCATTTGGCTGGAGCGACCTGGGTACATGGGCAAGCGCTTACGATACCCTTGAAAAAGATTATCTCGAAAATGCCGTGGCCGGCGGTAATGTGTTAATAATAGACGCTACCAGGAACATTATACAGGCTGATAACGATAAATTGATTCTCCTGCAGGGGCTCGACAACTTTATTGTAGTAGATACAAAGGATGTACTCCTCATTTGCCAAAAAGACAAAGAACAGGAAATTAAACAGTACGTAGCCGAAGTAAAAAGGAATAAGGGCGAAAAATACCTATAAGCAGATTTATTGTGCTCGCCGGCTCATAATAATGGGCCTAAGCACACGTTGTATATACACGGCACGCTTACTAATCCGGCGCCGCCCCATCCTAATGAAAAGCATGTTTACCCTTTTATTCTATGCCTGCACACCACTGGTAATGGTACTGGCCCTAGTACTGTTTATTTTAGATAACCTGAATGTTGATGTAAGCCCGGTATTAGCCTGCAAACTCAAAGAAGACACTAATAATAAGTAAAGCCAATAAACGTTAATAGGCTAAATAACCTGTTGATGAGGATATTGCTGATTATTATTGCTGCGGCGCTGCTGCTGCCCAACTTTATTCATAAAGACATCACTGCTTTTCCGGATTTTGACGGAAAGGAGGAGTACAACCCTGCACTGGCTTACCTGAACAGTATTGATAAACTGGAATATTATACAGACAGTATTGTTGCCACACGGCAATGCACTACAGCCTCCTTCGATGATGTGTTATCAACAGTAATGGTTGTACGCAGTCGTTTTTACCATGGCTTCTCTCATTTTTCCTTACACGAAAACTGGATGGCGGCCCTGGCCGGACGTTTTATTGAAGAAGGACTTGCCTGTAAAGTTCAGCCCAAGGATATTATACAACACCAAAATGCCGCCTGCTCCCAACAGTCTATTGTAGTAATGGAATTGCTGCGGCGAAAAAATATCCCTTACCGTAAAGTGGGCTTTCCCCATCATTATGCGCTTGAAGCTTATGTAGAAGGCCACTGGTATTTTTTTGATCCCGACATGGAGCCCACCATGACCAAAGAGCAACGCAACCTGGCACACTGGCAGCACAACAACGATATGCTGAAGCAGTATTATGATACCAGCCGCTATACCAGCCTCGATTACCAGTTTGGAAACAACCAAATGGCCATTGTGGGCAGTGTAAACGAAGTGCCTGCGGCCAATGTAAAAAAGTTTCATGCACTTACGCAAATAGCTTCACGTACTGCCTGGCTGCTGCCGCTTTTATTACTGGCATACCGCCACCGTCCTTTTTTCAGGCTTAAATTTCAACGGCAAAAACCACAATTATCCTTTTCGCCCTGAAGCGTACTTTTGAGCATTATTATACGCTTAAAAAAATTAACGCTTGAAGCCGTTTATCACCAGCAAACTGCCCCATACCGGTACCACCATTTTTACCGAAATGAGCGCCCTTGCGGCCGAATATAATGCCATTAACCTTGGGCAAGGCTTCCCCGATTTCAGGATGGATGAAGCCCTGGTAGAGCTGGTAAACACTTCTATGCAAAACGGCCACAACCAGTATGTGCACATGAATGGCCTGCCACTGTTACGGCAGCGCATAGCCGAAAAAGCGGCCCTCCTGTACAATGCCACCATTAATCCCGATACGGAAATAACCATTACTCCCGGTGCCACCTATGCCATTTATACAGCCTTTACCACCGTGCTTCAACCGGGTGATGAAGTCATTTTATTTGAACCGGCATTCGACAGCTATATCCCCAATATCGTCATCAACGGCGGTATACCTGTACCCGTATCGCTCAATTTCCCGGGCTATTCTATTAACTGGGATATAGTACGGCAAAAAATCAGCAGCCGCACCAAAGTGATTATCCTGAACACCCCCAATAATCCAACCGGAAGTGTACTTAGCCCTGCCGATTGGGAACAGTTGAGGGATATTGTAAAAGATACCGGCATTTTTATTTTTAGTGATGAAGTGTATGAACATATCATATTCGATGATATACCACACCAAAGCCTGCTGCGCCATGCCGACTTATTGCAACGGGGTTTTGTATTTTTTTCTTTTGGGAAAACCTACCACTGCACCGGCTGGAAGATGGGCTACTGCATAGCCCCGGCAGCATTAATGAAGGAATACCGGAAAGTACACCAGTTCAACTGCTTTACCACAAACAGCCCGGTGCAATATGCCCTTGCTGAGTTTATGCTGCAGCAGGATAAATACCTGCAATTGGGTAAGCAACTACAACAAAAACGGGATTATTTTCAGCAACGCATGCAGCAAACCATCTTTAAACCCCTGCCCTCCAGTGGCAGTTACTTCCAGTTGTACAGCTATGCCCATATCAGTGCAGCGCCGGAGCGCCAGCTGGCCATTCGGCTAACCAAAGATTACGGCGTTACTGCCATACCGGTTGCTTCGTTTTACAGTGCCGAAACCAATCATGCCGTATTGCGTTTTTGCTTTGCGAAAAACGAAAACACCCTGGATGAGGCTGCAAAAAGGCTGGCACATTTTAAAGGCTGACCATTTTTAAAAAATTTATACAACAGGAAAACCAGGAGACAGGGATATACGTATAATAGTCAGGTTTTTCATAGGATATTGGATTTAAAACGGGCTGGATGTCTATCCGGGCCCTTTTTATTTATCAATTATTTTACCGGCGGCAAGTTCAGCCTGCGTTTTTTGCCCATTTTTGCAGGCACAAAATCACTTTTCAATGAAGCATAAATTTTTAATTGCCGCTGTACTGCTTTTTGCAGTAAGCTTTAGCTACGCACAGGATAAGTACAGGTACTCGGTTGACCTCACCAAATTGAACAATGACGACCTTACGGTAGAGCTGCTAACGCCTGCCATCGCTACCAATGAAGCTGTATTTTATATGCCCAAAATTGTACCGGGCACTTATACCAACAGCGATTTTGGAAAATTTATTCGCCAGATAGCAGCCTACGATAAAAACGGCAAAGCATTACCTATAAAAGCCCTGCCCGACTCCAACGGCTGGCAAATAAGCAAAGCAAAAAAACTATATAAGATAGTGTACCAGGTAGAGGATAGCTGGGATGCGACATTTAAACACAATGTGTACGAAATGGCCGGCACCAACTTTGAAGAGGCCAAAAACTTTGTACTCAACACCTGCGGCATATTTGGTTATATCGACGGGTTAAAAAAACTGCCTTTTGAACTCAGCTTTACCAAACCCAGCGGCTTTTATGCCTCTACCGGCCTTGTGCCGGCAAGTACTTCGGCCACTACTGATGTGTTTGTGTGTAATAATGCCGACCACCTGTACGATTCCCCCATCATGTTTTGCCTGCCCGATACCACCATGCTCAAAATTGGTAATACAGATGTGCTGGTATCGGTATATGCCCCAAAAAAAATGATTACGTCTGAATATGTTGCCGCTAATCTTAAAAACTTATTGCTGGCTACAAAAGACTACCTGGGCGGTAAGTTGCCGGTAAATAAATATGCGTTTATCTATTATTTTAACAGTGAGCAGCCAACTGTAAAAGGCCAGGGTGCCTGGGAACACTCTTACTCCAGCTTTTACAGCCTTCCCGAAGGGCCTCAAAAAGATATGATTGGTTTAATCATGGATGTTTCTTCGCACGAATTTTTTCACATTGTAACGCCGCTCAATATCTGCTCTAAAGAAGTAAGGGAGTTTGATTTCAACAAAACCATTTTATCCCAGCACCTTTGGCTGTACGAAGGCAGTACCGAGTACGATGCCCACCATACCCAGGTAACCCAGGGCCTGATAAAACCGGAAGAATACCTGAAAAGGCTTACCCGTAAAATACTGATATCCCGTAAATATTATAACGATACCCTTTCGTTTACAGAGCTAAGCCTTGGCAGTGCCGATGTGCATGCCCAGCAGTACGGCAATGTGTATCAAAAAGGGGCATTAATTTCTGCCTGCCTCGATATTTACCTGAACACATTGTCCGGCGGCCATTATGGATTAAAAAACCTCAAGCATGATCTTTCGGTACGGTATGGCCCCGAAAATTATTTTATCGATACGGAATTGTTTGACGAAATAACCAGGCTAACCTTCCCAGAAGTGAGGGCATTTTTTACGAGGTATGTACAAGGAAATGAGGCTTTACCCTATGACGAATTTTTTGGCTATGCCGGTATAAAATATATTCCCAAAGTAGAAACCAGCACCATCACCCTGGGCTCAGTATCTATCAGTCCTGATGGTGAGGGCAACGCCGTAATTAGCAATACAACGAGGATGAATGATTTTGGTAAAAAAATGGGTTATCAAAAAGATGATATTATCCTGAGCATTAACAACGAAACCGTTACCGCTGCCAACTTTAGCCAGGTGGCCACCAAATTTACGGATACTGCCAAAGAAGGTGATATACTCACTGTAAAGGTTAAGCGTAAAGATGAAACAGTTACCCTGAGCGCCCCTGCAGTAAGGATACCCAAAATAGATGAACATATACTTGAGTTTGAAAAACAACCCACAGCCGAACAGTTAACGGTAAGGCAGGCGTGGCTGAATACGCCCTGCGGAAATTAATTCCATACAATAACTACTTTTTTAACCCGGCAATATTGCCGGGTTATTTTTTGTGTTTAGCGAAAAAGAAAAGCCCCGGTAGAAACCGGGGCCGTTTACCAAAACTAACTGCTTATGAGAAAAATTTGAAAATTATTGTTGTTGTGTTCTTTACCATTATATACGCAAACTCGGTGCCAATGGTTGTACTCTTATTGTTAAGGCTTTTATAATTACCTGCTAACTGTACTTAATTATAACGGCTTAAAGAACTTTTTATTTTCCGGGAACTGATTTTAATATTTCGTTCCGTTCAAATATCTGCTGTAAAATTATACCTTAAGTGTAAGATTCAGTGTTAAGTAAAATGCAATAAAAGCTGCTTTAACAAAAAATTAAACCGCATCACTTCATAAAGCCTTTTATCATATCCATCAGTCCGCCGCCACCGCTATTGGTTTGTTGCTGGCGGGCACCATTGGTTACCTTGCTAATGATATCGTCCAGGCCTATCTTACCATCGCCATTTGCATCCAGCCCGTTGCTGAAGTTGCCCAGCAGGCCCTGCAAATCAAAACCGCCAGTGCCGCCGCCAGAAAGAGAGCCAATAATGCTGTTTAAATCAAACCCGTTATCGTTGGGATCATTGGTGCGGTTAATGAGTTTGCTGATGATATTGGGGATAAGGCTGCCGGCAATGCCGTTGGCCTGGCTGGCATCTATGCCCTGTTCGTTACTTAGCCTGTTGCTAAAGTTGCCAATCATATCATTCACCACGGAGTTATCCATAAGCCCTGCACTGCTTTGGGTATTGCTGAACATGGCCAGGATATTTTGCAAACCGCCATTAGCCAGCTCGTTTTGCAGACCTGCAGTTACTGTTTGTGTAGCCGAAGCCAGCACTACTTCATTATATTCATTGGGAACAGCAGGGTTGTTGATTACATCATCCTGTCCCTGCTCCTGCACTAAGGCAAATAAATTTTCAAGCATCGCAATTGTTTTTGATTGTAAGGAAAGACTACTAAACTAATAAGTTCCCTATTCAAATCAAAGCGTTGCTTGTTATTAAATTAAAAATAAAGGACAGCTATTGCTGCGTAGCCATTTTTTCTGAGTTTTCAGCAAACTGCAGGGCATCTATAAACTCCTGCAAGTTGCCATTCAGCACATCATCCAGGTTATATACAGTAAGTCCAATGCGATGGTCGGTAACCCGGCCCTGCGGAAAATTATAAGTACGTATTTTGGCGCTGCGGTCGCCGGTGCTCACCAGGCTCTTCCTGTGCCGGGCTATCTCTTCCTCCTGCTTACGTACCTGTGCTTCATAAAGCCTCGTACGCAGCATTTCCATGGCTTTTTCCCGGTTACCCAACTGGGTACGCTCTGTTTGGCATATCACCACTTCACCCGTAGGCTTATGGGTAAGCATCACTTTGGTTTCCACCTTATTTACATTTTGTCCGCCGGCACCGCCGCTTCGGGCAGTTTCCATTTTTACATCACTTTCTTTCAGCTCAAAATCTATCTCCTCGGCTTCGGGCATTACAGCCACAGTGGCAGCGCTGGTATGCACCCTGCCACTGGCCTCTGTATCGGGCACCCGCTGCACCCGGTGTACCCCACTTTCAAATTTTAATGTGCCGTACACATCATCCCCTGTTACCTCCACCTGTATCTCTTTGTAGCCGCCTACGGTGCCTTCACTTTCGGTAAGCAGCGCTGTTTTCCAGCCTTTCTTTTCACAATATTTCAAGTACATCCTCAGTAAATCCCCTGCAAATAATGATGCTTCATCTCCACCGGTACCGGCCCTTATTTCCAGTATGGCATTTTTTTCATCATAGGGGTCTTTAGGAATCAGCATGGTGCGTATCTGCTTTTCCAGTTCCACCTGCTGTTGTTCCATTTCGGGTAGTTCGGCCTTGGCCAGCTCACGCATCTCTTCATCATCACCATTAAGCACTTCCTTATTAAATTCAATATCATCCAGCAGTTTTACATAAGCATCCCTGGCCTTTACAATTTTTTCCAGGCTGCGGTACTCCCGGCTTACGGAGGCAAACTTTTTATTGTCGCTCACAATTTCAGGATTGGTAAGCGCCACACCCAAATCCATAAATCTTGCTTTTATAGCATCCAGTTTATCTAACATAATTCCTTACCCAACAGGGATTTTATTTTTTTGTAATCAGCCGTTACAACAATGGCGGCATAGTTGCGTCGCACCCTTCTACAGCATACCTTTACGCAGCGCAAAGTGGCGGCAAAATTACAGGATAACAATCAATCAACTTGTACAGGAAATTTAAAGCAGATAATATCTTCAACGGTTACCATTTTTTACCTTCCGGCCTGGTGCTGCTTACTGATGCAGAAGGCAAGATTGCGGATATAGTTCAGGAAAAAGATGCCGGCACCGATATTGAAGAATACAACGGTATCCTTTGCCCGGGCTTTATCAATGCCCACTGCCATCTTGAACTGTCGCACTTAAAAGACCATATTCCTCAACATACGGGCCTGCCGCAATTTTTGATCCAGGTAATTGCAGAAAGAAACTTCCCGGAAGAAATTATACAGCAGGCTGCCGCAACTGCAGCAAACAATATGTACCAACAGGGTATTGTAGCAGTTGGTGATATTTGCAATACCCCTTTAACCATTGCCGAAAAAAAACGCAGCCAACTGCAATGGTACAATTTTGCAGAGGTAACAGGCTTCCAGCCCGAATTGGCCGAAAAGCGTTTTTCAGACAGCCTTTCCCTGTACAACCAGTTTGTTGCCGAAGGCTTAAAAGCAGGCATTGTGCCCCATGCCCCCTATTCTGTATCGCCGGCATTATTCAATTGTATTAATGCTTTTCAGCACAATCCTGTTATCAGCATTCACAACCAGGAAGCCGCTGCGGAAAACGAGCTCTTTATGTATGGCAATGGCGATTTACTGCAACTGTACAGCAGGCTGAATATGGATATAACCTTTTTTAATCCGCCCGGCAAAAGCAGCCTGCAGGCTTATTTGCCACTGCTGCAAAATTTTTCATCATTGCTTTTGGTACACAATGTAGCCACCAGTGTAGCGGATATACAGTTTTTGCAGCAACATACCAATGCCGCCAATATTTACAGTTGCCTTTGTCCTAATGCCAATCTGTACATTACAGGCTTACTGCCCGATGTACCTCTTTTAAAAAAACAAGGCTGTTCTATTGTACTCGGCACCGATAGCCTGGCATCTAACCACCAGTTATCTGTACTGGATGAAATAAAAACCTTACACCAATATTTTCCCGAAATAACTGTTGAAGAATTGCTGCACTGGGGTACGGCAAATGGCGCCAAAGCATTGGGGTTAGATGCTGTGCTGGGTAGTTTTGAAAAAGGAAAACAGCCTGCTATACTGCTTATACATAATGGCACAACCGGCAGTGTACAGGGCAGCACTGTAAAAAGATTGCTGTGATACTACTTTGTATCCAATACGCCCTGCACCCTTAATTTTTTTCCGGCAACTACCGTAAGCTTTGCCCCGGGGCTTATACGCTGCAGCGGAATATTCAATACACATTCATTGCTGCCCGAAGGGTTGATAATAATTTCAAAACCCTGCGGCAGCACAGCAGGCGGAATCACATTGTCCTGCCAGTTATTGGCCTCATCCCAGTTGCCCTTCCCTGTAAAAATATATACCGGCAGGTTGCTACTGCATAACCCTCCGGGAAATAAGCAGGCTGGTGTGCTGCTTTTGCCCACCTGCGTTTTGTACATATTGCCTTTGGCAATAGCCGTAAAGCCAATGCTGGTGGTTGCCATTTGGGCCATTACAGCAGTTGTGCTCATTACAAAAAATATCATCAGCAGTGCTTTCATCTATTGGGCGATATTCAGTTTTATATCCCAGTTGTTGTTACCGCCATTGGCAAGGTCTTCCACTTTTATTTTGTCATACGAAAACGCTACCTGGTGTTCCAGTTTAAGACATCCCGGGCATTCAGGACTAAGGTAATAGAACTGCATCAGCAACACATTTGTAAGTGTTATTTTATAGTATAAGGTATTTGAAGCATCGTAATACTCAAAAATGGCTTCGGGCATAAAAGTACCCTGGGCCATTTTTTTAAACAGTTCGTTGGTAGATTTATCATGCGTTTTTTTAATGATAAGATAACCGGGGTCTGTTTTGCCCACACTGGTACCACCGCCACCGGTACTGGTGCCAGCAGCACGGTTCATCTGCAACTCCAGCGCCCTCACTTCCTCACCTTTGGCATCGGTAACATTAGTTATTTTCATCAGTATTTTTTGGGCCTGGCTTTGAAGGGCGGCGCCAAAAATGGCCAACGCCAACAACAGTACTATCTTTTTCATATATATAGAAAGTTTTGGTGCGTTAGTATGGTTGGCCTACAACTCTTCTTCTCTTTCCAGCATGAGTATGGCGCTTTGCGGCACAATAAAATATTTTTCGCCTTCGTACATTACTTCTGTAGCGCCACTCAGTAAAAAAATAGCCAAATCACCTTCCCTGGCCTGCAATGGAATATATTTTATCTTTTCTTCCTCCGGCTTCCAGGGCTCATCATCTGCCGGTATGGGTATGGCATATCCCGGCCCGGTTTTAATAATATACCCCTGCTGTACTTTTTCTTTTTCCTGCACGCCGGGTGGCAGGTAAAGGCCGCTGGCAGTGCGTTCATCCGGGCGGCTCAGCTTTATCAATACCCTGTCGCCCACCACAATTAGTTTTTTAAACTTGTTATCGGCTGTTATTCTCATACTTCATCTTTTTTGCAAAGCTACTGCCGGAGTTTGTTTTATACAATGTTTTTAATTTTTCACATCCATTGCATCCCTGAGGCCATTACCCAGTACATTAAATGCCAGTACCAGCAACATTATGGCAAAGCCCGGTACAAGGGCAAGCATGGGATTGTTGGTAATTATAAAATTGTAGTTTTCTTTAATCATCAGTCCCCAGCTTGGTTGCGGGGGCTGCACACCTATACCCAAAAAACTAAGGCCTGCCTCTATAATAATAGCTGTGGCAAAATTGCCTGCTGCCACTACCATTACCGGCCCCATGATATTTGGCAGTATATGGCGGAAGATGATGCGTACATCGCTAAGACCCAGTGCCCTGGCGGCTTGTACATATTCCATTTCTTTAATGGCAATTACCTGGCCACGTATCAGCCTGGCCACGCTTACCCAAAGGGTTAACCCAACGGCAACGAATATCTGCCAAAAACCCTTTCCCATAGCCATAGTAATAGCAAATACCAACAGCAGGGTGGGTATGCTCCAGGTTACATTCACCAGCCACATAATAGCAGCATCTGTTTTGCCCCTGTAATACCCGGCAAGCGCACCAAGCAAAATACCGAGCAGTAATGATATACTTACTGCTATGGCACCAACCGCAAGACTCACTCTTGTACCGATGATGAGGCGGCTGAGTATATCCCGGCCAAACTTATCGGTACCCAGCCAGTATTTCCGGGTGATGATATTTTGAACAGGGTTATTGCCGCCAAACTGCCCGATAGGGTATGCCTGCCGCAGGGCTGTATCTTCATCTACATACTTATTTATAAAAATGGAATCGCCTTGCAGCTTGTACCCGGTAATGGGGATGTACCTGTGCTGATTAACCCTGCCGAAGAAAAATGCTTTAATGCTAATCCCTTCATCAGGGCTTTGTGTGCCGGGCATTTTTAAAAACTGCTGGGTATAGCCCGGTTTTTTTGCCTGTATTTCCACGGTTTGAAAATCAGCATTGGGTGTGTTATCAGGGGCAAGCTGGTAAGCAAAGATGGCTACCACTATAGCCAGCACAATCACCAAAAGCCCCAACATGGCGCTTATATTTTTTTTCAGGCGGTGCCAGGTTTGAGCGGTGAATGACTGTTGCTGCATGGATGAAAGATAATCAATCCTTAAAAGACAAGCATGACTTTAGCGGATATGCGTTTCCCCAAAATACCGTTGCAGCACTTCGGGCAATACAATACCATCGGCACTTTGGTTATTTTCGAGCAGGGCGGCCACAATACGGGGCAATGCCAGCGAAGAGCCGTTAAGGGTATGCAGCAACTGTGTTTTGCCTTCAGCATTTTTATAACGCACTTTCATACGGTTGCTCTGGAATGTTTCAAAATTGCTGACAGAACTCACTTCAAGCCATTTTTGCTGTGCGGCGCTAAATACTTCAAAATCGTATGTAAGTGCACTGGCAAAGCTCATATCGCCACCGCATAAACGCAAAATGCGGTATGGCAGTTGCAAACTTTGCAACAATTGCTCCACATGCTGTACCATTTCTTCTAATACGGTATAGCTTTTTGCCGGGTTGGTTAATTGTATGATTTCTACTTTATCAAACTGGTGCACCCGGTTCAGTCCACGCACATCGGCACCAAAGCTGCCCGCCTCTCTCCTAAAGCAGGGCGTATAGGCTGTCATTTTTATAGGCAGGTCTGTTTCTTTTACAATTGCATCCCGGTAAATATTAGTAACCGGCACTTCAGCCGTGGGGATTAGGTAAAAATTATCAGCCGTGGCATGATACATCTGTCCTTCTTTATCCGGCAACTGGCCCGTGCCATAAGCGGTGGCTTCATTTACCAGCAGGGGAGGCAGGTATTCGGTATAACCTGCAGCAGTATTATAGTCTAAAAAATATTGTATCAGGGCCCGCTGCAATTTAGCACCCCTGCCTTTATATAATGGAAAGCCGCTGCCGGTAATTTTAGCCCCGGTTTCAAAATCTACCAGGTCGTATTTTTTTATGAGCTCCCAATGTGGCAGTGCGCCGGCATATAACACCGGTTTGCCGCCAGCCTCTTTCACTACTTCATTTTCTTCGGGTGTTTTGCCTTTGGGTACAGAACTGTGTGGCAGGTTAGGCAGCTTTACCAGTTCATCCTGCAATTGTTTTTCGGCAACAGCCAACTGCTCTGTTAATTGTTGTATTGAAGATTTGATTGAAGCCAGTTCCTGTTTCTTGGTGTCGGCCTTTTCTTTTTCCCCTTTACCCATCAATATGCCAATCTCTTTACTGGCAGCATTCATTGTTGCCTGCAGCGTTTCACTATCCACTTTTAATTTACGTACCTGTTCATCCAGTGTAAGAATATCATCTACCAAAGCGGTATTTGAAAACAACTTTGTGGCTAACCTTTCCTTTACCTCCTCTTTATTTTGCCTGAGCACCTGAATCTGTAACATATCGTTTAAAAAATTTGGCCAAAGTTAATGAAGCGAAGGATAGAAACGCTGATGCAACGGATGGAGCAGATAAACACAGATTTTCAGAAAAAAATCAGTCACCATCCGCCCTATCAGCATCATCCGTGTTACCATCCTCCAATACTGTTTCGGATAAGCGAAGTATAGAAACGCTGATGCAACGGATGGAACGGATAAACGCTGTTTTAAAAAAATCAGTCACCATCCGCCCTATCTGCATCATCCGTGTTCCCATCCTCCGTGCTATATTTGCGCCATGCAGCAGGCAAAAGACGATTTACAGGTAAGGTGGCTCAAACTCCGCATCAAACTCAAAGAAAAGTTCAACATCAAGCCCGAAATGGACGGCATACTGCTGTTAATTGGTGTACAGGAACTGGGCGTGGGGCCCCAGGAATTTAGCAAAGAGCAAAAGCAGGACCTGATGCATATTGCCGTGTGTACCGTACTGGCACAAAGTGGTTATTATATAGTAGAAGGGCACGACGAAGAGGGCTGGCCGCACTTTAAACAACTACAGCCATTACCCAATCACAATTTGATAGAGCAGGAAAATTTTTTGAAAGACCATGTACTGCTTTATTTTGAAAAAATTTTTGAAGCAGAAAATTAATCCCTGCTATAAACCGCACAAGATTAAATTAACTTATGAAACTTGTTTTTAAAATTAGTGCTGTTCTTATTATCGTTCTATTTACCAGCAACACCAGGGCACAGGTAAAACCAGTTAAAAGAACTACGCACAAAAGAGCCGCCGTTCAAAAAAAGCCAGGCCTGCCTAAAACAAATGTTGTAAAACCCTTACCGGCAAAGCCTGAAGGCATGAGGGTAAAAATTAAAACCGATATGGGCGACATTATCGTGCGCCTGTATGATAAAACCCCGCTGCACCGGGATAATTTTATAAAACTGGTGAAAGACCATTTTTACGACAGCCTGCTTTTTCACCGGGTCATTAATGCATTTATGATACAGGGCGGCGACCCCAATAGCAAGCAGGCGCCGGCCGGTGCATTTTTAGGTGGTGGCGATGTGGGCTATACCATACCTGCCGAATTTGACAGTACCCTGTATCATAAACGTGGCGCCCTGTGTGCCGCCCGTGATAATAACCCGGCAAAAGCCAGCAGCGGCTGCCAGTTTTATATTGTACAGGGCAGGCCCTATAATGATGGCGAACTGGATATGATAAGCCAGCGCAACAACATATTTTTTTCCTCTGCTAAAAGAATGACCTACAAAATGAATGGCGGTACGCCCTTCCTGGATATGAACTACACCGTATTTGGCGAAGTGGAAAGCGGTATGGATACAGTAGATAAAATTGCCCAGGCCGCAAAGGATGGCAACAACAGGCCCGCCAGTGATATCAGGATGTATATGGAATTGATTGACGAAAACACAAAAGAAGAATAAAATTATAAGCCCATTCCCTCAATCCTTAATCATTGAGAGTGAAAATAACGGTCCAAAAGTTGGCGCCCTTTTTCATTTTTTAGTTTTTAACTCCTGTTGTATTCGTTTTGCAGATTTAACCCATAGAAAATAAATTATAGCATTTGCCAGTGCTAAACTTTTTTATCTTGCAGCCTCACAAGGCAAAAACATCAATTATGACTATTCCGGAAAACCTGCGTTATACCAAAGACCATGAATGGATTTCCATCGAAGGCAATATTGCCACGATTGGTATCACCGACTTTGCACAAAGCGAACTGGGTGATATTGTGTATGTAGATATTAGCACCGTTGGCAAAGCACTTGGCGCCGATGAGGTATTTGGTACCGTGGAAGCCGTAAAAACCGTTAGCGATCTTTTTCTGCCGGTATCAGGCACTATCAATGAAGTAAATCCTGCACTGGATGCCAACCCGGAACTGGTAAACAACGACCCCTACGGCGATGGTTGGATGATAAAAATAACCGTAGACAACCCAGCAGATCTAAGTGCCCTGATGGATGCTGCGGCTTACACCGCCCTTGTTGCATAATCACAATGACAAGTTATAAAAATACTGCGGCTGCAAAACCGGGGTGCTGGCGTTTTATCCCCGCTGCTGTTTGGTTTGTACTGGTATTGATTGCTGTTTTTTTCCCGGTGCCCGAAGGTGACGGCGGTGGTTGGTTCGATATTGAAAACTTTGATAAGCTGATACATGCCGTGATGTTTGGAGGCCTGGTGTTTTTAACCTGCTGGCCCTATAAAAACGTGGCAATACCGGTTGGGGAAAAAACAAATCTCTTTATCAGAATCATGCTGGCCACCATTGTGTGGGGACTTACTACCGAACTGATACAAAAATATTTTATACCCGGCAGGCAATATGATTTATTGGACTGGCTTGCCGATGCAGCAGGTGCCATTATTGCCTTTGCTATTTGCCGCAGGCTATTTGCCAAAGCATAAAGCCTGTTTACCTAAAATTGCTGCTTGTAAAGCTTTTCGCTACATTTGCCCATGCTCAATACCGAAAACATGGAGTATAATACTACCAGGAATCACTTGATTATGCGTGAATATGGCCGCCATATTCAAAAAATGGTAGAATACCTCCTTACACTTGAAGACAAAGAAATACGGCAGCGTAATGCCAGGGCTTTAATAGAACTAATGGGATTTTTAAATCCTCATCTTAAAAATGTGGATGACTTCAGGCATAAGCTTTGGGATCATCTTTTTTTAATCAGCGATTTTAAGCTGGATGTGGAAAGCCCTTACCCCATCCCTACCCGTGAAACCCTTAAAGCCCGGCCCGAAAGGCTACCCTATCCCAAAAAATATCCCAAACACAATCATTTGGGTAAAAATATTGAAGTAGTTATCGACAAAGCCCTAAGCGAACAAAACCCCGAAAAACGCCAGGGCTTCGCCAATGCCATAGCCTACTACATGAAGCTGGCCTACAGCAACTGGCACAAAGAACTTGTACACGACGATAATATCCAAAGCGAACTCAGCAGCATTACCGATGGCCAGTTGGAATTTAACAACAGGCCATTTGTAAAACACCGCACCGATAATATTGACCGGGACGATTATCGCAGCGGCGGCAGCAATTACCGGAAAAATTTTGGGCAACGCAGTGGTGGTGGCAGCAACAACCGCAACCGTGGCGGCGGTGGTAATAACAGAAATGGCAGCGGCGGCAACCGCAATCATAAAAAACGTTTTTAAAAATCCATTGCAATAAAATAATTTCACCCCGGCTATCAGCCGGGTTTTTTATTGTAATAACAAATTACCTGAATTGCCACTGCATCTAATTGTAACTAGCACTTCAACAGCATAAACCCCGGCAGCCATTTACTAAAAAAATCATTATTCACGCCAAACATTACTGCTATATGGGCTCATTCCAGGTACAGGGAGGAAAAAAATTATCCGGCGAAATAGTACCGCAGGGCGCAAAAAACGAAGCCCTTCAAATTATTTCAGCCGTATTGCTTACCCCCGAAAAAATAACCATCACCAATATCCCCGATATTATAGATGTAAACCTGCTGATAGAATTGCTGGGCGAAATGAAAGTAAAAGTGAACCGGGTAAACCGGGATACCTGTATCTTCCAGGCAGATGATGTAGATGTGGATTACCTCAGCAGTGATGATTATCACAAAAAAAGTGGCAGGCTGCGTGGCTCGGTAATGCTGGCAGGGCCTATGCTGGCCCGTTTTAAAAAAGCCTATATCCCCAAGCCCGGTGGTGATAAAATTGGCCGCCGGAGGCTGGATACCCATATCATTGGCTTTCAAAAATTAGGTGCCTCCTATGAATATAACAGCGATGGATACTTTTACCTGGCAGCACCACAAATGAAGGGAACGGTAATACTGCTGGATGAACCCAGTGTAACCGGCACCGCCAATATTGTAATGGCAGCCGTAATGGCTAAGGGCACCACCACTATTTACAACGCCGCCTGCGAACCCTACCTGCAGCAACTGTGCAATATGCTAAACCGTATGGGTGCTTCAATAAGTGGCGTAGGCAGTAATATGCTGGTGATAGAAGGGGTGGAATACCTTGGCGGCACCGAACACCGTATGTTGCCCGATATGATTGAAGTGGGCAGCTTTATTGGCCTTGCAGCCATGACCCAAAGCGATATTACCATTAAAAATGCCGGCATACAACATCTTGGTGTAATACCCGAAAAATTTCAGCAACTGGGTATTCAAATGGAATTTATAGGTGATGATATTCATATCCCCTCTCAGGAACTGTACGAAATTCAAAAATATATGGATGGTGGCGTACTTACTATTTACGACCATCCCTGGCCCGGCTTTACACCCGACCTGTTGAGCATTGTACTGGTAACCGCCACACAGGCAAAGGGCAGTGTACTCATTCATCAAAAAATGTTTGAAAGCCGGCTGTTTTTTGTAGATAAGCTGATAGATATGGGTGCACAAATTATTTTATGCGACCCACACCGGGCTGTGGTTATCGGCCTCGAAAGAGAACAAAAACTCAGGGGCATCACCATGAGCAGCCCGGATATACGGGCCGGTGTAGCCCTGCTGATAGCCGCACTAAGTGCCGAAGGTAAAAGCACCATTCAAAATATTGAACAAATTGACAGGGGCTATCAAAATATTGATACACGCCTCACGGCACTGGGTGCCGATATTACCCGGATTGTATAGCTTGTACCATACCAAAAGCAACAAATATTCAAACCAGTACAAAACTTCCCGGCTTAGATGGCCTGCGTGGCATAGCTGCCTTGTCGGTTGCATTGGCACATATTGGGCTAAGCTTACCCCTGTTTGGCGGCAGCCCTGTTAGCTCCGAAGCATTTGCCGGGCTGGGCGTAATATTGTTTTTTGTGTTAAGCGGTTTTCTTATCACCCTGCTCTTACTGCAGGAAAAATCTGCCAACAACAGCATTGCCGTGCGCCGGTTTTATATGCGCCGCATTTTAAGAATCTGGCCTGCCTATTACATGGTAATCCTGATAAGCATCGCTGCATTATATCTTATTGAGTGCTATACGCCGGCAGGCAATGTGCTTTGGTGCTACCTGTTTTTTTTACCCAATATACCGCTGGCTGCAGGTAGTGCCATCCCGGCGTTAGTGCACCTGTGGTCGATAGGGGTAGAAGAACAGTTTTATGCCACCTGGCCCTGGCTGATAAAAAAAGTAAAAAATTTAACGGGCACTTTTATTTCAATTGTATTGCTATACTTGTTGCTGAAATTTTTGTTCCGGTATTGGGGCAGCCAGCAACTCTATACTTTTTGGTATTACCTGCGCTTTGATTGTATGGCAATCGGCGGTATTGGTGCACTGCTTGTACACGGCAGGCACAAACTGCTTTACCATATTTATACACAACCAATTTTTTGGATAGCGGTTGCAGTGAGTATCTCCGCCATGTACAAGGTTATTACAATACCCTTATTCAAAGAGGAATTGTACCCCTTGGCTTTTTTAATCATCATCATCAATGTAAGCACCAATCCTGCAGTACCGGTAAAACTTAATCATGCTGCACTGCGGTTTTTGGGCAAAATTTCGTACGGCATTTACTTGTACCATCCTTTAATGATTTACCTGTGTGCCTGGCTTTGTAAAAAATTTGCTTTGCTGCATATTGTACAATACAGTGGGTATGTACCGGTGTACCTATTTGTTATTGCAGCTACTATGCTGCTGGCCCTTGCTTCTTATCGCCTGGTGGAGCAGCACTTTTTAAAGCTTAAAAAAAAGTATGCAGCGTAATTTTTTTTGCTATGCTTTTATTCAGCAATTTCTTTCTTTTCTTTGCGCATGGCTGTACAAAATAAAATCATCATCATCACGGCTCCTTCGGGTGCCGGTAAAACATCCATCACCCATCACCTGCTGCGCAGTTTTCCCTCTCTGGCATTTTCTGTATCAGCAGCCACCCGGCAGGCCAGGGGTAACGAAAAAAACGGGGTGGATTATTATTTTATGAGCCTCGAGGATTTTAAAAATAAAATTCAGCTCAACGAATTTGTGGAATGGGAAATGGTATACGAAGGCAAATACTACGGCACCTTAAAAAGCGAATTACAGCGCATGTGGAACAACAGCCAGGTACCTGTGCTGGATATAGATGTAAAAGGCGCCATACATGTACGGCAGCAATATCCCCAATCGTCCCTCACTATTTTTATTGAACCTCCATCGGTAGATGTGCTGCGTAAAAGGCTGCAAAGCCGTGGTACAGAAACAGAGGAGTCCCTGGCGGCAAGGGTAAATAAAGCTTCTTACGAAATATCTTTTAAAGACCAGTTTGATGTATGCATCCTCAACGACGATCTGCAAAGCGCCTGCCAACAGGCCAGCACTGTAGTTGCCAACTTCCTGCAAGGCTGATATTTTAATCGCACCGCAACTGTATTATAATCCACCCAGTTCCTTATTTTTACTGTATGGACTGGATTGCACTTTTTGGCATTTTTATCTCATTAATCATTGTTGGTTTTTTTGCCGGTATAGAAATTGCTTTTGTTTCGGCCAATAAATTATCGATTGAGCTGCGCAAAAAACAGGGCACTTACAGCGGAAAAATTTGGGGTGAATACGCTGAGAGCCCGGCAAAATTTATCGGCACCACCCTTATCGGGTTCAATATCGTACTGGTAATCTATGGCCTTTTCTGGAGCGGATTTATGCAGGATGTATGGCAAAACCGTATCGGGAGTTTTTCGTGGAATATCACTAACCCCTATGTACACCTGGTAATTGAAACGATCGTTTCTACCTTTGCACTCCTATTGTTTGAGTTTGTTTTTAAAGCCTACTTCAGGGCAAAAAATGATACTATACTCAGCAGCGGCTTTATCACTTATATCGTACATTTTTTTTACGGCGTATTTTCTGTTATCGCTTCTTTTTTTGTAGACATTGCCGAATGGATACTCAAATACCTGTTCAACGTGAAACTCAATGTGAAGAAAGATGCATTTACAAAAATAGATTTGGAGCATTTTATTCAGCAAAGCAAAAGCCATGATGAAGAAGATACCACTGAATTAAATAAAGAATTGTTTGAAAATGCATTATCCCTCAGCGAAACAAAAATCAGGGAATGCCTGGTACCCCGTAAAGAAATTGAAGGGCTTAATATCAATGCCAGCATAGAACAGGTAAGGCAAAAATTCATTAGCACACAGTTGAGTAAGCTGGTGGTGTACGATGGTACTATTGATAATATTGTGGGCTATATACACCAGCTTGATTTATTTAAAAATCCCCCGGACATCAACAGTGTGCTGCTGCCAATACCCACTATACCCGAAAGCATGAGCGCTACCGACCTGATGAACAAATTTAGCAAAGAGCGTAAAAGCATTGCCTGGGTGGTAGATGAATTTGGCGGTACCGCCGGCATTGTAACCATGGAAGACCTGCTGGAAGAAATTTTTGGCGAAATAAAAGATGAATACGATACCGAAGAGTTTGTAGAAAAACAGCTATCGGCCAACGAATATATTTTTAGCGGGCGCCTGGAGCTGGATTATATTACTTCCAAATACGAACTGGAATTTCCCGACAGCGAAGAAACAGAAACCCTCAGTGGTTTTATTATTCAAAACAGGGATGAGATACCCAGGCAAAAACAAACTTTTACCGTAGGCAACTACCAGTTTGATATTCTTAGCGTAAGTGATACCCGGATTGAAACTGTAAAACTGAAAGTGCTTAAATAAACCGGCCGGCCTATTTTTGTGCAAATGGTAATTGCGGTTAATACAAGATTATTGCAGGAAGGCAGCGCTAACATTACCTGGTATGTTCATTTTTTTGTGCAATGGGCTGCTGCACAACCTCAGCACCAGTTTGTTTTTATTACCCACCAGCCCAACCAACCCCAACTACCACCCAACTTACCTAACCTGCAACTACAGGTACTACCACAGCAAAGCCGCCGCCCGCTGCTATGGAAATGGTGGTACAATTATAAACTGCCCGCCCTTTTACGAAGTATAAAAGCTGATATCGTTTTTCACCCCGATATGGTTTGCAGCCTGCGTACAAAATTGCCACAGGGCATCTTTATCAACACTACACCTCATGAAGCACAGGCCTGGCTGGAAAAAAATTACTCCCACTACATTCAGGCTAATACTTACCGGTTTATTCAAAAAGCAGCACTGCTTATTGTGCCAGTAAGTAATTTACAAAAAGACATCACCAAAAGCCACCCGGCTACTGCTTCAAAAATTGTAATTGTTCCGCCATATCCCATACCTGCCACTGGTGCAGCCACCTGGGAGCAGCGGCAAGAAACAAAAGAACGTTACGCCGCCGGTAAAGAATATTTCCTTTTCATCAGCCCCCTGCACAATGGCAGCAATTTTATCCATTTGCTTAAGGCATTTTCTTTTTTCAAAAAAAGGCAAAAAAGCAATATGCAACTGGTAATACTCGCCCCGCAATTGCCGCCAAAAAATAAGTTTATTACAAGCCTGCAAACCTATAAATACCGGCACGATGTACAATTGCTGCAGCATAAAGACGCCAATATGCAGCAACACTTACTAAGTGCCGCCTACGCCATGGTGCAACCCACACTTTACGATGATGCACCCCTGCTGTTGCAGGCCATGCAGTGCGGCGTACCAGTTATTGCAGCAGAAAATGCAACCGTTAAAGAATTATTGGAGGATACGGTGTTGTACTGCGATAAAACTAACTTTAATTCCACTGCCCAGCTCATGATGCATTTGTATAAAGACGAAACTGCAAGAACAATGCTGATAGAAGCTGCAAGAAAACACAGCAGCGCTTTTACCCTCGATACAACATTAAGTACAATGGTGAATACACTCCCTGCCAGCGGCAAAAAATAATCTCATTACCTTTGCCGCCGTTCTGCCCAGGCAGGTAATACAAAACCCCGTTCATATAAATATGCAACAATCTACCATTACCATCGATGTACATTTAGACCAAAATAAAATACCCGAACAAATAAACTGGAACGCTACAGACAGCAGCACGGCTGCACCACAACGGGCCAAAGCATTTTGCCTTGCCTTTTGGGATGGGGCCGAAAAAAATGCCCTGAGTATTGACCTGTGGACAAAAGATATGATGGTAGACGAAATGGCCGATTTTTATTACCAGGTGATGATGACAATGGCCGACACTTTTAACCGGGCTACCCGGCAGCAGGAGCTTACCGATGAAATGAAACAATTTGCCCGTGGCTTTATTAAAAAATTCAGGGAAATACAATTAAAAGAGCAACAGGGATAAAGGCACAGTTTTAATTTAATATTCATAAATAACCATACTATGGCACTCGAAGAAAAAATAATGGCCGAAATGAAGGACGCCATGAAGTCGAAAAACGAAGCAGTACTGCGTGGATTAAGGGCCATCAAAGCCGAAATCATTAAAGCAAAAACCGACCCCGGCGCAGGCGGCGTAATTGATGAAGCCACCGAGCAAAAGTTTTTACAAAAAATGATGAAACAGCGCAGGGACTCCTACGACATATTTGTACAGCAGGGCAGGCAGGATTTGGCCGCTAAAGAAAAGGAGGAAATGGAAGTGATTGAAAAGTTTTTGCCACAGCAGTTAAGCGAAGCCGAAATAAAAGAAGCCCTGGCTAAAATCATTGCAGATACTGGTGCCAGCTCGCCTGCCGATATGGGCAAAGTAATGGGAGTGGCCAGCAAGCAATTGGCCGGCCGTGCCGATGGAAAACTGATTAGCACACTTGTAAAAGAACTGCTGGCACAATAATGCTCGACAGCCTGTTTGCCATTATACTGTTGTTAGCCTGTTTTAAAGGCTGGCGTAAGGGGCTGATTGTAGCGCTTTTTTCTATCATTGCCTGTATCATTGGTATAGCTGCCGCACTTAAGCTGAGTGCCATAGTGGCCAATTACCTGAAGCCCAATATAACGGTATCGGATAAGTGGATACCATTTATTTCTTTCGCCCTGGTGTTTATAGTGGTGTTGTTTTTGGTAAACCGGCTGGGCAAAATGGTAGAAAGCGCTTTTGAAATGGTGTTATTGGGCTGGGTTAACAGGCTGGGGGGGGTATTATTATATGCAGCTTTATATATAGTAATATTCAGTGTTTTTCTTTTTTTTGCCGAACAAATACATTTACTGAGCAACGCTACCCTGCAGGCTGCTGCAACATACCCTTTTGTACAACCCTGGGGGCCCTTTGTTATGGATAATTTTGGCAAGGCAATACCTATATTCAAAGAAATGTTCACACAACTCGAAAGTTTTTTCGAAGCCCTGTCAGATAATTTACAGCACTAAAACACAGGCATGTAGATTAGTTAGTGTAATTTTAAACCGGTTGCTTATTTTCGCACCTGTTAAACCGTCACTTAAAACACTTTACGCTTACCGGGATGAATTACGAAGTACAACAAGACGGAAAATTTAAGTTTATAGAAACAGGAGAGGGCGAGCCACTGCTGCTGCTGCATGGTCTTTTTGGCGCCCTCAGTAATTTTAATGATTTAATTACCCATTTCAGGCAAACCCACAAAGTAGTGGTGCCTATATTACCCCTTCTCGACCTTGACCTCCTGCACACTTCCGTTGGTGGCTTGCAGAAGTACGTACATAAATTTATTGAACATCGTAAATATGACGGCATACACCTGCTGGGCAATTCGCTTGGGGGCCACGTGGCGCTGGTGCATATCCTTAAACACCCGGAGCATATAAAATCACTGATACTTACGGGCAGTTCCGGCCTGTTTGAAAATGGCATGGGTGATACCTATCCCAAAAGAGGCGATAAAGAATATATCCGAAAAAAAACCGAAATCACTTTTTATGACCCTGCAATGGCTACGGAGGAATTAGTGAATGAAGTGTTTGAAATTACAAACAACCGGCTAAAAGTGATAAAAATTATTGCACTGGCCAAAAGCGCCATACGCAATAACCTTGGCGATGAACTAAAAGGCATTAAACAACCCACCTGCCTAATTTGGGGCAACAATGATACCGTAACACCACCATTTGTTGCCAAAGAATTTCATAAACTGATACCCAATAGCGAACTTCATTTTATTGATAAATGCGGCCATGCCCCTATGATGGAAGTACCTGTGGAATTCAATGCTATTTTAGGACAGTTTTTGGCAAAACAAAAAACGGCTGCTGCAACGATTTGACACAATCACGGGTCTATCGGTATGGAATGAAATAACCAGCGTATCCTTTACGTTTAACCTTAGCATATGCTTACAGCCGAACTTATTAACAACACTATTCCCCGCCTGCAGCCGGCAGACAGTATTGCAAAAGCTTTGCAACTGATTAACGATTATCGTATCACACACCTGCCTGTAGTAGCCGAGGAAAAATACCTTGGCCTTATTAGTGAAGATGATTTACTGGATGTGGAAGAAGAAGAGAAAGGCACTATACAGGGCATGGAACAACATTTTATCCGTGCAGCCGTAAAGGAAAACGAACACTTTTTAAATGCGGTAAATTTTAGCAACCTCCACGAAAGTACCGTGGTGCCCATACTCAATGATGAAAATGAATTTATTGGTGTAATTACCGTACCAGATTTACTAAAAGCCCTCGGTGATTTTTCCGGCGCCAGCGAAATTGGCGGCCTTATTGTAATGGAAATGGAACGCAGCCAGTTTGCACTTTCCGAAATCAGCCGCATTGTAGAAAGCAACGATGCTCATGTACTGCACCTCAATACTACTACCGATGCCGTTACCGGTATGCTTACCGTAACCTTACACCTCAATAAAAAAGAAATCGCTGCTATTGTAGCTTCTTTTGAGAGGTATGAATATGATGTGCTGTATTATTTTGGCGACGAAAAATTTGAAAACGAAATACACAACAATTACCGCCACCTGATGAACTACCTGGATATTTAGTATTCCGCTGCAGCTTCCCCTTTATTTACAGTAATATCTTTTATTTTTACCCGTTTTTATTTACAACCCCCATTGCTGAATGGCATTTGTCAAAAAGATATTCCTGCTCTCCTTATTGTTTTTGTGTGCCTGTGCAGTAGCTGCGCAAAATACTGATGTTTCTACCAATGCGGCTGATAAGCTGATAGCCGCAGCCAGGGATTCATCGGCTATGATATTGGTACAGCAGGTAAATATTGAAGGGAACAAGCGTACCAAAGATTTTATTATACTAAGGGAAGTGCATTTTAAAGCTGGCGACAGTATTGCCCTGCACCAGCTTAACCAGGAGTTGCAGCAGGCCAGGCAACAGGTGTACAATACCGGGCTTTTTAATGAGGTAACTGTAGATGTATCTGCTTTAAGCGA
This sequence comes from uncultured Chitinophagaceae bacterium, assembly GCA_937873715.1. Classification (GTDB taxonomy): domain Bacteria; phylum Bacteroidota; class Bacteroidia; order Chitinophagales; family Chitinophagaceae; genus Ferruginibacter. The sequence continues at coordinate 356,696 of CALMYJ010000003.1, forward strand.
AAGCAATATAGCTGTAAACATACACCTCAAAGAGCGCTGGTATATTTTTCCCATTTTAAAGTTTCAGCTTGTAGATAGAAATATCAACGAATGGATACAAAAATATCACGCCGATCTTGGTCGAGTGGTGTACGGCGTTAAGTTTACTCATTATAATCTCAGCGGCCGCAGGGATTTGCTTCGTTTTACTTTTTTAAACGGCTTCACACGCAACTATGCTTTAACATATATCAGGCCCATGAGCAACAAGCTGCTCACCAATGGCTTTTCGGCAGGCGTGGGCTATTTGCAAAACAAAGAGTTCATTTATCAAACATCAGCAGATAACAAACCGGTTTTTTTTAATAACGGCGATTTTTCACGGCGGCAGGTATATGTAAACCTGGGATACACTATCCGAAAAAACATTTTGGATGCACATACTTTTTCAGCAGGCTTTGTTCATGTTGAGCTTACCGATTCTATTGCCAGGCATCCATACAATCCTAATTATTTAAAAGACAGTGCCACTGCTCAAAACTATATAGACCTTGGCTACACCTACCAGTACACCAATGCCAATAATGCCACTTATCCTTTAAAAGGTGTGCTGGCCAATATTAAGGTGGTAAAGCGGGGCTTAGGCTTTAGCGGTGGTGTAAATATGATTTATGCCGAGGGGTTGTATGGAAGGTATTGGGATTTGAAAAACAACTGGTATGCCTCTGTTCAGCTATTGGGCAAAATAACACTGCCCTTCAACCAGCCTTATATCAACCAGCGTGCGCTGGGGTATAATGATATTAACCTGCGTGGCCTCGAACTATATGTAGTAGATGGCGTAGCTTATGGCCTTTCCAGGTCAACCCTCAAACGCAAATTATTTACCCTGCGCCTGCCTTCGCCCATACGCTCCACTAAGTTTCCTAAAATACCATTTACCGTGTTTGCCAAAACATATACCGATTGGGGTTATGTATATAATAAAGCGGAGTACCGTACAAATTTAAACAACAAGATGCTGTACAGTGGCGGTTTTGGTATTGATATACTTACCTTGTATGATATTAACCTGCGGTTAGAATACAGCTTTAATCAATTAGGTAAAAACGGGTTATTTTTACAGGCACAAAGTGGTTTGTGATAGCAAGATGAACCAAAAGCATATAATTAATTATTAACTAAATCAAGCGCCGGCGCCATGCGGTGCAACCTGGAGGGGCTTAATGAAAATAGCCATATACAGCCGCGGTATCGAAAACAACCAGCTAAAAGATATGCAGTCTTTTTTGGAAGAACTGTATGCCAATAAGGTAGAGCCTGTTTTTTTCCAGGATTTTTTTAACCAGTTTTATTCTGCCGTTACTATTAAAGGCAAATACTCCACTTTTAGCAAAGCGGCAGAACTTAATAATAATATTGACTGCCTGATTAGCCTGGGCGGCGATGGCACCCTGCTTGATACCGTAACTATGGTACAGGACAAAGGGATTCCAGTACTGGGTATCAATTACGGCAGACTTGGCTTTTTGGCTAATATCGGCAGGGAAGAGTTGCACTCGGCAATAACAGCACTGGTAGAGCGTACTTATGTGATAGAAAAAAGAACACTGCTGCACCTGGATGCCGATATTCCCATCTTTGATAATATACCAATAGCACTGAACGAATTTACCCTGCAAAAAAAAGACTCTTCTTCCATGATAAAAATTCACACCTACCTGAATGGTGAATTTTTAAATACATATTGGGCAGATGGCTTGATAGTGGCTACGCCAACAGGCTCTACCGCCTACTCACTCAGTTGTAACGGTCCAATTGTATTTCCGGAAAGCGGTAGTTTTGTTATCACGCCGGTGGCGCCCCATAATCTCAATATCAGGCCCATCATTGTGCCCGATGATAATATTATTTCTTTTGAAGTGGAAGGCCGTACCGATACTTTTATCTGTACCCTGGATAGCCGCCGGGTGGTAGTACCCAAAGAAGCCCAGCTTGCAGTGAAAAAAGAAAAATTCCAGATAAAACTTATCCGGCTTAATGAAAATAATTTTTTGCAAACACTCCGTACCAAATTATCCTGGGGGCTTGATGCAAGAAATTAAAAATGGCCACATTATATAAAAGTTAAAGTACTTGCTGGTACCAGTTGTGGAACAGTTTGTAAAAAATTATCACAAACAAATAGTTATTTTGCATATTATGAAAATATCACTGCTTGTTGTTTCCTGCCTGGTAGTGCTGGCGTTGCCGGCAAAAGCCCAATATGCATCTGAGGCTTATGAACTCAATGGCGAATATGGCGTTACCATTGGAGCAGCCCATTATTTTGGCGACCTTAACACGAGGGCAAAAATCAACAGGCTTAAACCGGCTATTGGTGTTTTTTTTCGTAAACAGTTTAACAACTACCTTGGCATTAGGATAGCAGGCCACTATGCACAAGTTGGCTATAGCGATACTTACAGTAAAAATGATTTTCAAAAAGCCCGTAACCTGAGCTTCAACTCCGATATCTATGAGTTCTCGGTAAGCGGTGATTTTAATTTTTTCAAATTTATCCCGGGCAATCCCAACTATGGGTTTACCCCTTATATCACCCTTGGCCTTGGCATATTCAGCTACAATCCTTATGCATATTTGGATAATCAAAAAATTTACCTGCGCCCACTTGGCACCGAAGGACAAAATATTGGCTACGAAGACCCCATTACCGGCAAAAAAAGAAAACCATACGGCAGCATGTCAGTATGTGTGCCATTGGGTATTGGCTTAAAATATAATGTAAACGATCAGTTCAGCTTTTTCGTTCAGGCGGCTCAGCGCCTTACTTTTACCGACTACCTCGATGATGTAAGCACCACCTACATCGGCAGCGATAAATTTTTAAACAACAGTGGCCAGCTTACCACTGCCGGTATACTGCAGGACAGGAGTTACGAAAAAGGCCAGATTATTGGTGTGGAAGGCCGCCAGCGTGGCTGGAGCAAACAAAAAGACCAGTATATGATTGTAGAAATTGGCTTTTCGTTTGCCATCAGCAGCTACAACTGTCCATCTACCAACTGATACATTTGTTCCCCAAAAATAAATAGCAGTAAAGCCGGTATAATCCTTCCAGGGAGATAAAGCGTTTGGGATAGTTCCCTGTTTTTGAAAAATAATTTGAAGGATAAAATTTCAACCGTGGGCAGGAGCGATAAATTTTTATAAAGCGGAATCGCTGATAAAGCTTTTAGAATATTCACATGCCGGTATTTAAGTTAACAGCAACACCTTGTTACGTATAGCCGTGACAGATATGTAGTTATAAACCATCCGAATTTTTTATTTTTTTCTCTCAGCTATTTTCCCTTATTTTACCCATCAGTTCGAAAATAATTCAACTGCATCCGTACCCACCAAAGTCTAACGCCGTACAAATCCCAATTTTTCCCGTGTAGAAACCATAGTGATTTTCAATTAATTCATCACTCATGGTATTCGTACGCTACTGTTTACTTACAGCGGCAGGGCTATGTTGTATGCTGCAGAGCAATAGCCAAACCGTGTATTACCCGGCACAGGCATCCAGCCTGCTTAAAGCCACAGCGGCTGATATGGCCATGCTGTTGCAAAAAGCAGTGCAGGGCAGCAGCTTTAGCACCCAGGCTTACTCAGTAATGGCAAGGCCGCAATCCGGTATTGTATTGCTGTACGATAGTACCTTAAGTACAGGCCAGCACTGTATGGTTAAAAGCGATGGCGCCGGAATTATCAGCTTTGCCGCAGCAGAAGATAATGGCCTGCACTACGGCGTATACCAATACCTTAAAAAGCTGGGCTTTATTTTTTACCTGCCCGGCAATATTTGGGAGCATATTCCAGCTTTATCGTCGGCCTTTGTACAAATTGATACCACTTACCAAAGCAGTTATAAATACAATACCTGGTTCATTAGTGGTGGACACAATCGCTGGGTAATGGATAATGATAACAGTTATTACTGGGATACTTATTTTGGTAAAAACGGGCACCAGTGGGCTTTATACCAGCGCCGCAATGGCACCACCGGGGCTTACCGCTACAATGGACACCGTGGCGATATGATGAGTGGCGCTTATTTAGAAACGTTGAAAAATAATCCCTGCTATGTAGCACCCTACAATGGATCGAGGGAAGCCACGGTACAATCGGTGCCGGATATACGCAATATCAGCGCCATGCAGCAATGGCAATTAGCTATTGAACAGGCATATACAAAAACAAAAAACACCATACTCGGTAACAAAACCCTTTACCCTAACCTGGCCAACAACTTCAGCTACAATCATGCCAATATTGGCATTGAAGTGCCCGATGGTGCACACTGGGCCAACAGTAACGACAACAGTGGCTGCACAACTGGTAACCTGCTTAGCGAAAGCGACCAGCATTTTACACTGGCAAACTACACTGCCCAAAAAATTAATCTAACGTACCCGGGCATACGCTTTCAGGCTTATGCGTATGATGGTCATGCCAATACTCCTTCGGAAAATATAACCATCAACCCCAATATCGATATACAAGTGGTTCCTACTGCTTTTCAGCAGGAGTTAAGCCCGGTAGGGCTGATGAGCCGCTGGTACAGGCGCTACGCTAATATATCAGAGTATCATTACCTTAATCTGCCGCAATGGAGCGGCGAAACACCAGCTTTTTTTTTAGAAGACATGAAAGCAACGCTGCAGCGTATAAAAAATCATAAATCCCAGGGTATTGTATGGGAAATTTCTCCGGCCAAATTTGCGAGCCTGCCCTATCTTTTTGCATTCAATACAGCATTAACTGAGGGAAAAACGATTGACAATACCTTACAGGAGTTTTGCAATAACCTATTTGGCAAAGCTGCCAGCACTATTTTCACCCTGCTGCAACACTGGAGCGATGACAAAACGGTAATGTTAAATCATGGCATACAGGACAATAAGTACAAATTGCCCTTGTATTTCGAATTGCTGCAGCAGGCCACACAACAGGCAGCAACAGAGCCTGCCCTGGTACAGGCAAGACTGCTGGAGCTGAAAGCCTACCTGCACTATATGCAGTTATATTATAACTGGGCTTTCGACCAGGAACCTGCGGCGCAAAAAGCGGATAAAGCCGCCGCATTGTGTATATACCTGGCACGGATACACGATTTGCAAATTGTAAACAGTTACTTTCTGATAGTCGATTTGGTTAACCGTAATAAAAACGTACCCGGGTTTTATGAATTATACAACACGACTAACGGTAAAGCCTACCTGGGCGGCAGCCTGCCAAAGCTAACAGCACGGGAAATTGACGACAATTTTTCGGCAGATATTGCACAACAAAAAAACCTTGTACAGCAGTACAGGTTTGAAGATGTGCATACCATAAAAAAACATTTTGCTGAAAACAACCTGCAGCCTTTAGACAGTATCAAAATCTTCATCAATTATACCCACGCCAAAGACTATGCTGCAAAAGCAGAGTTTTATATACTGGCCGAAAAGCCCGGCAGCTTTACCATACAGTACAGCCCTTACTTTAATATGCCCGGCAAAGGATATATTAATTTTACTACCGAAAAAACCGGGGAAAGTGGATACGTAACCACCGATTACAGCATCAACCATACCGCATCAAAAGGGTTGCTGCAATGTACCATTCCTGAAGCAGGATTGTATAAGCTTACGGTATCATCCAAATACCAATCAGCAATGGATTTGGTTATTGGCACAAGCGGCAATTATTTTTTAAAAAACGGTCCTTTTGCCGGCAACACTACCGAAAACTACCGCAAGCAAATAGAAAGTCTTCCCGGCTATTTTTACATACCCGAGGGTGTTAGTAAAGTGTTTTTCAGCCTCAATAATTCTAACCCGGGCGGCGCTGCATTTGCCTCCCCCACAGCTATAAATAACGCCTTTGCCTTTAAAGATAACCTGGGCAATACCGTAGTGGCAAAGCTGGTTTCCTCAGCCGACTCGGCATTGTTTTACCTGGAAATACCAACAGGCAGCAGCGGCAGTTTTTGGCGCTATAGTAAAATGGAGCAATACCGGCTCACTTTTGCCAACATCAGCAACATACACTGGTATGCCAGCCCAATGCCCTGCAGTCCTGCAAGCTTTAGTATTACCCTTACTCAAAGCAATGCCGGTTGCATCATAAAATTAAAAGCAGATGCCAGCGTGAGCACTCCTTACTGGAAAATAACCGGGCCACAGGGCACACAATATTTTCAGCAAACCGCACCGCTTGAATTGCCCGCCGATGCAGCACCAACTACTACTATTACCCTATATGGTAATGCCGTGTGCCCCGTTACCAAAATATTAAAAAACGAAGCCGAGTACCTGCAGCAGTTGCAACTATGCACCAGTGCTGCTCCCACAAGCCCTAACCTGCAGCCTGTACTTTACCCCAATCCCGGGAAAGGATTATACAATTGTATGCTTTCAGGCCAGGCCGTTACTGCCGGAGAAATAACCATCTATAATACCAGTGGGGGTGCCGTTGCCCGTTTTGCCAACACCAGCCAGTTTAATATCAGCCATCTGCCCGGCGGTATGTATTTTTACCAGCTTGTGATTAAAGGCGCTCCTCACAGGGGGCGGCTGGTAAAACAGTAGCCTGCCTCAAATGCTTATTCCAGCTAAATTTCATTACTTTTGCTGCCCTTGCGGGGAGAGTATCCTTGTAATTCACTATATCGTAACATGAGCCTTAAAGACAATATAGATATGACCCGGCTGCCCCGGCATATTGCCATCATCATGGATGGCAATGGCAGGTGGGCACAGGAAAAAGGTGAAGACCGGCTTTTTGGCCATTTACACGGCGTGGAAAGTGTACGCAATATTGTGGAAGGCGCAGCAGAATTGGGTATCGGGTACCTTACCTTATATGCTTTCAGCACCGAAAACTGGGACAGGCCGGCTTACGAAGTAACCGGGTTAATGGAATTATTGGTAGATACCATCCGAAAAGAAGTACCCACCCTCAACAAAAATAATATCAGGCTGCATGTTATTGGGGCTTTGGATATGTTGCCCACCCCGGCTAAAACAGCTTTACAGGAAGCACTGGACGAAACCAGCACTAACAATGGCCTTAACCTGGTAATGGCACTTAGCTACAGTAGCCGTTGGGAGTTGGTGAATGCTGTAAAAAATATTGCAGCAGATGTAAAAGCCGGTAAGCTGGAGCCCGAAGCGGTGAACCAGGAAACCCTTCAACAATATTTAGCCACCAGCAATTTTCCCGACCCCGAACTGATGATACGAACCAGCGGTGAATACAGGATCAGTAATTTTTTACTATACCAACTGGCTTACGCCGAATTGTATTTTACCAGCACCCGCTGGCCCGATTTTAGAAAAGAGCACCTGTACGAAGCCATCCTCGACTTTCAACAACGGGAACGCCGCTTTGGGAAAACAAGCCAGCAACTAATAGAGGAATCACCCTAAAACACAGCATGGAAGCCACTTTCGGCCAATAACACAGCGGATGTTTAACAAATACTTTTGATTAATGCAAGTAATTTGCTCCCCGTAAATAAAACAATTAATGCACTACCGGATTTACCAAAACTTACTCTTCATATCTTTTTTACTTTTAACGGGCCAAACGGCAATTGCACAAGATTCTATACCGGCAGTTTCTGTAAACCCCGAGTTGCTGGAAATATATAACTCCAAAATTCCCAAAGAGTATACACTTGCAGATATACAGGTAACCGGCACAAAAATTTTTGATCCTAATCTTATCGTTTCCATCTCAGGCCTGGCCATTGGCGACAAAATACAAATTCCCGGCACAGATGCTTTTAGCAAAGCCATCACCAAGCTTTGGCGCCAAAACCTGATAGCCGATGTAGAGATATACCTTACCAATGTAGTAGACAAAAACCTTTACATCGAAATTGCTGTTACTGAAAGGCCACGCCTTGCCGACTTCAAATTCATTGGTGTACGTAAAGGCGAAGCTGATGACCTGGCCACTAAAGTGGGCCTGGCAAAAGACAGGGTGGTTACAGAAAATATGAAGCTGAACGCCCTGGATGCTATCCGAAAATTCTTTGCCGAAAAAGGCTATCGCAATGTACAAACAGATGTGAAGCAGCAGCCCTCAGCCAGTCGGCCTAATTCAGAAGAGCTTATTTTCTACATCGATAAAGGCAATAAAGTAAAAGTAAACTCTGTACACTTTGCCGGCAATTATGATGTGCCCGATAGTAAGCTGCGCCGCCAGATGAAGGGTACCAAACAAATGAACCGCCTTACGATTCATCCCCAAAAAATTGATTACCCTTACGGCGACAGTACCGAGCAAAAAAAGTTTAAAGCATACCTGAAAGAAATGGGGCCGCTTTCTGTTTCAAAAACTAAAGAGTGGCTTGAGCCATACTTTAGGTTCAGGCCTTTTGTTTCGGCCAAGTTCAACCAGGAAAAATATGATGAGGATAAAGAAAAACTACTGGATTATTACAATGCCCAGGGCTTTAGAGATGCCGAAATTGTAAGCGACACCCAAATTAGCAATAACAAAGGCAACCTGGATATTCACTTTAAACTGAGCGAAGGCCGAAAGTATTATTTTGGCGATATCGCCTGGAGGGGCAACACAAAATATTCCGATTCCATACTTACGGCCATCCTCGGTATTCATAAGGGCGATATTTACAACCTTGAAATATTGAACAAGCGCCTGGGTAAACAATTATCGATGGACGGTGGCGATATTCAAAGCCTGTATATGGATGATGGCTACCTGTTTTTTAGAATCGAGCCTGTAGAAACTTCGGTGTACAACGATACCATCGATTTTGAAATCAGGCTGCAGGAAGGCCCGCAGGCCACCATCGGCAGGGTAGATATTACCGGCAACGATAAAACCAAAGACTTTGTAGTACGCAGGGAACTGCGTACCATACCCGGTGAAAAATTCAGCCGTGCCGATATCATCCGTACGCAAAGGGAGTTAGGCCAGCTTGGCTTTTTTAACCCTGAAAAAATTGCCCCGAATATTGTACCCAACTCCGATAACGGAACGGTGGATATCAACTGGGCGGTTGAAGAAAAATCGAACGACCAGCTCGAGCTTTCTGCAGGCTTTGGCGGCGGCATTGGCCTTACCGGTACGCTGGGTATTACATTCAATAACTTTTCCATCAATAATATCTTTAGAAAAAACACCTGGGATCCTTTGCCATCCGGTGGCGGACAAAGGCTAAGCGCCAGGGTACAATCCAACGGGAGGGCCTTCCGTACATACAATATTTCGTTTACCGAACCCTGGCTGGGCGGCAAAAAACGTAATTCTTTTACGGTTAGCTTTTACAACACTAAACAGTCTAACAATTTCAACCCTTTCACCGGCGCTTTTTGTCGTTCCTGCGGCGATACCTCTTACCTCAAAATAGGTGGTGCAAGTGTTTCGCTGGGCAAGCAGTTAAAATGGCCAGATGATTATTTTTCTTTAATCACTTCTATCAGTTTTCAACAATATAAACTGCGTAATTATGCCGTAAGCGGCTTTGGAGGATTGAGCAATGGCACATCTACCAACGTTAGTTTAAGGCTTGCCCTGGCCCGTAATGCCACGCAGGGCAGCCCGCTGTTTCCTACCGGGGGTTCCAACTTTTTGCTGAGCGGCCAGTTTACTTTACCCTATTCTTTAATGGGCATTACCGATCCAAAATCAGACAACCCTTATCGTCTTCCTGAATTTCACAAGTGGTTATTCACCGGAGAATATTACGTACCAATAGGCATGGCAAAAGGAGCTGAAAAAAACAGGCAGTTTATACTTAAAGTAGCTGCCAAATATGGGTTTATTGGAAAATATAACAGCGAACTGGGTATATCACCATTTGAGCGGTTCCAGGTGGGAGATGCCGGCCTCAGCAACCAGTTTGGTTTACTTGGCTTTGATATTATTGCCCACAGGGGGTATCCTATTTATGCCTCTTCTAACCCTAAAGTAAACCCGGATAATGTAAACCAAAGTGAATTTTTCACCATATTTAATAAATACACGGTAGAGTTAAGGTACCCGTTAAGCACTAACCCCAGCAGTACCATATATGGACTTGCATTTTTTGAAGCGGCCAACGGATGGTACCAGTTTAAGGAGTATAATCCTTTCAAGCTACGCCGTTCTGCAGGGTTAGGCATGCGCTTCTTTTTGCCCATGTTTGGTTTGCTTGGCTTTGATTATGGCATTGGCTTCGACAGGATACAAGCCAATGAACCTATGAAAAACGCCTTTAAGTTTACCTTTATGCTTGGCCAGGAGCCTCAATAATTATATACACCTTAAAAAACAGTGTTATGAAAAAATTACTCCTATCTGTTAGCTTATTGCTGGCTGTACTGTGCACTGCTTCCGCACAACGCTATGCTGTAATTGACTCTAAATATATTTTGGAAAAAATGCCAGACTATAAGGAAGCACAAGCAAAGCTCGACCAGTTTAGCGCACAATGGCAGCAGGAAATTGAAAAAAAACAGGCCGACCTGGACAAAATGTATAAGGATTACGATGCCGAGCAGGTAATGCTTAGTGATGAGCTACGCAAAAAAAGAGAAGATGAATTATTTAACCGGGATAAAGAATTGCGTGACCTGCAACGCAAACGTTTTGGCTTTGAAGGCGACCTGTTTAAAAAAAGACAGGAACTCATAAAACCCATACAGGATAAAGTATATACTGCAATTCAAAAGCTGGCCGTTGAAAAATCCTACGATTTTATTTTGGATAAAAGTGAGGGAATTACTGTTATATTTGCCGACCCCAAACTGGACCGCAGCGATGATGTACTCAAATACCTGGGTGTTAAATAATTTATAACGAGCTATTTTAATGCAGCCTTTGCGGCTGTTCACACTACTAAAAAAACAAACAGTTACAACACAATGAAACATTTACTTACAGCAACTTTTGTAATGATTTTTTCGGTACTGGGCTTAATGGATGCCGCTACAGCACAAACTAAAATTGGCTACATCAGCACAGAAGAATTAATTGGCTCTATGCCCGAGGCAGAAAAAGCTAATGGCCAATTACAGGATTATCAAACCTCTTTACAGGAACAAGGCAATGAATACTTAAGAGAATTAAGTGAAAAAGACAGTGTTTTCCAGGCCGACTCTTCCAAATATTCACAAGCTACTAAAGAGTTGAAAAGAAACGACCTTATTGCTTTATACCAAAAAGTACAGGGTTGGAACCAAACCATGCAGCAACTGCTGCAGCAAAAAACACAGGAATTGCTGGTACCCCTCAGGAGCAAAGCATTTGAAGCCATTAAAGCTGTAGCTAAAGAAAGTGGCTACGCTTATGTGCTGGATGAATCGGCCATACTGGTAGGCCCTCCCGGCGACGATTTGCTTCCTTTAGTAAAAAAGAAATTGGGCATAAAAGAAAAAACAGCCCCGGCTGCTACAGGCCCTGCTGGCGCCAAACCCAAGCAATAAGATTTTTATACAAATACAGGCAAAGCCATCCTTTACCGGGTGGCTTTCTTATTTTTGACGCATGAGTAAAGGGCCGATTGGTATTTTCGATAGCGGCTATGGCGGGCTTACCGTTTTAAAAGAAATCACTGCCCGGCTGCCGCAGTACAAATACATATACCTGGGTGATAATGCCCGGTCGCCCTACGGCACCCGGAGTTTTGATACCGTGTATCAATACACCCTGCAGTGTGTGCAATGGTTTTTTAAGCAGGGATGCCCGTTGGTAATACTTGCCTGCAACACTGCATCAGCCAAAGCACTGCGTACCATACAGCAAAATGATTTGCCCAAGGCTGGTAGCGGCAAAAGGGTGCTGGGGGTTATCCGCCCTACTTCCGAAGTAATTGGCCAGTACAGCCAAACCAGGCATATCGGTATACTGGGCACCAGCGGTACTGTACAGTCTGGCTCTTACCTTATAGAAATTGAAAAGTTTTTTCCGGGCACCAAAGTGTACCAGCAGGCCTGCCCCATGTGGGTACCCCTGGTAGAAAATAATGAACACCTTACCCCCGGAGCGGATTATTTTATACAAAAAGATATTGCCGCTTTACTAAGCCAGTCCTCAAAAATTGATACTGTTCTGCTGGGCTGCACCCATTACCCCCTGTTGTTGAATAAAATAAAACAATACCTGCCGCCACAAACCACCATCCTTTCGCAGGGAAAAATTGTAGCCGACAGCCTGGCCGATTACCTGCAGCGGCACACCGAAATAGAGAAAAACTGCATGCAGGGTGGCGCACCCGATTTTTATACCACCGATGATGCGGCAGACTTCAATGCAAAAGCCGCCATTTTTTACCAGCAGCCGGTACAGGCTAAGCACCTGGCGCTTTAAATTCAAAAAACTTTCCATTTTAAACCCGATACTAACAAGTTTTCCCCTACCTTTGCCGTCCTTTCACAAGCAACGGGGATGGTGCCCTGATGATTGTAATCAAAAGCGTTTTTAAAAACATTTTTTAAAAGGAAAATTGTAATACAATGCCAGGTAAAAAAAGAACATTTCAGCCCCACGTACGCCGCCGCAAATCGGTACATGGTTTCCGCAAGCGTATGCAATCTGCCAATGGCCGTAAAGTGCTGGCCAGCCGCAGGGCAAAGGGCCGTCATAAACTCTCTGTTTCCGACGAACGTTTCGGTAAAAAATAAACCACAGTTTATCTAAAACATATTTAAGCCCCGGCCATTATCACCGGGGCTTTTTTAATTTTGAACTGTTGCAAACAAAACAACGATATACATTAGGCAAATCCGAAAGGCTCAAAAGCCGCAAAGCCATTGAGCAGTTGTTTTCCGGGGGAAAATCTTTTGCCGTTTTTCCATTTAAAGTAATTTATGGGTTTGAAAACTGGCAAATAACACCGCTTTGCGCCGCATTTAGTGTAAGTAAAAGGCATTTTAAAAAAGCCACTGACCGCAACAGGGTAAAAAGGTTGATGAGGGAGGCCTGGCGCCTGCAAAAAAACACCCTGCAAAACGAACTTTCCAGTCAACAGCAAAAGCTCAGCGTTTTTTTAATATACACCGGCAATACATTGCCGGATTATACATTGCTGTTCGAAAAAACTGCAGCCATACTTAAAAAGCTACAAAAACTGGCAAATGAAAAAACTGCTGCCGGCACTTAGCCTGCCGTTTATACTGCTCATTAAATTATACCAGTGGATAGTATCGCCCTGGCTGGGCAACAAATGCCGCTATACCCCTACCTGTTCCCATTATGGTATTGAAGCATTAAAAAAATACGGCCCGGTAAAAGGCCTGTGGCTCACCATAAAAAGAGTGGCCCGCTGCCATCCCTGGGGTGGGCATGGATACGATCCGGTGCCGTAATAAAACAAATAACGGGCGCCTTTGGCGCCCGTTAACCGCAAATAATACTCCTCTTAATTTACCACTATCTCTTTTCGCTCTGCTTTAGTATCGGCTACTACCGGCAGCGATACCTGCAGCACACCATCGGCATATTTGGCCGAAATAGCAGTTTTGTCGATGCTTTCATCTAATGTAAAGCTGCGTTTAAAACCTCCCCGGCTGTACTCCCGTACAATCCATTCAGGGCGGGGAAAGCCCTCGGGTGGTGTGTAAGAAATAGTTAACTCATCTCCTTTCACATCAATGTGAAAGTGTTCTTTAATACGTCCGGGTGCAAATACCAGCATTTCAAAACTCTTGTCAGTTTTGTAAATGTTTACTGCTGCCCGTTGCATGGAGCGGATAAATCCCGGCCTGGCGGAATTTCCGTAACTGTTGCCTTTTGCGGCACATGACTGATTGTAGTGCATGTTTTTCTTTTTTTAGTGAAAAAAATTGTTTTCAGCTTTATGCAGAAAAAACAATGCCGCAGTATAACACCTGCAAATCTGTCATTGGCAAAACAAAACCACCGCTACGCTGTATGATGTGTTCCCGTATCTGAATGCCCCAGGCTTTTGCCCGGGCTTACCACATCCCTCACCATTTGTTTCAACTCCTTTATTTCCGGAAAACCGCCGTATTCCTTGCGGTCAAATATTTTTTTATCGTTAATGCTTATGGTGTACCTGCCGCTAACTGCACTGGGCTGCAGGGTTACGCCATGCAGGTCTTCTTCAAATGTGGTTAAAAACTCCTGGGCCATATAGGCCGCCCTCAGCAGCCAGTGGCATTTAGGGCAGTATTCGATAGTAATAACCGGTTTCATACAAAAAAATTTAGGGGTTAGGTATGCTGGCGGTAAAGGTAAATATTGGCCCGGTTATTCTTCCTGTAATAATTAATTTGCAGTAAAATACACACTGTGTCATTTCAACTGCAAGCACCATACAGCCCGGCAGGCGACCAGCCCGAAGCCATCCGCCAGCTCACCGCCGGGTTGCTGGAAGGTGAAAAATACCAAACCCTGTTGGGTGTAACCGGCAGCGGTAAAACATTTACCATTGCCAATGTTATTCAAAATGTACAGCGACCCACCCTGGTGCTTACCCACAACAAAACCCTGGTGGCACAACTATATGGCGAATTCAGGCAGTTTTTCCCGGATAATGCCGTTGGCTATTTCGTAAGTTATTACGATTATTACCAGCCTGAGGCATACCTACCCGTTAGTAATACCTATATTGAGAAAGACCTGAGCATTAATGAAGAGCTGGATAAACTGCGCCTGCAGGCTACAGCACAATTACTCAGCGGCCGCAGGGATATTATTGTAGTGGCCAGCGTAAGCTGTATATACGGCATGGGCAACCCCACCGAATTTGAAAACGGCATTGTGCGTATCCATAAAGGGCAGGTGATTTCCCGGCAGGGCTTTTTACACAGCCTGGTTAACAGCCTGTACAGCCGCAGCCAGGGAGATTTTACAAGGGGCACTTTTCGGGTAAAAGGCGATACGGTGGATATTAACCTGCCTTATGTGGACTATGGCTACCGCATTACTTTTTTTGGCGATGAAATTGAAAGCATCGAAACGCTGGAACTTAGCACGGGCAAACGTATTGCCGCTGTGGATAATGCCGCCATTTTTCCGGCCAACCTGTACCTGGCACCAAAAGAAATATTGCAGCAGGTGATATTTGAAATACAGGACGAAACTGCAGCACAGGTGGAGTATTTTAAAAAGGCCGGTAAATTTATTGAAGCGCAACGCCTTAGTGAAAGGGTGCAGTACGACCTTGAAATGATACGGGAACTGGGCTACTGCAATGGCATTGAAAATTATTCCCGTTTTTTCGACCGGCGAAAGCCCGGCACCCGGCCTTTTTGCCTGCTCGATTATTTCCCCAAAGATTTTTTATGTGTAATAGACGAAAGCCATCAAACCATACCCCAGGTTAGTGGCATGTATGGCGGCGACAGAAGCCGTAAACTAATATTGGTGGATTATGGGTTTCGCCTGCCTTCGGCACTGGATAACCGGCCACTTAATTTTCATGAGTTTGAAAACATGCTGCATCAAACCATTTATGTAAGCGCCACCCCCGGCGATTACGAACTGGATAAAACCGGCGGCGTGGTGGTGGAGCAGGTGGTACGCCCCACCGGCCTGCTTGACCCCCCCATAGAAGTAAGACCATCGCTGAACCAGATTGACGATTTGCTGGATGAAATTGATAAACGGGTTACCAAAGGCGACCGGGTGCTGGTAACCACCCTTACCAAACGCATGGCAGAGGAAATGGATAAATACCTGCACCGCATCAATATCAAAAGTAAATACATACACAGCGAAGTGGATGCCCTGGAAAGAGTGGAAATATTAAGAGAACTGCGACTGGGTGTAATTGATGTACTGGTGGGGGTAAACCTGTTAAGGGAAGGGCTCGATTTGCCTGAAGTATCTTTAGTCGCAATTTTGGATGCCGATAAAGAAGGCTACCTGCGTAATGAAAAAAGCCTTACCCAAACCGCAGGCCGGGCGGCACGAAATGTGGATGGCCTCGTAATTTTTTATGCCGATAAAATTACCGAGAGCATGCAAAAAACCATTGATGAAACCACACGCCGAAGGGAAAAACAAATAGCCTATAATATTGAGCATGGCATAACACCCAAAACGGTTACCAAAAGCAAAGAGCAGGTTTTTGCACAAACCAGCGTGCTGGATATTAAAGGATTTGATGAAACCAATGCTTATGCTATAGGTAATGATCAGGATATTGTAACCATCGCCGCTGAAGAAACAGAAGAATACCTGACCATACCCAAAATGGAAAAGAAGATAGCGGCCGTAAAAAAATCGATGGAAAAAGCGGCAAAGGATATGGATTTTATGGAAGCAGCGAAGTTGAGAGACGAAATGTTTCGGCTGCAAAAGCAGTTGGAGGAGATGAAAGGGTAGGTCCAACGATTTAAACCATTTTGAGCCGGTACCTGGTTATTTTTTTACTATCACTTACCAGCACCGGCTTTCTTTAAAAGATTTTATTACCTTAATCCCTCAATTGTATGTATTATGACCACAATAGCCCTCTACAACCTTAAAGGCGGCGTTGGCAAAACCGCCAGTTGTGTAAACTTTGCCTACCTCGCTGCTGCCGATGGCATGAAAACCCTGCTTTGGGATATTGATCCGCAAGGCTCTGCCTCATTTTATTACAAGGCAAAACCCAAAACACACCCCGGCATAAAAAAACTTATTACAAAAGATGCCGTACTGGAAAATGCTATCCTCAGTACCGATTTTGAACTGATAGATGTAATACCTGCCGATAACAGCTCCAAAAGTTTTGACGTTATGCTGGAAGAAATGAAAGGCAACAAAAACAGGCTGAAAAATATTTTGAAGCAATTAGATGATGAATATGAATTTGTATTTATCGACTGTCCGCCCGGCTTTAGTGCCCTGCACGAAAATATTTTTAATGCCGCCGATATTGTACTGATGCCGGTAATCCCCACCACACTCTCTGTACGCACTTACCACATGGTAAAAGATTACTTTAAAGAAAAAGATCTTGACCTAAAAAAAATGATGTGCTTTTTTACCATGGCCGACCTGCGCAAAAACCTCCACAACGAGGTGATGGAAGAATTATATAAAGACAAAAAGTTTTTCCAAAACTATATTCCCTACCTCTCCGATGTGGAAAAAATGGGCATCCACAAAGCACCCATCATGGAATTTGCCAACAGCAGCTATGCCGCAAAGTGCTACCGGGAACTGTGGACGGAAATAAAAGAGGGAGTGTTGTAAAGTTTTACTGCTTATAAATAAGTAACCGCAAAATACCCTTCGGTAATTTGTGCAGTGGCACCTGAGCTCAAAAATGGCTCGGCATTAAAACTAAACCGCCCCCTTATCCTTTTAGCTGCAGGGTCGTGAAATAAAATTTCAAGCGAACCGGAATTAGATACCAGAAAGGTGGAACTGTTTACATTATACTGGCCATACTGTGAGCCAAACATGCTACCCAGGGTATAATTTCCAGCCGTAATATTTTCAGGAAAATATACCGCCACCGTTTTTGTGCCCGAAGCATCCGAGCCGGAAATAGCAATATTGGACAGTATGCTATTTTTAATACCGATTACTAATGTCGGTACAAAATTTACGCCATCAATCTTTGCAGTAAAAGTATCTTTTGTACTTCCGGCAGGCAATGTAGTTGCATAAGGAATATTAGTAAATACACCCTCACTAATTGTTCTGAATGTATTATCAGTAAGGCGTCTGGCTTTAAAATTAAAGGTGCCCGACATGGTTTTGCTGGTTTCATTAATGGCAGTAATATTTAATTCCCCGCCACCTTGTGATGGCACATCACCGGCATTGGAACTAAAAGCTGTAACATCAGCAAGGGTGCTATCCATAAATGCACCGGCACCCATTGATGAGTTGTCCCAGGCAAGGGTGTATTTATGAACGCCGGAGTCCTGTACTGTAATTGTAATATTCTTTTTGTCAAGGCCCAGTCCGCTGATATTTATAATACCGCCTACCCTGGAGCCCTGTGCATACCGGGTAGCCTCCCATTGTGTGCCATCAATTTTTGCCCTGAAATTAGCTGTTGAAGACACTGGTGCAGCATTTACAATAACAGAAAAAGTACAGCCTCCTGGCCCTGTACTAAAATTAAAAGTACCGGCCGCTAATGGTGTACCCGTAGCCCTTAACGTTATATTTTGTGTACCCGTAGCCGTAAAGGTTCCTGAGCCACTGTAAGACACCCCGTTTACACTGCCACTGGTAATACTGTATGTACCGATGGAATCAACCGTAGCTTTTAACACAACCGTATTAGCTGCTGTTGCCGCCGTACCGGCCGTAAAGCTTCCCGAAAGTACAGCACCACTGCAGGCAGCACTGCCACCCTGTAAACTGTATTTTGCCGTACCGCCTGCACTGCCACCACCGGTAACTACACCTGGCACACCGCCGGTTTCGAAGCTCACCTCTTTTTCGCAGGAGGTAATAATGAATACCATCAGCATAAAATATAGGAACGACCTCAATTTTACTTGCATATTTTACAGAATTAATAATGATGCTGCAGTGCAGCCATTAAATTTTTAGCAAATATATCGATTTGCTGGTTTTGGTTTTTGCATGCATCCGCATCTGCTGTATATTTAATATTAAATATGCTGAAATGAGAAGAGAACTTACCTCCTGGTATAGCCCGTCATTACAAAAAGAAATGCCTATTGCTACTTACGGCCACTACGGCTTTGCCCTTTTATTAGTACCTACTGCTGCAGCCGATTACCTCGAGTACGAGCGCTTTCAGCTCATAGATGCTTTATCGCCACAAATTGATGCCGGAAAAATCAAAGTATTTTCGGTAAACAGCATGAACAACGAAAGCTGGATGAATTACGAGATGCAGGGGGAGCATAAAGCCATACGCCACAACCAGTTTAATGAATACATCTACAACGAAGTAATTCCATTTATTAAAAATGCTACATCCTGGGATACACCCATCATCATTGCCGGAGCATCCTTTGGTGCCCTGCACAGCATGAACCTTTTTTTAAAACGCCCCGATTTACTCAATGGCGTTATTGCCATGAGCGGTGTGTACAACCTGATGGAATATACCCGTGGCTTTTACGATGAGCAGGTGTACTACAATTCACCGGCACATTACATCCCCAACCTTACCGACCATAACATCTTAGAACAAATACGACGCAGCAATCATATTCATATACTCTCTGGCTCCGGCGCCTACGAAGCACCTGATGCGGCCAGGGATTTTGCCGGCATTTTATACAATAAAGGCATTACTTACGAACTGAGTATTTGGGGCGATGAATGGAAACACGACTGGCCCACCTGGCGGGCCATGCTGCCACTGTGGATGGATACCCGGTTTTAACAGCAGTGCATGCGCCGCCTGTAATTACTGCTTTTTTTTCGTTGCATGAATCCTTTACTTTTATCCCATGCAAAAGAAACTTTTTTTACTCGATGCCTATGCCCTTATTTTCAGGGCTTACTATGCCCTCATCCGCAACCCCCGTATTACCAGTAAGGGCCGCAATACCAATGCACAGTTTGGATTTACCAACACTTTAATTGATCTGCTCACCAATCAAAAACCTACACACATGGCCGTGTGCTTCGATACACATGCGCCTACCGAAAGACATACCGACTTTGCCGACTATAAAGCCAACCGCCAGGAAACTCCTGAGGATATCAGGGCGGCAGTGCCCGATATACAACGCATTATTGAGGCGATGAATATCCCTGTTATTGCAGTGGATGGCTACGAAGCCGACGATGTAATTGGTGCGCTGGCTCAGCAGGCCGAAAAAGCTGGTTACGATGTGTATATGGTAACGCCAGACAAAGATTATGGCCAACTGGTTACCGAACATATCAAAATTTACAAGCCGCCCTACCAGGGCAGTATATACGAAATTCTTGGCCCCAAAGAAGTGTGTGAAAAATGGGGTATTAAAGATGTAAGCCAGGTGATAGATATGCTCGGCCTGATGGGAGATGCCGTAGATAATATTCCCGGCATTAAAGGCGTAGGCGAAAAAACCGCCGCCAAATTATTAGCCGAGTATGGCACACTTGAAAATGTACTAGCCAATGCCGGTAATATCAAGGGTTCTATGGGCGAAAAAATAAAAGCCGGGAAAGAAGATGCCATCATGAGTAAAAAACTCGCCACCATCATTACCAATGTGCCAGTTGAATTTCATGAGGAAGATTTTATGGTAAAAAACATGAACCGGGAGGGCTTAAAAGAAGTGTTTGCCGAACTGGAATTTAAAACCCTCGGCAAAAGAATTTTGGGCGAAGACATTGCCACCGGTAATGGTGAAACCACCAGTAAGCCCGCCGCTAAGGAAAATGTACAAATGGACTTGTTTGGCACCGCCGTTGCCGAACCTAAAAAAGAAGAGATTGAAGAAGAAGCCCTCACTGAACAAACCGGCCCACTAAAAAATATTCATACTACTCCACATCAATACATTTTACTGAATGATGAGCCAGGCATACGGCAGTTTATAACTACCGCAGGCGGCTACCCCGAAATTTGCTTTGATACGGAAACAACCGGTATTGATGCCAATGCTGCTGAGTTGGTGGGCCTCAGCTTTGCCCTTAAGCCAGGCGAAGCATATTATGTACCCTGCCCGGCAGATAAAAATGCCTGTATTGATTTGCTGCAACAGTTTAGCCCCCTGTTTAACGACACCTCAAAAACATGGATTGGCCAGAACATCAAATACGATATGCTGATGCTGAAGTGGTACGGCTTTGAGCTAAAGGGGAATATTTTTGATACCATGCTGGCGCATTATGTAATAGAGCCGGATGGCAAACGCAGCATGGATGCCCTTAGCGAAAAATACCTGGGCTACGAGCCGGTGCATATCGAGGAACTGATTGGCAAAAAAGGCAAAAACCAGGGCAACATGAAAGATGTGGAGATAGAAAAAATTAAAGACTATGCCGCAGAAGATGCCGATATAACCCTGCAGCTAAAAAATATTTTTTTGCCACAGCTTAAAGAAAAAGCAGTAGAAAAAATTTTTTACGAAGTGGAAAACCCATTGGTAAAAGTACTTACCGACATGGAGTTTGAAGGCATCCGTATTGATGAAGCTTTTTTAAAAGACTATAGTATTTTGTTACAGGAAGAAGCAAAAAAACACGAAGATCTGGTGTATGAGCAGGCTGGTGTACGATTTAACCTGGCCAGCCCAAAGCAATTAGGCGAAGTGCTTTTTGAAAAACTGCAGCTTGATCCCAAAGCCAAAAAAACCAAAACCGGCCAATATGCCACCGGCGAAGAAGTGCTGGCAAAGCTGGCCGTTACCCATAAAATATGCGATGATATCCTTGCCTTTAGAGAGCTCACCAAACTAAAGAATACCTATGTGGATGCCCTGCCAGAAATGATTAATACAAAAACAGGCCGGGTACACACTTCGTATGCACAGGCCGTGGCGGTTACGGGCAGGCTGAGCAGTACCGACCCCAATTTGCAAAACATACCCATTCGTACCGCAAGGGGCCGTGAAATCAGAAAAGCGTTTATCCCACGCAGTGAGGAGTATGTATTGTTATCGGCCGATTATTCTCAAATTGAACTGCGTATTGTAGCGGCCATCAGCGGCGATGAAAACATGTGCCTTGCATTTAAAGAGGGAAAAGACATACACACGGCTACTGCCGCCAAAGTATTTGGTGTGGATGAAAAAGAAGTAACCAAAGAAATGCGCTACAAAGCCAAAAGCGTAAACTT
Source organism: uncultured Chitinophagaceae bacterium (assembly GCA_937873715.1). Classification (GTDB taxonomy): domain Bacteria; phylum Bacteroidota; class Bacteroidia; order Chitinophagales; family Chitinophagaceae; genus Ferruginibacter. The sequence goes on from CALMYJ010000003.1 coordinate 378,390, forward strand.
TGGTATCATTTACGGGCAGGGCGCTTTTGGCCTTGCCGAAAACCTGGGCATCAGCCGTACGGAAGCAAAAGAAATTATTGATAATTATAAAAAGCAATTTCCCAACATACAGCAGTACATGGATAACAGCATCAACTTTGCCAAAGAGCATGGTTATGTACAAACGCTGATGGGCCGCAAGCGCTGGCTCAGGGATATCAACTCTGCCAACTTTACGGTACGTGGCTTTGCCGAACGCAATGCCATCAACTCCCCCATACAGGGCAGCGCTGCCGATATGATTAAGCTGGCGATGATAAAAATTCATGCGGCATTTAAACAACATGGCTTTGCTTCCAAAATGCTACTGCAGGTGCATGATGAACTGGTATTTGATGCCCGGAAAGATGAAGTGGAAAAAATAAAACCCGTGATTCTTCAATGTATGCAAACAGCTATGGCATTACCCAACGAAGTGCCCACCGAAGCAGAAGTGGGTATTGGGGAAAACTGGCTGGCAGCGCATTAGGAAATCCATTGCCCCTTATTCGTTGAACCAGTTTATTGGGTGGCTCAGCGGAATAATCACAAATAACTCATATGATCCTCCTCATTCAATGTTCAGATAGTGTTGGCCTGGTGGCCAAAATAAGTAATGCACTGGCTTCGCATGCTGTTAACATCACCTCCATGAGGGAGCATGTTGATCAGCAGGAAAACCGGTTTTTTATTCGGGTGGTAACCGAAGATGCCGTTGATGCCAATACCCTCCAACAGGAGCTTGCTAATGTTCTTCCCCCTGATGCCGACATCCTGATTGACCCCAGCCCAATAAAAAACATAGTAGTACTTGTTACTAAAGAATACCATTGCCTCGGCGACATATTAATCCGCAATCATTTTAAAACCCTTGGCGCATCCGTGCAGGCAGTAATAGGCAACCATGATGTGCTGGCCGATATCTGCAGCCGGTTCGATATCCCTTTTCACCATATTACACACGAGGAAAAATCAAAAGAAGTATTTGAACAGCAGGTACAGGAAAAACTACAGCACTACAACCCGGATTATATTGTACTGGCAAAATTCATGCGAATACTATCTCCTGCCTTTATCGAAACTCATGGCATGCGGATTATCAATATTCATCACTCTTTTTTGCCGGCATTTGTAGGTGCCAATCCTTACAAACAGGCGTACGAACGTGGCGTAAAACTAATTGGCGCCACCGCCCACTTTGTTACCAACCAGCTTGATGAGGGCCCGATTATTGCCCAGCAAATTATACCGGTTACACACTCCTTTAACACTAAAGACATGGTACGCTCCGGTAAAGAAATTGAAACAGCCGTACTGGCAAAAGCCCTGCAACTGGTATTTGAAGACAGGGTGTTTGTATATAAAAACAAAACCGTTGTTTTTGAATAAATAACTATCGCTCAATACCTCCCAATAAAAAACCGGCATTGCTGCCGGTATAATCATTACATCGTTTTCAGGGTAAGCTATTTTGAACCAGTGGCCATCGATTCTGCCAGAGCGTTATTGATATTTTCTTCAAAGCGATCTTCACTTTCATAATCCCGGTTTTGCTTCTTAACCGGCAAGGCAAACTCTAATTTATTTTTTACAAAATTGTCGTAGTTATGAAAAATTACATTTAGCGTAATAAAGTTCAGCACATAGGCCTGGGTTTCAGCAGGCATATATTTTTTAATATCCCAAAAGCTGGGATCTTTTTTACCACAGCGTTGCATGGCATTCCATACATTGCCCACGCCCCAGTTATAGCTGGCCACCACCAGCAGCCAGTTTTCGTTTAAGTTCACTTTTCTATCCCTTAAATACCTTGCTGCGGCAACAGTTGATTTATCAAAGTTCTTCCTGTCGTCTTTTTGTTTGGCAATAGCCCGTTGCATCTCCTCGGCCTTTTTGCGGTTTTGCTTCATGAGCTTTTGCTTTGCGGCCGGCGTAAGGTGCGGTACATATTTCAATCCATACTCTTTTGCCACGGCATCCATAAACTGCCAGTAGCCTACGGCCCCGGCGCTGGATACCGCCTCTGCATTATATGCCGATTCCAGTGCCACCAGCACCCTCAGTTCTTCCGGCAGTTCATATTTTTTAAAAATACCGGCGGCTTTGGTCAGAAGCTTTTTTCCACGGGTATACATCCTCACCAGGTAGTCCCGGCGGCGTGTACTAAATTGCTTAACATAATCTAAGGTCTGCTCTTCCTCACCTTTCAAAATTGAGGGATACTCCACCTGGTATTTTTCTGCAGCGGCGGTTAATATAGCCGCAGAGGGGTCGGTATCATCTGCAGGCATATCGGTTATAGGCTGGGCAAAACATAGTACATTGAAAATCAATGTAAGGAGTGTTGCTACAACTAATTTGAGTTTGTTTTTTGTCATTCGTTGGGGGTGCTTGTAAAACAAAGGCAGGTATACTGCAAAAATTAGTCCGGCATCGATAACGGGAATAGGCCAAATTTATTGCCCGCCGCATGGAGTTCTTTGCCCTGGCAGCATTTTATTACCAAAGTTTCATGCATTTTTACAGCCTTAAGTAAACAGGCATTTTTGGCAAAGCGAAAAAAGAAAAACCCCGGCAGGATACCATTTGTTATTATAATCGTACTGCTGACAGGCTCAGTTATACTATACTGGGTAAAAAAACCTCATTTTATCCGTTACCCGGCTTTTGGCATCGAAATACCCTCTGGGTATGCCCTTCACGGCATTGATGTAAGTCATCACCAGGATGTAATAAACTGGCAGGCCGTAAAAAATATGCAGTCTGATAATGTTTCCATAAGGTTTTGCTTTATCAAAGCCACCGAAGGTGTGGACAATACCGACCGGCGATTTGGCAAAAACTGGAAAGCGGCAAAAAAAGCAGGGCTAACGAGGGGCGCTTATCACTTTTTTAACCCATATAAGGGAGGTAATGCTCAAGCGCTGAATTTTATTAAAAAAGTACGCCTTGAAGCTGGCGATATGCCCCCGGTGCTCGATGTGGAAGATATTGGCCGCCTGGATAAAATAACCCTGCAACAGCGCATCAGCGATTGGCTCATCACCATTCAGCAGTATTACGGCGTTAAACCAATTATATACACCGGTGCCGACTTTTACGAAAAATACCTGGCAGGAAAATTTGATGACTATCCCCTGTGGGTGGCACATTATTTTGCTAAAAAACGCCCCCGTGTACAGCGCAACTGGCACTTTTGGCAACACAGCGAAAGAGGCCGGGTGAATGGTATAAAAAACTTTGTAGACTTTAACGTGTATAATGGAGATAGTACCGATTTTGCAAAACTGCTGCTGCAATAGCTATACAAAATAAGGGTTGGATACCTTATTCGCCGACCTTTACGCATTAAATGCCATCTTAAATGGAGCCGGATGTAAAAGCTTTTTTGCTGTTGATTATTCAAACACTCTCTATGGGCTTGCTGTGGCTGCTCATTAACATGACCCTGGGCATTTACTACAATCTTGCTTTTTTTGAAGAAACCATAACATGGAAAAATGTACTGTACTATATTTTCCTGCTGGTCACCCTGTTTTTACTTATCCGCTATTTTATAAAAAAGTGGAAAGGCTTTAAAGAAATAAGCGACCAATAACCACAGCAACCGGCTCAACTGCTGTGGTCCCTCACTATTAACCAACGGCCCTTTATTTTACGAAACAACAGGCTAAAATGCCCGCCCACATCACCTACACTACGGGATAAATGCCATTTGCCCACCACAAAAAAATAAATAGCCGAGAGGCGTTTCATTTCAATAATATCAAATTGAAGCCTGCCCATAGCTGTAGTATCCGGGTAGCTGGTTTTATAATTTTCAAGCGTATTGTTCCAGCCATAGGTAACACCGGCTTTGCCAATAAACATCATGGAGTCATTTTGCCAGTAGCCCTGCATAAAGCTATTGATATCGCCTTCGTTCCAGGCGTCAACCTGCCGGGTAAGCAGTTGCTGTATTTCAATTTCATCTTTGGATTGTGCCTGCACACCCCACACCACCATAATGCATAGCCCAAAAAATAGTATAGCAGTTTTCATAAACAATATTTTAAAATACAATTTACCCAAAATAGCCGCAAAGCCTGAAGGCCGCAGTTACAATAAAATGCAAAACTTAACGGGGCAATTAGTGTTTATGATGTGGAGAGCTGCACCTGGTGCGGTGGCAAAGACGGTAATTGTAATAGTGGGCGGCTATAATAAGGCACACCGCCGGGAGTAACAACCAGTTTTCGATATGTAAAAAAAACTGCTTCAGCAGCAGCAGTGCAAAGCCGGCGGCAAAAATATATACCGGCAATAAGGAACGGTGGTGCCTAATGTACCCATGAAATAAAGCGTAACTGCCTACTATAAAAGCAAACAAAATCATACCCCATTCAAAAAAAACATTGTGAATGATATTAAAGCCAAATAGCGACAAGCTGGGTACTATCAATGGAAGCAGGGCACAATGTATGGCGCATAATATTGATGTACCAATACCTATCCAGTCCCAATTAAATTTTGCTTCCATATAAAAGGACGGCAAATATAGTAAATTTGCAATGCTGTTGCAAAGAAGGGGCTATTAATTTTACCCCGATGGTAAATACTGCAGGCTGCAATGCCCGTAGCTTTGCACCGGAATGTATAAAGCAAGAAGATGAAAAATAAAAAATGGCTGAAATACCTGGCTTTCTTTGCCGGCTTATTTGCCCTCTATTACCTGTTTGTATTTCTTTTTACCGACATATCACAGTCGGGGCTACCCGTTATCAACAACAATGTGCAGCCCTTTGCCTTTACGGATCAAAACGGCAAAACCATTACCGAACGGGATGTAGAGGGTAAAGTATATGTAACCGAATATTTTTTCACTACCTGCAGGGGTATATGCCCACGTATGAATACCAATATGCGCCGGGTATATGATGCTTTTAAAGATAACCCCGATTTTTGTATCATCTCCCATACCTGCATGCCCGAAACGGACAGCATACCTGTACTTAAAAATTACGAAGCCCGAATGTTGCTGGGCAAACTGCAGAAAGAAAATGATGGCAGTTTTACTTTAGATACCAGTGTTGTTAGCCCCGGCAGCCCTGTTCCGGCAAATAACAACTGGTACTTTGTAACCGGTGAAAAAACACCTTTATACAGCATGGCCCGCCACAGTTATATGATTGATAATGGCAAAAGCGATACCACTGCCAAAATGGAAGACCAGTTTATTCATACCCAGTTTTTTGCACTCGTGGATAAACAAACAAGGGTAAGAGCAATTTATGACGGACTGAAAGAAGAAGAAATACAAAAACTTTTAAAAGACATTAAGGCCCTGCTGAAAGAAAACTACAGCAACAGAAGTTTATAAGCAGCCCAGATTACAGCAACTATGGTTCAGGATATACTTAAAAAAAACCAGTTAAGCGTAACCGAAAGCCGGTTAAAAATTCTCGATTTGTTTTTAACCGCACAGGGAGCGCTGGCTCACGCCGATATTGAAAAGAAAACCGGCGAAAGCTTTGACAGGGTTACGATTTACCGCACTTTACAAACATTTGTTGAAAAAGGCATCATACACCATATACCCACCACTGACAATTCGGTGTTATATGCTTTGTGTAAAGAAGAATGTGAAGCTGGTCATCACCACGATAACCATGTGCATTTTGTATGCGACCAGTGCAGCAAAACCATCTGCCTGGAAGAAGTAACCGTGCCACAGGTAAAATTACCCAAAGGCTTTAATCCACGCCAGGCCGAAATGGTGGTGCATGGTGTATGCGATGATTGTAAGTAGTATACAATAAGGCTTTATGTCCCGGTAATTTTATTCAACTCCCCGTTTACAAAATCCATCAGCACTTTCATGCCTGAGGGTGAAAGGTCAAATTGCAGCCCGGCAGCCCTGTACAGCTCAGGCAGTGTTTTAGTGCCGCCAAGTGCCAGCGCCTGGCAATAATTATCCAGTGCTTTTTCTTTATCCTGCTTAAACTGCATCCACATACCAATAGCACCAAGCTGGGCTATACCATATTCGATATAATAAAATGGCACTTCAAACAAATGCAGTTGCCTGCGCCAGGCATTGATGCGGTAGGCTTCCAGCCCGCTATAGTCAATTGCCCCTTCCGAAAACTCATTTAAAATTTCCATCCAGGCCTGGTTTCGCTCTTCCGTACTGTGCCCTTTGTGGCTGTATATCCAGTGCTGGAATTTATCGATAATCGCAATCCACGGAAAAAGGGTAATCACCCTTTCCAACTGGTGATCTTTTGCTCTTGCCAGTTCGTGTTCGTTACTGAAAAACACATCCCAATGCTCCATGCTAAATAGTTCCATAGCCATACTGGCCACTTCAGCAATCTCCATCGGGTATTCCTTAAAGCCGGTTAACGGCAACGGATGGGCCAAAAAGGAGTGGATGGCATGGCCACCCTCATGCACCATAGTGGTTACATCATGCATTTGCCCGGCAGCATTCATAAATATAAAGGGAGCGCCACTTTCGGCCAGCGGACAGTTATACCCTCCCGGTGCCTTGCCTTTGCGGCTGTCAAGGTCAAGATGCTCAATAGCTTTCATCTTACGCAGGCAATCACCAAAAAATGGCCTCAGGCGGCTAAAGCATTCAATACTTTTTTCCAGTAGTTCCTTCCCTGTGGCAAAGGGGCGTAGTGGTTGCACCCCTTCCGGCTCAGCCTCAGTATCCCAGGGCCTCAAAGTATCCAGCCCAAGCTTTTGCTTTTTCTTTTCATAAATTTTTTTCACCAGCGGCAGCACATGTGTTTTTACTGCATCATGAAAGGCATAACAGGCTTCTTTGGCATAATCAAAACGGCCAAGCTCTTTAAAACGGTAGTCGATGTAATTTTCAAACCCTGCATTTTTGGCCACCTGCATCCGCTTTTCCAGCAGTTGGTTAAAAAGCTGGTCTAAAGCGTCTTTATCCTGCAGCCTTCTTTCCTGTATTTTGCGATATACGGTTTCCCTCACATTGCGGTCAGGATTTTCCAAAAATTTGGATGCTTGCTGCAACGTATATTCCTGACCATCTACGGTAACGGTCATTTTGCCACTAATCATTCCAAAGTGCTGTTGCAGCACAGCCAGTTCGCTTTGCAGGGGTATGTTTTCTTCCCTGAATAGCTCGATACTTTTGCGTATGCTGCGCAGGTAGGTAAAATACTTTTCGGCATCCAGCGATGCGGCTAAGGGATGCTGCACTAATTTTTTATTCAATGCATCGGCATAGGGTTGTATCTGCGGTTGTATTTCGGTACAGAAAAAATTAAAGGCTTCTTCCAGCGCCTTGTTTTCTGTATCGCAGGTCATGCGTATCTGCCTCCAGCAGGCATCTTCACTAATTACGGCTTCCAGTTCGCTGCCATCCTGCAGCCACTGTTCCAATTCCGCCAAACTATCTATTGTACGATTGAGGAGTTCTTTAAAAAAAGGCTCAATGCCGGTCCAATCTGTTACGGTAAAGTTTGCAGGCAAATAGCTGCGTTTCAGTTTTTGAATATCTGCTGAATACGTCATGTAATGGCCGGGATTTTTTTGTAAATTAAGAACAGCATAAGCCAGCTGCATTATGCCATTTTACGGGGGGCATTTACCCTTTTAACCGGTGCGGCTTTTGCGGCAGCAGGCTTAGTATCGGCTGCCTTTATTTTTGGGGCTGTATGTTCTGCCGCTGCATCTTCGCCAGCCGGCAATTCAGATAATTTTATCTCAATATCGTTGGCCTTAATAAGGGTAAACCATTTTACCATTTTTTTCATATCGCTGTTATACACCCTTTCAAAATCCATATCGGGCACTACTTTGGTAAAATAAGCTTTAATGTCTTTTGCATCAGCCTTAGCATCTGGCAACGCTTCTGTGCTGGCCTCCATAGCTTTAAATACATCTACCAGGTTAATATTATCCCGGGTGGTGTATACCTCAATACTTTCGAGGTGCGAAAAGCTGTGTACCCTGCTGCTTACAAATTTGGCAGTTTTATCTTCCAGCGAACGCACTATGCCACCATCGGCTTTTGAAGACACTAACTCAAATAAGCCAGGCAAGCCGGTAACTGCTACTAATTTACTGTACTCCATTTCTTTTAATTTAAGGCCGCAATATAGTGAGATATTAACAAAAGAATTGTTGTAAAAAACAGCTTCAAAGCAGGGACGCTGTATGGCGATAGAATGTTTTACTTTTGCCCCACTCATGCCAAAAGTATTTACACAATGAAACAAACCCCATTTACCCATAAGCACCTTGCACTGGGTGCAAAGATGGCTCCTTTTGCAGGATACAATATGCCTATTAGCTACTCGGGTATTAATGATGAACATGCAGCCGTACGCACCAATGCAGGCGTATTTGATGTAAGCCATATGGGGGAGTTTATTGTAAAAGGGCCAGGTGCGCTGGAGCTAATCCAAAGGGTTACTACCAATGATGCTGCAAAGCTTACCGCAGGCAAAGCACAATACAGTTGCCTGCCAAACAATGAGGGTGGTATAGTGGATGATTTGCTGGTATATTGTATTGAAGAAAATAAAACCTATATGCTGGTGGTTAATGCCAGTAATATTGAAAAAGACTGGAACTGGATACAGCAGCATAACCATGGCCCGGCCGAAATGCACAACATCAGCGACAAAACCTGCCTGCTGGCCATACAGGGCCCAAATGCTACAAAAATTTTACAGCCGCTAACAGGTATGGATATCCTCAACCTTAAGTACTACACTTTTGTAAAAGGCAGTTTTGCCGGGGTGGATAATGTACTTATCAGCGCCACCGGCTACACCGGCGCCGGCGGGGTGGAAATTTATTTTGAAGATAAAGACGGCGCTGCCGACATTATTTGGGATGCCATCTTTGAAGCCGGCAAAGCATCGGGCATTAAGCCTATTGGGCTTGGGGCAAGGGATACCCTAAGGCTCGAAATGGGCTTTTGCCTGTACGGCAATGACATCGACGATACCACATCGCCATTAGAAGCCGGGCTGGGCTGGATCACCAAATTCACTAAAGACTTTACCAACAGGGCCTATTTTGAACAACAAAAAGCAGGCGGCGTTGCAAAAAAACTGGTTGGTTTTGAAATGCTCGAAAAAGGCATTGCCCGGCAGGGGTACGAGATAAAAGATTTTGAAGGCGACCCTGTTGGCCGTGTAACATCGGGCACTATGGCGCCATCGCTGGGTAAAGCTATTGGTATGGGTTATGTGCAAACAAAATATGCTGCTATCGATACCGAAATTTTTATTAGTGTACGCAATACCCTGCTAAAAGCCAAAGTGGTAAAAATGCCGTTTAGCTAAGCACAAATAATGGATTAATGTTTCGGTACATAAATAGGCGTGAGCAAAAAAGCAGGGAGTAGTAAAACATTATCCATTATCGCTTAAAAAATTATCCATTCAATGTCCACCATTCACCTTACCACATTTATTGCCGCACCAGCCGAAAGGGTATTTGACCTGAGCAGGAGTGTAAACCTGCACCGCATCTCAACCATGCACACCGGCGAAAAAGCCATCGACGGCACCATGAACGGCCTGATGAATGAAAATGACTGGGTAACCTGGCAGGCCAAACACCTTTACAGGCAGCGTAAGTTTACCTCAAAAATTACCGGGATGCAGCGGCCCGAATATTTTATTGACGAAATGATTAAAGGCGATTTTAAAAACTTCAGGCACGAGCACCATTTTAAAGCAACCGATAACGGCACTATCATGATAGACCTGCTCCAATTTGAATGCCCTTACGGTATTATCGGCACGCTGCTCGAAAAATTTTATTTAAAAAACTATCTTGAAAACTTATTGCAGCAGCGCAACAAAGTAGTGAAAGAATATGCGGAAAGCAGCAAATGGATAGCCATGCTAAGCTAATTTTAACTATGAGTAACATTACAAAACCCTCCCTGTACACTTCTCTTTCCCCTGCGCTTTTTCACCTGTATGATGTAAGCAACAGGATTGTGGTAATTATTGATGTACTGCGGGCCACCAGTACCATTGCCACGGCATTGTACAACGGTGCCAGGCATATTATACCGGTAGACAGTGTAGCAGAATGTATCCGTATTGGTAAGCAGATAGATGGCATCACAGCCGGTGAACGGGATGGTAAAGTAGCCGAAGGGCTGGTGCATGGCAACTCCCCTTTTGAGTATTACCCGGAATTTATAAAAGACAAAGTATTGGTACTTACCACCACCAATGGCACAAGGCTGCTGCACATGGCTTTAGATAAGGGGGCAAAGCAAATCATCACCGGCTCTTTTCCCAACCTTTCGGCAGTATGCGATTACCTGGTGCAGCAAAATCAACCTGTATTGCTTGGCTGTGCTGCATGGAAAGACAGGGTAAATATTGAAGACACGCTGTTTGCAGGCGCCGTTATCAACCGCATCAGCAATCATTTTAACATCAATTGCGATGCATCGGCTATAGCAGCCAGCCTGTATAATGAAGCTAAACATAACCTTTACGATTACATGAAAATAAAAAACGCATCGCACTACCTGCGGCTTACCGGCTTTGGATTAGAAAAAGATATCCGGTATTGCCTTACTCCAGATGGCGCCAATATATTGCCCGTATTCAATGGGGGTAAACTCATTAAACAGTAACGCATACAAAGAAGGCAATTTTAAATAAATATTATTTTTAGCCAATCTTAATACGGTTTGTTTTACATTATACCTATTCCTGCCGCTTTGCGTTGATTTTATCTTTATTCCCTCACCTTTTTTCCTTTACTTTTGCAAATTGCCTTTTTCAAAACGGGTACCCCATTTGAAAAACATAATTAATCATTAAACGTACAAGATTTTGGCTTTAACACATTTAATCAAATTCGTTTACAATACCGGCTCCGATGAAGTAATCCGCAGGGCAAAAAAAATTCACACTGCAGGTGGTGTAGAGTTGGTGGAGCACGACGAATTGATGTCTACTGCTGTTTTTAGGGTTAAAGACGATACCTATACCACTTATTATAAAGTAAACATCCTGCAGTACCAGGATAGCAAACAGCTTTCTGTACGCTGCACCTGCCCCTACAACCTTGGCGATATATGCCGGCACGAAGCGGCAGCACTCTTCCAGTTGCAGGACATGATGGATAAAAACCTGTTGCACAATGGCAGCATCAGCTACAACCAGCGGCACACCGTTGCTAAAATGAAATTTATTGACCCCAAGGTTATAAAAGTACTCTCTTCGCAACAGGTATATGAAGCGGCAGACGATTTTGTACAAGCACAGGCAGCCGAAATACGCAGCGCTGCCAACGAAAGAGTAGAGGCGCAGCTTGAATTTGAAGGCGAAAGCTTCCCGTTGCTGATTCAAAAAAACGACGAACGTAATTTTGATACCTCCTGCTCCTGTAGCGAAACAGAACATCCACTGTGTATACATAAAACAATCCTGTTCATGCAACTGTACCGGTTGCACGGCCCCTATTATTTTGACAGCATACGCAATTGGGAAAAAGAAAAAAACAAACTGCTCGCCATTTATGGCTACAGCCTTGAAGACGATTTGAATGGGAAGTTTGAATTTATATACAAAGAAGGAAAACCGTTTTTAAAAGTCTTAGACCCTTCAATTAAAAGGGTATCTGCTCCTGCTGCCGAGCCCCGGCCCGCTTACCTGCAGCAGCCCGCAGCAGTACATACCGATGTAGCAGAAGCGACACCCGAAACCCAGACCGCACAAAAAAAACTGGGTATCGTTTTTAATTTCAATGCCACTGCTTTTCCTTTTTTTACAGTAGAAGCAATACAGGGTGATAATAGCGATGATGGTAAAGCCATTGTGGGTAAAGCCGAAAAAATAGACCTTTCTAAATTTGTAAATACAGAACCCTTTAGCGAAGATGATAAGATGCTGCTGCAGCAGGTGCGCAAGCTGCAACCGGCCGAGATAAACAAATACCTCAACCGCAATTCTCCGTTTAGTGGTATTTGGGAAAACATTATTCAAACCGATGGCGAGGAGCTTACCGAAGAAACCAGGCTGCTGATAACAGAGTACCTGCACCCCAAACTCAAAAAAATTTTTGAAGAACAAACTACCGGCAAGGCCATATACTACCTTGCAAATGGAAAGGCTTTTAAAACAGATAACCTTACAGAAGTAAGCCTGGGCGATACTGCACTTACACCAAAATTTAAAATCACTGCCAGCAGCAATGATTTTGAATTACAATGCAGCATTAACATTAATGGTGCCGAGCTGGCTATAACCGATAATGAATGCAGCAACAGTATACTGTACCTGTACAATTATATTTTTTACCTCTGGCAAAAACCTGAAGATGCACTGGAGGCAGAAAAATTTATTAAAAAAGGAACTATAGCGCTCAACCGCAACAACTGGGCCCAGCAAATGCAAAAAACCATTTTGCCCCTTACAAGGGAATATGAAGTGGATTTCGACAGGTCGCTGGTAAAAGAAATTAAAAGCGGCGAGCCCGAAGTAAAACTGCTGCTGCAGGAAAAAGGCGACTACCTGGTATTTCAACCCATATTTTCATACAAAGGTTTTGAAACAAAAGCCAACGACAGGGAAACGCTAACCATTCCCGATGACGATAAAATACTGATTGTACACCGCAACAGGGAGTCGGAAAGAAAATTTATCGACCAGTTAGCCGCATTACATTCCAACTTTGTGCGCCCACAGGAGGGAAGCAGCCTTATACTCAAGGGGGCAGATGTACTTAAGAACAACTGGTTCTTTTTGTTTGTAGATGCGATGAAAGAACAAAAAGTGCAGGTATTGGGCTTTGAAGCGCTGCGCAACTTTCGGTTTAATACGGCAAGGCCCTCTACACATATTTATGTAAGCAGTGGTACCGACTGGTTTGATGCTAAGGTTGAAATAGATTTTGAAGGCCAGCGTGTAGGCATCAGTGATATTAAAAAAGCGTTAGCCGCCAGGCAGTCTTTTGTACAGCTTCATGATGGCACACTTGGTATCTTGCCCGAAGAGTGGCTAAAAAGATACTCCTTACTTTTTAAAGTGGGGGATGGCCGAAGCGATAAACTGCGCCTCTCTAAATACCACATGAGTGTTATTGACGAGTTGTACGAAAACAGGGATGCAGAGGAACTGAGTTTTTCGCTGGATGAAAAATTTGAAAAGCTAAGGGAATTTAAACACATACCGCAAATTGCACCACCACAGGTGCTGGAGCCCATTTTGCGGCCCTACCAGGCGGCCGGTTTTCAATGGCTCAGCTACCTGAATGACGTGGGCTGGGGTGGCATATTAGCCGATGATATGGGCCTTGGTAAAACAGTGCAGGCCCTTGCCATGCTGGAGCATTATAAAAACAACAGCGGCTCGTTGAGTGCCATTGTAATTTGCCCAACAACCCTTATTTACAACTGGCAAAACGAAATAAAAAAATTCACGCCGGAAATAAGCTGGTATATACACCACGGGCCCCAACGCACCAGGAACTTAGATGATTTAAAGAAAGCCAATGTAATCATCACCACTTACGGCACCCTGCGCAGCGATATACAGCTATTGATGAAAGTACTGTACGATTATGTGGTACTCGACGAAAGCCAGGCCATCAAAAACCCGGCTTCAAAAGTTACCAAAGCGGCCTGCCTGCTCGAAGCAAAAAATCGTGTATGCATGAGCGGTACCCCCCTTCAAAATAATACGTTTGATATTTTTGCGCAAATGAACTTCCTTAACCCGGGGCTGCTGGGCTCTATGGAGTTTTTCAGGAACGAATTTGCCACACCCATCGATAAATTTGGCGAGCAGGAACAAAAAGAACACCTGCGCAAGCTGCTGTATCCCTTCATCCTGCGCCGCACCAAAGAGCAGGTAGCCAAAGACCTGCCGGAAAAAACAGAAACCATCCTGTTTTGCGAAATGGAAAAAGAACAGCGGGAGATATATGATATGTACCGCAACAGCTACCGGGATAAAATCATGGGGGCTATCGACCAGCACGGTATCGACAAATCGCAACTCACCATTTTACAGGGCCTGATGAAACTGCGGCAGATATGCGACAGCCCGGCTATTTTAAACGGTGAAGAAAAATACCCCAACAACTCCATAAAACTGGATGAACTTACCCGTGAGATTACTGAAAATATTGGTGAGCACAAGGCGCTTGTATTTTCCCAATTCCTGGGCATGCTGGCACTGATAAAAGAAAAGCTGAAAGAAGAAGGTATTCCTTTTGAATATTTTGATGGCAGTTCCAGCGTTACAGAGCGGCAAAAATCTATTGAAAACTTCCAGAATAACGATGATTGCCGGGTATTTTTAATTTCACTTAAAGCCGGCGGCGTGGGCCTCAACCTTACTGCGGCAGATTATGTATACATCGTTGACCCCTGGTGGAACCCGGCAGTAGAGCAGCAGGCAATAGACCGTACACACCGTATTGGGCAAACCAAAAATATTTTTGCCTACCGTATGATTTGTATTGATACCATTGAAGATAAAATACTGCAACTGCAGGAGCGTAAACGTAAGCTGGCCAGTGAACTGATTACCGACGATGCCAACTTTGTAAAAGCGCTTACCAAGGCTGATGTGGAATACCTGTTCAGTTAGTACAGCACAATCATCAACTCATCCTGCTATATATTGTACAGCATTTTAAGGCTTTGTATTTTGCAGTATTAAATAAGTACAATATTACTTTGTATGAAAAATTTATTTGACACTACGGCGTACAACGAAATAACCCAAAGGCTGCAACAACTTACCCCGCATGCACAAAGGCAATGGGGTAAAATGGAAGTGGCACAAATGCTGGCACATTGCAAAGTAGCTTTTTATGTACCGCTGGCAGATAAGCCCCTTAAGCCCGGGCCATTATTCTTCCGGCTGTTTGGCTCACTCGTAAAAGCAGGCCTGTACAACGATAAGCCCTGGAAAAAAGGACTGCCTACTGCACCAAATTTTGTGATTAAAGACCAGCGCAATTTTGAAGAGGAAAAAAAACAGCTCACCGCACTCATTGATAAATTTTACAGCCTTGGCGTTGAAAAAGTTGGCAATTACCCACATCCTATTTTCGGTAAGTTTACCAAAGCGCAATGGGGGCAGGCCATGTATAAGCATTTAGATCATCACCTGAGGCAGTTTAATGCATAATTACTGGTGCAGGCACAATACCGGCAGATGGGTATGAAAAATTAAATCCTGTGTGTGGCTGCGGCTGAACATACGCTGCACCAACTTATGCTTTTTAGGTACCGCAATTATTAAATCCAGTTTTGCTTTTTCGGCAAACCAGTTAATCCCAACTGTAACATCCTCCGATTCCACGCTATGATACTCAGGCTTAATATTGCCGAGTATTTCGCTGAGCACAAAGCTTTCTTTTAAGGCATCTGCAGAAAAATTTTTATTGTTGTAGTCAACGTTCAGGATATGCAGCTCTGCATTAAAATCCTGTACAAATTTTTTGATAAGCGCCAGTGGTGTACTCCTGGCAATTTCCCGGTAATCGCAGGCAAAACCAATAAGCCGGATAGGCGCAAAAAAAGCTTTGGGCGGCACTACAAGTACCGGGTATTTAAGGTTATACACCGTTTTGATGGTATTACTCCCCACCACCAGCCGGGTAAGCGCATTTTTGCCCGAAAGACCCATTACTACAAGGTCGGGCTTTTCGGCATCGCAATATGTAGTTAGCCCCGTATACATTATGCCCATTTCCACATGGGTATGAATGGTAAGCGGCACCTTCATTTTTGCAGCTAAATTTTCTTTAAATACAGCCATATCGTGTGCTGCAGCTTCCTGCATTTCATTCACATCAAACACCGGGTAGCTAATATCGCCTATAGCTACCGGCAACTCATAGGTATGATACAATAAAACATCTGCTCCATAAAAGGCGGCAAAATAACCGGCATACTCAGCCGCATTGGCAGCCGTTGCCGAAAAATCTACTGGTACTATAATCTTTTTCATTACTGCATTGATTATTTTAATATGCTTGTAACCCAACAGTAACAAAGCTATTTTACGAGGGCTGCCGCTGCAATGACATATATCAGCTATGCAAATGACTTTAATGCTGTAACCATTCCCTATTACTGCTGTTATAAGTATAAACGGCTACAGCAGGTGCAGGAACGGCACTTTACAGCAGGTGGTTTTATTTATTTTCGCCATTACAAAAACAAGAAGACTATGAAAAAAATGACAACCCCTTTAAGAGGAGCAGCATTAACCGTCTTAACTGCTGCCGTTATGTTTACGGCAACAGCCCAGCCCACCGTTACAAAATTTATAGATTCGGCTAATATGGACTTTTCCGTAAAGCCCGGCGATGATTTTTACACCTATGCCAGCGGCACCTGGGTTAAAAACAACCCGGTACCGGCTAAAGAAACAAGGTGGGGCAGCTTTAATGAACTCAGGGATTTTAATATCAACGCCGTAAAAACCGTTTTGCAAAATGCCAGCGCCGACAAATCTGCTCCGGCTGGCTCAGTGGCCAAACGAGTGGGCGATTTTTACCGGGCTGCCATGGATAGTACTACCATTGAAAAAAGAGGGGCACAACCGGTAATGCCTATACTAAAAGGTATTGATTCCATTAAAACATCAGCAGGCTTTTTTGCAGCTTTAGCCGACTTACGCACCACGGGAAGAGGGGCTCCTTTGTTTGGTATGTTTATAGGGCAGGACAGGAAGAACGTAGAAAAAATGATTCCCCAGTTGAGCCAGGGTGGCACCACATTACCCGACAGGGATTATTATTTAAAAAGCAGCAAACGCAATGATGAAATAAAAACGGCTATGCTGCAATATGTCAGCACGCTTTTCACCTTAACGGGTACCCCAAAAGAAACTGCAGAAAAATATGCCGCATTCATTTATGATTTTGAAAAGAAGCTGGCTGCTGCACAATGGAGCCGGGTAGAAATGCGTGACCCCTATAAAACTTATAACAAATTCGCTATTGCCGAACTCAACAAACTTACACCGGGTATTAACTGGAATACCATGATGGTAAAGCTGAATATAAAAGGTGAAGACAGTGTACTGGTTAACAATCCTTCATTTTTTACCAGTACCGACAGCCTTGTGGCCGCCACACCAGTGAACGATTTAAAAGTATACCTGAAATGGAATGTGCTCAAAAATTCAGCTTCGCATTTAAGTAGTGCTTTTGTGGATGCTGCTTTTGCCTACAACCAGGTACTTACCGGGCAAAAAGTACAAACACCCCGCTGGCAACGTATGTCGCAGCTTACCGATGGCTCTATCGGCGAACTGCTGGGCCAGTTGTATGTAAAAGAATATTTTAAGCCCGAAGCCAAAGCCCGTATGGCCGAACTGGTAAGCAACCTGCGTAGGGCTTTTGCCAAACGTATCGACCAGTTAGACTGGATGAGCGCCGAAACCAAACAGAAAGCCCAGGCCAAACTGGCGGCCTTCAGGCCAAAAATTGGCTACCCGGATGTATGGAAAAACTATGACGGCCTGGTGATTGGTAACAATCATTTCGACAACATGGTGAATGTAGGTAAATGGAATTACGGGTATATGATTAGCCAGTTGGGCAAACCAGTAGACAGGGAGCGCTGGGGTATGACACCGCCAACCGTAAATGCGTATTACAATGCCACACTCAACGAAATTGTTTTTCCGGCAGGTATATTACAATTTCCATTTTTTGATGCCAATGCCGATGATGCCGTTAACTATGGGGGTATAGGGGCTGTTATCGGCCACGAAATGAGCCACGGCTTTGATGATAATGGCAGTAAGTACGATGCCGATGGCACCCTGCGCAACTGGTGGACGGATGAAGACCGCAAAAAATTTGACGCCAAAGCCGCTCAACTGGGTAAGCAGTTTGACGCTTACACCGTACTGGATACCCTGCATGTAAATGGCAAACTAACGATGGGAGAAAACATTGGCGACCTTGGTGGCCTGAATGTGGCTTACGAAGCGTTTAAGATGACAAAGCAGGGCCAATCCGGCGAAAAAATTGATGGCTTTACTCCCGACCAGCGGTTCTTCCTGGCATGGGCGCAGGTGTGGCGGGGCAATATATTGCCACAAACGGCTGCACAATTAATTTTAACCGACACCCACTCTCCCGGCCCTTACCGCACTATTGGTGCACCGGTAAATATGGATGCCTGGTATAAAGCCTTTGACGTAAAAGAAGGCGATAAGCTTTATAAAAAACCGGAAGAAAGAATTGTGATTTGGTAAGCAATGCCGTCATCCTGGTAAAGAAGGGTACCGAAAGTTGGAATCATATTACTCAGCCAAATTCGCTTTGCACCCAGGATACTGTATAGCAATAAAAAAACCGGCTTAACCGCCGGTTTTTTTTATGATGCTGTGTTTACGTTAAAATCTCAGCTTTTTCATGTACGCTGCATTATCCTTTATACACTGCAGGGGTGTAGTGCCTTCGTATTTTTCCTGCTCCACATGAAAATAGTCCATACCAAATTTTTTGGCTTCGCCTAAAATAGCGGCATAGTCAATAGAGCCGGTGCCCAGCGTACAGGAATCGGAATTTTCTGTGGTATTTTTTGCCCTGTCTTTTACATGGCTCAGTTTAAAGCGGCCGGGATATTTTTTAACCCATTCTATTGGGCTATGCCCTGCCGTTACCACCCAGTACATATCCATTTCGTAATACACCAGCGAAGGGTCGGTACCCATCATCAGCACATCCTGCGGATACTGGCCATCCATCAGTTTAAAGGAATAATCGTGGTTGTGAAAGGCAAAACGCATACCATGCTGTTTGGCAAATTCTCCCTTTTTGTTGAAGTCGTCGCAAAAGCGTTTGTAATCGTCTAATTTTTTATCCGGCCCCTCCCAGGCATAAATGATATACTGCACACCTATGGCTGCACATTGCTCTACCTTTTTTTCAAAGTCGGTATAAATATCACAATGCACCGAGGGCATCGTCATGCCCAGGTCGCCGATAAATTTTTTAAACCCTGTATTCCCCATATTCCAAAACATACCCATACCGCCTGCTTCGAAAGATTCTACCTGCTTGTAACCAGCCGCAGCCACCTGTTGTAAAACACCGGCAGGGTCTTTGGGCATATCATCCCGGAGGGTGTATAACTGTATGCCAAACTTTTTTATTTTGCCATTTACTTCGGTTATGTTGTTGGCCAAAGTTGCCAATGGGTTTGTGGTGAGTGCCAGCCCTGCACCGGCAACACCGGCCATACCTAAAAATTTTCTTCTTTCCATTGCTTGTGTTTTGTGGTTGCAAAAATTATTCGGCCCAGGCCTTATCCCCTTTTTTGTAAGCCAGCGCACCATCGAACCTGCCCGGCACTGCAATATGCCGCAGTGCTTTGGTAGCGCCCACTTCGGAGGTAAAGAAGCCAAGCAGTGTTAACTGTTTCATCAAAGTAAAATAATGTGGCGCTATGGGGTTATCAAAGTCGAGCGGAAGCGTATTGCCTTTTTCTCTTTCGGCAGCATAAAATGCATCCGCTTTTTTCCGGCGTTCTTCCTGCACAGCTTTTGCTTCCTTATCTAATCCAATTAACAATTCCTTACGCTGTTCGGGTGTGGCTTCCATAAAGCCGTGGCCGTAGGCTTTTTTACAGGCTTCGTTAAGTTTGCCGGTACCTTCTAAAAATACTTTTTGTTCATCGGCAGTGTAACAGTCGGTAACAAACACTTTCATAAAGTCGCCTACTTTGGCTGCTTTGGCACCTGGAGAACTGGTTTCGGGCAAAATAGTTTCTCCTACTTCATCCAGCAGGGCGATGGTTTCGGGCGTAAAGCTGGCTGTTGCGGCTGCACCGGAATTACACCCGGTTAAAAACAATTCGCCACCAATAACTATACCGCCGGTAGCCAGTGCTATCATTTTTAATAATTCACGACGTTCCATATTTAAATGCTTTTATACTTTTTTAAAATAGATGGGCGGTTTTAAATGTTTCCTTTTTTCAATTCCTTTACGGCAAAGTCGGCCGCCCTTGCGGTAAGCGCCATATAAGTGAGGGATGGATTAACACAGGAGGCCGATGTCATACAGGCGCCATCGGTTACAAATACATTGGGTGCATCCCACACCTGGTTGTTGCCATTGAGCACACTGGTTTTGGGATCCCGGCCCATACGAGCTGTACCCATTTCGTGTATGCCCATGCCCGGTGCGTAACCGCCATCCCATGAGCCTACATTTTTCACACCGGCGGCTTCCAGCATTTCTTTGGCATCTTCCATCATATCCTTACGCATCTTTTTTTCATTTTCTTTTATTTCGATATCAAATGCCAGCACCGGCAGTCCCCATTTATCTTTTTTCTGTTTATCGAGGAAGATGCGGTTTTCGTGATAAGGCAGCATTTCGCCAAAGCCGGTAATACCTATACCCCAGTTGCCGGGTTCACAAAGAGCATCTTTAAAATCGCCGCCAATGGTAAGTTCGGCTACAGAGCGGTTCCAATCGTCCCTGTCGGCACCGCCCTGGTAACCAAAGCCACGTACATAATCTCTTTTGTCGCTATACACATTCCTGAATCTTGGGATATACACTCCTGTTGGCCGACGGCCATAGTAATATTTATCTTCAAATCCTTCTACTGTACCCGATGCGCCGCAGCGGAAATGATGATCCATGGCATTGTGCCCCAGCTCGCCGCTGCTGCTGCCCAGCCCTTCGGGCCATATATCGGTGGCGCTGTTCATAAGCAGCCATGTAGAGTTAAAAGCAGAGGCACACAGGAAAACTATTTTTGCTTTATACTCAATAGTTTTATTGGTTTCAGCGTCTATCGCTTCCACACCGGTGGCCCTTTTTTGATCTTTATTGTACAGTACTTTGGTTACAATTTTGTTGGTTTCCATAGTAAGGTTGCCGGTGGCCATAGCGGCAGGCAGCGTGGCCGATTGTGTGCTGAAGTAAGCGCCAAATGGGCATCCCCTCCAGCAGCGGTTGCGGTACTGGCAGTTTACCCTGTTTTGCTCGGGCTTGGGCTGGGTGATGTTAGCGCTGCGGCCAATAATCATGTGGCGGCTGCCTTTGTAATGCGATTTTAATTTTGAGGCTACGTCTTTTTCTACACAATTCATTTCCATGGCAGGTAAAAAGTCGCCATCGGGCAAAACTTCCAACCCTTCTTTACTACCCTGTATGCCTGCAAATTTTTCGGCATAGCTGTACCAGGGTGCCAGGTCTTCGTAGCGTATGGGCCAGTCAACCCCAAAACCATCTTTCAGGTTGGCTTCAAAATCCCATTTATTAAAACGATAACTCTGCCTGCCCCAGTGCATGGAGCGGCCGCCCACATGGTAAGCCCTGTACCAGTCAAAGCGCTTTACCTCGGTGTAAGGGTTATCTTTTTCGTTGGCCCACATACCAAAGGTGGATTCGTTCAATGGATAATCCCTTTTTAGTACGGGATAATCTTGTTTCATTTGTTGGGTGGGCCTGTCCCGGTGCGGAAACTCCCAGATGTTTTTACTGGCGGTAGTATAGTCTTTAATGTGCTCGATGTTATGACCACGTTCGAGCATTAAAACTTTCAGCCCTTTTTTGCTAAGTTCCATTGCGGCCCATCCGCCGCTGATTCCTGAGCCAACTACAATGGCGTCGTAAGTGTTGTTGTCCGGCATACAGCAATTTTAATTGTTGAATAGTGTGTTTATTGAAGATTGCGTTTCTTATACAAGTGGTTATAAATTTCTTTGGCTGATGAAAGCCGGCTGCGGCACTAAGCAATTGTGCAGCGCTGTACCGCATCTTTTAAGGCGGTTATTTTTTCTGCTTTTGTTTTTCCTGTTGGAATATATTCCTGCGCCACATAGCCTGTAAAACCAGTATCTGCAATGGCTTTCATAATGGCCGGATAAAATAACTCCTGTGTTTCGTTGATTTCATGACGGCCAGGCACACCTGCTGTATGATAATGCCCAAAGTACTGGTGGTTATCTTTTATGGTATGTATTACATCTCCTTCATTTACCTGCATGTGATAAATATCATACAGCAGTTTAAAGTTTTCTGAACCGAGGCGCTTACACAGCTCTACACCCCAGGCACTTTTATCGGCCATATAACCGGCATGGTCAACCTTGCTGTTAAAAAGTTCCATTTGTATGATGATACCATTTTTTTCGGCCGCAGGCAATATTTGCTGTAAGCCTTTTACACAGTTTTTCAAACCGGTTTCATCATCCATGCCTTCACGGTTGCCGCTAAAGCATATCAGGTTTTTATACCCTGCTTTTACCATCAGGGGTATTACTTCCAGGTAATCTTTTACCAGTGCAGCATGATACTGTGGGTTGTTAAACCCTTTAGTAAGGCTTACCTCACCAGCGATATAACACATGCTGCAGTATATGCCGTGCTTTTGTGCAATGGGCCATTCTTTAGGCGTAAGCAGGTCGATGGCTGAAAACCCAATTTGCTTCACCACTACGCACAATTCTTCAAGGGTAAGAAAATCGTAAGTCCATTTGCAAACGGAATGATTGATACGGGAGGCTGCAGGCATGGGTGTTTTTTTTTCCGGCGTAAAAGATGACAAACTGCTGAGCGCAAGTGGTGCAAGGGCTATTTGTTGTAATGCTTTTCTTCTTGAATTATGTTGTGCCATGATATCAAGCGTTAAATGATTAAGTGTGTTGTGCTTTTTCGTTTTTGAAGAGAAATGCAAACAAAAGGAATACGGCAAAAGCAATGCCGGCAGGTATTATCCAAATCATGCTGTAATCAAAACCCCCGTCAGCCGCTTTATAAGCATCTGTAATTTTGCCTGCTACAGCAAAACCTATTAGCATACCCAGCCCGTAAGTGGCGAGTGTGATTAAACCCTGTGCAGCACTTTTATGTTGTTCCCCGGCTTTTGAGTCGGTATAAATTTGTCCCGACACAAAGAAAAAGTCGTAACAAATCCCATGCAGGGCGATACCAATTAACAGCATCCATGCCCAATCGCCTGCATTACCGTAAGCAAAAAGCACATAGCGCAGGGCCCAGGCCAGCATGCCTACCAGTATGGTTGCTTTAAAACCAAAGCGTTTGAAAAATACAGGCAGCAGCAATAGGAAAAATACTTCCGAAGCCTGGCCTATCGTCATCTTACCCGTTGGGTTCGATACGCCAATATTCGACAAAAATGCATTTGCATTTTGGTAATAAAATGCAAGCGGTATACAAATGAGTACGGAAGCAATAAAGAACACCAAAAAGTTTTTATCCCTCAGCAGTTTCAGTGCATCAAGGCCAAGGATATCGCTGATGGTTACTTTTGCGCCCCTGGCTTTAGGGGGTGTTTTGGGTAGTGTAAAACTAAACAGGCCCAGTAGCAACGAAGCGCTGCCCGAAAGCAGGAAAGTATTTTTGAGCAGCCCTTCCTTTGTAGCCTGCTCCGAATCCCAGTGAAAAAGATAACTAATCATCAGCCCGGCTGCAATCCAACCCACAGTACCAAATACACGAATAATAGAAAACTCTTTTTCAGGATTGCTCATCTGGTTAAAAGAAACCGAGTTAACCAGCGCCAGCGTAGGCATATACAGTATCATATACGCCAGCACATAAGGATAAAATTCAGAAACGTTACCTGCCTTGTACATCAGGTACATGAGTAATGCGCCTGCTATATGTAATACGCCCAGTATTTTTTCTGCATTAATAAACCGGTCGGCAACAAGGCCAATGATAAACGGTGCAATAATAGCACCCCAGGACTGAGTGGAAAAAACCTGGCCCGATTCGGCACCTGAGGCAGAAAGGTTATTGTTCAAAAAAGTGCCCAGCGTTACAAACCATGCCCCCCAGGCAAAAAATTCAAGGAACATCATTACGGAAAGCTGAAAACGTACAGCAGGCTTCATCATAAATGGTATAAGCGGTTAGTGTGAATAAATGTGAATACTGGCAGCCTGTGCAGCCGGCAGCAATCGTTAATTACTGAAGATAAATGTAAGCGATTTAAACAATCACTCTATGAGGCAATTGCTAAATTTTATGAAAAAACATCATGAAAACGCAAAAAAGTATTAGTGTACATCTGCCCGATTTATTTCATTCGTGCAGTATTCCGCTACGATTATAAAATAATTTTTGTGTAGCGTTAAAAGGTATAATTTTATTTACACACTACTTTAATACTTCGATTGCAGTATGGGAGATTTTCAAATTAAAATCCAGCCAAAAAATTATGATGTAATTATTGTTGGCTCGGGTGCCGGCGGCGGTATGGCTGCCTATATTTTAAGCAATGCCGGGCTTAAGGTTTGCCTGCTTGAAGCCGGCCCGATGTACGATCCGCAAAAAAATATCACCCAGTTAAAATGGAGTTACGAAAGCCCAAGGAGAGGGGCTGCTACCACCTTTCGCCCCTTTGGCGATTTTGATGCCTGCTATTGCGGCTGGCAAATTGATGGTGAACCTTATACTACCGAAAAAAATACACAGTGGGACTGGTGGCGTGCCCGTATGCTGGGAGGCCGTACCAACCACTGGGGCCGTATTTCCCTTCGCTTTGGCCCAAAAGACTTTAAAAGAAAGAGCATCGATGGGCTGGGCGAAGACTGGCCTATTGGCTACGAGGATATCAAACCGTATTACGACCGTATAGATGAACTCATTGGCATCTTTGGCACCAACGAAGGTTTGGAAAATGACCCTGATGGTATTTTTTTGCCCCCACCCAAGCCACGCCTGCATGAGCTAATGATAAAAAATGGCGCCACTGCTGCAGGTGTGCCCGTTATCCCATCGAGGATGTCGATACTCACCAAAAAAATACCCAGCACCACCGAACGTGGCGTATGTTTTTACTGCAGGCAGTGCGGCCGCAACTGCAGTATGGCCAAGGCCGATTTTTCATCTACCAACGTACTCATATACCCTGCTTTAAAAACAGGTAATATAGATGTGGTGGCCAATGCCATGGCCCGTGAAGTACTTACCAATAAAGAGGGTAAAGCCACCGGTATATCTTACATTAATAAAGAGGATATGCTGGAATACCAGGTAAACGGCCGGGTGGTTATACTGGCGGCCAGCGCCTGCGAAAGTGCCCGGCTGCTGCTCAACTCAAAATCGCCGCAACACCTCAACGGACTTGCCAACAACAGCAATGTGGTGGGTAAATACCTGCACGACTCTACCGGCGCAGCCCTGGGCGGCGTACTGCCCCAGTTATTTGGCAGAAAAAGGTATAACGAAGATGGTGTTGGTGGCATGCATGTATACTCTCCCTGGTGGGGCGATAATAAAAAACTGGATTTCCCAAGAGGCTATCACATTGAATACTGGGGTGGGATGGATATGCCTGCCTATGGCTTTGGCTGGGGTATCGAAAACCTTAACGGGAAATATGTAGTAAACGGCACTCAAAAAGAAGCTGGCGGCTACGGCAAATCGTTAAAAGAAGATTACCGGTTTTTTTATGGTGCCAGTGTGGGCATGGCCGGCCGGGGCGAAGCCCTGGCGTTGGAAACCAACTATTGTGCTATCGACCCTAATGTGGTAGATAAATACGGTATCCCTGTTTTAAAGTTTAATGTGCAGTGGAGCGACCATGAAATTAAACAGGCCAAACACATGAAAGAAACTTTTAAGGAAATTATGCATCACATGGGCGCCGTTATTACCTGGGGTGGCAACGACGACGCCTCTAATAATTATGGACTCGAAACACCAGGCCGTATTATTCATGAAGCCGGTACCGTACGTATGGGCAACGATGCCAAACGCTCCGCTCTTAATAAATACAACCAGGCACACGACTGTAAAAATTTATTTGTTGTAGATGGCGGCGCCTTTGTAAGCCAGGCCGATAAAAACATCACCTGGACGATACTGGCATTGAGCATGAGGGCAAGTGAATACATTATTGATGAGATGAAAAAACAAAATCTTTGAGCACACTAATTGCACAAATCACAGGCACTATATAAAAAGCTTAGCTGATAACAACAATGTCTTCATTTACTTTTTTCAACTGATGCTGTAAAATAACACATATGGACAGGCGTAAATCATTAAAACTTTTAGCAGGCACTGTAGCCACAGGCGCTTTTATTGAATCCTGCCAAACAGGAAAAAATAAAGAGGCTGCATCAACAAACGGTGAACCCGTTTTTACCATCGACAGGGCTAAGGAAGAATTAGAAAGGGATACCAAACTGATGGCCGAAAAATTTTTTAATGCACACGAAATGGCTACCATTGCCATACTTGCTGATATCATTATCCCCAAAGATGAAGTGAGCGGCAGTGCTACCGAAGCCGGCGTACCCGATTTTATTGAGTTTATTGTAAAAGACATGCCACAGCACCAGGTACCCATGCGTGGCGGCCTGCGCTGGCTGGATATGCAATGCCTGAAGCGTTTTGAAAAAGCTTTTAAAGACTGTGAAGAAAAGCAACGCCTTGAAATAATAGACGCCATTGCATGGCCCAACAAAGCCGTACCGGCGATGAAGCAGGGTGTACACTTCTTTAACCTGATGCGTAACCTTACTGCCAGCGGATTTTACAGTTCAGCAATAGGCATCAAAGATGTAGGCTATGTGGGCAACAGCCCCAACCAGTGGAATGGCG
Source organism: uncultured Chitinophagaceae bacterium (assembly GCA_937873715.1). Taxonomy (GTDB): domain Bacteria; phylum Bacteroidota; class Bacteroidia; order Chitinophagales; family Chitinophagaceae; genus Ferruginibacter. The sequence continues at coordinate 404,991 of CALMYJ010000003.1, forward strand.
TACCCGAAGATGTACTGCAACAATACAACCTGGCTTACACCGAAAAAGAATTGAAAGAATGTATAAGTTTTGATAAAACTGGCTAAAAAACGATTGTTATGTCAAACCACACTACAAGAAGAAAGTTTATTCGACAGCTTTCCTTAGCTACTGCATTTTATATTGTACCCCGTCATGTACTTGGCCGGGGGTTTATTGCACCAAGCGATAAACTCAATATTGCCGGTATTGGTATTGGCGGTAAGGGCGAAAGCGATTTGGCCGAGTTTGCCAAAAGCCCTTTTGTAAACATTGTTGCCCTATGCGATGTTGACGACAGGCAGGCTAAAAAATCGAGGGAGCGTTTTCCCAAAGCAAGGTATTACAACGACTTCCGCATCATGCTGCAAAAAGAAAAGAATAATATAGATGCAGTATCCGTATCCACACCCGACCATACGCACTTTGTTGCCGCTATGGCAGCCATGCAAATGGGCAAACATGTATATGTACAAAAACCGTTAACACACAGCATTTACGAAGCAAGGCAATTAACCGAAGCCGCACAACGATACAAAGTGGTAACGCAAATGGGCAACCAGGGCGGCAGCGGTGAGGGCGTACGCCTGATGCAGGAGTGGTACAATGCTGGTCTTATCGGCGAAGCAAACAGTGCCCACATCTGGACGAACAGGCCCGTGTGGCCCCAGGGCTTTGGCCGCCCCAAAAAACTGCTGCCAGTACCTGCAGGTTTAAACTGGGATTTATGGCTGGGCCCTGCCCCTTTAGAACCTTACAGGGATGGTTATGCGCCTTTTAACTGGCGGGGCTACTGGAATTTTGGCACCGGTGCCCTTGGCGATATGGGCTGTCATTTGGTAGAACCTGTCTACAAAACTCTTGGCCTGGGTTATCCCTCCGAAGTGGAATGCAGCGTTGCCGCCGTGTATGAGCAAATGTGGAGCCCCTCCTGGTACGCCGAAAGCTGCCCCATAGCCTCAACCGTTACTGTAAAATTTCCCGGCGCCAACGGTGGCAAAGATGTACTGCTCCACTGGATGGATGGTGGCATACGCCCCGAAAGGCCGGAAGAATTATTACCCGGTGAACCTATGGGCGACGATGATGAAAGCGGCGGCGGCATTATCGAGGGTACTAAAGGAAAAATCATTTTTGGCACTTACGGCAGTAACCCACGCCTGCTGCCCACCTCAAGAATGATTGAAACAGCAAACATACCCAAAACCATTGACCGTGTACCCGAAGGACACTACCTGCAATGGGTAAATGCCTGCATAGCCGGTTATGGCAAAAATACTTTAAGCGCCGAATTTGATTATGCCGGGCCGCTTACCGAAAGTATATTAATGGGCAATATTGCCCTCCGGAGCTGGATACTGAAAGACGACACCGGAAAAAAATATATTGGCCGGAAAAAACTGTTGTGGGATGCAACGGCAATGAAGGTTACTAATTTTGATGAAGCTAACCAGTTTGTACAAAGAGCGTACAGGCAAGGCTGGTAAAAGCATATTTTTAAACAACAAACGCACTACATATTTTATGAACAGGAAACTAAGAATGGCGATGATTGGCGGAGGAAAAGATGCTTTTATAGGCGCTGTACACCGCCTGGCGCTTAGTATGGACGGGCAAATGGAAATGGTTGCCGGCGCATTGAGCGCAAGGCCGGATGTAGCCATTGCATCGGGCAAAATGCTTTACCTGGATGAAGACAGGATTTATACCAACTATACCGATATGCTGGAAAAAGAAGCCGCCATGCCTGCCGATAAGCGTATTGACTTTGTAAGTATTGTAACACCCAACGTGGTACATTTTTCACCGGCTATGCTTGCGCTGGAAAAAGGATTTAATGTGGTGCTCGAAAAACCCATCACTTTTACTTTAGATGAAGCCAAACAAATAAAAGCCAAATTAAACGAAACAGGCTTAACGCTCATGCTCTGCCATACCTATACCGGGTACCCAATGGTAAAACAGGCAAAGCAAATTATTAAAACTGGCATATTGGGCAACGTTAGAAAAGTGTATGTGGAGTATCCGCAGGGCTGGCTCAGCACTTTTTTGGAAGGCACCGGGCAAACACAGGCCAGTTGGCGTACCGACCCCAAACGCAGCGGCAAAGCAGGCTGTATGGGAGATATAGGCACACATGCTTTTAACCTGGCGGAGTATGTTACCGGGTTGCAGGTTACGCATCTCTGCTCCAGTCTTAATACGGTAGTGGAAGGACGACTGCTGGATGATGATGGTGCAGCATTGTTACAATTCAGCAACGGTGCCACCGGCGTGCTGATGGCTACACAAATAGCGGCAGGAGAAGAAAATAATGTAAAAATCAGGGTGTATGGCGAAAAAGGCGGCATTGAATGGAAACAGGAAGATGCCAACAGCCTGCTGATAAAATGGCTGGATAAGCCCACCGAAATTTACCGAACCGGCGGTGGATACAACAGCAGCTTTGCAGCCCACAATACCCGTACCCCTGCAGGCCATCCCGAAGGCTATCTTGAAGCATTTGCCAACCTGTACCGCAATTTTGCGCTAACAGTAAGAGCTAAGTTAAATGGCGAAACACCAAAAGAAGAATGGCTGGATTTTCCGGGGGTGGAAGAAGGCATCAGGGGAATGGCATTTGTAGAAAATGTTGTAGCCGCCTCGCAGTCGAATGAAAAATGGAAAGCATTTGAAATATAAATCAATTCAAATTTTGTAAAAACCACCAGAAAAAACTTTATGACCACAATAAAAGGGCCCGGCATTTTCCTGGCACAATTTATGGGCGACAAGGCCCCTTTTAACCAGTTGGAAAGTATTTGCAAATGGGCTGCCAGCCTGGGCTTTACTGCCGTGCAAATACCCACCTGGGAAAGCAGGCTGATTGATTTAAAAAAAGCCGCCGAAAGTAAAACCTATGCAGATGAACTGAAAGGAATCATACAATCGTACGGCCTGCAAATATCGGAATTGGCCACGCACCTGCAGGGGCAACTGGTAGCCGTACACCCGGCTTACGATACTTTATTTGATGCCTTTGCCCCCGATACCGTAAAGGGCAACAACAAAGCCCGAACCGAATGGGCCATACAGCAGTTGCAATATGCCGCAAAAGCTTCTCAAAATTTAGGACTAACGGCTATGCCTACCTTTAGCGGGGCATTGCTGTGGCACACTTTTCACCCCTGGCCGCAGCGGCCAGAAGGGCTGGTGGAAGAAGGCTTTAAAGAATTAGCCAAAAGATGGACCCCCATTTTAAATTACTTAGATGAATGTGGCGTGGATGCCTGCTACGAAATACACCCCGGCGAAGACCTCTTTGATGGCATTACTTACGAAATGTTTTTGGAAAAAGTGAACCAGCATCCGCGTGCCTGCCTGCTGTACGATCCTTCACACTTTGTGTTGCAACAATTAGATTATATCCAATACATCGATTTTTATCACCAGCGCATCAGGGCTTTTCATGTTAAAGATTCTGAGTTTAATGCTACCGGAAAACAGGGTACATTTGGTGGCTATCAAAGCTGGGCCAACCGGGCTGGACGCTACCGCTCCCCCGGCGATGGGCAGGTGGATTTTAAAACCATATTCAGCAAACTGGCGCAGTACGATTATAAAGGCTGGGCAGTAATGGAATGGGAGTGCTGTATCAAACACCCCGAAGATGGTGCCAGAGAAGGTGCAGCATTTATCAAAGAGCACATCATCCGGGTAACCGAAAAATCTTTTGATGATTTTGCCGGGGTGGCAGCGGATGAAAAACTTAACCGCAGTATTTTAGGATTAGACTGATTTTTTATAACCAACACAATTTACCAAAATGAAGAAGTTTTTTATTAGCGCCGCTGTTGCCGCAGTTTTATTTTCCTGTGGTGCAAGCAGCGACAGCAAAGAAGCCACAGCGGCAGATCCGGCAGAGGCAAAAGCAGCGCCTGCAACCAACCCTTTAGAAGATAAGGCACTTGCATTAATTGGCCAGTCGGATTGCATTACCTGCCATAAAATAAACGAAAGCGTCACCGGCCCTGCTTATATAGATGTAGCCAACAAATACGATAACACCCCGGCTAATGTGGAGATGCTTGTTGAAAAAGTTTTAAAAGGCGGTAAAGGCAACTGGGGCGAAGTACCTATGCTGGCACACCCGGCCTTATCGAAGGAAGATGCTACAATTATGGTAGAATATATTTTGTCATTGAAAAAATAACACACACATGAAATGGTTAGCAATTGCGGCTGCAGCAGCAGTATTCATTTCCTGCAATGCAGGCAGTACAGCGGAAAATGCGGAAACATCAACGCCGGTTGCCGATACCGGATGGATCAGTTTATTTGACGGAAAAACCACATCGGGATGGCACAGCTACGGCAAAAGCACTATTGGCAGCGCCTGGAAAGTGGCGGATGGCGTACTCTACTTAGATACCACACAAAAAGACGGCTGGCAAATTAAAGACGGTGGTGATATTGTTACCAATGATGAATATGAAAACTTTCATTTTAAAACCGACTGGAAGATTGCCAAAGACGGCAACAGCGGTATCATTTTTTTAGTACATGAAGACACTACCAAATATAAGTACGTGTGGTTTACCGGGCCGGAAATGCAGGTGCTTGACAATAATGGCCACCCGGATGCAAAAATCATTAAGCATCGTGCCGGTGATTTGTACGATTTAATTTCCAGCACCAGGGAAGTGGTAAAGCCCGCCGGAGAGTGGAACACTGCAGAAATTATTATCAATAATGGTAAACTGGATTTAATCCTTAATGGTGATACTTCAGTATCAACCACACTCTGGGATGATGCCTGGAATACCTTAGTGGCTGGCAGCAAGTTTAAAGACATGCCCGATTTTGCCAAATTCAAAAAGGGTAAACTTGCCCTGCAGGATCATGGCAATGAAGTACAGTTTAGAAATATTATGATTAAAAAACTATAGCCAACACGCTGGCTTTTTTAAACGCCATCTCCTCTTTGAGATGGCGTTTATTTTTTACTTTCGGTATTATGGAAATGAATGATGATTACTTTATGCGGCAGGCACTCCGTGAAGCACAAAAAGCATTTGATGCCGATGAAGTGCCGGTAGGTGCAGTAGTGGTAATGCAGGATAAAATTATTGGCCGTGGCCACAACCAGGTAGAACAACTTACCGACAGTACGGCCCATGCAGAAATTATTGCACTTACGGCTGCGTTTAATTATCTCGGCAGCAAATACCTGCCTGATGCTACGCTGTATGTAACCCTTGAGCCCTGCTTTATGTGTAGCGGTGCCTTGTACTGGAGTAAAATAGGCCGTGTGGTATATGGCGCTGAAGATGACAAAAACGGTTACCGCAAAATTGTACATGCTGGCGCCAGCCCCTTTCATCCAAAAACAACGGTGCACAGCGGCGTGCTGAAAGATGACTGTGCACAGTTGATGAAAGATTTTTTTAAGGGTAAGCGGTAAAAAGTATTGATGTGAATTAACTGAAATACTTACGGCATTGTGTACGCTAAAAATGTAAGGCTATCAAATTTTCCTTTAACCCATGTGTATGATGTAAATTAAACCCTGAAGCTTTATGAAAAAAAATATCATTGCTTTCATTTTAACCTTAATAAGCCATACTGTGACTGCTTACTACAAATATCCGGATATAGAGCCAAGGGTATTGCTATTTTATAAAACAGCAGGGTTCCATCATACCTCAATTGCCCGTGGCGTTGAAGCCATAAAAACACTTGGTGCCGCTCATGGTTTTATTGTAGATACCAGTACAGATGCCACAATGTTTAATGACAGCACACTTGCCCGTTACAATGCCGTGATTTTTTTGAATACAAGCGGCACCCTGTTTAATCACCCACAGCGCAAAGCATTCATGCATTATATCCAATCTGGTGGCGGCTTTGCAGGTATACATGCCGCCACAGATACAGAAACCGACTGGCCCTGGTATGTTAAGCTGGCAGGTGCCATTTTTTTAAATCACCCTGCACCACAGTTCGCCAAATTGGTGATTAAGGATACCACCCATTTGTCTACCAAACATTTACCGCTGAGCTGGACAAGAACTGATGAGTGGTATAATTTTAAGCAGTTAAACCCGGAAGTAAATGTTTTAATCACAATAGATGAAACAAGCTACGAAGGCGGCAGTCATGGCCATTTTCATCCTATAGCCTGGTACCATGCCTACGATGGCGGCCGTGCATTTTATACAGCACTGGGGCATTCTGAAGAGTCGTATACAGAGCCCTTTTTTTTACAGCATTTACTGGGCGGTATACAATATGCCATGGGTATACAAAAAAAGTAAACTGCTTTGTTATCGCACACGATTTTTACGAAGTATGAAAGGGTATAACACCTTGTTTATAAAAATGCCTGTATTTTTTACAGCAGCACATCCATCACCTTTTTATTTTTACGGCTTTCTTCGGCCATAAAGCCCATGATATGGCTTTCTACCGATTGATCTATGGTGGAGGTAAGTACCCCTGCATCGCCGGTACTTACTGCCTGTATCCAGTTGGCCACCAGGCGCCAGTCGCCACCGCCATGCATATCAGTAGTTTGCCGCCATTCTGTTTTTTGCCCGGTTAAAAAATCGGTGTGTACAAAAGCGGTCATATCGCCTACTATATCGCCGAGGCTGCCCATTATTCTTGTGCGCCGGCCCTCGTACGAGGTAAAGGCTTCCATCGAAAAAGATGCCGTAAGGCCACCATCAAATAAAATATTGGCAGTGTAATGGTCGGGCTGGTCGTTATCCATTTTATATACACAGCGGCCGTAATCGGTAGTTTTTAATTGTTGTAAAATATAATCGGCCTGCATGCTTTTATCTTCGGGCAAATCAAAAACATAGTTGCGTTGCCTTTTGCGATAGTAAATTTCAAGGGCAGAGTATGGGCATTGGGCTTCCACTGCACAACCATCGCTGCATCGTGCCGTACTGCCTGCCGGAGCATTTTTTGTTGTAAACCAGCTCAGGTCGCCAAATGCCTGTATGCTTTTACAGGGTTTGCCTGTTAGCCAGCGCAGGATATCCAGGTCGTGACAGGATTTGGCTAAAATAATAGGGGTGGTTGCCTTGCTATTATGCCAGTTGCCCCTTACGTAGGAGTGGCTCATGTGTATATGTTCAATAGGCTCAAGGTGCTGTATACTTATAATGTTGCCCAGTACGCCACTACTCATAATTTCTTTAAGTTTTACAAAATATGGCGCATACCGTAGTACATGGCATACGGCTACTATCCGGCCGGTTTTTCTGGTAAGGGCCATAATATCCCTGCATTCCTTTTCGCTGGGTGAAATCGGTTTTTCAAGGAGTACATCGTAACCCATTTCCAGCGCCTTGATGCATGGGCCATAGTGCAGGTTATCGGGAGTGGCAATAATAACTGCATCGGCAAATTTTGGTTTTTTAAAAACCTCTTCCCATGTTGTAAAACGATTAGCCTGTGGAATGTTATGCTTTTGTGCATGCCGTTCGTTACGCAATGCAATGGGTTCGGCAACGCCTACAATATTTAACTGGTGCTGGTGTTGCAGGGCATAGTTGCCATATACATTTCCCCTGTTGCCTGCGCCAATTGTTATGGCGGTTACAGGTTTTAGCGGTATAAAGTTTTGTTCGGGCAGCCATATTTTTTCCCCGGTATGCTCCAGTGCTATTGATGTGGCGGGTAATGCAAACCCGGCAGAAAGCCCCAGGGCTTTTAATGCGTCACGCCTTGTCCATTGTTTTGCCATAGCAAATCGTTTTTAGATTTTTCGCATTCAATATTGCTAAGGGTTTTACCGGCAAACATAGTGCCTAAATTGGGTAATTGCCGTGCGGCATATTCATCACAATAACCGGCAATCAACTTATTGAACTAACGGGTGTGTATAGCTGCTTTACAGTACTTTTCTTTTCAGGTAGGTATTATAATCGGGTAATACCGTTTCATATTCTTCCTGCATTAGCGGCGAGGTAAGGATAAAATCGGCGGTAGCCCTGTCGCAGGCCAGCAGTATATTCCAGGCTACCCCCACCCGTAGCAGCGCTTTTACATCACTGTCGTGCGGCTGTGCTTCCATAGGATCCCAAAAAAATATCAATACATCTATTTTGCCTTCGGCTATCATGGCGCCAATTTGCTGGTCGCCACCTAAAGGGCCGCTAAGTAATTTTTTTACTGTTCTGTCTAATTCTTCTTCCAGCATTTTTCCGGTAGTACCTGTGGCTATCAGTTCATGCTTTGCCAGCATTACGGCATTGTGCTTTGCCCATTCTATTAAATCTTTCTTTTTGTTATCATGTGCCACAAGGGCAATGCGTTTGCGTTTTTCTATTAATCGTATTTTTTCCATTGTATCAGTATTAACTTCAATCATCGTAAAGGTAATCCTCCTCTTAGCATCCTGCAATTTTCGTTTGTAGTGTAATAAAAAACCGGCTGCATGCAGCCGGTTTTAACAACATTCGTTTGCAGTGATTAAAACTCTGCGCTTTTTGGATACCGTGGAAAAGGAATCACATCCCTGATATTACTCATGCCGGTTACAAATTGTATCATCCGCTCAAAGCCAAGGCCAAAGCCTGCATGCGGACAGGCGCCGAACCTTCTTGTATCAAGGTACCACCACAAGTCTTCTTCCGGTATGTGCATGTCTTTCATTTTTTGCTGCAGCTTATCCAGCCGCTCTTCACGCTGGCTGCCACCTACAATTTCGCCAATGCCCGGCGCCAGTATATCCATTGCTGCCACCGTTTGCCTGCCGGGTTCGCAGCCTTCATCGTAGCGCATATAAAATGCTTTGATAGCCGCCGGGTAATTGGTAAGGATAACCGGTTTTTTAAAATGTTTTTCTACCAGGTAACGTTCGTGTTCGCTTTGCAAATCCATACCCCAGCCGGTAACAGGGTATTGAAATTTTTTCTTTTTGTTGTGATTACTTTCCTGCAGTATGGTAATGGCTTCGGTATACGTAATGCGTTCAAATTTATTGTTTACCACAAACTCCAGTTTTTCTATCAGGCCCATCTCACTGCGCTTATCCTGTGGTAAGGATTTTTCTTCGTCTGCCAGCCGCTGCGCTAAAAAATCCAAATCTTCCCGGCAGTGATCCATAGCATAACGAATGATATACTGGATGAATTCCTCGGCGATGTTGGCATTATCTTCCAGGTCGCAAAAAGCTATTTCGGGCTCAATCATCCAAAACTCGGCCAGGTGCCTGGTGGTATTAGAGTTTTCGGCACGAAAGGTTGGCCCAAAAGTATAGATATCGCTAAAAGCCATTGCTGCCAATTCGCCTTCAAGCTGTCCGCTTACAGTAAGGTTGGTGCTGCGGCCAAAAAAATCTTCTTTAAAATCTATTGAGCCGTCTTCATTTCTTGGTGCAGAGCCATCGATGGGCAAAGTGGTTACCCTGAACATTTCGCCGGCACCTTCGGCATCGCTGGCCGTAATAATGGGGGTGTGCAAATACACAAAGCCTTTATCATTAAAAAACTGGTGTACGGCAAATGCCAGGGCATGGCGCACCCGGAATACAGCGCCAAATGTGCTGGTACGAAAACGCAGGTGAGCAATCTCTCTTAAAAATTCGAGGCTGTGTTTTTTGGGCTGCAGCGGAAACTTTTCGGGGTCGCTGTCGCCTAATATTTCTATCGTGTCTGCTTTCAGTTCTACTTTTTGGCCCTTGCCCAAGGAAGGAATGATTTGCCCGGTGGCTTTAATACAGGCACCGGTGGTAATACGTTTCAGCAGGGCATCATCAAACTTACCCAGCTCGGCCAATACCTGCAGGTTACTGTTGGTACTGCCATCATTAAGGGCTATAAACTGGTTGTTGCGAAAGGTACGCACCCAGCCCATTACTGTGGCCTGGTAGTTCACTGCATCGCTGGCCAGCAGCGCTTTTATCCTTGTTCTGTTGTTGAGCATATACCTGTTTTTTGAGGCTGCAAATATAACGGGGATTTGAGTAGGGTGTATTGTTCATTTTCAGGCAACACAATGAGGGTGGTTACAGTATACTTCCCGGCCCCAACTATATTCTTTTTATTTTTGTGCTGTAGCAAAAAAGAAAATATGAAAATCGCTTTTTTTTCTACCAAAGCTTACGACAGGGATTTTTTTAACCGCTATGTAACTACGCATGAGCTATTGTATTTTGAAGCGCCTTTGAATGAACAAACCGTAAACCTTGCTGCCGGCTGCAATGCTGTTTGTGCTTTTGTAAACGATACCCTCAGTTTTACTGTTATCGAAGCACTGCATGCACTTGGGGTGCAGTTGATAGCCCTGCGCTGTGCCGGCTTTAACAATGTACAGTTAGATGCTGCAAAAAAATGCGGCATACGTGTGGTGAGGGTACCGGCTTATTCGCCACATGCGGTGGCCGAACATGCAGCGGCATTAATACTTACGCTTAACCGAAAAACACATAAGGCCTATAACCGGGTAAGAGAGGGTAATTTTTCGCTGGACAGGTTAACGGGTTTCGACCTGTATCAAAAAACTGTTGCTGTAATTGGCACCGGTAAAATTGGTGAAGCATTTTGCCATATCATGCTGGGCTTTGGCTGCCGGGTGCTGGCTTTTGATTTAATAGAAAACAAAACACTTGCTGAAAGGGGCGTTCAATACCTGCCGCTGGTTGAAGTGTTACAACAGGCCGATATCATTTCGCTGCACTGCCCCCTGAATGAGCAAACAAAGCATATTATTAACAGCAGTACTATTGCTATGATGAAAGATGCCGTGATGCTGATTAATACCAGCCGCGGCGGACTGGTAGATACAAAGGCGGTTATCCAATCATTAAAGCAGGGTAAAATTGCTTACCTCGGCCTGGATGTGTACGAGCAGGAAGAAACACTTTTTTTTAACGACCTGTCGGAACATATCATCCAGGATGATATGATACTGCGGCTCAACAGTTTTCCTAATGTGCTCATTACTGCGCACCAGGGGTTTTTTACCGAGGAGGCGCTTACGCAAATTGCACAAACCACCCTGCAAAATATTGATGATTTTGCCGTCGGCAGGCCGCTTACTAACGCTGTTGTGTAAGTTATTTTGCATGATTCCAGCCCTGGGCTACCAGCTCGTGCCGGTTGCCGCCACGGGTAATAATGTGCTTGCCTTCATCTGCAGCAGCCATATAGCCAATAATGCTGATGTTGTCGTTCGGTTTTACCTTATCATAATCTGCCTGGGCAACTGTAAACAACAATTCATAATCTTCGCCGCCGCTTAAAGCACAGGCGGTTGGGTCAAGCTCAAGCTTATAAGCAAACTGGCGGGCATCTTCATGTACGGGTATTTTATCTTCGTACAGTACACAGCCGAGGTTGCTTTGTTTGCAGATATGCAGTATTTCGCTGCTAAGCCCATCGCTGATATCAATCATGGAAGTAGGCATAATTTCGGTGTCGTTAAAAAACTCAACAATGTCTTTACGGGCTTCGGGCTTTAATAAGCGGCCCACAATAAAGGCCTGGTTCTCCAGGTCGGGCTGGGCGCCGGTTTCGGCAAAAATTTTCTTTTCTCTTTCTAAAATGGTAAGGCCCAGGAATGCCCCGCCTAAATAGCCGCTTACACAAAGCAGGTCGCCTTTTTGAGCAGTACTGCGTTTTACATATTTATCCGGCGCTACTTCACCAATGGCTGTAACGGAAATGATAAAGCCTTTTTGAGAAGAAGTGGTATCACCACCAACAAGGTCAACCCCGTACTTTTCGCAGGCGGCATATACCCCTTCGTAAAATTCATCCAGCGCCTCCACACTAAAGCGGTTGCTGAAAGCAATGCTCAATGTTATTTGTGTAGGCGTGGCATTCATGGCATAAATATCACTCAGGTTTACCACTACGCTTTTGTAGCCCAGGTGCTTGAGCGGCGTGTACATCAAATCAAAATGAATGCCTTCCACAAGCATATCGGTTGTAATAACTGTTTGCCTGCCGTAATGATCAATTACTGCGGCATCATCGCCAATACTAACGATAGAGGATGCGTTTTTTATCTCGTTGTTTTTGGTAAGATGGTCTATCAGCCCAAATTCTCCAAGTGTTGCTATTTCTGTTCTTGTTTCAGCCATTGTACAATTTTTTAGCTTTAAATTTTTTACTTCGATACCCTGGTATGCTACTAATTATTGATGATACGCAGCATAGAGGTATAGCATTGGCAAAATTGATGGTACCGTCTATAGGATCGATAATCCATTTGTATTCGCTATCCATTTTTATTTCCCCGGCTTCTTCGCTTAAAACAAAATGGTTGGGATACGCTGCTTTTATTACCTCAATAATCGCTTTTTCAGCGGCATGGTCGGCCTCGGTTACCGGGTTGTTGATGCCCTGCTTATTGGTTATTTTAAAATCGCTGTTGAAAAACCTTTGTATTTCTTTAGCGCCTGCTTCTGTTGCCTGTAATAATGTGCTTTTAAACATGCTGCAAAGATAGTGATGCGCCGGTGCTTATTGCAGGCACAGCGTTATGAGATTGTAATTATTGCATTTTGCCCGATGGGCTAAATCATTTTAATTCGTGCTGCAAATATTTACATGCCCCAGCTTTCGGTAATTATAGTTAACTACAACGTAAAGTATTTTTTAGAGCAGTGCCTGTGCAGTGTACTAAAGGCATGCCGGCATATTGATGCAGAAATATTTGTAGTGGATAATTACTCCACCGATGGCAGCAGGGCGTTTTTTGAAGGGCGGTTTAATGAAGTACAGTTTATTTGGAAATCAAAAAACGAAGGTTTTGGCCGGGCAAATAACGAGGCCTTTAAACTGGCAAAAGGAGAGCTGATTTTATTTCTTAACCCGGATACTCTTGTGGCTGAAGACTGCTTAGAACTTTGTATCCATTTTTATCAACAACAAAAAAATGCCGGCGCCCTGGGCGTACACATGATTGACGGCAGCGGCATGTACCTTCGGGAAAGCAAACGAGGCTTTCCTTCTTTATTTACGTCGTTTTGCAAAATGACAGGATTAACCAGGCTGTTTCCACGTTCAAAATTTTTTGCCCGCTATTACCTCGGGCATTTGCCTGAAACCGACACACAGCAGGTAGATGTAATTTCGGGTGCCTTTATGCTGATATCTAAAAATGTACTTGAAGCGGTTGGCAGCTTTGATGAACAATTTTTTATGTACGGCGAAGATATTGACCTGAGTTACCGGATACAAAAAGCAGGTTACATCAATTATTATTTTGCCGGTACCAGCATTGTGCATTTTAAAGGCGAAAGCACAGCAAAAAACAGCAGCAGCTATATTCAACATTTTTATGGTGCCATGCTCTTGTTTATACAAAAACATTATGGCTGGCTTAAAGGCAAACTATACAGCCTGTTTGTACATGTTGTTATTTTCTTAAAAAAAGCTGGTGCAAAAAACAAGAATACAGATAAATCAGAACAGAGCTTTTTGTATGACAGGGCAGGCATTTTTTGTGCAGAAAGTATGATTACAGTTGAAAGGGTTTCTATTCATTTTAAAAAAATTGAACTTATTGAAGAAAAACAACTTGCCGCAACAGCTCCTGCTGCTTTAATTTTTTGCGAAGCCTGTACTTCGTTTAAAGCTATTATAAATATGATGCAACAGCATTGCGGCCATTTTGATTTTTTTATACATGCTTCAACAACCAAAAGTATTGTAGGCAGTAATGATAAAAACAAAAGCGGTGTTGCGCTGCCTTTGTAATGGAGGTAACATAACGCACAAAAAAGCCACCGGTAAATACCTGGTGGCTTTATACTTACTAACCCACTTTTAAATTTGTATTGTATCAGGCGGCCTGCATTTCAGCAATTTTGGCCCTGATTTTGGCTTCCAGTTCTGCCGCCATTTCGGGATTATCGGTGAGCAGTTGCTTTACGGCATCCCTGCCCTGGCCCAGTTTGTTGGCATCGTAGCTGAACCAGCTTCCGCTTTTTTGTATCACACCCAGTTCTACCCCCATATCGATGATTTCGCCTGTTTTGGATATCCCTTCACCAAAAATGATATCGAACTCGGCATTGCGGAATGGAGGTGCCACTTTATTTTTTACCACTTTTACTTTTACCCTGTTACCAACTGCTTCATCTCCATCTTTAATTTGTGCCATACGGCGAATATCCAGCCGTACAGAGGCATAAAACTTTAAGGCATTACCACCGGTTGTAGTTTCGGGATTGCCGAACATTACGCCAATTTTTTCCCTAAGCTGGTTGATAAAAATGCAGCAGCAATTTGTTTTTGAAATGGTGGCGGTAAGCTTACGCAGTGCCTGGCTCATCAGCCTGGCCTGCAGGCCCATTTTACTGTCGCCCATTTCGCCTTCCAGTTCGCTTTTGGGTACCAGTGCCGCTACGGAATCTATCACCACTACATCCAAAGCGCCTGATAAAATGAGCCTGTCGGCTATTTCGAGCGCCTGCTCGCCATAGTCGGGCTGCGATATAAGGAGGTTATCAATATCTACGCCTAATTTTTGGGCATAGTTGCTATCAAAGGCATGTTCAGCATCAATGATAGCGCACATGCCACCTTTTTTTTGTGCTTCGGCAATTACATGAGTGGCTATAGTTGTTTTACCACTGCTTTCCGGGCCATATATTTCAATTACACGGCCTTTGGGTAAACCACCTATACCCAATGCTACATCTAACCCTAAAGAGCCGGTAGATATTACCTCCTGCTCCAAATGAGGTTTTTCGCCCATTATCATTACCGATCCTTTGCCAAAATCTTTATCGATTTTATCGATGGTTAATTTCAGCGCCTTAAATTTTTCTGATTTCTCTAATTTTTCTGCATTACTCATTGCTGTAGTTTTTTAAAGTGATATCCCCGTTTGTGGATTGACTGTATAAATGTAAATCCGAAATCAAAGATAAATGCTTTCTTTTATTCACACTAATAAAATTAGCAAAAAAATAATAATTTTTTTAGCCTTTGTGTATAACCCTCGTTTTTTCCACGCCTTATAAACAGCCTAATATTAAATTATTGTTACCCGAAAATTTAGGGTTGCATAACCGGTTGATTAGCCCTATCTTTTCCATCTAAAACGATTTTGGTATGAACTGGTTACCGGTAAAAACACAGTCTGCACTGCTAAACGAATACAGGCTGATGCAAAACAACGGCTGCAAAGTAATACTAAAGTACAACCCTCAGCACCGTTCTGCAAGGCTCATCAGCGAGGATAATTTACATAGCTTATTTTACCTGGAAACGCCGGCACAGCATGCTTCCAGAGTGATTATTACCGACCAGTATGGTATGAACAGGGGCTACATTGCGCTTGATAAAATTCACGCTTATAGTGGCACGGCTTCGCTTGAGGGTAAAAAATACCATTTTCGCATACAGCACTATTCTTCGCCGGTTTTAATCATTTACGAAAACAGTCCTTCGCACCCACTGCTAAGCTCCACTTTTGAAGTAAGTGGCGAGGCGGGCCTCACCAACTCCTTATTGCTAGGGCTTTGCTGGTATGCCCTTCAGCAGCAAAAAGTAGGCGTAATGGAATTTGCTGCCTGATTTTTTTCTCCTGTTTATTATTGAATGGTCAGGTTCCCCGTTATCCTGAAATGCTTTTCATCTTTAACAATGATTGATCCGCCGGGGGCTATTGTTTGTGCTGCAGTCAACACACATTCACCGCCTGTTTGGGGGTCAAGTATAATTTCAGATCCGGCAGATAAAATGGCTGGAGGTATTGTATTATTGAGCCAGTTGGCAGCATCGCTCCAATCGCCGTTACCCGTAAATATATAGCGTATGGGCCCCTCAGCCCTAATTTTTACCGCACGGCCATTTAATAAGGATACTGCAAATAGTTCCCCATTTTCTGTTTCACCAAAATCGGCAATGCCGGTAAAGCTGGTTTTTTGTGTGGCTGTATCCCACTTATTTTCTGTGTGATTATATTTTAGCTTTATGATATAACCGGTATAAAATTCTGCGGCTATATGCCAGCCTTCCATGTTGATGTATGTTTGGCCACGATATACCTGCCCACCGGTAATGGCAACCGATTGTACCAGGTTGGTAGGGAAAGTATATACCGGAAATGTATAAGTGCTTAACGGATTGTTACAGCCTGATGATGTATTGTAGGTTTGTGCACCTTCGTAACAGCGCCAGCCGTAGTTTGCCCCAATAGAAGAGTCTGCAGGGCGAAAATTTATCTCTTCAAACCGATCCTGCCCTACATCACCAATCCACATATCGCCGGTAAGCCTGTCAAAACTCCAGCGGAAAGGGTTGCGCAGGCCATAAGCATATACTTTATTGCCAAAAGGATTATCGGGGGGAATATTGAAATAGGGTGGTTCATCTGACGTATTTACTTCATAGCGCAGCATTTTGCCCAAAAAAACGCTGGTGTTTTGAGCATTGTTGCCCGGGTCGCCAGTGCCACCACCATCACCGGTAGATAAGTACAGGTAACCATCTTTACCAAAATGCAGTTCGCCACCATTATGATTGGTGCGGCCCGGATGTGGGATGGTATCAAAAGTTATTCTGCTGGACAAATCGGCCACATTGGGATTACTGCCGCTTGCCTTGTACCGGTTTATTTGCAGGTTGCCATACCGGTTAACAAAATAGATGTAAAACAGGCCATTGTTTTTGTAGTCCGGGTGAAATGCCATACTCAGCAAACCCTCTTCGCCGCCATTGCTCATCGAATCGGTTGGAAGGGTTAAAAAAGTGCCGATTGCCGTGTAGTTGCTGTTATACAATCTTATGGCACCCCCTTTTTGTACAATAAATATCCTGCCGCTACCATCGCCGGCATGAACAAATTGTACGGGTTGACTTAGGCCGCTGATAACGGTATCAAATGCAATTTGTGGGGCCTGTGCATGTATATTTAATGAAAGCAGCAGCAGGCAGGCCGCAAAAAATATCCTCATCATAACTTTTAATTTTTAGTATTACAGCTATGCCAGCAAGGATTAGTATGGGGTAATAAACGCAGCATCCCGTTATGCGTATTTTTAAATCATACCGGTGTTTGTTGTTGGGCTGTGCCCGGTAATGTTATTGAGCAACCATAAATGAAACAGTGCTGGGTTTTCCGTTTATAACCAGCATGGCCCGATACATACCCGGTGCAAGCAGGTAAAGGTTATTGATGATTACCGCATTGTTTCCTGCGATGGTATTTATCTTCCGTGTCATCACCCGCCTGCCGAGGGCATCCGTAATCGTTACCTGGGCTTCTGTTCTCCCGGAGGCGGTAAAATTCAGTTGAACATAATCCCTGGCCGGGTTGGGCGCAACCGTTAATGCTTTTGCCGGTGATAAAGATATCGACAAGGCCAGCACATGACTATATTGAACTCCTCCATCTTTATCTACAAACCTGAGCCGGTAAAATACTTTGGGTGCACTTGCTAAAAGTTCTGTATCGGTATAGTTATAACGGCTTACAGAAGCTTCGGTTCCGCCTGCTGCCATCGTGGTTACCGTTTCAAAACTCCTGGAATCATAACTTCTTTCCAGCACAATATGCGATGCATTGGTTTCGCTTACTGTATGCCAATTAAGTGTTGCGGCCTTGCCGTACACCGCTCCACTAAAGCCCGCCAGCTTAACCGGAAGTGTGGGAACCGCCACTGTATCAATTAAAATATCATCTATATAACCCCTGAAGTCGCCGGTTTCGGCATCATGATCGTACCCTATCAGTATGCGTTGTATGGTTTTTCCATTTAGCCACTGGCCAATATTTGATACCGTTTTAGTCCAGGTATTTACTATACCCCGGCCGGCCGAGGGGTGCATAGAAACCCCATCCTTATCCGTAGCAGCCGTATTGTGTAAAAAACTGCCATCTGTCATAAGCAAATCAACCGAAACATACCGGGCAAGGTTATTTTGAGGAAAGGTCCAAAAACTAAGCTGTGTCGTTATATCAACCGGGATATTTACATCAAACACCCTGTAATAATACCGGGATGAAACGGAGGAATTATCTCTGCCTGCATAACGCAAAGCATAGTTGCCAATATGATTGATTTCGCTTACCACGCCACATTCGGGGGGATTGGCTGTACCACCATACCCGATAACGTTAGTATTACCTGCAGTTGTTTCCGGTGCATCGGCCGCCATTACGGCTGCATCGTATTTCAGCTCGAAGCCGGAGCGGAACCAGATGGGGCCGTTGCTATGGGGTATAGGCACCGTTGCTGTAAGCGGCGCTGTGCCATTAATCACTTTTGTAGCCTGGTCGGTTAGTCGTAAATAAAAATCGGGCGAAAGATAGCTGCCATCGGCGCTGGTGGTTAAAAAATACTGGTTAGAAGGTATGGCATAATAACTGTCTGCAGCTTTGGCAATGGCGGTGCCCTCATCATATTCATCGAACATGGCTACATACATATTGCCTATACCACTCTGGCTGATATTGTACACCTGGCGCCACATAAATTCGCCCCGGTTACGGGGTATTTCATTTTGCGGCCCGCCATTCCAGTTGGCCCAGGCAAAGCCGGGAAAAACTACAGGCTGGTACAATATGTTTTTTGAATTACAATAGGCAAGGTCGGGCTCCAGGTAATTTGTTTTAAAATTATCAGCGCCGGTATTGCTGCTAAAGCGGCCTACGCTCCAGGGCGAAATCATATCATAAGCATCGTACACTGATGCAAAGCCGGGCTTTGAATCACCAGAGGAAGTGCGCCAGTTGGTAGGCACGCCGCCAATAACAAAACAGCCATTTGCCTTAAACCAGTTAATCACATCAAGGCATTGAGCTGCAGTACCCGGCCTGTCGGTAAATCCAAATCCCCAAAGGCATACCACAGGCTTATTATCCTGGTGTACGTAGTATGGAGATGCTGTGAGGTGAAGTGTTCCCACCATATTATTTTGCCAGTCTGTTTTAATGGAATCAAATTTTGCTGCATCCATTCCGCTGATATCGTACATGAGGTAAAAAATGCGACCATGATTTTCGGCCTGCCGCTTAACCCTGGCTGCAATGGTATCCCGGTTTAGTTTAAACACCCCGTCAAAAGTTTCGCTGATAAACCGCTGTAGCGCAATGCCATCAATGCCATAGTTTTCCATCCAGCTAAAATGTTTTTGTATCACATCTTCTTTGTACGATGAAAAAAGTGTGGAAGGGGTTATTCCATCACCCATTACAGCGAAGTTGGTTTGATACAGGGAGGCAGCATTGTATTCCTCTATTGCCGGGTACATTTCAAATTTCAACTGGCCAGGTGCCGGCTTTCCATTATCCGTTTGGTATTGCCCGTTGGACCAGTGAAACCATCGGGCCACAGGTGAGCCATCACCAAAGCAGTTGAACCAGCCCTGGTAACCGCAAATTGTTTTACCGGTAATTGTTGCCGCCTGCAAAACTGGCTGTGCGGATACAGTAATGCAATGGCAAAAAATAAATGCAAATAAGGCAAGTTGTTTTCTCATAATGGTGGCAATTAAAGGTGGGGGTGGTGATAAAGGTAAGCAAATATGGGTAGGCAGTTAGTACAGCACTTTATATTGATTGGCTTTTACACTCAAAAGCCGCCTCTTGTTCCGTTTTTGAGAAAACCACTCCGTTAAACGGAGAATTTTAAAATTCGTCCCCTTTTAATCTATTGACAATGAACGCTCTATTTTCTGGCATCTTTTGGGTTTTGTATATATCAAACCACAAAACCCAATACAATGAAAACTTTAACTACCCTCTTCGCCGCCCTCTTCGCCTCCATCAGCCTTAATGCCACTACTGTTGAAATTACTGGTACTACCTTAGCTGCTTCTTCAACCGAAAATACCGTTACCCTCAACTTTACCGCTGCTAATGTTAATGGCAGTGCCCGCTACGAAATTGAACGCTCTTTTTACAGCAACGATTTTACTACTGTAGTTACCATGCAAATTCCTTTTGCCACTGCTGCTGTAAACAACTACAGGGTAAATGATAACGCCGCCGAACTTACCGGAAGGGCTATTGCTTACTACCGTGTAAAACAAATTGCTGCCAATGGCGCCGTTACTTACAGCAACACCATGGTGGTTGAGCTGAATAACAATGCAATGGGTATAGCCAACAGCAAAACTGTTCGCTTTGCTGCTGCTCAAAATGGCACTGCTGTAATTTGTATAAAAAACATTACCGGCCAGGTAGTGGCTACTGTAAACAGCAATATCGTTAAAGGCAACAACAGTGTGGAACTAAATAATAACATGGCAAAAGGTATGTATGTGGCCGAAATTGCTGTGAATGGCGTGGTTACCGCTACTCAAAAAATTATTGCTGAATAATATTACTAACAACAATTGTGTGAATCCAGCCTGCTAATGCAGGCTTTTTTATAAATACAGCTTTTAAAACCACAATATTGATTTTGTCTAAAATCAGTTGGGAAATAATACTCCACGGGGATTTTTCTATAAATATTTCCTAATTTTTGACAAATTAGGAAATTTATTGTAATTTTTGTTCTAAGATTTCCTAATTTTAAATTGATTAGGAGGTTTAAATTATGAGAAATATAGAAAAAGCGCCTTCAGTGCAATTGGCCTTAAGTTCACCTGAAATGGGGCAGCGCCTCATTGAACTCGTTATGCGGCCGGAAATAAACGAAATTATAAATGATATTAATGAGAAATATAATTATTGGGATAAGGTTAAATATCAACCGCTTCCGGCAGAAATTAAGCCGGAGGAGTTGTGGGTAATTGCCAAAATAAGAAGGATGAACACACCCTTTCAAATTCAATTTGGTAAATACAATTTTTCATGGTTTCAAAGCAGCCATATTAATCAACTGCTGCATGAATTTGATTTAAATATTGGAGGAAGTTTGGCATCAGGAAGCCTTATACCTAAAGAAGAAAAGAACCGGTACCTGATAAGTTCGATAATGGAGGAAGCCATAGCCTCAAGCCAAATTGAAGGCGCTGTAACTACAAGGCGCCAGGCAAAAGAGATGTTAAGAAAAAATAAGCCTCCTAAAAACAAGGATGAGCAAATGATTTTCAATAATTATAAAACCATTCAAAAAATTTTAGAGTTAAAAAACGAACGCTTAACTGTAAAGAGAATTTTAGAAATACATAAATTGATTTCGGCCGATACACTACCTGAAAAATTGTTAGAGGGGGCATTCAGAAAAACAAATGATATAAATGTTGTTGATGTAATTGATGGCGAAATTGTATATCGGCCACCAGATAATGCTGAGATAGAAGTTTTAATCGATGAGCTCTGCCATTTTTTCAATAATGATAACGACAAGGTTTTTATACACCCAGTTATCAAAGGCTGTATTATTCACTTTATGATTGGATACATTCATCCCTTTGTTGACGGCAATGGAAGAACAGCCCGGGCACTATTTTACTGGTATATGCTGAAAAAGGGATACTGGCTCACCGAGTACTTATCTATTTCCAAACTGATACTGAGGTCGAAAGCACAATATGCAAGAGCTTACCTGTACACAGAAACAGACGATAATGATTTAACCTATTTTATCAAATATAAACTGAGAACAATGAAATTGGCCTTTGAATCATTGCGTGAGTATATCCAAAGAAAAATTGAAGAAAAAAGGCTGGTTTCGGAATTCATAAGGCTTGAACATGTAAATGACAGGCAGGCTTTAATTTTAAAATGGTATTATGAAGAACCCGCCCTGCTTTTAACTGTAAAGGAAGTAGAAACCCGTCTTGCAATATCTAACCAAACTGCCCGAAATGATTTGCAGCGGCTTACAAATACCGGTTACATTGATTCAATCCGACTCAATTTAAAAACAGAAGCTTTTGTAAAAAGTAATCAATTCGATTCCCTTTTAAAAACTCATTTAAGTGGGTTACAACAAGATTTATTCAGATAGTCCTATTTAATCCACACAGCAAAATATCCACCGGCTATCACTCCTCCTTCCTCCGTACAATCAAATACCAGTCGCCGCCAAGCGGCAGGTAGCCATAATCATAGCAATAATTGTATACCTTGCCCTCCTTATTGATAAACTGGTGCGTAAAGTATTTAAAACTAAAACCCAACTGTAGCAGTTTTTCACGGCTGGCCTTTGTCATCCCCTCTTCTTTATGGCCCAAAACCGCTTCCAGTATTTTACGGTTTTTCAGCAGTGTGTTGTTGATGTTGCGTACAAAAGCGCTGTAACTGCCTTTTGATTTTAACTGGTTGTTGTAATTATTGCGGCAGTAATCGTCGCAGAACTTTTTATCTACCCGGCCTTTAAGCGGCTTTTCACAAAAAAGGCATGCTTTGGTGTCTGTTGCAGTCATAGTGCAGGTTTTGGAGTATTAAGGTAATAAAAATTATCCGTGTACAAACGATTATACACGTTTAGCTTCGGGAACAAACGACTAAAAACCGGCTACCGCTTTTGGGCAATAGCATCTTTGCCCTGTCAACCGGAAATGACGTCGCCGCAGATTGACTGAAATAAAAAATTTAAAAACAGCTTTAAAACTTACAGCTATGTACGCATTAAAAAACAAAGTTCAATTGATTGGTAACCTGGGCAACGCACCAGAAGTAAAAACATTAGAAGGTGGTAAAAAAGTGGCCCGCTTCAGCATGGCCACCAACGAAAGCTGGCGGGACCGTGCCGGCCGTAAAGAAACCGAAACCACCTGGCACAATATTGTAGCCTGGGGCAAAGTGGCCGAAATAGCCGAAAAATACCTCACTAAGGGTAAAGAAGTAGCCATTGAAGGCAAACTGGTGAACCGTACTTACAATGATAAAGACGGCAACAAACGCTATATCACCGAAATAGTAGCCAACGAACTGCTGATGATCGGCGAAAAAGAAAGAGCCTGATATAATTTACCACAGGCTGTAATGCCGCACACTCATGATGTATGCAGTTATTTACAGTCTGTGGTTTTATTCCATCTATGGTGTAATGCTGCAAAGCAAATTAAAAACAGCACGGAAGCATAATGATTAACTTTGAAATTATCCGGGCTAACAAAAAGCAATGGCCGGTTTATTCTTTTTCTGAGTTTTAAGCTATAATTATTTTCATGTCAGCAGTTGAGCGTAACGACATATTTGATCTGGCCTATCGCTTTGTTACCGAAACGCAGGAAAATGTTTTCCTTACCGGGAAGGCAGGCACAGGCAAAACCACTTTTTTAAAATACCTGCAACAGCATACATCAAAAAATATGGTGGTGGCTGCACCTACAGGTGTTGCGGCCATTAATGCTGGTGGCGTAACGCTGCACAGCCTCTTTCAACTACCGCTGCACCCTTTTTTACCCACGGTTAACAGCAGGCAACAACTCCTGAAAAATATCCGCTTTCAAAAACCCCGGCTCAAGCTCCTCCGCAAAATTGAACTGCTGGTAATTGATGAAATAAGCATGGTACGCTGCGATGTGCTGGATGCCATCGACAGCATTTTAAAAAGCGTTCGCCGCAACCACCATGCTGCATTTGGTGGTGTACAGGTATTATTTATTGGCGACCTGCATCAGCTACCTCCCGTAGCCAAAAACGATGAATGGCAAATTTTACACGACTACTATGCTTCGCCATTCTTCTTCGACAGTCTTGCAGTAAAAGAACAGCCACCTCTGCTGATTGAGTTAAAAAAAATATACCGGCAAAAAGAAGAAAGATTTGTACACCTGCTCAATAAAGTGCGCAACAATTATATGGAGGCGGAAGATTTTGAACAGCTCAACAACAGGTATATTCCCGGCTTTAATCCCACCGAAGATGAAAAATACATCACCCTTACCAGCCACAATAAACAGGCCGACAGCATTAATCAACATAAGCTTAACCAGCTTCATCATACAGCGCACAGTTACACGGCAAGGATAGAAGGCGATTTTCCGGAAAATATTTTTCCGGCCGATGCCACACTGGTGCTTAAAGAGGGCACACAGGTAATGTTTATCAAAAATGATAATGCCGGTAAAAGATATTTTAATGGTAAAATAGGCATAATAGCTGCTCTGGCAGATGACAGCATTACCGTTAACTGCGATGGTGAGGAAATAAAAGTAGCACAGGATGTATGGGAAAACACCCGCTATACCCTCAACCGGTCAGACGAAAAACTGGAACAGCAGGTGCTGGGCCGCTTTTACCAATACCCTTTGCGCCTGGCCTGGGCCATTACCATACATAAAAGCCAGGGGCTCACTTTTGATAAGCTGATGATAGATGCCGCCGCTTCTTTCAGCAGCGGGCAGGTGTACGTTGCCCTCAGCCGCTGTACCAGCCTGGGTGGCATTGTGCTGCTTTCAAAAATTCCGGCTGCAGCAATACTCAGCAACGAACAGGTAAATACAGCACATGCTGCCATGACGCCCAGGGGCTCGCTGGCCGAACGCTTTGAAGGTGCCAGGCAGGTATTTACCCTGCAACTGCTGAGCAATATTTTTTTTATAGAAGAACTGCTGCAAGCCTGTAAATACCTGCAATATCCTGTACAAAATAATGCCGACCGCTTTGGCAATGATGCCCTGCAATGGATGCAGGACTTTGCCGACAGGCTACAGGCATTGCAACATATTGGCGAAAAATTTATAGCCCATGTGCCCTCCTATTTACAGCAACAGCCGGTAATAGAAAATAATGAGCCCCTTCAAAAAAGAATACAGGATGCTGCCGGTTATTTTGCCCCAAGGCTGCAACAGCTAAAAAAAGAGCTGGAGCAACACCACCTGGTTACCGAACACAAAGAAGCTGCCAATGCAACCGATGAGCCACTCACCGAGCTAATGCAGGCATTTACAAAAGCCATCTACCTTATTCATTACTGTAAAGAAGTATTTACCATAACAGGCTATTTAAAACACAGGCTCAACTGGGCTGTGCCATTTACAAAAATCAGCAGCTATGCTGCCTATCAAAAACCCAAAACACAGGATAGCGATATTAATAATGCTGAACTGTACAGCCACTTACGCAACTGGCGGGATGGGGTATGCAAACAGCAGCGGCTGCCTATTTATCTTGTTGCCAACAACAACAGCCTTAAAGAAATAAGCGCCTACCTGCCGCTTACCCAGGCCGACCTGCAACAGCTAAGCGGCTTTGGTAAAGCAAAGGCCGAAAAATATGGGGAAGAAATTATTGCGATGGTGCAGGATTATTGCAGCGAACACAACCTTGAAACCAATATGGAGCAAAAAGAGGCAAGCCCTAAAAAAAGGCCCAAAGCAATAGCCACCACGGCACCTAAAATACCTACCGCCATCATCAGTTTTGAGTTATACAAATCAGGTAAAAGCATTAACGATATTGCTAAAGAACGCAACCTGGCCCCATCCACTATTGAAGGGCATCTTACCGCTTTTATCAAAACCGGCGAAATACCGGTAACTGATTTTGTTGATGATACAGCATTAATTGTTATTACAAATTGTTTGCAAAAGAACCCTGGAAAAAAACATGGTGAAATAAAAACCCTGCTGCAAAATAAATACAGCTTTGCCCAAATTAAAGCAACAGCCATTTACCAGGAGTGGCAGCAAAATAAAGTTGATACCTGATATAACTGTACTACTGTTTATTACATTTCCTTTCTTATATTTGAACATCAGGCTTTCCGATTGCTTCCCATAGAGTTTTAATGCCAAAAATTTACTGCTATGCTTACAGGAGAACTACTGCAATCTTACCTGGTGCCCGATAACGTTTGGGACGAAATGGTGTTAGACAACACCATCCGGGATCAATACAACAAGGCGGTAAATTTTTTAAACCAGCTTTCTATTGAAGAGTTGAACCGTAAAGAAGAAATGGCCAAGCGGCTGTTTATGAGCCAGGGCATTACTTTTACGGTGTACAGCAGCGGTGAGGGTATCGAAAAAATATTTCCATTCGATATCATTCCCCGTATCATTACTGCTACCGAATGGGATTATATTGAAAGAGGGCTTAAACAAAGGCTAAAAGCGCTGAATCTTTTCCTAAAAGATATTTACCACAATCAGTTTATATTGAAAGACGGTGTGGTGCCTGCGGAAATGATATACAGTTGTCCGCACTACCTGCGTGAAATGCACAACTTCCCCGTGCCATACGATATTTATGTGCACATTTCGGGCATTGATATCATCCGCAATAAAGATGGCTCTTTTTATGTACTGGAAGATAATTTGCGTACACCCAGTGGCGTAAGCTATATGCTCGAAAACCGGGAAATCACCAAGCGTATTTTTCCTGATTTACTTCCGCAAAATAATGTACGTGGTGTAAAAGACTACCCGGCTATACTGCACAAAAACCTGATGTCGCTATCACCACGGCAAATAAGCAACCCCACTATTGTACTGCTTACTCCCGGTATTTATAACAGTGCCTATTTTGAGCATACCACATTAGCAAGGCTGATGGGGGTAGAACTGGTGGAAGGCAGCGACCTGGTGGTAGACAACCATAAAGTATATATGAAAACCACCGCAGGCCTGCAGCAGGTGGATGTTATTTACCGCAGGGTGGATGATGAATTTCTTGACCCCCTTGTGTTTAACCCCAATAGTGTGCTGGGTGTAGCCGGCATTATGAGTGCTTACCGCAAGGGCAATGTGGCCATCGTAAATGCAGTGGGCAATGGCGTGGCCGATGATAAAGCCATTTACAGCTTTGTACCCGCCATGATACGGTACTACCTTAATGAAGAACCCATACTGAAAAATGTACCCACCTATCAATTGGGCAAGGATGAAGAGAGGGATTATGTGTTTAAAAACATCAGGGAGATGGTAATTAAAAAAACCAATGAGAGTGGGGGATATGGCATGCTGATGGGCAGTGCCGCCAGTGAAGAAGAAATTCAAAATTACAAAGCTGAAGTGCTGAAAATGCCGAGGAATTTTATTGCCCAGCCCATCATCAGCTTATCATCGGTGCCCTGCTATATGGATGGCAAACTGCAACCCCGCCGGGTTGACCTCAGACCATTTGCATTGTGCGGCCCGGATGGAGTGGAAATAGTGCCTGGCGGATTAACAAGGGTGGCGCTCCGGGAAGGCTCGCTGGTGGTAAACTCATCGCAGGGTGGGGGCAGTAAAGACACCTGGATACTGGCGCCGCCATTTGCACCAAACAGTTAATACAGCTTGTAACAGATATTAATTTTTAAACACACAAAGAAAGGTACATGTTAAGCCGGGTTGCCGATAGTTTATACTGGATGAGCCGTTATATGGAAAGAAGTGACGGTATTTTAAGAACACTTAAAACAAATTACGCTTCATCGCAGGATGATGTACAGGCTTTTTCGTGGGAGCCGGTACTACAGTTATTCACCCACCTGGATGATGAAAAAATTGCTGCATTAGCGCACGACTCCCGTGCCGTGCTGCACTATATGGTGCTGGATAAAGACAATTCTAACTCTGTATTGAATATTGTAACCGCTGCCCGTGAAAATGGCCGGAGTGTGCAGGACCATATCACCAAAGAAATGTGGCAGTGCCTCAACGATTTTTTTCATGCCGTACGGGACCCTTACTTAGAGCAATCCCTGCGCTGGGACGACCCCATTACCACACTGGACAACCTCTTACGCTATGGCCTGCTTTACTTTGGCACTACCGATGTAACGATGGCCAGGGGCGAGGGCAACTCCTTTATTAACCTCGGTAAATTTTTGGAACGCTCCCTGCAATCAATCGATATACTCGATATTCGCTTTAGCGACCACAGCTACCAGGCAGATAAAACCGCCGACACCACCTACTGGAAATACCTGCTGCTTTCCATATCGGGCTACGAACTATACCTTAAAACTTACCGCAGCGGTTTTGAGGCCGGCAATGTAGTAGAGCAGGTAATTTTAAATGCACAGTTTCCCCGTTCCATATTGTATTGCATCAACAGGCTGCACCGCTATTTTGAACGATTAAAAAACGATGGTAATGCCGATGCTTTTAAACAAATTGAATTTATGATAGGTAAAATAAGAAGCCGGGTACAGTACTCCACCGCTCAATCCATTATAGAAGACGGGCTTCATGAGTTTTTACTGGAAACCAAAACTGCCCTTTACGAAATAAGCGACACCCTGAGCAGCCGTTATTTTGCACATAGTGTTTAATCATTTTACCAATAATCACATTTACCAATATGCCACGTTTTGTTATACACCATGTTACCCGGTACACTTATGCCGAGCCTGTAAGGGATAGCGCCAATCAGATAATGCTTTATCCCCAAAAAGATGAACGGCAGGAAGTGCAGAGCCAGCGCCTGCATATAACCGGGGAACCCCGTGTAGAAGTTTTCAGGGATTATTATAACAACGAAGTGGGCTACTTTATGCATGTACCCCTGCATACGGAACTAAAAATAGACAGCACTATTGCTGTAATTACAAAGCCCATTGTTCCCCCTTCGGACAATATAGATATTGCACAACAATGGAAACACCTGCAGGAAATTAAATACACGGCACCATTTATTGATTTTTTAAAACAGGAACAATTTGTGGCACTTAACGAAGTAAAAGAGCTGGCCAATATTGATACCTACAAAGCTGTATCAGTGTATACTGCCGTAAAGCAACTCAACGAATATGTGTATAACAACTTTAAATATATCAAGGGCGTAACAGGTGTAGAAACCACAGTAGACGAAATTTGGAAGCTTAAAGCAGGCGTATGCCAGGATTTTGCCCATATCCTGCTCGTATTACTGCGCATGTTAGATATCCCGTCAAGGTATGTAAGCGGCTATGTTTGTCCGCACGACCATACCCTGCGTGGCGAAGGTGCCACGCATGCCTGGGTGGAAGCCTATATCCCTTATTATGGCTGGCTTGGCCTTGACCCTACCAACAACTGCGTGGTAAATGATTTACATGTACGCCTTGCCGTTGGCCGCAGCTTTAGCGATGTATCCCCGGTGAGGGGTACTTACAAAGGCACGGCCAAGCAGGCGCTTGAGGTTGGGGTATCCGTTTCGCATGAAGATGGAGTGCTTACCAACGAGTTTGCGCCGGTACTAACGCCACAGCCTGTAACCAAAAAAGAAAACGGCGGCACCGAAACCAATTCGTACCGCAGGTATATGCAAATGGTGCAGCAGCAGCAGTAGTTAAAGGGTTGACATTTTTGCACTTATACCCCTGCACTCACCCGTATAGCCACCTGCTGGTCCAGGAGGTATATTTCCAGTTCAGTTACGATAGCTTCGGTATGGTAAATGCTGATTTTTTTAACCGGGCCGGGGCGACTGTTATAGTTTTCCCGTTCTACAATGATTTCTTTTTCAAACTGCTCACCTTTTGTGGTAGTGCTACGTTCAGGAAAAACATCATTGGCACCAATAATTTCGGGGTACTGCCCCAGCAGGCGGAGCAGCAGGTAGGCCTGCTCTATCGTAAAGCCGGGCAGCAGGTACAACCAGGCCATATACTCGTAACCGGTAATTTGGTGATACTCCATCCCGTTAGTAAATAACTGTTTGGTAAGCTGTGTGCTTTCGTCTTCAATGTTTACAAAGTTATTTTTGCCAAGCACAAGTGGCTTGCCATAAGGGGCAGCCACCTGTTTACAATATTGTTCAACTGTTTTTATCCCGGCTTTGGGTGGCGGTGCAGGCAGTACATAAGTGCTTACTATATAGCCCTGGCGGTTGTTGTATTTTATCTTCCACCAATAGCCGGTAAAGCCTTCGGTGGCTATTGTGATAAGTGCGGCTGTGTCTTTAACTAACTGCAGTTGGGTGCCGTATGCAATTTTGCCCAATACTTTGCTTCCGGTACCGGGTTGCTCCCTTACACTTAATCCGCTTTTGGCGGCAGCATAATACGTTTGCTGTGCCTTTAAGGCAAATACGGCTAAGAGCAAAAAAACTGACGTGGCTAACGCTGGTTTAATCATGGCTGGTAAATGTTTGTGATGGCAGTTGTTTGGTTTCATATCCGCAGGCGCCGCACTGGTATA
This sequence comes from uncultured Chitinophagaceae bacterium, assembly GCA_937873715.1. GTDB lineage: Bacteria > Bacteroidota > Bacteroidia > Chitinophagales > Chitinophagaceae > Ferruginibacter. Next base: position 434,924 of record CALMYJ010000003.1, read on the forward strand.
CATAATTTGGCGCTATAGCATAATTAGAAAAAATCCAGGTAAATACAGCTGTTAAAAAATTACCGGCACCGGGCTTTGCAATTTGTACAAATTCATGCCTGCCACATTGTGGGCAGGCAGCGGCTTTGCGATAGGTTTCGTCAAATGCGGTTAATAATTCAAGCGCAGCGGTTTCATCTTCTTTTTTCACCACTAGTTTTATACCGCCAAGGGCATTGGTAAGTATAGGATCGATTGTTACTGTAAATTCATCCTGCAGGTAACATTCAATACCGGCATCCTGCAATTTGGTTAATGTAATATTTGCAGTGAAGTAATTATCGAAGGTTCTTACTATTACGGTATGCATTGTTACAAATTACATAAATCAGCTTAGGTAAAATAAAAACAGGATTCACTATGTGTAAATCCTGTTTGATAAATATTTATGTCCTGCTGAGTTTTAATTGTTTAGCATCAGCGGCATTACCAGCATCAGCAAATCTTCATTTTCATCTGTTTCGCTTGGCTTAATGATGCCTGCCCTTGTGGGTGTGCTTAATTCCATATATACTTCGGTGGTTTCGGCTGCACTGAGCATCTCAATCAAAAACTTTGCATTGAATGCAATTTGTAAATCTTCGCCATCGTACTGGCAGGTCATACGTTCGTTACCTTCAAAGCTAAAATCCACATCCTGGGCTGCAAGCTGCAATTCGCTGCCATTGATATTAAGTACTACCTGGTTAGTGCTTTTATTGCTGAAAACGCTTACCCGGCGCAAGGCATTTTGAAAGTCGGTACGCCCCACCGTTAGTTTATAAGGATTATCAGTAGGAATCACCACTTTATAATCCGGAAAACGGGCATCAATCAGCCGGCACACCAGCTCCGTACCGCCATGCTTTACAAAAAGATGATTACTGTTGTACGAAATATTTAATTCATCATCATTATCCGGCAGTGCTGTTTTTAACAGGTTTAATGGTTTTTTGGGTACAATAAATGTATCCGCCTTGGGGCATTGTACATCCAGGCGTTTGTATTTTACCAGGCGGTGTGCATCTGTGGCAACGCAGGTAAGCCCTTTTTTATCCAGTTCAAAAAACACACCCGTCATTGCCGGCCTTAAATCATCATTGCTTACGGCAAATAATGTTTTATTGATGGCCGTAACCAGTGCCGAGGAAATCATGGTGAAAGAGTTAGCGTCATCGGCGGCAGGGTCTTTGGGAAAGTTGTCGGGGTTTTCACCCATTACTTTGTACTTACCATTATCGCTGGTAATTTCAATAGCAAAGTTTTTATCAATATTAAAAGTAAGCGGTTGCTCCGACAGGTTTTTTAGGGAGTCGATAAGAATTTTTGCAGGTATACATACTTTACCGCTGTCTTTTGCTTCAATATCCAGGTGTACTTTCATCACCGTTTCCAGGTCGGTTGCTACTACCGTTAGCCTGTTTTTTTCCACTTCAAACAAAAAGTCTTCCAGGATAGGTAGCACCGTATTGGCATTTATAACACCGCTAATTTGCTGGAGCTGCTTAAGTAAAGCCGATGAAGACACAATAAACTTCATATATCAGGTTAATTTTTCCAAAGATAAAAGTTTGCAGGTAATTGCTTCAAAATAGATAAAAAAATGCAGGCGGGTTGATATTTGTTCTAGAACAGTTGAGGCGGCCCGTAATTTTGTGCATCATGAGCAGTAAAAAATTGACACCGGGACAGGCCTTGCTAAAGGTAAAGCAGTTTTGCGCCTGGCAGGAACGGTGCCACAGTGAAGTAGCGCAAAAGCTTTATGATTTTGGGCTTACGACTGATGAGGCAGCCGAAGCAATCAGTAAGCTTATTGAAGAAAATTACCTCAACGAGGAGCGGTTTGCCATACAATATGCCGGTGGTAAGTTTAGAATAAAACAGTGGGGCCGTGTAAAAATTAGCTTTGAGCTAAAGCGAAAGGGCGTAAGCAGCTATTGTATAAAAAAAGCCCTGCATGCGATAGACGAAACGGCTTATGCCTGTTGTTTTGAAAAGCTGGTGCAGCAAAAAAAAGATGCGCTAAATGGGGAACGAAATGTGTTTATAAAAAAACGAAAACTGAGGGATTTTCTCTTGGCCAAAGGCTTTGAGCAGGCGCTCGTAAACGAAGCAGTAAATGCAGTATAAAAATTTCAGCATTTAATCCGGACTGGTAAACTTTTCCTTTCTACAGCAATTGTACTACCGGGCTATAATAATTTTTATAAAGCAGTGCTACCGGTTTAAATGCTGAAATTTTTTTGAATCGTATCTTTTTTTAAAAACAACAGTGTTAACGCTGTTGTTAAAAAGGTCTCATTTGCACCCAATCAGGAGGCAATAAAGTTTTTAAGCCTGTTAAATTCTTTTGTTGAGCTGGACACGAAGAGGTTGCCGAAAAAGTTGGTTACATTCCTTACCAGGTCGGCAAAGCGATTGTTGTTAACAAAATTGTTTGTCATAATATTGGAGTTTGATGTAAAACTATTTCATAACAAAAATTTAGCCAAGAGGAAATCTGCTAAATTTTAAGTACCGTAATTTCCGAAGCTATTATCCACTTCGAAAAACAGTTCTCACACAAATACAACGATTTAATAACTTGAAAATTGTGGAGAAAATTTTCTGGCAGGCTTACAAAAATCTGCGCTGTGGCCTTTGCCTGGCCTGGCGATGTATATTCCACAAATCGGCCGAAGTAAAAATTACCGGGGTGGCTGAGATTGTTTTTTCGCTTTCACGATTAACCATTGGGCTTGAAAACATGGCTTCTAAAATGTTTAATACTTTTTTCATGACTTTACTTTTAAATGTTTTTAGTTAAAAATTACCCTTCTTTGAACTCTCACTTTGGATTGACGTTGCAGGTTCCACAGGTCTGCGCTTGTAAATACCCGTACTACATTTTCTGTGTTTGATTCTGCCGCCTGGTTGTTGGTTTTAGTGTTGGAAACTCCTGCTGCTGCTAAAACACTGTTGATTATCTTTTTCATGTTGTTTGTTTTAAATGTTTTAATCACTTTGATAACACAAAGCTAAGCGATTATTTGGTACTATGCAATATATAGTACCATTTATATTTTAGTAATGGGCGCTGCTAAATAGTAGTGTTTTGCAAAGAAGCCTTGCTGGTATTGAGTTTGAGCGATTTTTTCCATAACCGGCTTTATTACCAAGTTATTTAAGCGGTAAAATAACCTTATGAATGGCGAAGCCTCCCGGCTGAAGTAGATAGTGCTTAAGTATTAACGGGAAAGGCGCACTAAAATATTTGCAGAATACCACCTTTCGCACCTGCAAGGGGTCATTAAAGTGGGTTATGCAGTGCAAATTCTATTTAATTTTACCAGTTTTAAATCAGATCTGCTTGATAATTAGGCTCAAAATAATTGTATTAGTCGCTTTCTGCTTTGTAATGGCACCTGCAATTGCAGTGAGCCAGTGCAATCAGCCGGTAAGCAGTTTTCCATATTTCGAGGATTTTGAAGCCTCCGATGGGGGGTGGTTTGCCGGAGGTACTGTATCAGACTGGGCATGGGGCAGCCCAACCAAAGATGTAATTAGTGCCGCCGGCAGCGGCGCCAATTGCTGGATTACCGGTGGGTTAACGGGTAATTATTATAATAACGGGCAAGCCTCCTGGTTGCAAAGCCCTTGTTTTGATTTTACAAATCTTCAATCGCCCTATATCCGTTTTAAAGTGTTTTGGGAAACAGAGCAGGGCTTCGACGGTGCCAACCTGCAATATTCTGTCAATAATGGTAATAGCTGGGTTAATGTTGGCACGGCCGGTTCCTCCTCTACCTGTTATAATGGTAACTGGTACAATACAGGCACAGTTTCTTATTTATCAGCATTTACGGGCATAAGGGGTGGATGGTCGGGTAGTGTCGGCTCGGCTTCGGGCAACTGCCGTACAGGCAACGGCAGCGGGGGATGGGTAACTGCCGACCAGTTGTTAAAAGATTTAGGTGGCCAGCCAAGGGTTATTTTCAGGTTCAACTTTGGCGCAGGTACACTATGTAATAATTATAACGGATTTGCGGTAGATGATTTTACCATTAGTGAAATACCCAGCCCTTCGGGCACCATTGGTTTTGGATGTACGGGTAACAATACTTTTTCGTTTGAATTTGTTACTTCACTTTGCCCTGAAACCTATAGCTGGGATTTTGGGGATCCGGCATCGGGTAATGATAACCTATCCAACCTTGCCAAGCCGGTGCATATATTTTCGGCACCGGGGAGCTACCAGGTACAAGTAACTGTAACCAGCCAGGGCAGCCAGCCCTTTGTTGCCACGCAAACAATTAGTGTGCTGGCCTTAAACACAGTTATATTGTCACCGTCTGGCTGTAATGATGAACCCGATGGTGCTGCAGAAGCCCGGGTTACGGGTAACAGCAGCCCGGTAAACTACCGGTGGGATAGCAACCCCATACAATATACAGCTACCGCTACAGGGCTTAGTGCCGGTACTTACCGGGTAACGGTATCTGCCAGCAATACCTGCCCGGTTGCTGCCGATATAGTGATTAACAACACAGCAATAGCCCTTAGCCCGGTTGTGGAACAGCCCGGCTGCAGGTATACTACAGGCGCCATAAAGTTGCAGCAGGCGGCAGGCACGGCGCCATACCAATATAGCTGGTTACCCCCCGTAAGCACATCTCCTGTAGCCACCAACCTGGCTAATGGCACCTACCGGGTAACCGTAAGCAACGAATTTAATTGTGTAAAGGAGCTTAGCTTCAATATTACCACGCTTACCACTCCGGTGGTTGTAATACGGGGGCTGCAAAACGAAGATTGCGGCGGCCAGTATAAGGGGGAGGCAACTGTTGATATTACCGGGGGCACGGCACCATTTGAGTATAGCTGGAATACAATTCCTGTACAAACTACTGCCACCGCTTATGACCTTAAAGCCGGGGCTTATACAGTAACAGTTACCGACTCCAACGGCTGTATAGCCAGCATACCGGTAAATATCGCTGCAGAAGGGATTTGTAATGATGTGTATTTTGCCGGAGCTTTTACACCAGGCAAAGCAACCAATGCCACGTTTGGCGCCCTGGGCAACCTGGTGAGTATTCGCCTCTTTAATCTTTCTATTTACAATCGATATGGCCAGTTAGTGTATAGCAGCAACAACCCGTTTGAAAAATGGGAGGGTACCTTAAAGGGTAAAAGGGCTGCAGCAGGCACCTATGTATGGCATTGCCAGTTTCAAAATATTAATGGTATCAGGTATAATCGTAAAGGAACGGTGGTGCTTATGCGATAGTACCGTTTGTAGCCGCAGCTAATCCTGTTTCCCTATGTGTTACAGAATTAGAGGGTATGCCTGCAATTACACCCCGGCAGTTGGCCGAGCCGCAACTGCATTGAAATGACTCCATATGTTCGTCCAGGAAAGCAGTATAGTCCAGCGTAAGTTCTTCTCCCTTTTTTATGTTACGCAGGGCAATTACATTTAAACCATTATAGGCCGTGTTGGGAGTACAACTGTGATTTTGTGGTGCCCAGTTGCCGGGGTTATTATCCCATAACAGAAAAACCTCGTTGCTGAGCGGATAGGCATACTTTCTAAAATTTTCTTTTTCAGCATCATTCCAGTTTTCCGCTACATAGCGCCTGGTAACAATGCGTTGTGATTTTTCCTCTCCTTTAAATATTATTTCGTGGCCTGCTATATCGCAGTTGGCATAAATGCCGTACCCGGCAATAGCATTTCCTTTCATGCTGTATTTGGGTTGGTTTTGCCGGTGGCGGCAAATACCTTCCTGTATAATGTGCCGTAAAAAGTTGGCCTGCCCAAAGCCATCATGTTTTAAAATATAATCGGCACTGCCTTCATAACCGTCTTTATAAAAAACCGAACAGGTAAAATTTATTTCTAAAAAAAACAGTTGGCCATTTTCATTCATTCTAAAATCGAGCCGGGCATAACCCACTCCTCCAAAACCCATGAAAATAGCAGTAGCTGCTGTACGCAGCATATCCTCAATGCCGGCATCTGTTACCGGTATGTTGGCATTGGGGTGCAACTCGGAAGTTTTAAGGGCATAGGTTTTAAAACTATTGCCGTCGGGAAAAATATACTCAACGGGCCTGAATGTTTTTACCGGGTTGCACTGGTAGCCGGTGGCAGCCACCATTATGGTAAACTCACGGCCGCTGATATATTCCTCTACCAGCAGCGGCCCGTATTCTTCAATTATGCCATTCACTTTTTCGAGTAATTCATTATCGTTATGCACCAGGCTTTTTTCATCTATGCCGAGGCTGTCGCCAGCTTTGTGCGGTTTTACAAACAGGGGATAGCGCAGGTGCCTGCATTCCTGCAGTGTGTCTGATGCATCTTCTACCAGGGCAAAAGCCGGTGTGCTTATCCCGGCAGTATAAGCCACATATTTCATCAGTTCTTTGGCCGGATCGTACAGGTTTGATGTGGGGCCGGTAAAAGGCAGGCCCAATAGCTCGAGGGTGTGTATCACATCTATTGAGGGTATGGCCCATTCCAGGTAGCCTTCACAAAGGTTTACGAATATATCAAAGCCTTGTTTTTTTAAAGCTTTAAGCTGGCGATAGGTGGTTAGTTTATTTACAAATACATGTTCAAAATATGCTTCGGGGATAAGGTGCGACAGGTTTCGTGGGGGATCATAATATTGATAATCTACTGTACTGGTAGAATAGTCTGGCTGTAGTACACAGATTCGTTTATCCTTGAAGCTGATCATGGAAATGCTTTTTTTATAAAAAAGTGTGTTTTATTACGCTGAACTGCCGGGGCGGAGGCCCTGTATTTTTTTACCTCTATATTTTTAAGCGGTATCACCCAGTTTGCCAAGCGCCGGTAAAATGTATTTAAGTTTTGATTTTTTTGCTTTTACCTGCCGTGGTAGCCTGGCGGCATATGTATCTACGGCATTATGGATGATTTCAACAACCAATTCGGTAAATGTTTTTCCGCTTAGCCTGAGTATAGCGCCGATTGAGGTAAAGTCTTCGTCTTCACTTAAGCCACATTGGGCATTTACTTCCAGTACATAAAGCTGCCCGGATGCATCATCCCTGCGTATATCTACACGGGTGTAACCCTGCCCCCGGGTTGCACAATAGGCCGCCCAGCTAATGGTTTTTAACTGGCTGATGATGTCATCCTCCGGTAACGCATATTCGTAAAAGTTGCCTTCATCAGGCATAGGGGATTCTTCTTCATATATTTCCCACAGCCTGTCGAAGCTTAAAAATTTTTCATTGGCTGGTAGTGTGTGATGAAAAATTCTTTCAACAGGGTTGTATATACTGGCGCTGGCTGGTTGATTATAACTGCCTACAATTAAAGTAGTGTATTCGCTGCCTGTTATAAATGCTTCTGCAATCAGGCCGTCGGCGGTGAGGTTCCATCCCCTGTACCCATCAAACATTTCGGCGATGAGCTGCTTTAATTCAGCTTCGGTATACACCACGTTTTTTATGCCTACACCCATGCTTCCGCCAGATACGGCAGGCTTTACAATTATTGGTGTGCCCAGCCTGTTAAATATGCCGGTAATATCCTGCCCGCTTGTATGAATGGCTTCCCAGGGAGCGGTTGCAATGCCGGCTTTATCAAAAGCCTGCTTCATGGGTATTTTAGAGGTAGTGATGTCATAAAAAAATTCATCGGAGCCGGTGTATATAAGCTGGTGCTGCTGTAAAAGCTTTACCACAGATATACCGGGTGTTCCGTTTATTTCATCGCCATCGCAAATATTAAATACTATCGGAAAATGTATGCCGCTGTTTTTTTCAGCAACAATATCATTAATAATCTCTTTATAATTACTGATGGTTACCGGTTGCCATTTCCATTCAAGGCCAAGTGTTTCAAATGTTTTTTTATATTCTTCAATGCTCTGCGAAAAATCGTAATAGTAATCAATATTATCGTTGTTGCTGTGCAGGTGCGGTGCCAGCACCCACACTTTAACGGGCCTGCCGCCGCCAGATGATATTAATTTTTGGGAAATGGTCATATACTATAAATGGGTAGCATGTAGTATTTAGACTTTTTGCTTCAAAGTGGTTGTAATAAAATGAGACAGCCTGTATTTGCTCAGGGTTTCTGTGGAGAGGTGGGCTGCGCCATTGATGAGTTGCAAACACTCGCTGCTGCCACAATTACAAACAAATGGCTGTGCCATATCCCACTCGGTACTGGGGTAAAAAAAACGCAGCTCATCTTCTGGCTGTAGTTGTTGCAGGCAAATCAACTGCATGTGATGTGTATCAAAAAAAACATTGGGACTACAGCTATGATTAATGTACTGCAGGTATTCGGGGCTGAGTGTAATGTGCTTGTTTATGCCGGTTTGCACCGTAAGATACGTGGGAATACTGTGCGTACTTCCGGCAGAAAATGGCATAATTACATCGCCGGGGTTAAATACTGCTAAGCTGTGGAGGGATTGCTGATTGGTGGAGATGTTGAGTCTTACTTCCAAAAAAGTATGACGGCTGATAACACGGAACTCCTGTCCGGCGTGGTTTTTCGTGATCATGCTTATTAATGGGTTATATGATAAAAGCTTAAAAAAAGCTTTACCTTTTAAAGTTAATAAATACAATTGATTAAAAAATCAATTGCAGCATGATAAATGTTGAAAGCATGAATACAGCAGTAAAAGCGTGGAGTGTTTTAGTCTTTGGAGTTATAATTAAATATGTTGCTGCATAATGGCGCTGGATACTAGCGGCCAAAATCATCTTGCAGCCGAACAATATCATCTTCGTTGCTGGGATTGGCAGCATCAATATGTTGCCATATTTCAGCCACAATACCCCAGCCATCCAGGCCAACCAGACGGTGGCGTTCGCCCTGCTTTAGTTGTACAATATCGCCAATAGAAAGTTGTTGGGTATGTTTTTCTTCATCTGTATCGCTGGTAACTACTCCTGCGGTGCCGCCAATAAGTTTCCAAATTTCTGCACGGCGATAGTGATACTGCCAGCTTAATCTTTTTTGTGGTGCCACTACAAGTATTTTAGGGCTGAGCTTTCCGGAAATTGTAAGCTCCGCCCGGCTGAATTGCGGAAAATAAGCCTGGATGAATTTTTCGGCTTCAGCTTCATCAAGTACAAAAAAGCCACCCCATGGCCTAGTATCATCTTTTGTGTGAACGGCTAAATTATTTTCATGCAGGTATTGTGCAACCTGGTTAAATACAAATTCCCTGGCTTCAGTGGAAGAAAAAGAGAGGTTCATATAGTGGTTATGTTTTTTATAAAGGTTTCATTTTTTAACGCCCCATAAATACCATCAGAATTTGCACATCGCTTGGATTAACCCCCGATATTCGGGATGCCTGCCCTAAAGTTCGTGGTCGTATTTTATTAAATTTTTGGCGTGCTTCGGTGCTGAGTGATACCAGTTTATCGTAACTGAAATTTTCAGGAATAATCAAATCTTCCAACTGGCTCATTTTCTGTACCAGTTCTTTTTCTTTTTCGATGTATGTATCATACTTAACCTGTATTTCTGCCTGTTCTGTTTCTTCCCGGCTAAATTTTTGCATCGCTGCCTGCAGCCCTGGCGAAGCCTGTATTAAATCTTGCAGATTAACGCCGGGCCTTAATATTAATTGTGTGGCTTTTTGCCTGGCTACTAACGGTGATGAATATACGCTTTCTAAATACCTGTTTACCTCCTGTGGTTCAAGGGAAATTTCTGCCAGAATTTCTTTAATGCTGTTCACCGCCTGGGTTTTGGCTTTTACTTTTTCCATTCTTTGCTGTGAGGCCAACCCTATACGATAGCTTTTTTCGGTTAATCTCAAATCGGCATTATCCTGCCGGAGTAGTGTTCTGAACTCGGCCCTGCTGGTAAACATACGATAGGGTTCTTCTGTACCCTTATTAATCAGGTCGTCTATCAGTACGCCAATATAGGCTTCGCTTCGCTTTAAAATTACCGGCGCCTGCTCCCGGGCTTTTTGGTGTGCATTTATACCAGCCATCAGGCCCTGGCAGGCCGCTTCTTCGTAGCCTGTGGTTCCATTGATTTGGCCGGCAAAAAAAAGGTTGCTAATTAGTTTCGTTTCCAGGCTAAAACTGAGCTGTGTTGGGGGAAAATAGTCGTACTCAATGGCATAACCCGGGCGGAACATTTTACAGTTTTCGAAGCCAGGAACCATTCTAAGTGCTTGGTACTGAACTTCTTCTGGTAGTGATGAAGAAAAACCATTTACATATATTTCAACTGTATTAAAGCCTTCAGGTTCTACAAATAGCTGGTGCCTGTCTCTCTCGGCAAAGCGGTTTATTTTATCTTCAATACTGGGGCAATATCTTGGCCCGATTCCTTTTATTCTTCCCTGGAACATAGGGCTTTTTTCGAAACCGGTTTTCAATACCTGGTGTACTTCTGGGCTGGTGTATGTTATCCAGCAGCTCTTTTGTTTTTCTTTTCTTATTCTTTCAACATCAAGATAGCTAAAGCCTGTAATATCATCATCCCCTTTTTGCTCCTCCATCCTGGCATAATTGAGGCTTCGGCCATCAATACGTGGGGGTGTTCCTGTTTTTAGCCTGTTACTTTCAAAGCCCAGTTCTACAAGTTGTTCTGTTATGCCTGTTGCGGCTTTTTCGGCAACCCGGCCGCCACCTAGTTTTTTTTCGCCTATATGAATAACCCCATTGAGAAAAGTACCATTGGTAAGTACAACGGATTGGGCGTGAATATGATGACCTAAGCCAGTAATAACCCCTACGGCTCTTTTGTCTTTTATCAAGAGGCCGCTAACCATATCCTGGTAAAAATCAACATTTGGGGTGTTTTCGAGCATTGAACGCCACTCAGCCGCAAAAAGCATCCTGTCGCTTTGTGCCCTGGGGCTCCACATAGCCGGCCCCTTGCTTTTATTCAGCATCCTGAACTGAATCATCGTTTTGTCGGTAACAATACCACTATAGCCCCCCATTGCATCTATCTCCCTCACAATCTGTCCTTTAGCAATTCCACCCATTGCAGGGTTACAGCTCATTTGGGCAATGGTTTGCATATTCATGGTAATAAGCAATACTTTACTACCCATATTTGCTGCGGCTGCGGCTGCTTCGCAACCGGCATGGCCTGCGCCAACTACAATTACATCATATTCTGGAAACATAAGGGGCAAAGTTATTTTGTTATTATGGCTATCCTTCAAATTTTTTCAGGATTTCCATTTCAAGGGCTATCTCGGTTATATTTTTCCCTTTATTCAATAAGCTGTATTGAGAGGATGTATATGTGCTGATATTGGTTATATAGTGCAGGTTATTTTTTATAAACTGCTGTTGTGCTGCTGTAGAGTGTGTTTCCTGCTGCATCAAAGCTTCAATTTTTTGCAGGTATTCTTTACATAAAGGAAAAGCTGTTGCTGTATAGAGATCAGAGAAATATCGTTTTGCATGTATAATGTCTAAACCAGGGCGTATAATCTTATGGTTTTCTAGCACAGACACCTTGAGGTTAATAAAATTCCAGCATAGCTTTAACTCATCATCTTTTTTAAAATCAAAGCTTGCTGCCGGCAAAATATGTTCAAACTGCCATTTGTGGCCAAAGTCATTCCAGCCAATACCTTCTGTAAACTGACATTCAAACCAGTTTCTCATATTTTTTATATCAAGCCCAAAGTAAGGGGCGTAATAATCGTTTGCTTTATGCTCAATTACATAACGCCTTAAGGCAATTTGCCATTTTCGTTTTTCCTTGAAATTGTCTGAATAAAGCATTTCGGTGTTATAATCCAACGAGATTTATCGGTTCTGTAAAACTACGAGTTTCACAGGAAACTGTTTCACCGTGAAACTGTTCTTTGTGAAACCGGCTTTTGCTTAAATGAATTACCAAGGTATTGCATCAGGTACTTATCCTCTGCCTGACGCATCAATAGTTTATCCATCGTTGTTTTATCGGTATAGCCACATAAATGGAGTAAACCATGAAAAATTACCCGGAGTAACTCCGCTTTGATGGTTGTTTTTAATACCCTTGCATTATCCTTTACCCTATCTGTACTTATATAAATGTCTCCTATGATGGATGCCTTATTGGTATCAGCTAAATCAAAAGTGATTATATCCGTAAAATAGTTATGGCTTAAGTAGTTCTTGTTAATCTGTAGTAAATATTCATCGGAACAAAACACATAATTCAGGCTTTCGATACCCCTTCCCTCGCTGATGGCCATTTTCGTAAGAAATGACTTTAGGGCATTTCTGTTGGTTAAACTGGGCCTAACACCTTCAAAGAAAAACTGAATAATCATAACTGTACAATAAAATAGCGCTTATAATAAATACATTTGTCCCACAATATTACAGCAAATGAATAAGAGGCTCTCCGAGATAGCACTTGGTAAAAAAGTAATGATTAAATCATTTGACTCTGATGATATTTTTTTGAAACTTATGGAAATGGGCTGTGTACCTGGTGAACTAATTGTAGTAGAACAAAAAGCTCCGCTTGGTGATCCAATAGCCATACAGGTGGCGGGTTATAATTTAAGTTTACGCATCAACGAAGCTGAAAAAATTTGGGTTGAAGAAGTGAGCTAAGCTTTTAAAAACAGGATATATACCATAATGAAAATAGGACTTTACTTTGGCTCATTTAACCCTATACATACCGGGCACCTTATTATTGCCAATTATATAGCTGCACATACAGCGCTTGAACAAATCTGGTTTGTTGTTTCACCACATAATCCCTTAAAAAAATCATCCACGCTTTTAAACGAATATCACCGGCTACACCTGGTACAAAAGGCAATTGAGGGAGAAAACAAATTAAAAGCTTCGTCCATCGAATTCAAATTACCCAAACCCTCTTACACCATTGATACACTTACCTACCTTGAAGAAAAATATCCCAACTACCATTTTGCAATAATTATGGGCAGTGATAGTTTTCAAAATATAGAAAAATGGAAAAACTATACAGAACTCCTGAAAAGGTATACCATATATATTTATAAAAGACCCGGCTTTGATGTGGGAGTACTAACGGATAAGAATATACGAATTTTAGATGCCCCCCTGTTGGAAATTTCCAGTACGGCAATTCGTAAACTTATACAGGCCAACAAATCTATACGGTATTATGTACCAGATAGTGTAAAAGAAGAGATAGAAAAAAATGGCTATTACAAAAAAAGGAATTAAAAAAACAGGCCGGCTAAAAGACAAATTACTACAATCAGCGGTGGTGGTATTTTTGAATACTTCAATAAAATAAAACTGGCGGCAATAATTCCTATATCCAGCAGGTTTGTTTTTAATGATGATACTACAAGAATATCTTTAAGCAGGTACAAAGTAGCTGCCCACATAAAACCCACTACCACAGCATTAATACCCTCAAGCGCCCTGTACACCACCACGTACTTTTTTAAATATTGCCAAACCGGGAAAAAGAAAAGCACCAGTAGTAAGCTTGGTAAAAAAATAGCAACACTTCCTATCACACAACCAAGCAGTTGATAATATCCTCCCATTCCCTTTAAGGCCAAACCACCCGTATAAGAGGCAATAGAAAAAACCGGGCCGGGTATAGCCCTTACAATTCCTGCACCGGTTAGCAATTCCTGTTTATCTACAATGATAATATCTTGCTGCTTTGCTGAAAATTTTGGTGCCGTGGGTCTGGCCACATATTGGTCGAGCATCATGGGTATAAGCACATCTCCCCCACCAAAAACAATACTGCCAAACCGATAAAAATTTTCAAACAGATTAAATGGCTTCCTGTACTCCCATTGCTGCTTACGGGCAGTTTCACTAAGATAGCCTGCAATTAAAAACAGTAAAGCAAAGAGCCAGATATTTGTCCACCTAATCTGGCGGGGTTTAATTTTTTCTTTTTCGGGGATACGCTTATTACTAAAATTAGTAACCACACCACCCATTATAATTAATACAGGGAAAACCCATGGCGTTTTAAACAGCCAAAAGGTAACCGCCATAGAAACCAGCATGATAACCTGGGTTATAAAATTCGTTACACATAATCCAAATAACCTGTAAGCGGCAAAAGCCAGGAAACCTGTTGCCATTTCGGGAATAAACCTAAAAATATGCTTTGAAAAAAATAAGTTAGCACTGGCCGAAACAACAAAAGAAAGCAGGCCCATAATTACACAAGCTGGCAGTATCCAAATAAGCAGTGTTGCAATGGCTAATGGTATCCCGCCACGCTTGTATCCTATAAGTGTAAGCGTTTGTGAGGAGGATGCGCCGGGCAACATCTGGCAAAAGGATATAAACTCCATTAGCTCATCCCTACTCACATCTTTGCGTTTCTCCACAAAGGTCTTCATCATCATGCCTAAATGCCCCTGTGGGCCGCCAAATGCGGTAAAACTGTGTACAAGTACAGCCTTTAAAAAAGGTATATGCCTTATAAATCTCACCGGGTGAAAATACAAAAAAGCATTCGCCCAACTATTGCATAAAAATATTTGTTACTACAGCTTATAAGTTCGGCTAATTTCAAGCATCCGCTCTATTGGCCGCAGTGCTGCAAGCCTTAGCTTTTCATCCATTATAATCTCAGGCAATTCATACTCCATGCACAAATACAATTTTTCAAGGGTATTCAGCTTCATATGCGGACAATCGTTGCATGCACAACTGTTATTGGGCGGCGCAGGTATAAATGTTTTAAGTGGATTAGCTTTTTGCATCTGGTGCAAAATACCAGTTTCAGTAACCACTATAAATTCATTAGCGGTGCTTTGCTGGGTATATTTAAGTAAACCTGTAGTACTTCCAATATAATCGGCTACAGATAGTACAGCTTCTTCGCACTCAGGGTGAGCAATTACCTTTGCCTCCGGATGCCTGTGTTTTAACTTTACAATTTTTTCAAGGCTAAATATTTCATGTACCATACAGGCCCCATTCCATAACAACATATTCCTCCCGGTTACTTTATTTAAATAAGCACCCAGGTTTTTATCAGGCGCAAATATTATTTTTTGATCCTTTGGTAAAGAATCGATAATTGCTTTGGCATTACTGCTAGTACAAATAATATCACTCAGTGCCTTCATCCCGGCAGAGCAGTTGATATAAGTGATTACAATATGATCGGGATATTTATCCCGGAATACTTTAAATAATTCCGGCGGTGCACTATCACTTAAAGAACAACCTGCTTTCAAATCTGGTAACAATACTTTTTTACCAGGATTTAAAATTTTTGCAGTTTCGGCCATAAAATGAACACCGGCAAAAACAATAATATCAGCATCAGTCTTTTCGGCCTGCTGAGCCAGTCCCAAGCTATCCCCAATATAATCTGCCACATCTTGTATATCAGGCTCCTGGTAATAATGCGCCAGCAAAATAGCATTCTTCTCTTTTTTTAACCTTTCAATTTCTGCAAACAAATCAAGACTTATATCAATACCCACATCCAGGAAACCCCTGGTTTCAATATTTGCTTTTGCTATGTTAATATCTGCCATAATAACTATTAATACTTATTATTTATAAATAGCCCTATTACTATTAGGGCTGTGGATTTGTGGAAACTCAATTTTTTGAATTTTTGTAAAATTAAAATATTCATCTTATCCACTTTCATCCACAGTTAATTAACATTGGTATTATTTACAGCCAGCAGCTTAGTATATAATACCAGCCACTGTTTAATATAATGGTAATAATTTTTTACCCATACCTTAATAAAACAAGCCGGGGAAAATAAAGTTGCCATATCGATACCTGTCAATGTTAAGTGGCAGGGTGTAAAATATTATCTTTCAACAGCGCTGAGCTGCCGGGAGCCGTGATACTTTTATTCTCCTCCAAATCTCCCCTGCTGCGAGGGTAAAAAAATGGCTGTTTCCACAGCTAATCCAGTTTATTAACATACCCATGTGAATTACAAAATAACCGGCTGCCAACAATATAATATTATATACAGTTAAAAATACCGGTTTTTGGCTCCGTGCAGGCAATAAAAGCAGCAGGGCACTACCTTTCAAAGCCTGTAAAGCCGGTATACAGGTACTTGGTATGCCGAATTACCCTATTTTTGCCCTCCAATTTTAATTAAACCGCCACATGCAAATTATTCAGAACATTCGTGAAAAGGGTGCTGCCATAGTAATTGTTATCATCGCACTCAGCTTAATTGGTTTTATCCTGATGGATGCCAACCTTGGCAGCCGTAATAGCGCCTCCGCTTCACCTACAATTGGTAAAGTAAACGGCGTAAAAATCGAAGCTGCCGAATACAATGATAAAGTAAAGCAAATTGAAGACCAGTATGGCGGCCGGGTTAGCGGTCCACAGGTATACCAGATACGGCAAAGTGCCTGGGATCAAATAGTGGCCGAAAAAGTACTGGAAGAAGAGTTTGAAAAACTTGGCTTTGTATTTACCCCAAGAGAATTGAGCACAACCATGTTCAGCGACGATGCTCCGTACACACTTAAGCAGGCATTTACCGATAAAGCAAGCGGCCAGTATGATATTGCCAAAGCACAACAATGGTGGCAAACAGCCAAAAAATCAAAAGGCGAACAACGCCAGGCCATTGAGCAACAAATTGTAGAACCCATGCGCCTGCAAGCATTATATACAAGGTACAGTGGTATGCTGGCTGCCGGAGGGTACTACCCTGCCTGGCTTAAAGAAAAAGAAACTGCAGAAACCAAAACTTTTGCAAACATATCTTTTGTACATATACCTTATAATATAATACCCGATAGCAGTATACAGGTAAGTGATGATGATATTATGGATTATGTAAAAAGCCGTAAAAATGAATATAAGCAAGAGGCCGGCCGCTATATCTCTTATATTACATTTAGCACAAGCCCTACCGGTGCCGACAGTACAAGAACACTGGAATCTGTAATGGAATTAAAAGATGCATTTGCTGCCGATACCAATGCAAAAGCATTTGTTGCCCGCAATATAAGTGCAAGAGAATTTGATGATGTATATGTACCTAAATCAAAACTCTCTACCATGTTCAGGGATACATTAGCCAGCATAGTAAAAGGTAATGTATATGGCCCCTACCTCGATGCCAACGAATATGTACTGGCAAAAAAAATAGACACCAAAATACTACCCGACTCTGTTAAGTGCAGGCACATTTTAATTGGTACTATGGACAGGCAAACCGGCGAACAGTTAATTGATGACAGCACTGCAAAAAAACGGATTGACAGCGTGGAACTTGCCATTAAAACCGGCGCCAGTTTCGATGCGCTTGAAGCACAGTACTCAACCGACCAGGCTGCACATGCCGATAAAGGTGTAATGACATTTGACATTGCAACCATACAAAATAAACAAGGCTTTGCACCCGAGTTTGGAGAATTTTTACTGAACGAAAAAGGCGAAACCAAAAAAACAGTAAAAACAAATTTTGGCTGGCATTATATTGAAATACTCGAAAAGAAAAATCCATCACCGGCCTATAAAATAGCCTACCTCGCCAAAGAAATTATCGCTGGCGATGAAACGGTTAACACTGCCAGCGCAAAAGCCACTAAGCTGGCCGGGGAAGTAAAAAACTACAAAGCACTTGATGCCTATGTTGCAAAAAATGGCTATCAAAAAATAGACATACCTACGCTGGTGAAAGAAAACGATTTCCAGGTAGGCAGCCTGCAGGATGCAAGGCAACTGATAAAATGGGCATTTGATGCCAAAGAGGGTGAAATAAGCGAGCCATTTAATATTGGCGAAAGCTTTGTTGTTGCTGCTGTTAATAAAGTGCAGGACGAAGGATTACCCGAAGCCAAAACCATAAGGCCGCAGGTAGAATACCTGGTACGTACACAGAAAAAAGCAGCACAAATAAAAGCCAAAATAAAATCAGCCAGCACGCTTGAAGCTGTTGCCACTGCATATGGCCAGCAGGTAAGCACAGCCGGGGCCGACTCTACCCTCACCTTTAGTTCGCAAATAATTACAGGTGTTGGCCAGGAGCCAAAAGTAATTGGTGCTGCTTTTAATAAACAAAACCAGGCAAAAATATCCCAACCCATTTCGGGTAATAGCGGAGTATTTGTTATTAAAGTAAACAATACCGGCAACCTGCAACCCGATAGCGCAGAAGAAATTGCAAAAAAGGAAACCGACAGGGCCAGGGCTTTAGCGCAGCAACTGAATGCTGGCTGGTTTGAAGCATTAAAAAAACTATCAGTGATAAAAGACGATCGCAGCAAAATCAATTAATAACACACATACACCATAATGTATAAAACAAAGGCCCCGGTACTTATACGGGGCTTTTGTATACCATAAATTCCCGGAAACGAAAACACCGGCCATGGCAACACTTTTTTATTATCGTTAATTTTGTACACATGAACGAAACTTTTGTAAATAAAGTAAGTGAAAGCGGACTGGTAACCCTCAACCTGGAAATCTTCTATCCACGGGAAGAAGTAGCTGTATTCGATTTGAAAGATTATCTTTTTATGGGCCTTATTTTAAAAGAGAAAGATTTCAGGGAGTCGCTCAAAAATTTAGACCTTACAATGTTCACCGGAAAGCTGGTAGCTGTAACCTGCTCCGCCGATGCCGTAATACCCATGTGGGCATATATGCTTGTAGCAAGCAGCCTGCAACCCGTAGCAAAAGATGTACGATTTGGTAGTGCCGACGATGTAAAAAAACAGGTATTGCTACAGAATATACTCCAGCTAAACGCTAACGACTATGCCGATAAAAGAGTGGTGATAAAGGGATGTGGCGATTTACCGGTAAATGAAGCTGCTTACCTGGAAGCCACAAGACTGTTGCGCCCCGTAGCAAAAAGTATTATGTACGGAGAGCCCTGCAGCACTGTACCAATCTTCAAAAGAAAGTAGACAATTTTTTTTATCTTCACCCGGCACCCTTATTGCTTCATTCATGATTGATGCACTGCTAAAAGGCGCCGCTATTAGCCTGCTACTGATATTTTCCGTAGGCCCTATTGTATTTACCATTATTAAGCAAAGTATCAATAATGGTACCGCAGGCGGTTTTAGCTTTGTGGCAGGCGTATGGCTCAGTGATGTTTTTTGGGTAATACTCAGCAATGTTTTTTCCGAAATTGTGATTATGCTGCTCAACTTTAAAAATGAGATAGGCATTACCGGCAGCTTATTTTTAATGGGTATGGGTATATTTTACCTGTTCTTTAAAAAAATACATATCAGGGAAGATGAAAACAAAATTGTGGTAACAGCACGTACCCATGCTAAGCTGATTGCTTCCGGTTTTTTAATCAACAGCCTCAATCCGGCGGTAATAGCTTTTTGGCTTACCACCGCTACCGCCATAGCCGCTTCGCATACCGTACAGCAGCGCATCATTATTTTTGGAACCTGCCTGCTGCTCAACAGCAGCGTGGATATGCTTAAAGTGTTGCTAGCCGAAAAAATCAGGACAAAACTGAATGAAAAAAACATCTCTCTCATCAATAAAATATCCGGCTTAATATTACTGGCCTTTGGTATTTCGCTGCTTGCCGGCGTTTGGTATATCAGTAACAACCCTACCGGATGATTTTTATATTGCTGTAATATTTAAATTACAGTATGAAGCCATTGTTTATCCTGATTTGTATTGCCTGCTTACAGCCACCGGCCATGGCACAACAGCCGGATTTTATACTACTAAAACAAAAAAATAAAACAGTTGCCAGTTACTTTCCGGGCAGCACAATTCGTTTTACCTCAATATCCGGTGCTGCCGTTGATGGTGTTATTACAACAATACGCAACGATAGTTTTTTTTTAAAGCAGTACGTCATCAGGCAAATACCTACGCAATTGGGCGTATATGTGCTGGATACAACCACCTACCACTACTCGTACCATTACACAGATATAGCAGCAATTAATAAAACGGGCCGCCGCTTCGATTGGGCATCCAGCGGTGCCATGCTACTGGGTGGCGGCGTACTATTAAGCGTTGCGGGCGCCGTGGTATACCTGGTAGATAAAAATAATTTTAGCCCTGAGTTGCTTGCTGCATCGGCAGGCCTTGCTGTTGCCGGATATTTTTTATCTCGACACTCGTATAAGGGTATGGTTATCGGAAAAAAATTCAGCCTGCATTACATCAGCAATAAAACAGATTAAAAGCCCTGTTTCATGCAAAAAACCTGGCGGTTTATAAAAAAGCTTTTTATAGTATTGTTTATACTGCAGTTTGTGTATATCCTTTTATGTAAATGGGTGAATCCGCCCATTACCATTACACAAATGGTAAGCTGGGTTGAAGGTAATGGCCTTAACCGGGATTATATCAACTATACCGAAATGGGTGAACATATAAAGCTTGCCGTAATTGCCAGCGAAGATCAACGTTTTGCCAGCCACAATGGATTTGATGTGAAAGCGATAAAAAAAGCAGTGGATTACAATGAAAAACACCCTGGCCGAACAAGGGGTGCCAGTACAATAAGCCAGCAGGTAGCAAAAAATGTTTTTCTTTGGCAGCATGGCGGCTATTTTAGAAAAGCGCTGGAAGTATATTTTACTTTTATGATAGAGTTGCTGTGGAGTAAGCAACGCATATTAGAAACCTATTTAAATGTAGCTGAAATGGGCAATGGCATATTTGGAATACAGGCCGCAGCAAAAGCATATTTTAATAAAGATGCGGATAAACTTACACGGCCAGAAGCAGCCATGATTGCCGCCTGCCTGCCTAACCCCAAAGTATATACGGTAAAGCCACCCGGCCGTTACGTTACCAAAAGATACCAGCAAATTTTAAAACAAATGAACAACCTTACGGGGTTTAAAGAAATAGAAGGCCTGCTTGAGTAATTAAAACTAAACCAGCTCATAAACTCTGGCTGCCTTTTTATACATTAGCATAACAATTACTGCTATGCCAAATCTTACAATCACAACTATACAAACTAATCTTTCGTGGGAGGATAAAGCTGCAAACCTGCGTATGCTAGAAGCAAAGATTAATGCAATAGAGGAGCATACGGAAATTGTAGTATTACCCGAAATGTTCAGCACAGGATTTAGCATGAGGCCACAATTACTTGCCGAAACGATGGATGGCGCTACGGTAAACTGGATGAAAAGAATGGCAGTAAGCAGGCGTATAATTATTACAGGCAGTATTATTATTAAAGAGGAAGATAAGTTTTACAACCGATTAATCTGGATGTTGCCCACTGGTGATTATGGCATTTACAACAAAAGGCATCTTTTTGCCTATAGCGGCGAAGATCAACACTATACTGCCGGTAATAAAAGACTGATAGCCTCTGTAAAGGGCTGGAAAATTAACCTGCAGGTATGCTACGACCTTCGTTTTCCTGTGTGGGCCAGGCAGTCGCCAGCCGCAAGTACGGCAACAGCACCGGAGTACGATGTGTTAATTTATGTAGCCAACTGGCCCGAAAAACGCAACCACGCCTGGAAGACTTTACTATGTGCCCGTGCTATAGAAAATCAATGTTATGTAATAGGGTTAAACCGTGTGGGGTACGACGGTAACAATATCTATCACAGCGGTAACAGCCTTGTAATAAGCCCTTTGGGCGAAGTGCTTTACCACATGGCAGATGAAGAAGATATATTTACAATTACCCTTGAAAAGGAAATATTAAATGAAGTAAGAACTAAGTTTCCTTTTTGGAAAGATGCCGATGGGTTTAACCTTTCCAAATAAATGTTTCTTTATTCCTTTTTATTTTTAATCAGTTCAAGTGCCGTTTGCATTTTTTGGTCAATCATATTTTTTATGGCAACACTGTTAGGCGGTACATAAATATCGGGTACAACGCCGCTGCCATTTTTTTCAATATGATTATACTGCACAATTTTAAAAAAAGGCAGGCGTACCCGTAGTTTTGTTTTGGGTAAAACAATATCGGAGATAACAATACCACTATTGCCATGCCAGCCACCGCCGGTTTCTTCACCTATAAGTGTAACATTAGCCTGTCCCTTTACTGCATTGCAAAATAAGGTGCTGGCCGAAAAAGTTGGCCCGCTAATGAGTACATATACATGGCCATTAAAGTGATTTTTCTTTTTGGGCTTAAATGTTTTACGTTCATAATAACCAAAATGATAATTGCCGTCACTTCTTTTTGTAGTGAAGAAAAACAAACCCATATTCGTTAGCCAGCCTTGTTTTATTCGCCCTGTATAAGGGGTTAAAAACTTTGCAATCGCATAAGCCGAATCCGCCACCTTAAATGGTTGGTGCCGGATATATTTTGTAAGTAAAGCATACGCTCCAATGTTTCCGCCTCCGTTAATCCGGAGGTCAATCACAAGGTTTTGTATGTTTTCTTTTTGCAGCGTTTTAAATGTTTGCTTAATAAAATGTTTCAGTCGCTTGCCTCCCCCGGTACTAAAAGTATTGAGTGTAAAAACAGCAGTATGGTTGATGCTGTCAATTTGAAGTGAGCGGTAGCTTTCGAGCCGCTCTTTTTTTAGCTGCTTTATCGAAATATCGGGTTTCGGTTTTTTTGCAATGGCTTTCGTACTGCCCGTATCTGCCGGGGGCACCCATAAAGGAACAATTGCTTTTTTTTCGTTGCCGTTACTGTCGATATATCCAACACTGTAATTTTTGTAAGTGCCAAAAATTTGTCTGTGGTAATAGGGAAAATTAGCACTGATGCGTATATAATTTACATTGTTGGCATAGCCATCTGTAGGCAGGTACTGCAGCATTTTACCGGTAAGCTGTGCTGCATTCATCCCGTTTACCGATGTTATAAATGTTCCTCTTTTAAAAACAGAATCAGAGCGGTTATAGTTACCCGTTACCATCATGGTATCGCCCCAAATTTTTAAAAAAATCGGGAAAGAAGGCAAACGTTTATCTCGTATAAAACGATACCAGTTGTTACTCATGCTAAAGCTGGTGTGGCCGCAGCGGATTTTGTGGGTAAGCGGGGCAATTATATTCCAGCCAAATTGCAGTTCCGTCATACTATCCGGAATCGCTTTACCCAGGCTGTCAAAATAATAGTTCATGCTGTCTGCCGGAGTATACCAGTAAAGTGAGGGGTGTTTTTTTTCCAGGATTTGCCGCAAAAGGCCAAAATCTTGTTGTAATTCCTGTTTTGTATACTTTTTGTCGGGCAGGTAATGCCTGCTTGCAGAGCAGGAATAAAGAATTGGTATACAAGCTAAATAAATTAAAAAGCGGGGTGGGTTCATCTGTGGCGAAGTTATGACGAGCCTCTTGTATACAAAACTCTTTTGGCCATTATACCGGGATCAAATTTTTTTTAAACACACACAATATTGTTTAATCAGCATCGTTATTATAATGGTTTTTCATAGGATATTGGATTTAAAACGGGCTGGATTTCTATCCTGGCCTTTTTTTTTGCACTTTCGGGAATAAAAAAGCCGCCTGTTGTTACAGGCAGCTTACCTAAAATTTTCAGGGATTTAACCCCATAGTGCTTAGAATAATTTAGCTAAACAGTCCACCCTTCTTTAATTCACGAATACTTTCGCCAATCAGGAAGCCGTTTTGATAAATTAGAATTTTATAATTGCCCTGTGCAAATGCATTGCCGGGTTGAAAAGCAAACTCTACGTTTTTATTTATGGCTTCTTCCAGGTCTACCTGTACTTTAGCGGTATAAGATTTTTCACCATCTTCACGGGAGTTAAATGTGCCAGATCCTGTTGCTTCGTTAATTACAGGGTTGCCATCGGGCCCAATTACTACAACATATACATCGGTGCTGCCATTACGGGCAATGCGATTACTAACATCAAAGCTTACCAGTAATTTATCTACCCTTTTAGCAACACTCGATACTTTTTCTTTTCCATTCTTTTTTACATCAATTGGTGTAATGTTAATGTTTGATGCAAAAAGCGTAGAGCCAACATCTACTTTTGTTTCCAGGTTTTGTTTTACTTCTTTTACGGTAGTAAGTTCAGTAGATAGTTGTTCCTTTTCGGCTACCAAAACAGTTTTTTCTTCTTTCAGTGTATTGTTCTCAGCCAATAACCTTGTTACTTCTTCTTCCATGCCGGAAATTTTTTCATTAAGAGAAGCAATCAGTGTTTTGGCACGGTTAAGCTCTGCAGCCGTTGCATTTTTATTATTTAATATGCTGCGTATTTCTTTTTTCGATTTTGCAATTTCATCATTGCTTTCTTTCAGTTTGTTTTGCAGTGAGGCATTAATAGTAGACATTGAATCGAGCCTTGCCAATGAAGCATCAAAGCTTTGTTGGAGTTCACTTTTTTCTTCAGTTACACTGGCGATGGTTGTTTCCTGCTGGTGAATTGTATTTGCAGACTGGGTGCTGTTTGCAATTAAAAAACCACTAACGATTACGAGTGCCCCAGCGAGTGCCCCAATAATCATATTGCGGTAGTCTTTGCGTTGCGGAGTAGTTTCGGGTGTGGCCTGTGGAAAATTAGATGCGTTATTCATGATACTAAATTTTAGCGGTTAAAAAAATATATTCACTTCTGGCGCCAATGCCCACAAAACCAAAACCGTGCCATTCATAAATTTTGTTTCCTGATTCGGTCGCTTTAAGTATAGCTACAAGTGAAGAATAGATTATAAATTCCAGGCATTAAGAAAATTTTAAGAAACAATCTTAAAGGGATATATCAAGAATTTTGCACCAGCAATTTGTAAAACTTTTCTATTTCATTTTTTTCGGTTGCCGAAATGCTGTGGTTGCTTTTGTACCGGGTTTGATAAAAAAGCACACGTTTGTGTTGGGGATATTTTGAGAGGATAGCGTCAATCATACCGCCAACCCTTGCTTCATTAGCGGGTGCTGTTTCTATGGTGCTGGGCTTTGGGGATCTGTCTTTTACCGGTCGCTTCAATATAATAGCATCTAATGTTGCAAGCCTTGCCGGGGGTATGTTTTTAACCTTAGTAGCTTTTGCCCTTAATCCTTCCAGTTGTTTGCGGCTGAGTCCGCCACGTTCCTGGTATTGGTGCAGCAGGCTTTGCACAAAAGTAGACTCCGGATATGCTTCAAGCAATTGCCTGAGTATATCCAGTACTATATCTACTTCGGGTTTCTTTTTGTGTAACAAAGCGGTTAAGAAATAAAAGAATTGTGCCTAGGCTACTTTGCTATTTTAATGTCGCTCAGCGACTGATTTCCTATTTCAATTATTTTGGCCTGGGGCAGTTCGTTGTTGAAATCTTTAAGTATTTGTTCTTTCACTTTAGTATCTGTTATACCGGCAATGGTGCAGGCTTTGTTAAAGTCGTTGTGCATGCCAAAGCCTTCTAACACAGGCGGTACATCTTTCAAATCGGGGTACGATTGAAATTTTTTAACAAAATAAAACACCTGGCCATGAATTAACTTACTGTAAGCTGAATAAAAATGTGCCATAGAGTAAAATTTTTAAATTGTTTACTAATAAATACATAACAGGTTTTAGCAAAGGATTGCAACAACTGTTTTCCGGGTATGGATTGAATATCCTGTAAACCGGGTTTTTGAGGAGGCACAGTATTTTTAATGCTTGCAGGACAAATACCGTAATTTAAAATTATGCATTTTATGAGCACAATTGTAAATGCCGGAATAATTTAACAACTAAACATACTTGTTGTATAAATGCAGGTTTGTATAAAACACAAACCGGCACTTACAAAACAAATAGCTTGTTCAGGATTGGTAATGATGGATTGTAAAACGGGTGTATATTGTTTCAATGGCCTTAGTTGGCAAATAAAGCTGCAAGGCGTTTTTGAAAAAAAGATAAATTATTAAAGTCGGGCTGTATAATATCGCTGGCTGCCTTTTCCTTTTCAGCACTCAGCATACAACCGAGCGAAGGCAGCACTACCTTGTAGGTACGATATTTAGTACGAACAGCATTTTGATTGTATGTAAACACTGGCTCTTCTTTCAATTCCGGTTTTTGCTGTTCCTGTACATCTGCTTTTTGCAGTTTTATATTGATATACTTTTTAGTGATTTTTTGAATCGCTTCTATTTCTTCTGCAGAAATAATGGCTGGCAGGGCCTTCCAATAAGCCAAACCAGTTACCCCGGGGGTATTTTTTACTGTATGCAGTGCCGCCCCGGATACAAATACAAAAACCTGTGTGTAAAACAGTGGTTCAAAATTGCCTCTTTTGTTAGCACCGGCAGTTTGATCGGATGTAACATAGTTTAAAGGGCAGTAAGAGGTTATTCCTCTTTTATTAAGCAGGGCCGACACTTTTTTTTCCCGGCCTGGTTTAGTGTAAACTGCATACCAATTTCTTAACATAATTCTGATGTTTGGTTTTTTGACAAATGCAGCGTTTCACATGCGTATTAGATGTGTGCGATTTTCAGCAGGAAAATGGTAACTGTATCAGGTTATGCTATTGGAGGCAGGTAACAAAGGGATATTAGGAAATATGATTCAGAGGAATTCGAAAGTACAGTGAAATTACTATGCAAGCAAACCATTTTGACTATTACATTAATAGTTTTTGTCTATATCGTTGTTTTTGGGAACTTGATACAAGTCCTTGCGATTGGTGCAGGCCGCAGCTTATTGATAAATTAAACATTTAATTGCTATAAAAAATGAGCGATAAATAACAATTTGTGCTTTATGCCTACTTATTTAGCTTTGCGCATTATTTTTTAAAACATGAAAGTAACAGAGCATATTGCACAGGCCTCAGATACGTTAATCTCTTTCGAAATATTACCCCCCCTTAAAGGCAAAACCATTAATACCATTTATAATCACCTTGATCCATTAATGGAGTTTAAGCCATCCTTTATTAATGTTACCTATCACCGCAGCGAAACGATGTTTAAAAAAAAGGCTGATGGTACTTTTGAAAAGGTAGAAACACGTAAGAGGCCCGGTACGGTTGCAATCTGTGCTGCCATTAAGAATCATTACAATGTTGATACGGTACCCCATCTTATATGCGGCGGCTTTTCCCGCCGGGATACCGAAGATGCACTTATTGATCTTAATTTTTTGGGCATTAATAATGTGCTGGCATTAAGGGGCGATGCGGCTAAAAATGAAGCCAACTTTGAACCGGAACCTAACGGGCATGCTTATGCTATCGACTTACTGAAGCAGGTTGTAAACCTGAAAAACGGGATTTACCTTGAAGAAGATATTAAAGATGGTGGCCGTGCCGATTTTTGTATTGGTGTGGCAGGCTATCCTGAAAAGCATTTTGAAGCACCCAACCTGGATACTGATTTGCAGTATTTGAAAGCAAAGGTGGATGCCGGTGCAGATTACATAATGACCCAGATGTTTTTTGATAACAAAAAATTCTTCCAGTTTGTAAAAAACTGCAGGGATATGGGCATTGAAGTACCCATAATTCCCGGGCTGAAACCCATCACCAACAAAAAGCAGCTAACAACACTCCCCAAAGTGTTTCATATTGATATGCCTACCGAATTGTCCAGCGCAATTATGAAAGCGAAATCGGATGAAGAAATAGAAATTATTGGTACAGAGTGGCTCATTCAGCAGTCAAAAGAATTAAAAGCTTTTGGCGCACCTGTATTACATTATTATACCCTTGGTAAGCCCAAAGTAATTTACAATGTGGTTAAAGAAATAAGATAGGCGTTCGGTTAGTAATCCGGGGTATCATTTATGGGTGGCTCAGCGGCAAACAACTTATCCACCGCACCAGCCATCATCGGAAATTTTTCTTTCACATAATCTTTTACGGTTTCAAGCGCAACTGCGGCCTGTGCCTCAGTAATTCCGGCTTTGCCCGAAATTTGTGCAATAAGTTCCTGCATAATAAAAAATATGTATTGATGGTTTTATTCTGTATCGTACCGGTCTACCTTTTCTATACCAGGTAACGCAAGCAGCCTGTCACAAAGTTCATCCAGCTCATCTTTATCGTGTACATAAATTTTGAGGTTGCCATGAAAAATTCCTTCCTTCGCCTCTATCGTCATTGCCGCAATATTGAATTTCATTTCCCCGCTGATAAGGTTGGTAATTTTGTGTATAACACCCACATCATCCAGCCCGGTAATTTTTAGCCCGGTAAGAAATGATATTTCTTTATTTTTTGCCCATTTGGTTTTTACTATACGGTGCCCGTAATTAGCCATAAGCCGGGCAGCATTGGGGCAGTTGGTGCGGTGTATTTTAAGCCCTTCGTTTGTAGATACAAAACCAAAAACATCATCACCCGGTATGGGCTTACAGCAGTTGGCTAAAGCGTACTTAATCCTGTCGCTGCTTTCGCCAAAAATAATTAACTCCGAATCCTTTTTGTCACCACCACGGTTGTCGGCATCGGCCTTTTGCTGGGGTTCAGGGGTTTTGGGTTTCGGAAAAAACAACCTGTCTCCAGAGGCGGTAAAGTTTTCAAGTTCTTTCAGGTCAATTTTTTTTATAGCAATACCATAAAGCAAATCAAGCACAGAGTTTACTTTATAAAAACTGGCCAGCTCTTCCATATTGTGCTGGGTAGCTAATCCGCCAATTGTATCCAGTTTTTTCTGGAGCATTTTTTTGCCCTCTTCCGATACCTTCCTTTTTTCTTCTTTAAGGGTATCTTTTATTTTTTGTTTTGCCTTGCTGGTAACCACATGGTTCAGCCACTCCTGGCTGGGCTTTTGTTTAGCGCTGGTAATAATCTCTATTTGATCGCCACTGCGTAGTTTATGACCAATAGGCACCAGCTTATGATTCACCTTAGCACCAATACATTTACTGCCAACAGCGGTGTGTACACTAAAAGCAAAATCCAGAGCACTGGCGCCAACAGGCAGCATTTTAATATCACCCTTAGGGGTGTACACATATATTTCTTCTGTTAAAAACGAGGTTTTAAAATCTTGCAGAAAATCAATGGAGTTCGAATCCTGGCTGCCCAGGGCTTCCCGTATTTGATGAAACCATTTATCAAACCGGCTTTCTTCATCTGTACCCTCTTTATATTTCCAGTGTGCCGCCAGGCCCTTTTCGGCAATTTCGTTCATACGCCGGGTACGTATCTGTACTTCTACCCATTTACCTTGCGGCCCCATTACCGTGGTATGCAAAGCCTCATAACCATTGCTCTTAGGGTTGCTCAGCCAGTCACGCAGCCTTTCCGGCGAGGGGTTGTAGGCATCTGTAATGATGCTGTATACCTTCCAGCAGTCTGCTTTTTCCCTGTCTTGTGGTGAATGTAGTATGATCCTGATGGCAAATAAGTCGTACACTTCCTCAAAGCTTACGCCTTTATTTTTCATTTTATTCCAAATGGAATGTATGCTTTTAGGCCTGCCATGTATTTCAAAAATCAACCCGGCTTTTTCCAGTTTTTCACGCAGGGGGCGAATAAAATCGTTGATATACCGGGTACGCTCCCTTTTGGTGTCACTCAGCTTTTGAGCAATATACCGGTAGGTATCCGGCTCCAGGTATTTCATGGATAAATCTTCCATCTCGGTTTTGATGGCATACAGGCCCATACGGTGTGCTAATGGAGCATACACATATACGGTTTCGCTGGAAATTTTAAGTTGCTTTTCCCTTTTCATACTGTCCATCGTTCGCATATTATGGAGGCGGTCGGCCAGCTTGATAAGTATTACACGTGGGTCGTCGGTAAGGGTAAGCAATATTTTTTTAAAGTTTTCGGCCTGCTGGCTACTATTAGCATCCATCACGGTACTTATTTTGGTAAGGCCGTCTACTATTTTGGCAATTTCGTTGCCAAATTCTCTTTTAATATCATCCAGGTTGATATCTGTATCTTCAACCGTGTCGTGAAGCAGGGCACAAATAGTGCTTCTAACGCCAAGGCCAATTTCTTCTACGCATATTTTAGCCACAGCCAGCGGATGCAGGATATAAGGCTCACCACTTTTACGCCGCATGGTTTGGTGTGCCTCTACAGCCATTTCAAAAGCATGGCGCACCAGCTCCTTATCGCCGGGCTTTAATTTTGGCTTTAAATCCTTTAGCAACGCCCTGTAATGGCGGAGAATTTCCTTTTTTTCCTCCTCGGGGGTAAGGTTGTACTTTGGTATCGTTTCAATAGCTTCCATGAACAGAACGAATTTAGTTGAAAAAGGGAAAACCGCAGCTATTCGCAAAACCACTTCAGTCAATCGGGCTTCCCTGTTACCGGTTAAAACCTTTATGCAGCTATATTTCCATGCTATTCTTTAGCAGTTTTGCCTTACATTTGCACCCCAAAACCGGATGTGGCGAAATTGGCAGACGCACCAGACTTAGGATCTGGCGGAGCAATCCATGTAGGTTCGACCCCTATCATCCGGACTTTTTAACTTACTCCCGGCGGTTTACAATATGCACCCTGCCGGTACATCAACAATTAAACATTCAATCCAGATGGCTTCAGTAGCAAGAGAGAACATTGGCCTGCTCAACGACAAAATCACCGTAAAACTGTCTAAAGACGATTATCTTCCCGGCTTTGAGAAGAAATTAAAGGACTATAGCAAAAATGCCAACATCCCCGGTTTTCGTAAAGGAATGGTGCCCACCGGAATGGTAAAGAAAATGTATGGCAGCGCCATATATACTGAAGAGGTATTGAAAACTGCAGAGAAAGAACTATACACTTACCTGCAAAAAGAACAACCAGATATTTTTGCCCAGCCCCTGGCACTTGAAACAGGGGTGCAGCCAATTGATTTTAACAACCCGGCCGAATATGAGTTTGGATTTGAAATTGGCTTAAAGCCCGAGTTTGAACTGGCACCCCTGGCAAAAGCCAAACTTACCCTCCACAAAGTGAAAGTAACCGACCAAATGGTGCAGGAAGAAACCAGCCGCCTGCAAATAAAAGGCGGCAAAATGACTGAACCGGAAAAAGTGGATAACGATGAAAATGTGCTGAATGTACAACTCACCGAAACAGATAAAGATGGTAATAGCATAGAAGGCGGCATTTCCAAAGCCAACTCCCTGATGCTGAAATATTTTTCACCTGCTTTAAAGCAACAGCTTACAGGAAAAGTAAAAGACGATAGCCTAGTATTTCAGCTTGCAGGCAGTTTTGAAGGCGATAAGCTGGCTGCTGTATTGGAAGACCTGGGTTTTGCAAAAGAGGATACTGCAGCAGCAGAAAAATATTTTAAATTAACCATCGAAAAAATCGGGCTGGTTGAAAAGCGTGAGCTCAACGAAGAATTTTTTAACGAAGTGTTTCCTGGTGCTGCCATTGCTACCGAGGAAGAATTCAGGAATAAATTAAAAGAAGAAATACAACAGTACTGGGATAGCCAGAGCCGCAACCAGTTACACGACCAGCTATATCACTACCTGTTGGATGAAACTAAAATGGAGTTTCCGGCAGAGTTTTTAAAACGCTGGTTGCAAATAAACGGTGAGCAACGCAAATCTGCCGAAGAGGTGGAAGCCGAATTTCCCGTGTTTACCAACCAGTTGAAGTGGACATTAATCAGCGATAAAATTATCAAAGACAACCAGCTTGATGTAAGCCAGCAGGAACTGAAAGATTCGCTGAAGGCACAGGTGATGGGTTATTTTGGTGGCGCATCGCTGGGAGATGATACTTCCTGGATAGACAGCTATGTAGAAAGGATGATGAAAGATGAAAAGCAACTGGAAAGCACATACAGGAGGCTGGTAACCGAAAAACTTTTTGGCTGGGCACAGGCCCAGGTAACACCTGCCGAAAAAGAAGTAACACCCGAAGAGCTTAATGGCCTTCAGCATCATCACCATCATTAATCAAGCTATTTGATTTGTTTATAGTTTTTTTCTGCCCCGCCTTGCTGGTGGGGCAGTTTTTATTAGCAGCAATATTTTTCAAAAGCAGCCACAGTATCTTTACTATAATACACAAGTATAAAGCATGACATCAAGGGAAATTTTTTTGCAGCACCTCGGCCAAACCTCCCCGGCACCCCTGGCGCTCGAAATTGTAAAAGCATCTGGCTGCACCATGTGGGATGCTAACGGTAAAGCCTACCTTGACCTTATTGCCGGCATCAGCGTATGTAATGTGGGCCATTGCCACCCGGCAGTAGTAGCTGCCATCAACCAGCAATTAGAAAACTATATACACCTGATGGTGTATGGTGAACTGGTACAAAGCCCACAGGTGCAGTATGCACAGGCGCTGGTACAACACCTGCCCACAACACTCAACAGTATTTTTTTTACCGCAAGCGGATCCGAGGCCACCGAAGGTGCCATGAAGCTGGCAAAAAGATATACCGGCCGCACTCAAATTATTTCTTTTAAAAACAGCTACCACGGCAGCACCCAGGGCGCCCTGAGTATAATGGGAGATGAGTACTGGCGCAACGCCTTCAGGCCGCTGCTGCCGGGCATTGTACAGCTACGGTATAATTCCTTTGCCGACCTTGAGCAGATTACAGAAAACACCGCATGCGTAATTGCGGAAACCATCCAGGCAGAAGCTGGTGTAATTAAGCCTGCAAACAACTGGCTAACGGCTCTGCGTACACGCTGTACACAAACAGGCACCTTACTGGTGCTGGATGAAATACAATGTGGCTTTGGCCGAAACGGCAGCCTGTTTGCTTTTGAACAGTTTGATGTGGTGCCCGATATTTTGTTGCTGGGTAAAGCCCTTGGCGGCGGTATGCCACTGGGAGCATTTGTGGCGGATAAAAAACTAATGGAAAGCCTTACCCATCAGCCGGTGCTTGGCCATATCAACACCTTTGGCGGCCACCCGGTATGCTGTGCCGCAGGGCTGGCAGCGTTTAAGGTGCTACAGCAGGAAAAGCTGGTAAACACCGTTGCCGAAAAAGAGCAGTTGTTTGTAACCAACCTGCAGCACCCCAAAATACAAGCCATACGCAGTGCCGGGCTGATGATAGCCGTGGAGTTCGACAGCTTTGATACCAATAAAAAAATTATTGATGCCCTTATTGATGAAGGGATATTTACCGACTGGTTTTTGTTTGCCCCGCAATGCCTGCGTATTGCTCCGCCGCTTACCATAAGTGCTGCAGAAATACTAAAAGCTTGTACTACTATTAAGGCCGTTTTAGAGCGGCATTAAAAACCCGGCCATGCCGGGTATAATATTTATCTTTTTACAAGAAAGGTCTTCCTACGAGCAATGTGCAGGGACGGGAACGTTGCGGCTATAGGTTGTCCAACACAGTTTATGTATTGTACGCAACGTCCCGTGCCGGAGACGTTGCTGGTAAGCAGAGATGCAAAAAACGGTTAAACGTTTGATGATTACTGTCTTTCTGCATCAAGTGTAATATCACCCCCACGGTAAGCATCGTAAGCGGCTTTATCGCCATAGGGGCCCTGGTACACTGCACTTCCAAAACCAAGGATGGGGAAAAAGACGATACCCAGTAACACAAGCCCAACCGTAAAGCCTTCATCTTTTCCAAAGCTTTTGGAAAGCATATTGTACGTCCAGATAATAAACACATAATTAACAATGGGTATGATAAAAAGCAGCAACCACCAGCCCGGCTTGCCTACAATCTTCAGCAGGATATAAGCATTGTAAATAGGTATAACTGCCTTCCAGCCTTCCTGGCCGGCCTTGGTAAATATCTTCCATAGCGAAGCGATGATGATTACGGCAAGGCAAAGGCCAATGGTGAGCATGGCTCCACCGAAAAAAAATCCAATTGAGTCATCCATAATGTTGTGTTTTAAGGTTTTTATTTTCCTTAAAGTTTAAAAAAATAAATGAGCCTACCATAAATTGTTGGCAGATTTTTAACACAACATCAATTTGGACAGTACAAAAAATTATCTTTACTTTGTTTTTCAAAGTGCTTTTATGCAGGAAAATGAGCAGTCCTTAAAAGATATACAGCATATCAAAACCATGATGGAGCGCAGCAGCCGCTTTATTAGCCTCAGCGGCTTAAGTGGCATTGCCGCAGGGATATGTGCCATTATTGGCGCTGCTGTATCCTACGATTATGTAATGGGCTATAAAGATTTTATCATCAACCCGGCTGCAGATAGCGGCAGCGAGTTGGAACTACTGTATAACAACCGCCTGTTTTGGATTGCTGCGGCAACCTTTACCGGGGCCCTGGTAAGCGCTTTTATTTTTACCTGGCTCAAAAGCAAAAAGCAGGGCATACCCATGTGGGGCAACCTGGCTTATCGATTGCTCATCAACGTTAGCGTGCCCCTGCTGGCCGGTGGCATATTCCTTTTCAGGCTCATACATTTCGGCACATTTGGTTTGGTGGCGCCGGGCTGCCTTATTTTTTATGGCCTTGCCCTGGTGAATGCCAGTAAGTACACACTCAATGAAATACGCTACCTGGGCTATTTGCAGGTACTGTTGGGCATCATCAACCTTTGGTTTACCGGTTGGGGCATATATTTTTGGGCAGCCGGCTTTGGTGTACTCCACATTGTATACGGCACGTATATGTGGTATAAATACGAACGCAATTAAGTGCTAATTTTTTAAAGCGGCGAAAAGGCAGGTGCAATGATTAACCCAATCGAAAATCTAAATAAAGTATTCGACAGCCGTGTGCGGCTGGGCATCATGAGCGCCCTTATGGTAAATGATGAAGTAAGCTTTAACGAACTGAAAGTATTGCTGGATATTACCGATGGCAACCTGGCCAGCCACCTGAAAGCACTGGAAGAAAGTGGTGCCATTAAAGTGCAAAAAGGCTTTATTGGCCGTAAAACCAATACAACCTATATG
Organism: uncultured Chitinophagaceae bacterium; assembly: GCA_937873715.1. GTDB lineage: Bacteria > Bacteroidota > Bacteroidia > Chitinophagales > Chitinophagaceae > Ferruginibacter. Next base: position 469,586 of record CALMYJ010000003.1, read on the forward strand.
GCCACAAAGGCTGGAGAAAAATCTTTCAGGGCGCATCTTGAAGCACTTGAAAAAATGATAAAAGGAACGAAGTAAATTTTTTTTGTATCAATACTTTGAAATTCAAAGCACTTTTTAATAATTTAAACATCAACTTGTATGGAACCTAATCCCTCACTCAGTTTCTGGCAAAAAAACCGGCTTATTCTTAAAGCAGTATTTATCGGGTTTTTAATCCTGGTGCTGCTTATCCCTACTTTTTTTATCATGTTTTTGGTAAACGACCGGGAAAGCCGCCGTGCCGAAGTGGTGAGGGAGGTAAGCAGCAAATGGGCCGATGCCCAAACCGTTACCGGGCCGTTTTTGGCCGTACCCTATTACACCGAAGAAAAAGATGCTACTACTAATAAAACGGTGCTGCGTAAAAACTACCTGTATATTTTGCCCGATGTATTAAATGTTAACGGGAAGCTATATCCGCAAATAAAACACCGCAGCATATTTACCGTACCGGTGTATAGCAGCAACATACAGTTAAGCGGCAGCTTTAAGCTACCCAAGCCGGATAAGTTGCCCGTAAGCATAACTGCCCTACACTTTGATGAATCGGTAGTGTGCCTTGGTATCGGCGATTTTAAAGGCATTGGCGAAAACCTGCGCCTGCAGTGGAACGATAGTGCCTACGACTTTGAAACCGGCCTGCCCAATATCGACTGGCTGCGTACCGGTGTAAGCAGCACACTTAAACTTAGCGCTGAAGATATTACGGCAAAGAGCAGCAGATTTACTATATCCATTGCATTAAAGGGTAGCGAATGGCTGTATGTAACGCCATTTGGTAACAACACTAAAGTAAACCTGGAAAGCACCTGGAACAACCCAGCCTTTGATGGTAAATACCTGCCCGATACAAGCGTGGTAACAGAAAAGGGGTTTACAGCCGAATGGAAAGTAATGCAGTTTAACCGCAGCTATCCGCAATCCTTTACCAGCCTCAGCGATTATAGTATTAGCGAAAGCAGCTTTGGCGTTCGCCTGCTGCAGCCCATTGACAGTTATGCCCAAACTATGCGAAGCGTAAAATATGCCGTACTCGTTATTGCATTAACCTTCTTTGTGTATTTCTTTCTCGAAATGTATAACAAGCGCAAAGTGCATGCCTTGCAATACATTTTGATTGGCTTTGCCCTGGTACTTTTTTATACCCTGCTGTTATCTATTTCGGAGTATATCGCATTTGGGCAGGCCTACCTGGTTGCCGCAGCTGCCACCATATTGTTGATTGGCTGGTACACTATGGGCATATTTAAAAAATGGCCCGTGGTGCTGCTATTCTCTCTCATACTTACTATGCTGTACCTGTTTATATATGTGTTGATACAGTTACAGGATAATGCATTACTGTTTGGCAGCATTGGCCTGTTTGTACTCTTAGCTGTTATTATGTATTTCAGCAGGCGTATTAACTGGAGTGAGGAAGAAAGTACAGTAATTCCATCATAAACTATTCATGACCTAAAAGTTAAAAACAAAAACTATGTCGAAAGCAAAAAATGCTATAACAAAGCCTAATAAAAGACTGCTGGTATTTGTACTTTGCATTGTGCTGATTTTACTTGTACCTTTTACAGCCATGCAGTTTACACAAGAAGTAAAATGGACCGCATTTGATTTTATTGCGGCAGGAGTATTAATGCTTGGCACCGGGCTATTATTAGAGTTTATTTTAAGAAAGGTACAATCAACCCGACTTAAGGCAGCAGCCTGTATTATCCTTATTGTGTTATTTTTATTGATTTGGATCGAGTTGGCTGTGGGTATCTTTGGCACAGCATGGGCAGGAAGCTAACCGTGGATATGGGTACAGGGTTGTAAAAAATGTTAACTCGTTTTCCGAAGCTGAACCTTGTTCATTAGCGTAAGTATTATTAGTAAAAAGAGGATGCAACTATTCAAGTCATTTGGCTATGCACTGCGGGGCATCCGCTATGGGTTTGCCACACAGGCTAACCTGCGGATACACCTGCTGGCAACAGTGTTGGTTACCGGTGCAGGTTTTGGGCTGGCTATCAGTGCTGCCGAATGGCTGGTTGTAGTGTTATGTTGCACTGCTGTTATCAGCCTTGAACTATTGAATACAGCACTGGAAAAATTGTGCGACAGCTTTACCACGGCCCTGCACCCCGGTGTAAAAATTATAAAAGATGCCGCCGCAGGCGCCGTACTGGTTGCCGCAGCCGGAAGTGCTGTTTGTGGTTGTATTATTTTTGTTCCTAAAATTTTAAATGTATTGAGTTAATATGGCAAGGCTATCCTTATTTAAAAGAATTACGGCATTATTTATCCTGTTCCTTGCTGTACTGATATTTGCACGGATAGGCTATACCGGTAGTAAAAAGTATATTTTTTTATTGTGGAATATTTTCCTGGCTTGGATACCTTTTGGGTTAAGCCTGTATATTCATAAATGCCGCATATTCAAAAGCTGGAAAACGTTGAGTGTGCTGGCCTGCTGGCTGTTGTTTTTCCCCAATGCCCTTTATGTGGTTACCGATCTCATTCACCTGCAGGAAGAAGCCAGTGTACCGGCCTGGTACGATGCAATACTGTTGTTTACGGCATCAATATTGGGTTTGCTGTATGCTTTTGCATCCTTGTATAAGATAGAGCAGTTTTTGAACCGGCATTTAAAAAGCAGCGTCGTTACAGGGCAGCTTACCCTTTTTTTTATTTTCGCCGGCTCTTTTGGCGTATACCTTGGCCGGTTCGACCGGTGGAACAGTTGGGACATTGTTACCTATCCGCATCATTTGTTAAGGGATATTGCCAACTATTGCACAGCCCCGGTACACCATTATCGCATCTGGCTCATCACACTAATTTTCACCGCATTTTTCAGTTTGATGTATTATGCCATCAAACAGTTGCCGGGCCTTATGCATGAAAAAAGGAGTTTTAAAAATCAAGCCCAAGGCTGAAGTAGTACATGGGGCGTCCTTTAAAAATGCCATTCATTTCCCAGGCCGCATCAAACTTGAGGAAGTAGCCCAGCACAATACTCCTTGCGCCAAAGCCATATCCACCGGCAAGGGGGCCAATACCACCTGCTCTTTTTATTACCCTCAGCGGCAGGGGGTTTCCATTGATGGGGTCGGTGGCAGGGTATGTAATAAATGGCCTTGAAATACCTTTATAAGCCCCATTCCATGCCGTGCCTAAATCAACAAACTGTACTAATTGAAAGTTGCGCAGGAAGGCATTATTTACCGGGCGGTTAAAAAATGTGCTGAGTATGGGAAGCCTTAATTCGCTGTTGATAGTTACGGCATTATTGCCGTTGGCTACATTTTGCTTAAAGCCACGCAGGTTAAGGGCAAGGCTTTGAAAGGCATAGGTCATATCCTGTGCCGGCGGATTTTCGGTATTAAAAAATTTGCGGGAATCGCCAAACATCAGCCAGCCATCGGCTCCGCCAAGGTAATAAATGGTTTTTTGGCTACCCCAGCTAAAATCGCCGGCAGCACGTACGGCCCAGGTAAAGTTGCGATAGATGGGATAATAATGCCGGGCATCAAATCCCCAGTTGAAGTTAAACTTGCCGGAGTTATTTTTTTCTTTACTGATATCGGTATTCCAGTCGAAAAAGACTTTGTAGCGCAGCCCTTCCCAAATGTTTTGTGTAGGGTTGAGCGTATTATCGTATACATATTCTACATGCGTTTGCGCAAATCGCCGGTTAACATCAGGCAGTTTAAGTGTACCGCCATTGTTTACGGTAATATCTGTAAGGTATACCACCCTGTCGTTACGAATACCAAAGCTCAGGCTTACCCTCCTGGCATTATCAAATGGGTAGGCAATATTAGCCTGGTAAATGTTCGAAATGGTTTTGGTATAAAGTTCAAAATTGGCGGTTTGAAAATCTACCGTTTGCATGGCGTTTCTGTAAAAAGTAAGACCCCAGTCGAACCGGCGCTTATAATTCTGGTAATTCATCAGCCATTCATTATCCTTAAGGTTAGTAGAAAGCCGGAAGCCACCATTGATTTTTACATCTTCCATCAACTCGGATGTGCCCAGGCGTATCAGGCCATTCAGGGGGGTTTCGGAGCCCAGCATAATGGGGCCCTGCCCAAAAGCATAGGGTTGATAGCGGTTAAATAAAATGGCGTTGCTAAAACCAATTCCGCCATATTCGGCACCAAACTTTACCGGCTTGTAGGGATACAGTTTTGCATTTTTCAGCACATCATTTTGAGTAAAACTGAGCGGTGCAATGGTGGTTTGATGGGGCTGCCCACTGCTGGTATCGGTATCAAATTCCGTTTGAAATAAATTATCGTCTTTGCCCGGCGTATCATCACCGGGTTGTGGTTTGGTATATTTATCGGCATCGGCTGTATTAATCTTATCAGCCATTACCACGTTTTTCATGTAAGTGGTAGGTGCTGCGGTTATGTTGCGGCGGCGCAGGGTATTATCGTCTATCTTTAATTTGTACAAAATCTTTTCATCGCTTTGCCGGGTTACTTCGCTTACCTGCTGGTTATCGCCGGCCACCCTGCTTTCGGCTACGCTGCTTTGGTAGTTGGTGAGCGGAAAGGTATACACCGAATCTTTTGAAACAGCCACAACGGCAATAGAATCCACATCTTCTTTTTTCTGTGCCTTTAAAACACTGTCTACTTCTTTAGGTGAGGGGTTACGTAAAATATCATCACCTATCAACACCAGTGTATCAAGCCCTGCGGCTTTGGTGGTAAAAAAGCCGGCATAACGGTTACCAATACCGTTTTCGTCGCTGATGAATGTAAAATGATTTTCGTTGTAGGGGGTTGGGTATCGGGCATTACCATACTTAAGGTCGGTAAGTTGTGTAATTTGGTTCAGCTCTGCCTTTTGGCCAAAATTGGTAATCAGGAACACATTGTACCGGTTGTGGCTGGGGATAGAAGTGTCGCCACCACGGGTATCGGCAGCAGGGCGGTTGCTGGAAAATATAATGCCGGTTTTGTTAGGGAACGAAACAAATGTGGCATCCAGATCGGCATACACATCATTGGTAATTTGCTGTACTTTTTCGTTTTCGAGGTTAAAGGTAAAAATGTCGGAGTGGCCGTCTTTAACAGCACTTAATAAAAGTGTGCGGCTATCCAGCATATATTTTACATCCTGTATCATCTGGAATTTATCAGTTAAGTCATACTTCGGATATTTTATCCGGGTTACCACATCATATACAAACAATTTTAACCGGCCCTCCTGCTGGTAAATAACGGTAAGTCTTGTGCCCTTGGGATCCCAGGCCAGCAGCGGATAATCGGGGTTGGTTTCATTTTGACGGCTGAGAATACCATATTTCAGCAGTACGGTGTATTCAAAATCTTCTACCAGCTTTATCCTGATGATACCTTTTTTGTATTCCACCATAGCATAGCTGTTGTTCTTTTTTTGTGGGTTTACATTGATGCGGTAATAATCCTGCCGCTTGTTAATGTCAAAGCTTTCTACCAGGTTGCCTTTGGGGTAAGGCTTACGGCGGCGTATATCGTTTTCGTATTTATCCTCCTGGTATTCCATAAACTCGGCCAGCAGGTCTTTAAATTTCATTTTGCATACCTGTATGCTTGCCCGGTTTAAATTTTTATATACACGGGCCAGGTACAGGAAGTAGGTTACATTTTCTTTCTTGTATTTTTCTTGTATAAAATACCAGAAAGCATGACCGGCTAAGGCTGGTTTATCAAAAGCAAAGGCATAAAAATTTTTGTAGTTGGCGCTGAGAATTTCGCTTTTCAATTCATCATCCAGCGCTGTGCTCCAGTTTTCGGCAGCATAGCTTACATAGCCATCAATAAGCCATTGCGGTAAGTCCAGCAGGGCCTGGTTGCCGGCAAATTCACCCAGGTCTTCACCAAATAAAATATTGTCGGTAATAATTTTAGCGATGCCCTGCCTTATCTGGCGGCGCAGGTGCTGGTGGTCGCCATTAAAATACACCACCATTTTATTGTTCACCAGTTTGGTGGCCGAGCCGGTATTTTGCCAGTCGATGCCAATGCCAATATTGGATTGTTGTAAGTCGGCAAATTCGTTGTACACTACAATATTAGCCCTGCGCTGCAGGCTGTATTCGGTAAAGCTTTCAATACCGGGCAATTCTTCTTCGGCCACCTGCAGTACAAACTTGGCAATTTCCTGCCCGTTTTGATTGAAGTAAACATTAAAGTTGGACGATTGATAATATTGCCATTTGAACTTTTTGTATTGCACCCGGTTGCGGCCAAACTCAACGGCATTGATGATTTGAGCCACTGCCCCAGTACTGCTAAAAAGAATGATGCTGAAAAACAAAAAAAATACCCTGCGGAAATTTGCCATACTAACTTTACCGTTTAATAAACTAAAATTACCCTTTTGCAACGGGCTGTAAAAATATCCTTTTAATTGTTAAAACCTTTTGAGCATGTGGCAGATAAAAAGCTTTGTGTTTAGCGCCGTACAGGAAAATACCTATGTGCTTTACAACGAAACAGGCGGCTGTGCCATTATCGACCCCGGCTGTTATGATGATGATGAAAAAACCCGGCTCAATCAATTCATCAGCAAGAGCGGCCTTACCCCTCAAATGCTGCTCAATACCCATTGCCACCTCGATCATGTATTTGGCAATAAATATGTAAACGACACCTGGGGGCTTACCCTGCAATTACATCAAAAAGAAAAACCAGTGCTGGATTTTGCCCCGGCATCGGGCCTCATGTGGGGCCTGCCTTTTGATAATTACCAGGGCGATATGATTTGGCTGAAAGAAGGTGATACCATTCACCTGGGCGATGATGAACTAATTGTATTAGAAGCCCCCGGCCACTCCCCGGGCCATATTTGTTTTTATTGCAAAAAGCAGGGTTTTGTTATTGGTGGCGATGTATTATTTAAAGGCAGTATTGGACGAACGGATTTGCCCGGCGGTAACCATGAAACACTGCTCAAAAGCATCCGTACCAAATTGCTGGTGCTGCCCGATGAAACAGTGGTGTACAGTGGCCATGGCCCTGCCACTACCATTGGCGATGAAAAATTGTATAATCCCTTTTTAAGCTGATTTATTCTGCCGGCTTTCGCTCCATGCACAGCTCCACCAGTACCCCGTTGGTACCTTTGGGATGCAGGAAGCATACCAGCTTATTATCGGCGCCTTTTTTTGGTGTATCATTGAGCAGTACAAAACCCTCCTGTTGCAGCCTTTTCATTTCGGCTTCTATATCAGCCACTTCAAAAGCAATATGGTGTATCCCTTCGCCCTTTTTTTCTATAAAACGGGCAATAACCCCATCGCTATGCTGGCTTTCGAGCAATTCAATTTTGCTGTCGCCCACTTTAAAAAATGCCGTGTTTACCCCCTCGCTTTCTACCAGCTCGGTTTTGTAACACTGACTATTCAGCAGTTTTTCGAATAGTGGAATGGAAATTGACAGTGCTTTAACAGCTATCCCGATATGTTCCGGCTTGAGCATAAAAGAAGTGTTTACGAAATCCGTAAAATGGCTTTTGCGGCGCTTTAATACCGCTAAAAGTAGAACCTTTTGCAGTAATTTCGTGTTTGGAATAATAAATAACCTATTATGTTGAAACTACCGATTTATTTAGATAACAATGCCACCACGCCGATGGACCCCCGTGTGCTGGAAGCCATGACGCCCTATTTCCTGGAACACTTTGGTAATGCCGCCAGCCGCAACCATCCCTTTGGCTGGGAGGCCGAAGAAGCGGTGGACTATGCCCGTGAACAGGTGGCTAAATTAATTGGCGCCGATCCTAAAGAAATAATTTTTACCAGCGGTGCCACCGAGGCAGATAACCTTGCCATCAAAGGCGTATTCGAAATGTATGCCAGCAAAGGCAATCATATCATTACTGCTGTAACAGAACATAAAGCAGTATTAGATACCTGCAAGCACATTGAAAAAGCAGGCGGCGAAGTAACCTACCTGCCGGTTAATCCTGATGGGCTTATTGATTTAAAGGAACTGGAAGCAGCTATAAAACCAACTACCATACTCATTGCTATTATGTATGCCAATAACGAAATTGGCACCATACAGCCCGTAAAAGAAATCAGCGCTTTAGCCAAAAAGAATGGCGTGCTGTTTTTTACCGATGCCACACAGGCCGTAGGCAAAATACCTGTTGATGTAAATAAAGATGGTATAGACCTGATGGCGTTTACCGGCCACAAAATGTATGGCCCAAAAGGGGTGGGTGCCTTGTATGTTCGCCGTAAAAACCCAAGGGTAAAAGTAACTGCCCAAATGGATGGCGGTGGCCACGAAAGAGGCATGCGCAGCGGTACACTCAATGTGCCCGGTATTGTTGGTTTTGGTAAGGCCTGCGAACTCTGCCGCCTCGAAATGGAAGAAGATACCAAACGCATCAGCAAGCTGAGGGATAAACTGGAAACAGAATTATTGAAACTGGAAGAAGCTTATGTAAATGGCAGCCGTGAACACCGCCTGCCCCATGTTTCTAATATCTCTTTTAAATACGTGGAAGGCGAAGGCCTGATGATGGGCTTTAATAAAAACATTGCCCTCAGTTCCGGCTCGGCCTGCACCTCGGCTTCGCTTGAACCCTCTTATGTGTTGAAAGCATTAGGCCTTGGCGACGATCTGGCACACAGCTCACTTCGTTTTGGCCTGGGCAGGTTTACTAACGAAGAACAGATTGACTATACCATTAAAGCGGTGAGTGAAACTGTACTTAAATTAAGAGAAATGAGCCCCCTGTGGGAAATGTATAAAGAAGGTATCGATTTGAACACTATTGAGTGGGCACACCACTAAGCAATATTTTAAATGTTACCTGTTGAATTTATAATTCAAAATTTTAAAAATTAATACAATGGCATACTCAGAAAAAGTAATCGATCACTACCAGAACCCCAAAAATGTGGGTACACTGGATAAAAGTGCCCAAAATGTAGGTACCGGCCTGGTAGGCGCTCCCGAATGTGGCGATGTGATGCGCCTGCAAATACAGGTAGATGATGCTACCGGCACCATCACCGATGCTAAATTTAAAACTTTTGGCTGCGGCTCGGCCATCGCTTCTTCTTCATTAGCCACCGAATGGCTTAAAGGCAAAAGCATCGATGATGCCCTTAAAGTAGATAATATGGATTTTGTGGAAGAGCTTAATCTTCCGCCTGTAAAAATTCACTGCTCTGTATTGGCAGAAGATGCCATCAAAGCCGCCATCAACGACTACAGGGTTAAAAACGGTATGGAAGCCATCAAGTTTGAAGATAGTGTGGTGCACTAGGCTTATTTAGGATGGGTGATTTTTAGATGTGGCTTTAGCTGCGTCTAACAGAAACATTCTGTGTTTAAAGTAAAACAAAATGGTAGCAACAGATAACGCAATTTTTATCAGCGATAAGGCCAAGGCAAAAGTCATCAGTTTGATGACGGATGCCGGTATTGCCGACGATCCTTCTTATTTTTTGAGGGTAAGTGTTGTGGGCGGTGGTTGCAGCGGCCTTAGCTATAAAATGGACTTTGATAATGAACAAGAACCCATGGACCAAGTGTTTGAAGACAAGGGGGTAAAAATTGTTACAGACCTTAAAAGCTTTTTATACCTGGTAAATACCGAACTCGATTTCAGCGACGGCCTGAACGGCAAGGGTTTTTATTTTAATAACCCCAATGCCAGCCGCAGTTGTGGTTGTGGCGAAAGCTTTGCAGTGTAAAACGACAATGATACTTATAAAAAAATGCCACGATTTATCGTGGCATTTTTTATGATTTAAACGTATGTATTAGCTTTTTTTAGCTGTTTTTTTCACTGGTGCTTCGGCAGGTTTTGCAACGTCTTCTTTATCTTTTGGCTTGGCTGCCGCCGCAGGTTTCAGCTTGTCAAACTCTTCAGCAGAAACAACATCGCCGGTAAAAGAGATAGATTTAATTTCGTCAATACCGGCAAATTTTACCGTAAGGTGCTTATCAAAATGGCCCATGGCCGCCGCATTGTATGTGGCATTTATATAACCGCTTTTGCCCGGAGCAATAGGCTCTTTGGTATAGTCGGAAATGGTGCAGCCACAGGTAGGGTTTGCCTGCTCAATAATCAGCGGTTCGCTGCCAATATTGGTTACTTTAAAAGTGCCTTTTTGGGGAACACCCTGCTTAATTTTACCAAAATCAATGGTTTCGCTTTCAAATTTGGCTATATCAGCCACTTTTTTCTGTGCAAATAACGCTGTGCCGAAAGCAGATACGGCTAATACTAACAAGAGTTTTTTCATGTTATGTTTTTTATGTTGATTTTAAAATTTACAATTCTTTCAGGCTGCCCAGGTCTTTATTTTCAGGGGCCGAGCTGAGCGGCGTTTTCCATACTTCACCTTTAATAAGCAACTGCTTACTTTCTGTGCCATTGTAGGTAAGCGTAATAGTTTTAGCAAAAATGCCTTCACTGGCAGCATTATAGCCTACAGTAATAGTGGCCGTTTCGCCGGGGCCATACGCCTTGTTTTGCTCCCATTTGGGCGTGGTGCAGCCGCAGCTTGCCTGCACATTGTTTATTCTTAAAGAGTCTTTACCGGCATTAACCACTTCAAAAACATGGGTTACCGGCTTACCCTGAGGGATTTTGCCAAAATCGTATTCGGCCTCCTTCAGGCGAATGGTTTCTTTAGCCGGCGCATCCGTTGTTGTGGTTACCTGTGCCGTTGCTGAGTTTAAAAACAGCAATGCAACAATGCCATAAAAAAGTTTTTTCATAAAAGGGTGTGTTAGAATTCAGTTCAAAGATAATAAAACGAAAAAGCTGCCTGAAAATTCTCCTCCCGTTTTCAATTTTTTAACAATCATCTACCGTAAAACTTTACTTTTGTTTTATGGATGCAGTTGCCAACCAGGATGCAGTATTGCAGGGCAAGCTGAGCTTCGAAAACTTCCGTAACGAAGTGCTGAACGATTACCGGCTTGCCTGCATCAGCCGCGAAACAAGTTTGCTTGGCCGTAAGGAAGTACTTACCGGCAAGGCAAAGTTTGGCATTTTTGGCGATGGTAAAGAAGTGGTACAGGTTGCTGTAGCCAAATTTTTCAGGCAAGGCGATGTACGTGCCGGCTATTACCGCGACCAAACCCTGATGCTGGCTACCGGCATTGCTACGGTAGAGCAATATTTTTCCCAGCTTTTTGCCGATCCTGATATCAATAACGACCCTTTTAGTGCAGGCAGGCAAATGAATGCCCATTTTGCCACACCTAATGTGGATGAAGCTGGCGAATGGCTGCCATGGACAGAACAGAAAAACAGCACCAGCGATATGGCGCCTACCGCTTCGCAAATGCCCCGTTCACTGGGCTTGGCACTGGCCTCAAAACTCTTTAGGGAAGAAAAAGCCTACCAGGCACATATGCCGGCACTCAGCAAAAATGGCAACGAAATTTGCTTTGCCACCATTGGCGATGCCTCTACCTCCGAAGGGCATTTTTGGGAAGTGGTAAATGCTGCCGGGGTAATGCAAATACCCCTGGCCATTTTTGTGTGGGACGATGGCTACGGCATATCGGTACCCAAAGATGTGCAAACCACCAAGGCCTCCATTTCGGAAGCCTTAAAAGGATTGCAGAAAAAAGAGGGTACCAATGGAATTGATATTTACCGCCTGAAAGGCTGGGATTATGCAGGCATGTGCGAAGTGCTGGAGCCGGCTATTCAAAAAATTAGAGATACACACACACCGGCAGTTTTTCACATTGAAGAGTTAACACAGCCACAGGGCCATTCCACTTCCGGCAGCCATGAACGGTACAAAACAACCGAAAGGCTTGCCTGGGAAAAAGAGTGGGATTGCATTCGCCAGATGCGGAAATGGATTTTAACCAACGAACTCTCTGCCGAGGAGGAACTCAGCGATATTGAACTGGCTGCCAAGCATCATGTAAAAGACAGCAAACAACGAGCCTGGGATAAATTTACTCAACCGCTCCGCCTGCAACTTAAGCAGGCACAAGCATTACTTGCCAATATATTGCCCCAATTGGATGCGGCAGAACAGGCAGGGATAAAACAACTGCAAAACAATCTTACAGCAATAAAAGAGCCCCTGCGCAGGGATATACTTAAAGCCCTTGCCCAGGCGCTGGATATTGTAAGCCATCACCCGACTTCAGGCGATTTAAAAGCCTTTTATCATTCTTTGCGTAAGGCCAATGCTGCATTGTACAACAACTACCTGTACAACGAGGGGCCCAAAGCGGCATTAAATGTAAAAGGTACCGAGTTGCAATATGCACCCAATGCGCTACTTATAAATGGTTACGAAATCATCAACAGGTATTTTGATGCCCTGTTTGCCGCCAATAACAAAGTAGTAGCTTTTGGTGAAGACCTTGGTTTTATAGGCGATGTAAACCAGGGCTTTGCCGGTCTGCAGGCCAAATATGGCAGCAACCGCATTTTTGATACCGGTATAAGAGAGCTTTCTATAGTAGGGCAGGGTATTGGGCTGGCACTAAGAGGCTTGCGACCGATAGCTGAAATACAGTATCTCGATTACCTGCTGTATGGCCTCCAAACCCTTAGCGACGATTTGGCCACCATTCATTTCCGTACGGCAGGCAAGCAAAGCTGCCCCATGATTATACGCTCCCGTGGCCACCGGCTGGAGGGAATATGGCATAGCGGCTCACCAATGGGGATGATCATAAATGCCCTGCGTGGCGTATATGTATGTGTGCCCCGTAATATGGTACAGGCTGCAGGCATGTACAATACTATTTTGCAAAGCAACGACCCGGCCTTGATTATTGAATGTTTAAATGGCTATCGCCTCAAAGAAAAACTGCCTTCTAATTTGCTGGATTACCGGGTAGAATTGGGCGTGCCGGAAATTATACGCTATGGCAGCGATATTACTATTGTGTCCTATGGTTCTACCTTGCGTATTGTGAGTGAGGCCGCAGCATACCTCGAAAAAATGGGGATTAGTTGCGAAGTGGTGGATGTGCAAACCCTGCTGCCATTTGATAAATACCATATCATAGCCGCTTCGCTCAAAAAAACCAGCCGCATCCTTTTTGTAGATGAAGATGTACCCGGCGGCGCCGCAGCCTATATGTTTAATAAAGTAATGGAAGAACAAAAAGGCTATCAACTGCTCGATGCTGCCCCCCGTACACTCACGGCCCAGGCCCACCGGCCTTCTTATGGCAGTGATGGCGACTATTTCAGCAAGCCTAATATGGAAGATGTGGTGGCTGCAGTTAAAGAAATAGTAGCCGAATAATATTTTCACCCTCACAATTTTATTGCCATGAATAAACTATCACTTTACCAGGTAGACGCATTTACGAACAAACTTTTTGGTGGTAACCCTGCTGCAGTTATCCCCCTGCAAAGCTGGCTGAGCGATGATTTACTGCAAAATATTGCACTGGAAAATAACCTGAGCGAAACAGTATATATCATTCCCTCGCAACATGAAGCAGCCGATTACGATATCCGCTGGTTTACTCCTGCCGTAGAAATAAATCTTTGTGGTCATGCCACCCTCGCCAGCGCTTATGTGCTTTTTGAAAAACTGGATTTTGATAAACCTGCAATAAAGTTTAGTTCAAAAAGCGGCATACTTACTGTTACAAAAAAAGACAACTTACTGCACATGGATTTTCCATCCTGGAAACCTTCGCCGGTTGCTGAACAGGATATTACCCTCTCTGCCGCATTGGGCGGCGTACCTATTGTACAGGTATATAAGCACCGGGATTTGCTGGTGGAACTTGACAACGAAGCTGCCGTAAAAAACTGCACCCCCGATTTTACCCTGATGAAAAAATATTACGATAAAGTAATCATAACAGCCAAAGGTGACAGTGTAGATTTTGTTTCCCGTTTTTTTGCACCCGGCGCCGGTATTGATGAAGATCCTGTAACCGGATCGGCCCACTCACAACTTATACCCTACTGGAGCGAAAAATTAGGGAAGCAACACCTGCATGCCCTGCAATTGTCGGCCCGGGGCGGCGAGCTATGGTGTGAGCAACTTCCCAACGACAGGGTAATCATCAGCGGCCAGTGCAGGTTTTATATGAAAGGCGAAATTTCGCTATAGCCTCATGCCATTATCTTTGCGGCTATGCATTACGCTTCTGTAGAAAATTTAGGCAAGTCATTCGGTATTCGTTCCCTCTTTCACAACATCAGCTTTTATATTGAGGAAGGCGATAAAATTGCCCTTGTAGCCAGGAATGGTGTGGGTAAATCAACCCTGCTCAAAATTATTGCCGGCCTCGATACTGCCGATGAAGGTACCGTGTGGGTACATAAAGATGTAAAAGTGATTATGCTGCAGCAGGAAAATGTTTTTGACGACAGCAAAACCATTTGGGATAATGTGCTGCGGATGGATAACCCCCTTGTAAAAATTGTTAAGCAATACGAGCAGTTTATTGAATCGGGCAGCGAGGATGCCGAAATACTTACGGCATTGATGGCACGGATGGACGAACTGAATGCCTGGACTTTTGAAAATGATATTAAACAAATACTCGGCAGGCTAAACCTGCACCACCTGAATGAGCCGGTAAAAAACCTGAGCGGTGGCCAGCGTAAAAGAGTGGCCCTTGCACAGGCCCTTGCCGAAGCCAGCATACAGCAGGGCAAATGCCTGCTGATATTAGATGAACCCACCAACCACCTTGATGTGGAAATGATAGAGTGGCTCGAAGATTATTTAAGTGCCCAAAAAGTTACTTTACTGCTGGTTACCCACGACCGTTATTTCCTGGATGCCGTGTGCAACGAAATAATAGAAATTGACCAGGGCAACCTGTATGTGCACAAAGGCAATTACGATTATTTTTTGGAGCAAAAAAGCCTGCGGCAGGAAGTGCAGCAAAGCGAACTGAAAAAAGATAAAAACATTTACCGCCGGGAACTGGAATGGATGCGTAAGCAACCAAAAGCCCGAACCACCAAATCAAAATCGAGGGAAGATGCTTTTGCGGGGCTGGAAGAAAGAGTGAAGCAAAAAAATGAAGACCTGGGCGTAAGTCTGCAGGTAAAGATGACAAGGCTTGGCGGCAAAGTGTTAGAGATGAAAAAAGTATATAAAAGCTATGGCGATAAAGTACTGCTTAAAGGCTTTGACTATACTTTTAAAAAAGGCGAACGCATTGGCATTGTTGGGCGCAATGGGATTGGTAAATCTACCCTGTTGCGGATAGCCTTACAAATAGAACCACCCGACAGTGGCAAAATTAATCATGGTGATACGGTGGTGTTTGGCAATTTTAACCAGGAAGGCTTAGTGATAAAAGAAGATAAAAGAGCCATTGAATATGTAAAAACCTTTGCCGAATTTTTTCCGCTGGCCGATGGCAGCAAAATAAGCGCTGCACAGTTTATGGAAAAATTTGGCTTTAGTGCCGAGCAGCAATACACCCCCCTGAGCAAATTAAGTGGCGGCGAAAAGCGCCGGCTGCAATTACTGAGTATTTTGTTTCGCAATCCCAACTTCCTGGTGCTGGATGAACCCACCAACGACCTTGATTTGCAAACCCTGCGTACGCTAGAAGAATTTTTATTAGACTTTCCCGGCTGTATTTTAATTGTAAGCCACGACCGGTATTTTATGGACCGCCTGGTAGAGCATCTTTTTGTGTTTGAAGGCGATGGCCTGGTAAAAGATTTTCCGGGCAATTACAGCCAGTACCGCTGGCAAAAAGAAACCGAAGCAGCAAATAAAAAGGCCGACAATTCCATCAAGGAAAACCCCCTGCCTGCTTCCGCCGTAAAAGAAAATAAAAAAACCCTCAGCTTTAAAGAGAAGTACGAATTTGAAACCATCGAAAAAGAAATGCCGCTGTTGCAGCAGGAAAAGCAACAGTTGGAAAATGATATGGCCGCAGGCAGGCTTGAATATGATGCCCTTCAAAAAGCCGCCGCCCGTGTGGGTGAATTAATAAGGCTTATTGATGAAAAAGAAATGCGCTGGCTGGAGTTGAGTGAGCGGATGTAATACAGGCACTTTGTGTACTTCATATATAAAGCTTTTGCACCGTGGCTGTGCTGGGCAGCATTTTATGCGATTGCTGTTTTGCAGACGAAATATTTTATAACCGGTTACTCTTTTGGAAATGAGCACTTAAGTGAGAATTTGAAAGCTGTAATGTGCTACAATCCGAAGCAGAAAATCACTATTGCCGACCCTTGCTTTTTGATAGAGTTAAAGTAGTAAGAACTAAAGGATAACCTTATCTGTGAAGCCCACTATCGATATCACCAATGTTGGGTGCTGGCTTTAATCATAGTGAAAACGACATTGGATAATATAGCATTTTTAATCTACGCCTTTTTTGCCTTCAATTTTATATACAAGCCTATGATCGCCTGTAATTCGTCTAGACCAATAACCTTTTAAATCGTATCTGAGTGGCTCCGGTTTGCCCATTCCCTGAAATGGTGTTTTTTTAATTTCATTGAGCCAATCTTTTATTTTTGCAGCAATAGTGCCATCAGTTTCAATCCAGTATTGAAAGTCATCCCAACTATGTTCTGTAAACTCAAAATTCATGTTGGGAACTGTTATAATTTTAATTTTCGGGTTTTACCTTTCTGTAATTGATTGATGGAATCATGAAGACGCTGCCTGTTTGCAGACGTAGAGGGCAAGTGCCCGGTTTCATTTAGTGCATTGTGTTCTTTCATAGATAATATTACCACAGCGTCATCCTCAGAAGCTCTTGAAACCACTATTACGTCAGACGATTTAGAAACATCATCCAGGTATTTTTTCATGTTACTTCTTAACTGGGTTATGGATACAGCTTGCATAATTTTTACGTTTATTGACCAAGTGTACGTAATTACGTACATAATAACGTACCATAATAGAGGATAACAGGCTAAAATTAAAATGGAGCATGTTAGAGGGCTGGTTGCCTGCGCCTGCCAAGATGTTTGTGTAATAGCGCCTGAAGTATGAGGGCTGAGCTTTTTTTAATAAATAATAAATGCAGACTGGCACTACACTGATTTTTGCACTGCAACAATACTTATTCCGTAAATGTGTATCAGCTTCCCGGCAACCCCTCTACCAAAAACAAATACACTTCTTTTGGGCCATGCACTCCCGTTACTAAGGTTTTTTCAATATCCGCCGTTCGGCTGGGCCCGCTGGCAAATGTTATCAGCGAAGGTATATTGCCGGTATATTTTACCGTTAATGCTTCAAGCGCATCTTTAATATCAAATACAAGCTGACTGGTATAGGCTATACAAATATGTACCGGCGCATACACGCTTACAGTACGGCCACTTTGCTCCGCAGCACTCATTACAATGGTGCCGGTACGGGCCACAAGCAGTTCGCAGCCGGTAATGGATGCATCGCAGGTAGGCAGGCTAATGGTATTGCTGAAACGGTTATTCCATCGGCGGTCGCTGCAATATATCTTTGTCCATTCCTTTGCCGTAATCAATGCCTGCAATTGTTGCTGCATTTCGGCTTCACTGCTGCAGTACACAAACTTACCCTGCAACTGGGTAAATTCCTGTGCAAATAAAACAGACAGTTCTTCCACAGGCATTGCAAACAGTGGCGCAGCAGCACCAGCCTGCGTAAAAGGCTGAGGCACCGGGGTAACCAGTGCCTCTTTTATTTTTTTTAGTATGTTTTCTTTAGCCGATGCTGCAGCCATTTGAAAAATAATTTACCTTTTAAGCGGTTGTTTCCGAAGGAGGCGCTTCGTTGATAGCGCCAGTATCTTCCCCGTTTACATCCAGGGTTTTCTTTTCTTCAAAAGGGCGCTTACCTATCAGCGCTTCTACATCACTTTTAAAGAGTACTTCTTTTTTCAACAGCTCATGCGCCAGCTTTTCCACATCTCCTTTCTTTTCCGTAAGCAGTTGCTTGGTTCTTTCGTAAGCGATGTCAATCAGTTTTCGTACTTCTTCGTCAATCATTTTACCAGTTTCTTCGCTATAGGGTTTGGTAAAAGTATTTTCCTGTGTGGGGTCGTAATAACTGATATTACCCACTTTGTCATTCATACCATACACGGTAATCATGCTGTAAGCAATACGGGTAATTTGCTGCAGGTCGTTGCTGGCACCTGTGCTTATTTTACCAAAAAATATTTCTTCGCTGGCCCGGCCGCCGAGGGTCATGCAAATCTGATCCATTAACTGATCGGTATTGTACAGGTACTGTTCTTTAGGCGTGTACTGTGCATACCCTAATGCGGCTGTACCCCTGGGCACCACCGTTACTTTAAGTAAAGGATAGGCATGCTCAAGGTACCAGCCGCAAATAGCATGGCCGGCTTCGTGGTAGGCGATGATTTGTTTTTCTTCCGGTGATATGATTTTATTCTTTTTTTCGAGACCACCAATTACCCGGTCAATCGCATCCTGGAAGTCGCTCATATCCACCGCATCTTTATTTTTTCTTGCGGCAATCAGGGCTGCTTCGTTGCACACATTGGCAATATCTGCACCGGCAAATCCGGGTGTTTGTTCAGCCAGTTTATGAATGTCGAGTGTAGAGGATATTTTAATAGGCTGCAGGTGTACTTTAAAAATGGCTTCACGGCCTACCAGGTCGGGTTTGTCAATAGTAATCTGCCTGTCGAAACGGCCGGGGCGCAACAGGGCAGAGTCGAGCACATCGGGCCTGTTGGTAGCAGCAAGGATGATAATGCCCAGGTCGGTACCAAAGCCATCCATTTCTACCAGCAACTGGTTAAGGGTATTTTCCCTTTCATCGTTGCTCATCATTACATTTTTACCACGGGCCCGGCCAATGGCATCTATCTCATCTATAAAAATGATACAGGGTGCTTTTTCCCTGGCCTGCTTAAACAAATCTCTTACACGGCTGGCGCCTACACCTACAAACATTTCTACAAAATCGCTGCCACTAAGACTGAAGAAGGGCACCTGTGCTTCGCCGGCCACGGCTTTTGCCAACAGGGTTTTGCCGGTACCCGGAGGGCCAATCAATAAAGCACCTTTAGGTATTTTACCTCCCAGTGCGGTGTATTTTTTGGGATTTTTTAAAAAGTCCACAATTTCCATTACTTCCACTTTGGCTTCATCAAGACCGGCAACATCGGCAAAATTTACATTTACCCTTGATGCCTTATCAAATAGTGTGGCTTTTGATTTACCAATATTAAAAATACCACCAGGGCCGCCACCAGCACCGCCCGGGCCGCCTACTTTACGCATCATCATCACAAATAACAAACCAATGAGTAAAATAGGGAGCAGGGTGGTAATGAGTTGTGTAAATAATTCTCCTTCATCGTCCGGCGAGTCGGGTACCTGTGCTACGGTTGGATTTTCCCGGTAAAAATGGCCCATTTGATCCGCAAAGGTTTTGTCTTCTACAATGTTAAAAAACAATTGCGGTGGCTGGGTGTTGATGGCAATATCGTATTGCTGCTTTGTAAATATTTTTTGATAGTACACTGCATTTTTTTGCAGGGCATCTTTGTTAAGAAACACCCGTACAATTTTTTTATTGCGGATGGTTTTAATTTTCTCTACATCCCCCATTTTTAGCATTTCGGTAAACTTCATTTGGTCGGTTTCTACACCGCCGCCGGGGATACGCCAAAAATTGTAGGCTATTAATGCAGCAAAGGCAATGCCGTACACCCAATATATATTGAAGCGGTTTTTCTTTTTTGAGGGGTCATTTTCGCCGGAGGGCAGGTTGTTGCCTCCCGGGCCAAACTTCCTGTTGTCGGTAAACTTATCTTCTGACATAGTGTAATTGATTACAGTGGTTTATTGTATTTATAACAGGGGTTTAACCTAAATGTTCCATCATGGGGGCATCGCTCCACATCTCTTCTAACTGGTAAAATTTTCGTGGTTCGGGCAGCATTACATGTACCACGATATTTATATAATCTATCAGGATCCATTGCAGCGCCTGCCTGCCTTCGTGCTTGTAAGGTATTTCATCGCATTTTAACTTTACTGCATATTCCACTGCATCGGCAATCGCTTTTAACTGTGTGGTATTATCTGCTTCGCAGATGATGAAAAAATCGGAAACTGCTTCAGGTATTTTTCTAAGGTCGAGGCTGATGATGTTTTCACCTTTTTTGTCCTGTATTGCCTGGATAATGGTTTTAAAAATCTTACTGTTTCTGTTCAGCCTCGTGTTGTTATTTTTCTTACGGCCGGCTAATACTGTCAGGTTGTTCAAATTATACTTATTTTAGTTTTTGCCCCACAGGGGCCACATAAATTTAATTAACTGCTGCGCTGTTGGTAAGATGCGTTTTTATAAATTATTAAAACTCCTGCATACAGCGGCATTCAAAAGTACAAATTCTTTATCAATAGCCGTATGAGCACAAAGCCTGCTTATTTATTCACCCTGCTTAGTGAGGTGGACAGTACCAACAACTATGCCATGGCACAGGCTCATGCAGGACTGGCCGAACATGGCCAGGCATTTTTTGCCCTGCAACAAACCGAGGGTAAAGGCCAGCGGGGTAAAAGCTGGTATAGCGGGGCAGGTGAAAATATTGCCCTTAGCATTGTGCTGGCACCGCAATCACTGGCGGTTTCGAAGCAATTTCGTTTATCCATGGCTGTGGCCCTTGGCTGCTATCGCTTCTTTAAAAAATTTGCAGGCGATGAAACCAGCATTAAATGGCCCAATGATATTTACTGGCGTGACAGAAAGGCAGGGGGCATACTGATTGAAAATGTGATTGGTAAAAATGAGGCAGGCCCGTTGTGGAAGTTTGCCATAGCCGGTATTGGATTAAATATTAACCAGGTACACTTTCACGATGCGTTGCCCAACCCGGTTTCGCTGAAACAAATTACCGGTAAAGCTTTTTCACCACAGGTATTAGCCAGGGAACTGCAACTGGCGGTGCTTGATAGTGTTCACCAGCTTACAACAATACCTTTTAGCCAGTTACAACAACAGTACAACAATACTTTGTATAAAATAAATCAGCCGGTACTGTTGAAAAAGGGAAACATTATTTTTGAAACCACCATAAAAGGCGTAACACCCGAAGGGCTGTTGCACACAACCGACCTTGTAGATAATTATTTCAACTTTGGAGAGGTGGAATGGGTGAAATGATTTTGCATTACAAAAACTATTATTTCCTGCTTATAGCATTACAATATTTATTTTTTTTAAAAGCAAAAAAATCGTTTTTACATAACCACAAAAAAGCCAGGTTAACCCTCATTTTTCTGTACCTTTGGCCGCTTCGGAAAAAAAACAGATTACTCCGTGGCAATTTTTCAACCACCGTTTTGAAATATCATGCCAAAAGACAACTCGATTACATCAGTACTCATTATCGGCTCCGGCCCTATTATTATCGGACAAGCTTGTGAATTTGATTACTCCGGCACCCAGGCTGCCCGAAGCCTTCGTGAAGAAGGCATTAAGGTGATTCTTATCAACAGTAACCCCGCCACCATTATGACTGACCCCATGATGGCCGACAGGGTGTACCTGCTACCCCTTACCGTAGAAAGCATTGAACAGATACTGGAAGAAAACCAGATAGACGCCGTACTGCCCACCATGGGCGGACAAACAGCCCTTAACCTTTGTAAAGAGGCCGATGAACTGGGTGTTTGGGAAAAATATGGCGTAAAGCTTATTGGCGTGGATATAAAGGCTATCGACAAAGCTGAAGACAGGGAGCAGTTCCGCAAATGGATGATTGAAATGGGCATTAAAGTTTGCCCGGCACATATTGCCAACTCCTTTTTAGAAGGCAAAGAGTTTGCCCAGCAAATTGGTTTTCCGCTGGTGCTTCGTCCATCCTTTACTTTGGGTGGCACTGGTGGCGGTATTGTATTTAAAAAAGAAGAGTTGGATGAAGCCCTCAACAGGGCCCTTACCGCAAGCCCCATACACGAAGTGCTGGTAGAAAAAGCTGTACTGGGCTGGAAGGAATACGAACTGGAATTACTGAGGGATAATGCCGATAATGTGGCCATAATATGTACGGTTGAAAACTTTGACCCCATGGGGGTACACACCGGCGATAGTGTAACTGTAGCCCCGGCTATGACACTCAGCGATACCGCTTTTCAACGCATGCGTAATACCGCTATCAGTATGATGCGTAACCTCGGCAATTTTGCCGGCGGCTGTAATGTGCAGTTTGCCATGGAGCCGCAAACCGAAGAACTGATAGCCGTTGAAATTAACCCCAGGGTAAGTCGCTCCTCGGCACTGGCTTCTAAAGCAACCGGCTACCCTATTGCAAAAATTGCCGCAAAGCTGGCCATAGGCTATAACCTGGATGAACTTAAAAATCAAATCACCCAAAGCACATCGGCTTATTTTGAACCGGCGCTGGATTATGTGATTGTAAAAATACCCCGCTGGAACTTTGATAAGTTTAAAGGCGCTAATGACACCCTCGGCTTCCAGATGAAAAGCGTGGGCGAAGTAATGGGTATTGGCCGCAGCTTTGCCGAAGCGGTACAAAAAGCATGTCAGAGCCTGGAAAACGAAGCCGTGGGCCTGGGCTATTATGGCCAAAGCCTGATGAAGGCCGATGACCTGATTGAATATATTAAAACACCCAAGTGGGACAGGATATTCAGAATTAAAGACGCCCTGATGGCTGGCGCCAGTGTAAAACGTATTTGCGAAAGCACCGGTATCGACCGCTGGTTTATTTACCAGATACAAAAAATTTGTAACTGCGAAAAAGAAATAGCCAAATACGACCTGAAAACATTGCCGGATGAATTGCTTAAAGAAGCCAAATATTTAGGCTTTAGCGATGAGCAAATCACCAGGATAATGAAAGAAGAAGATGCAGATGCATTGTACGAAAGAAGAAAAGCCATGGGCCTTACCCGTGTGTACAAAATGGTAGATACTTGTGCGGCTGAATTTGAAGCAAAGACGCCCTACTTCTATTCAACTTTTGAAGCAGCCCCTGAAGTATCACCAAAAGACAGCGCCATTCTATCCAACGAATCGAAAGCTACAGACAGAAAAAAAATCATTGTACTGGGCAGTGGCCCCAACAGGATTGGCCAGGGTATTGAGTTCGATTATTGCTGTGTACATGGCCTGCTGGCCATTAAAGAAGCCGGTTATGAGGCGATTATGGTAAACTGTAACCCCGAAACTGTATCAACCGATTTTGATATTGCTGATAAACTCTATTTTGAACCCGTATTTTGGGAACACCTGTGGGAAATAGTAGAGCATGAAAAACCTATTGGCGTAATTGTACAGCTTGGCGGACAAACAGCCCTTAAACTGGCCAAACGCCTGCATGAAAAAGGTATAGCCATTCTCGGCACTTCGTTCGATAATATGGATATAGCTGAAGACCGGGGCCGCTTTAGCGATATGCTTAAAGATCTCGGTATTCCTTATCCCCGCTACGGTACAGCCTTTAACACCGATGAAGCCATTGAAGTGGCCAACCAGGTGGGCTACCCCGTGCTGGTACGCCCCAGCTATGTACTGGGCGGACAAAGAATGCGTATTGTAATTAATGATGAAGAGCTGGAAAAAGGGGTACTAAGCCTCCTGAAACATTTACCGGGCAATAAAATACTCATCGACCATTTTCTAGACCGTTGCCAGGAAGCTGAGATTGATGCCATATTCGACGGCAAAGATTTTCATGTAATGGGGGTGATGGAACATATTGAGCCCGCCGGTATACACAGCGGCGACAGCAATGCTGTGCTGCCACAGTTCAATCTAAGCCCGCTGATTGTACATACGATGGAAGAGTATGCCGAAAAAATTGCCAGGGCTCTCAATATTAAAGGGCTTATCAACATACAGTTTGCCATTAAAGACGGTAATGTATTTGTAATTGAGGCCAACCCGAGGGCATCCCGTACCACACCATTTATTGCCAAAGCTTACCAGATACCTTACCTCAATATTGCCACCAAAGTAATGATAGGTGCCAATACGCTGAAAGATTTTAAATTTGAAAAAAGGCTGAAAGGATTTGCTATTAAAGAGCCGGTATTTTCTTTCAACAAATTTCCGGGAGTGAATAAAGAGCTGGGGCCCGAAATGAAAAGCACCGGCGAAGCCATCCGCTTTATAAAAGATTTAAGAGACCCCTACTTCAGGCAATTGTATAAAGAAAGAAGCATGCACCTGAGTAAGTAAAATTGTTTTATACTTATTTAAAACTGCTGCCGGGTTATTCGGCAGCAGTTTTTTTTATGCTTGAAATTTATAACACTGCTTAATTTCACTGTTATAAAAAGTTACATAAAACATGCCCAAAGTTTTCACCTCCATATTCCCCTACACACAGGAGCCTGTAGCCGAATACCCGTTGATGAACGATGCGGCGATAAACCAATCTGTGCAGGCTGCAGAAAAAGCGTTTACACAATGGCGGCAGTACAGCTTTGCACAAAGAGCAAAGGTATTGAATCGAACAGCCGAAATTTTGCGTAACACAAAAGAAGCGTTGGCCAGCCTTATTACCCTTGAAATGGGCAAAACAACAACCGAGGCCCTTGCCGAAATAGAAAAATGTGCCCTTGTATGCAACTATTATGCAACGCATGCCGAAGCCTTTTTAAAAGACGAAATACAGCAAACAGGCTTTTATAAAAGCCTGTTACATTATCAACCTATTGGTGCCGTACTGGGTATCATGCCCTGGAATTTTCCTTTCTGGCAGGTATTCCGCTATGCGGTGCCCACATTGATGGCAGGTAATGTAACCCTCCTGAAGCATGCACCTAACGTTTGCGGCTGTGCCAAAAAAATTGAAACCATTTTTTTAGAAGCAGGTGCGCCTGCTGGAGTATTTCAAACCATTATTGCTGATGTGGATGTGGTTCCAAAGCTGCTTGAGCAAAATATAGTGCAGGCGCTTACCCTCACCGGCAGTGAGCAGGCGGGTAGTGCTGCTGCCTCGATAGCCGGAAGGCATATTAAAAAAACCGTTTTGGAACTGGGTGGTTCGGATGCATTAATTGTATTGCCCGATGCAGATTTGCAAAAAGCTGCAAACACAGCCCTGCAATCGAGAATGCAGAATGCCGGTCAGTCCTGCATTGCAGCTAAACGCTTTATTGTACATCAGGCTGCTATAAATGAATTTATGCAACACCTGCTGAGTACGGTAAAAAAATACCAACAGGGTAATCCTTTCGATACGCACATTAATTTGGGGCCGATGGCAAGAACTGATTTGGCTAAAAAGCTGGAGCAGCAATTGCAACAGTCGGTACAACAGGGAGCACAGCTTGTATATGGCGGAGAATTTATCGGTTGTAATGTATCGCCTGTTGTATTGTTAAACGTAAAACCTGGTATGCCAGCCTTTGATGAAGAAACATTTGGGCCCCTGGCAGCCATTACCGTTGTGCAAACCGAAAACGAAGCAATAGCTTTAGCCAACCAAAGCCGCTATGGGCTTGGTGCTGCCATCTGGACAAAAGATATTGACCGGGCCATGTTTTTAGCAAGGCAAATACAAAGCGGCGCTGTGTTCATCAACAGTACGGTGCGGAGCATGCCGGAGTTGCCCTTTGGCGGCACCAAAAAATCGGGCTATGGCAGGGAACTGGGCCGGCAGGGCCTGTTAGAATTTGTACATACCCAAACTATTGCTGCTGATATTTAAAACTGTAATTTTCCATAATGGTTATTTTATTACATAGCATATGAAACCAGCCAAATACATCTCTTACATCTTCAATCCGCTGGAGTTGCTGCGTACACAAAAAGTACTGCATGTAAACCCAACGGCACCGGCTGTACGAACCGAACCGGAGCAGATTAAAATATTTGTGTACGATTATAATCAGCAAAGCGTACAGATAGAAGAGTTTACAGAAATAGCCAATTGCTTCCCTTTTTTACACTCCAATAAATTTACCTGGATAAATGTAGATGGCCTGCGCAAAAAAGATGTGGAAGCCATTTGTAACCATTATGGGGTGCATTACCTTATCGTGGAGGATATACTCAGCCTGGGCCAACGCCCCAAAATGGATGAGATTGAGGGCCTGCAGTTTTGCCTGCTGAATATGCTTTACTTTAATGCACAGCACTCGGCAGTAGAAACCGAACAGGTAAGCATTGTATTGGGTAAAAATTTTGTAATCAGCTTCCAGGAAGATGCCAGCAGGGATGTGTTTAATCCGCTTCGGGAAAAATTAAAACTCAGCAGCAGCAAAGTGCGTCAAAGCGGTATTGATTTTTTGTATTACATGCTTATCGATCTTATTGTAGATAATTACTTTGTAGTAATGGAAAAGCTGGGCGAAAAAATTGAAATGCTGGAAGAAGATATTGCCCGTAATGCCAACACCCGTACACTGGCTAAAATAAATATGCTGCGTAAAGAAATGATAGTGCTTAAAAGAAGTATAGCGCCTGTAAGGGAACTGGTAAATGGCATACTCCGCAGCGAAAGCGAACTGATAGAAGAACGGACGGAAAAATATTTTAAAGATGTGTACGATCATATTATACAGGCCAACGACCTTGCCGAAAACTACAGGGATATGATGATGAACTTAAACGACCTGTACCTGAGTAATGTAAACCTGAAGATGAATGAAGTAATGAAAGTGATGGCTATTGTAACCTGCCTGCTGGCACCGGCCACCGTAATTGGCGGTATATTCGGTATGAACTTCGACCGCATACCGCTGTTGCATAATAAATGGGGCTTTTTTATTTCGGTAGCCATCATGCTTTTTATCCCAATTGTGATGTTGAGGATTTTTAGAAAAAGAGGGTGGTTTTAAATTTGTAAACAGTTTTTGTAACAATAGTTAACAAAGCATTTATGAAAAAGCAAACCATTATTTTATTTGCAGCCGCCATAACCTTTTGCTGCAGTTGCAATAGTTCGGAGCAAAACAATACCGCCGCTGCAGATACCGCATTTGAGCCCCCCAAAATTGTTCCTGCTACAGCCGATAACAGCCGCACTTCTGTGGACTGGCCGGGCACTTACAAAGGAACCCTGCCCTGTGCAGACTGCCAAGGCATTGAAACAACCCTCACTATTGATACGGCGCTCAACTATACCCTTACACAACTGTATTTGGGTAAATCAACAAAGCCATTTGAACAAAAAGGGAGCTTTAGCTGGAACGGTGCAGGCGGCATTATTACTTTAAGTGGTATCAGCAATGCACCGTCACAATATCTTGTTGGCGAAAATGTGCTGGTGCAATTAGATTTGGAAGGCAACAGGATAAGTGGTGAGCTGGCAGATAAATACCGGCTACAAAAATTAAATCCTTAACATACCAATTATGCCGACTACCCCGGGTTGTGCCATACTAAACAAAACATAATCCACAAATGCATTCGTGTGCCACAAATGCAGACATTGGTTGTTAAAAACAAATCCTTAGGAGGATGCCTTAAGCAGTGCATCTACAGCCATTATAGCTTTTTTAAAACGCTCCTCATAATTACCGCTGATATCTACCCAGGGCGTAGCCTGGTTAATCATCGCATCTTTATAGTGGTGGTATAATCTTTCCCTTGATTCAAAATCAGGATACTCTCTCAGTTCATCTTTAACCCAGGGGGCATCTACATTACAAAGCAGGTACAAATCATATTTCCTGCTTACCACTTCATTGAGTATCCACTGGTGGCATTTACCAAAAACAAACTCACACCATACTTTCATTACATACATATCGGTATCAATAAATAAAGGCAATGGTGTTTTACTGTCTACTGCTTTTTTATTAAGCAATGCTATGCCTTCTTCCTCAAGGCGCAACTGTCCCCGGGCTATGTCCGATAAATTGTCAAAACTGTAATTGGTGCCATTTTTCAGAAGGTATTCCCTGGCATATTCTTTAACCCAATGTGTATGGTAATGCAAGGCCAGCTTTTCGCATAAGGTGCTTTTGCCTGTTGATTCAGGGCCAACAATTACTATTTTTTTAATGCGGTTCATGGGTCATCATTTTTTTCCATTCCCTGTAGCCCTGCCAGGACATAATTAAAAATAAAACGTACATCACTGTAAAAAGCATGAGGCCTTTGTAAAAATTCAATGGTATGGCTACTATATTCGATGCTATCCATGCCAGCCAGTTTTCTATTTTTCGTTTGGCCATCCACCACATTGATACAATAGCAGTGGCCGATACCAGCGAATCCAATACCGGGGTATTGCTGTCCGTGAGTTGTGTCAGTGTAATAAATACCAATGCCCATGCTGCTGCAAAAAGGCCGATACCAAGCCACAATTCTTTTTTTGTACACCAGCTAATTGGAAAAGCGTAATGTGTTGTATCTTTTTTTTGCACCCAGTTGTACCAGCCGTATACACTCATGGTAAAATAATACATATTGATGGCGCCATCGGCATACAGCGGCGGGTGTATCATAAAAAAATATACATGTGCAGCGAGCAATACGCCGATAATACTGGCCGGGTACACCAGTACATTATTTTTTCGGGCATACCATACACTTACAATTTGCGCCAGGGTGCTTACCCACTCCTGCCACTTTGTTTGCTGCACATTGCTGATGAATTGCTGGTATATATCCTGTAAGGTCAGAAAAATTTTTTTCCAAATGTAGCAGATTGTAGGAATCCTGCGCCAGTAACAATAATTTAACCCGGGAATGCAGTATTTAATGTAACAGCGTATTGGTTACATTTTTTGATGTGGCCATTCAAAAGGCCTTGTGCGTATTGTGTTGTACCAGTCGGGCTGCTGAGGTTCAGCGGTATTAACGGTGCTAAAAATATTGTGGATGCTGTAAGCCTTTACTTCTTCATCGCTGAGTTGTTTACTCCACGCTACCCTTTTGATTGTATCAGCCCCGGGCCCGGTGTTTTTATACTCGCCATACAGTACGGTTTTTTCGTTGTCGGGGTTACTCCAGTTGTTCCATCCTTCGGGGGCAATAACAGCGGGCAGTTTACAGCGGATGAATACCGTTTTTGAAAAAGCCCGCCAGGGCCGGCCGAGATATACTTTTTTTAGCCCCGAATCAGCTTCAATAGTACAGTCCATAAACACAAAGCCATATTTTTTACCTTCCGGGGTATTGGCTGCCGTTATATACGAGTTGGCCTTTGCTCTTATGGTACAGTGTTGAAACAATGCTGTAGCAGGGCCAAAAATAAAATCGGTGGTGCCTTCAATATAACAGTTGATAAAATATTGCCTTGAGCTTTCGCCACCAGCATAAATTGTATCCTGGTTACCGAGGAAACGGCAGTTTTTAAATACTGCTTTATCCGCATCCACATGCAGGGCTACGGCCTGGCCAACGGGGCCTGCGCTATTGGCAAAAGTGATATTCTCTGCCACAAAGCGGTTGCCCGAAATTTTTGCAGTAAAAGAGCCAAAAGTGGTTAGCCTGCCCCTGCCGGAATAATCATTGAATGTAATGATGGTTTTTTCAACGCTTTCGCCGATGAAGGTAATATCAGTTTTATGTGCCGGCAGTTCTATCTTTTCGTTGTACACCCCGTTTTTAATATACAATACAATTGGCCTCAGTGTAAAGCCACGCATGGCATCAATAGCATCTTGTATATATATATAATCGCCGCTACCATCTTTGGCTACGGTAAAGCTGTATTTATATTTTTCAGGATTGGCTGTTTGGCAAAATACCGTTACAGGAATAATAAAGACAACCAATAATAAGCCGGTAATTTTTTTCATACTTTAACAATGATAGTTATTTAGCGGTAAATACTTTTTTCAAAAAAGCATCAATATAATTTATAGTTGGGGTGAACCAGGGTTCAAATAATGGAAAAGAATGTGGTGCCGTATTAAACTGCTGCACTTCGCTGTAGATGTTATTTTCAGACAATACTTTAATATAATCTTCCCGTCCTGCATGCATCCAGGGTACCGAGCTGTTGATAAAAAGGGTGGGAGGCGTACGGCGGCTTACATAACTGAGTGGGGAGGCCGTTTCCCATAATTTAATATTTTCATTTTTGGGGTATCCCATCCAGTAAGTAGCTGCAGAGGTTTTTTTAGTATCGTCGCCTTCCTTTCCGTCGGGATGCACAAAAGATAAGGTACCGTCGATATCAATTACCGCATTTACCAGCGATGGGGTACCTGTATTACATTGTGTGCCTTCAAACAAAGGCATATTGCCTGTAGTGCCCATAAAGGCTGCCATTTCGCCGCCGGCCGAAAAGCCCATGACAACAATTTTTGCCGTATCAATATTATACCGTGCTGCATTTTTACGCACCCAGCGTATAGCGGCTTTAATATCATATACGCCTGCCGGAAACAGCGCTTCAGTAGATAACCGGTATTCAGGCGTAAAGCAGGTGTAGCCTTTTGCAGCCAGTTGTTGCACCAGGGGGTGGTGCTGTGTTCTGTTACCCGAGCGCCAGCCGCCGCCATGTATCATGATGATGGCGATGTTATTTATTTCGCTTTTTTGCTTTGGAAAAAAAGCATCCAGCTTTAATGCCCTTTTGCCCATGCGGCAATATGTGATATTAGTTTTTTCGTTTACCGAAGCAATGTTGAATTTGTACACCATCCTTGCTTCAGGATTGGTTTTAACCGAATTGGCATAAGCACTGTAGGTAGTGTAGGAAGTATCGGGGATTCCAGTAAGGCCTGCCCTAATCTGTGCATTTGTACTGCAAACAACAACTGCGGATAAAATGGTACAATAAAATTTCATCATCCTGCTTAGCGATTTTCTTTAAATAATTTTTGAATAACAAATGTACCAACCTGTTTTCCCTGCTGCACGCCTTGCTGAACAGCATCCATAAAATGTATGCCACCATAAAACCGGGAAATTGCTGCTTCTGCAGCAGCAGTTTTAAACGATGTATATGTACGGGGCGTTAACCCATAAGCAGCTTCCACATCATCGGTATAGCTAAAAGTTTGGCCAAAAAACCACGAAAGCACTTCAGCAGATGCGGTAGAAATTACCGAGTGCCCGCTGGGGTATTCCGGAAAAGGCGGTGTTTGTAACAAGGGTATCCAGCTATGATCAATGTATTTGCGAATAGCGGTTTCGGGGCGAATGCGGTTACTGTGGTATTTTTCATCCCAACAGTAAATAAAAGCATCCATTAGCGTTAATGCTGTTACTGCATGCACCTGTATTGTTTTATTAAAAGAACTTTTAGCTTTTTTACAGGCTATACCTGCAATACCCATCCAGTGTGCCCCCGGGGAAATTTTTTTAATCCCCACTTTTAAATGGCCTTCATCTTGTATTGCAAAAGGATTACAATCCCAAAAAGCGGCAATCGCTTTTTGTTCAGTGTTCAAATTTTTACCGGTATGGTACACATCATCCATCAGTACATAAAATGGCGAATTTTTCAAAGCGTTGAAAGGTACAGGTACAACGGGCTTAAACTGCGTGGCGGCGTTAAGCATAAAAGGACGCACTGTATTAAAAAAGGGTTCTACTGCGGCCATAAATGCAGGCGGTGTTGGAAACCAGTAACCCTCACCCGGCCTTGGTGTATAACGTGGGTAATCGCTGATGTTGCGATACCCATCTTCTTTTGCATATTTTAAAATTTGTTCTGCTACATAGACTCCATATTCAACTGAAGCTTCAATTGTTGACTGGTTAATGTGTGCAGACCTGCATGATTCATTTAATGACTGTTTAAAATTATTAAGCAATTTTCCCGAGGGTTGCAATTTTTCGGCAGTTACAATTATAGCGTATAAAGCAGCAAGCTGGTAATTGCATTTTTTAATATTGGGCTTTTTAATTTGTGGGTACTTATTAAGCACCCCGTACATAGTAGTAAAAGCGCTGTCGTTCTGGCTTATCACTTCGTAACCGGCAAGAAATGAATATGCAAAAAACCGTGCTGCCAATGGAGGATTAGTAACATCATGCACCATTATATCGGACATAGTGTTTACAAGTGCAAGTATTTTTTCGGGCTGCGGCTCTGTAGTGGTAACATTTGGGTTGTTGCAAGCCAGGCAACACACTGCAGAGATGATGATTATTGCACATTTTTTCATTTAACCCCGTATTGATATACTTCAACTGCATCATTATTTTTTGCAGCAAAAAGTAAATTATTGCACAACAAAAAGGAACGAATATCTCCGTTGATATGCAGGCCGGAGCTGGTTGGTGGCAGATATTTGAACCTGCCTGCGCCATCGCCCCGCAATACAATACCATGGCTGGCCCTGCAATAGCCGAACTTTAGCCGGGCATGCGACGTATTGCCTCCCAGCACTATATCCTGAATACCATCATTATCAAAATCGGCAACGGCAATGGCATATACCGGGGCAAATTGTGCCTGCAGCGGAAGTGGAAGCCTGTTGTAGCTGCCACTGCTGTTACTTATAAAACAACAAGAAGCTAAAGTGTGAGCACTAATGGTAACTGCATTATTTATTTCAGTGCTGGTAAATATGTCTTTCAACTGTGCATCAGCGTAACTTTTATAACTGGTAAATCTTGTTCGCATCAGGCTTACCTGGTCGAGTAATTCATCCCTTGAAACATATGGGTAACTTTTGCCCTGAATATAAAAGCAAAGCATAGGATCAACAGCACCATTATCATCAAAATCTTTATAGACTATTTCTGCAGGTTCTGTTGCCGACGCTTTAACCTGTGTATTGAGGCCCATATTTCCGGCAACAATATCCGGAATGTTATCATTATTCAAATCAGCTACTAGCAACCTGTTCCAGCAACCGTTTATTTTTTCTGAAAAGTAAGTACTGCTTTTATCAACGAGTTTTCCTTTTTTGTTTATCCATACCTGTATGGGCATAAATTCGCCTGCTGTAATTAAATCCGGCTGGCCGTCTTTATTAATATCAGTAAAAGCAGCATCGGTAATCATACCGGGGCTGTATAAAGCAGCAGCAACATTATGCGTATCATCTTTAAAATACCCCTTGCCGTTGTTGATTAAAATATAACTGCGTGGCGCCTCGGGATACCTGCCGGGAATAACCCTGCCCCCCACAAACAAATCTGTAAAACCATCGCCATTAATATCTGCAGCAGCAATACAGCCTGTACTTACCGGCATTTCCGGCAGGGCCATCCCTGCTTTGGAATAGCCGCCTACTCCATTATTGATATAGAGCCTGTCCTGCAATAATGTGTCTTTTGGTAAAAAATTATCATAGCCGCCACCAGCCACATACAAATCCATATCTCCATCATTATCGGCATCAAAAAAAACGGCGGCTACATCTTCGCTTAAATAATCCGCTTGTATTGCCGGTTGTTTTTGCAGCACGAATTTTCCGGAAGGGTGTTGCAAAAAAATACAGCCGGGCTGCCCGGCTGCGCCGCCAATAAATAGATCTATTAATCCATCGCCGTTAATATCTGCTTTACTCATACAGGGCCCGTTGTATGAAAGAGATAATGTTAACAAGGGCTGGCGTTTAAAATCATTAACAGGATTTTCAACATGAAGAAATGGCACCGGGGATGCAGCAGCATTAAATAAGTGGTGTGTTTTTGTAAACTGCTGTTTCATTTCAACAGCATCGGTTTCCTTTAATATAAGGCGCTGGCCAACTGCTACATTAAAAAGCACCTGCTGCCTGCCCCCGGGCCACAGTATTTGAAGTGAATCTATTAACGTATCTTTTCCAAAACCAAAGTGAAGGGTGGGCGACACGGCCGATTGATACCCACGACTGATTAACTGCTCCTGCACCTGTTTTAGTTTGTTGCAGTGCACTGTAATTTTTGCACCAATACCATATCGGTTTTTACCTTCGCCATCAAGCGTTAATTGCAAATAGTTATTTGCGTTGTTTTTGCTTTTTTCATTACGGTATATAAATGCCGGTTGATTTACATTGTTAATAATAATGTCGAGATCACCATCATTATCCAGGTCGGCATAAGCTGCGCCACTACTGTTTGAAGGCAAAGTAATACCCCAGTCCGCACTTTTATTTTCAAACAATAAACCACCCTTATTTTTAAACACATAATTAATCACATTTGAAGAGGGCATTTTTCGGGCCAGCTCCAGTAAATTTTTACGCTGCACATTACCCCGGTTGTCGCGGAGATAATCCCCCATATATTTTAAAAAATCCAGGTTGGTATAGTCGTGTACATAACCGTTGGTAACCAGTAAATCTTTCCAGCCATCATTATCAATGTCAGCAAATAAAGGTGCCCAGCTCCAGTCGGTATTAGAGATGCCCGCAAGTTGTGCCACTTCGCTAAAGCTGCCGTTGCCGTTATTCATGTGCAGCATATTACGCATGTACTGAGGATGCAGCCCCGTACGGTTTCGAAGTTCAAAAAACTCATAGTTATCGTTTGCCGAAAGCAGTTTCTGCCGATGATTATCTTCCGGTAGCATATCGAGTGTGTATATATCATTTAAACCATCGTTGTTGATATCGGCTACATCATTACCCATCGAAAATTCGGAGGTATAGCCAATCATATCCGAAAGCCGGTCGGTAAATGTGCCGTTGGCATTGTTGATGTACAGGTAGTCGGGCGCCATATAATCGTTGGATAAATAAATATCCGGCCAGCCATCGTTATTGATATCGGCTACTGAAACACCCAGCCCGTAATTCAACCTGGTGTTGCGGATACCCGTTGTAGCGGTAACATTATTGTAATACCCGTTATCGTTGCGGTATAGCTTTACACCGGTAAGGGAGTCGGTTTTGGTTATTAAAAAATTAATATAGCTGTCATCAAGATTTTCAAACCGCCTGGGACAGTGGTTAATGAGTATCATATCCAGGTCGCCATCTTTATCGTAATCAAAAAATGCAGCATGGGTTGAAAAGGCAGAGTCTGCAAGGCCATACTGTATTGCTTCGTCTTTAAATATTGGCACACCACTTTTACCGGTGCCCTGGTTTATAAGCAGTTCATTCATCCGGCTGGTACCTGGCAGGTTTCCGGAATAACAAACGTAAATATCCAGCAGGCCGTCGCCATTTACATCGGCCATTGTTACTCCGGTTTTCCAACTGTTACTCCTGCCCATGGTACCGCTTGCAGTTGTAATGTTTTCAAATTTTAAATGGCCTTTATTCAGGTAAAGCCGGTTGCTGCCTGTATTGGCGGTAAAGAAAATATCATCCAGTCCATCGTTATTAATATCTCCAACAGCAACACCTCCGCCATTATAGGTATACTCGTACACCAGGGGGTTATTATATTCGTCTTCGGGCACATCATTCCTGAAATCAATATTGGTTTCGGCAGGCGGCAAAAGGGTAAGCAATGGTGCAGCAGCATTTTCATTTTTGCCGGTACAGGCTGCTAAGAAAAACAGCATTGCTGCAAAGGCAAACTGAAAAAAAATATTTTTAGCCCTAACCATTTTAACTGTGTTTTACTTTTGAAAACTAAGCAGGGCCCGATTTAGAAAAAAAGGGCGCCTGCTTGCTTTCCTGCTATTTACGACGAATAAAGCCTGTTTTTACACCCCTTATCTTACACCCAATTAATAACCCTCGTTTTGTTTCAGTTTTGGATTTTTATTGATTTCCTGCTGGGGTATTGGCATTAGTATTTTTGTTGCTGCGCCGGGCGTATGAGACAGCCATGATTTTACTGAATAAGCTCCAAAACGAATCAGGTCGGTACGCCTGCGGCCTTCGGTAGCAAACTCCCAGCCGAGTTCATCCAGGAACCTTCCGTATTCAAATCCGCCGCCGCCTTCGTGTGTTGTTGCATGTGTATTTCTTAATCCATAATCGTACACACTTGGCCCTGTCAATTGTGCACCGGTAACCACCGCTGCCGCCGGATTGGCCGTAAAGCTTCGCCTCCTTATATCGGTTACTATCGTTGCGGCTTCATCGGCTTTTCCTGTACGCAGCAGGCATTCGGCTTTCATCATCAGTACATCGGTGTACCTGAGCAGGGGTACATCATTACTGAGTGATGCCAGCATTCCCTGCCTGTATTCATACTTAGCCATACGGTAACCATGTATTTCCTGCGATGAATCCACGCCGGGTACTTCATTGAGCAGTTTTAGCGGCTGCCCCACAACCGTACCATAGGCACAAGTAAGTGGCTGCCCGGAAGCGGTGTATTGCTGGCCCTGTATCCATCCTCCAGTTACCCTTTCATCCTGAGGGTTGTAGCTGTCGATAAACTGTGGTATGGCGCAAACGCCACCCCAGCCGCCATTTTGCGAATTATAGGTTTGCTGGTTTTGAGGGCACATGGTGTATAATGCCATATAAAAACCGCCGGTAAATACTTCATCAAATGGCACTGCAAATACTATTTCCTTAGAGTTTTCATTTTTTGTTACAAACACATCACGCTGTTTTGCTTCCAGTTCGTATTTGCCTGAGCTGATGATGGCATTACAGGCCTCGAGGCATTTTTCCCATTCGGCGGTACCTGCATATACTTTTGCATTGAGGTACATACGTGCCAGCAGGGCATAAGCGCTCCATTTGTTACTGAAACGGCCGTAGGTGCCGCTGTTGTTGTCGGTGCCAAGGTTGGGTATGGCTGCAGTAATTTCTGCCACTATAAAATCATACACCTGTTTGCGTGTGCTTTGTTCAGGTAAAAAACCTTCGGGCACATCAAATTTTGTAACGATAGGCACATTGCCAAACATATCGCACAAGGTGTAGTAGTATGATGCCCGCAGTACTTTTAGCTCGGACAGCACAGATTGTTTTAAAGACTCCTCTACCGGTATGGAACCTGTTTCAACCTGGTAGATCACCCTGTTGCAATTGGTAATACTGCTGTAAGCCGCCGACCACATTTCCTGCATGCTTACATGGTTGGGTGTCCAGCTATGCTCATGAAGTTCACGCCATTTGCCTCCATCAACCCAGCCATAAGGCCGTGCTGGTATTACTATTTCGTCGCCACTAAGTTCCTGCACCCAGTACAAGCCATTAGTTGAAAACAATACGTTGCGCCAGCCTGCGTATGCCGGACCAACCAGCGAACCCAGGTCGTCTTTTGTAGGCACATACTGTGCTGCATTTATTTCTGTATAGTTTTTGTCTTTTAATTTGGTGCAGGAGGTAATGGAAAGCATAGCCACAGTACCCAGCACCCACCAATGTTTTTTATATGAAATGATCTTTTTCATTGTAATTCGTTTTTGGGGTGATTAAAAAATAACATTAAGCCCGGCTGTATATACTCTTGTAGCAGGATATTTATCCCTGTCGTCGTTACCTGCTGTCAGGCCAAGTCTGTTTACTTCGGGATCGTTTCCTTTGTAGCCGGTAATCACTGCTGCATTGATGATGGAAGCATACAGCCGCAGGTTTTTAATTACACCAGGTGCCGGGGATTTAAAATTGTAGCCTACTGTAATGTTATCAATCTTCCAGAAGTCGCCATTTTCAACATAGTAGCTGTTATAGTCGAGCGGTACATTTTTGTTTAATACTGCTTTGCCAAATACT
Organism: uncultured Chitinophagaceae bacterium; assembly: GCA_937873715.1. GTDB lineage: Bacteria > Bacteroidota > Bacteroidia > Chitinophagales > Chitinophagaceae > Ferruginibacter. The sequence goes on from CALMYJ010000003.1 coordinate 506,990, forward strand.
TTATCCTGTGCAGAACGCAACTGGTTGTACTGGGTGGTGCCGGGGTTTTCGTAATACATCCGCACAAAATTTAACACCTGGTACTTAAAGGCGCCTCTCATGTTAACAGACAGGTCAAGGTTTTTAAACCTAACAGTATTATTCCATGCCAGGTAATATTTGGGCAAGCCATTGCCAAGCACCTGCTTGTTTTCTTCTCCTCCACGTACAGTTGTTTGTTTACCGTCTTTATCGAGATATACCCAATTGCCATCTTCTGTTACATCCACCACTTTATAGCCATAAAAATTGCCAATGGCCTGGCCCACCTGTACCCGGTGGGTGTAGGTTTGTACCGGAGAGCCTGTGTATCCTGTATTAAAAAAATCGTTGGTGAGCTTGTATAAATCGTTGGTTAACGAAACGAGTTTATTGCTGTTGGTTGAAAAATTGATATTTGTATTCCAGCTAAAATTCTTTTTTTCTACCACCGCATAATTCACCAGCACCTCCAGCCCCTTGTTTTCCATAGTACCAACATTAGCCGTGGTGGTACTGTACAGGTTTGGTGGCGATGGTACAGGGTAATCGTACAATAATCCTTTGGTACGGCGGATGTAATAATCGATACTGCCACTCAGCCTTCGGTTAAATAGGCTGAAGTCGAGGCCAATATTGGTTTCATGTTTTTCTTCCCATTTCAGGTAGGGGTTGGGGTTACTTACCGGGCCAAGGGTAGGCACCCATTGCCCGTCGATTAGCGCATAGCCGCCATCGTAACCCAGCCTGCTTACTCCAAGAAAATAGGCATCGGGTGCAGTACCGGTTACGCCATAGCCAGCCCTTAGTTTTAGCTCATTAATAAAGCTAAGCGGCTGCATAAAGCTTTCCTTATTAATCTTCCACCCGGCAGATATTGCAGGAAATAAGCCCCAGGGCTTTAAGGTGCCTACAAGTTTTGAAGAAGCTTCGTAACGCAGGTTAGCCATCAGCAGGTATTTATCCCTGAAGCTGTATGTGGCCCTGCCAAAAAACCCCAGCAGGTTCGATACATATTTTGAAGAACTAATTACGGCCTGGCCGTTTTTAATTGCGTTGCCTAATCCTATATTACCGGCATAAGAAAAATTGCCTGCAGGAAAATCGAAGTTTTGAAGGCTGGAATTTTCAACGTCAAAATCCTGGTAGCTGTAGCCTGCCAGTGCTGAAAAATTATGCTGCCCGGATGCTTTGTTGTACTCTGCAGTTAGCTCCAGCAACTGGTCGATATTTTGTGCAGTTGCTTTATGTGCAAAACCATTTTTACCATCACGTATGTTGGAAATGTGGGCCTTGGTTTCTTCGTAAGATAGTACCCGGTTAATCCGGTTACGGGAAACCAGTGCTTTTAAGCGAAGGTTCGATACCGGCAGCCACATGATGCTGCCTGCAATCCTGGATGTTTGCCCGCTGGTATTACCGGCCGATTCTTTCAATAATGCCAATGGATTAACATAACTGTCGATAGCGATTTGTTCGGCCCATGTACCATCTGCATTTTTAACCGGTGCTGTGGGGTTGCGTATAAGCGCCTGCCTGTATATAAAGCCATTGTAACTGGCATCAATGCCAGGGGTATTTACTGTACGATTGGTGTTTAATCCGCCCAGTGTTACTGTTTCGTATTTATTATCGCTGTTAATGATATTGAAATTGAGCCTTAGTTTGTTTTTAAACATGTTGTGGTTAATGTCAACCCGGCTGTTGATAGTTCGGTTATCGGAGCGGAGAAAAATACCCTCAAGCTTGCGGTAATTAAGGGTGGCCACATAGTTCGTTTGACTGCTGCCGCCTTTAACCGAAAGCGTATGAACGTGGCTTATGGGTGTTTTGCGACTGATTTCGTCTATCCAGTCGGTAGTACCTCCTAAATCCTGAAAAGCCACTCCCTGTGCTATCAGTCTCCGGTAATCTGCTGCATTGAACATGTCAGGTTTTCTGGCAATATTTTGCGTGCTCACATTTACGTTATAGCTGATAACCGGGGTTGAGGAAATAGCATCCGGCCGTTTTGTTTTTATCAATATTACACCATTGGTGCCCCTTGTGCCGTATATAGCTGCAGCAGAGCCATCTTTGAGTACATCTACTGATTCAATATCTTCCGGCGCTATACTATTGATATCGCCGGGTATGCCGTCTATTAGCACCAGCGGTTGTTCGCTTGACTTTAGTGTTGCGGTGCCCCTGAGCATAATCTGGCTGTTGGTGGTGGGGTCGCCGCTGGGAAGTGCAATAGAGAGGCCGGCAACTTTACCTTGCAGCAACTGTCCGGCGTCCCGTACAGTACCTGCAACAAAATTGTCGGATTTAACACTCACAACAGCGCTGGTAACATCCGATTTGCGTTGTGTGCCGTAGCCAATTACCACAACATCGGTCATATTTTTATTTTCAGGTGCCAGCGATATGGAAATTTGTTTTTTTTCACCCACGGTTACAGATTGTGCACTGTAACCCACGTAACTAAACTCCAGCACTGATTTTGCATCAGGCACCTGGATAGTATATGAGCCATCATTGGCTGTATAGGTACCAATGTTAGTGCCTCTTAATTTTACACTTACACCTGCCAGCGGCTCCTGCTTTTCATTTGTTACCTTACCCTTTATTTCAATTGGCGGATCGGGAACCACCTCCGTTTCGGCACCTGTAGTTTTTGCCGGGGTCTTCAGTTTTACTATAATTGTTTTTTCGATAATAGTGTAGGTAAATGGCTGGTTGCGAAAACAGATATTTAAAGCCTGTTCAACGGTGGCTTCCTTAATATCAATATTTACCGGTTTGGCATAAGTAAGGATTTTGCTGGTGTACAGGAACTGGTATCCGCTTTGTGAGCGGATGGTTTCAACCAGTTGCTGAAAAGAAGCATTTTCAAGCGAAACTGAAATTTTTTGAGAATAGCTTTTTGCCTGTACCGAAAGGCAGGCAGCCAACATCATAAAAGCAAGCAATTTCATAATTCGCAGCATTTTGGCGTACCCGCTGCGGCCATTAGCCACACAGGCACTTTGGGAAACATGGAGTTTCATACATTTGTGTTGTTTGGGTTTAAAAAAGAAAAGGTGACAAGCCGTTATTTTTTTGGGTTAACCCAGGCTTATTTCCCGGAAGTGGTACCAACACTTCCGGTTTTTATTTCCGGATCAATCCTTACGTTTTATCTTATATATTTTTTTCTGGTTAACATTTACATGGTTACAATAAGCTTCCTGCCCTCTACTGTAAATTTTACCTCACCGGTATATTCCAGCATTTTCAGCACATTTGAAAGGTTAACATTTCTTGAAATACTGCCGTTGAAAGTTACCGGCTGTACACTACCTTTTATTTCTACGTTCACATCGTACCATCTTTCAAGCTGGCGCAGCAGTTTATGTATATCGGTGTTATTAAATGAAAAATAGTTATTCTTCCATGCCATTACTTCCTCTGTATTAACATTACGGGCAAGGGTAAAATCGCCCCTGTTATTCATTTGTGCCTGTTGGCCCGGTGTAAGCATTTTTTCCCTGCCGTCTTTTTTAACCCTCACCGATCCCTCGAGTAGTGTAGTGTTTACAGTGGCCTCATCGTCGTATGCATTTACATTAAAGTAGGTGCCCAGTACTTCTACCACCATCCCTTTGGCCTCCACTCTAAATGGCCTCGAGGCATCTTTGGCCACTTCAAAATAAGCTTCACCCGTTATGGCAACCTCCCTGTTCTGCCCCTTGAATACCGCCGGAAAACTAACTGAGGAGCCTGCATTTAACCATACCCTTGTGCCATCTTCAAGCACTAACTGAAATTGCCGCCCACGTGGGGTGGTTATGGTATTATACTGTATTGATTCATCGGCTGTATTGGTGTTGTTAGTATAAGTGATTTGTCCACCCTTTTTTTCTATTGAGGTATTACCCTGCCTGGCAAGTTTGCCATCTGTAGCACTATCGAGTACTATTTGTGTACCATCAGCAAGAGTAAGCACTGCACCGGTAACACCGGGTGGAGCATCATTTTTTACGGCAGGTGCAGGCTTAATGAGGTTTTGCGTAATAGTGGTTTTATCCGCAGTATTTTTAAATAATAGAAGACTTAGTGCCCCGGTTACAATTACAAGTACTGATGCGGCCGCCATCCATGCTATGCGCTTGTGGCGGTTGGTAGGATTCATTTTAACCAGTTTACCCCTGTTTTCAGAAAGTATGGCCGATAAAATGCGTTGAGACTGTTCTTCAGAAATCGGGTATTGATTTGGCAGCGTTGCCCATGCATTATCCATCAGGGCCTTAACCTTTTCATCGTAGATTCCCGAGCCAAGCAACTCAAGCAATTCGTTTTTTTCTTCGGGTGTGCCCGTATTTTTTATGTAAGATTCAAACAGGTATGCTATCCTTTTATTTACATCCATGGCAAGCGTTTATTTAATGGGTATAATTGGCCCCTGCATGAACGACAATCCAAAATAAAAATAGGATTAGGTGGAGCAAAAAAAAATTAGTGGGCAGCATAACAGCCAGCAAGCAGAATGATAGCAGATGCAGGGTGTGCTTCGAAGTAAGCCCTTATTTTGCGCAGACTGAGGGAGAGGTGAACCTTAACCGTATTGGATGAAAGCTGCATTTGGCTTGCAATTTCATGAATTTTGAGGCCATTTTCCCGGCTTAGCATAAATATCTTTTTTTGTTGGGGCGAAAGTTGTTCCAGGGCTTTTTCGAGCAGGTGCCGGTTTTCTTTTTCAAAAATGTACTGATCTACATTTTCAATAGCTTCCGAAAAAGAAAGGTTAGTTTTTAACTTAAGTTCATTTGCCGCTTTTTTAAGCTGGTTAAAACAGCAGTTACGGGTAACCGTCATCAGCCAGGCATCAAAATTATCCAGTTGCGGCAGCTTTTCCCGGTGTATCCATATTTTCATAAATACTTCCTGTGTTACTTCTTCTGCCGTAAAATCTGTATGCGTAAAATGCCTGGAGTAATTATATACCGGCTGTTTGTAAGTCCGGAACAGGGTGCAAAATGCGGCTTCATCACCATTGGCAATATCAGTTAGTACTCCTTTAGAAAGAGGATTTGGAAATTGATTCATACAGCTATGCCTGTTGATAAAAGCGAAAGCAAGCAAGGTAAAATTAGCAATAAAAACAAATGTTGCTGCCACCGCTAACTTTTTGCAGCAGCAAATATTACATAAAACTAAAAAGAGCATCCTTACAAGAATGCCCTTTTTAACTTATCAACCTGTTAACCCAAAAAAACTATTCGGCTTCGGCCACCACTTCTTTAACCTCAGGGATCATGCGTTTCATCATACCTTCTATACCCGATTTAAGTGTAATCATCGAAGAGGGGCAACCACTGCAACTGCCCTGAAGCATCAGGTTTACGGTGCCTTCATTATAGCTTTTAAATTGTATGGCACCACCATCCATTTCCACGGCAGGCTTTACATAATTTTCTAATAGTTCTTTTATGCGTTTTACCACATCGTCATCATCTTCACTAACCACATTACTGCTTTCTGTTTTCATGGCGGCTACCGCATCTTCATTTACCACCACTTTGCCATCTTCAAGATAATCTTTCAAAAATTGTTTGATGGTGGGTATTACATCCTGCCAGTCGTCGGTTTCGTTGGTTTTGGTAAGCGTAATAAAATTGCTGGCTATAAATACAGATTTAATGAAGGGAAAGGTAAATAACTCCTGCGCCAGCGGAGAAGGCGCTGCACTTGGCTCATCGGGAAAATCAATGCTTTTACCGGGATACAACAATTTATTGGCCACAAACTTCATGGTTTCCGGGTTTGGCGTCATTTCGGTGTAAATGCTAATAACCGGGCTTCCTGTCTTAATCATATCAATGGATTTTTATTTCAATTACAAAATTACTAACTATTCTACAGGATTAAAAGGCTGTATTGTTTGGTACCCTGTATAACGATGAATTATTTCCCATCTCGAAAATTACCTGTTTTATTGTGGACATTAAGAATTTGAGAACTTTGTTAAATGTCGTTAATTTAAATTATTAATGCAACCGCAATGATGTGGTACCGGCTCTTTAACACTAAAATAAGCTGCATGTTCACTAAAAAACGGATGTTCCTGCTATGTTTTTGCTCCATAGCGCTGTATACCAGTGCACAAAGGGTAAAACGTAAAGGCGTAACCCCGATAGATGTTACCAAAAAGGGCCCAGGTATTAATGCTGGCAATGGCACAACATTTAACCTGGAACAATTTACCGGCAAATGGCAGGAAACAGCCCGTGTAGGCAGAGATAACCGTGCTGTGGAAATTATTGACACCATTATGCTGCACTTTCCCAGCCCCGGAAAAGTAACCACAAGGGATGGTAACCATGCCAATATTAATGGCGCCGCCGAAATAGAAGCCCCCGGTAATATTTTGATAGCTGCAGCAGATGTATACACGATAGTATCTGTAACACCCACACAAATAGTACTGGATAACCAGGAAAATTTTATCCATACCCTTACCCGGGTAGAGCAGTTTACACACGAAAGCTATGGCAAACTTGCCATAAAGCAGGATGTGTACCAGGAGCCGGTAATCGTTTCGCTTACCGATTTGCTCGGGCGCTGGTCGGTATACCGCAGGCAGGCCCGGCCCGGGGCTATTGCACCCGGGAGCAGTATTATCAAATACCTTTTTATAACCGGTAAAGTAGATGATAATACGGCCAATGGCGAAATTACTTTTTCCAAAGCTGAAAAGTCCGAGGCGATGTCTTGCAGCATCACTCTAAAAGGTACAGCAATTACTGTAACTGCCGGCACTAACCGTTGGGAGTTACTCATTTATAAGGCAGATGGCAAAGAGTTGGTGTTTGGCAATGCCGATACAATGCTCTACTATGCAAAACCTCTGTGAGTTATTTTCAGCTAAAAATGTGCTACTTTTATTTTCCAGCCTTATTCAATGCACAACACTAATTATTCTATGACTGATACTTTTGCCGATAGCATTGCTGCACCCGACAGTGAGTTTTCAAAGAATATCAGGCGTTTTCAATTGCTTTCAATTGCTACCAAAGAGGGTATATGGGAGCATGATTTTATCACAAAGCAATCGTTTTATAATGAGGGTATGATAGAGCTTTTTGGTTATACCCACGATGAAATGGCAGATAACGAAACCTGGTGGCGCAACAACATTCATCCGCAGGATAAAAAAAGGGTAATTACCGAGTTAGACGAAATGATGGCGGGCAACAAGACGGTGTGGTGGGGTAAATACCAGTTCAGGTGTAAGGATGGTAGTTATAAGCTGATACTGGACCGGCTTTTCCTGGTACGGGATGCCAACCAGCAATCGCTGAGGATGATAGGCACCATGCAGGATTTAACCGAAATAGACGCTCTGCAAAAAGAATTGGAAAACATTCGTAAAGAGCAGCATCATGCTATGATGAAAGCTATCTTCCAGGCAGAGGAAAATGAAAGAAATAATATCAGCTACGAGTTAAATGAAAATATTAACCAGGTGCTGGCAGCCATCAATATACATCTTGCCCAGGCCAAAAGCCAGGTAACCTCCGCCGGTAAAATATGGTTGCAGGAAGCACAGGCACTGCTGCTGGATTCTATATCCGGGGTACGTGCCGTTGCCAAAAGGTTATCGCCGGTAATTTTAAAAGACCTTGGCCTCTCCGATGCATTCAGGGAGTTAATGGAGCGGCTTGAAGATAACCGGAATATCGACAGTTCGCTTTCTATAGATGAAAAGGCGGTAGCCCGGCTGAACAACGACTTACAAACCCTGCTGTACCGTATGGCCGAAGAGCAGGTAACCAATATAGCCAGGCATTCCAATGCCACAGTGGCGCATCTTACCATCGAGTCTTATGGTGCCAAAATAAAAATGACGGTACTGGATAATGGTACCGGCATTAACCTGAAACAAATACAGTTTGGCCGAGGGTTTTCGAGCATACAGGAAAAGACCGATGCCTTTGGCGGTAGCTTTAGCCTTGAGAGTGCCGAGGGTAAGCCGGGCTTTAAGCTGGAAGTGATATTGTAAATGCTTACCAGGTTAAACTTCAATTGCTAATGCACTTCAAACAATTCCACCCACCTGGTGGTATAGCGTGGGCTACGCATTTCCTGGCGCATCTTCCAGTTTCGGTTGGTACCGCTGGCGGCAAATTTCAGCACATCATCCCGCTGGCTGAAGTTGATATTATCAATCATATCCATCAGCCGCCTGCCGCAGTTGTTAGTTTCGGATACAAATAAGTTTCCCTGCACCGAGGTGTCGGGTACAATATCGCTAAGCATTACACCGGCTTTTTTGTACGTAGCCCCTTTTTTATACAGGCTGTCAACCAGTGCTACGGCAGGTTTTATCAGTTCGTGTGTGATTGATGTGGCAGCGGGTAAGGTAGCATAGCTGCTGTGTGTAACGCCGCGGTTGAAACTTACCCCATGGCTTTCTTCCTTTGTAACTACAAACACACTTACCATTTTTGCGGCGCCATGCTGGCGCCGCAATTTTTCGGCCGCCCTCGAAGTGTAAGTGGCCACCGCTTCTTTAATCGCTTGTATATCGGTAACCGGGCTGCCAAACATCCGGGTGGTGGCAATCATTTTTTTTACAACCAACTCTTCCTCCATGTTGTGGCTGGCAACGCCTTTAAGCTCCCGTATCAGCCGGGCGCCTGTTACACCACCAAGTTGTGCCCGGCCAAAATCTTCACTCATTTGCTGCAACTGGTAGGCATCATATATACCCCACTGCCCGGTAAGCTTTTCGGCATATTGCCGGCCCACGCCCCACACTTCACCTACCGGGGTTTGCTGCAGGGCTGTCGCAATTTTTTCCGGACTGTCCAATACCACTATACATTGTGTAGCAGCTTTATTTTTTTTAGCTAAATGATTGGCCACTTTGCACAGCACTTTTGTTGGCGCCACCCCTACCGATACTTTTATGCCCGTCCACCGCTCTACGGTTTGGCGTATTTCCAGCGCATATTGATATAAATTTTTTTCGCTGCCATTGCCCAGTTCAAGAAAACATTCATCCACCGAATATACTTCCACATTGTGCCTGCCCAGCAGCATCCGCAGGGTTTCCATCACCCGCCAGCTCAGGTCGCCATACAGGTTATAGTTAGAAGAAAAAACCGACACCCGGTGTTGCTGAATAATGGGCTTTGCCTTAAAATACGGGCCAGCCATTTCCACCCCCAGTTTTTTAGCCTCGTCGCTTCTTGAAATAATACAACCATCATTGTTGCTGAGCACCACTACAGGCCTTTTTTCAAGATGTGGTTTAAACAGCCGTTCGCAACTACAGTAAAAATTATTACAGTCAACAATCGCTTTCATCACACCCTTTTTAAAATTTACGCACCAGTGCCGATACCACACCCCAAAGGTTAAAGTCGCTGAATTCCCCCAGGTTAATGGCTTTGTACCGGTCGTTTTCCGGAACCAAAAAAGAAGAGGTAAAGTTTTTGTGAAAGCGCCGCACCATCATTTCGCCATTGAGCACAGCAACAATAATGCTGCCGTTGGTAAGTTTTAAGGAGCGGTCTACCACCAGTACATCGCCATCAAAAATGCCGGCATCTTTCATAGCATCACCCCTCATACGGAAAAAATAGGTAGCAGGCTTGTTGCGGATGAGTTGCTCGTTCAGGTCGATACCCCTTTCCATATAATCATCGGCAGCAGCGCCAAAACCGGTAGCGTTGGCCGTATGCACTTCCTGCTGGGTATATTGCTTAGTGCCTTTGTAGGCAGCGCCAAAAAAATATTCGTTCTCCATAAAAATTGTTTCCGTAAAACTAATTTATTTAGTAATTTTATGCTAATTAATTTGGCTAAAAATTTTCAACCACACAGGCTGTTGTACCAACCGGGCTTGTGCAGCAATATTTGTTCAACATCAAAACAACTAATCATGCAACTCAGTGAAGCAAGGGGCCTGCCGCTATTGGGCAGGGAAAAAAACGGGCAGGTATTTGCCCCGGGTTATCGTATATATGAGTACCTGCTGGTACTGCAGCCGCACGAAGAGCTGCGGCACAAAATCATGAAAGTGAAGCAGGAGTTTTTTGAAAAATACAAAACGGCTGCAGCGGTTCATGCAAAGCCGCATATTACCTTGGTTAACTTCCTGCAATACCAGCTTATGGAAGAGCGGATGATAAACCGGCTGCATGTTATTGCTATGGGCTTTCCCCCTGTAAAAATCGAAATGAAGGATTATGGCAGTTTTCCGTCGCACACTATTTATATCAACATTATATCCAAAGTGCCCATCCAAAAACTGGTGAAGGAAATACGCAGTAACACACAGCGGCTGATGAAGCTAAATGAAGACAACAAACCCCATTTTATACTGGAGCCACACCTGAGCATTGCCCGTAAGCTGCAGCCGCAGCAATATGATATTGCCTGGAAGGAATACAGCCACCGGCATTTTACCGGCCGCTTTATTGCCGATGCGATGTTGCTGTTAAAACGCCCTGTTAACCACAGCGGCAGCAGCGCAGAAAAATACGAGGTGATGCAGCGATTCAGCTTTCAAAACCTGCCGGTTAATACGGTGCAGGGAGATTTGTTTGGAACATAAAAAATTTTCTTTCACATGTGTATTTGCTGCAGTAATAAATAATAAACAGTCTGGCATATGAACAACAAGCTCAAACAGGATCATTATAAAGTAAAGGCCGCTTCGCAACAATCTTCCGGCAGTGGAAATTATACCTCCGGCCGCGGCGCACAGTTTAATACACCAAACCGGTTTTTAAAAAATGAAAAAACTAAAGAACATATAGAAGCTATAGACGATTGGGAAGAAACAGCCCAACCCACACAATATATAGAGGTACAACCCAAAACTATTGTGAACAAAGTAGAAAGCCCGGATGTTGGCATGAGCTACAGCATGAACCCTTATGCCGGTTGCGAACATGGCTGTATTTACTGCTATGCCCGTAATGTGCATGAATACTGGGGCTACAGTGCCGGCCTTGATTTTGAACAAAAAATATTAGTGAAGAAAAATGCCCCGCAACTGTTACGTAAATTTTTAATGCACCCTAAATGGGATGCCACACCCATTATGCTTAGCGGTAATACCGATTGCTACCAGCCTGCCGAACAAACCTACCGCCTTACAAGGGGCCTGCTTGAAGTATGCAACGAATTTAACCAGCCGGTAGGCATACTCACCAAAAACGCCTGGATATTAAAGGATAAAGATGTACTGCAGGAAATGGGCAAAAAAAATATTGTATCGGCAATGGTATCCATCACCTCTTTTAATGAAGATTTAAGACGCACCATGGAACCCCGTACCACCACGGCCAAACAAAAACTGAAAGTGATTAACGAACTCAGCAGTGCCGGGGTACGTATGGGTATTATGATGGGGCCAATGATACCCGGCCTGAACGAACACGAAATGCAACGCATTATGAAAGCTTCTGCCGACAATGGTGCCACGTTTACGGCTTACACTTTTATACGCCTCAATGGCGCTATTAAACTTTTATTTCACGACTGGCTGTACAAAAACTTTCCCGACCGGGCCGATAAAGTATGGCACCTGGTAGAGCAAAGCCATAATGGTAAAGTAAATGATACCCGGTGGGGTGTACGCATGCGTGGCGAAGGCAGCATTGCACAATTAGTAGCACAGCAATATAAAAAGTATGGTAAGCTATATGGCATGAATGCAGAAGACTGGAGCTTAGACAGGCGCCAGTTCAGGGTGCCGGGGGGGCAGGGGCGCTTGTTTTGAAAAACCATAACGTTCAATCAAAAAATTAAAGGGGCCTGGCCTAACTTAAAATCAGGCTGCTGCAAAAGTGATTTTATTTAAATACACCAGGCTGTTATTGTAAATTTCAACGATTCCAATAACAGCGGCAATAAATACCCCTGGTCAATTTTTTTGTCTACTTCTTTACCGGGCGTATTACCTTTAAGCTACAAACGCCTTTTATGCATCGCCTTCTACTCCTCCTGCTTATTACACATTCTACTTTTGCACAACAAACACAAAAGCCTCCTTTGCATGGCCGGCACTGGATGGCTATTACCGGTAAGCCACTTGCCGCCACCGCAGGCGCCATGATTTTTCAGAAAGGCGGTAATGCTATTGATGCAGCCTGTGCCATGCTGGCCGCCACCTGCACCATGTGGGATGTATTGAGCTGGGGTGGCGAAACACAGGCGCTTATTTACAACCCCAAAACCAAAAAAGTAATTGCCATCAATGCTTTAGGTGTAGCACCTTCAGGCGCTACGGTAGCTTTTTTTAAAAGTAAGGGCTACGAGTTTCCGCCTGAGTATGGGCCGTTGGCTGCCGTAACACCAGGTACCCCTGGCGGACTGTGTTATATGCTGGCTAATTATGGTACACTTAGCTTAAAAGAAATACTGCAACCGGCGATACAACTGGCCGCAGGCTATCCAATAGAAGCTCAAACTGCGAACAGCATCGAAAGACAAAAGCACCGGATAAAAGAATGGCCCTACAGCAAAAAAATATTACTGCCACACCTGGGTGAAAAACGGGAAGCACCCGAACCCGGGGAAATATTTATACAAAACGACCTGTTACAAACTTTAACCAAAATGCTGGAAGCCGAGCAACAGGCCCTTAAAAAAGGCAAAAGCCGCAAAGAGGCTATTATGGCTGCATACAACCGGTTTTACACTGGCGATATTGCCAGAGAGTTTGTACGGGGCTGCCGGGAGCAGGGCGGATTGATTACGATGGATGACCTTGCCCGCTGGCAACCACAGGAAGAAGAACCCCTGCATATCAATTACAAAGGCATAGAGGTATATAAACTACAGCAATGGACACAGGGCCCTGCCATGCTGCAGGCATTAAACATCCTTGAAAATTTCAACCTTAAAGAAATGGGCTATAATAGCAGCCGTTATATCCACACTGTTTACCAGGCGATGAACCTTGCCTTTGCCGACAGGGATTTTTATTACGGCGACCCCGCCTTTTCTCCGGCCCAACCCATGCAGGGTTTATTGAGTAAGGCTTATGCCCAACAAAGAGCCGCCACCATTAGTTTCGACAAAAACAATGCTAACACAAGCCCGGGCGACCCCTATCCCTTTGAGGGTAAAACAAACCCTTACCTGGATATTTTACAACAGCGGAACCTTGCGCCGGGTAACAATAATAGCCCCGGCTTTGGCCCGGCACACGACATACGCAACAGCGGCGCTGCTGTTGAAGCCGACAGCCTGTATATGCAACGCTTATGGGCAGGTACCACCACGGTGGAAGCCGCCGATGAAGAGGGCTGGATTATTTCCATCACCCCATCGGGAGGCTGGATACCCGCCTGCATTGCCGGTAATACAGGCGTGGGCATGAGCCAGCGTATGCAAAGCTTTGTGCTGGACAGCACTTTAAATCCTTTTAATGTAGTAGCCCCCGGTAAAAAACCGAGAGTAACCTTAACCCCAACACTGGCCTTTAAAAATGAAAAACCACTCCTTTGTTTTGGAGTGCAGGGCGGTGATACACAAGACCAAAACCTTTTACAGTTTTTCCTGGATATGGTGGAGTTTGATATGACGGTACAGGAGGCCACCGAAGCGGCTAATATCAACAGCAACCAATTGTGGCTATCATTGGGCGGCACAAAAATCAGCGACCGCAAACCCCGGCCAGGGCATATTTTACTGCACAGTAATACGCCCGACTGGGTGCGTAAAGAATTACGCAAAATGGGTTACACCCTAACGTTTGACGATAGAACAAGCGGCCCTATCAATGCTATTTATTTTGATGTCAAACACAACAGCATGTGGGGTGGCAGCAGCAATCATGGTGAAGATTATGGGATATGCTGGTAATTAACACGGCTTGCTACCCAGGTATTAAATGCTTAAATACAGCCCTGTGCTGCAATCCGGGCCATTAAAAAATTTTTCTTTTTAAATAAAAACACTGTAATATTGTGCCGGAATATTACTGATTAGCTCATTCCGATCATTCTTGCATCAGCAATCACGTTCCGTCAATTTAAGTTTCCAGTTGCCAATTTTCAGACTTTAACCGCCGATTTTTTTTGAAAAACGCATTTTCACCCTTTTATGTACGACATACTACAACTGAACGACATGCTCGTTCCCGAACTGCAGGATATTGCAGAGCAACTTTCCATACCCGGTTTTAAAAAATTAGATAAACAGGATCTTGTATATAAAATCCTGGACAAACAAGCAGTTATGAACCCAGAGATTAAGAACGAGGGCGAAGAAAAACCCAAACGCAAAAGAATAGCAAAGACTGCCGATACAGACGACAGCGCCACAGCAGGCGAAAAAATTAAACTGCAGAAGAAAACAGATATCGGCACAGAAAAGAAAAAAGCAGCCAAAAAAGCAGAATTGGACTTTCCTGAACCTGTTGCAGAAGCAGAGGAGGAGTTACAGCCTATTACAAGCGCCAATACTACCATCCCGGCAGCGATTGCATCTTTATTGCAGGAAGAAGATGAGGCCGACCTGCAACTACAGGAGGAACTGGAGCAGGTTGTACCACAGGCAGCACCTGCAGCACAGCCGGTTAAACAGGTACACCGTAAAGATTCGCAGGTATTTAATATCGAATTTGATGGCATAATACTGGGCGAAGGCGTGCTGGAAATGATGCCCGACGGGTATGGTTTTTTACGCAGCAGCGATTATAACTACCTGTCATCTCCCGATGATATTTATGTGTCGCCATCACAGATAAAGCTTTTTGGTTTGAAAACCGGCGATACAGTGTATGGCTCGGTAAGGCCTCCAAAAGAAGGCGAAAAGTATTTTGCCCTGCTTAAAGTGGATACCATTAACGGCAAAAAGCCCGAAGAAGTAAGAGACAGGGTACCTTTTGATTACCTTACCCCGTTATTTCCTTACGAAAAACTGAACCTGTGTACCCGTGCTGATAATTACAGTACCAGGATTATGGATCTGTTTACCCCAATTGGTAAAGGGCAACGTGGCCTTATAGTGGCACAACCCAAAACCGGTAAAACCATGCTGCTGAAAGAAGTAGCCAATGCAATTGCCGAAAATCATCCGGAATGTTACCTGATGGTGGTGCTTGTAGATGAACGGCCTGAAGAGGTTACCGATATGGAACGCAGTGTAAAAGCCGAAGTAATCGCATCTACCTTTGATGAGCCTGCAGAAAAACATGTAAAAGTTTCTACTATAGCCCTGCAAAAAGCCAAGCGCCTGGTGGAGTGCGGCCATGATGTGGTGATATTGCTGGATAGTATTACCAGGCTGGCAAGGGCACACAATACGGTAGCCCCATCGAGCGGTAAAGTGCTAAGCGGTGGTGTAGAAGCCAATGCCATGCAAAAACCCAAACAGTTTTTTGGCGCAGCCCGTAAAATAGAAAATGGCGGCTCACTAACCATCCTCGCTACAGCACTTGTTGATACCGGTAGTAAAATGGATGAAGTAATATTTGAAGAATTTAAAGGTACAGGCAATATGGAACTGCAGCTCGACCGCAAACTGAGCAACAGGCGTATTTACCCGGCTATCGACATAGTATCATCTTCTACCCGTAGAGATGATTTGCTGCTCGATAAAGAAGTATTTAGCAGGATGTGGGTACTCCGTAAGCACATGGCCGATATGAATACCGAAGAAGCAATTACGCTTTTGCTAAAAAATATGAAAGGCACAAAAGACAATTCAGAGTTTTTAACCGGCATGAACGGCTAATATAACATGTTTAACACATCAACCGCCGGAATATATTTCGGCGGTTTTTTTATTGAGATACAACTGCTTTCAAAAAAGCCTTTCTGTTTGAAACCACACCCAATGCGATTATCATTTACCTTTAACCACAATTATTGCACTCTGACACAAACACCCCCTTGCTTCAGAATGAAAACATTAAAAAGTACAATTCTCTTTCTTACAGGTATACTTATGTCGGCGCTGGTATTGGCACAACAACCCGATATTACCGGTGTGTGGAAAGGCGAACTGATATTTAAAGACAGCATAGTGGTGCATTTACCTTACGAAATAGCAGTAAGTGAAAATAAAAATAAACTGCAGGGTTACTCCCGGATTACTTTTCATGCCAATGGAAAAGATGAATTTGGCATACAAAACTTCAGCATAAAATGGGAGGGTGATGAAGTAATCATGGAAGACGAAGGGTTTATCGAGCATGGCTTTTCAGCTAACCCTTCGAAGCATGTAAAAAAAACACTGGTGATGAAGTTAGTGGTATCCGACACCGAGATGATACTTTCCGGCGACTGGAGTACCAACCGTACCCGCCGGTATATGAAGCAGGCCAGTGGCACCGTACAGCTTAAAAGACGGGTTGATTTTAAAGCCTCCGAACTGGTAAAACGACTGGATACCCTTAAAATTGCCGAAACACTTTCCTTTATCAACCGCCCCGAAGAAAGCTTTGTAGTGAAGCCGGCACCAAGGCCGGAAATCAAAAAAGAAACCACACCGGTAGTTGTATTGGTGCCGCCAGTTGCCGAGCCGGATGCAATTCCCGAAGAACCTGAACTGATTATTCCTCGGCTAACCGGCACCGTTACTATTGTCAAAATCCCCATCGATAAAAAACGACAGCCGGCTGTAACCAAAATTGCAAGGCCAACGGCACAACAGAAAACAAAGATGGATGCCCTGGCTAAAACAGTACTAAAACCAATTCCAAAGCCTGAAGTGCCGCCCCCTGTGGCTAAACCTGTTCAGCCAGTTACCGTGGCAGCAGTTACACCACAGCCGGAAAAAAAAGCAGCAGCAAATACCACAGCACCTACCCGGCAGGAGCCTGTGGCAAAAAAGGCTGACCCACCTGTTGCAACCACGCCGCAAAAACCAGCAGACGTTGCCGCAGTGCAACCCAGGCCCGATTTGCCTAAGCCGGCATTTGTTGCACCATCGGCCACAGTTGGTGCTGCTGAGATTGATAAAAGAATAACCAAAACCGACCAGTCGGTGTACTTTGAAACCGACAGCCTTGTACTTACCCTTTACGATAATGGTGAAGTAGATGGCGATATTGTTACCGTATTGATGAATGGCAATGTGATTTTTTCTAAAGTATTACTCACCACAAAACCAAATACGAAAACGATTTACATTACGCCAGACATGGATTCGGTAAATCTGGTGATGTATGCTGAAAGCCTTGGTGATATACCACCCAATACCGGCCTGCTGATAGTGAATGATGGAGAAAAAAGATACGATGTACGTTTTAGTGCCGACCTTAAAACCAATGCCGGTATTATTTTAAGAAGACGAAAGGGGTAGCTCCGGAATTTAAGCCCCTGCAATACTATCAATTGCAGCGGCTAATTGCCGGTCTTTATCCGTTACGATATTACCGGCATCATGCGTACTCAGCCATATCTCTACTTTGTTGTACACATTCGTCCAAAGCGGATGATGATTGGCTTTTTCAGCAGCAATTGCCACCCTCGTCATAAAAGCAAATGCTTCAGAAAAATTGCTAAACTCAAACTTACGGTAAAGGGTATTTTTTTCTTCTGTCCACATAACATGTATTTATTTGAAAGCAATATTGTATTTAAAATACCAGGTGTTGCTTGTTTTTAATTTTATCTGTTTTTACTTCGGTTACCAGTTGCACACCATCCAGTTTTTTCAGTGATTTTATTAAAGCGTCAATTACTTCCGTGCCCGGCCTGTCGCCTTTAATCAGCCATAAATAATCAAAATGCTTTACTTCGGGCAGCAGGTATTCGCCGTCGTGCTGGTTTTTGTACAGGTAATGTGCCAGTTGTACATTAGGCACTTTATACTCATACATCGAAAAAAAATAATCCCGTCCTTTTTTGCTCAGTTGTATTTCCATTTCATGCTTTATCCTGAAACAAAACCCAAGCGCCTGGTTTATTTCCCAGCAAAAGGTATGTTTATGGATGGGTGCAACAATACCCAGCAACAGGCAGTCTTCAAAAAATTCCTGTGCCATCGTTTCATTATCAAGAATCAGTCGCATCAAATGGTGTGTTAAAATATAATATCAAAGCTCAGTATGTCATTACCCCGTTTCACTTTTACAGTTGTGGCATCACCCTTTTTAAATTTACTCAATGCCTGCATATAGGTTTCCACATCGGTAAAGCTGTATTGGCCAAGCTGTAGCAGCACATCACCTGCTTTAATGCCCGCTTTTTGTGCAATTTTTCCTTCACTTACGCCATCTGCCCTTACACCGCTGCCGCTATAGGTATAGTCGGGCATAATGCCCAGCGTTACTTTAAAACTTGTTTTGCTGCCCATAGCCGCTTCCCTTGTTTTTGTAAACGGAATTTTACCGCTTTTATCCAGCCGCTCAATAATGCTGTACACAAATTTTACTACCTGCAGTTCGCCGCTGTAATTTATTTTTTCAGCATCATCGCCGGGTTTGTGATAATCGCTATGCAGGCCGGTAAAGAAAAATAGTACAGGAATATCCTTTCGGTAAAATGATGTATGGTCGCTTGGGCCGGTACCGCTGCTGTCAATTTTTACGGTAAAATACTTGTGCTTTGTTTGCACTGCATCTGCCCATAGCGGCGAAGTGCCATAGCCGCCCACAGTAAGTGCATGGGTACTATCATTTAGCCTGCCCACCATATCCATATTGAGCATATAGTTAACCACTGATAAATCTACAGTAGGATTATCGGCAAAAAATTTTGAACCGTATAAACCCAGTTCTTCGCCCGAAAATGCAATAAGCAGGTAGTTATTATTTTTGAGTTTGGCGTTTTTCAACATATTGCCCAATTCTATCAGGGCTGCTGTGCCACTGGCGTTATCATCAGCACCGTTGTGAATCATTTTTTCTTCACCGGCATATAAAGAGTTGTTGTCTTCGCCATACCCCAGGTGATCGTAGTGGGCGCCAAGTACCACAGTAGTGGGGGCATGGTTATTTATAAATGCGGCTACATTATGCCCATATCTTTTTTTATCCTCAATCATTACTTTAAGCTGTATATCCAGTGGCATGGTTTCGTCATTCAGGCATTTTTGTTTACCCGTGCTGGCTATATACAGCACCGGGATGGGGGTAATGTCGCTTTTGTCTTTTGGTTCAAATTTCAGCCCGTCTTCAATCCCCGAAGTATTACAGATGATAAATGCAGCAGCGCCTTTTTGTGCGGCAGCCAGCGCCTGCGTTTTTACGGCCTCCCTTACATCAAAATGCGGATTATGTGCGTTGGCCTCCAGCAGTTCTTTAATATCAAAAAACCAGGGGCTGCCACTTTCATGCAGTGCAAGGGCACCTGTAGCTTCAAGCGAAGTGTTCGGGCTATAGGCCAGCGGAAAAAAATCTTTATGCAATTTGAGGTCGTGCCCGTTAATAATCAGGTGCGATGAAGGGTTCACCATTTTGCCTTCATTAATTTCAAAAGCCTGCAGGTAGCCATTAGTGCCTTTTGGTTCAAGGCCGGCTTTTTCAAAAGCAGCGCTGATGTAAGTATAAGCCAGTTGTTCACCAGTAGTGCCCGCCCGGCGCCCCTCCAGTTTATCACTGGCCAGGTAGTTAACATGTTCCTGGAGGTTGTTTATAACATGCCTGTCTTTTTTATTGAGTTTTTGGGCATAGGTAAATTGAATCGATAACAGGAGTAAGAGGTAAAAATGTTTCATAACACTTATTTGAAGCGCTCAAAGATATAAGCCAATCAATTATTTTTTTCAAAAGAGCAAAGGATAAGCCAAACTATGGCCTGCAGGTTATCAGTACCTTAACTTTACCCGGTGCGGCTTTTCTGATTTCGTAATCATAAACCAGTTGCGGCCTGTACTTTTGCACACATTTATTTTGTCAGCAACCATCAACATAGCACTCACGGGTAATCCCAATTGCGGTAAAAGTTCCCTCTTTAACGTACTTACCGGTCTTCGGCAAAAAGTAGGAAATTTTCCTGGGGTAACGGTAGATAAAAAAACCGGGCAATGTTTACTCGGCGATAAACTTACGGCCAATATTATTGATTTGCCGGGCACCTATAGCCTTTACCCCCGCCGTGCCGATGAGTGGGTGGCTTACAGGGTGCTGATGCAGCAGGATGAAACCGTAAAACCCGATATTGTACTGCTGGTAGCCGATGCCAGCAACCTTAAACGCAACCTGCTTTTTTGCTCACAAATCATCGACCTCAAAATACCCGTAGTAGTTGTACTCACCATGATGGATATTGCAGCGGGCAAGGGCATAAAAATTGATATTGCCGGGTTGGAGAGAGAGCTGGGCGTACCGGTACTGGCGGTAAATCCACGCAAAACAAAAGGGATAGCCGAGCTGAAAAAATTATTGGAAAAAACAGTTAAAGCACATTTTAATAATCCCCGTCCATTTATAAATAGTAAAGCGCTGGCAGAGGGAGCCGTTAATGGCATAACACAGCTTCTCCCGGGTATCAGCAGTTATAAAGCACTGCACCTGCTGTGTAACCACGAGCAGTTTAATTTTTCGCCGGAGCTGCAGGAAAAAATTGAAGCCACCGAAGCACAACACCAGTTCAACCCCACCAAAGTACAGGCAGAAGAAATAATGCAGCGCTACAGCCGTATACGCCATATCATGCAACAGGCGGTGGTTGAAGAGGGCCCTTTGGCCAAAGAGTTGCTTACCGAGCGCCTCGATAAAATACTGCTACACCGCCGTTGGGGATATTTAATTTTACTCCTGGTGCTTTTGTTCATGTTTCAAAGTGTGTTTTGGCTGGCACAATACCCAATGGATGGTATTGAGTGGTTTTTTGGCAGGGCCTCCGGCTGGCTGGGTGATACTTTACCAGTAGCATGGTGGAGTAACCTGCTGATTAACGGAGTGCTGGCGGGCCTTAGCGGCATACTGGTTTTTGTGCCACAAATAATGATACTGTTTGGCCTTATTACCATTTTGGAAGATACCGGCTATATGGCAAGGATTAGCTTTTTAACCGATAAGCTGATGCGAAAAGCCGGGCTGAATGGTAAAAGCGTAATGCCCATGATTAGCGGCTATGCCTGTGCCGTACCGGCAATTATGACGGCCAGGAATATTGAGAATAAAAAGGAGCGGTTACTTACCATTTTAATAACCCCCTTAATGAGTTGCAGCGCCCGGCTGCCGGTGTACAGCATTTTAATTGCATTAGTTATCCCTTCAAAATTATATTTTGGTTTTTTGAGCCTGCAGGGCTTGGTGATGATGGGGTTGTACCTGGCAGGTACAGCAGTAGCCCTGATGATGGCGTATGTACTAAAATGGTTTATACATATTAAAGAACGAAGTTTTTTTATACTGGAACTACCGGTATACCATAGCCCAAGATGGAAAAATGCCCTGGTAACTATGGTAGAAAAGGCAAAAATATTTGTATTTGATGCCGGCAAGGTGATTATGGTCATTAGTCTTTTGCTATGGTTGCTGAGCAGCTTTGGCCCCGGCAGCCAAATGCTGGAAGCAGAAAAAAAGTATGAACAGTTAATTGCCGCTCAACCGGAAAAGGCAGAAGAATTATCCCGCCTGCAAAAAACCGAGATGCTGCAAAATTCTTATGCAGGGGTATTAGGGAAATCTATTGAACCGGTAATACAACCGCTGGGATACGATTGGAAGATTGGCATAGCGCTCATTACCTCGTTTGCTGCAAGGGAAGTATTTGTAGGCACTATGGCCACACTGTACAGTGTAGGCGAAGATGCCGATACCGAAACCACCTTGCGGCAGAAAATGGCCGCTGCCACCCGGCCGGATGGCACAAAGGTATATACCCTTGCAACCGGTCTTTCACTCATGGTGTTTTATGTATTTGCCATGCAGTGCATGAGTACCCTTGCCGTAGTAAAACGTGAAACCAAAAGCTGGAAATGGCCCATCATCCAACTGCTGTATATGACGGCGCTTGCCTACCTGCTGAGCCTTTTGGTATACATGGTTTTTAAGTAAGTAAAAATTATTGTACCACACTATTGTAAACATACCCCCAGCCTGCCGGTACCTGCTATACATACACAAGCCCCGGACAACTCCGGGGCCAGTGTTCATAAACCATAACCAATAAAACCTGTATGCTATTATTATGAGTACAAATAAAATATTGTATTTAAAGCAGGCGCTGAAATAAAAAATACAAACACAATACCAGTTGTACAAATCCAAAAAGCTATTAGGTAAAGTTTAACAAATGGCTCCGGCAGGTTGCCTGCAGGTATATTTAAGCAAACCACTACTTTTACAGCAATGAGTATAAGTATACAAACCAAAAACCTGGTAAAACGCTACGGTAGCCGAACGGTGGTGAATGATGTATCCTTCGAGGTAAAGCAGGGCGAAATAGTGGGCTTGCTTGGTCCAAATGGTGCCGGCAAAACAACGTCGTTTTACCAGGTGGTAGGGCTGGTAAAACCAGATGAAGGCGCTGTTTTTTTAGACAATGAAGATATTACCCGGCTGCCCATGTACAAAAGGGCCAAAAAGGGTATTGGCTACCTGCCGCAGGAAGCCAGCGTATTTCGCAAACTGAGTGTGGAAGACAATATTGCGGCAGTGCTCGAAATGACAGATATCAGTAAGGCGCAACAAAAAGATAAATTAGAACAACTGCTCAACGAGTTCAGGCTGCAAAAGGTTCGTAAAAACAATGGCGATACCCTCAGTGGCGGCGAAAGAAGAAGAACAGAAATAGCCAGGGCACTTGCTGTAGACCCTAAGTTTTTTTTGCTGGATGAACCCTTTGCCGGTGTAGATCCCATTGCCGTAGAAGATATACAGGCTATTGTGGCAAAACTGAAGTACCGAAATATCGGGATACTCATAACCGATCATAATGTAAACGAAACCCTCTCCATTTGCGACAGGGCCTACCTGCTGATTGATGGCCGTATATTTAAGCATGGCACTGCCGAAGAGCTGGCCGCTGATGAACAGGTGAGGCGGTTGTACCTGGGCCGCAACTTTGAGCTAAAGCGTAAAGATTACCTGCACCAAGAGGCACAAAATAACAGTTGACAAACTTTTTCCTTCACATGACTGCCGGTACAGCCAGTACACACGCTACTATAGGGCGGCGTAGTACACTTTTTTACTTTCGCTGCATTTGTGTATTTTGCTATGCATAAATGAAGTTGCTTTCGCCCACCATATCTAAGCTTGCCCGTATGCGCCTGTGGCGTATTGAGCATTGGAGCAACCACCCTGTGGCCGCACAGCGTGAAGTATTGCAGCACCTGGTAACGGCTGCTCAATACACCGAGTTTGGCCGCAAATACAATTTTTCAAAACTGTTTACCGTAAAGGAATTTAAAAAAAACATCCCCATACACGAGTACGATGATATAAAGCCTTACATACTCCGCATGATGGATGGTGAAGAAAATATACTGTGGAATACACCGGTTAACTGGTTTGCCAAAAGCAGCGGCACCACATCCGACAAAAGCAAATTTATACCCGTAAGCCAGGAAAGCCTTGAAGACAACCATTACCAGGCCAGTAAAGATGTACTTAGTTATTATTATAAAAACTTTCCATCAAGCGACTTACTTACCGGTAAAGGGCTTGTAGTGGGCGGCTCACACCAGGTAAGTAAAGTGAACGACGATATAAGCTATGGTGATTTAAGTGCCGTGCTAATGCAAAACTCTCCTTTTTGGGGGCAATGGCTGCGTACACCCGAACTCAGTATTGCACTACTGGATGAGTGGGAGAATAAAATTGAAAAGCTGGCACAAACCACCGCCAGCGAAAATGTAACCTCACTGGCAGGCGTACCCACCTGGACCCTGCTTTTGCTTAAACGCATACTGGAAATAAAACAAAAGCAAACCATTAAAGAAATATGGCCCAACCTGGAATTGTATATTAATGGCGGTGTTTCGTTTGTGCCTTACCGGGAGCAGTTTGATGCCATTATTGGCAAAAAAATTAATTATCTCGAAATATACAATGCCAGCGAAGGTTTTTTTGCCGGGCAAATTCATCCCGATGATAACGGCATGTTGCTGTTTACAGAGCATGGTATTTTTTACGAGTTTTTGCCTGTAGGTGAATACGGCAGTAGTAACCCCCGTACTGTTGGGCTAAAAGATGTGGAGGTTGGCGAAAATTACGCTCTTGTAATTAGTACTACCGGCGGCCTATGGCGTTATCTTGTTGGTGATACGATACAGTTTACCTCTATCAACCCTTACAAAATAAAAGTAAGCGGCAGGTTAAAGCATTATATGAATGCCTTTGGCGAAGAAGTAATTGTAGACAATGCCGACCAGGCCATTGCTGCAGCCTGCCACAGTACCGGTGCCATTGTAAAAGATTATACAGCCGCACCTATTTATTTCAGTAACCAAAACAACGGCGCTCATGAATGGCTGATAGAATTTGATAAGAGGCCGGAAAGCCTGCCGCATTTTATAACGGCCCTTGATGCCGCTTTAAAAAACTGCAACAGCGATTACGAAGCCAAGCGGCATAAAGATATCGCCCTGCGGCTGCCTGTTGTACAAGCCCTGCCTGCTGGCAGCTTTAATGAATGGCTGCGCAGCAAAGGCAAGCTGGGTGGCCAGCACAAAGTGCCGCGGCTAAGTAATGAGCGAACAATTGTAGAGGAAATCCTCACGATTACCCGGGCAAATATTCAATCATAACCAGGCATTGGCTATATTGCGACCCCTTAAATTTTTAAATCATTTGCACATGAAACTTTTAGTAGGCAAAACCGCCATCGTAACCGGCGCCGCCCGTGGTATTGGCGAAGGTGTAGCCCTTAAGCTGGCTGAACACGGCTGCAATATTGCATTTACGTATGTGAGTGACGGCAGTGCTGATAAAGCAGCATCACTTGAACAAAAATTGATAGCATTGGGCGTAAAAGCAAAAGCCTATAAAAGCAATGCAGGTGATTATGCGGCATGCGAAACTTTTGTAAATGATGTATTAAAAGAGTTTGAACAGGTAGATATTTGTGTAAACAATGCCGGTATTTCAAAAGATGGCCTGTTGCTGCGTATGTCTCCCGAGCAGTGGAACGAAGTGATACAAATCAACCTCACCGGGGTATTTAATATGACCAGGCAGGTGATAAAGCCCATGATGAAAGCCAAAAGCGGCAGCATCATTAATATGAGCAGTGTAATTGGCGAAATGGGTAATGCCGGGCAAAGCAGCTATGCCGCCAGTAAGGCCGGTGTGATTGGTTTTACCAAATCGGTGGCTAAAGAACTGGGCAGCCGCAACATACGCTGTAATGCAATTGCTCCGGGCTTTGTAGAAACCGATATGACCAGCTACCTGAAGGAAGGCGAAGCAGCAGATAAATACAAATCGGGTATCCCCTTAGGCCGGTTTGGTACGGCTGAAGATATTGCGAATACGGTTGTATACCTGGCTTCAGACTGGGGCAGCTATGTAACTGGGCAGGTAATAAGTGTATGTGGCGGGCTTAATATTTGATTAAATTACTTGACCAAATAAATAAGGCACTTTCTACAAAGTGCCTTATTTATTATTAGAGTATCAATATCCTTTACAACCTAGAGTCCACTTCGGCACAAATACGTTCAAAAATTTCTTCAATAGTGCCTTCGCCTTTAAGTAGTACCACTTTGTCAAATGCTTTATAGTAATCGGCAACAACGGCGGTTTTTGTTTTATACACCGCAATTCTTTCCCTGATTACATTTTCGTTGGTGTCATCACTGCGGTCGCTGGTTTCGCCACGTTTCAGCAGGCGTTTTACCAGTTCTTCTTCACTTACTTCCAATGCCAGCATTACAGCAATCGAAGTGTTTTTTAATTCCAGCAGTTTATCCAAAGCTTCTGCCTGTGCCGCTGTTCGGGGAAACCCGTCAAATAAAAAACCCTTTGCACCAGGATGGGCATCAAGGGCCGAACTTATCATACCAATCACCACTTCGTCGGGTACCAACTGGCCTTTATCCATAATTTTTTTGGCCTCCATACCCAGGGCGGTTTGTTGTGCAATTTCTGAACGCAGCAAGTCGCCGGTACTAAGGTGCTTTAAACCATATTTACCAATCAGCTTTTCACTTTGTGTACCTTTACCGCTGCCCGGAGGGCCAAAAAGTATTAAATTGAACATAATCGATTGAATGCCGTTAAGTAAGGGGGCAAATATACCATTTGAACTTTAAAAATCCCTTAACAGGCATTGTAAACTCTGGCAAAACTGGTATTTACCCTCTTACGTAGATTGCATCAGTATAATAGTTCGATTATGAAAAAAGCCTTGTATTTAATTTGCTTAACAATTTTACAGACCCTTGCAGCCTGTACGCAACCTGCATCAAATATTAAATCAAACAAGATGGAAGCCAATAAACAAACAAACCCGGTTTATAGTAATTCCGATTCCAGCAAAGTATCCCTCGGCGATGACGAATGGAAAAAAATACTGCCGGAAGACGTGTATTACATTGCCAGGCAAAAAGGTACTGAAAGAGCCTTTACCGGTAAGTATAACCTGCACAAAGAGGTAGGCACCTATTACTGTGCCGCCTGCGGCAGCCCTTTATTTGCCAGCAACGGAAAATTTGAAAGCAGTTGTGGCTGGCCCAGTTTTTTTGAACCCATTACTAAAGGCAGCATCATATATGCGCCGGACAATAGCTATGGCATGCAGCGTACCGAAGTAATGTGTGGCCGCTGCAAAGCACACCTGGGCCATGTATTTGAGGATGGCCCCCCACCTACGGGATTGCGGTACTGTATCAACTCGGTTATACTGGATTTTAAAAAAGCAAAAGATGCCGAAGCACAATTTAAAAAAGACCAGGACCAGTGACCCCTCGTATGCTTCAAAATTTACAGCGCTGCATCAACTGCAGCGTTTTTTATGCCTCCCTTATTATAACAAAGGCTTTACATTTGTGCTACTTCGCACACAAAAAATGCTCTCATGCCATCCGACAAACTTAGTACGCTTGCAGAAACACTCATTGGCTCCGAAATTGTAAAACTGGGTAACGAGATAAAAGAAAAAATACGACAGGGGCAAAAAATTTACAACTACACGATTGGCGATTTTGATAGTTCGATTTTTCCCATACCCGCCGAACTGCAGTTGTTAATTACAGAGGCTTACAAACAGGGCTATACCACCTATCCTCCAGCCGAGGGTTTGGCGGAATTAAGACAGGCCGTTTCGCAATTTTTGCAGCAACGCTTAGGGCTTGAATATTCCACCAACGAAATTTTAATTGCTGCCGGCGGCAGGCCACTTATTTATGGCGCATACCGGGCTATTGTAGATAAAGGGGATAAAGTAATATACCCTGTACCAAGCTGGAATAATAATCACTACACCCATTTTACTGAGGGCACACATATACTGATTGAAACCACAAAGGAAAATAATTTTATGCCTACCGCAGCCGAGATAAAGCCGCATGTAAAAGGCGCTGCTTTATTAGCAGTATGCTCGCCGCTAAATCCCACAGGCACCACTTTTCCCAAAGATGAACTGGAAGCGATATGCGATTTAATCATTGAAGAAAACAATAGCCGTGGCTCTGGCGAAAAAAAACTGTACCTGCTATACGACCAGATTTACTGGACGCTCACTTATGCTAACACACGGCATTATAACCCGGTATCGCTGCGGCCAGCTATGAAAGATTACACTATTTTTATTGATGGTATAAGTAAAGCATTTGCCGCTACCGGTGTTAGGGTGGGCTGGAGTATGGGGCCGGTGCATTTAATCAATAAAATGAAAGCCATTAACAGCCATGTGGGTGCCTGGAGCCCTATGGCAGAACAATATGCTACGGCCACCTATTTACAAAGCCCGGATGTTGACCGTTATTTTTCGCATTTTAAATCAGAAGTAGAGCTACGCCTTACCCGTATTTATAACGGTTTTATGGATTTAAAAAAACAGGGGTTCCCTGTAGATGCCGTTGTACCCCAGGCAGCAATTTACCTCACTGTACAAATTAACCTGGTGGGCAAAAAAACGGCCACTGGTAGAGTGCTGGCACAGCAGGCAGATGTTACCAGCTATTTGTTGAATGAAGCACAACTGGCTATTGTACCCTTTTCGGCATTTGGTGCTCCGGCCAGCAGCGCCTGGTATCGCCTGAGTGTGGGCACTTGTAAAAAAGAGGAGATTGGCGAAATGCTGCAAAAATTAAAAGGCGCCCTGGAGCGCCTTTCGTAAAATATGATTGATGATTAATTTAGTTTTTGCAGTTTAAAAATACAAATGGTTTCAACTCCTGCTTGCGAATAATTTCTTTGAGCTTTACGGGAAGATGAATGATTTTATATTTATTAAGATCGATGGCTTCATGGGCAACAACAAGATTGTCCATTTTTTCAACATCATACAGCAGTTCGTGTAATAAATCCACCTGGTGCTCAATGGCCTGTGGGCTCATCAGCTCCTGGTTGAACAAAACCAGTAAATCACGGTTTATTCTGTTCATTGTACAGTAGGTTTTTCAAAATATTACTGTTGATTTAGTAGCCTACCAAACCCCTTTTGTTGGGACAACCACATTGTCCTTTTTTTGAGGCATTACAACTGGAAGCGATAAGCGACACCACCAAAATCAGTAATAATGACAATTTGAAATATCGTTGCATAGAACTTGAGTTAACAAATTAAACTAATTTCCCCCAATTTTATTGCTTTAGTAAAATGTTTTTTTCAAAGATTAACGATAGGGCTGAACAACCGATAGTTTTGGTAGCACCGCTGGATTGGGGGCTGGGCCATTCCACCCGCTGTATACCCATTGTAAAAGAACTGCTTGCAAATAATTGCCGGGTTATACTGGCTGCCGATGGCGCTGCGGCATTACTGCTTCGCCAGGAGTTTCCCGGGCTTCAACATATTCATTTATCCGGGTACCGGGTACGATATAGCAGGCGCAAATCACTTTTACCCCTTACCATGCTGGTTCAAATACCCAAAATTTTACACCGTATTTACAAGGAACACCGCTGGCTGAAAAAAGTTGTGCTGCAATACAACATCTCCGGTATTATAGCAGATAACCGGTTTGGGCTCTATCACGGAGGGTTACCCTGCATCTATATAACGCATCAACTGGCTATACAAACCGGCTTTCGCTTTACCAACTGGCTTTTTAAAAAAATACATTACTGGTTTATAAAAAAATTCAGCCAATGCTGGGTACCCGATTTTGCCGGTGAGCCTAATGCTGCCGGTAAGCTGTCTCATCCGGCCGATTTGCCGGCACATGTTCGCTATATAGGCTGTATTTCACGGTTTGAAAAACTGCAGCATCCGGCAATAAAATACGAGGTACTTGTCCTGCTTTCGGGCCCTGAGCCACAGCGTAGTATTTTTGAAGCGATGCTGTTAAAACAGTTGATGTTAGTTAACCAAAAAGTGTTGCTGGTAAGGGGGTTGCCCGGGAATACGCTGCTGCCCGAAGCCCCCGGCATCGATATGGTAAATCATTTACCGGCGCCGGAACTTAATGCCGCCATCAGCAGTTCAAATGTAATTATTTGCCGTAGCGGCTATACCAGCATTATGGATCTGCTGCAAATGACTAAAAAAGCAATACTGGTGCCCACGCCCGGCCAAACCGAGCAGGAATACCTGGCTCAATATCTTACTGAAAAAAAGATTTTTTTGAGCCAGTCGCAAAAAGGCTTTTCGGTATTAAACAGCCTACAGGCTGCTGCAAATTTTGAATATAATTTACCTGTTATGGATATGGAGCAGTACAAAACCCATGTGCAACAATTTGTTGAATCTTTATAAACGCCACATATTTGTTTTTAAAAACCGGCAGTGAATACAAACCTCAAAGCACATCTTGGTTTATTGGGCACCAACTTGTTTTTTGCCATTAACCTGAGCGCTGTAAAATACCTTACCGGCAATAACCTGATGCAGCCCTTTGGCATGAATGTGATACGGGTTGGCGTTAGTGCCATACTTTTCTGGCTGCTGTTCCTGTTCAGCAAAAGGCAGCAAAAAATTGACAAGGCAGACTGGCCCCGATTGGTTTGGTGTGCACTTACAGGCATTGCCATCAATCAAATGTTGTTTTTAAAAGGCTTGTCGCTTACTTACTCCATACATGCCGTATTGCTGATGCTAACCACCCCAATACTCATTACAATTATTGCTGCATGGCTTTTAAAAGAAAGGATCAATTTTTTAAAAGTAGCCGGGCTGGCGCTGGGCATTACCGGTGCTGTGGTGTTAATAGCGCATGGGGCCAGCACCGGCAGCGGCAGTAATGTGCTGCTTGGCGATACACTTGTACTTATAAATGCAGTTTCTTATACTTTTTATTTTATACTGGTAAAGCCGCTGATGCTTAAATACAACCCTGTGCAGGTTATCCGCTGGGTGTTTACGCTTGGCTTACCCATGGTGCTGCCATTTGGCTGGCATGAATTTACCGCCATCAACTGGAGTGCTTTTAACGGCACTGCGTATGCCTGCATCAGCCTTATTGTATTTACGGGTACCTTCCTTGGCTATCTCTTTAATGTGTATGGTATAAAAGTGCTTGGAGCATCTGTAGCAGGGGCCTATATCTACCTGCAGCCTTTGTTTGCCGCCATCATCTCAATGATTTTTTTAAAAGAACAACTGGAGTTATATAAAATAATTGCGGCAGTATTAATCTTTGCCGGTGTGTATCTTGCCAACAGGCCCGTGAAAAACTA
Organism: uncultured Chitinophagaceae bacterium; assembly: GCA_937873715.1. Taxonomy (GTDB): domain Bacteria; phylum Bacteroidota; class Bacteroidia; order Chitinophagales; family Chitinophagaceae; genus Ferruginibacter. The sequence continues at coordinate 537,684 of CALMYJ010000003.1, forward strand.
ATTAAGCGGTAAGGATTACTAGGCTTTGGGATAATCAAAAAATAGCAATTCTTTTTTGGCATTCCTAAAATCAGCCCATGTGTGGGAATGTATTTTTACGGCAAATACCGAACAGGTGGGCATATTATCCAGGTATACCTCCTCTACCAGTTGGTTAACAAACTCTGTAATACCCGGGTTGTGTGAGAAAATAGCTACAGTATTAAAAGCATCGTCCAGGGTGGAGGCTACTTCATAAAAAACTTCTGCCGGTGCATGGTATAGCTTAGTAATAAGTATGATGTCCTGTTCATTTACAGCGTATTCCCTGCAAAAAAGTGCTGCGGTTTTTTTGGCCCTTTTAGCCGGGCTCGACACAAAAGCATCGATTGTAATTTTTTGTTGCAAGAGTCGTTGCGCCATAGCAGGTGCATCTTTTTTGCCCCTTTCGTTTAAGGGACGGTCAAAGTCGTTTAGCGTTGTTAAATCCCAACTGCTTTTGGCATGGCGAACGATGAGCAGGATTTTACCGGGTGTTGTAAATGTGTTTGACGTTGCAGCAGGCATGTGTGTTCAGGCTTAAAATAATTGCGTCTATTCGTTTAGATGTACTGTTTAATACCCCCTTACATTTTTGCCTTCCATATAATTCATAAAGGCTTTGTTGCATACTTTATTGCCGCCAGGGGTTGGATAATTGCCGGTAAAATACCAGTCGCCGGTGTTGGTTGGGCAGGCCATGTGTAATGTTTCAATGGTTTGATATATTACGTCTACGGGTATGTGCACATCATCCGGCGTAATGAGTGTGCTGATTTTTTGGGATATTTCTTCGGGGGTAAAAGGTTTATACAAACGGCGCACCACGTTTTCGGTATGCAGCATGTTGCTGCGTTGCAAATCAATGCACTGTTCCAGCATTTCCTGCAGTAAGCCAGATTCGCCACGTTCATGAAGCAGTGCAATAGCGGCCTGGAAGGCGATAAAGTCGCCCATTTTACTCATATCAATGCCATAGCAATCCGGGTAGCGTATTTGCGGGGCAGAAGATACAATGATGATACGTGTAGGCTTTAGCCGGGCAAGCATGCGTACAATGCTTTCACGCAGCGTGGTGCCACGTACTATCGAATCATCAATTACCACCAGTGCATCCTGGTTGGGCCGCACCGTGCCATAGGTTACATCGTACACATGCTGTACCATTTCGTTGCGGCTGGTATCGGCAGTAATAAATGTGCGGAGTTTTACATCCTTTATCGCAATTTTTTCTATCCTTACTTTTCGGCTCACCATTTCCGTTAGTTTTTCTTCGTCAAAATCTTTTCCCCAGCTCATTATTTTTTCAATCTTCACTTTGGTGAGGTAGTCTTCAGCACCCTTTAGCATGCCATAAAAAGCAGTTTCGGCTGTATTGGGTATAAAGGAGAATATGGTGTTTTTTAAATCGTGGTTGATGGCTTTCAGTACCGGTTCGCTCAAGTAATATCCGAGTGCATTCCGCTCTTTATAAATTTTTTCATCGCTGCCACGGCTAAAGTAAATACGTTCAAAGCTGCAGGCCCGTCTTTCTTTTGGTTCTATAACCTGTTCTACTTTTGCCTCGCCGGCACTATCTACAAGTAGGGCACAGCCGGGCATTAATTCTTTTACTTCGTTTTCGCCTACATTAAATGCGGTGCGTATAGCGGCTCTTTCGCTGGCGGCAACTATTACTTCGTTATTGATATAGTAATAAGATGGCCTTATACCATGGGCATCCCTCATTACAAATGCTGAACCATTGCCAATAAGACCGCTGAAGTTGAAACCGCCATCAAATAAGGGTACTGCTTTTTTGAGTACGGCGGCAATATCAGGGTTGCCCGGCGTTGCCTCATCAGCTTTTACTAGGAAGTGGTGTAGTACTTCCATCATAGCAGCTAGGTCGCTTTGTTTTTGAAAAGGACCGGGCTCCAGGTTTACCAGGCTAAAAAGCTCTTCTGTATTGACGAGATTAAAATTACCCGCCAGTGCAAGGTTGCGTGAAGGTATGGTGGCTCGTTTTACAAAGGGGTGGCAAAATTCCACATCATTTTTGCCCTGTGTGCCGTAACGTAAATGGCCCAGCAGCAACTCTCCTAAAAAGCGTACATGCCCTTTCATAAGGCCGGGATAGCTTTTTATATCCTGCTGGTATTTTTCTATTTCATCTATTTCCTGGCCTATTTGTACAAAAATGTCGGCAATGGGTTGGCTGGCATTGCTGCGGAGGCGGTGTAAAAAAGGATAGCCCGGCTCTACATTTAATTTTACAGCAGCTATGCCTGCACCATCCTGTCCACGGTTGTGTTGTTTTTCCATCAGCAGGTACATTTTATTGAGCCCGTACATTACGGAGCCATATTGCTGCTGGTAGTAACTAAAGGGTTTGCGGAGGCGAATGAAAGCAAGGCCACATTCGTGTTTTATCTCGTCGCTCATGTTGTATTGCCGATATCTTGTTGGAGGAGCCGCAAAGGTAATTGATTGCACAACAAAAATCCCGGCCATTTTGGCCGGGAAACTGTTAATACTATGATTAATGCCTTAAAGGCCGCTGATGCATAAGCCAATTTGGTAAGGCTTAATATCCGGGCCGGCGCCGTCTTTAAGTAAAGAGGTAAGAGAATAGGTGCCCACTAAACTAAAATTGCCCATGCCCACCCTTGCCGTGGCTGCAAAACGGGTGCCATTAAAAAATATCCGTTTGCTTTCTTTTACCGTATAGTTGTTGATGTTGTTACCGTCTTTGTCGCGGAGGGTTTTGCCCTTAGTGTGTACATTAAGCATGGTGCCTACTTTCACCCCCAGTGCAAACTTCATGGCTTTGTTGCCTTTTTGCGGATTGGGTGAATAGCGCAACTCCACCGGTACTTCTAAAAAAGTAGTAGACAGTTTGTATTTTTTAAAATGCTGGGCACTATCGAGTGCTCTAAAAGGTAATACAGTTGTAAGGGCCGCAATATCAATGGCTGTTCTGTTAAAAAAGATATTGCTGTTACTCATGCCAAGGCCAAATGCTACCGCCCATCGTGGATCGGTCTTAAATGGTTTATTGATCATAAGTGCTACGGCAATACCCCGGGAGGCCACGCTCCTGATACGGCTGCTGATGCTATCGGGTGCGCCGCCCCAACTGTCATTGGTGAGGCTTATCATAAAATGATCGCCGGGCTGCTCCAGGATATCATTTTTCCAGTTACTGTTGCCGGTGCTGGTGGTTTGAGCGGTAAGGGATAGAGTACATGTACATAAAAAAAGCGCTGCTGTTAGTTTCTTCATACATCTGTATTGTTGGCGACAAAAGTACCGGGAGGCCGGGTTAATGAAAGGTTAAATGGCCTTAGTATACTCGTAGCTTTGCCGTAACTGAATATTTGTTGCTGTTAACGGGCTGCAATTTGTGGCTTTTTTTTGGCTTATAGGACTGGTGCAGCAGGTTTTTTATAAATAGCGTATTGTGGCGGGCTAAACCTTGAGCTGCCAGTTACGGGGGCAAAAATGATTAACTCACTAATTGAGTTTGCAAAAATTTATTCCAGTCTTCCAGCATTCTGCCTTTCATTACCCGTGGAAATTTGTGCTGGCCGCCTACCTTACCTTTTGATTTCATAAAATCCATAAAAGTTTGTTCGGGTAAAACGGTTACAAACACTGCTTTGAGCGCATGTTTGCGTTCTACCTCGTAATCATCATTTAGCTGTTTCAGCTTGGCATCTATGCAGGCTGCAAGCTGTTGTTCATTTACCGCATCATTGGTGGCGATATACCAGTGATGGGCAAAAAAATTGCCATGCGGCACACCAGCTACGGTAAATTCGGGGATAGAGATATTTTGTGCTTCGCTGGCCATTTCGATGGCCTTATTCATATTATCTACACTAAGGTGCTCGCCTACCAGGCTTAAAAAATGCTTGGTGCGCCCGGTAATGATAATTTCGCTGCGTTCTTTATCTACCAGCCTGATGGTATCGCCTATGGCATAGCGCCAGGCCCCGGCATTGGTGCTAATCAGCACGGCGTAATCTTTATTTTCCTCAATTTCATGTATCATAAGGGCCTCGGGGTTATTTACCATATTGCCCTCACTGTCAAAATTATTATCGTCAAAAGGCACAAATTCAAAGAAAATATTATTGTTAAGTGCCAGGTGCATACCCTTAGCACCCTGCCTGCTCTGGTAAGCCAGGAAGCCCTCGCTGGCCAGGTAAGTTTCAATATAGGTAATGGGCTTGCCCATCAGTTTTTCAAAGCCTTTTTTGTAAGGCTCCATGGCTACGCCCCCATGTACATAAAAAGCCAGGTTGGGCCATATTTCATGTATATTTTTTAGCTTGTACCGCTCAATGATTTTTTCCATGCAAAGCTGCAGCCATGCCGGTACGCCAATGATAAAGCCAATATCCCAGTTGGGGGCATTGGTAACTATTTCGTCTAACTTTTTCGACCAGTCTTTTTCCCGGGCTATTTTTTTTCCGGGTTTGTACAGGCCCAGCCCCTGGAACCAGAAGGGGATATTTTTTTGCTGAATGCCGCTAAGGTCGCCGGCATAATAGGTAGGCCCTTTTTGTAGTTGTGTGCTGCCGCCCAGCATCAACCAGCCTTTGCCTACTGCCTTTTTAGGCACATCTTCGTATTTGGCAAGGCTTAATAATTGTTTGATGCTGGTAATGGTATTGCTGCGTATCAGCTCTTTAGTGATGGGGATATATTTACTGGCAGCTTCGCTGGTACCACTGCTAAGAGCAAAATATTTTATAACACCGGGCCAGCAAACATCCGGAACCCCATCCTTGGCTTTATGCCACCATTCTTTATAAATTTTACTGTAATCGTAAGTGGGTACCAGTTGCTGAAATTTTTTGCCGGGATGCTTGCTCATCAATACTTCATCAAAACGGTATTGCTGGCCAAACTGTGTAAACCTTGCTTTTTTAAGCAGCTTTTTAAGCACTTTATGCTGCTGCCGTTTAGGGGTGCTTACCGGAAGCTTTAGCGCCAGCGCAATATTTTTAGGAATTTTTATTTCAATAATGGCCATGCAGCAGATGAAAGGTTTATGCAAATTTAATATTTACCAGCATCTTGCCGGTTAATTAATTTGCTTTGTGGCTTAAATCCATTTTATATATGCCCATACTCAACATAGAATTTAAAGCCCGGTGTGCAGATATTGATAAAGCGGAAAAAGTACTTTTAAAGCTGCAACCACGGTATACCGGAACCGACCTACAGGCAGATACCTATTTTAATGTACCTAACGGCCGCCTTAAATTAAGGGAGGGTAATATTGAAAATGCCCTGATACACTACAAAAGAGAGAATAACCCGGGCAGCAGGCAATCGAAAGTAATGCTGTACAGGCACCAGCCGGGTTCAAATTTAAAAGAGATGCTGGCAGTGGCTTTGGGCATTAAAGTGGTGGTAGAGAAGCAAAGAAAAATCTACTTTGCAGGCAATGTGAAATTTCACTTTGATACGGTAAAAAACCTTGGTACTTTTATTGAAGTAGAAGCAATAGATGCTGATGGAAGTATTGGTGTTGAAAAACTACATGAACAATGCCGCTATTATGCACAGCTATTTGAGGTGTCGGAAGCCGATTATATTTCCGGCTCGTACAGCGATATGCTGATGGAGCAAACAAAAAACTAATACATCCGTTAATACAGAAAATTCAAAACAAATGAAACAGGCTATCAGTGCTCTATTCATCTTTAGTTTATCACTCACTACCTGCATGGTTATGGCACAACAAAAAACTGCTGTTAAAGGCGAAGCAGTAACCTATCAATCTGCCGATGGCACCACCTGCAAAGGTTATGTGGCTTATGATGCCGCCATAAAGGGTAAGCGGCCGGCCATAGTAGTGATACACGAATGGTGGGGCAACAACAACTATACCCGTAAAAGAGCAGATATGCTGGCCGAACTGGGCTACATCGCTATTGCAATGGATATGTATGGTGATGGTGAACAGGGCCCAACCCCGAAGGAAGCCAGTGCACTTGCCGGTAAATATTACAGCAATCCGCAACTGGCAAAACAAAGAATTGAGGCCGCTATTAAAACGCTTAAAAATTATCCGGAAACAGACGAAACACAAATGGCCTGCATAGGCTACTGCTTTGGCGGCTCTATGAGCCTGTTTGCAGCCAGGCTGGGTTTGCCTTTTAAAGGTGTGGTGAGCTTTCACGGTGGTTTTGCCGGGATACCGGGTATTGGCGGTGCCACCAGCAGTAAAATACTGGTGTGCCATGGCGGCGCCGATAAATTTGTATCCGACGAGGAAATTAAACTGTTCCGGGAAAATCTGGATTCACTAAAGACGGATTATAGTTTTATCATTTATCCGGGTGCCGTGCATGCTTTCAGCAATCCCGATGCTACCATGAATGGTAAAAAATTTGGAATACCCATTGAGTACAACGAAGCGGCCGATAAAAAAAGCTGGGAAGACATGAAACAGTTTTTTACAACAGTATTTAAATAAACGTTGAGGAGAGTAACCGGGTAAACCAATGGCAGAAGATTTATTAATAGCAAAGGGTACAAAAGAAGAGCAATACCAGGCACTGTTGCCGCAACTGCAGGCACTTATAGAGGGCGAAGCGGATTTGGTGGCCAACCTGGCTAATACCTGTGCTGCCTTAAAGGAGCAGTTTGGCTGGCTTTGGGTGGGGTTTTACCTGGTTAAAAATGAGGAGTTGGTGCTTGGCCCTTTCCAGGGGCCGGTGGCATGTACCCGTATCCGTAAAGGAAAGGGGGTGTGCGGCACGGCATGGGCACAGGCGAAAACCTTAATTGTACCCGATGTAGAGCAATTTGCCGGGCATATAGCCTGCAGCAGTTTATCCCGGTCAGAAATTGTAGTACCTGTAATTCGCAACGGTGTCGTTGTAGCGGTGCTGGATGTGGATAGTGCTGCTATAGATGATTTTGACCAAACGGATAAGCATTACCTTGAAGCTGTTGTTGCCATGCTTCCGGTTTAAGCCACAGGCACATTATCCTTCCAGCCCCAAAGGTACCGGCAGGCATAAGTGCGGTAAGGGCTCCATTTGGCGGCTATTTGCAGCATTTGTTGTTTCAATTGTTTTTTATCGGCTGTATCAAGTTTATACAGCTTAATCATGGCCTGCTGTATACCCAGGTCGTCGGCCGCAAAAACGTCTTCCCTGCCAAGGGCAAACATCAGTATCATTTCTACCGTCCACTGGCCTACACCCTTAATTTGTGTAAGTAGTTTTATCAAAGCCTCATTGCTCATTTTGTGCAGGGCAGCATCGGTGAGTTTGTGGTTCAAAAAAAATACACACACATTTTTTACATAACCGGCTTTTGCATTGCTGAGGCCAATGCTGCGGAGTGCTTCATGTGGAGTGTCTACAATTAATTGCAGTGTGGGAGTTTGGCGTGGGTACAAACTGATAAACCGGTTGTAAATAACTTCGGCCACTTTGGTGCTTAGCTGCTGGCTGGTGATAGAGGCGCAAAGGTGCAGCCATACCGGTTTCTTTTTTGTAAGCAAAACGGGTTGCTGTAGTTCAATAATTTTTTTCAGCTTTTTGTCTTTCCCCAGGTGAATGATATGTTGCATACGGCAATATGCACAAAAAGCAGTAATGTTTTCAACCGCTGGTATATTTCAGGCTTCGGCCCAGGTTTTAAAGTTGGTTACCCTGTCGCGGCTAATGATAATTTCTTCGTCGGTTTTAATATCCCGGAGCAACAGTTTGAGCCGGTTGTTAAAATAAGGTTTTACCTGTTCTATGGCTTTGGAGTGAATAATCATTTTTCGATTCACCCTGAAAAAGTCGTGTGGGTTCAGCAAGGGCTCCAGTTTTTCGAGGGTGTAATTAATGATGAAGCGATTGCCCTCTTTATCTACCAGGTACACCACTTTATTATCAGCAAAAAAATAGGCCACTTCTTCAGCCTGTAAAAAAAACGAACGCTGGCCTACCCTTGCCAGGAAGCGGTTTTTATACCTGCTGCCAAGGCTGTTTTCTTTAACTGCATCGCCAAGCAGGGCATAATTATTGGCAACGAGGCAGGCCGCCATGCTTTTATATTTATTAATGGCAGTAGCCAGTGCTTCCTGGGTTACCGGTTTCAAAATATAATCTACACTAAAATGCTGGAAGGCATCAAGCGCATAGCTATCGTAAGCGGTGGTAAATATCACCGGCTTTTGCAGGTTAACGGTTTTAAATATTTCAAAGCTGAGGCCATCGCTCAGGTGAATATCCACCAAAAGCAAATCGGGATGTGGCCTTGCATTAAGCCATTGTACCGATTCTTCAATACTCTCCAGGCAGGCACTGATGTTTATACTGTCGTCGTACTGTTTTATCAGTGTTTGTATTCTTTCGGCTGCAAGCCATTCGTCTTCAATAATTACAATATCCATAATCATCCCTTTAGTTCATGTGTAGCAATGGAAGTGTAACCGTAAAAAAATTATTATTGCTGTATACTTCCACATCCCTGTTGCTCACTAACCGGTAGCGCTTGATAATATTTTGCAAGCCTATGCCTGTGCTGTACTCAACCGATTGCTTTGCCTGCAGGTTGTTAGTAACCACAATGGTATTATCGCCATTGGTGTGTACGGCTATGGTAAGCGGTTTATTCCTGCTTACTATATTATGTTTGATGGCATTTTCAATCAGCATTTGCAGGCTGGCCGGTATAATGTACTGGTGCTGCTTTTTTTCATCAATACTAATGTTGATTTCAAGAGCGCCGGCAAACCGCTTTTGTAATAAAAAAATATAAGGCCGGATAAAATCCAGTTCTGTTTTAAGTTCTACCAGTTCTTTATCGTGGGTGGTAAGGATATAGCGGTATACTTTCGAAAAAGCTTCAATAAAGCGGTTGGCTTCGTTATTATCTTTTAATATCAGTGCCGAAAGCACATTGAGGTTGTTGAATAAAAAATGCGGATTTATCTGGTTTTTGAGCAACTGTATTTCTGCCTGTGCCGTAATGCTTTTTAATTGTTCCGCTTCAAGGCTCGTGGTTTTATATTCTTTAAAATAAAAAATAATGGTGTTAATAAGGTGGTACAGCAGGTTTACCAGCCAGGCATACATCAGGTTCAGCTTTAGTGGGGTAAAATTCTCTTTTAAAGAAAAAGGATGTATAAGCATACCTACTATGAGTACTATGGCAACTGTAAGGGTTGTGGAGGCAATACTACCCACTATAAAAAAAGCCACTTTGTACTTTACCTTATTTTTTTCGGGGGACCAGCGGCGGCGCACAACCGGCTCGGCAATACTGTTAATTTCCAGTATTAAAAAAGTGATAGCCAGGATGGTGGCCAAAGCATAATACCATTCGATACGGATATTAAAATAATAATATACCCTGCAAAACTCGGTATTTACATAGGTATAAATACTGAGCAGTAAAGCAAACCAGTAACGGTATCGGTGCGTAAACATCTGTTACAGGATTTGATAAAACATAACAACGGCAAACGGACGTAATTGTTTGCCGTTGTTATATAAAAAAGGCAGCAGTGCTTTGCTTACAATATTACCCGGTCTATCACATGCACTACCCCGTTGGTAGCTACTATATTGGCTGCTGAAACAGCAGAGGCAGGGTTGGCACTGCCGGTAATTTTTACGGCAGCGGGCAGAGATATGGTTAATGTTTGCCCGGCATTTAAAGTAGGTGCTGTAGCGCCATTGATTAAATCGCTGGCAAATACAGATGTGCCAATCACATGCGCTTTTACAATATTACCTACGGCAGTGGCATCGGCTGCATTGATAGCATCGGCCGTATTAAATGGCGTAGCGCCAAATGCAGCATTGGTAGGTGCAAATACGGTAAACTTACCAGGGCCAAGCAATGCATCGGCCAGGCCAGCTTTGCTTACAGCAGTAAGTAACAGTGAAAAGTTGGCCGGGTCGTCTATTACAATTTGAGCGATGGTTTTTGTAGGAGGTACCAGTACGCCGCCAATTTTGTGTACCACTCCGTTGGAGGCGGTAAGGTCGGCTGCAGTAACAGCTATACCGTTTACAAATACGCCATTGGCATTACGGGAAGCATAAATATTTTTTCCATTGAGTGTTTTAACGGTATCGCTGGCAGGCACTGCTGAAGAGCTAACGGTGGCGCCTACCACATGATAGGTAAGTATGGGTGTAAGTATAGAGGTTACCTGTGCCGGGGTAAGTGCATCAATAACCGTTTGCGGATAACCTGCAGCCCTGAAGGCAGCATTGGTAGGTGCAAATACCGTAAGGTTGCTGGTAGTAGACAAAGTGGTGGCCAGCCCGGCTTTGGATACAGCCGATACTAATATGCTTAAAGTAGTATCAGTTTGCGCTAATTGTACAATATTTCTTACGGTGGGTGCCGGGTCGTCTTTACTGCAGGATACCATACCACTCGTTACCATTAGCCCTGCAACAGCCGTTAACAGGTTGCGGAATTTGAACATTGTTTTCATGTTAATCAGTTTTTAGTTTTTAATTACTGATATAACAGGATACCTGCTGTATGGTAAACCGGCAGGGAGCGAATTGTAGTATTTTAAGGTGTGAGTTGTTATATTTTATCTGGCAGGGATGATTGCATTTTACGACAGCGCCCAGCTTACACTGCCATCCTTTTCATCCTTTAGTGCAATACCCAGCATGGTGAGCTGGTTGCGTATTTTATCGGAAGTGGCATAGTCTTTTTTTGCACGGGCTTCTTTGCGTATATCTATAAGCAGTTGCATTACACCTGCCAGCTTGCCATCATCGGCTGCTGAAATGCTCTGCAGGCCAAAAATATCTTCAAGAAATATTTTAAACTGCTGCTGCAACAGTACAACGGTGCCTGCAGATAGCTGTGCCGGTGCTATATGGCCGTCTTTAACAGAGTTAATAATGGGTGCCAGGTCGAACATATTGGCCAGCACTTTGGCTGTGCTGAAATCATCATCCGTAAATTCTTCAAACTCCTGCACCAGGGTTGTAATTTTTTCATTGAGTGCAGTATCGGTACCCTCGCCAAATGTGGAGGGGTCAAATTTTTGCAGGATTTCATAGCTTTCCCACAGGCGCTTTAGTGCTTTTTCGCTGGCTGCCAGTGCTTCGCTGCCAAAATCGAGGGGGCTGCGGTAATGACTTTGGAGAATAAAAAAGCGTACCGTCATGGGGTGAAAAGCCTGGGTGAGCAGGGGGTGGTTGCCGCTAAACAGTTCGGTAAGTTTAATAACATTGTTATAGCTTTTGCCCATCTTTTTACCATTGATGGTAATCATATTATTGTGCATCCAGTATTTTACCGGGGCCTGGTGGTTGCAAATGGTGCTTTGGGCTATTTCACTTTCGTGGTGCGGAAACTGGAGGTCCATACCGCCACCGTGTATGTCAAAATATGTACCAAGGTATTTGGTGGCCATTGCCGAACATTCGATATGCCAGCCGGGAAAACCTTCGCCCCAGGGGCTTTGCCAGCGCATGATGTGTTCCGGCGCAGCATGTTTCCACAAAGCAAAATCGGCTTTATCTCTTTTTTCATCCTGGCCATCCAGTTCACGGGTGGTTTCCAGCAGGTCGTCTATCACACGGCCGCTCAGCTTACCATAATCATGCGATGCGGCATATTTTTTTACATCAAAGTATACCGAGCCGTTAACAACATACGCATACCCGGCTTCAATAATTTTTTCAATCATTACTATTTGCTCCACGATGTGGCCGGTAGCGGTAGGTTCAATGCTGGGTTCGATGCAGTTAAACTGCTTCATGGCCCAGTGAAACAGGTTGGTATACTTTTGCACCAGTTCCATGGGTTCCAGTTTTTCCAGCAGGGCTTTTGTACTTACCTTATCCTCTGCCTCACGGCCTTCTTCTTCAAAATGACCGGCATCGGTAATATTGCGTACATACCGTACTTTATAACCCTTGTGTACCAGGTAGCGGTATACTATATCAAATGTAATATAGGGCCTTGCATGGCCCAGGTGGCTTTCGCCGCTTACCGTGGGGCCGCATACATACATGCCGGCATGGCCGGGAGTAATAGGTTCAAACAGTTCTTTTTTGCGGGTGTAGGCGTTGTAAATTTTTAAAGCCATGAAGGGATTGTTTAACAAATAAAATGATGTGCGCCGGCAAAAATAACCAAATAGCTTATTCGGCCCGGCGGCTAATATCAGCAATAATGGGATAATGATCGCTTAGTTTTTTGGGAATGCGTACAAACTGGTGAATGCTGTACTGTTTATCCACAAAAATATTATCTATACGCAGTGTGGGTGCTATGCCTGCAAAAGTGCGGCCGAGGCCGGCACCCTTTTCCACAAAAGCATTTTGCATATCCCTGCCGATATGGTGATAGGCGTAGGAGTTAGGCACATCATTAAAGTCGCCGCAAAGTATAACCGGGTAAGGGCTTTGTTCCATTGCCCTGCGTATCCTGTTGGCCTGCAGTTGGCGCCGCAGCATAGCTGCTTTAACTTTTACCACCACACCCTTGGTTTTTTTAATATCAGTTTTCGATTCGATGGTTGGGTGTTCAATATAGGCCAGGTTTTCGGGGGTAAACTCCAGCGATTGAAGGTGTACATTAAATACCCTTACCGTATCAGCGCCAATGGCAATATCGGCATATTGAAACGACGAGTTGTAATCGTAAGGAAAGTAGGTGATTTTTACTTTTCGTACTATGGGATATTTCGAAAAAATGATGATGCCGAAATGCTGGTTATCAAAAAAATTTTCTTTGAAATTGTAGCTGTAGTGATAATAAGGAAAGCTGAGTTTTTCTGAAAAATCGTATATCGAATAAAAGCTGTAACGCTTATAAAAGGGTGTATTAATGTTGATAAGTGTATCGGCAGCCACCATTTCCTGGAAGCAGGCTATATCAGGGCTGTAGGCATTAATGAGCTCCAGCATCCTGTCTCTTATTTCAGGTTTTTGTTTGTTTATAAGTATATCAAACTGGCTCACATTCCAGCTCATCACCCTTATGTTGGCTGCATTTTTTTCTTTTACAAATACAGGAGCGGATATGCGGTAAGGAATAACCTGGCGTAATGGCATTGCTGTGCTTACAACGGCCACCACCGAAATAAGCGACCAGCCGGGTTTAACAAAAAGCCAAAAAATAAAAAATAGAAAAAGTACCCCCAGTAAATAAAAAGCAGCCAGCCATAAAAGGCCAACCGGCCAGTACCGTTCGGCAAAAAAATACCTGCCATAGCAACCGGTAACATACAGCAGTGCTGTAAGTAAATTAGCAAGGATGAAAATTTTTTTGGAAAACCTCCTGAAGAAGCTTTTAGACATAGTGTAAAGGTAAAGCCATGTTGCGGTTAATATATGGGCTTACAACGTTAAAGGTCTTCTTCGGCGGCACGTTTTAAAATATTCTTTTCTTCGTCGGTAAGAAAGTGATACCCTTTCTGGTTGATTTTATCCAGTATTTCGTCTACACGCTGCTGTGTTACATTCGATGATTTTTTAAATGGCTTTTGTCCCCCGGTATTGTAAAACACTTTTTCCTTTATACTCCTGCTGCTGCTGCTTTGCTTTGCCGGGGTAAACATATTCATAAACCAGTGGTGCAGCTTTAACATCCACAGGCTGCCATCGTACCCCCGGCGGATGAAGTATATAAATAAAAAGCCTGCTGCTGCCCCGGCCAGGTGCGACAGGCTGTATGCGGCGCCCAGCCCGGCAACCCCGGAATAATCAATTAGGAGATATACCACCGTAAGTATCCAGATGGGGATACCGCCATTAAGGTTGCGGAAAAAGCGATAATTAGGTGCCAGTACCGTTGCCGCTACGGCAATAGCCATTGTAGCTGCATTGCTGCCAGCCAGCGAAGCCCCGGCCGCCTGCAGCCTGAGTGCAGGAATAGCATAACTGGTAAGTATAAATACCAGGGCGCCGGCTACACCGCCATATATATATACCGGGGCAAGCTTATTATTTCCGGCAAGCTGCTGCAGGATGTATCCAAATGCCCAAAGCCAGAGCATATTGCTAAGTATATGCAGCACACCGGTGTGGGTAAACATGTGGGTGAATACCGTCCAGGGTCTTTCGGCAAGCCTGCCCGGCTGGGCCGGCATTTGAAAATATTGCAACACCTGCTGCTGATACAGCGTTTTATCGGCCTCAAAAAAGAAATAGATAATTTGAATGGTGAGCAGCAATAAAAAAAAGGTGATGTTGATGGTGATAAGCGCCATCAGTGCGTTGCCATCCTGCCCCAGCAAAATCCTTTTGCGTGGCGGCTTACCATATTCCGAATACCTGTCTGCTTCTCCCATAGCTAAGGATTATGTAAACAAATTTACAAATGACCGTGGATATAAACGGAACGGCTCAGTAAAATGTTTTACGGTTGTTTTTGTTCCAGTAATAAATCAGCAGGAACCCAACTAATGCACCACCAAGATGGGTGAAGTGGCCAATATTATCGCCGGGCACCTGGTATATACCGCCAAATAAGTCGATGAGCACATACACCGGTATTACATATTTGGCCTTAACCGGCACCGGTATGAACATGATAAATAATTCGGTATTGGGAAACAGGTAGGCAAAAGCCACCATTACCCCCATGATGGCCCCGGAAGCGCCTATCATAGAGTACTGTGCTTTGTAAATGGAAGATATTGCAGCCGTATCAAGATTAAGGCGCATGGCCGCCTGCAGGCCCTCTGCACTTTTTGCAAAACTGTCTGCACTGTAGGGTATGGTAAACTGGGTAAGTATACCTGCACCCAAACCACAGATAAGGTAAAATATCAAAAACCTTTTGGAGCCGAGATAATTTTCGAGCATACTCCCAAATATCCACAGGGTAAACATGTTGAACATGATGTGCATAATACTAACGGTATCATGCATGAACATGTGTGTAATAATTTGATGTGGCTTAAATTGGGGAGAGCTGTAATAATGCAAAGCACCCCATTCGGTTACATTAAAAAAATTGATGCTTTGCTGGGCCAGCCATACCAATACATTTATAATGATAAGGTTTAAAATTACCGGAGTTGTTCGCCGCATTACAAGTAAATTAATTTAGGGTGCAATTTCGTTATACTTATTGATATTGCCTTGTATTGAATCTGCTGAACCTTTTCCGCATAAAATAGTACAGCAATTTTAAAAGGAGGGAATAAAAATTATGGAACACTGTTGCGGTATAATACCCTGTAGTAACTAACCTTTGCAATATGAATTTGCCCATGCTCATTTACTGTTATGATGCCTATTGCGGCTGGTGCTATGGCTTTAGCCCCGTGATATCAAAACTGGCACAGCAATACAATAACCGCCTGCAGTTTGAAGTATTGAGCGGCGGCATGATTGTTAATGAAACGCCAAAACACATTTCGCTTTCGGCAGGATATATAAAGCAGGCTTATCAACGGGTAGAAGAAACTACCAGTATACAATTTGGCAGCGATTATCTGTGGCATATCAACCATCCGCAGGATAGCGACTGGTATCCTTCTTCCGAAAAACCGGCAATAGCCCTGTGTGTGTTTAAAGAGTATTATCCCGAAAAGCAGGTGGCTTTTGCAGCCGACCTTCAATATGCCCTGCATTATGAAGGCCGCGACCTTTGTGATGATGAAGCCTACCGGCACCTTCTGGATGCTTATAACATCCCTACTGATGAATTTTATACCAAACTAAACAGCCCCGTTTATAAAGCCCAGGCCTACGATGAGTTTGAGCTGTGTACACAATTGCAGGTGAGGGCATATCCTGCTGTACTGCTGCAGGTAGGGGAATCAAAATTTCACTTAGTGGCCAGGGGGTATGTACCTTACGAAGTGCTGGCACAGTCCATTGATGAGGTGCTGGCAAAAATGTAAATAGGGTTGTAAAGCAATGGTACCTTCTGCAAGCTGTCAACGCTGCGAAAATAGTTAGTCTGCCACTATTCGCAGCTTGGCATAATTGAGCATAATCTTTTTTTCGCCGTTTAAATCAAACTTAACAGTAGCGATTGGGTTATGTGCAGCCCCTTCCATTTTTAATACTTCGCCAAAGCCAAACTTTTGGTGCTCCACCTTTTGCCCGGCCTGCAGGCCCGATGTATCGCTGGGCTCAAAGTTGGCAGATGGGGTATGCGCTTTTACCTGCGGCTTTGCCGGTATGGCATAAGAAGGTTTAGATTTTTCTTCGCTTTTTGCAAAGTAAGCTGCTGCCCCTGAGCTGCTGCCGCTCATTCTTTCAAAAGCACTGCGGCCACCACCCCAGTTGTTGCCGGTTGCGGCCTGGTTGCGTAATCCGCCGCCGGCATAACTTTTATCCATATAGTTTTCCGGGATCTCTTCTAAAAAACGGCTGGCATCGTTTTGCTGCAACTGTCCAAAGCGATAACGGGCATTGGCATACGATAACCACAACCTTTTTTTAGCCCTGGTAACCGCCACATAAAACAGCCGCCGTTCTTCCTCCAGTTCTTCTCTTGTATTAATGCTCATAGCATTGGGAAAAAGGGTTTCCTCCAGCCCGCCAACAAATACACAGCTAAATTCCAGCCCTTTGGCGGCATGTATCGTCATCAGCTTAACGCTATCTGCATCATCAGTTTTGTTATCCGCATCGGTATATAATGATACTTGTTGCAAAAATGTACCCAGTCCTTTATCCCCCACTTCGCCATCTTCTTCATTCATGGGGGTTTCGGTAAATTCTTTAATAGAGTTTAGCAACTCCTGTACGTTTTCATAACGGGCAAGGCCCTCCGTAGTTTTATCGTTGAACAACTCTTTTACCAGGTTGGTGCTTTTGCCCACAATTACGGCCAAATCGTAGGCATTCTTTTTTTCCAGTTCGCTCTGGAACATTTTAATCATGATAACAAAATTGCTGATGGCTTCCAGTGTGGCCGACTTAAAGCCAAAGAGCGGCGCATTTTCCAATACCTGCCATACGCTGATATTGTTGTCGTTGGCAGTAAGCACAATTTTATCGATGGTTGTTTTACCGATGCCCCTTGCCGGGTAATTGATTACCCTTTTCATTGCTTCTTCATCTTTGGGGTTAACCACCAGGCGCAGGTAGGCAATAAAATCTTTAATCTCTTTGCGTTGGTAAAACGAAAGCCCGCCGTAAATGCGATAGGGTATATTCATGCGGCGCAGGCTTTCTTCAAAGCTGCGGCTTTGTGCGTTGGTGCGGTACAGGATTGCAAATTCGCTGTTCATAAAATGGTTGCGCAGCTTTTGCTCCTGGATGGTATCGGCCACAAATTTTCCCTCTTCATTATCTGTGGCTGTACGTACTAATTTTATTTTTTCGCCTTCGCTTTTATCGGTCCATAGCTGCTTGGGTAACTGGTCTTTGTTGTTTGCAATTATCTGGTTGGCTACTTCAAGTATCGTTTTGGTGCTGCGGTAGTTTTGTTCCAGCTTCACCACTTTTACGTTATCGTAATCTTTTTCAAACTGCAGTATGTTTTGTATGGTAGCACCGCGGAAGCTGTAAATGCTTTGGGCATCATCACCTACCACACACACATTTTCATGCATAGCGCCCAGCAGTTTGATGATTTCGTACTGTGCCGTATTGGTATCCTGGTATTCATCAATCATAATGTATTTGAACTTGCGCTGGTACTTGCTGAGGGCATCAGGAAAGTATTTGAGCAGTTCGTACATTTTCATCAGCAGGTCGTCAAAATCCATGGCGCCGTTTTTAAAACAGCGTTTGTTGTAAGCGTCATATATCTTACCCATCATAGGGCGGTTGGCACGGGTGTCTTCCTGCTGTATTGCCCAGTCTTCTATATATTCTTTGGCATTTACGAGGCTGTTTTTAGCATTTGAAATACGGTTATATACGGTATTGGGTTTATACTGCTTATCATCCAGTTCCAATTCGTTGATAACAGTTTTTACTACACTTTTGGCATCATCGGTATCGTAAATGGTAAAGTTGTTGGGATAGCCAATTTTATTGGCTTCGGCTCGCAGTATCCTGGCAAATACACTGTGAAATGTACCGATGTATAAATTTCTTGCTTCGCTGTTGCCTAATATATGCTCCACCCTTTCTTTCATTTCACGGGCGGCCTTGTTGGTAAATGTAAGCGCAAGAATATTAAAGGCATCTACACCATTGGCCAGCAGGTGGGCAATACGGGTAGTGAGCACTTTTGTTTTGCCGCTGCCTGCACCGGCAATAATCATCATGGGGCCATCAATATGGGTTACAGCTTCCCGTTGCTGTTCATTTAATCCTGCTAAATATTCCTGCATGCGGCGAAGTTACGAAAGGGGTATATGCAGGTTTGGGGTGTGGGAAAATTTTGTATAGCTGTTGCTAACTTTTCACCTTGCGGCCTTGTCATCCATAAAAAAGAAAAAGTGCCGGTTTTGCGGCACTTTATTCAAAAACTTGTGGGCCCACCTGGGCTCGAACCAGGGACCACCTGATTATGAGTCAGGTGCTCTAACCAACTGAGCTATAGGCCCGCTTTTTTTAGCAGGGCTAACTGCCGAAAAAAGAACGGTTGCAAAAGTAAGTAAATTCAAATAGCAGCCCCTCATTTTTTTGCAAAAAAGATTTTGCCCCTTAAAATATTTACAATCAAACACTTTAATATTGTAACTTCAAATTCGCAAACAACCACTTACCGCTTATTGCCCCGCCATGATTGCCCCGGATGAAGTAAAAGAGCTACAGCTTAAAATAAGCCAGTATGCCGACCAGCATGCTTTTGGGAGATTGTATGTAGCATTCATGCCTTATCTTATCCGCTTTGCCAAATCAATCATTAAAGATCATGAACTGGCAGAAGAAATTGTATCGGATGTGTTTATTAAAATCTGGCAAAACCGAAATGAAGTTAGTAAAATTGAAAACTTCAAACTGTATTTATACGTCAGCACCAAAAACACTGCTCTCAATTATTTATCACGACACTTTCGAAAAGACATTGTATCGCTTGAAGAGATGTCGCTGAACATTTCAATGAGTCCTTATAATCCCGAACAACTGTTAATCACTTCGGAGGCTGTAAGGAAAATAGACAAGGAAATACAAAAATTACCCCCACGCTGTAAATTGATTTTTAAGCTGGTGAAAGAAGATCGCCTGCGCTACAACGACATTGCCCGATTGCTAAATATATCTGTAAAAACGATAGACAACCAAATGGCCATTGCTCTCAAAAAAATTAGTACAGCCATTAGCTTCAACCTTAATAAAGAGCCGAAATAATAGCCCCTAACCTGCCTTTTTAAAATTATTTTATACCGCTTTAGTAGAATTTACAGTTTTTTGTGTCCATAATTTGCAACTATGGATAAAAAACATTCTGAAGATGAAATTTGGATACTCATGGCCCGGAAACTGGCCGGGGAGGCCACATCATCTGAATTAGAAGAACTGGCTGCTTTGCTCAGGGAAAATCCTGAGTTAAACTATGCCAAGGAAATCATGCAGGATGTATGGAACAGCCAGGTGCTGCCAGACAGGCAATATGCCGAAACCAAATACAAAGAGCTGGTACTTCAGATGCAGGAAATGAAGATAGATGAGGGGCGTTTTTCAGAAGACAATCATTTTATAAATAACGAGGAAGAAGTAAAACGCAACTGGTGGAACCGAAACAAAATTTGGCTTTCTGCCGCTGCGATAGTTATAGTGGTAAGTGCTGCAACGCTTTGGTTTATTAACGGCAGCAATAAAACGAACGGCGCCCTAGCGGCTTTACCGTTGAAAAATGAAGTGAGTACAAAAAATGGCTCAAAAACCAATTTGGTATTACCCGACGGCACTAAAGTATGGCTTAATGCCGGCAGCAGGCTTACTTATGATAAAAATTATGGCAACAATATCAGGCAGGTACAGCTTGAAGGGGAAGGCTTTTTTGATGTAGTACATAATACCGAAAAACCATTTATTATACAAACCGCCACTATTGATGTGAAGGTGTTGGGTACGCAATTCAATGTAAAATGTTACCCAGCCGATAAAACAACCGAAACAAGCCTTATCAGGGGCAGTGTGGAAGTAAATGTTAAGAGCAGGGGCGAAAAGTTTTTGTTACGTCCCAACGAAAAGTTGATAGTGTATAACAATAACAGTAAAGACAGCAAAACAAATACTGCTGAAACAGTTCAGGATAAAGCGGAAGCACCCTTAGTGGCTATCCGCCAGTTAAGCTACCAGCGAAATGATAATGAAGCTGTGGAAGCAGCGTGGGTTAAAAATCAGTTGTCATTTAAAGACGAGTCTTTTGGGGAAGTAGCCAAAAAAATGGAACGCTGGTATAATGTGGAGTTTGTTTTTATAAATAAAGCCAGGGAGAGCATGCAGGTGTATGGCACATTTAATAATGAATCGCTGCAGCAGGCACTGCAGGCACTTGAATTCTCTTTCGGGTTCAAATACAAGATTGAAGGAAGTAAAGTCGTCATATTTTAATACCAAACATACCAAACGATTTGCCTATGCCTGAAAAAATCAACACTTCTTAATACTCAAAAACCAGCCGGTATATTACACAGCAGTTCCTGATATGGAATGCTGTAGTCTGGATTTAATTTAATGGGTTTGGCAGCCCTACTGGCATTGCCATTCCTAAAAGTAATAAATTATTAAATTTATGAAAGCCAAAACAACGATTGCCCATGCTGCCAGCGCATCATGGAAAGCTTTACTAATTATGAAATTCACTTTTTTATTTACACTGTACTTTTCGTTTAATGCTGTAGCGGGTATCAATGCCCAAAACATTACGCTAAAAGCCGAAAATATAGAGATACTAAAAGTGCTTACCACTATTGAAAAACAGGGCGACTGCCGGTTCCTTTTCAATAGCCGCCTCAAAGACCTTCGGCAAAAAGTATCTGTATCTTTTCGGAACGAGTCGCTCACAACGGTGTTGTCTGAATTATTTGCAGGTACAAGCCTCACCTTTAAACAATTAGATGATAATCTTATTGCACTCCGTTCTACCGACCCTGCTGAGGCAGACATTACCGTTAGCGGACGTGTAACCAATGAAAATGGTGATGGGGTAGCTGCTGTTTCTGTAGCCGTAAAAGGAACTAAACGTGGTACAGCAACCGATCTTAACGGCAATTTTTCACTATCGGTACCTGAAAACAGTGTGCTGGTATTTTCGGCCGTTGGCTATGTATCGCAGGAAGTAGCTGTAAACAACCAACAGCAAATCAACGTAAGGCTGGTACAATCGGCCCGTAATATTGATGAAGTGGTTGTAATTGGATACGGTACAGCCAATAAAAGAGATCTAACAGGCTCCATTACCAAAGTATCCGGTAAAGAAGTAGCCGATAAGCCCAACGTAAACCCTGTAGCTTCATTGCAGGGTAAGGTTGCAGGGCTTTCCGTAGTGAACTCCGGATCTCCCGGCGAAAAACCTGACATTCGTATACGTGGTACAGTGAGTATCGGTGCTACAGAGCCACTGTACGTTGTTGATGGTATTTTCACCAATAATATTGATTATATAAATCCCAACGATATTGAATCAATTGAGGTAATGAAAGACCCCTCCTCCCTGGCTATTTTTGGTATTCGGGGTGCCCAGGGTGTAATAGCCATCACAACCAAACGTGCCAAGGCAGGCCAGGTATTGGTAAATTTCAATTCATCTTTTGGTATAAAAAAACTGGTTGATAAAATTAAACTGGCCAATGCCAGTGAATTTAAAATGCTCTTCCAGGAAGAAGAAATAAACCTGGGTATAGCGCCGATTGACCGGTTCGATTTTACACCATGGACAGGTAATACGGACTGGATTGATGTGTTAACACAAACAGGGCGTTTTAATGCTAATAATGTAAGCATTACCGGTAGTACAGAAAAAAACAGGTTTTACATGGGCCTGGGCTATTCGGTAGATGAAGGTATTGTAAAGCATGAAAAGCTCGAAAGATTTACTATATCTGTAAACGATGAATATAAAGTAAGTAAGTTTTTAAAGCTTGGGTTCAACCTCAATGCCATTCGGCAGAATTTGCCATACAACGGGCAGGGGGCTTTGTTTGATGCAAGAAGAATATTACCGATTGCCGATCCTTTTGATGAAGCCTCGGGCTATTATTCCCTGTTGCCACAATTACAACGGGCACAAATGGCCAACCCTTTGATGAATCTTGATTTAAAATGGGACAGGGTGATAAATCGTAACGACAGGTATGTAGGTAGCGCTTTTGCAGAAATTAACTTCCTAAAAAATTTCAGCCTCCGCTCAACCTTCTATGGTGATATTTCCAGTACCGAGTACAGGCAATACAACCCGATATTGTATTCGCACGACCCTCTCACCGGAGGTGTGGCTAAGGATTTAAATAACCTTATTACATCGGTAAATCAAAGCAATAGCACTAACAGGAGTTTCCAGCAGGACCATATATTAACATTTAAGAAAAGTTTTGGCGATCATGGTCTTACTGCTATGGGTGGTATCACCACCAATTATGAATACTTTACTTCGCTCACGGGCAATGTGCGGCAACGCCTTGAAGGCGACAGCATCCCGGATAACCGCCGCTTTTGGTATATCGATAACGGCTTTGGCGACCCTGCAACCAAAAGGGCCTCATCTGCCCAAAGCGAAAGGGCAACGATAGGTACATTTGTTAGGCTTTTATACAACTTCCAGGGCAAATATTTGCTGAATGCTTCTTTCCGCAGAGATGGCTCTTCGCAGGTATCACCTAACAATAAGTATAAAAACTTTTATTCAGTGGGTGCTGCTTGGGAGCTAACCAAAGAAGAATTTATGCAGCAGTCAAAATTTTTCAACTATTTCAAACTTAAAGCGTCATGGGGATTACTGGGTAGCCAAAATACAGGCGGCTTCAATTATCCCTTTTACCCGGCACTTACCACAGGAAATACAGCAGTATTTGGCGATAATATTTATATCGCTTATTCACTGGCTTACCAGCCAAATCCAAATCTTAATTGGGAAGTACTGGATGCAAAAGAAGTAGGATTTGAATTTAATGCACTCGATAACCGCCTCCATGTGGAAGCCGCTTATTATGACAAAACAACCCGTGACCTGCTTACATTGAGAGATGACGGC
The DNA here is from genome assembly GCA_937873715.1 of uncultured Chitinophagaceae bacterium. GTDB lineage: Bacteria > Bacteroidota > Bacteroidia > Chitinophagales > Chitinophagaceae > Ferruginibacter. Next base: position 560,754 of record CALMYJ010000003.1, read on the forward strand.
ACCGGACGGCAACGCCTGGACAATATCGGTAAGATGAAAAACAGTGGTATTGAGGTTGCTGCCAGTTGGACTCAAAAGTTCAACCGTGATGTAGCTCTTACCATAAGCGGAAATATCACAACCTTTACAAATAAGGTGATAGACCTTGGTGGCCAGCGATACCCTGCGGCTGAGGAAAGACCCAACCAAACAGAGGCTGGTTATCCTATCGGTTATTTTTATGGCTACATTGTAGAAGGCCTGTACCAAACATATGCCGACAAACTTAACTCACCCACTGTAATCGGCTACGACTATGGCCCCGGAGATTTTAAGTACAAAGATGTAAATGGCGATGGATTTATTGATACCAGGGATCGTACAATTATTGGCAACCCAACTCCCGATTTTGCTTACGGCGGTTCTATCAATTTTAGCTTTAAGCGCTTTAGTGTAGATTTTGATTTCAACGGTGTATACGGCAACGAAATTTACCGTTACTGGGGTAGTTCAGAGTTGCCATTTGCCAGGTTTAACTATCCACAGTTTAAAGTAAACCGCTGGCATGGCGAGGGCACTTCCAACTGGGATCCTATCCTCGGTTCTAACCGTGTTATCAACAGGTTGCCATCCACCTATGGTATTGAAGATGGCAGCTACTTCAGGATAAGAAATGTGCAGTTGGCTTACGATTTCAGCCAGGCCATGTTAAGTAAAGCCCGTATCAAAAGCCTGAAAGTTTTTATCAATGCACAGAACCTTAAAACTTTCAAACGAAATTCTGGTTATACACCTGAATTTGGTGGCAATGCCCTGTCATTTGGTATTGATAATGGTAATGGTGCTATTCCTGTAATCTATACCGGTGGCATAAACGTAACTTTTTAAACGATTAAAATTTGCACATATGAGAAAGGTTAAAAACTTATTGTGGTCCCTGATGCTTGCGGTGCCGTTAATCGCTCTTTTTTCAGGGTGTAAAAAATTCCTTGACAGAAAACCACTTACCGCTACATTAGACGACCTGACGCAAGGTGGCCTTGAAGGCCAGATTTACGGCCTTTATGCCAGTATGCGTAATCCCGATGGCGCAACGGGCTGTGGCAACGGCTTTGGGGGTATTCCCTGGCTTGCTGTACACGGCTTTCGTTCAGATGATACTGAAAAAGGCAGCTCACAATCTGACGGTGCAGACTGGGGCGTAATATTCGATGAGTTCCAGTATGTAAAAGATCATTGGTCTATCAACACCTATTGGGATAATCACTACACATTTATTGGGCTTACTAACGAAGCTATTTATTATGCCGATTCGCTGGGATTGGATGATCCTGCATCTTTAACTAATGTAGCTGAAGCCAAATTTATGCGTGCCTTTGCTTATTTCGACCTGGTACGCACTTTTGGCGAAGTGCCTAAAATTGATTTTAAAGTAAATAGTGTTACCCAGTCATGTATTGCTAAGTCGTCTGTACCAGAGTTGTACAGTTTTATAGAAGCTGACCTGCAATATGCAGAACAACACCTGCCACTTAGCTGGGGCAGCAAGTACCCCGGCCGGCTCACCAGTGGCGCTGCTAAAACACTATTAGGAAAAGTATTACTATACCAGCAAAAATGGGCAACAGCTTTAGGTAAACTTAAAGAAGTGATTCTAACTGGCCAGTATAGTTTGGCCTCGGATTACACTAAAATATTTACCGAAGACGGAGAAAACAATAGCGAATCAATTTTTGAAATACAATGTTATGAAGGCCCTAATCAAACAGATTATTACTGGAACTGGTATGCTGTAGCCCAGGGTGTACGTGGCTCTGGCGAATGGGATTTAGGCTGGGGTTGGAATACGCCAACCGAATCACTAGTAGCAGCCTATCCTGTTGGCGACCTTCGCAAAAATGCCACAATCCTGTTCTCCGGCGAAAACGATGGTATTTATGGAGCAGTACTGCCATCTTATCCTGCCGAAGTACCTCGTAAATACTGGAATAAAAAAGTATATACCAATCCAACGGTAAGGGCATTTACCGGCGACCGCCAGGGCTGGTGGGTAAATCAACGCCAGTTGCGTTATGCGGATGTGTTGTTAATGGCTGCCGAAGCTGCCAATGAAATTGGCGGTGCAGCTAACCAAAACGATGCCGAAACATGGCTAAATATGATACGCTCAAGAGTTAGCCTTTCCGGTGTGTCTTTTGTAAATCAGGCGCAAATGCGTACTGCCATTCAAAATGAAAGAAGATGGGAAATGGGCATGGAGAATGAACGCTTTTTCGACCTCGTTAGATGGGGCACCGCCAGCACAGTTTTAGGAAGCCTTGGATATCAAAACAGGCACAGGTATTACCCAATTCCTCAACCTATCATCGACAGGTGTAGCCTGATAACGCAAAATCCTGAATGGCCTTAAATTAATTCTCAAACATTCAACACTCGTGTTATGAAAAGCATACATAAAATCTTACAAAGCATCGTACCAATTCTATTGGTAACCGTTGCACTCATTAGTTGCCAGAAGAAAGAAAGGCCGACAATGTCTGCCTACCCTCCAGACGTTACTTCCCCGGATGGGCCACTTAAGTTTTACGTGGCTTTCGATGGCACTTCGGCCGATCCGCTCAGGAATGCTGTGGATAGTGTAAGGGCTAATTTCCCTAGCGAAAATCCTTTAACATCGATTGATGGGGTAAGTGGAAAGGCTGTAAAAGGGGAAAACAAAAAGTACATCAAGTATGTAAAGCCTAACAACTGGGCATCACAGTCCCAAAGCTTCTCAATCTCTTTCTGGTACAGGAGAGACGGGCAAACAAAAAATAATACAGGAACTAACGGCCCCGAATATCCTATAAGTTTTCAATCAAGCAACGGGCATTGGTCTGGTTCTAACTTTTTTGTTATACTAGAAGGAAATAATGCCGGTTGTGCTGTTAAGGTAATGATAGCAGATAAGGCAATGGCTGATAACTGGTTTACCTGGGAAGGTGGTGATGTTATTCCGGGGATGCTTGATAATCAGTGGCACCACATTACGCTTGTTTATAATGCTGCTACAAGCGGACTAACATTTTACCTGGATGGCAAACCCGACTCCCGTGTGAGGGTTTGGGGTACACATGGCAACATTAATATAGACGAATCTGCCATTTCGGAAGTAAAAATTGGTGCAGGCCCTGGCACAAACTATGATACGGATGATTGGTTGTCATCTACCTGGAAGGGTGATTTAGACCAGTTTAGAATGTATAACCAGGCGCTTACTGCTGCTGAAGTAACGGCATTGTTCAACAGTAAACTGTAAAACTCAAACAACTTTCTCATAGGGCAGGGCATAGTTAAGGGCTGATACATTCTTGTTCAGCCCTTTTTTATCCGCTTTGTCTGCTTAAAAGCTTACCCGTGTTTAAACGTCGTATAATAACACCTCTTTTTTGTTATACATGCAGCAGCATCCTGCTTTTTTCTTGTGCTAATAAAAAACAAGAAAACACCGTATTCGAAACATTGCCGGCAACACATACCCATGTTGATTTTGCCAACATGCTCCAAAAGAAAAAAATGCTTAACATCCTCTATTACCTGTATTATTATAATGGGGGTGGCGTGGCCGTTGGCGATATCAATAACGATGGGCTGGAGGATATTTACTTTACAGCTAACAGCAAAGGCAACAACAAACTGTATCTCAACAAAGGCAATTTTCAATTTGAAGATATTACCGATAAAGCAGGCGTAGCCGGTAAAGCCGACTGGTGCAGCGGGGTAACTATGGCCGATGTAAACAACGACGGCCTGCTGGATATTTATGTATCTACCGTAAGTGGTAAATACGGATTAACGGGCCACAACGAACTGTACATCAACAACGGCAACAACACCTTTACCGAAAAAGCCGCCGATTACGGACTCAACACTTCCTGCTTCAGCACCCAGGCCGCTTTTTTTGACTATGATCATGATGGCGATTTGGATTGCTATATCCTCAACCAGTCGCACCACCCACATGCCAACATATCAGATACCAGTAAGCGCCGCACTTACGATGCCTCCTCTGGCGACAGGCTTTATCGTAATGATATAAATACCACCGGAAAATTTACAGATGTATCAAAACAGGCAGGCATATACCAAAGTGATTTGGGCTATGGCCTTGGTATTGCAGTGGCCGATTTTAACAACGATGGCTGGGAAGATATTTATATCGGCAACGATTTTCACGAAAATGATTATTACTACATCAACAACAGCAATGGCACTTTTACTGAAAATGGTGCCAGGCACTTTGGCCACTACAGCCGCTTTAGTATGGGCAACGATGCGGCCGATTATAACAACGACGGGCAAACAGATATCGTAACGGTGGATATGCTGCCCCCCGATGAAAAAACAGTAAAAACCTACGGCAGCGACGAAAACCCCGATACCTACAAAGTGAAACTGGATATACAGGGTTATCAAAAGCAGTACTCCAAAAACTGCCTGCAACGCAATAACGGCAATGGTATAAGCTATAGCGAAACCGCACTCATGAGCGGTGTGGCCGCTACCGACTGGAGCTGGGCACCCCTGTTTGCCGATTTTGATAATGATGGTAAAAAAGATCTTTTTATTTCGAGCGGTATTGTAAAGCGCCCGGTTGACCTGGATTATGTTCGCTTTGTATCCGACCTCAAAATGAAAGGGATGGACCGTACCGATAAATTTGATGATGAAGCCATCAATGCCATGCCCGATGGTGCATCGCATCCGTATTTTTTTAAAAATAAAAATGGCTTGCAGTTTGAAGATGTGAGCGCTGCCTGGGGCACCGGCAATATGAAAGGGTATTATACCGGTGCCGCCTATGCGGATTTGGATAACGATGGCCGTATGGATATGGTAATAAACCCCATCAACAGTGCTGCAGTTATTTTAAAAAACAATGCCCCGCAAAAAAACTTTATCAGCCTGGCATTTCGTGCCGATAGCCTCAACAGGTTTGGTGTTGGGTGCAAAGCTTATTTATACAGTAATGGCACCATGCAGTACCAGCAGCTTATGCTCACCAGGGGCTTTGGCTCATCTGTGCCGGCAAAGCTGCACTTTGGTATTGATAGCAATACAAAAGCAGATAGTATTCTAATCATCTGGCCCAACCAACAGTACGAAGTAATCACAAACGTACCCGCCAATACAAATTTGTTTGTTCATCAAAATAATGCCGCCGGCCACTTTGAGTATAACAGCTTTTTTCCGCTGGCTCAACCTGTGTTTACACAGGTTTTTCCTTCAATAAACTGGCGGCATAAGGAAAATGATTTTTTAGATTACAATATCCAGTACCTGATACCTCACCTGCAGTCAACCCGGGGGCCAAAGCTGGCTGTAGCCGATGTAAATGGCGATGGCCTTGATGATTTTTTTACCTGCGGCGCAAAAGGACAGCCGGGCTGTATGTTGCTGCAGCAAAAAAATGGGGCTTTTGTAGCTGTGGATACAGCCTTGTTCAGGGCCGATGCCATTTGCGAAGATGTGGATGCTGTATTTTTTGATGCAGATGGCAATGGCACTCCGGATTTGTATGTAGTGAGTGGCGGCAACGAACCACCGGCCAATAGCCGGGCACTGGAAGACAGGCTTTACCTTAACGATGGTAAAGGGCATTTTACAAGAGCAAATAATTTTTTAGCGCAGCGCTACGAAAATAAAAGCTGTATAGCTGTTGCCGATGTTGATAAGGATGGAGATACCGATGTGTTTATTGGCAATATGGGTATGGCTACTTCATTTGGCGATATAAAATCATCCTTCTTTTACCTGAATGATGGCAAAAAAGATACGGTGCATTTTACAGGGGCATTTGAAAATGTTATCGACCTCAGTAAACTGGGTATTGTTACCTCAGCACAATTTGCCGATGTAAATGCCGATGGCTGGCCCGATCTTGTTGTGGCTGGCGAATGGATGCCTGTAACCATTTTTGTCAACAGGCAGCAGGGAAAAAAATTTGAAAAAATTACCCTGCCGCAATCTGCCGGGCTATGGCAAAGCATACAGCTTGCAGATGTTAACGGCGATGGCTATACCGATATACTGGCAGGCAACTGGGGCCATAATTCCAAACTGTTTGCCGGTAAAAACGGGCCACTTAAAATGTATGTAAAAGATTTTGATAAGAATGGTTCAATTGAGCAGGTAATGTGCTATACCCTTGATGGAAAAGAATATCCATTTTTGGCAAAAGATGAACTGGAACGGCCACTGCCTGTATTAAAAAAAGCCTACCTCACCTATAGCGAAGTGGCCGGACAAACAGTGCAATATATTTTTTACGATTTGTTTAAAGATTATACCGAGCTAAAGGCCGAAGTACTGGCTTCATCCTGCTTTATCAATGATGGTAAAGGCAATTTTAAACGAATGGATTTGCCCGATGAACTGCAGTTGGCGCCGGTAATGGCCTTTGCGCCAGCACACAACAATACATTTTTTGCTGCCGGCAATTTTTATGGTACCATTCCTTATGAAGGCCGCTATGATGCATTGTTGCCAACCGGGTTTTATTTTAATAAGGCAAAACAACAATTTGAAACCAGCTATGTACTGGCAGGCATACGTGCCGAAGCCAGGGATGCCAGGTGGATCAATACAGAAGGCAATAAAAAACTGCTGGCTGTAGCCGTAAATAATCAGCCCATCATTTTTTTACAACAAAAACACACCAATTAACATGCAACGTAGTATTCTAATACCGCTAATGTTGCTCACAGTACTGCTGTCGCTTAACGCCAAGTGCAAAAAAAGCAGCAGCAGTGGTACAGTAAATCCTCCCGTTACCCCCAACCCCAATGGACCGGTGGTACAATACTGGCTCACCTATGGCGACAAATCGAAACTGCTCGAAAAGCAGTTGGGTACACTAACTTTTAACAACTCAGCAGCGGCTTTGCCTTTAACAGTGGAGGTGGATAGTGCACAGCAGTTTCAGCAGGTAGACGGGTACGGCTATACGCTTACAGGCGGCAGCGCTTACCTGATTAATAAACTTGCTGCCGGCACAAAGGCATCACTCTTAAATGAGTTATTTACCAGTAGTGGCAATGGCATTGGCATCAGTTACCTGAGGGTAAGTATTGGAGCATCCGACCTTAGCCAGGAAGTATTTAGCTACAATGATTTACCGGCAGGCGAAACTGATTTAAGTCTTTCAAAATTCAACCTTTCAAAAGATACGGTTGACCTTATTCCCCTGCTTAAAGAAATACTGGCCATCAATCCTGCTATAAAAATTATGGGTTCGCCCTGGAGTGCCCCGGTGTGGATGAAAACAAATAACAGTTCCATCGGCGGCAGTCTTAAGCCGGAATATTATAGTGTGTATGCCCAGTACTTTGTAAAGTATATGCAGGCTATGAAGGCCAAAGGAATTACCATCGATGCCATCACAGTGCAAAACGAACCACAGCATGGCGGCAATAATCCCAGTATGGTGATGTCGGCAGCAGAGCAGGCTGATTTTATAAAAAATCATCTTGGCCCGGCCTTTAGGGATGCAGGCATTAACACTAAAATAATTGTGTGGGATCACAATTGCGATAATCCCGGTTATCCATTAGCGATACTGAACGATGCTGCAGCAAAGCCATTTGTAGATGGCAGTGCTTTTCATTTATATGCAGGAGATATTAGTGCACTAAGTACGGTACGCAATGCACATCCTGATAAAAATATTTATTTCACCGAGCAGTGGACGGGGGCTGCTGGCTCCTTTGACGGCGATTTAAAATGGCATATCAAAAACGTAATGATTGGCAGCATGCGCAACTGGGCCAAAGTAGCACTGGAGTGGAACCTGGCCAATGATGGTGGCTACAGGCCACACACCCCCGGCGGCTGTACCGAATGTAAAGGCGCATTAACGCTTGATGGCGCCATCAACCGCAATGTATCGTACTATATCGTTGGGCATTTATCAAAATTCGTGCCTGCCGGTTCAGTTCGTATCAGCAGCACCAATGCCGGTAATATAAGCACTGTGGCATTTGTAACACCAGCGGGCAATAAGGTATTAATAGCGCTTAATGAAAATGCAGCCGCATTAAATTTTAATATTAAATACAAAGCACAAACGGTAACAGCAACCCTCAGTGCCGGAGCCGTGGCTACCTATGTGTGGTAAAAATTTTATGGATATGAAAAGTACATGGATACAAGCGGCAACTGTGCTGCTTGCAGGCACAATAACTGTTGATGCTTTTGCACAACCAAAACCGCAGGGCACCGTACAGGTGTTTACCACGGCCTACAATACCAGCTACCGGCTGGCCGATGCCGGTACTGCCGTTTTTACATCTATGCCCCAGCCGGTAGAAACACAGGTGTGTGTGTTTGTTGACCCTTCAAAAAAATTTCAAACCTTTTTGGGTATTGGCGGTGCCCTTACCGATGCATCGGCAGAAACATTTTATAAGCTGCCGGCCGATAAGCAGGATGAATTACTTAAAGCTTATTTTGATAAAAAAAATGGCATAGCCTACACCGTTGCCCGTACCAACATCAACAGTTGCGACTTTAGCAGCGATATGTACACCTATGTAAATGAAGGAGATGCCTCCCTGGCATCATTTGATATTGCTCACGATAAAAAATATAAAATACCTTTTATCAAAGCCGCCATGAAAGCAGCAGGCGGCAAACTCACTTTATTTGCCAGCCCCTGGAGCCCCCCCGCCTGGATGAAAACCAACAACAATATGTTGCAGGGCGGCAAACTAAAACCGGAATTTTTTAGCACATGGGCATTGTACTATACAAAATTTATTAAGGCTTACGAAAAAGAAGGCATACCACTTTGGGGCATTAGCATACAAAACGAACCCATGGCCACACAAACCTGGGAAAGCTGTATTTATTCTGCTGAAGAGGAAAGAGATTTTTTAAAAAACCATCTTGGTCCTACAATGGTAAAAGAGGGCCTTGCTGCTAAAAAAATTATTGTATGGGATCACAACAGGGATTTAATGTACCAGCGGGCACAAACCTATTTTAATGATCCCCTTGCTGCGAAATATGCATGGGGTATTGGTTTTCACTGGTACGAGCCCTGGAGTGGCGGTACGCCCATGTACGATAATGTACGGTTGGTAAACGAGGCTTTCCCGGATAAACACATATTTTTTACTGAAGGCTGTGCTGAAAGTTTTAATGATAGCGGCTATCACAACTGGAAGCTCGGAGAAAAGTACAGTGAGAATATGATACAGGATTTCAATAACGGCATGGTGGGCTTTACTGACTGGAATATTTTGTTAGATGAAACAGGTGGCCCCAATCATGTGGGTAATTTTTGTTTTGCTCCTGTGCATGCTGATACAAAAACCGGCGCTTTGATTTATACAAACGCCTATTATTATATCGGGCATTTTTCAAAATTTATTCAACCCGGCGCAAAACGTATTGCCTGCAGTGCCAGCCGCAGCCAGCTTTTGTCTACCGCTTTTGTAAACCCCGATGGTAAAACGGTGGTGGTAGTAATGAACCGCAGCGATAAGGATACCCCTTATTTTCTTTGGGTGAAAGGTAGGGCGGCATCTATTACAGCAAAGGGAAACTCTTTATCTACCTTAATTTTTTAAAGATATGTGCAGGTTGTTGGGCATAGTATTATTGGTGGTGTTCGCAAGCTCAATAACGGGCTGTAAAAAAAGCAGCACTAGCCAGCCTGCGCCTCCACCGGCAGCCCTTACGGTTCAAAATATTTTTATTGACGGCACCGCTGTACCCAATGGGCAACTGCGGTACAATATTGCTGTTGGCGCAACTATTAAAATTGTTTTAAGCAGTGCGGTATCCAGGCCAACTGTTGCTGGGGCTGTTAACCTTAGCGCAACCGGCGCTTCGGCTGCCACAGCGCTAAACATTAGTTACGAAAATAATGACAACACTATTGTACTACAACCTGCAGCAGCATTACTGCATCTTACAAAATACCGCTTTGAGGTAAAGAACAGCTTAGTATCTGCTGCAGGCGGTAAACTCAATCTGCAGGCACAAAGAGATTTTATTACAAGGATAGACAGCACCCCTAAGTTTCCGCTTATCAGCAATGAGGAATTGCTTACAAAAGTGCAGCAGCAAACCTTTAAATATTTCTGGGATTTTGCCCACCCCGTTAGCGGGCTTGCCAGGGAACGAAATTCATCGGGCGACCTTGTTACTTCCGGCGGCAGTGGTTTTGGTATCATGTGTATACCGGTTGCCATTGAACGAAATTTTATTACCCGGCAACAAGGGCTGCAGCGAATGCAAACTATTGTGGCTTTTTTAAAAAACACTGGCGAAAAATTTCATGGTGCTTTTCCGCACTGGTTGAATGGTATTACCGGCAAAGCCATTGCTTTTAGTGCAAAAGATGATGGTGCCGATTTGGTAGAAACCTCTTACCTCATTGCAGGCCTGCTCACCGCAAGGCAGTACTTTGATTTGCCTTCGGCAGATGAAGTGGCCCTGCGTAACGACATCAATGCCATCTGCAATGCCGTGGAGTGGGACTGGTTCAGGCGTGGCGGGCAGGATGTATTATATTGGCACTGGAGCCCCAACTACGGCTGGGATATGAACCTGCCCATACGGGGCTGGAACGAATGCCTCATTACGTATATACTGGCAGCGGCTTCCACCACACACGGTATTCCTGCATCGGTATATACCAATGGCTGGGCAGGCACTCCCGGGTTTAAAAATGGCAATAATTATTACGGGTATACCCTGCCGTTAGGCATGGCGGCTGGCGGGCCTATGTTCTTTTCACATTATTCATTTTTAGGCATTAATCCCAACGGGTTAAAAGATGCTTATGCTGATTATGCCCTGCAGGTAAAAAACCACGCCCTGGTTAATTACAGTTATTGCGTGGCTAACCCCAAAAATTACTTCGGTTATAGTAACCAGTGCTGGGGCCTTACGGCAAGCGATATTCCCAATGGCTATACTGCCAGTTCGCCCACCAACGATATAGGCGTAATTGCACCAACGGCTGCACTGGCATCCATTGCTTATACACCGGAGGAAAGTATGCAGGCGCTCAAATTTTTTTATTACATACTCGGGGATAAAATATGGAAAGACTATGGCTTTGTAGATGCTTTTGCTTTACAAGACCTCTGGTATGCCAATTCATTCCTGGCTATCGACCAGGGCCCGATAATCATCATGATTGAAAATTACCGAAGCGGCCTGGTTTGGAATTTACTGAGTAACTGTGCCGAAGTAAAAGCGGCTATGATAAAGCTGGGATTTACAGCACCCTATTTGTAAATTGTAACAACCATGCAGGTTTTTAAAAAAAGAACGATTGGCTTGCTGTGCAGTATTATACTGCTGGGACAGTTGTATGCCCAGGTAACCATCCCGGTAATGAGTTTTAATATCCGCCTTGATGTGGCTTCGGATGGCGACAACCGCTGGGATGTACGCAAACAAAAAGTGGCTGCATTAATGAATTACTATGCTGCTGATTTTATCGGCGCACAGGAAGTACAGCATCACCAGTTGCAGTACCTGCTTACACAACTTACCGGGTACAGTTACATCGGCGTAGGCCGTGATGATGGAAAAACCGATGGCGAATATTCCTGCATTTTTTACAACAGCAAAAAATATACACTGCTGCAGCAACATACTTTCTGGCTGTCGCCCACGCCCGACTCCATTTCTTTTGGCTGGAATGCTGCCTGCAGAAGGGTTTGTACTTATGGCTTATTTCAGCATAAGGCCACTAAAAAATTTTTAATGGTGGCCAATACACATTTTGATCATATCAGCGATAGCGCAAGGCTGGAATCGGCAAAGCTCATTTGTACTACAATTATCCGCCGCAGTTCTGGCAAATACCCTGTTATCATTACCGGCGATTTTAATTCAAAGCCTGATGAAGCACCAGCCGCCTGGATGACCAAGTATTTTAATAATGCCCGGAGCATCAGTACACATCCGCCCTATGGCCCTGCCGATACCTGGAATGCATTTGCATTTGATAAAAAACCCGATGGTTGTATCGATTACATTTTTGTTTCGAAACGCAACAATATTTCGGTGAACAGTTTTGCCACCATTACCGATTCGTACGATATGAAATATCCTTCAGATCATTTCCCCATCATGGCTGTAATTGAAATAAAATGACAAATACAAAACGATACTTATTCTGCATACCTGCCCTCATTTGTTGCAGTATGCTGTGCTGTTTTTTTTCCTGTAACCAACAGCAAAAAAAGCAGACAACCGATGTTGAAAAACTTTCTGATTCTGCACTGCTCGATATAGTGCAGCAGCAAACCATCAAATATTTTACCGAAGGTGCCGAGCCGGTGAGCGGCATGGCCAGGGAGCGCTTTCATGCAGATGATAATTATCCGCAAAATGATAAGCACATTATCACCAGTGGTGGCAGTGGCTTTGGTGTAATGTGCCTGCTGGTAGCAATGGAGCGAAAATTTATTACAAGGGAAGAAGGTGTTCGGCGGCTCGAAAAAATTGTTCAATTTTTAGAAACGGCCGACCGTTTTCATGGCACATGGCCACACTGGTGGAATGGCGAAACCGGTAAGGTAAAACCCTTTAGTAAAAAGGATGATGGCGGCGACCTGGTGGAAACTTCTTTTATGCTGCAGGGTTTGCTTTGTGCCCGGCAATATTTGAAAGATGGGACGGATACAGAAAAAACTCTGGCACAGCGTATGGATAAACTGTGGCGTGAAGTGGAATTCGACTGGTACCGCAATGGACAAAATGTATTGTACTGGCACTGGAGCCCCAACTATAACTGGGAAATGAATTTCCCGGTACGGGGTTACAATGAATGTTTAATTATGTATGTGCTGGCAGCAGCATCACCCACGCATGGTGTACCTGCTGAAGTGTATCATGAGGGTTGGGCCGAAAATGGAAAAATCAAATTTCCTCATACGGCTTTGGGCTACCCGTTGCAGTTACGCTACCAGGGTAATCCACAGAACGGGGCACCGCTTTTTTGGTCGCAGTATTCTTTTTTAGGGCTAAACCCTAATGTCTTAAAAGACCGCTATGCCGATTACTGGCAGGAAAATGTTAATCACTCCCTGATAAATTATACCTGGTGTGTACAAAACCCAAAACAATATAAAGGGTATGGAAAAAATAACTGGGGGCTTACATCCAGTTACTCTGTTAAAGGTTATGCCGGTCATGCGCCTAATCCCGATTCTGATTTGGGCGTTATCAGTCCTACCGCTGCACTCTCCTCATTTCCTTACACACCTGCACAGTCGATGGCTGCAATGAGGTACTGGTACAACGATAAGAAGGATAAGCTATGGGGCCCTTTTGGTTTTTACGATGCCTTTAGTGAAACAGATAACTGGTACCCGGTGCATTACCTGGCTATCGACCAGGGGCCAATACCCGTAATGATTGAAAACTATCGGACTGGATTGTTGTGGAAGTTATTTATGAGTTGCCCCGAAGTGCAGGATGGATTAAATAAACTGGGCTTTGATTATCCCGGCAAAAATTAACTACATGAAAAAAACGGCATATACCATAACCTTTGTTTTTATTACACTGCTGGCTGCAGCGCAAAAAAAGCATAAAGCCATATTTGTAATTGCAGATGGCATACCTGCCGATTTAATTGAAAGCCTGCACATGCCGGCATTAAAAACAATTACAGCAGCAGGGGGTTATGCCCGTGCTTATGTTGGCGGCGAAAAAAACGGTTATTCACAAACATCCACTATATCTGCTGTGGGCTATAACAGTTTGCTTACAGGCGTATGGGCCAATAAGCATAATGTGTGGGGTAATTATGGCAGTGAGATTGACTCCATCAATTACCATTACTGGAACATTTACAGGCTTTTTAAACAACAGTATCCGCAAAAAACTACAGCCATATTTTCAACCTGGATAGATAACCGCACCAAATTAGTAGGGAGTGAAGCGGCAGCTGCCGGCAACCTGCAACCCGATATTGTATTCGACGGGCTGGAATTGGATACCCTTCAGTATCCGCATGATGGCGGGCATTTTTATAATGTGATTGATGAAGCCGTAATACAAAGCGCTGCACAAAGTATTCGGAAAGATGCACCGGATTTATCGTGGGTGTACCTGGAGTACACCGATGAAATGGGCCACCAGTATGGCAACAGCGATTCACTCACCAATGCTGTATTACAACTGGATGGCAAGCTTAAAAAATTATGGGATGCTATTGAATATCGCCAGCAAAACTTTAATGAAGAATGGCAGATTTGGATCACCACCGATCATGGCCGGGAAGATAACGGCTTTCATCATGGCGCACAAACTGAAAGAGAAAGAACAATATGGATTGCTACCAATGCAACAGCGCTCAACAGTTATTTCAAATCAGGCAATGCTGCTATTGTTGATATAATGCCCACTATAGCCCGGCACCTCGGTATTGCTATTCCAAAAGATAAACTAATAGAACTGGATGGCATTCCATTAACTGGTGCATTATCCGCCACACAATTGAAAGCCGTTTGGCACAACCATACCATTCAACTAAGCTGGAAGCCGATTATAAAAAGCGGGCAGGCAAAAATTTGGATAACCAGCACCAATCATTTTAAGTCGGGGGGTAAAGATGCGTATGTGCTTCTTGCAAAAGTGCCAGTGGCCAATGGCCGGGCAAGGGTTGATGTAAAAAATATGCCTGCCGGTTTTTACAAAGTTGTACTGGAGTGCCCACATAATTTCTTAAACAGATGGATCATTCAAAAATAAAGTTGTTATGAAAAAGTATTGTATTGCCGCTGCCTGTTGTATCAGCTCAATAGCAGCATTTGCACAGGTAAAAAGTATTGCACTTATAAAAGGAAAATACGGCGATGGGCCGGATAGTATTGCGCCTGTTGGTATAATAAAAAATCTAACAGATGAACAATTGTTAGAAACAGTGCAAAAACAAACCTTTCGTTTTTTTTGGCATGGCGCACATCCGCACAGCGGCCTGGCATTGGAAAGAAGCAACAGTGTGCTGGCCGAACATTATTGGGATTATATCAACGAAGCCTGGGATGAGCCCAACTTCAGCACCACCGAATTTGGTAAAGATGCTGGTGCCATTGGCGGCACCGGTTTTGGTATCATGAGCACCATCGTTGCGGTAGAGAGAGGCTGGATAGGCAGGGACACGGCGGTACGGCGACTGATAAAGATTGCAGACTTTTTGATTAATGCCGATTGCTATCATGGCATTTATCCGCATTTTATGAATGCCCGTACCGGTAAAACCATCCGGTTCGACAGGCTGGATGATGGTGCTGATATAGTGGAAACAAGTTACCTGCTGATGGGCTTTTTATGTGCCAGAGAATATTTTAATAAAGAAACTCCACGGGAAATATACCTGCGCAAACGCATCAACCAGATGTGGGGCGCTGCTAACTGGAACTGGCACACGAATAATGAAAAAAAGCTGTACTGGCACTGGAGCCCCACCAACGGCTTCGATATGAATTTCCCGGTGTGGGGCTACAATGAATGTTTGATTACGTATATCATGGCAGCATCGGCGCCCAACCCGTACAAAGCCATTTCGCCGGATGCCTACAATGGTACGTGGACGGGTAGCCCAAGTTTTAAAAGCGATAGTGTGTACTACGGCTATAAACTTCCTTTAGGCAATTACGGGCAGGATATGGGCGGCCCATTATTTTTTGAGCAATATACTTTCCAGGGTATTGATCCCAATGGCTTAACGGATTCCCTCGGCAACGATTATTTTTTACAAGGCAAAAATCATACACTCATCAACCGGGCTTTTTGCATGGATAATCCCAATAAGTTTAAAGGCTACAGTGCTGTTTGCTGGGGCTTAACAGCCGGCGATAGTTACAAAGGGTATTTGGCACATAGTCCTCAAAACGACCGGGGTGTAATACAACCCACCGCAGCTATTGCTTCTATGCCTTACACACCAAAGGAAAGCATGGAGGCATTAAGGCATTTTTATTATGGACTCGGTAATAAAATATGGAGTAAGTATGGCTTTGTAGATGGCTTCAGTATTCATCATAACTGGTATGCACAATCGCATTTGGCAATCGACCAGGGACCAATTATAACCATGATTGAAAATTACAGAACAGGGTTGCTCTGGAATTTATTTATGAAAATACCCGATGTGCAGCGGGGGCTCAAAAGGCTGGGCTTTAGCAGCAGCAAGTGGCCATTGAAATAAAATTATTGTTGAAATGAGCAGGCGAAATTCAAAAATACTCATGGTGTTGTTATTGCTGGCAGCAGCAGTGGCAGCCTGCTATTTTATGATGCCTGCCAAAAATAAAATTGATTTTAACGCACAGGTAAAACCCATCTTCAATAAAAAATGTATTGCCTGTCATGGTGGGGTAAAGCAGCAGTCGGAGTTTAGTTTGCTATTTAGGGAAGAAGCATTGAAAAAAGCAAAATCTGGTAAGTATGCCATTGTGCCGGGTGATGCAGCCCAAAGCGAATTGATAAAGAGGATTAAGGCAAAAGATGAAGAAGAACGAATGCCTTATAAACATGAACCACTGAGTAAAGAGGATATAGCTATTTTGGAACAGTGGATTGATGAGGGTGCAGTATGGGGTACACATTGGGCTTATATACCAGTGGCAAAGCCGGCTATACCCGATGAAAAAAATGATTGGATAAAAAATAATATTGACCGTTTTGTTTTTCAAAAGTTACAAGAAGAAAAATTAACGCCATCCGCCGAAGCAGAAAAAGCAACGCTTTTAAGAAGAGCAGCGCTCGATTTAACCGGGCTGCCGCCAAACGATAAGATTGCTCAAAAGTTTTTAAAAGATAATTCGCCGCAGGCCTACGGTAATTTGATTGACGACTTGCTGGCCGCACCTGCTTATGGCGAAAGATGGACAGCACTTTGGCTCGACCTTGCCCGTTATGCCGATACTAAAGGCTATGAAGCCGACCGCACAAGATCAATTTGGATGTACCGTGACTGGCTGATTAAAGCTTTTAATGCAGATAAACCGTACAATGATTTTTTAACTGAACAAATTGCAGGCGACCTCATGCCCGGCGCTGATGATGATAAATACATCGCCACGGCTTTTCATCGAAATACCATGACCAATGATGAAGGCGGTACCGATAACGAAGAGTTTAGAACTGCAGCCGTAATTGACAGGGTAAATACCACCTGGAGTGCTTTAATGGGTACTACTTTCAGTTGTGTGCAATGCCACAGTCATCCTTACGATCCCTTTACACACGAGGAATATTACAAGTTCCTGGCATTTTTTAATAATACCCGTGATGAGGATACGGAGATAGATTATCCACTGCTCAGGTTTTATAACGGTGCCGATAGTACGAACTGGAATAGCCTGCATCATTGGTTTTCCCAAAACACCAATGCAGATGACAGTAAATGGTACCAGCAGTTTATGCGTACGATGCAGCCAGCGGTTAACTCTCTTCGTTGCGATAATTACCAAAACGGTATCTTATATGTAAACCTGTATGCTTCGCTGGATAATAGCGGTACCTGCAGGCTACCGGATATTAATTTTAATAATAAGCGGCATTTAATTTTCAGGTATTTCAACCAGCAGGCAGATGCAAAACTGTATATCAGTCTTGATAGCGTTAATGGTAAACTTTTAAATACAGTTCAGTTAAAGAAATGCGGCGATAAGTGGAAAATACAAATGGAAGATTTGCCTGAACTAACAGGAAGGCATAGCCTGTATTTCAGGTATTACAGTCCAACAATAAACAGCCCTTACCCGGGTATTTTGTTCGACTGGTTTGCTTTTGCACCAATATTTCCGGGAGCAGGCACAAAGGAGCAGGTGCAATACAGCAAACAGTTTACGGATTTACTGAATGCAGAACCCGAAACAGTTCCTGTAATGGTGGAAAGCAACAAGGAGCAATACCGGCAAACACATGTGTTTGACAGGGGGAACTGGATGGTGAAAACAAAATTAGTGGAGCCTGCCGTGCCACATATCATGAATGCTATGCCTGCCAATGCCCCTGCCAACCGATTGGGGCTAGCCATGTGGCTCACTGATAAAAAAAATCCGCTTACGGCAAGAACGATGGTGAACCGCTTGTGGGAGCAATTGTTTGGAACCGGCCTTGCAGAAACCTTAGAAGACTTAGGCACACAGGGTATACCGCCCTTGCACAAAGAGTTGTTGGATTACCTGGCCTGGCAGTTTATGTATGAATATAACTGGAGCATAAAAAAATTATTGAAAGAAATTGTTACCTCAGCCACGTATCGGCAATCCTCCAAAACCACACCGGAATTACTTCAAAAAGACCCGAACAATATTTTGCTGGCAAGGCAAACAAGGGTACGACTGAGTGGAGAACAGTTGAGAGACCAGGCTTTGGCCGTAAGCAAGCTGCTGAATACAACAATGTACGGTAAAAGCGTAATGCCCTGGCAACCGGAAGGTATATGGTTATCCCCTTACAACGGCGATAAATGGGAAACCGCAAACGATGGGAACCAGTACCGGCGTGCCCTATATACTTTTTGGAAACGTACAGCACCTTATCCCACTATGATCAATTTTGATGGTGCCAGCAGGGAAGTGTGTGTAACTAAAAGGATACGCACCAATACACCATTGCAGGCGCTCAACAGTTTGAACGATGCAGCCTTTTTGGTGCTGGCAAAACAGTTTGCAGCGAATATGATAAAAGCAGTAGAAGGAAATGCTGAAGCACAAATTAAAAAAGGCTACGAAGCCATGATGTATAAACCGGTGTCGGATACTAAACTTAAAACACTTGTTGGTTTATATAACGAAGCATTGGCTCAATACAAAAAAGATAAAGCGGCAGCCGAAAAATTAATTGGTGTAAAAGAGAACGAAGCTAAGCCTGAAACTGCAGCAATGATTGTTGTTGCCAATGCGATGATGAATTTGGATGAGTGGCTGAATAAAAATTAAATTTCACCACATAGGTGGATTAGGCATATAGGTTCACACAGCTAAGATTGAGCTATGTGTTTTCTATGTATCTATGATTCTATGTGGTAAGAATAGAATATGACACAAAAAGAATTACATAACTGGCGCTTACTGCATGAAGCAAAAAACAAAATGCTTCATCAGCACACCCGTAGGCACTTTATTAAAGAAAGTGCAATGGGGCTGGGTGCGCTGGCATTGGGCAGCCTGCTGGGCTGTGAAAAAAGCGGCTCACCCACCCCGTTAGTTTCCGATAATTTTTTCGACGCCGCCAATCCCCTGGCACCAAGGCCGCCAATGTTTCCCGGCAAGGCCAGGGCCGTAATATTTATACACATGGCCGGGGCACCATCACAATTTGAATTGTTTAGTTACAAACCAGAACTGGCAAAACTTGATGGACAGGATTGCCCACCATCCCTATTAGAAGGCAAACGCTTTGCATTTATAAGAGGTGTGCCCAAAATGCTGGGGCCGCAGGTAGGCTTTAAACAATATGGCGAAAGTGGGTTGTGGCTGAGCGATAACCTGCCACACCTGTCAACCGTTGCGGATGAAATGGCGATGCTGCATGCCGTAACCACCGACCAGTTTAACCATGCACCGGCGCAAATGCTGATGCACAGCGGCAGTGCAAGGCTGGGCAGGCCAAGCCTCGGCAGTTGGGTAACCTATGGCTTAGGCTCAGAAAACAAAGACCTGCCCGGTTTTGTGGTGCTCACATCCGGTGGCAACAATCCTGATGCCGGTAAAAGTGTGTGGGGCAATGGTTTTTTGCCGAGTGTGTACCAGGGTGTGCAATGCCGCAGTAAGGGCGACCCGGTATTATTTCTTAAAGACCCCGATGGTATAAGCAGGGATATACGTAAAGCATCCATCGATGCCATCAATACAATCAATAAAACGGAATACGAGGAATATAAAGACCCCGAAATATTATCAAGGATAGCCCAATACGAAATGGCCTATAAAATGCAGGTATCCGTTCCCGGTGTGATGAACATTAACGACGAGCCACAGCATATCCTGGATATGTATGGCGCCAAACCCGGTGAAGGCATTTTTGCCAACAATGTGTTACTGGCAAGAAAGCTGGTGGAGAAAGGCGTACGCTTTGTACAGTTGTTCGACTGGGGATGGGATACACATGGCGACAGCGCTGGTGCTGCTATTGAAGTGGGGCTGGTTAATAAATGCCGAAGCGTGGATAAACCTGTTACTGCCTTATTGCTCGATTTAAAACAACGGGGACTATTAGACGAAACTTTGGTGGTTTGGGGTGCAGAGTTTGGCCGTACACCCATGCTCGAAAACAGGGAGGGAAAAGTAATGCCGTTCAAAGGACGGGACCATCATGGTGAAGCTTTTAGTATGTGGATGGCAGGTGGCGGCGTAAAGGGCGGCACTACTTATGGCACTACGGATGAAATAGGCTACAGCATCACCAGCGGCAAAACGGAGGTTTTCGATATACAGGCCACCATTTTGCATTTGCTTGGGTTTGATCATGAGAAATTTACCTATCAATCGCAGGGCAGGCCTTTCAGGCTTACGGATGTGAGTGGGAAAGTGATACATGATATATTAGTATAGGGATTTTGATACCAGCGTGAGGCTTTCATGGCATCATCTTTGCGTCGCAATCCTTTTATCGACATACCGCTTTGCATCTTTTTGAAGCGGAGAGTGTAAAATAAAATTCTTATAACCCCAGAGGGTTGAATATAATTAAGCCGGGATTAAATCCCGGGAGATAAAAATGAAACAAAACAGAAGAAATTTTCTGCAACTAACGGGAACGGCCTCTGCAGGATTGTTGCTTTCCTCATTCGAAAGCTTTGCTGCACAGCCTCAACCTTCGGTAAAAGCCAATGCAGGATACGAATTAAAAATAGTAGCCACTAACTGGGGCTTTGAGGGAACAATGGATGCCTTTTGTGCCAAAGCTAAAAAAGAAGGTTATGATGGTATTGAGCAATGGTGGCCCGGAACAGCAGCAGAACAAAAAGAAATGTTTGATGCTGTAAAAAAACATGGGCTGGATTTAGGAATCATCTGGGGTGCCGATGAAAACAGCTTTGCAGGGCACCACAGCAATTTTAAAGTAACTACAGAGGCAATTGCAAAGCAAAAAATTCAAAAGCCTGTTTACATCAACTTACATTCCGGCAGGGACTATTTTAGTGTTGAAGAGAATAAAAAATTAATTGATTATACAACGGCATTATCAAAAGAAACCGGTATTCCCATCTATCACGAAACACACCGGGGAAGAATGTTGTTTGCAGCACATATAACAAACGACTTTATTCAAAAATGCCCGGAATTGAAGCTGACACTGGATATATCACACTGGTGCAATGTGCATGAAAGCCTTTTGGAAAATCAGCCCGATGCTACTGCGGCCGCATTGGAAAGAACAGAACATATCCATGCAAGAATTGGATACCAGGAAGGTCCGCAGGTAGCCGACCCCCGGGCACCGGAATGGAAATATGCCGTAGATGCACATTTTGCCTGGTGGGACAAAGTAGTGGAGCGCAAAAAGAAAGCAGGCGAAAGGATAACTTTTTTAACCGAGTTTGGTCCGCCGCTTTATATGCAAACACTACCCTACACCCTGCAGCCATTAAGCAACCAGTGGGAGATAAATGTATATATGATGCAGTTGCTGCGGAAGCGGTACGCTTAAACCTATAAGGTTTGCCGCAGGGCAATGCAGCGCTGCAAAACCTTATAGGTTTCTAAAAATTTAAACATTCAGTGACCACGTTTTTAACCATATCAGATTTTATCGGCCGGTTTCATCCGGTGCTGGTGCACCTGCCCAT
The DNA here is from genome assembly GCA_937873715.1 of uncultured Chitinophagaceae bacterium. Lineage (GTDB taxonomy): Bacteria > Bacteroidota > Bacteroidia > Chitinophagales > Chitinophagaceae > Ferruginibacter. The sequence continues at coordinate 582,553 of CALMYJ010000003.1, forward strand.
CGGTATTTTGTTGCTGGCAGTGCTGTTTCATGTATTGAGCTATAAAAAGCGATTTGAAACATTACGGCCTGCAGTAAAACTTTCTTTACTGGTTGGTGCAATTGCTGCTGTACTGTCCTGCATCAGCGGCTGGTTATTATCAACTGTTGGCGAATATGAAGAAGGTTTAATAAACAGCCACCAGTGGTTGGGCATAAGCGTGGCCGTTGTGTCGCTGTTGGCATATTTCCTAAGCACAAAAAACAGCACCCACTTCAAATGGCTGATGCCGCTGATGGCCTTGCTTATAATTATTACCGGGCATTTGGGTGGTTCACTTACACATGGTGAAGATTTTCTAATAGCAGGATTATCACCGGATACAAAAAATAATACAATTACCAGGCAAATACCGGATGTACAGCAGGCTGTTGTATATAATGATATTGTACAGCCCATATTACAATCAAAATGTTACAACTGCCATGGCCCAGCAAAGCAAAAAGGCAAATTACGCTTAGATGCACCTTCCTTTATTGATAAAGGCGGCGAAGGCGGAAAAATAATACTTGCAGGCAATGCCGGTGAAAGCGAAATGATAAAAAGATTGTTGCTGCCATTAGATAATAAAGACCACATGCCACCCAAACAAAAACCACAATTAACAAAAGCGGAAATAGCATTGCTGCACTGGTGGGTGGAAACGGGGGCAGATTATCATAAACAAACAGTAGCATTACAGCAACCGGTTAAAATTAAGCCATACCTGGCCGCACTGCAAAGCGGAGCAGCAATTAGTGAGGCGATGGTAAACGTTGTGCCTGAAAAGAAAATCGATCCGGCACCGGAAGATGTTATAAAAAAATTGAGGGAGCTGAATGTAGCCGTAAACCCGGTAGCCCAAAACACGAATTACCTGCTGGTGAATTTTGTAGCAGTGGATTCAGTAACGCTACAGCATGCACAATTACTGGAACAGGTAGGCACGCAGGTGGTATGGCTTAAAATGGGCCACACAAAAATCAGCGAAGCTGTACTGAAAGTAGTGGGCGGCCTGCCTGCGGTTACGAAATTATTTTTAAACAACAGTAATGCAACAGATAAAAGTATAGTGTACCTGAATACACTTGCAACATTGCAATACCTCAATTTATCCGGCACGGCAGTTACGGCAAAAGCGGTCAGTAGTTTAACGGGCTTAAAAAATTTGCGGCAGTTGTATTTGTATCAAACCGCAACTGATGCAGCAGGATACGCAGGGTTGAAAAAAAAATTTCCATTGGCTTTGATTGATACCGGGGGATATACCGTTCCCTTTTTGCCCACCGATACAATCATTGAGAAAGAAAAACCTAAAAGAAATTAAACAGCAGCCTAATGAAACAACAGTACAAGTGTGCGACGCAACAAAAGCTAAATAGTAATTCAAAAAGCTAAGTACATTATAATTATTAACGATAAAAATTTATTGCTATGAATGAAAAACAATCGAGGGCACAATTTTTAAAAACAACGGCTATGGCCGGTGCGGCCATGCTGGTATCTTCGCTGGAGAGCTGGGCCATAAACACACCGGATAAAAAACTACGGGTGGCGGTAATTGGCTGCGGCAGTGTGAGCAACCGGTATATACCGCACCTGCAATCATCTCCTCACATACAAATAGTAAGCCTCTGCGATATTAAGTACGAACGGGCCGTAAACCAAAACAAGGAGTATAAGGTAAATGCCAGAACCTATCCTGATATTGATGCCATGCTGGCTGGCGAGCCTTTTGATATGATGGTAACGCTTACGGATATGCAATTGCATGGCGAACTGAATAAAAAGGCTTTACTGGCTGGTAAGCATGTGTGGAGCGAAAAGCCTATGGCCAATACTTATGCCGAAGGCAAGGCCCTGTTAGATTTGGCAACCAGTAAAAACCTGCGGATATGGGGTGCCCCGGCTGTAGTAAACAGTCCGCAATTTGTACACATGAGCAAAGCGATACAGGAAGGCAAGCTGGGCAGGGTGGCTGCCGCACATGGCCAGTACGGCCATACCGGTCCATCGTGGAGTGCTTTTTTTTATGAAAAAAACGGGGGCAGCATGCCCGACCTTGGTGTGTATAATATTGCCACACTTACCGGCCTGCTTGGCCCGGCCCGAAATATTATGGCCATGCTGAGCATCGTAAAGCCAGAGCGTACCGTGGATGATAAAGGCAAAATAAAAGTAGTGGCAGAAGATAATGCACACATTTTGATGGAGCATGATAATAATGTGATCAGCCATGTAATGTGCGGCTTTAATTATTTTGATCCGCACGGGCATGAAGCCACCAACCAGTCGCTGCATTCTATACAGATTTATGGCGATTACGGCAATATGCGCCTGATTGGGTACGACTGGGAAACCAATGGCGTAATGATGGACACCTCATGGGATGAACCACCAAAACTGGAATGTACCGATAAGGGGGGCTATGTATGGCAGGAAGGTGCAACCAAAACCGGTGAAAGTATTTTAACCGGTGTAGAGCCACGCATTAATGTGGAGCATGCCCTGCATGTGCTTGAAATTATAGAAGCCGCAAGAAAGTCGCAGGAAACAGGCAGGCGGATTCCATTAAAGAGTAAATTTCGCTGGCCAATGGTATAAACAAGCCGGCTTAAAAAAATGATTTACGAACGTATTGCAGCACAAAAAATTTTGCCACTGTTTACCCATGAGGATATCCATGTGGCAAAGCAGGCAGTAACTATTTGTTATGAACAGGGATGGCGCTGTTTTGAATTTACCAACCGGAAAGAAAATGCACCGGAACTGTTTCATGCATTACAGCAGTATTGCCGGAAACAGCTTAAGGGGATGCAGTTGGGCATTGGCACAATAAGAAATGAAGCCGAAGCGGCCCTTTTTCCGGAGGCAGATTTTTATGTGTCGCCATTTATCAGCATGCGGCTGGTGGAATATACAGCCGCTAAGCAATTGCAATGGATACCCGGCTGCAGTACGGCCAGCGAAATAGCGATGGCTGTGGATGCAGGCATAGCGATGGTAAAAATTTTTCCGGCAAATTTTTTAGGGGGCCCTGCATTTGTAAAAATGATGAAAGAAATTTTTCCGCACACAACGATGATTGCCACCGGTGGTATGCAGGCGGATAAGGAAGCGCTGGCAACATGGTTTGCTAATGGCGCTGATGCGGTGGGCATCGGTGGCCAGTTGTTTGGGAAAAATTTTTCTGAGCTGGAACACACGGCTGCCATCATCAGGCAAATAGTTTGATTATCGATTATTTAAAACATAGTGTATGAAACTGGCAATTCTCGGCACAGGGTTTATCTCCAGGTTTTATGCTGCATCACTCATAGCACAGAGAAGAAAAGATGAAGTGGTGATGGTATATGGCAGGGATGAAGCGAAAACAAAACAGTTTGCGGCAGATTACAACATATCCAACTGGTCCACAGATTTAACCGCAGCCGTATCCCATCCGGATGTTGAAGTGGTGGTAATCGGCCTTGCCAATCATGTACATCTTGAGGCGGTGCTAGCCTGTGCTGCCGCAAAAAAACATGTGGTATGTACAAAACCCCTGGGCCGTAATGCCGGCGAGGCATTGCACATGTTGCAGGCTGTAGATAAAGCCGGTATCACCGGGGGCTATCTTGAAGATTTATGCTACACCCCCAAATTTTTAAAATCGCTGGCTGCAGTACAGGGCGGCGCTGTAGGAGAAGTGATATGGACAAAGAGCAGGGAAACACATCCAGGCCCACACAGCGATTGGTTTTGGGATAAAGAAAAAGCCGGTGGTGGCGCCATCATTGATTTGGGTTGTCATTGCGTGGAGATAAGCAGAAATTTTATTGGAAAAAATATTCGGCCAACAGAAGTCATGTGCTGGGCCGATACAAGAATGCATCCTATAGATGCAGAAGATAATGCAGTTGGTTTGGTGAAATATGCCAATGGCGCCATCGGGCAGTTTGAGGTAAGCTGGAGTTTTAGAGGCGGTATGGATTTAAGAGATGAAATAATGGGTACCGAAGGAACTATCTGGACCAACAATTTTTTACGCACTGGTTTCGAAATGTTTTCTACCGGTAAAGGCGTAAACTATGTGGCCGAAAAATCGGAGAGCAGTAGTGGCTGGCTTTTTCCTGTGGGTGATGAAGTGCATGAGCTGGGCTACAATCACATGTTTACCGATATGTTTGATGCGATAGAAAACAACCGGCAGCCGGCAGAAACATTTTATGACGGCTATATTGTAAACGCAATTTTGGATGCAGCCTATACATCTGCCAAAACAAAACAGTGGGAACCCGTGCTCATTGATGACTGGCGGGGCAGCAATGAAGTAATCATTAAACATGAGTTAACCAGCTACGATGATAATTACTATTTGATTAAAGAAGAAATTTTACCATCAGGAGAAAAGAAAACAATTGTAAAACACAAACAAACCGGCTCAATAGAAAAGCGATGAAGGCAATAATAAAAAGAGAAATAGTAAACCGGCTTGAGAACGAATTGAAAAAAAACAATGATGCTCGAAAATAAAAATATCGTTATCATCGGTGGCACCACGGGCATTGGTTTATCTGCCGCCAAAGCATTTATTGCCTACGGTGCTAAAGTGGTTGTAGTAGGTCGAAATGCAGACAGTGCCGAAACAGCAAAAAACGAACTGGGCAAAAATGCATTGTCATTAGTTGCTGATGCTGCTCATGAAAATACTGCCGTGCAGGCCATTGATATTTGTGTAAACAGTTTTGGAAGTTTTGATGGCTTATACCATGTTGCCGGTGGCAGCGGCAGAAAAATGGGTGATGGCCCCTTGCATGAACTGACATTGGATGGATGGAACAAAACGATAGAATTAAACCTTACCTCATTAATGCTGAGCAACCAGGCGGCTGTAAAAAAATTTTTGGCGCTTAAAAAAACCGGCACCATTTTAAACATGGGCTCTGTGCTGGGCTATTCACCTTCGCCAAAATATTTTGTTACACATGCTTATGCCGCAGCAAAATCGGCCATCATTGGTTTTACAAAATCCATTGCCGCTTATTATGCAGGAAACGATATACGAATCAATGTAATTGCACCGGCACTGGTGGAAACACCCATGGCACAACGGGCAGCGAATGATGAAAGCATTTTATCTTTTATCAAAACAAAACAACCGCTCGATAGCGGACGAATTGGCAAGCCTGAAGACCTTGATGGGCTGGCAGTGTATTTTATGAGTGATTTATCAAAATTTACAACAGGGCAAATTGTGGCCGTTGATGGCGGATGGACGGTAAGCGAAGGACAGTTTTAAACAATAAAGTGAACAACAAAACATATATAGGGATTGATTTAGGCGGCACACGTATCAAGGGTATTGCTATCGGTGCGGATGGCAATATCCTGCATCAAACATACACACCCACCAATGATGGTAACGGAGAAGTATGGAAGACAGCCATTAAAAAAACGGTCAGCGATTTAAAAGAAATAACCCATTCGGCAAATGCTATTGTCGGGATTTCTGCGCCGGGCCTTCCTGATAACACAAATACCTGTATTGCATTTATGCCCGGAAGATTAGAAGGCCTGGAAAATTTTATATGGAGTGATTTTTTACAAACACCATCATATGTTTTGAATGACGGTGTTGCAGCAATGGTGGCAGAAGCCAAAACAGGTGCCGCACAAAATAGTACGAATGCGGTGTTGCTTACATTGGGTACAGGCGTGGGTGGTGCGATACTTATTAATGGTAAACCTTACCAGGGCTCATTCAATAAAGCTGGGCATTTTGGCCATAGTGTTGTTGATTGTAATGGCGATGGTGATGTTACCAATATGCCCGGAAGTTTGGAGGAATGTATAGGCAACTGCACCATTGAAAAAAGAAGTAGCGGAAAATTTTCTTCCACACATGAGCTGCTGGTTGCTTATCGCAAGGGTGATATTTTTGCAAAAGAGGTATGGTTGAAATCTGTAAAGCACCTTGCTATCAGTCTTGCCTCTATTTGTAATATCCTTTCACCGGATACAGTGGTGATTGGCGGTGGTATTGCAGAAGCGAATGATGATTTGTTTGTGCCACTCAATACAATGATTGATGAGTATGAGTGGCAGCCCGGCGGTATTAAAGCAACTATTGTAAAAGCACAGCATGCAGATTTAGCCGGGGCTATTGGTGCAGCATTTTTTGCAAAAGAAAAATTTAATGAAGCAAACAAATAAAACATGAACATTATTGAACAATATATCAGCAAGGGAAAAGCGATTGCAGATAAGATTACAGCACAGCAGGATTTGATAGAACAGGCGGCACAACTATTTGCCCAAAGTATAAGCAAGGGCAGAATGGTGCATGTGTTTGGCAGTGGCCACAGCCGTATGATGGTGGAAGAAATGTGGCCCAGGTATGGTTCTTTTCCCGGCTTTAACCCGATTGTGGAATTGTCGCTGTCATTTCATAACCTGGTTGTTGGAGCTAACGGGCAGCGGCAGGCTATGTTTTTAGAAAATGTGCCGGGGCTTGCCGCAAGGATACTCCGCAATTTTGATTTGAAAGATACAGATACCGCATTGGTGATTTCATCCAGCGGCTGCAATGTGGTGCCGATAGAAATGGCCGAAATTTTTCAGCAGCATAAAATAAAAGTGGTGGCAGTTGTTACCAGCGAGCATTTAAAAGCCAGCACCAGTAAAAGAGCAGACGGAAAAAAACTATCTGATTTTGCTGATATAATTATTGATACTGCAGCACCAGCCGGCGATTCGATGATTTATATTGATGGATTGGAAACACCGGTAGCGCCGGGCTCAACAATAGGCGGTGTGTTCATCATTAACGCCATCAAAGCAAGAACCGCCGAGCTGTTAACACAGGCAGGCTTTCCGCCAAAAGTGCTTACAGCAGCTTGTGTTGTGGGTAGTGAAAAGGCAACTGCATTATTTGAAGCTGCTTATGATGAACATGCGCACAGGCTGGCGAAGCTGTATGACAAGATAGGGTATGAAAGTTATGTTTCGGGTAAATAAATTTCAACACATAGGCACAGTAGAAACATAGAGCCCATTAGAAACCCTATGTGTACCTATATGCCTATGTTGCTATGTGGTAAAAACAAGAATTAGTGCACCTGAAAAAATACTGTATGCAAAATGAATTTGTAAAAGATTTGGTGAGTCGTTATAAAACCGGCTTTAGCCTGGAGCAGCCATTTTATACGCATGAAGCCGTGTTTGCAGCAGAGTGGGAATGTATTTTTAAAAAGCACTGGTTATATGCAGGCAGTACAGCACAAATAAAAAAGCCCGGCGATTATTTTTTATACCATCTTAAAAACGACAGCATCATTATCATTCGTGGCAATGATGGTGCTGTGCATGCACACTACAATACCTGTACACACCGGGGCTCTGCCATTTGTTTGGAAGATAAAGGGCATATGGCGAAATTCATTTGCCCCTATCACCAATGGGTGTTTGATAAGGATGGTACATTACTGAATGCAAGGATGATGCCCGATGATTTTTGTAAAGAACCGTACAACTTACATTCGGTGCATGTAAAACTGGTGCAAGGATTGATTTTTATTTCGCTGGAAAAAGAACCTCCACACTTTGATGCAATAGAAAAAAGTTTAACGCCCTATATAAAACCGTTTGCCATTGATAATGCAAAAGTGGCCTGTATAAAAAATTATACCCTCACTGCCAACTGGAAATTAGTAGGAGAAAATTTCCGGGAATGTTATCACTGCGGCGGTGCTCACCCTGAATATTGCAGTGCAGTAATTGGTGCCAACCTGAGGGAGAATACAGATGAACTCATAATGGCAAAACAAAAAGTATGGGAAAAGAATGGACTGGAAACAACATTGGTTGAAGTAACTGAAGGCACTACTACCTATGCTGTTCGTTATCCCTTGCGGCCCGGCGTTGAAAGCTATAGCGTAGATGGCAAAAAAATTTCTATCCCGATGGGCTTGCACATCAATCATGATGCAGGCGTGGTGGGCCTGGTGAATTATCCCAACTTTTGGATGGATGCTGTAAGCGATTATGTATGGACGATGAGGGTAACACCGGTAAATGCTTTTACAACTGATGTAGAGTTTTGCTGGCTGGTGGATGAAAAAGCTGAGGAAGGAAAGGATTACGACCTAAACCGGCTTACCCAGTTTTGGGAAATTACCGGCGACCAGGATGGTAAATTATGTGAGAATAATTTCAGGGGCATACAAAGTAATGCGTACCGCCCCGGCCCTTATGCACCTGTGGAAGACCAGGTGGTAAATTTTGTAGACTGGTGTGTACGGCAGTTGAAGCAGGGAATTATTTAAAATGAGATTAAATTTTTTAAATATCAACACATAGGCAGATAGAAAGATAGGTACATATAGTTTTATGTGTTTTTCTATGTGCCTATGATGCTATGTGGTTTGATATATTTATGCTGTTTATTTTTCATAAATAGTATAATAAGAAAAACTACTGCAAACACCACTCCGGCATTTATCAAAAATACATCCGCCACTTTCATCCCTTTATCTATACAATAGCTTGCCCAGTAATTGCCGGCAATAGCGCCCACGCCAAAGTAAGCGGCATATAAAAGCGATTGCCCTGTTGCCAGCCAGTGTTCATCCACCAGCCTGTTTACATACTCTACACACACCACCCAAAACAAACTCCAGCTAAAACCATGCAGCAACTCAACCGGCAGGGAGGCTACAGGAGTTTTTATAAAATGATAGAGCAGCATCCGCACTACGGTTGCCATCACTGTAACCAACAACGTTGTTTTTAACCCGAGCTTCAAAATTATTCTTGCCGAAAAATAAAATATCGGTAACTCACAAAGCCCCTGGAAAGATAAACCATACCCCACCAGGCTGTCTGTTGCACCATTCTCCTTTAAGTAAGTGGAGTAAAAGTTCCAGATAGTGGTGGCACCCATCGAAACCAGGAATACACAAAATAGCAGGAAAAGCAGGGAGCGGTTTTTAATCAGGCCCCATACATTGCCGTAAGTGCCGGAAGTGTTTTTTTCATGCAATGTATCTGTAAGAAAAAAGCAACATACAAATGCCAGCAGCATAGTGATTGATGAAACCATAAAAATTACAGTGATATCAACTGCATCAATTACCTGCCCCGTAATAATAGTGGTAAAGGCAAAGCCTGCTGCCCCGTAAAAACGCAAACTGCCGTAAGAAAATATAGGATTGTTTTTAGCCACCTGTAAAGCCATGCTGTCTAATACAGGCTGAATAGTATTATAAAACAACGACATGGTAGCCGTAACCGCAATTAACCCGGCAAAACCAAGATTCAATAAATAACCGGTATAACTTATTGCGGCCAGCAGGGTAGAAAGCAGCAGGGTTTTTTTATGTCCCAGTTTATCTGCCAAATAACCATACAGCGGCTGCACGGCAAACATCATGATAGGCGTAATGCTTAATATAAAAGCGCTTTGTGTGCTGCTGAGTTGTTTAAATACACAGTAATCGTACAGCTTGGGCAACCATGCCCCTGTGCAGCAAAACACTAAAAAGTAAACAATACGCAGTGCTGCCGGCTGTTGCATCAGGCAGGTTTTTTTAATAAGGAGGCAGCAGCAGTATCGGTAATAATAAACCCGGCTGCATGTTGCTGCATCACTGATGCCGGAAAACGTTCACTCACAGTGCCGTGTACTGTATGATAAATTACTTCGGCTTTTTTTTGCCCGTTGGCCATGAGTATTGCTTTTTTGCTTTGCAGCAAATGCCCCAGGCCAATAGTAATACCCTGCTGTAGTTTTACATGTTCCGAAAAATACTTTTGTCCTACGGTTTTGGTGGTATCATCCAGTGTGGCGATATGACACAAAGTATCAAATGGAGTGCCCGGTTCATTAAAGCCTATATGCCCGTTCATACCAATGCCCACCACCATAATATCAATACCACCATTGCTGCTAATTAAAGCATCCATTTTTGCACATTCCTGCTGCAGGTCAGCCGCCAGGGCGTTGAATAAATGGTATTGCTGTGAGGGCAGTTGCAGTGGTTTAAAAATTTTCTGTTGAAAAAAATATGCACAGCTTCCTGTATTGGAAGAATCAAGCCCGGCCCATTCATCCAGCCCGAGGAAAGTTATTGTTGAGTAATCGATTTTTTCACGCTGCAGTTTTTTTACCAGCAGGTCGGCTGTCATGGCCGGGGTGTGGCCCGATGCCATACAGATGGTACAGTTGGGTTTTTCTTTAATGGTATTTACTATTTGCTGTGCCGTATAGTCCGACAGGGCATAGTAGTTAGGTAAGCAAATCGTTGTCATTGGCAAAATTTCAGGTTAAATACAAAGCACAGCAGCATTGTATTTTTTTGATGTATACAACCTGAAGGGTGCTTTTGTTGGTGCTGAAAAGATAGTAAACACTGTTGTAAAGATTGTTTTTTCTATTGAGATTTTTAATACCAAAAACGAATAAAAATACCTGCTGCTTTCTTAGGGGAAAATCATTTTTTCTGTGTCCATACATAGTGGCTATCCTGTAGCCTGAGATATTGCTTTGCCTAATTGAAAAACAGGGTTGAACGGAGCGTCGCCAATACAGCAAAAGCAGCGGTTAAATGCCGGTTTAAAAAAAATTAAAACAACACGTATGAGCCATATTCCCATCCGCACAACAGTAGTAGGCAGCTATCCCTTTCCGGGCTGGCTGGAGTTTGCTTCAAATAATTTGCAGCAGTTTGGTAAAGCCGATATTGAAGAAATGATTGAAGACGCCGTGATTGCGGCCGTACACGACCAGGTGACAGCAGGCCTTGATGTCATTACCGATGGCGAACAAACGAGGCTGGATTTTAATTTGTCGTTTTATGGTTTTATTGAGGGCATTCAAAATAATGAAAGCGAAACAAGAAAATTTGGTCCGCCTGCACACGACCAGCGGGGCAAGAATAATATAATTGGTGAACTGAAAGCACCAAATGGTTTGGGCTGTGTAAAAGAGTTTGAACGACTTAAAAAGCTGGCGCCTGCAGGGCCGGTATTAAAAGCAAGCATTCCCGGTCCTTATACTTTGAGTGGAAGGCTGCTGCCTAATGAAAAATATAAAAGCCGGTTTGATATTACTGAGGCATTGCTGCCCATCATCAGCAAAGAGCTGGAAGCCCTGGTGGCAGCGGGTTGTACCGAAATAACCGTAGATGAGCCGAGCATGAGTTGTTATGCCTATAAAGAAGACACCAAAAAGTTTGTGGATATTTTTAACCGTACGGTAAAGCCCATAGTGGGTAAGTGCAATTTAAGTACACATTTATGTTTCGGAAATTTTAAAGGCAGGCCGGTTGGGTACAGGAGTATTAAACCGATGCTGCCCGATTTTTTGGATATGACGGTAGATGAAATACATATTGAAATGGCGAACAGGGAATTTGCTGAAATAGAACTGCTGCAGCCTTTTGCCGAAAAAATGCATGTAGCAGTGGGTATTATTGATGTTAAAAATTATTACATAGAAAGCGTGGAGGATGTGGTAACAAGAATAAAAAAATGTTTGCAGTATGTACCGGCCGAAAAATTATCGGTGGCGCCGGATTGCGGCCTGAGCCAAACAGCAAGGTGGGCCAGCAGGCAAAAGCTGGTGAATATGGTGAAAGGCGCAAAGAAGGTTCGTGAAACTTTGTAACAGTATAATCACTCCGTATTGAATCTTGAATATTCAATACCAATACATAATTTTCAATATTCATTTTGAAGCATGGAATTGATACCGGCAGTTAAAAAAAACGAGGCACTCATCAGCGAAATGGATGCATTGCTCCATGATCAAAAAAAACTGTATTTATGGTGGCTGGGGCAAAGTGGTTATCTATTGCAGTACAAGGGCAAAAGGGTGTTGATTGACCCCTACCTCTCTGATTCACTCAGCAAAAAATATGCAGATACCGATAAGCCACATGTACGTATGCAGGAAATAGTGGTACAGCCCGGGTTATTAAAAAATATTTCGGTTGTTACTTCCAGCCACAACCATACCGACCACCTGGATGCTGAAACATTAAGACCAGTACTGAAAAATAATCCCGGCATAAAATTTATTATACCCGAGGCCAACCGGGCTTTTGTGGCCGAAAGAATAAAATGCCACAACAGTTTCCCATTAGGGTTAAATGAAGGCCTTTCGGTTACCGTAGATGACATTACATTTCATGGAGTGCCTGCAAGTCATAACGAAATTGAACGGGATGAAAAAGGCAATTGCAGGTATATGGGCTATGTGGTTGAGCTTGGCCCGTACAAAATTTATCACAGCGGCGATACCCTCTGGTATTATGGTATGATGGATTTGCTGCAGCCTTTTGATGTGGATATAGCCCTGCTGCCCATTAATGGCAATAAGCCCGAACGCAGGGTTGCCGGTAATTTAGATTGCAAAGAGGCTGCGGCCTTAGGCAAAGCCATTCAGGCAAAAATGGTCATTCCCTGCCATTATGATTTATTTGAGTTTAACACTGCCGATGTAAACGAGTTTGTAACAGAAGCAGAAAAAATACAACAGCCGTACAAAGTATTGGGGGGCGGAGAATGTTTTGCATTTCATAAATGATCAAGCCCTCAATATAAAGATTTGTAATCTGCGCATCTGCGGCAAAAAAATAAACCAATATGAAAAAATTATTTTCAGCAGCACCCATTGCCCCGGAAGCAATCATCGCTTTGCTCCGGTTGGTTATTGCTGTATTCCTAATCATACATGGTAAAGAAGTGTTTGACGCAGCAAAAATGGAAGAATATACAAAATGGGATTCATTTAAAACTTCAGCAGTTATGCCTTATCTTGGTAAGGGTGCTGAGTTTGTAGCAGGGGTGTTGCTCTTTGTAGGATTGTTTACAAGATTGGCCAGCATCATTACGATTGGCACATTTGCCTACATCACTTTTTTAATTGGTAACGGAAGGTTTTGGATGGACGACCAGCACCCGTTTATGTTTATATTGTTTGGTCTGCTGTTCTTTTTTGCCGGCCCCGGTATAATGAGTATGGATGCATTGCTGTTTAGAACAAAAAAGCCATACTGATATTTTTATACTGTAATGTAAAACCGGATCTTGTTTTTTTATTCGATTGCTCATGCCAGATACCTCAAATATTCATATCAATGCCGGCGGCAATGCAGGTAATACTTTCGATGCCATTGTAATTGGCAGCGGTATCAGTGGTGGCTGGGCTGCAAAAGAGCTATGCGATAAAGGATTAAAAACATTAGTACTCGAAAGAGGCAGAGATATACAGCATATTAAAGACTATCCCACAGCAACTTTATCCCGGTGGGAGTTGCCGCACCGGGGAAATATTACCCAACAAACGCTTACGGCCAACCCGTTAATTTCAAAAGCCGCAGGCTATGATGAAGCCACACAACATTTTTTTATACAGGATGCCGACCATCCCTATATACAGGAAAAACCGTTCGACTGGATACGGGGCTACCAGGTGGGCGGCAAATCGCTTACCTGGGGCCGGGCCTGTGCCCGGTGGAGTCCTTATGATTTTGAAATGCCGGAACGTGATGGATACGGCCAGTCGTTCCCGTTAGCCTACAATGATATCAAAAACTGGTACAGCCATGTAGAAAAATTTATTGGTGTTACCGGTAATAAAGATGGCATACCATCCATGCCTGATGGTGAATTTTTGCCGCCGTATGAATTAAATATGGTGGAAAAGCATTTGCAAAAAACCATCAAAGAAAAATTTAACCGCCATTATGTACCCGGCCGCTGGGCACATATCACCGAGCCACTGGCCATACATCTTGCACAAAACCGCACCCAATGCCTTAACCGCAATTTGTGTATGCGTGGCTGTCCGCTTGGTGGCTACTTCAGTTCGGTAAGCAGCACTTTGCCCTGGGCAAAAAAAACAGGCAATCTTACCATACGTCCTCATGCCGTTGTACATTCTATTATTTATGATGAACAAAAGCAAACGGCAGTTGGGGTGAGGGTGATAGATGCCAACACAAAAGCAGCAACGGAGTATTTTGCCCGTATCATTTTTGTAAATGCCTCTGCCTTAAACAGTAATTTAATTTTATTGAATTCCACATCCGGACGCTTTCCTGATGGATTGGGAAACGATAATGGTACGCTGGGCAAATACATTTGTTTTCATAACTACCGGGGAAGCATGTGGGGGTATGTGGAGGGTTTTGATAACTGGTATTATAAAGTTTCAAAGCCGGTGGAATGTATTATGGCCAACTTCAGTAATGTAGAAAAGAGAGATAAAGACTTTGTTGGCGGCTATGTAATTTATTCCGGCGCCAGCCGGGAAAAATTTAATGAAGCTGCCGCACCCGAACCGGTTGGCGCAGCTTTTAAAGAAGCCTTATGCCAGCCCGGCCGCTGGAGTGTATATATGTACATGCAGGGCGAAACAATAGCAAAAGAAACTAACCATGTAAGGCTGAGCGCTGATACAAAAGACCGGTGGGGTATTCCCCAACTCATTACATCGGTAAGCTATGACGACAATGACGATAAGATGGTCAATAATTTTTTACAGCAGGGGCAGGCCATGCTTGAGGCAGCGGGGGTAAAGCAAATAACAACTCATGACAGTATGCAGGCGCCCGGCCTCGATATTCATGAAATGGGCGGATGCCGTATGGGAAAAAATTCGGCAACCTCCATGCTCAACGAATGGAACCAAATGCACCATTGCAAAAATGTATTTGTAACCGATGGCGCCTGTATGACCAGTACCGGTAGCCAGAGCCCGTCGATATTGTATATGGCATTTACGGCGAGGGCGGTTAGCCATGCAGTGGAAGAAATGAAAAAAGGCAATTTGTAAAATATAGCCGCAGATGTGCAGATTACTTTAATAATTCTTATCTGCGCATCTGCGGCCAAAAATAAAATATGAAAAAGCTAATCTTGTCAATCGCAATAATTCTTGTCTGCGCATCTGCGGCCTACGCACAGCAAAAAACCTATTGTAACCCCATCAATATCGATTACGGCTATACGCCACATCCCTCTTTTACCGATTGGGGCAGGCACAGGGCTACGGCCGACCCTGTGGTGGTCAACTACAAAGGCGATTATTATTTATTCAGCACCAACCAGTGGGGCTATTGGTGGAGCAATGATATGCTTAACTGGAAGTTTATCGAAAAAAGATTTTTACGTCCGTGGAATGATACAAAAGATGAATTGTGTGCGCCAGCCGTTGGTGTTATTGGTGATACGATGGTAGTGTTTGGCAGTACCTACACTAAAACATTTACGCTATGGGGCAGCACCGATCCAAAAGGAAACAAATGGTTTCCATTAGTAGATTCATTTGAAATTGGCGGATGGGACCCTGCTTTTTTTACAGATGATGATGGAAGGTTTTATATGTACAATGGCAGCAGCAATAACTACCCCGTATATGGCGTGGAACTCGACCGTAAAACATTTAAACCAAAAGGAACAAGGGTACCCATGTATATTTTAGAAGCCTGGCGTTATGGCTGGCAGCGCTTTGGTGAACACATGGACAATACTTTCCTCGATCCATTTATTGAAGGTGCCTGGATGACAAAGCATAATGGTAAATATTATTTTCAGTATGGTGCGCCGGGTACAGAAATGAGTGGTTATGCCGATGGGGTTGTAGTAAGCAACGGGCCATTATTTGACGGCCGCCAAACATTTCCGCAAAGCGATCCTTACAGTTCCAAAATGGGTGGCTTTTCCCGTGGAGCAGGCCATGGCGCTACTTTTAAGGATAACAATAACAATTACTGGCATATTTCCACCAGCATCATCTGCGTGAAAAATACCTGGGAAAGAAGAATGGGAATATGGCCTGCCGGTTTTGATAATGATGATGTGATGTGGTGCAATGCCGCCTTTGGCGATTATCCGCTGTACCTGCCCTCGGCCATCACAAAGGAGGCCTTTCGGCCTGAATGGTATTTACTCAATTATAAAAAACCTGTTACAGTATCATCCACACTCGGCGCATTTACGTCCAATCATATTAATGACGAAAGCATCAAAACGTACTGGAGTGCAAAAACTGCGGATAAAGGCGAATGGATACAATCTGATTTAGGGAATGTATCCACAGTAAATGCTATACAAATCAATTATGCCGACCAGGATGCGGAATTTATCGGTAAGCAAACCAATATTTATCACCAGTACAAATTGTATGCATCCGCTGATGGAAAAAAATGGACAGTGATAGCAGATAAAAGCAACAATAAAACAGATGTGCCGCATGATTATGTGGAGTTGGAAAAACCCATACAGGCCAGGTTTATTAAGCTTGAAAACATCCACATGCCTACAGGCAAATTTGCCATCAGTGGCCTTCGGGTATTTGGCAATGGTGGCGGGGCAAAGCCGGATGCTGTAAAAAATTTAATTGTATTAAGAACAGAAAAGGATAAACGCAGTGCCTATATTAAATGGAACCCGGTTGATAATGCTTTTGCTTACAACCTGTATTACGGCACAGCGCCGGATAAACTGTACAACTGCATTATGATTTATGATGTTAATGAATACTGGTTTAAAGTAATGGACTTAAAGCAAACCTACTATTTCACTATTGAAGCCATCAACGAAAATGGCGTAAGTGCAACACCCCCAATTGTAACTGCTGAATAATGAAAATACTACAGCTTATACTGGCCATATTTTGCTGCGCTGCAGTTGCTGCACAGGATGCACCGCCATTTTATGAAGAAATACAGACCTTTAAAAAGCAGGACAGCGCCAGCTTTCCGCCAAAAAATGCCATACTCTTTGTGGGCAGTTCCTCCTTTACTTTTTGGACGGATGTGCAGGATTATTTTCCCGGCTATACCATCATCAACCGGGGCTTTGGCGGCTCCACCCTGCAGGATGTAATACGCTATGCCCCCGATATAATTACTCCCTATAAACCAAAGCAGGTGGTAATTTACTGTGGCGAAAATGATTTGGCGTATGATGATAGTGTTACCCCCTGGCAGGTACTGCAAAGATTTAAAACTTTATTTACCATCATTCGTAAGGCATATCCTGCGGTGCCGGTAGCCTATGTATCCATGAAGCCCAGCCCTTCTCGTAAACACCTGCTGCTGAAAATGACAGAAGCCAATCTGTACATCGAAACATTTTTAAAAAAACAAAAACAGGCAGTATTCATCGATGTTTACCACAGCATGGTGGATACCAAAGGCGAACCGCTGCCACAAATTTTTATAGAAGACAACCTGCATATGAATGCAGCAGGCTATCGCATCTGGCAACTATTAATACAACCACATTTACTGAACACACCATAAAAAATCGAATAATGAAAAAGTTATCTGCGCTGCTTGCTTTAGCTGTAATCATGCACACACATGCAACTGCACAAGCCATCGATGTAAAAATGAAAGTATTCATCGATGCACTGATGAAAAAAATGACACTCGAAGAAAAAATCGGCCAGCTTAACCTGCCCGGCAGTGGCGACATTGTAACCGGCCAGGCCAAAAGCAGCGATATCGGCAAAAAAATCCAGGAAGGAAAAGTAGGCGGCCTGTTTAATATAAAATCGGTAGCCAAAATAAAAGAAGTACAGCGTGTAGCCGTTGAGGAAAGCCGCTTAAAAATTCCACTCATTTTTGGCATGGATGTAATACATGGCTACGAAACGGTGTTTCCCATACCGCTTGGGCTCAGTTGCAGTTGGGATATGAAAGCCATTGAACGCAGTGCACAAATTGCCGCACAGGAAGCCAGCGCCGATGGCATTAACTGGACGTTTAGCCCAATGGTAGATATTTGCCGGGATCCACGCTGGGGGCGTATTGCAGAGGGTAGCGGTGAAGATCCATACCTGGGAAGCGAAATTGCCAAAGCAATGGTAAGGGGGTACCAGGGCACTACCGGCAAATACAACAATAATAATATTATGGCCTGCGTAAAGCACTATGCTATGTATGGCGCTGCCGAAGCCGGAAGGGATTACAATACCACCGATATGAGCCGGGTAAGTATGTTCAACACTTACCTGCCGCCTTACAAAGCCGCTGTGGATGCCGGTGTAGGCAGTGTAATGGCTTCTTTCAACGAAGTGGATGGCATACCCGCTACTGCCAATAAATTTTTAATGACGGATGTACTCCGTAAAATGTGGGGCTTTAAGGGTTTTGTAGTTACCGATTATACCGGCATCAACGAAATGATTGATCATGGTATGGGTGATTTGAAGCAGGTGTCGGCATTGGCCTTGAATGCCGGTATCGATATGGATATGGTAGGCGAAGGCCTGCTTACCACCTTGCAACAATCTTTGAAAGAAGGCAAGGTAACCCTTGCACAAATTGATGCCGCCTGCAGAAGAATACTGGAAGCCAAATACAAACTTGGGCTTTTTGACAACCCGTATAAATATTGCAGTGAAGCAAGGGCTGCAGCCGAAGTATTTACCGATGCACACCGCAAAGAAGCAAGGCAAATAGCTGCCCAAACTTTTGTGTTGCTGAAGAATCAAAACAACATTTTACCCCTGCAAAAAAAAGGAACCATTGCATTGGTGGGCCCATTGGCCGATGCTAAAGAAAATATGCCGGGCACCTGGGCAGTGGCTGCCAGGTTTGATAAAGCCATTACTGTACTGGAAGGGCTGAAAGCGGTTGCAGGAAGCAAAGCCAATATTGTGTATGCCAAAGGGAGTAACCTGGATGCAGATGCAGCCTTTGAAGAAAGGGCCGGCATGTTTGGCAAAGATTTTAAAAGAGACATGCGTCCGGCACAGGAAATTATTGATGAAGCATTGAATGTAGCAAAAGATGCAGATGTAATTGTGGCTGCATTGGGCGAAAGCGCCGAGATGAGTGGCGAAAGCAGCAGCCGCAGTAATATTGAAATACCACAGGTACAAAAAGATTTACTGCAGGCCTTGCTAAAAACAGGCAAGCCCGTAGTGCTGGTATTATTTACCGGCAGGCCGCTGGCCATAAAATGGGAAAGCGAAAATGTACCGGCAATACTGAATGTGTGGTTTGGCGGCAGCGAAGCAGGCTATGCCATTGCCGATGTATTGTTTGGCGATGTTAATCCATCCGGGAAACTTACTACTACATGGCCGCAAAATATAGGGCAGGTGCCGCTATATTATAATCATAAAAATACCGGCCGTCCATTAGGCACCTGGTTCGAAAAATTCAGGAGCAATTATTTGGATGTAAGTAACGACCCCGTATATCCCTTTGGCTTTGGGTTAAGCTACAGCAGTTTTACATACAGCGATATACGGCTTAGCAGCAATACAATAAAAGCAGGACAAGCGATTACGGCTGCCGTTACAGTTACCAACAACAGTGCTATCGAGGGTAAAGAAGTGGTGCAGTTGTACATAAGGGATATGGTGGGCAGCATCACCCGGCCCGTGAAAGAATTAAAAGGCTTTCAAAAAATAACATTGAAAGCGGGCGAAAGCAAAACGGTTGAGTTTAAAATTTCAGTGAATGATTTAAAATTTTATAACAGCGATTTAAAGTTTACAGCCGAGCCCGGCGATTTTAAAGTTTTCATCGGTGCTAACAGCAGGGATGTGCAGGAAGCTGGTTTTAAATTGCTGTAAAATCAATGTATAAAACACCGGTTTTATCTTTTATCAACATTGCAGTCAGTATGAAGTTGCTTTACTGTTTTATTGTTTTGTCTGTTGCAAATACAAGCCTGTTTGCAACAGACAGTTTGTTGGTAAGTTCCCCGGATAAAAAGATTACGGTTACAGTTTTTGTTAACAACAGCATCAGCTATACAGTTAAATATGAGGGCAACATTATACTTCAGCCATCATCAATTGATTTGGTATTGCAAAACAAGCCATCACTTTCGCATAAAATAAAACTTCAATCATACACAGTAAAAACATTTGATAACAACATCATTTCGCCGGTGCCGGAAAAAAGAAAAATTATCCGGGACAATTACAATGAATTAAAGTTAAACCTGCAGCAGCCCTACGCACTCCTCTTCCGGGTGTACAATGATGGTGTTGCTTACCGCATCGCTACAAGTTTTAAAGACTCTATAGTTATACAAAATGAAAAAGCTGTTTTTACTTTTCAAAAGCAACAAAAAATTTTATTGCCATTAATTGATCCCGGGCAAAGAACAGATAAGTTTCACACCAGCTTTGAAGAATTATACCAGTTAAAAACAATTGACAGCTTAAGTATAGCGTCATTTGCCTACACACCGGTATTAATTGGAGCTGCCAATGAAATTAAAGTTGCCGTTACTGAATCCGATCTTGAAGATTACCCCGGCATGTTTTTACAGGGCACCGGTTCAAATGCTATAGAAGCTTTATTTGCGCCCTACCCTTTGGCAACAGCCATTACAGACGGGGAATTTCCGCAGGAAGTAGTAACGAAGCGGGCCAGCTATATTGCCAAAACAAAAGGCACAAGAAACTTTCCCTGGAGGGTGCTTATCGTTGCCAAAGAAGATAAGGAACTGCCCGGTTGCGATTTGCTGTACAGGCTGGCTTCGCCATCTAAAATACAAGATGCTTCCTGGATAAACCCCGGTAAGGGAACAGACGAATGGATTATTGGTATTAATTTATTTAACGTTCCATTTAAGGCAGGCATTAATACGGCTACCTATAAATACTATATCGATTTTGCAAAGCAATTTGGTTTGCAACGCATCATGATGGATGCAGGTTGGAGTAATTATCAAAACCTTTTTGATATCCACCCCCACATTAGTATGGATACCATTGCAGCCTACGCAAAAGCTAACGGCATAAAGCTTAGCCTTTGGACGCTTTGCTCCACGCTGGATAAGCAATTAGACAGTGCACTGGCACAGTTTAATACATGGGGGGTTGATTTTATCATGACCGATTTTATGGACAGGGACGACCAGGTGATGGTTAATTTTTATGACCGTATTTCAAAAGCCTGTGCGGATAAAAAAATCATGATTATGTTTCATGGCGCTTATCCCATGAAGGGCTATAACCGTACCTGGCCCAATAATGTAACCAGGGAAGGCGTGTTGGGCTCCGAGTATAATATATGGAGTGATAAGCCCACCCCCAGCCATAATGTAACGCTGCCGTTTACACGAATGTTGGCCGGGCCTATGGATTATGAACCGGGTATATTGGATAATGCCACAAAAGAACAGTTTAGGCCCATCAGCAAAAAAGTAATGAGCCAGGGCACAAGATGCCATCAACTGGCAATGTTTGTAGTGTATGACAGCCCTGTACAAATTTTTTCGGGCAACCCTTCGCAGGCTATGATGGAGCCGGCATTTATGAAATTTTTAGGAGAGATACCTACTACATGGGACGAAACAATGATACTGGAAGGTAAGGTTGGCGAATATATTGTTACGGCAAGAAGAAAAGGAACCGACTGGTGGATAGGAGGAATGGCAGGCCAGGCCGAAAAAGAAGTAGATTATCTCATTGATTTTATAACCGGCGAATATGAAGCTACCGCCTGTATAGATGGTATAAATGCAGCAGACTATCCTTCAGATTACCAGTTAAACACTTACAGCATGTATTTTGGTAGTGATAATTTGATAAAACTTAAAATGGCTGCAGGCGGCGGTTTTGTTATCAAACTAAAAAAGAAAAAATAAGAATCATGAAAACCAGGTTGTGGATTACATTAACTTTTTTACTGGCTGGTTTTTTTTCAACAGCACAGGACAAATCCATGTTCAGGAAAGAAACTTATATATCCGGTAACGATACATTGCCTTACCGCATTTTAATGCCGCTGCATTACGATGCCTCAAAAAAATATCCGCTGGTATTGATACTACATGGCGCCGGCGAAAGGGGCAACGATAACGAAGCACAACTGGTGCATGGCGCATATTTATTTTTAAAAGATACCGTTCGTAAAAATTATCCGGCCATTGTGGTATTTCCGCAATGCCCTGCCGAAAGCTACTGGAGTAATGTGAAATTTAATTATGACAATCCGGGTGGCGCAAGAGCATTTGAATTTTTAGCAGATGCTGAGCCTACCATCGCCATGAAGCTTGTGCAGGAACTCCTGTATAGGTTACTAAAAGAGTATGCTGTAAATAAAAAGCAGGTATATGTTGGCGGGCTTTCAATGGGTGGTATGGGTACATTTGAAATGGTAAGAAGAAATCCCAAACTATTTGCTGCAGCATTCCCGATATGTGGGGGCGGGGCTGCTGCTACAGCACCCTTGATGAAAAAAGTTAAATGGTGGGTATTTCATGGTGATACCGATGATGTGGTGCCTGCGTCTTTGTCAACCGAAATGGTGAACGCATTAAAAATGGCAGGCGCTGATGTTAAGTACAGTTTATACCAGGGGGTAAATCACAATAGTTGGGATAATGCTTTTGCAGAACCTGGTTTGTTACCCTGGTTGTTTTCGATACATAAATGACAGTGGCTTATTATAGTATTTTAGCCGCAGATGCGCAGATTGTTAATACAGGTTTGAGTAGCTAAAGTAAAATTAGTATGTTGAATGGAGTGTTGCCAATAAGGCTTAGCCAGGGCTTAAATGTTCACAGCAAAAAATAATCAACGCATTAGCGGCAATGAATAATAAAAGCAGGCAGTAGATACGCAGATAAGTATATTTGAAATACATCATGAGTAGCCAAAATAGCATAAGTATGTTGAACGGAGCGTCGCCAATGAGGCTTAATCAGGGGTATAATGCCCGCAGTAAAAAAAAGTCAACCGGCACAGTTGCGGCCATCAAAACTACAGTGTGCGGCCTGCTGATGTATTTGGCTTTTCACTGTTGTAGTGCACAACTAAAAACGATTGATCAAAGGGTTGATTCGGTGTTAAAACTGATGACACTCGAAGAAAAAGTAGGGCAGATGAACCAGTACAATGGCCCCTGGGCGGCCACCGGGCCTTTAACCAACGATGACAAACTGGTTGACCAGGTAAAAGAGGGCAAAGTAGGCTCCATGCTGAATGTAACCGGTGCTGCCCGAACAAGAGAGCTGCAGCAGCTTGCCCTGCAGTCGAGGTTAAAAATTCCGTTGTTGTTTGGGCAGGATGTGATACATGGTTACCGTACCACTTTTCCGATTCCCTTAGCCGAGGCAGCAAGTTGGGATCTGCCGGCTATCGAACGTTCGGCAAGGATTGCAGCCATTGAAGCCAGTGCTGCCGGGGTGCACTGGACTTTTGCGCCGATGGTGGATATCAGCCGCGACCCACGCTGGGGCCGGGTAATGGAAGGTGCTGGTGAAGACCCTTACCTCGGTGCTCAAATTGCTGCGGCAAGGGTAAAAGGTTTCCAGGGAAAAGGCCTTGGTAATACAGATGCTGTAATGGCCTGCGCCAAGCACTTTGCGGCCTATGGTGCTGCAGTTGGCGGAAGGGATTACAATAGCGTGGATATGAGCCTGCGCCAGTTGTGGGAAACCTACCTGCCTCCTTTTGAAGCGGCAGCCAAAGCCGGGGTGGCTACTTTTATGAACGCCTTTAACGACCTGAACGGTATACCAGCTACCGGCAACGCCTACCTTCAAAGAAATGTATTAAAAGGTAAATGGAATTTTAAAGGATTTGTAGTGAGCGACTGGGGCAGTGTGGGTGAAATGATTGAACATGGTTTTGTACAAAATAATTATGAAGCCGCCAGGGCAGCAGTTA
The DNA here is from genome assembly GCA_937873715.1 of uncultured Chitinophagaceae bacterium. Classification (GTDB taxonomy): domain Bacteria; phylum Bacteroidota; class Bacteroidia; order Chitinophagales; family Chitinophagaceae; genus Ferruginibacter. Next base: position 606,209 of record CALMYJ010000003.1, read on the forward strand.
ATGCAGGCAGCGATATGGATATGGAAAGCCGGAGCTATATACAGCACTTGGCAACACTGGTGCGGCAGGGAAAGGTAAAGATGAGTGTTGTAGATGATGCGGTTCGAAGGATATTGAGAAAAAAATTTGAAATGGGGCTTTTTGATAACCCGTATAAGTTTTCAAACGAAGCAAGGGAAAAACAGCAATGGAATAATACCGAACATATTGGGGCAGCAAGGGATATGGCAAAGAAGAGTATTGTGTTGTTAAAAAACGAAAAGCAACTGTTGCCATTATCAAAAAAAATAAAAACGCTGGCTTTAATTGGTCCGTTCATCAAAGCCAAAACGGATAACCTCGGTTTTTGGAGTTACGACTGGCCCGATGATACTGCAAGAATTGTATCGGTTTGGGATGGGGTAAAAAATAAATTAAGTAACGATACAAAATTATTGTATGCCCGGGGCTGCAATATCAACGACACATCCACAGTTGCATTTGCCGAAGCTATTGCCATAGCACAGCAGGCAGATGTGGTGGTAATACAGGTTGGCGAGGCAAGGGATATGAGCGGCGAAGCCAAAAGCCGCAGCAGCATCCGCCTGCCCGGCGTGCAGGAAGATTTAATAAAAGCCCTGCAGGCTACCGGCAAACCCATAGTGGTAATGATTAATGCCGGCAGGCCACTGGTATTTAACTGGGTGGCCGATAATGTGCCGGCCATACTGTACACCTGGTGGCTGGGTACAGAGGCGGGCAATGCTATTGCCGATGTGTTGTTTGGCGATTATAATCCTTCTGCAAAACTGCCCATGAGTTTTCCCTTAACGGAAGGGCAAATACCTATTTACTATAATCACTACAACACAGGCCGGCCGGCAGCAGGCGACAGCGACAGATTTTACCGTTCTGCCTATATCGATTTATCATTATACCCACGCTATGCTTTTGGCTATGGCTTAAGTTATGCCAGCTTTACCTACAATAATTTCAAGGTAGATAAATCTTTCCGCAAGGATGGAAAATTGCAGGTGTCCGTTACAGTTAGCAATACCGGCGATTACGATGGTGAAGAAACCGTACAGCTCTATACACGGGATGTATCGGCTTCTGTAGTACGTCCGGTTAAAGAATTAAAGCACTTTCAAAAAGTATTTTTAAAAAAAGGGGAACATAAAGACGTACACTTTACTTTAACTAAAGCAGATTTAAGTTTTTATAACGATCAACTGCAGCAGGTATTTGAGCCCGGAGATTTTAAAGTATTTACAGGCGGTAGCTCGGATAAAGTGCTGGAAGCCCGATTTTCAATATCGAAATAATTTAGGATATCCATTACCGGGTGCTGCAACAGTTTTTGTTGGTACAACTTGCAGGGAGGAACATTTATCTTTGCTGCCCAAAAAACACAGGTACAGCAAATGGCAGGGTTAAAAAGCATCATCTTCGATTTAGGCGGCGTGTTAATTGATATTGATTATCACAAAACTGCTGCAGCATTTAAAACACTTGGCGCAAAAAACTTTGATGAATTGTATTCACAGGCTGGCGCCAGCCAGCTTTTTGAAGCCCTCGAAACCGGCAGCATCACCGAGGCAGATTTTTTTGAGCAAATGCAGGCATATTGCCAGCCCGGCACCACCTGGCAGCAAATAGAAGCAGCATGGAACCAGATTCTCCTCAGTTTTCGCCAGCCAAGCATCCAGCACCTGGATATACTACGCCGGAAATACCGCATTTTTTTGCTGAGCAATACCAATAGTATTCACAAAAGAGCTTTTGATAGCATTCTACAACATGAAACAGGGTATAGCAGTCTTGATGGCTTTTTCGAAAAAAGTTACTACTCTCACCTCCTGCACAAGCGCAAGCCCTACGTGGAAACCTACCAGTTTGTATTAAATGATGGAAATATGCTGGCGGCCGAAACCCTCTTTATTGATGATTCACCAGTAAATATTGTGGGCGCAAAAGAAGCGGGGTTACAAACACAGCTTTTGCTGCCGGGCCAAAAAATTGAAACACTGGGTTTATAAAAGCATAACAGTACAAATAACCCGTAGGGCAGCATTCATTATTTTACTTCTTCAAATTCAATATAATCGTCACTGCTGCCTGCGGCTTTACCCGTATTAGGAGTGTTGGTATAGCGCTGCTGGTATGCATTTTCCTGCTGCCGGTGCATTTGATCCTGCATACGGGCATTCATTTCGTTAAACTGTTTTTTTACCTGTTTGGTTGTCCTGGCTGCCGGTATAATCAGGTCAAATACCAGCTTGTACAATACATACAGTACAAATAATTCAATTGCCAGCCTGATGATATTCATAACACAAATGTAACGTCCTGTAACAGATGTGCCTGTTAAAAATTTACAGGCGGCAGCTAATAAAACCCTCCTGCAGTTTCAATTTTGGCAAATAATAATTACTTACTTACATTTGCAGCGGAACAAAGAAACAAGTGAAGGGAACGGAGCCGTTCCCTTCTTCTATTTATATGGTTCAGGATTCGGCGATACAAGCAATTGAAGTATTAATAAATAAGCTGCTGGAAGATTCAGGCGATATTTTTATTGTGTCTGTAAAAATTAAGCCAACCAACAATATTAAAGTGTACCTTGATGCAGATAGTGGGTTGAGTATTGAAAAATGCATCAAAATAAACCGGGCACTTTATAAAAACATTGAAGAAGAAGGTTGGTACCCGGATGGCAATTTTTCACTCGAAGTATCCAGCCCTGGTGTGGATGAGCCTTTAAAAAGCTTGCGCCAGTATAAAAAAAATATCGGCCGAAAAGTAGAAGTAACCTTACTCGATGGCACAAAAAAAGAAGGCAAGCTTACAGCGGTAAATGACGAGGCTTTTACAATAGAGTATGTGGAAGGTAAAAATAAAAAAGCCGTTACCATCAGCAGCGACATTACGTTTGCAGATGTAAAACAAACAACCGTAGTAATATCATTTTGATTTTTTAATATATAAAATCCCCACCCGGCAGGGATTCAACGAGGGCCGGAGAGGTTATGGCACGTATCAATTTAATTGATTCCTTCCAGGAGTTCAAAGAGGCAGAAAATATTGACCGCCCCACTTTGATGAAAGTGATGGAAGATGTTTTTAAAACACTTATTCGTAAAAAATATGGTACAGACGAGCATTTTGATGTAATCGTAAACGACCAGAAAGGTGATTTGGAAATTTTCAGGCGAAGGATGATAGTAGACGACGGCGATATTTACAATACGCTTACAGAAATTGAATATAAAGACGCCATTAAAATTGAACCGGATTACCAGGTGGGTGAAGAGTTGTACGAAGAAGTGGATATCCAAAAAGAATTTGGCCGAAGGGCTATCCTGGCCGGCAAACAAACCCTTGCCAGCCGCATCAACGACCTCAAAAAGAACCTGCTGATAAAAAAATACGAAGATCGTGTAGGCGATATCGTAAGTGGTGAAGTATACCAGGTTTGGAAAAAAGAAGTACTCCTGCTCGATGAAGAAGGCAACGAAATGATTCTGCCTAAATCAGAACAAATACCTTCCGATTACTTTAAAAAAGGCGAATCGGTAAGGGGTGTGGTAAAAAAGGTAGAACTAAAAAACAACCAGGCTGTAATTATTGTATCCCGTACCAGCCCTGTATTCCTCGAAAAACTGCTTGAAATTGAAGTGCCCGAAATTTTTGACGGCCTGATTGTTGTTAAGAAAATTGTACGTGAACCCGGCGAAAGGGCCAAAATAGCCGTAGAAAGCTACGACGACAGGATTGACCCCGTAGGTGCCTGCGTAGGTATGAAAGGCAGTCGCATACATGGCATCGTTAGAGAACTGAAAAACGAAAATATTGATGTTATAAACTGGACCAGCAATGTACAATTGCTCATTCAGCGTTCTTTAACACCTGCTAAAATCACCAGCATAGCATTGGATGAAGAAAGAAAGCACGCTACTGTATATTTAAAAGCCGACCAGGTATCGCTGGCCATTGGCCGCAGGGGCGTAAATATCAAACTGGCCTGCGAACTTACCGGCTATGAAATTGATGTATTCCGTGAGTCGGATGAAGATGAAGAAGAATTTGATATCGACCTCGATGAATTTAGTGATGAAATAGAACCATGGGTAATTGATGCTTTCAAAAAAGTGGGATGCGATACAGGCCGTTCTGTGCTGGCGCTTAGTCCTGCAGAAATTGAACGCCGCACCGACCTGGAAAAAGAAACCATCGCAGATGTATTGAGGATATTGAAAGAAGAATTTGAAAAAGAATAAGCCCCTGGTGGACGAACAATATTAGGCCTTAGCTTATTTTTATTTTTTAAAACAAATCTTAGCCAGATTTTAAACGGCCTCCGGGCCAGGCAAACGAATGTCAGAAGTAGTAACAAATACACCCAGGCTTATGGCCGCTGCCAAGGAATTTAATATTGGTAAGGATACGCTTATCGAATTCCTGGAGTCGAAAGGATTTAAAAATGATGACCTGAGCCCCAATGCCAGGCTCACAGAAGAAATGTACCGTGTGCTGCAGGCCGAGTTCCAGCAGGATAAAGTGGCCAGGCAAAAAGCGGAAAAAATTGAACTCTCGAAAGGCGCTGCTACCGAAGCACCCAAAAAGAAGAAAGACGAAGAAGACCTTTCTTTTAAGAAAAAAGAAACCCTGCCCGTAGAAAAACCGAAAGAGGTAACCGCAGAAGAAACGCCCGCAGCCACAATTACGCCAGCACCACCGGCAGCCGATATCACCCCAGCCGCACAGCCCGAGGTAATCAAAATTGAAGCGCCGGAAATTGAAGCGCCAAAAGTGGTTACCAAAATCGACCTTGATGCTATCGACTCCTCTACCCGGCCCAAAAAGGTAGTAAAAAAACCAGAGGCCAAGCAGGCAAAAGAAGACGCCGTTAACACCACAAAACCACCGGTGGAAGAAACCCCGGTAATAGCGCCTGAGCCCGTATCAGCCCCTGAGGATGAAAAAACAGAAGCGCCTGCTGCGGTAGAAAATATTAAAGCCGAAAGGCTGGAAGGCCCAAAAATTTTGGGTAAAATAGAACTGCCCACCGAAAATGATACCCGGCCTAAAAGAGAGGCAGATGATAAGCGCAAACGTAAACGCATACCCGTAGAAAAGAAAGCTAATGCACAACCAATGCCCCAGCCACAGGGCCGGCAGGGCGATTTTAACCGAAACAGGCCTGGTGGCGACAGGCCCGGTGCTGGCAACAGGCATCATGCACAGCAGCCCCACAGGGAGGATAAAGAAATTGACGCAAAAGCCATACAGGATAAAATAAGAGAAACACAGGCTAAGCTTGCCGGTGGTTCAGGCCGCGGCAAAAGCCTTAAAGCCAAATACCGCAAAGCAAAAAGAGATGAACAGGCCGAATTAAGGGATGGTGATGACCAGGGAAGCAATAAACTGCAGGTTACAGAATTTATATCTGTAAGCGAATTGGCCAACCTTATGGACGTAAGCTTTGCAGATGTTATCAGCAAATGTATGAGCCTCGGGATAATGGTATCTATTAACCAGCGCCTTGAAGCAGATGTGATAGAACTGGTAGCCAGCGAATTTAACTACGAGGTAGAATTTATAGGGGTGGAAGATGCGGCCGATATGGAAGAAGAGGAAGAAGATGATGACGATGCCGTGCAGGTATCAAGGCCTCCCATTGTTACCATCATGGGCCATGTGGATCATGGTAAAACATCATTACTCGATTATATCCGCAATACAAATGTAATCGCCGGCGAAGCTGGCGGTATCACACAGCATATTGGCGCTTACGAAGTAACATTAAAAGACGGCAGGCATATTACCTTCCTTGATACGCCGGGCCACGAAGCATTTACAGCGATGAGGGCCAGGGGCGCCAAGGTTACCGATATTGCCGTAATTGTGGTTGCCGCCGATGATGCCGTGATGCCGCAAACTAAGGAAGCCATTTCGCATGCACAGGCTGCCAATGTACCCATGATATTTGCTATAAACAAAATTGATAAAGACGGCGCCAACCCTACCAAAATTTATGAACAACTGAGCCAGATGAACCTGCTGGTAGAAAGCTGGGGTGGTAAATATCAAAGCCAGGAAATTAGCGCCAAAAAAGGCCTGCACATTGACGAACTGCTCGAAAAAATATTACTCGAAGCAGATATACTTGAAGTAAAAGCTAACCCGGAAAAAGCTGCCAACGGTACCATTATTGAAGCATCGCTGGATAAAGGCCGTGGTTATGTAGCCACTATACTGGTACAAAATGGCACTTTGCACCAGGGCGATATGATAGTTTCGGGCCAGTATTTTGGCAAGGTAAAAGCCATGTATAACGAACGCAACCAGCGTGTGGAAATAGCTCCGCCATCCACACCTGTACTGATATTGGGACTCAACGGTGCCCCACAGGCTGGCGAAACATTTAAAGTATATCAGGATGAAAGTGAGGCAAGAGAAAAAGCTTATCAGCGTGGCCAGATTTTGAGAGAGCAGGGTATACGTACCAAAAAACATATTACACTCGATGAAATTGGCCGCCGACTGGCACTGGGCAACTTTAAAGAACTGAATGTAATTATCAAAGGCGATGTGGATGGCTCCGTAGAAGCTTTAAGCGACTCACTGCAAAAACTGAGCACAGAGGAAATTGTAGTTAAAGTAATACACAAAGCCGTAGGTGCCATTACCGAAAGTGATGTAACACTGGCTAATGCATCGGACGCTATTATTATTGGCTTTAATGTACGCCCAAGTATACAGGCTGCAAGGCTGGCCGAAAATGAAGCCATACAAATTAAACTGTACTCCATTATTTACAACGCTATAGAAGAAATCAAGAGCGCTATGGAAGGTATGCTTGAGCCTACCGTAGAAGAGAAAATACTGGCCAATGTACAGGTAAAAGAAGTATATAAATTTGATAAAGCTACAGTAGCTGGTTGTATGGTGCTGGATGGTAAAATAGCCAGGAACAACCGGGTACGACTGGTACGTGATGGCATTGTAATTTATACTGGTGAACTCGGCAGCCTTAAACGCTATAAAGACGATGTAAAAGAAGTGCCTTCTGGCATGGAGTGCGGCCTTACCATTAAAAATTACGCCAACCTTGAGCCTGGTGATATTGTAGAAGCATTTGAAGAAGTAGAAGTGAAGCGTACTTTATAAAATCCGCCGGTTAAAAGTTACCCCGGGGTTTTAAGCTCTGCACCTTTACCCTCCTGCCTCTGCCATTTTTTTGAAAACAAACATTTGTTAATACAACAGGCAGATGAATACAGCACATTTCATCTGCCTTATTTTTGGCAACAATATTTACGGATGAAGTATTTTTTGACCACACTAATTTTTTATGTTTCGGCTATGGTTGTTTATGCACAGCCTCAAAAAGTAATTGCCGATAAAATTGTAGCAGTAGTAGGCGATAAAATTGTGCTCAAAAGCGATATCGACAACTCGATTGTAGACATGCAGCGGCAGGGTTACGAAATTCCCCCTAATGCCCGCTGCCTTACACTGGAACAGGCGCTTGGCGTAAAAGCGCTGGTATTACAGGCCGAAAAAGATTCTATCCCGGTAACAGATGAAGAAGTAGAAGCAGATATCGAAAACCAGATAAGAGGGTTTATCAATGCCTACGGATCAAAAGAAAGACTGGAAGAAATTTCAGGCCGCACCATTTACCAGTTGAAAGAGGATTTTAGAGAGGGGTTTCGTGAAAGAAAACTGGCCAATGCCATGCGTGGAAAAATTGTGGACGGTATCCGCATTACTCCCAATGAAACCAAAGCCTATTTTGATAAAATACCAAAAGACAGCCTCCCTTTTTATGAAAGCGAAATAGAAATTGGGCAGATAGTGCTGTACCCCAAGGCTGGCAGGGATGCGGAAGAATATGCCCTGGAACAGTTATGGGATTTTAAAAAGCAACTGGAGTCGGGCAAAAAAGATATGCGTACACTCGCTGCCCTTTATTCCGACGATCCCGGCAGCAAAGATAAAGCCGGCCAGTACGAAATTAACCGCAACGAGCGGCAATGGGATCCTACATTTATGGCCAAATCTTTCAGCCTTAAAGAGGGCCAGGTATCTAACCCATTTAAAAGCAAATTCGGTTACCATATAGTACAAATGATTAACCGTGCCGGTGATGATGCAGTGGTACGGCATATTTTAAAAATACCACAGGTAACCAAAACAGAAATTAATGCAGCCAAACAAAAGCTCGACTCGGTAAGGGCAAAGCTAATAGCAGGCACACTGCAGTTTGGTGAAGCTGTATCAAAATACAGTGATGATGAAAACAGCAAATTTACCGGTGGCCGTAAAATGAATGCCGAAGGTAGCACCTATATTACCATCGACCAGTTGGATAAAGACCTGGTAGTAATGCTTAAAGATTTAAAACCCGGCGAATACTCGTACCCGGCTGAATTTACAGACGAAAGGGCCAAAAAAGGAGTACGCATTGTATACCTCATCAGCCGCAGCGAACCACATCGTGAAAACCTGAAAGACGACTATAACAAAATAGCCCAGCGGGCACTGGAAGAAAAAAAGAACGATGTACTTGAAAAATGGTTTGCTGAAAAAATAGCCAGCTTTTATATTAAAGTAGATGAAGAATTTAGAGATTGCCAGGAAATAAAAGCCTGGCTATCGGGGCCGCATGCCACAGCCGGTAAATAAATACAATGAAATTGTTGTAAGCGTTCCGGCACTATAGCCCGGAACGCTTTATTTTTATAGGAAATTAAAGGGATAAAAAACTTTGATAGAAAAAAAGAAAACAGCATCCCCACAGCAGGAACAAAAAACAGTACTGGTTGGCGTTATCACAAAAGGTCAGCCGGAAGTACGGCTCCACGAGTACCTCGATGAGCTGGCCTTCCTGGCATCAACAGCAGGGGTAACGGCAGTAAAAAGATTTATACAAAAACTGGAGCATCCTGATAGCCGCACTTTTGTAGGCAAAGGCAAGCTGGAAGAAATAAAAAATTACCTGCAACGCCACAGGGAAATCGACATGGTGGTATTCGATGATGAATTAACCGGATCACAAATACAAAATATCGAAAAAGAGCTGGGCGTAAAAACGATTGACCGCAGCGATTTAATACTCGACATATTTGCCACCCGTGCCAAAACAGCACAAGCCAAAACGCAGGTAGAGCTGGCACAATACCAATACATATTACCCCGCCTGAAAGGCATGTGGAAGCATTTGGAAAGGCAGGGCGGTGGTGTAGGTACCCGTGGCCCCGGCGAAACGGAAATTGAAACCGACCGCCGTATTGTAAAAAATAAAATCAGCCTGCTCCGCAAACGCCTGGCCGAAATTGACAAGCAGGCTTTTACCCAACGTAAAGACAGGGGCGAATTTATCCGGGTATCATTAGTAGGGTACACCAACGTGGGTAAATCAACCCTTATGAACCTGCTGAGTAAAAGTGATGTATTTGCAGAAAATAAACTATTTGCCACACTGGATACCACCACCCGTAAAGTGGTATTTGAACAAACCCCTTTTTTATTGAGCGATACGGTGGGCTTTATCCGTAAACTGCCACACCACTTAGTTGAAAGTTTTAAAAGCACGCTTGATGAAGTAAGGGAGGCGGATATTTTGTTGCATGTGGTGGATATCTCTCACCCACAGTACGAAGACCAGCTACAGGTAGTACATAAAACCCTTGCCGAGCTGGATGCTGGCGAAAAACCTACTATTACCATTTTTAATAAAATGGATAAATACGAAGCGCAGGCATTTGACCAGTGGCTGGAAGAGGATGTAAAAAAAGAAATAATTGACGATTTAAAACAACGCTGGCAAAATGAAACCAGGGGTAATTGTGTGTTTGTATCTGCAATAGAAAAAACAAATATTGACGTATTGCGTCAAACCATATTGAATAATGTAAGGGATATGTACCGCATTCGTTATCCCTATAAAGCGGAGTTTTTTTATTAATGCCCGCTGAAAAAAAATATCATTGGCATAAAATTGCTGAAAGCAAAGCCATGTTGCAATTAGGAACAGGTGGAACAGCCGAAATACAAGTTGACGGGAAAAATATCTGCTTAATCGTTCACAACGATTGGATATATGGCTGCGCTGCCAAATGCCCACATGCCGGCGGCAGGCTTGCCGATGGATATACCGATGCATTGGGCAATATTGTGTGCCCCCTGCACCGCTACAAATTCAGTTTGCACAACGGGCGGAACAGCAGTGGCGAGGGCTATTTTTTAAAAACATACCCCGTACAAGAAAGGGAAGACGGCATATACCTTGGTATAGAGGAAAAAACAGGTTTTTTTGGCGGGTAAAATCTTTATTTCAATTTGTTTAAAAACTGAAAAAGCCTATTTTTGCGTCCCCTTTGGGAAATTCCTCCCTGGCTCAGTTGGTTAGAGTATCCCGATGATACATCGGGAGGGGCGCTGGATCAGTCAGCGAAAACAAGCTGAAAAAATATTCCTCCTTAGCTCAGTTGGTTAGAGCATCTGACTGTTAATCAGAGGGTCGCTGGTTCAAGTCCAGCAGGGGGAGCGAAAATTTAAAGCGTTACGAACACAATCGTAGCGCTTTTTTATTGTTTGATTTAGCCTTTAGTAATATTATACAGCAGGCAATAAGCTCATTTGGTTAGCGCATCCCGATTTTTAATCGGGAGGGTCGCTGGTTCAAGT
>CALMYJ010000004.1 GCA_937873715.1 uncultured Chitinophagaceae bacterium
TGTGGCCTTTAACAGTGATGGACAGTAAATGTGGTAGCCGCAACGTCCTCCCCCCCGGCACATGGCTGATTGAGAGACGTTGCTGGGAAGAAGGCGCAACGTCCTTGCCAGCGCACCGGGCAGGTAGTAAGAGACGTTGCTGGGAAGAATTGCACCCAATGAACAGGATGTAAGCGAAATACCCAAAGCCTACCTTACCGTTTTGTTTTTTGATGAACGCTTTAAATTTGTTGAAGAAGGTAGCCAGTCAATACGGGTAGGGGAGGCGGGTAATAACCCCGAGCCATACCTGCTTTCACTAACTGAAATAAGGGCGCCAAAAAATGGTTATGTATTTGTGTATGTAAGCAATGAAAGCAATACGCCGGTTTATTTTGATAATCTGAGAGTGAAGCATACAAGGGGCAGGATATTAGAGGAAAACCATTACTACCCGTTCGGGTTAAAGATTGCAGGGATAAGCAGTGTGAAGTTAGGTGATGTGAATGAAGGAATGTTGAAGAACCAGTACCAATATCAAGGCGACTTTAGCGAATACGATGATGAAACAGGTTGGAACGATTTTGAATTAAGAAGCTATGATGCACAGATAGGAAGATTTACTACACCCGACCCATTTGACCAGTTTGCAAGTGGGTATATAGGAATGGGCAATAATCCAATAAGCATAGCAGACCCAAGCGGTGGTTTAGGAATAGACTTTGGCACAATAGGAAGTTTTACAGGAAGTGTTTTAGCAGACAGAGCATTGGTAACATTAGGTGGTGCGGCTTTAGGATTTGGTATTGATAAATTAACCGGCGGTAACGGATGGACAGGTGCAGCTATTGGTGGTGCAGTGGGTTTAGCAGCCACGTTTATACCACCGTTTGATATTGGAAATATTGGAAGTGCTTTAGGGAAAGCAGCACCAAGTATTGCTGTACATGCAGCAGATATAGCAGTTCAAACGATAGTATCTCATGAGAATGAAAAAGTAATTCAATCAGGAATAGATAATCAATATAACGTAATGTTTGCAGGGTATAACCCCAATCAATTTCCATCTTTCAAAACATTATTATCAAACTATCCATTACCATATAATATTCGTCCAGACCGAACCCCCATAAATCCCAAATTACCATTAGACGATGCAACAGGAGCAAATTTTTTATACTTCAATCAATGTGCAATAAGAGTTAGCCTTTCATTAAGAAGGTCAGGCGTAAGTTTAGCCGGAGCAAAAAATATAACAAATCCGGGGCATAGTCCGTATGGGAATGGGAATATTTTAGGAGCAACAAATTTGGCTGGCTTCTTATTAAAGTTCGGTACACCAGAAGCGTATGATGGCACAAAGACAGATGTTGTTTCCAAGATAAGAAATAGAACGGGTATAGTGTACTTTGAGAATTTTATTGAAGATGGAAGAAGAACACATTCAGCTACTCATATTGATTTATGGAATAAAACTAATTACCAAAGTCCTTTTCCTTTTTCACAAATGTTTGATGCAACAAGGATTCTTTTTTGGGATATAAAATAAACAAGGATGAACAATAAAGTATTAATAATAATTATCGCACTATTGCTGTCATTTGGATATTCGTCCGCTCAAAGCTCATTCCCCAAACAGCTTGCTGGTTATTGGATTAGTTATGAATATGAAAAAGTGTTAGCGGATAGTCAAAGTGAAAAAATTGGTGCTTTAATCTCACCACAGTTCCTATATTTTGATTCTTTAGGAAGATGTACTATTCAAACAAGAATTGAGCATAAGTTAGCAATAGGCAAGCCTGTTAGTAGCAGAAATTTTGGAGATGAATTACAATTTACCTACATCATTAATAAAAGCAAGATTAATGTTAATCAAGTAAAAGACAATAATAATTTACTTTATGTAACTTTTAGTGATGTTCCTGTAAGTATTGTATTTAAGAGGTACAAGCAAAATTGAGAATAGGCAAACAATTTTGTAAATGCCGTTGGTTTTTACCATCGGCATTCCTTCCCAGCAACGTCTCCGGCACGGGACGTTGCGCTCAAAACCACCTAATTCCCAGCAACGTCTCTTTGCGGTGCTTTGTGGGAGGGTAAAGGACGTTGCGTTTTTTGAATTCTGTTATCTTTAACGCAACGCCTGTAAAAGTTTTATGTAAATGCCGGAAACTGATTAATTCCCAGCAACGTCTCCGGCACGGGACGTTGCGCTAAAAAAACCACCTGTACTAAATACCCACAATTTGCTACCTTTAAATTATGCCAGTACAACGTACCATTCCATATCAAAGCGGCACCTTTTTTATCACTTTTACCTGCCACCAATGGTTACCATTAATAGACAAAACCAACGGATACGATATTGTTTACAATTGGTTCAGTCATTTAAAAAGCAAAGGGCATTTTATTAATGGTTATGTTATTATGCCTAACCATGTGCATATGCTTATCAGTTTTATTGATACTGTACAAAGCATTAATACAATAATTGGCAATGGAAAAAGATTTATGGCTTATGAAATAATAAAGCGCCTGGGGCAGCAGGGTGAAAAAGAGTTATTGCTCCGGCTGGCAAATAATGTAGAGGCCAAAAGAAAAGCAAATAACAAACAACATAACGTATGGGAATTGTCGTTTGACTGGAAAGAATGCAGGAGTAATGACTTCATTTGGCAAAAATTAGATTACCTGCATAATAATCCATGCACAGGTAAATGGCAGTTGGCAATAAACAGTGTTGAATACCTGCATAGCTCTGCTAAGTTTTATCTTACAGGGGAACAGGGTATTTATCCGGTAACTAACTTTATGGAAATGGAAGATGTGGCCTTTAACAGTGATGGACAGTAAATGTGGTAGCCGCAACGTCCTCCCCCCGGCACATGGCTCATTGAGAGACGTTGCTGGGAAGAAGGCGCAACGTCCTTGCCAGCGCACTGAGCAGTGAGTAAGAGACGTTGCTGGGAACAGGGTATTTATCCGGTAACTAACTTTATGGAAATGGAAGGTGTGGCCTTTAACAGTGATGGACAGTAAATGTGGTAGCCGCAACGTCCTCCCCCCGGCACATGGCTCATTGAGAGACGTTGCTCGGAAGAAGGCGCAACGTCCTTGCCAGCGCACTGGGCAGGGAGTAAGAGACTTTGCCGGGAAACAAATTCATACTCTACCGCCGGTGCAAGCGTCGGCTTGTGCCAATTAGTTAAAAGACCTTACTGGCTACACGAAAGCTATCCATACTTTGCAAATAACTACTTACCTGCAAAACCCTATAAAACCTCATCATCGCCAATGTATTGGCAGGCCCTGCTTCAACAAACCAATGATTTAATCTTGCCAACCGGCCTAAATAGCGTACTTTTGCCGCTCTTTTTGAAAATACGAGTATGAACATCCGCAACATAGCTATTATAGCACACGTTGACCACGGTAAAACTACCCTGGTTGACAAAATCTTACATGCCACCAAGGTTTTCCGCGACAACCAGGAAACCGGCGAACTCATCATGGACAGCAACGACCTGGAGAAGGAAAGGGGCATCACCATCTTTAGTAAAAACGCATCAGTTACCTATAAAGATGTAAAAATTAATGTAATCGATACCCCTGGTCACGCCGACTTTGGCGGTGAGGTGGAAAGGGTACTCAAAATGGCCGATGGTGTAATACTGCTGGTAGATGCCTTTGAAGGGCCTATGCCGCAAACCCGTTTTGTGCTGCAAAAAGCACTGGCCCTTGGCCTTAAACCAATTGTGGTTATTAATAAAGTAGATAAGCCCAACTGCCGCCCCGATGAAGTGCATGATGCTGTATTCGAACTCTTTTTTAACCTCGATGCCACCGAAGAGCAGCTCGACTTCCCCACTTTTTATGGCAGTGGCAAAAACGGCTGGTTCAACGATTCACTCACCGAAATCGATAATATCGATCCCCTGCTAGATGGTATTTTAAAATATGTACCCGAGCCCAAAGTAGCCGAAGGCAATTTGCAAATGCAAATCACTTCGCTGGATTATTCTTCCTTCCTCGGCAGGATTGCTGTAGGTAAGGTAAGCCGTGGGTCTGTTAAAGAAAACCAGCCCATAGCCCTGATGCAGGCCGACGGCAGCATAAAAAAATCGAGGGTGAGGGAGTTGTATGTGTTTGAAGGCATGGGTAAGAAGAAGGTAACCGAAGTGCTGGCCGGCGATTTATGCGCCGTGGTGGGGTTAGAAGATTTTAATATTGGCGATACCATTGCAGATGCCGAAAACTCCGAAGCCTTGCCGGTAATTAGTGTAGATGAACCTACCATGAACATGCTGTTCAGCATCAACAACTCACCGTTTTTTGGCCGGGATGGCAAATTTGTAACCAGCCGCCACGTAAGGGACAGGCTGATGAAAGAAACCGAAAAAAACCTGGCCCTGAGGGTGGAAGACAGCGAAGGCGGCGAAGCATTTATAGTATATGGTCGTGGTATTTTGCACCTGGGTATATTAATAGAAACCATGCGCCGGGAAGGCTACGAACTAACTGTAGGCCAGCCGCAGGTAATTGTAAAAGAAATTAACGGGGTAAAATGTGAGCCTTACGAAAATTTAGTGGTGGATGTGCCCCAGGAATTTGCCAGCAAAGTGATAGACCTGGTAACCCGTAGAAAAGGCGAAATGCATGTTATGGAAACCAAGGGTGAAATGCAGCACCTGGAGTTTGAAATACCTTCCCGTGGGTTGATAGGCCTGCGTACGCAGATGCTTACTGCCACCACTGGCGAAGCCGTAATGGCCCACCGCTTTACCGAATACAAACCCTGGAAAGGCCCCATCCCCGGCAGAAATAACGGTGTATTGCTGGCCAAGCAGGGCGGCACCACTACTGGTTACTCCATTGATAAACTGCAGGACAGGGGTACATTTTTTGTTGACCCGGGTGAAGATGTATATGCCGGCCAGATTATAGCCGAACATATTAAACCCGGCGACTTGGTGGTAAATGCCATTGAAGGTAAAAAACTCACCAACATGCGTGCCAGCGGCAGTGATGCAGCTACCAATATAGCACCCAAAACATTGATGACGCTGGAAGAATGTATGGAATACATTCAGCAGGATGAGTGCATTGAAGTAACACCCAACTTTATTCGTATGCGTAAAGTGATACTGGATGAAGAAGAGCGTAAAAAAGTAGCCAAGCGCATGAGCGCCGAAGCGATTTAATTGGGCCGATGATAGTTAACGGGCCGCTGGCGAAGCCAGCGGCCCGTTATTTTTTCCTGCACTTCCTGCCAACTGCAAGCCTGCCATACTTTCAACAAAATATGCCGGTTAATATTAACCGCCTAACTTTGCAGCAGCAATGAAAAAAGCGTTCCTCACAACAATAATAGCAGCAGTGCAACTTGCTGCCATGGCCCAATGCGCCATGTGTACCAAAACCGCCCAGCAGCTTGGCGAAAAACCAGCCGAAGGCCTCAACAGCGGTATCCTGTACCTGATGCTGGCACCATTTGCCATTGTAGGTTATATCGGTTATAAATGGTGGAAGAGCGACCGCTCCGTTTAATCAAACAGCGGTCGGTTATTTGCGAAGGCAGGATTTTAGAATTGCGTCTGCCCAGAACAAATGCCCAATTCAAAATAAGGTGTTGAATTTATGAACTATTGCAGAAGATTGAACGTTGAGCCCGACGAAACGCTGCAGATACTTGCACATAGTTTTGTTAGCAGTGGTTTTATCTTGCCACATTAAACTTAGCATTTGGAAGTTCAACTTGAATTTTCACTTTTGCTTTTAATGCAGTAAATACTTTCATTAAAGTGTCAATCGTTACATTGCTAGCATTGCTTTCAAGTCGTGAAATTTGTGCTTTTTGAACACCTACAAGTTCACCAAGTTGTTCCTGTGTCAATTTACGTTCTTGTCTGCTTTCTTTAATTGCTTTGCCAATCAAGTCCATTTGCAACTCATACTCAAATTTGTCCCGTTTTGGAGTTCCTTTTTTACCGATTATTTTGTCTTGAACTTCGTCCAAAGTGTAAGTTTTCATGCTCTACTTTTTTAATTTGTCATTGAAATATTTCATTCGTTGTTTTTCGGCTTTGTCAATTTCGTTGTCTGGCACTTTGCTTTGTTTTTTTATAAATCCGTGTGTCGATATAACCAAAGTATTTGCTTTGTTTGTTTTGTCCCAAAATGCCAAAAGTCTGTATTGTAAACCTTGATAAAGTGTCCGAAATTCCCAAATGTCATTATTAAGTTTTTTGAATAATTCAGGGTCGTTTTTTTGTTGGGCCTTTCTGATGTTATAAAGTATCTTGTTTGAATGCTTCTCGTCAAGCGATTTTAAAAAATCAAATGCCTCACTCAAAAAAACAATCTCGAAGTAAGTATCCATAATTGCATTGTACTGAATTATGCAAATATAAAAAAGGTTTCGTTATAATGAAACTTCGTTTTTTTGGGAGTACCGTTAAAAAATCACAGCTAACGCTTTACTGCTGCTTCAGCTTATTATGGCTGCCATCACAAAAAGGTGGTGTTTTGGTTTGCTTGCACTGGCACAGCCATACTTCTTCTGCTGTTTCTGCCTGGAATTTTAAGCTTCGGTAAGGCATAACCGCTTCGCCGGCCGCATTAATCTCGGGCTGAATTTTTTTATGGGTACCATCGCATAAAGGTTGCTTTTCGCTAAGGCCGCAGGTACACCAGGCATATATTTTTCCCGGTTCGGTGTTAATGCAGGCAGGCTCGGTTGCGGCTACTTTGGGTAGTCCTTCGTTGGGTATAAAGTCCATAGTTAAAAATTTTGTACAAAGCGGTACAGGTTAAAATCACCTGCCTCTGCTTCAATAGCATTTTTTAAATCAGTTTTGTTAACATCACTCATGCGTTTTTGTTGAATGAGGTGCCAGGCTTTTTCGGCCAGCAGCCACAGGCGTTTTTGGTTAAGGGTATTGCCATACAGGGGTATCATTTTTTGAATAGCGTCAAATAAATCCCTGATACCTTTTTTTTCCGAAGCTACAGTTTTAATAATGGGTATTTCATGCTCCGGCTGATGGGTAAATGCAGGGGCCAGCATCAGGTTAAGATTTTTTACAAACAGGTCGGCGCCGGGGCGGTCGCTTTTGTTTACGGCAAAAATATCGGCCACCTCCATCAGCCCGGCTTTCATGGTTTGTACTTCATCACCGGCTTCGGGTACTAAAGTTACTATGCTGATATCAGCCAGGCCGGCAATCTCTACTTCGCTTTGCCCTACCCCCACCGTTTCAATGATGATGTAATCAAAAGCTGCTGCTTTCATCAAATCGGTTATTTCAATAATTTTTGGATGCAGGCCACCCAGGGCACCACGGCTGGCCAGTGAGCGGATGAACACATTGGGGTGGTTGTACCAGTTGCTCATGCGTATCCTGTCGCCCAGCAGGGCACCGAGGTTAAAGGGCGATGAAGGATCTACACAAATTACGCCTACCCTGTACTGCTGCTGCACCATTTGTTCTATTAAAGCATCAGCCAGGGTGCTTTTTCCGGCGCCGGGTGGGCCGGTAATACCAATAACGGGAGTGGCGGAGGCGGGCAGCAATTGCAGTAATTCCATACTGCCTGCAACCTCATTTTCTACCAGCGATATACAGCGGGCCAGCGCCTTGGTATCGCCCTGTTGTATTTGCCGAAGGTATTGCTGCCACATCAAACAAAATTGATGGTTCTGCAAATGAAATCCAAAAACAAAACCGCCACCTTTTTTAAACAGCGTTTTAAACAGTACATACTGTTAATGATTGAACATTCCCTGCTACCTTCGAAGAAGATTTAGCCGCAAAGCATGACCAATTTCATCCCCATATTTCCACTAAACCTTGTGCCCTATCCGGGTGAGGAATTAAACCTCCACATTTTTGAACCACGGTATAAACAGTTGGTGCAGGAGTGTGTGGCCGATAAAAAAATGTTTGGCATACCTGTGGTGCTCAACAATAAAATGCAGGATATGGGTACACTGATGTTCATCACTGAAGTGGCAAAGCAGTATGATAATGGCGAAATGGATATAAAAACCCGGGGAGTAAAAGTGTTTAGAATTTTAGAACAGATCACCACCATACCCGATAAATTATACAGCGGCGCCATTGTGCATTACCCGGCAAATGCCGAAGGGCATTACCAGGCCCTCATGCAGCCAGTACTATCTGCCATCCGGCAACTGCATCAGCTATTAAAAATTGAAAAAGACTTTAAAAAACCGGACGAACTGCTATGCAGCTACGATGTAGCGCATCATGCCGGCTTTTCGATGGAGGAGGAATACGAGTTGCTGCAACTGTTGCAGGAAAAGCAGCGGCTCGAATACCTGAAGCGGCATATTGTAAAAATATTACCCCTTGTTGCCAGCCTCGAATCGCTGAAAGAAAAAATACAAATGAATGGCCACTTCAAAAACCTGGGTGGATTTGATATATAATTGCAACAGTTTTAACCTCACTTGAATGTAATGAAAACTACGCTATGTCTTGATTTTGGCAATACCCGGCTAAAGGGAGCGGTATTCAGTAATGAACAATTAACCACTGAATTTACCCTGCCTGATGATAGCGAAGCAACCCTGCAGGCCATTGTACAGCAACATAAGCCGGACAAATCCATTTTATCCTCAGTGATTCATCACCGGCCCGAAGTGGAAACCCTGTTAGCCGCAGCTACACAGTTCCATAAATTATCACACCTGTCTAAACTTAATTTTACAGCCCCGGTAAGCAAGCCAGACAGTATTGGGCCCGACAGGCTGGCCCTTTGTGCTGCGGCTGTTCATTATTTTCCCGGTCAGCATAACCTGGTGATTGGCCTGGGCAGTTGTATCACCTATAATTTCATCAACCAGCAACACCAGTTTTTAGGCGGTGCCATTTCGCCCGGTATGGAAATGCGGTTTAAAAGCATGCACGACTATACGGCTAAGCTGCCACTGGTGCAAAAAGACTGGAATTTTCCGGTAATCGGGTACGATACCAAAACAAATTTGCAAAGCGGTGTGCTGGCAGGTATATCCTTCGAAATCGACGGCTGTATTGAGTTTTACGCCGAAAGGTACAGCAACTTTAACGCTGTTTTAACCGGGGGTGATACCGCCTATTTTGCCCGGAGGCTTAAAAACAGGATATTTGCCGACACTAAATTTTTATTTAAAGGCCTTTACGCTATAAGCGAAGTAAACAACTGCTGATGACTACACATTTGAGAGTACTGTTATTCACCCTTTTTATATACACTACCGCAACTGCACAGGAAAACTCCCCCTACTCCCGCTATGGACTAGGCGATATGGTACCCAACCAAAATATGATTAACAGGGGGATGGGTGGTATTGCTGCCGGTTATGCCGATTATCAAACCATCAATTTTGTAAACCCTGCCAGTTATGGCAACCTCGGTTATATCGATTCTTTTACCCTGCGCAACAATCCCAATGCATTGCGTAATACCATCTTCGACATAGGTGTGGAAATTAATACCCGTACCTTAAAAGAAGGCGATCCACCGCAGCGCTTTACCGCTACCAACCTGCTGGTATCTTACCTGCAACTGGGCATACCTGTAAAAATGCGTAAACTCAATAAAAAGGGTGTTTTTATGGGCATGAGTATGGGGTTAAGGCCTGTGTCAAGAATCAATTACAAAGTGTATAAAAACGGGCGGCTGCAGGATATTGATAGTTTACTTACGGTATACGAAGGTAGCGGTGGGATAAGCGAAGCCAATTTTGGCGCAGGTATTCGTATAAAAAAATTCAACCTGGGCTTTAATACGGGCTATCGTTTTGGCAATAAAGATTACAGCACCCGGTTAAGTTTTATCAATGATTCGGTTACCTACTACCAGTCCAACTCTGCCAGCAAAACAAATTTTGGCAGCGTATTTACCAATGCCGGTATGCAGTATGAAATTACTTTTAAAAACAAGAATCGCAAACCTAAAGGCGTACTACGGCTTGGCGCTTATGGCAGCCTGAGTAAAACCCTCGGTGCCACACAGGATATCATCAGGGAAACCGTGGTATACGACGAGTTTGGCGCACCATCAAGAATAGATAGTGTTTTTGAAAAAAGCGTTAAAGGCGATATCGTATACCCTGCCATGTTAGGTTTTGGCTTTACCTACCAGGATAGCAGCAATCACTGGCTTTTTGGTGCCGATTTTGAACAAACCTATTGGGATAAATACCGGTTTTACAACCAGGCCGACCAGGTACGCAACAGTTGGAGGGTAAGGGTTGGTGCCGACTTTTTCCCTGCCGATTTGCGTACGCCTTTGAAAAAATATTTCAGTTTTGTGCGCTACCGTGCAGGCTTTTATTATGGTAACGATTATATCGACCTGGGCGCCAGCAGGCCCGAATACGGCATAACCCTCGGCTTTGGCTTTCCGCTAAAACTGCGTAAAGGCTATTACGAAACCCAAACCTCCATACTCAACACCACGCTGGAGTTTGGCAGCAGGGGCAATAAAAACAGCGACTTACGTGAAAATATTTTTCGTATAGGCTTTGGGCTTGCATTGGGCGATATGTGGTTTAACCGGTCTAAATACTATTAAACAACTTTAATGTGTAGCAGCAGCATAAAAATATGGATAGCAGCCAGTGCAACAGGCTGCTTTTTTTTGTGTGGCTGCGAAAATAAAATGTCGGAAGTACAGGGCTTTAGTGCAAAATCGGCACGCCGGGATGAAGCCCGTGAGGTAACCATACGCTACTCTATCGGCGGAGCCAAAAAAGCACTCTTAAAAGGCCCGCTCATGAACAGGGTATATGATACGGCCGATTATGTTGAATTTCCCAATACGGTGCATGTAGATTTTTTTAACGAGGCTACAGGTGTGCTCGAAAGCTGGCTGGATGCCCGGTACGCCAAATTTGAAGACTCAAAAAACCTGGTATTTTTAAAAGATAGTGTACGGGTATTTAATACCCAGGGCGACACCCTGTATTGCAACGAACTGTACTGGGATCGCTCCAAAATAAAACATGAATTTTTTACCGATAAACCTGTAAGGATAAGGCGTAAAATGGAAATCATTGATGGCGTTGGTATGGATGCCAGCCAGGATTTTACCGAATGGCACATTCTACAGCCGGTGGGGTTACTAAAAGTGCCCGATTCAGAATTTCCGGATTAAGTAAAACCTGTGCTGTAACAATTACTTCATTTGCTGCATATTTCTTTACAGTTTATTTTTAAATTCTTTCAGGTATGCAATATCGCCGTTTAGGTAAATCCGGTTTGCAGGTAAGTGTGCTCTCCTTTGGGAGCTGGGTAAGCTTCAGCAAGCAAATAAATGATAAAACTGCCGATGTCCTGATGGGCACTGCTTATGATAACGGGATTAATTTTTTTGATAACGCCGAAGTGTATGCGCTGGGTGAAAGTGAAAAAATGATGGGCCGTGTGCTGAAAAAGAAAAACTGGGACCGTACTGCTTACACCCTGTCCTCAAAAGTATATTTTGGCTGGAGGGGTAAAGCTAATAAGCCCAATCAAACCGGCCTTAGCCGCAAGCATATAATAGAAGCCTGCAACGAAGCCTTGCAAAGGCTGCAGGTAGAGTATCTTGACATGTATTTTTGCCACCGCCCCGATAAAAATACACCTATTGAAGAAACCGTGTGGGCTATGAACCACCTGCTGCAACAGGGCAAAATATTGTACTGGGGCACCAGCGAATGGAGCGGTGTGGAAATTATGGAAGCACACCGGGCGGCAGAAAAATACAAGCTGATAGGCCCAACGATGGAGCAACCGCAATACAATCTTTTTGAAAGGCATAAAGTAGAAGTAGAGTACGCTGAAATTTATAAAAATGTTGGATTGGGCACCACCATCTGGAGTCCACTGGCAGCAGGCCTGCTAACGGGTAAATACAATGAAGGTGTACCCAAAGACAGTCGTTTTGCCCTTGCCGGTTTCGACTGGTTAAAAGAAAGATGGGTGGCGGAAGAAAAAATTAAAAAAGTAAAAAAACTGAGCGAACTGGCTGCAAAAATTGGCACCAACGCGGCGGCTTTAAGCATTGCCTGGTGTATTAAAAATCCTAACGTGAGCACTGCTATTTTGGGTGCTACTAAAAAGCAACAACTGCTGGATAATTTGAAAGCGCTGGAAGTGCTTGAAAAGCTAACACCGGAACTGTTGGAAAAAATTGAAAGCATCATGAAAACAAAACCTGTTGCACCCGAATATTAATTATGGCAAGTGTACAATTATACGGGCTGCCTTATTGCGACAGCACAAAGGCGGTAACAAAATGGCTGGCAGAAAAAGGAATACCAACGCAACTGCACAATTATAAAACAGATGGTATCAGCCGGGAAAAACTTGAGCAATGGTGCAGCCGCCTGGGTTGGGAAAAAATACTGAACAAGCGCAGCACTACCTGGCGCAGCCTCAAAAAGGAAGAGCAGGACAGCATTACCAGCGAAGCAGCAGCGATAGCTATAATGATTAAAAATACCAGCCTCATTAAACGGCCGCTTATCGAATTTGGAAAAGAACTGCTTGCAGGCTTTGATGAAAAACAATTAACCAATACTTTTAAATAAATTTTAAAACCAACTATCATGAAGCGTAATGCAACAGCCGTTTGGAACGGCACCGGAAAAGAAGGCAGCGGGCACCTCACCACACAAAGCGGGGTATTAAGTGCTACACAGTATTCATTCAACACACGTTTTGCCGATGGTATTGGCACTAACCCCGAAGAACTGGTAGCTGCCGCACATGCCGGTTGTTTTACCATGAAACTGAGCTTTGTATTAAATGCTGCCGGCTTTACCGCAGATGCTATAGAAACCAGGTGTGATATTACACTTGATAATGGCAGCATTACCGAATCGCACTTAAATGTGAAGGCAACAGTGCCGGGTATTGATGCTGAAAAATTTGCCGAATGTGTGGCTGATGCTAAAGCCAACTGCCCTATTTCAAAATTGTACAACACCAATATTACACACGAAGCAGTACTGGGATAAAAATTGTTGTGAATGTATCAGCACCGGGGCCGGACGTATTTGTCCGGCCCTTTTGTTAGCTTTGAATAAAACAAGGGCTATGTCATTTGAAAACAAAACCATCATCATCACCGGGGCATCAAGGGGTATTGGTAAAGCCATCGGCTTACAGCTGGCCCGGGAGGGTGCCAATATTGTAATTGCCTCAAAAAGTGTGGAAGAAAACCCAAAGCTGGGCGGCACTATTTTTAGTGCCGCCGCCGAAATGGAAGCCGCAGGCGGTAAGGCCTTAGCCGTACAATGCGATATACGCTTTGAGGATCAAATACAGCAGGTAGTGGATAAATCAGTGGAACGTTTTGGCGGTATTGATATGCTGGTAAATAATGCCTCGGCTATCAACCTTAGTGCTACCGAAAAAACAGAACCCAAGCGCTTTGATTTGATGTACGATATCAATGTTCGGGGCACATTTATGATGAGCAGGGCTTGTATCCCGTATTTGAAAAAATCAACCCAGGCTCATATCCTTAATCTTTCGCCTCCGTTGAACATGGATATGAAATGGTTTACCAACCACCTTGCCTATACCATTAGCAAGTATAATATGACCATGATAGCCCTTGGCCTTGCCGCAGAACTTAAGCCGTATCATATTGCCGCCAACAGCATCTGGCCACGCACCACCATTGCCACCGCAGCAGTAAATAATTTACTGGGTGGTGAGGCGCTTATGAAAATGAGCCGCACCGTAGATATTATGGCCGATGCAGCATATTATATTTTATCTCAGCCACCAGCATCCTGCACGGGCAATAGCTTTATTGATGAACAGGTGCTGGCTACTGCCGGTATTACAAACCTGGAAAAATATGCCGTAGTGCCGGGCGGCCCGCTGTACAACGATCTTTTTGTGTAAAAAACCTGTTAAGATTTCCCTGCCTTTTGCTGCTTTTGATGAGCGGTAATCCTTTTTGTAAGGGTACGTTTAGCTTCGTAATGGGATCAAAACTTTAAGTGAGATTTCCGCCAACACCACCAACCAAACAGTATAGTCATGAATCATTTTCGGGTGGCGGCATGTATTTGCCTGCTCCTCCTCTCTGCTACAGCCCAATGCCAAACGGTACAGCGGAGTATGCCTGCAGTTCGTATTAATACGCCTTTAAAAATAGATGGGTTACTCCACGAAGCAGAATGGAAACAGGCTCCTGTAGCGGATAAATTTGTGGCCTTGCGCCCTACCCCCTTCCGGCCCGAAAATCCTGAAAATGCCACTGAAGTTTATTTACTCTATGATGATGCCGGCATTTATGTTGGGGGATATTTACATGAAAAAATTAAAGACAGTATCTCTCACGAACTGATAGGCAGGGATGGCTTTGGTGCCAACGATTTTGTAGGAGTAATATTTGATACCTACTACGATAAACGCAATGGGTTTGAATATTTTATAACACCACTTGGCGAGCAGATGGATGCCAGGCAGGCCCCTAATCCTGATGGGGAAAGTGAAGATTTTAGCTGGAATGCGGTATGGGAAAGCGCCGCCAAAATACATGAAGATGGCTGGAGTTTTGAAATGTTTATACCCTATGCCGCCATACGGTTTGGTAAAAATAAAATACAGGACTGGGGACTCAATATTGTACGCCGCAGGCAAAAAAGTGGGGAGCAATTATTTTGGCAACCTATAGACCCTACTATTAATGGCTTTCTTACCCAGGAAGGTCTTTTTACCGGCCTTGAAAATATTAAGCCCCCCATGCGCCTGCAACTTTCACCTTATTTTTCTGTGTATCAAAATCATGATGGACGGGCACAGGATATACAAAAGAAAAACACTACCAGTATTAACGGGGGCATGGATATTAAATATGGCCTTAACCAGGCTTTTACGCTGGATATGACGCTGGTACCCGATTTTGGCCAGGTAGTAACCGACAACCGCATACTGAACCTGTCGCCTTTTGAACAACGCTTCAACGAAAACCGCACTTTTTTTACAGAAGGGGCAGAGCTGTTTAATAAAGGCAACCTGTTTTACAGCAGGCGCATTGGCCGTGTAGGGCAAGGGCCCCTAAATTACTGGAACATTGGCGAGGAGGGCACCAAGCTGAACGACGAAGAATATGTGAAGAAAAATCCCCAGCAGGTAATGCTGATGAATGCCACTAAAATAAGCGGTCGTACACAAAAGGGCCTGGGTATTGGTTTTTTAAATGCCATTACAAAAACCCAACATGCAGTTATTGAAAACACCACAACTGGCGGCGAACGAAAAATAGAAACCGACCCACTCACCAATTACAATGTATTTGTACTGGATCAAAACCTGAAAAACAACAGCAGTATTTCGCTGGTAAATACCAATGTATGGCGCAGTGGTAATGAGTACGATGCCAATGTAACCTCGGGTTTGCTTGATATTTACGACAAAAAGAATACCTGGAACGTTAATGGCAATTTCAGCATCAGTAATCTTTTTGGAAAATACAACGGCAAAACCACCACCGGCTACGCACATAATATTTATGCCGGTAAAGTAAGTGGCAACTTCAATTTTCAGCTATGGCAGGAAATTAGTGATGCCCGTTATGATAAAAGCGACCTGGGTTTTTTTACCAACAACAACAGCATGGACCAGGGCATTTGGCTGGGGTATAACTGGACCAAACCCACAAGCTGGTACAACCGCTTCAGGCTAAATTATAACCTCTGGTACAGCAGGCTGGTATCACCAATGGATGCCCTGGGCCGCAAAGAAATGATGTACCAGAATGCTGGTACCAATATTAACGGTAATGCACAACTGAAAAACCTGTGGTGGGTAGGCTTTAATGTAAATGGCGGGCCGGGCCGCAACGATTTTTACGAACCACGTACCTATGGCCGGGTGTTTAGGGATAAGGGCAGGATAAATATTAACGGCTGGTGGGAAAGTAATTTTGCAAAAAAAATATCCTGGGGCGGCAGTTTTTCATTTGGTAAGGGTAGTGTGTTCAACAGGCGCATACTGAATGCAGGGCTATTTGGTAAAATACGCTTTAGCAGCAAGTTTTCGGTAGATCACCAGGTAAATATCGAAGACGTAGATAATCAGGCCGGATACGCAGCCCGAGTTGATGATGTGGTGTATTTTTCCCGCCGCCATGTAAACGTAACCGAAAATGTATTAACGCTTAAATACAATTTCACCAACAGGATGGGCCTCAACATCCGCACCCGGCACTACTGGAGTAAGGTTGACCCACAGCAGTTTTACGAGCTGGATAGTTACGGCGATTTAAAAACCCCTACTACAGCATTTACCCGTAATGTGCGGCAGAACTACAATTTCTTCAGCATGGATATGGTGTATACCTGGCAGTTTGCACAGGGCAGTTTTATTAATATCGTGTGGAAGGATATTGCCGAAGATTTTAACCGGGAGTTTGAGAAAAATTATTTTTCCAACTTCAGCCGGATTATTAACGGGCCACAGTTTAGCAGCTTTTCCTTAAGGGTGATTTATTTTCTCGATTACTTAACAGTGAAAAATAAAATCAGGCAGCGGAGGAGCACTGTATAGATTTATTAAGTTATAATTTTTTCAATTTTCCTCTAATTGGAACTTCAAATCCAAAGGGCCGCTTTTCAACTTTAGACAATTCAACTATTTGCTCCCAGCAGTTGATTAAAAGCTTTACTATTTCCCAATGCTTACTCATTCCTTTAGGTAACTTTATAAAGAAAACTCCAAGAACATATTCTTCGCAAAGTTGAAACTGCAATTTTGTTCTTGAAATATTTAAATCCCGTGTAATTAGTATCCCATTTGATTTGCCGATAGAAGGTATAATGACTTCATCAGGGGCACCTTTTCCAAATTTTGTTTTTGTTGAATGTACATATATGTCTTTGAAGTAACCTTTATTTAGAGCATTCAACGCATCAGCAACATACTCAGATAAATTTTCATCCAGGTAAATCTCAATCATGCAGCTTTACTTTTATAGAAATTAATTGCATCATTTACCTGCTTTTCTGTAATATCATATAAAATCCCAATAGATTCAACCGGTTCATTACTTTGATACATATAAAAAATACCTTCGGCACTAATATTAGTCCCATTAATAATTGGCTGACCAAATTGGTGATGAGGGTCTACTACTACTGAGTTCTGTTTCCCTTTTGGCCAAAAACGACTTGCAAGATTATTTTTATCAAAATCTACATTTTGTGCAAATGTTCTGATAATTTCTGAAAGATTTATTTGATTACTTCCATCTGCTGAAATAATCAAGTCTTCAAGTTCAAATAAAATTTTTCGACCAGCAATTAATACTTTATATGAGGCAAAAGGGTAAGGGGTTTCCAATTGTTTACTCATATTTTTTCTTGCTTTCATTATTGATTGGGTAGAAGCGCCGAGCTCTCTCAATAAAAAGCAAGTGTATAGTTCGATTAAAACATAAAAGTTTACAGCCCTTTGATTGTTGTCTTTTTTCCAGCTATATGTTTCTTTAAATAGTTCTTTACCAAGGCTGTCATCCCAATAATCATTAATGTATCTTCTTACCTTTTGCTGTGAGTAGCCTAGAATCTTAGCTATATCAGGTATAGTGTATATGCCTGACCCAATTTGTTTTTTCTTAAAATTCGCAACAGACATATGTTTATGTTTTACCCAAGTTACAAAAAATTAAGGGTTTTGTTCAGGCCGCATCATTGGGAAGAACAATACATCCTGTATGGAGGGCTGGTTGGTAAGCAGCATGCACAGCCTGTCGATACCGATACCAATACCGGAAGTGGGTGGCATGCCGTATTCCAGCGCACGCAAAAAATCATAATCGATAAACATGGCTTCATCATCGCCACGCTGCATCAGTTCGGCCTGCTCTTCAAAGCGGCGGCGCTGATCGAGTGGGTCGTTCAGTTCGCTGTAAGCATTGGCAATTTCCTTGCCGTTAATCATCAGCTCAAAGCGCTCTACCAGCCCGGGTTTGCTGCGGTGTTTTTTGGTTAGCGGGCTCATTTCTACCGGGTAATCGATAATAAAAGTGGGCTGTATATAATTGCCTTCACATTTTTCGCCAAAAATTTCATCAATCAGTTTGCCCTTGCCCCATTTTTCATCGGCATGGATATGCAGTTGCCGGCATACTTCCCTGATGCCTGCTTCATCCATTTCGCTGATATCAATACCGGTATGTTCTTTTATGGCATCAAAAATTGAAATGCGTTTGAAAGGGGCTTTAAAAGAAATTTGCCTATCCCCCACCGTTAGTTCGGTAGTGCCGTGCAGGGCAAGCGCCACTTTTTCAAACAACTGCTCGGTGATTTCCATCATCCAGAAATAATCTTTATATGCGGTGTACCATTCCAGTATGGTAAATTCAGGGTTGTGGGTACGGTCCATCCCTTCGTTGCGGAAGTTGCGGCTGAACTCATATACCCATTCAAAACCACCTACAATCAGGCGTTTTAAATACAGTTCGTTGGCAATACGCATATACATGGGAATATCTAACGCATTGTGATGCGTAATAAATGGCCTTGCAGCCGCACCGCCGGGTATTGCCTGCAGCACCGGGGTATCCACTTCCAAAGCACCCTTTTCATTTAAAAATTCCCGGATGGTATTTACCAGTTTGGTACGTTTTACAAAAGTGTCTTTTACGCCGGGGTTTACAATTAAATCGGCATAGCGCTGGCGGTAGCGAAATTCAGGGTCGGTTACTTCATCAAAAGCCTCACCATCTTTTTCTTTAACTACGGGCAACGGGTGCAGGGCTTTTGTAAGCAGGGTAAATTCTTTTACATGAATGGATGTTTCGCCTGTTTTGGTAGTAAACACGTAGCCCTTTACACCAATGATGTCGCCAATATCCAGCAGTTTTTTCCACACGGTTTGAAATAGGGATTTGTCTTCGCCGGGGCAAATATCATCCTGCTTGATATAAATCTGAATTCTACCCTCACTGTCCTGTATTACGGCAAAATTGGCCTTGCCCATATCCCTTACACTCATAATCCGGCCAGCTATACATACATCAGCAAAATCAGCCTTATTCTCTTCTCCTTTATAATTTTCTTTTATGTTTTTCGAAGTTGTATTTACCGGGTATAATGGTGCCGGGTAAGCATCAATACCCAGTTTGTCGAGTTCGGCTAATTTTTCTCTCCTGATAACTTCCTGCTCCGATAAAGGCTTTGTACTCATAAACCTGAAGTGTTATTTGTTTATTTTGGGCAGCAAAGATACCGGATGCAACGCATTTTTGCTATATGGCCTCTTAGCTATAATTTGCCCGGGTTTATTTACCAGATTGATACATCTATTATGAAAAGAATACTGCTCCTCCTTACAACAGTTTTTTTGTTTTCCGGTTGCGATATGTTTCAACATTTGCCCACCACACCCGTTGGCGTTACGCAGGCTGAGGCCGGCCAGGGTATTAAAGAAGCTTTGAGCAATGGCATTGCAGGCGCTGTATTGCAGTTGAATAAAGAAGATGGCTTTTTTAAAAATGCACTTTACAAAGTGTTGCTGCCACCCGAAGCCCGGAAAATTGAAAATACCCTCCGGGATATTGGTATGGGCAAAATGGTGGACAGGGCTATTCTGCAAATTAACCGTGGTGCAGAGGATGCTGTTGGCTATGCCAAACCCATATTTGCTGATGCTATTAAAAGTATGACGATTGAAGATGCCATCGGCCTGGTAAAAAACGGGGATACCAGCGCTACCCATTTTTTCAGGGTGAAAACAACGGACAAGCTGATGGCGGCTTTTCAGCCGGTAATAAAAGCATCGCTGGATAAGGTGGAAGCTACAAAGTATTATGGTGATGTAATTAATGCCTACAATAGTTTTCCTACCACTTTCACAAAACTCAATCCTGATTTGCCCTCCTTTGTAACCGGTAAAGCCACCGAAGCTTTGTTTGATTTGATTGCTAAAGAAGAAGTAAACATCCGTACTAATTTTGCGGCACGTACATCGGATATTTTAAAGAGGGTGTTTGGGCAAAAGTGGTAAAGCAATTTGCTATTGCCAGATATTTTCCAGCAATACTTCAAATGTGCAGTGGTTATCGGTTGTAAAGCAAAAGGGCTGTTGTGCTGTTAGTGGTTGTAACTGGTATTTATTTTCCTTATCAAGTGCGTATATTTCAATGGTTTTGTTATCGGCATCAACCATAATGTAATACTGGATTTTAAAAGCCTGGTACAGGTAAAATTTATTGTTCCTGTCTTTCATGGCTGTGGATGGAGAGAGTACTTCTACTACAACAGTAGCAGGAAAATCGAGGAAAGGCCTGGTGATTTCCCTGCATACCACAAGGGCATCCGGTTGCAATATGGTGCTTTCGTTAATTTTTACATCAATAAAGTCATACACCTTACAATTGTTACAGCCGGATTTTTTTATAGCATCTTTTAATTCATATTTTATATTGCTGCTTACCCACTGATGCCCGGGTGCAGGTGCCGGGCTCATGGCATAGGGTATGCCTTCTATTAATTCCCAGCGACCCTCCCAGTGTTGCCACTCATCGTAAGTGTAATGGGGTAATATTTTTATTGCCGATGACATTACTACAAATCTAACTAATTAACCCAAACAAAGGAGCACCTGCCAGGCTGCATTTACATTTCCACTATTCAGCAACTCTTTTGCATAAGTGTGCAGTTCCTTCTCCATCTCATTAGGATTGATAGAAAAATACTGGATGATATTCTTAAGTCGGTCATCATCAAAGGCAGGATCAATAACCGGCATTTCATGTACATTGGCTAACTGCCCCAGGTTGTTGCCGGTAAGTATTGTACTGTTTCGGATGGACGCCGGCAGCATATCTATGCCAATACCCAGTTTGGTATTTGGTTTTTCCACTTTAAATAAATTGCTGCTGTTTACTTTGCAATACCAATCGCCGCCCAGCCTTGCAATATGCTGCAGTTTGGTTTGGTCAATCATGGTTTTATCTTCGTTGAGTACAGCTTCATTAATGTGCATCAGCAACACTTCTGCAATTACTAAGTTGCCGGCACCGCCTTCAGTACCCAATGGTTTTATTTCAATTACGTTACACTCCATTTGTACGGGGCTTTCTTTTACCCGGGGTGGCTGTATGAGCCGGGAGGGTTCTTTTGTAAAACCGGCCTTAATAAATTCGTCTATGCCTTTTGGATAGTCGCAACTGCTGAGGCTTACCTGTTGCACCATATTGTAATCGCAAATATTTACCACTACTTCAGGTACTTCCAAAATATTTTCGAGTGTATGTTTGGTTGTATTATCTCTTACCCTTCTTGCAGGGGAAAAAATAACGATTGGTGGATTAGAAGAAAAAAGATTGAAGAAACTAAAGGGGGATAAATTTACGTTTCCATTTTTATCAATAGTGGATGCAAAACAAATTGGCCTTGGGGCAATAGCATGTTGCAGGATGTTTTGCCGTTCAGCAGGTTTGAGATCTTTTACATTTAGTGCAAGCATAAAAATGCAGTTATGGGTTGGCGGGTTACGGGTTTTTGTTGTTTGTGGTTTTTGCAGTTTTATTCCTCATGAGATACCGCATCATACTGCCTATTTGTTTTGCCAGTGATCTTGAATAATCAATCATTTGTTCCACTTCATCTCCAGTTGTGTATTTTACCCTTTCTGAAAATAGCAGGCAATTTCTTACTTCGCCACAAGAGCCTTTAGAAATACGCAGAAATCTGTAAAAATCATTATTGTTGCTGTACTCAAATCCTTCTGCAATATTATTTGAAATAGAAAGTGATGCTCTTTTAATTTGATCTTTAAATGAATAGTCTTTAGCAATTTTTAGATTCGCCTCGCTTAACTCAAAAACCATAACACCAAGATTCTGGGCCTTTTTCCAGATTTCCAATTCTTCAAATGATTGTATTGTTGCCATAACTAGTACAATTTATAGTTAATGAAATCAAACATTAGTTAACTCATAACCCGTCAACCCGTAACTTTCTTCAACAACAAAATCGAAAAATCACTATCCTCTTTAACAATTGTATTACTCAGTTTTCCTAATCCGTCTATTTCCATATCCACCACATCGCCTTCCTGAAGCCATTGTTCTATATATTCCGGGTCATTTAGTTTACCTGTACCATTTAATTCTAAAAAACAACCGGTGCCAACCGTGCCGCTGCCGATGATATCGCCGGGATAGAGGTTAACACCATAACTGCACCGCTCTATAATTTCAGCAAAAGTCCAGTCCATATCACTAAGATTGCCTTCGCTAACGGGTATGCCATTTATGGCGCAGGTCATTTTCAGGTTCCAGGCTTTGCCGGTGTGGTTGGGTTTGCAGGGCACTTCGTATTGCTCTAATTCATCTAAAGTAACCAGCATGGGGCCAATGGCTGTTGCAAAATCTTTGCCTTTGGCGGGGCCGAGATTCAGCAGCATTTCTTCCTGTTGCAATTGGCGGGCACTGATATCGTTCATAATCATCAACCCACCGATATATTGATCGGCTTCTGCAGCAGGAATATTTCTGCCGGGCCTGCAAATCACTATGGCTGCTTCCAGTTCAAAATCTAATTTTTTAAAATGGTCGGGCATGCACAGGATATCGCCGGGGCCCTGGATACTGTTGTGGTTAGTAAAATAAAAAATGGGGTATTGGTCAAATTCCGGAATCATTGCTGCATTACGGTTTCGGCGTGCGGCAGCCACATGCTGCCTGAAAGCATAGCCATCCCGGCAACTGGTTGGGTGCGGCACGGGTGCCAAAAGCGTGGCGCTTTCAACATCAACAGGTGTGGCGGCCCTGCCCATCCCGTCTTTAAGCCGCTGTTCAGCAGCAAGAGCAAGCGGATACATATCATCCCAATAGTTTAAAAACATTGCCATACTTACCGGCAAATCAGGATGCAGGGCATCGGTATCGTACAGGTTACCATTAATGAGTATTGCAAGCTGGTCGTGCCCGTCTTTTATATAACTAACTAATTTCATATTAAAACAATTGCAGCCAAATGTAATTATTAAAAATTGATGATTTTTATAATTAACAGGGTGGTAATAGCAGGAAAAGTTATTTTCGTGCAAGAAATGTGTAAGTATGAAGTTTGAGAAAATTCACAACAAAGGGCAGGCCCGTCTTTTTAAAAATAAGTACCTGGAGTTTTTTACAAAAACACACCCTCTTGTTATTTGGGGTATGTACCTGCCACTCATTATTTTTTTATTGTATTACAGTAATGCCGTTAAGTCTTTAGGGATGTTGTCTGTATTCCTTAGTTTTTTTGCTGGTATTTTATTCTGGACTTTTTTTGAGTACATCATGCACCGGTTTGTATTTCATTTAATTGCCGAAAGCGAAAGACTGCAAAAGGTTGTGTATGTAATGCATGGTAACCATCATGAATATCCCAGGGATAAAGAACGCCTTTTTATGCCGCCCCTGCCCAGCCTTATACTGGCTTCGGTAATTTTTGGTACTATGTTTTTAATGGCAACGCTGATTGGTGTTACTGTGTTTGTATTTTCATTTTTTGCCGGGTTTATGCTGGGTTACCTGATGTATGGCACCATGCATTATGCCATCCATGCCTGGAACCCTCCTTTTAAATGGATGAAACCCCTGTGGCGCAATCATCACCTGCATCATTATAAGCAACAGGAAAGGGGCTTTGGTGTAAGTTCCACTTTGTGGGACAGGGTTTTTGGCACCATGTTCGATCTGAAGACTGAAAAAGAAGACAAGGAAAAAGTAAAGGAGCTGATGTTTGATGGAGAAAAAGTGGCGCATTAACCAGCATCACCATTTTTCATCTTCCGGTATATTGTTATCGTTTTTCATTTTTTTTCTTGTATTGATTTTTTCAAGCTGGCGTTCTATAATGGCGGCAGCAATAATACCACCGGCATCCTGGTGGCCTGCCTCCTGCAGCAATAGTTTTATTTTATTTTCATTTATATCAATACGGTAAAGCAGGTTTATCAATGCTTCAAAGCGGTGTACAATCATGTGATTGATATGGGCAGAGAGTTGCTGCTGCAGCGTTTCCCCGTTTATTGCATCGGGCAGTTGCAGGGCCAGTTCTTTATTAATTTGTTGTACTAACAACGGGTTGCTCATGGTATTTAATATTTTTCAATTACGCCCAGGCCAAACAGGGCATAATCATATTTTACCGGATCGGCAGGGTCAAATTGCTTTAACTGGTGGGTAAGTTCTGTTGCTGCCTGCCAGTCGTTTTGTTTGCGCTGCAGTAAGCCTAAACCCCTGGCCACCCTTGCTACATGTACATCGAGGGGGCATACCAATTGTGCCGGGCTGATGTTTTTCCAGAGGCCAAAATCAACGCCGCTGCTGTCTTGCCGCACCATCCATCGTAAATACATATTGAGTCTTTTGCAGGCCGATTTTTTTTCTGGTGTGGAGATGTGTTTGCGGCAATGCTTTTCTTCATGAGCAGCTTCATTAAATCCAAATACATAGTGATGAAAGCCGGCAAGGGCCTGTTCAATAGTATCGTGGCCGGGCTGCATCCATTGTGTAAATGCCGTTTCGAGGCTTTGCTGTTTGGAATAGTGGTGCTGTAAAAACTGTAATAAGTGCCAGAGGTCGTATGTGTTAAAAGTGCGGTGTACAAATCCTTTGAGCCGGTTAAGTTGTTTTGGCCCGGCATGCAGTACAAAATCAAAAGGGGCATTATCCATAAGGGTCATCAATTTGGTGCAGGAAGCAATAATGCTTTTGCGATTGCCCCAGGCCAATATAGCGGCAAACAAACCAGCAATTTCAATATCCTGCTGCCGGGTAAAACGATGGGGGATGCTAACAGGGTCGTTGGTAATAAAATCAGGCTGGTTGTATAAAGCCGTTTTTTTATTCAATAAATCATGAAGGTTTTGCGTCATCGTCATTTTTCTTTGCGCAGGAGGGCTGCAATGGCAATTATTACCCAGGTGATATTGACGACCATATTGGGATAAGTTCGGTGAGCAAAAGTATAAACCGAAAATAAAATGCCGCCAATAAGGTTGCACAGGATATAAGGCATGGCGGTGCTTTTGATTTTGCCATTAATGTTTAAAAAATAAGCGCCAACAATCAGTATGGTGCCTATCCAGCCGGTAATTTCAAGTGTGCTCATTTTAAATCAACCAATGGCCGTTTCTAAATCTTTAATTAAATCTGCTACATCTTCAATGCCTACACTCAGCCTGATGAGGCCATCGCTCAGCCCGTTTTTAATTCTTTCTTCCCTGGGTATGCTGGCATGCGTCATGCTGGCCGGGTGGTTGATGAGCGACTCTACACCGCCCAGGCTTTCGGCCAATGCAAATATTTTGGTAGAGGATAAAACCTTAAAAGCAGCTTCGGTGCTTTCGTCTTTCAAAGTAAAACTAATCATGCCGCCAAAGTCATTCATTTGTTTTTTGGCAATGGCATAACCAGGATTGTCTTCAAATCCCGGCCAATATACTTTTGCAACTTTAGGATGATTGCGCAGCCAGTGGGCAATCATGCGGCCGTTTTCGCAATGCTGGCGCATGCGCACATGCAATGTTTTTATGCCACGCAGTACCAAAAAGCAATCCATTGGTCCGGGTACTGCGCCACTGCTTTTTTGGATAAAATACAATTGTTCTCTCAGCGCAGGGTCGTTCATTACCAGGCAGCCTTGGATTACATCGCTGTGGCCGCCGAGGTATTTAGTAGCGGAATGCATAACAATATCTGCCCCTAGCGTAAGCGGATTTTGCAAATAGGGAGAAGCAAAAGTATTATCCACACATACCAAGGCACCAGCAGTTTTGGCAATGGCCGATATGGCTTCGATATCGGTGATATTCATTAAAGGGTTGGTTGGTGTTTCCAGCCAGATGAGCTTAGTGCTTGCCGTTAGTGCAGCTTTTACATTTTCAATATTACCGGTATTGGTGTATTTAAAGCGGATGCCAAATTTTTCAAATATTTTGGTAAAAAGCCGGTAGGTGCCGCCATACATATCGCTGGCAGCAATCACTTCATCGCCGGGTTGCAATAATTTAATAACGGCATCGGTAGCGGCCACACCGCTGCTAAAAGCCAGGCCATATTGGCCGTTTTCGATAATGGCGTAGGCTTCTTCCAGGGCCTTACGGGTGGGGTTTTGGCTGCGGGCATATTCGTAGCCTTTATGTTGCCCCGGCGCTGCCTGCACATAGGTACTGGTTTGAAAAATGGGTGTCATAATAGCCCCGGTAGTGGGGTCGGGCTCGGCACCGGCATGAATGATACGGGTGGCAAGCGCTAAAGTTTTATCTTGTAATGTCATGGGTATTAAAAAATGTATTGTTATAAAAATAGCCTGTATAGTTGCTGAAGGCCAACAGGCTGTTTATTTTTCGGTATTGCTGTACAGTTGTGCGGCACACAGGTAGCGCCAATCGTAGCCTTTTTCATCGTAAGCGGCTTGAGGTACTACTTTTTCCATCAATACATCGGCTTTTAAAACAGCCTCGTTTACCAGTATCCGTTTTGCTTCGTGAATGTATTCCTGCATTTGAGGATTTTCCATCCACTGCTGTTGCGGAGGTTCAAAGCCTATTTTGTCTTTACGCCATGTAATATTTTCCGGTAAAATGTTTTCCATGGCTTTGCGCAGCAGCCATTTGGTACAGCCTCCCCGTATTTTAAAATCTGCCGGGAGTGAAAAAATAAAGGCAACCAGTTCGTGGCTTAAAAAAGGCAGCCTTACTTCCCGGCTATGCGCCATGCTGTTGCGGTCGCAAAAACGCAGCAACTCTTCCAGCCCCATCGATATGGTATTAAAGTAAAGGATATCATTGAGCTTGGTAACTACGGGTTTGTAAATGCCTTCTAACTCCCGGCCCTGCATAGAACGAATAAAATCACGCCGGAGGTAGGGATGGCGCAGTATGCGCTGGTACTCATTTTTTTCGAGGTGTATGGCGGCATGTGCCGGTAAAAATGTGGCGATATAATTTTTTATACCCCAGTTAAATGTCATGTGATTATCCCTGAATTTCTTTTTTTCGCTTATAGCTTCCCGGTAGCGTTTGCGGTTAATCAGTTGCTGCAGGTACCAGTGTATATATTTGTAATAACCGGCCAGTGTTTCATCGGCACCCTGCCCGTCCAGCAGCACTTTTGTACCCTGTTTTTTGGCCAGCTCAAATACTTTGTACTGGGCATAAATGCCCGCCGATTGAAAGGGCTCTTCCTGGTAGTAACAAAGTTTTTGAAATTCGCTGATAAATCCTTCTGCAGTGGGGGTGCAGGTATGGCTGTTGAGTTTGTAAGCAGTGGCAAGCTGTTTTATTGGAGCTGATTCATCTTTTTCAAAACCCGGAAAAATTGCGGAGAATGCCGATAGTTGTTTGCTGCCTTTGAGCAGGGTATAAATAGTGGCAGCTATTGAAGAGCTATCGAGCCCGCCGCTCAGGCTTACACCGGTTTCCACATCGCTGCGAAGCCTGCGTTTTACTGAAGTAGTAAATAATGCCGTAAACTCCTCAATGGCTGTTTCGGGGGCAATGGTAAGGGTAGCTTCTTTATCCAATTCCCAATAGGGATGAACGCTGTAATCAAAAACGCTGGTTTTAAAGTGCAGGTAGTGGCCGGGGGGCAGTGCAAAAATGTTTTCAAAAAATGTTTGCTCCTTATCGCTGGCATTTTGCACATAGCCCAGTGCTAAGTAGTTCAACAGCATTTTTTGATCTACCTGCCTGGGAATGCCGGTGGCCCACATGGCTTTCATTTCGCTCGAAAAAACAAAATGCCTTTCATCAAAATACATGTAAAAAGGCTTTTCGCCAAAGCGGTCCCTGGCGGCAAAAAGCATTTGCTCCTGCTCGTCCCAGATGGCAAAAGCAAACATGCCATCAAAATGCTGTACACAGGCTTCTTTCCAAAAATCGTAGGCGGCTAATATAATTTCGGTATCGCTGTGCGACCGGAAACGGTACCCGTTTTTATACAATTCTTCCCGCAGCTCTACATAATTATATATTTCGCCATTGTAGGTAATGGTATAGCGTGGGGAGGCTGTTTCAAAGGGCATGGCCGGGTTAAAGTGCATGGGCTGGGCTGCATTGGCCGAAAGGTCGATTACGGCCAGCCTGCGGTGGCCCAGGCATACATTGCCCGATTGGTTAATCCAGTGCCCCTCTCCATCGGGCCCACGATGGGCAAGGATATCGGTCATTTTTTTAACACGCTGCAGAAGGGCTGTTTTCTGATCCTGGTTTTTAAGCGTGAGCTTATCAATAATACCGGCAATACCACACATGGCGTAAATATCAAAAAAAAACCGGGTTAAACCCGGAATGTATTTAAAACTTTTTAGTGAAAACTGATGGGTACGGTGGTTCGTACATCATCCCAGGCTATAATTAAATTGGCCCCTGTAGCAGATTTTTCAAAAGCCATTGCAAAAAATTCCAGCGATTCATTTTGTTTCTGTACGGGCACATCAATCCAGCCTACATCATTGGCTTCGCTGTACTTAAAAGCACCCCAGGAGTCGGTGTCTTTATTGATAATGATGGTCCATTTATCGGTATAAGGAATACAGTAAAGGGAGTAACGGCCCTTTTTGATTTTTGTGTTGCCAATTTTTACCGGTTGAAAAAACTCTATTTCGGTGGCTTCATTGGCACCCAGCCGCCATATTTTGCCATATTCTATCAAGTCGCCAAAGAGGGTACGGCCGTTTTTTTGTGGCCTGCTGTACAGTACCCTTGCCACCAGGGGTTCTGATATTTTATCCTGTATTTTTAAAACAGGATAGTTGGCAGGGTAATAGCTTACATCCATCGGTGATTTATCTACCGGGGGTAGCTTGGTTTGTGCCAGCAGTGCCGGGCAAAATATAATAATGAAAAGCGTGGATATTAATACTCTCATCATAACCGTTTTATTTTGTTCAAAAATAAGTTACTCAGGTGTTTATCAGCTTGTGGAGTGTATGAATGGTAAATGATTTCAATGAGGGGAAAAACTCGTTGTAGCAGGCCTGTAGGGCTTCGTAATGCTCGTTAAAGCTGTTAAAAGCGGCATCGGAACTTTGCAGGTAGGCTGCCCGGCGTACAAGGCCTTCAAAGCTTCGCTGTATTCCTTCTTTATAACGGTAATGGTACAGCCAGTTTTGTGCATGCATATAAGGCAGTATATTGCTAAAAGGCCCGGGCATAGCCCCCCGGTATTGTAGAAGCTGCTTGTATGTGTGGCTGCAAAATGCAGCATGTGCCTCAGCATCTGAAAATTGCATGTTGTCGTTGGCCAAAAAATGATCGTATACAATATCAACAAAAGCACCGGCATACAGGCGGTAGTGGTTGCGAAAGTAAACTTTAGC
Source organism: uncultured Chitinophagaceae bacterium (assembly GCA_937873715.1). GTDB lineage: Bacteria > Bacteroidota > Bacteroidia > Chitinophagales > Chitinophagaceae > Ferruginibacter. The sequence continues at coordinate 29,318 of CALMYJ010000004.1, forward strand.
CTTAGCCGTAGCAGGGTGTGTATCTGTATAAGCATCGATAGCCCGGTGAAGTGTGATGCCTTTTTGTATACCCGGCGTGTAGGCGAATTTTTTTTTACCCTTTACATAATCGCTAATCATGTTGCCCACCAGTATTTCCGGGTGGCTAAACGAAAGAAAGGCATGGGCCAGTAAATTCATCGGCGATGATTGTTGATTAAAATTAGGTGCTTTGGTTGGTAGATTGGCCTGACAGGTTTTTGTTAAAACCATCTTTACCATTTAACATTTTTAAAACATCCTTTGTGAAACTTTTTGCAATTTGGCTCAAGTACAGGCTGGTACTGCATCCTGTAGATATTGCCGGTATAAGTTATACACTTCAAACGTCTTTTTCGCTGCCTGAACTGCCTTTATTGTGTCTTTAATCAAGTTTTGATTGCAGTATGTGCCGGGGCACTATACTTTTGTTTCATCATCAAAACAGCCGCAAGCCATGAAGCGGCTTATTAAAAACCTTTAAAAAGTATAGTTATGAAAAAGCTCACAATCGCTTTTGCAGCATTGCTGCTCACCACAACCGCTGTATTTGCCGGCGACAGTAACGAAACCACCATCAGCACCAGGGTGCGTTCCTCTTTCGAAAAAGATTTTGCCCGGGCCGAAAATGCCACCTGGGATAAAAAAGATGGTGTGTATTATGTATCCTTTGATGTAAATCAAAAAAGAAACGAAGCCGCTTACACCCCTGCCGGTGAGTTGCTTGCTGTTTCTAAAGTAATTTTAAGAACAGAAATGCCTGCCACAGTATTAAGGTCGGTAGAGCAAAAATTTGCCGGGTACAACTTTTCGCCAACCGCTACAGAAATTACCTACGAAGGTGAAACCAACTACTACATGACTGTGGCGAACGAAAAGCACACGCTAAAGCTTAAAATAGATACTTATGGCGATATTACTGTAGAGCGCCGCATCAAAAAATAAAATAAGCCAAAATTTATAACCGGACTTTTCCGCCGGAAGTATAATTGTAACGGTAAATGCCAATACAGTTTGCTTTCGGCGGTTTTTTATTATAAAATGATAATAAGCAAATTGATGCACTAACCTTTCAAACTGCTATTTTTGCTGCCTGAAAAAAATGCATTATGAGTAAAGGACCCGTTTCAAATTTTATACAGCATCATTACAGGCACTTTAATGCTGCAGCACTGATGGATGCCGCTAAAGGATACGAAACCCACCTGAACGAAGGTGGCAAAATGATGATAACCCTTGCCGGCGCTATGAGCAGTGGTGAGCTTGGCCTTAGCCTTGCCGAAATGATACGGCAGGATAAAGTACAAATTATTAGTTGTACCGGCGCCAACCTGGAAGAAGATGTGATGAACCTGGTGGCCCATTCCAAATACAAACGCATACCCAACTACCGCGACCTTACCCCACAGGATGAATGGGATCTGCTGGAAAATCATTACAACAGGGTTACCGATACCTGCATACCGGAAGAGGAGGCTTTTCGCCGCTTACAAAAACATTTATATGCACAATGGAAAAAAGCGGAAGCAAATGGTGAAAGATTTTTTCCGCACGAATTTTTATATAAAACCATACTGAGTGGCGAGCTGGAGCAGTATTATGAAATAGACCCTAAAGACAGTTGGGTGGTAGCTGCCGCACAAAAAAATATTCCGATTGTGGTGCCGGGCTGGGAAGATAGCACTACCGGCAACATTTTTGCCAGCTACGTGATAAAGGGTGAACTAAAAGCCGATACGGTTAAAAGTGGTATTGAATATATGGTGTGGTTAGCCGACTGGTACCGCCAAAATTCGTCTGGTAAGGGTGTGGGCTTTTTCCAAATTGGCGGTGGCATAGCCGGCGATTTTCCGATATGTGTGGTGCCCATGATGTACCAGGATTTGGAATGGCATGATGTACCCTTCTGGAGTTATTTCTGTCAAATTAGCGATAGTACTACATCCTACGGCTCGTACAGCGGTGCGGTGCCCAACGAAAAAATTACCTGGGGCAAACTGGATATTCATACGCCGAAATTCATCGTTGAAAGTGATGCCACCATTGTGGCCCCATTGATTTTTGCCTGGATATTGGGCTGGTAGTAAAAACAATTAACACAAAAAAACCTCCTGCCAATGTATGAGCAGGAGGTTTTTTTTGCTAAAACAATATTATATGCTGCTAAATAAATACCGGGCTGCCATATCGATTGCTCCTAATTTTGATTGCAGCATCTTTTCAATCCCCACATCAAAGCGATATGAAAAAAATCATCCCTTTTCTGTTCATACTTCTATCCGTTTTCAGCATTTCCTGTACAAAAAAAACAAAACTGTTTACAGCCGATGATGAACGCTTTGCCTATATGGGCCGGATAGATTTTTCAGAAAAAGCAAAGCCAAAAATGTGGGCCAGCGCTGCACAGGTGAGTTTTGTATTTGACGGTTCCGACTGCTCTGCCATCATTACCGATGAGCAACTGTATGGCAATTATCACAATTATCTCAACATTATTGTAGATGGTGTGGTGCAGCGCATTAAGCTAAAGCAAAAAACAGATACGCTGCAAATTGCTAAAGGGCTTGCCAGGGGCACACATACCGTGGTAATTGCCAAAAGTACCGAGGCGGGTATTGGCTATATACAGTTTGAAGGTGTGCTTTGCCAAAAGCTGTTGCCGGCACCAAAGGCTGCTACACGAAAAATTGAAAGTTACGGCGATTCTATTACCAGTGCTATGGCTGCAGATACAGTGGATATACCCTGCGACAATGGCGAATGGTACGACCAGACCAATGGTTACATGAGTTATGCTGCTATAACCGGAAGGCAACTTGATGCACAGTACCATTTGGTATCTGCATCAGGCATTGGGCTTATACGTAGCTGCTGTAATATGGATATACTGATGCCACAGGTATACGATAAAATAAGTGTACGAGACAATAAAATTGAATGGGATTTTAAAAAATACCAGCCCGATGTGGTAACCATCTGCCTGGGGCAAAACGACGGGGTGCAGGACTCTACTGCTTTTTGCAGCGCTTATGTACAATTTATTCAAACGCTTCGGCGCCATTATCCGCATACCGCTATTATCTGCCTCAGCAGCCCGATGGCCGATGCCACTTTACTGGCCGCACAAAAAAAGTATCTCAGCGGTGTGCAGCAATACCTGCATACAACAGGCGATACAGCAGTGCATACTTTTATTTTTTCGAAACAATATATTGGTGGTTGTGGCTATCACCCTACGGTGCAGGAACAACAAATGATTGCGGCTGAACTTACGCCTTATATCAGGAGCGTAAAGGGCTGGTAGTGCTTATATAAAAATCCTGGTTCCCGAATAACTTTCTCTGAACTCTTTGGGTGTGCATCCTTTTTTCTTTTTAAAAATACGGTTGAAATTAGAGAGGTTGTTAAAGCCGCAACTGTAAGCGACTTCCGAAATGGAGTGTGTGGTATCAATCAGCATACGGGAGGCATTGCCAAGCCTTATTTCGTTCAGGCTGTCGATAAACGTAATGCTTGTACGATTTTTGAAAAACCGGCTGAACGACACTTCCGACATATTTACCAGTTTCGACACTTCGTTTAAAGTGATCTGTTTGTCAAAATTGTTGTTCATGTATTCATAGGCTTTTTCAATACGGCGGCTGTTGTAGCTAAAGTGTTCGTTGCCATTAAAAGATGAGTCAGAGAGGATACGCATATTCCTTGAAGTAGAGAGGTCGTGGAGGATAGACATAAGTTCCAGTACAGAATCGAAACCATGTTTTTGGTTAAGGTTGATGATTCTGTCCTGCAACTGCAGGGCGGTTTCTTTAGAAAACAAAATGCCACGGATGGATTTTTCAAACATCGTTTTAATAAAACTGAGTTGATTGCGGCGCAAAAATTTTTCATCAAACAAATCTTTGTGAAACTGTAAGGTTAGCTCCCTGATATTTTTGCTTTTGCATTTGTGTGTAAACCAGGCATGCTGCAGGTTTGAGCCTACAAGCACCAGTTCTATATCATCTATTTCGCCGAGGTGATCACCTACTATACGCCTTGCCCCTTTTGCATTCAGGATAAAATTTAGCTCCAGTTCTTCGTGGCTGTGCAAGGGAAAATCAAACTCAGATTTTGTACGGGAAAATATGGTAAAGCAGTCGCCGCTGGTAAGTGGCGTAATTTCTCTAAGAATACTTTCTTTCATTGCAAGCGTATTATATCAGGATAAAGGTAAAAAAGTATTAGTACAATTTTATGCTGCTTATTATAGTGCCCGGAACTTATTATCTATAAGATGTGCAGGTGTGCAGAAGCCTTATCCTGTGCATACAGGAATAAAATACTATTACTTGATAAAATAGTATTACAACAACATCATGCAATCGGTATAATTTTGAACAAAACTTACTTGCTATATGAGATACAAAAGACTTCTGCGGACAGTCGTATTGTACTGTTCACTATTATTTTCCCCAGCAATTTTATTGGCACAAGACAAATCAATTACCGGATCCATAAAGGATGCTGCCGGTAAGCCGTTGCCCGGTGCTACAGTAACGGTTAAGGGTAGCCCCAAAATTTCCACAGTTGCTGAAGCCGACGGAAACTTTAAGCTTAATGTGCCCGCTGCGGCACGGGTGCTGCTGGTTTCTTATGTTGGTTATGTTACTAAGGAATTACCCATTGGTAACAAATCCAGTTTAAGTGTTGTACTACAGGTAGACAATTCCAGCCTTGAAGAAGTGGTGGTAATTGGATACGGTACTCAAAAACGGGGCGATGTAAACGGTGCAATATCCTCTGTTACAGCAAAAGAAATTGCCAACATACCGCAACCAACAGTAGACCAGATGCTGCAGGGCAGGGCTGCCGGCGTTACAGTTACGGCCAATTCCGGTCAGCCGGGTTCGGCTATCTCGGTACGTATCCGGGGTATCACCCGTTTTGGCAGCTCGGAGCCACTCTATGTAATAGATGGTGTACTTATAGATGGTAATGCGCCATCGCAGGCATCCTCTAACCACCCGGTTTTTGGTGGCCTTTCGCCTGTTACACAGGAACAAAAACCCAGTGTGCTGGCCAGTATCAACCCTAATGATATTGAATCTATCGATGTATTAAAAGATGCCTCCGCATCAGCCATTTATGGTAGCCGTGCTGCTAATGGTGTGGTAATAATCACAACAAAAAAAGGTAAGGCTGGTGATGCACGCCTAAATTATGATGCTTATGTGGGCTTCCAGGAACAGCCAAGGTTTATGGATATGATGAACCTGGGCCAATATGCTGCATTTCAAAATAAACTTTCTGACTTATTTAATACCACGCCTCGTTTTGAATTTGCCGATCCCAGCAAACTGGGCCCGGGTACCAACTGGCAGGATGCGGTGTTTCGCAGGGCCATGCAGCAAAGCCACACCCTTTCTATATCAGGCGCTAATGCTAAAACCGATTACTATATATCGGGTGGTTATTTTAAACAGGAGGGTACCATCATCGGCTCAAAGTTCGACAGGATATCCCTGCACACTTCGGTGAACTCACAGGCTAAAGACTGGCTGAAAGTAGGTACAAGCCTTACTGCCAACCGCAATAATACCAGTACCGTGCTGGGCAATAACTACGGTATAGTGTGGAGTGCTTTATTACAAGCACCCGACGTACCTATTTATAATGCAGATGGCAGCTTTGCCGGGCCTGCACTCGACCCCGGCGGACAGCCCATGGGGCTAAGGGATAATCCCCTTCAGCGGGCTATGACGGTAACCAATACACTGGAACGCAGCAATATCCAGGGCAGGGTATATGGCGATATAAAGTTGTTTAAACATTTTACCCTTCATTCAGAATTGAACGGCAGCTTTAACTGGGGACAGGGAAAAATATTTAACCCTACTTATTCCGTTGGTGCTCCTGGCCTGCCGCCTGCCCAATCGGTAACCATAGCTACCCTGCTGCAAAATAATACACACGACAGCTACTGGGGATGGGTACAACATTTGAATTATAATAACACTTTTGGCGATAAGCATAATGTGTTTGCACAAATTGGCCGTGAAGTATGGCTTTCTGAATATGGAGGTATTACTGCCAGTACCAGTGGCTTTACGGCAGGCAATACCATACAAACACTTAACCTCGGTACACAGGCCAATAACCTGCTGGATGAGCCCAAGGGAAGCACTTCGATGGAATCGTATATGGCACGCCTTATTTATACCTTCGATAACAGGTATAGCATAACCGCTACTGTACGCAGAGACCGTTCGTCTAACTTTGCCGAAGGTCGGCAGGTAGGCTACTTTCCCGGTGTTGCAGCTTCGTGGAAAGTTTCAGAAGAAAAATTTATGGAAGGGCTGAACCGCTCTGTCAGCAACCTTAAAGTAAGAGTAGGCTATGGCACCACCGGTAACTCAAGCATTCCGCAGTACAGTTATGGCTCGGCTATATTTCCTGTAAATACAGGGCTGGGCACTGGCTTCAGGGTTGGCAACTTCAGCAACCCCGACCTTACCTGGGAAACAGCCATACAACAAAACCTGGGTATCGATTTTGGTTTGCTCAACAACCGCATCAGCGTAACCTTTGATATTTATAAGAAAAATTCCAAAAACTTTTTATTTCAACAGCCACTGCCTTCTTTCCTGAGTGGCGGTACTGCCGAATATTCCAACGTAGCAGTGGTGCAGCCACCATGGGTTAATGCAGGCGAAATTGAAAACAAAGGATTTGAATTTACCATCAATACCCGTAATATAAATCGTAAAGATTTTACCTGGAATTCCACCCTCATTTTTTCAAGGTATAAAAACAGGGTGGTTTCACTCAATGGATTCCCTGAATTGAATGGTGTAATCTCTACCGGCTTTGGCCCACAGGTATTTGCTACAAAAACAGCACCGGGCGGAGCCATTGGCGACTTTTACGGGTACAGGGTGCAAGGCATTATCAGTACACAAAAAGACCTGGAAAACCTAATACTTAGCCCACAAAATGTATTGGGCTTTCCGCAAACGGTTAGCAGCGACAGGTCCTTAAATTCAGCCATCTACCTGGGTGATATTTTATATGCTGGCAACAATGGTGGACTGCCCAATACACAGTATTACCTGGGCAGCCCCAACCCAGATTTTACCTATAGCATTACCAATAATTTTACCTACAAAAATTTCGATTTGTCCATATTCTTAAATGGATCGTATGGGGGTAAAATTTTGAATGCACTCAACTTTCAGGCAATGGGTATGTATGGTTTATACCTGAACCAGAGGGCTGAAGCTGCTGATTTTTGGACACCTCAAAACCCCAACTCAACCATACCGGCACCAAGGGCCGGATGGGGCAACAATAACCTGGTGATGTCCGACAGGTTTTTAGAAAGTGCCTCTTACCTGCGGATACAAAATGTTCGTTTCGGGTACAGCCTTCCGGCAAAATGGGCAAGTAAGGCGAAACTACGCCAGCTAAAACTGTACTTCAGCGGCCAAAACCTGCATGTGTTTACCAAGTACAGCGGGTTAGATCCTGAAGTAGGTTCGCTTAACCAGAATCCTATTTTGTCTAACATAGATTATGGCAGGTATCCCACGCCACGCACAATTACTTTTGGTATCAATGCTGAATTTTAAACTATTCATCACCTAAGTAAACAAAAATGACAATGCAACTAAGATATATATTAAGCATAGCAGTGCTGATAGCAGCAACTACTACAAGCTGTAAAAAAGATTTCTTTAACCGTCCGCCCGAAAATGCGGCTACGGTAGGTAGTTATTACCAAACGGCCGACCAGGTGCGGTCCAGTACCAACATCCTATATGCCGCCCCATGGTTTGGTTTCAATGGTAAGGCATTCCTCGGTATTTGCGAACTGCAGGCAGGTAATGCCATGTGCTATGCCGGCTCCGACGGCTCCTTTGATGCTTTTGGCGCTTTTGAAGCAGGCAATGCCACACAAGCTGTTCAAAGTGCATGGAACTCACTGTATACAGTTGTAGCACAGTCCAACGCATTAATAAACAATTTACCCGGAGCAGCATCAAGCGTGCCTGCTGTGGAAGTAAATAATGCCCTCGGCGAAGCCCGGCTCATGAGGGGCCTTGCCTATTTTTATCTTACCCGGCTTTTTGGAAATGTACCCATTATTACCGACCCTGCGCCCTATGTAGGTTCATTTAGTTCGGTGCGTACCAACCTTGTAGATGATGTATACAAGTTTATAAAACTAGACCTGCAATTTGCAGAAGCCAATTGCAAACCCGGCGTAGCGGGCACAGGGCATGTATCGAGCGCCTCGGCAGCAGGCCTGCTGGCAAAAGTGTACCTGTACCAGCAGCAATATGATAGTGCAAGGATACAGGCCGAAAAAGTAATTAACAGCGGCGAGTTTGCGCTGGTGGGCCTGGATGCACCGGGTGCCTATGTAAATATGTTTGAAAGAACAGGCAACAATAATAAAGAATCTATGATAGCCCTGCAATGGACATCCAATGGCGGTTATGGGTTTGGCAACCAGCACCAGTCGGTAATTGCACCCAATACAGATATTACCGGTACCGGCGATGGATGGGGTCAATTAGGGCCAACACTCGATTTACAAAATGCTTATGCCGCTGCTGGTGATGTGGTACGCCGGCATGGATCTATTATGACAGCCTACGATTTTTACCCTCAAATCCACAGCAGTGCCGGCGGGTATTATATATGCCGCATTGATACCACGTTTAATGGTAAAACATACCGGGCTGTTAATGCACAGGGTTCAGGTGCCGGGATGAAAAAGTATGTGGTGGGCACCCCGGCAGATAATAGTGGGTTCAGCGCCTTCCAGGCCACTTCAACCAACACTTACCTGCTGCGTTTTGCCGATATGTATTTAATAGCAGCCGAGGCTATCCTGGGCAAAGCGGCCGGGGTGGCACCGGGCACCGGTATTCCGCTTACGGCAACCAGTACCGATGGTGTAGCGCTTGGTTACATTAATAAAGTACGCCAAAGAGCAGGTATACCACCTTTGGGTAGTTTTAGCTATGCACAGTTGCTCAACGAAAGAAGGCTGGAGTTTGCCATAGAAGGCGACTACTGGTACGATTTACAAAGGATAGACGGGTACCAGCCCAATGTTAATACAGGCAATAATCCCAAACATGGCAATCACCCGGTTGCGATAAGCATCATTAATAACCAGGACAGGCGCACCGTTAGTGTAGATGGCGCCACAGGCCTTATTAACGGTTACAATCCCGGACGAAGCTTTACTTTAACTAATGCCAAATTCCTGTTGCCATATCCTGCCACAGAAATTGCTGCAGCGCCCGCCCTGATGGAAGACCCTGTACCATACCAATTTTAAAGATTATAAATAAGCCAATATGAATAAGAAAATATTTCAACCTGTTCATCTTTGCCGGATAACGATACTCGTTAGTTTAATTGCTATGGTATCCTGCAAAAAATATGACTATCTCGGTTTTACACCGGGAACAGGAACGCCAACCATTTCATCTGTTCATACCTATTTGAAAACAGATACCACTACAAGGTATGATACGCTGTACAGCTACGATGCTGCAGGCAACCTTGTTACAGCCCTTAGGGAAAAGCAGGATTCCCCTTATCCCTTCGATTCGGTTACAACTTCGGGTAACCTTGGTGGTTATTATGTTATTTATGGTACCAACCTGGGTAATGCTACCAGTATAACTTTTAATGGTTACCCTGCTTATTTTAACAGGGCACTCATAACCGATAAATCGATAGTAGTACAGGTGCCTGCAAAAACACCTTATTTTGGCAGCCTGGCTACTGATAGCCTGGTGGTACACACATTGAACGGCCGTGCTCATTTTATGTTTAAAATTTTATCCCCTCCACCTACTGTTGCCAGTTATTCCAACTATAATTTTTCTCCCTCCCTTGCTTCGGCATCTCAAATAACCCTGCAGGGTGTGGGTTTTGTAAATGTAACTGCAGCAACACTTAAAGGCCCGGGAGGTGTAACAGGCACTACAACCATTGTTAGCCAAAACGATTCTGTACTCACCCTTAAGTTTGATGCCACAGCTGCCACAAGAGGTGTATTGGAATTTACCTACAATGATGGTGGTACACCCAGAACTATATCTGCAACGCAGGAACTGGTGAACCTTGATAACACCGAGCCGATATTTTTAGACGATCCGGGGCCGGGTTGGGGCAGTTGGTCCTGGGGGCCATCCGGTACCAGCACAGCACAGGTTAAAACTGGTACTGCCTCTTATGCCACCCTGTTTGGTGGTAATAGCTGGTGGGTAAATGGGTTTAGAAATGGTGGGGGCGGAGCCGGTGATGGTATAGTGTATTCTGCCGATTACAGGTTTCTGTCTTTTTGGGTACATGGCGGCACTGCAGACCAAACCGCATATATCGAGTTTGGTAACGAAGGGTTCTCTAATAGTAATGTCAATAATGTGGGTAATCCTTTTACTATACCGGCAGGCAAATGGACCTACATTAAAATACCCATTGCCGATTTAAAATGGAATACAACCGCTACCGGCTGGTCGGCACATAGTTCCGAAAGATTAAATACCGTAGCATTCTTTATGTACCAGAATACATCAGATCAGCAATTGTATATTGATGACCTGGTATTGATAAAGTAAAAATTGAACCATTGTTATACAGGGCGGTTTTTGTAAGGGTTTGCTGTTTTTTTGCACTTGTTGCAACAGGCTGTAAAGATGCTGCAGTAGCAGCGCAGGGCCCATCAGATACAGCAGCTACTCAACAAACCGCCCTCTTATATGCCAACTTAAAAACATTAGCGCAAAAGGGGTTTATGATTGGCCACCAGGATGCGCTGGCTTATGGCGTACACTGGCGTTACGAAGAAGGGAGAAGCGATATAAAAGATGTTACCGGCGATTATCCGGCCGTGTATGGTTGGGATATTGGTGGTATAGAAAAGGAAGGCAACAGCAAAAACCTGGATGCTGTACCTTTTGATAAAATGAAAAGCTTTATTGAGGCAGCGTACAACCGTGGTGCGGTAAATACCATTAGCTGGCATGTGGTAAGCCCCTTAGGCGCCGGTAAAACAGCCTGGGATACTACAAAAGGCGCAGTGGCTACCATACTCCCCGCTGGCAGCAATCACACATTATATAAGCAGTGGTTGAATAAAGTAGCCGACTTTATCAGCAGCCTGAAAGGCAAAAACGGCGAGCCTGTTCCTGTATTGTTTCGTCCATTTCATGAGCATACCGGTAGCTGGTTTTGGTGGGGTAAAGATTTTTGTACGCCGGAAGAATACAAAGCTTTATGGCGATTTACCGTGCAGTATTTACAACAGGAAAAAAAACTGCATAACCTGCTGTATGTTTTTAATACCTCGGGTGATATTGTTACCGAAGCAGATTTTTTGGAACGGTACCCTGGCGATGATGTGGTAGATATGTTGAGTATTGATACTTACCAGTACGACGATCCGCAACAGGGCAATACTTTTATAACGAAAACAAATGCAGCACTAACACTGGTGAATGATATAGCCATCAAAAAAAATAAATTACTGGCCCTTGCCGAAACAGGATATGAGGCTATTCCTTACGAAGCCTGGTGGACAAAAACCCTGTTGCCGGCTGTAGGGGCTAATAAAATTTCTTATGTACTGCTATGGCGTAATCACGGGTATAATGAGTGGATGAAAAAAATGCATTACTATGCGCCATACAAAGGGCAGGTATCCGCAGCAGATTTTATTAAATTTTTTAACCTGCCCCAAACCTTATTTGAAAAACAAGCGGCAGCAGCAAACCTGTACCAATTGAACAACTGATTTTTTCTCATGGGCGGGCAATACAAGGGCACATAAGCCTGGTGCTTCTTCACCGGGCTGCCATGTGCCCGGGGTATTGATGGCTTTGTGTACTGCAATGAAATAAATGCCTTAAACCACAATGAAACTAACGCTGATAGATATAAGCATTGTTGTGCTGTACCTCGTAACCATGGTTATGGTGGGCTGGTTCATGCGCAAAAAAGCCAGGCAGAATAAAGAGAGCTATTTAATGGGTGGCAAAAGCCTGCCCTGGTATATGCTGGGCCTTAGCGATGCCAGCGATATGTTCGATATCAGCGGTACCATGTGGATGGTGGCCTTATGCTTTGTGTATGGCTTTAAAAGCATCTGGGTACCCTGGCTGTGGCCGGTGTTCAACCAGGTGTTTATGATGATGTTCCTGAGCAAATGGCTCCGCCGCAGTAACGTAAATACCGGTGCCGAATGGTTGCAAACCCGGTTTGGCACAACAGGAACGGGTGTACAGGCATCGCATATTGTTGTGATTGCGTTTGCATTAATTAGCTGTCTTGGTTTTTTGGCATACGGTTTTATTGGTCTTGGTAAATTCATTGAAGTATTTATTCCCTGGGATGCAGTTAAAGCCTACCTGCCTTTTGATTTGCCGGCAAAGTATGTTCCGCATTTTTATGGTATTGTATTTACACTCTTTGCGATGTTTTATTCCATTATTGGCGGTATGCACAGTATTGTGCTGGGCGATGTAATCAAATACATGATTATGATTGTGGCATCACTGGCTATTGGGGTAATAGCCATGCGGCATTTAAATGGCCATACCCTGCAAACACCTGCCGGGTGGAACAACCCTCTTTTTGGCTGGAAGCTAAACCTCGACTGGAGCCATATTATGCCTGAAGCAAATCAAAAAATTGCGGAAGATGGCTTTGGAATTTTCGGTTTGTTTTTTATGATGATGTTGCTCAAAGGCATTTTTGCCTCGCTGGCCGGGCCTGCACCCAATTATGATATGCAAAAAATACTCAGCACACGCAGTCCTAAAGAAGCCAGTAAAATGAGCGGCTTTGTAAGCATCGTGTTACTACCGGTAAGGTATACCATGATTGTGGGGCTTACAGTACTGGCATTGTTGTATTATCATCAGCTTAACCTGAAAGGGCCGGATGGGGTTACTGATTTTGAAAGAATATTACCAGGAGCTATTAATAATTTTTTACCTGCCGGTATCCTTGGCCTGGTGCTTACTGGTTTGCTCGGCGCATTTATGGGCACTTTTAGCGGCACGTTAAATGCAGCACAGGCATATATCGTTAATGATATTTATCTCAAATACATTAATCCCGGGGCAGGCACCAAAAAAACCATTACGGCCAATTATATCGTGGGTGTAGTGGTGGTATTAACAGGAGTGGTATTTGGTTTTTTATCCGGTAATGTTAACAATATACTGCAATGGATTGTAGGCGGATTGTATGGAGGATATGTGGCTGCCAACTGTTTAAAATGGTATTGGTGGCGTTTTAATGCCAATGGTTTTTTCTGGGGTATGATGGTAGGCATCGTTGCCGCATTGGTAATGCCTTATGTAACCACCGGTTTGCCACTTTACTGGTGGCCATTGCTTTTCTTGTTATCACTTGCCGGTTGCATCATCGGCACTTATGCAGCACCTCCAACTGAGATGGCTGTATTAAAATCATTTTATAAAACAGTACGGCCCTGGGGATTTTGGAAACCTGTGCATGAAGCCGTAATTGAGGAAGATGCAGGGTTTGTAGGCAATACCCGTTTCAGGCTCGATATGTTTAATGTGGCCCTGGGTATTATAGCCCAACTATGCCTTACCATATTGCCCATGTACCTGGTTTTGGGCTACAATAGCCAACTGTTCATTACAATAGCCATTTTTACAGCTATTGCCCTTGTGCTCAAAAAAACCTGGTGGAATAAACTTGAAGATTAACAAACACACACTTATGAATATCGATTTTGATAAAAGAAAAGCAATACTCGAAGCGGCATATAACGATTTGCTGTGTAAGCCCAACGAGATAGTGCAACAAACTAATGGTGTTTTTCATCGGTATAAAAATCCCATACTTACGGCAGCGCATAGCCCATTACACTGGCGCTACGATTTCAACCCGGCTGCCAACCCATATTTGATGGAGCGCTTTGGTATTAATGCTGTATTCAATGCAGGAGCTATAAAACTGGATAGCAAATATTTGCTGGTGGCAAGAGTTGAAGGCGCTGACAGGAAATCTTTTTTTGCAGTTGCTGAAAGTCATAACGGTATCGACAATTTCAGGTTTTGGGATAAACCTGTTTTAATGCCCGAAGCGGAAGTGCCCGATACCAACATTTACGATATGCGCCTGGTACAACATGAAGATGGCTGGATATACGGCCTGTTTTGTACCGAGCGCCGCGACCCCGAAGCACACCCTAATAACCAGTCTGCCGCAGTGGCTCAATGCGGTATTGCCCGTACAAAAAACCTGGTACAGTGGGAGCGCCTTGCCGATTTAAAAACACCATCTCCGCAACAGCGGAATGTGGTATTACATCCAGAATATGTACAGGGCAACTATGCTTTTTATACCCGGCCGCAGGATAGTTTTATAGAAGCAGGTACAGGCGGCGGCATTGGATTTGGCCTCAGTAGCAGTATTGAAAATGCCGTGATAGAAAAAGAAACCGTGATGGATAAAAAAGTGTATCACACCGTATACGAAGCTAAAAACGGCCTGGGCCCGGCCCCGATAAAAACAGCGAAGGGCTGGCTGCACCTGGCACATGGCGTAAGGCATACTGCTGCCGGGCTGCGTTATGTATTGTATCTTTTTATGACAAGCCTTGATGATATTACCAGGGTAATATACAAACCGGCCGGCTACTTTATGGCGCCTGAAAATGAAGAACGGGTAGGTGATGTATCGAATGTACTTTTTAGCAATGGCTGGATTGCTGATGACGATGGAACCATATTTATTTATTATGCTTCTTCCGATACAAGAATACATGTAGCCACCAGTACCATCAACCAATTGCTGGACTATGTAATGCATACGCCGCCAGATGGCTTTTCATCGGCTGCATCGGTGCAAACCATTAACAGTATTATTGATGCCAATGGCAGTTTGGCAAAAAAAATTACTGTTGTATAGTTTTTAAATAATGATACGAACAAAGAGCTTACCAGAGCAAATCCCCGGTGCTATACTTGAGCTGTACCACAAGCAGATGGTTGAGGAATTGCACAGCATCCTGCAATACTGGATGCAGCACACGATTGATGCAACCAATGGCGGTTTTTACGGCAAAGTCGATAATAATAATATGGCTGATGCTCATGCACCTAAGGGTGCCGTACTCAATGCCAGGATATTGTGGACGTTTTCAGCAGCGTATAACCTTACCCGGCAGCCCGGGTACCTGCAGGTGGCCAACAGGGCTTATCAATACATTACCGAATATTTTATCGACAGGAAGTACGGCGGCACCTACTGGTCGGTAAATTATAAGGGTGAGCCACTCGAAACAAAAAAGCAGGTTTATGCACAGGCATTTTTGTTATACGCCTGCAGCGAATATTATTTGTGTACCCACAACGAAGCCATAAAAGCGAATGCCCAAAAGCTATACCGGCAGATAGAGAAGCATAGCTTCGACAGGCAATACACTGGCTACTTTGAAGCATTTACCCGGGAGTGGCAGCCGCTTGCCGATTTAAGGCTGAGTGATAAAGATGCCAACGAAAAAAAATCGATGAATACACACCTGCATGTGCTGGAAGCATACAGCAGTTTGTATAAAATATGGCCCACGGCCGAATTGAAAAGAAGCATAACCCTGCTGTTACATAATTTCAGTGAGCATATAGCAGGCACTAACGGACACCTGCATCTTTTTTTTGATGAATGCTGGAGGGTAAAGGATGATATTATTTCGTACGGGCATGATATTGAAGCGGCATGGCTGATGCTGGAAGCAGCCGTGGCAATTGGTGATAACCAGTTGATAGATAACTGTAAATTTCTGGCTATAAACATTGCTCAAGCTGTGCAGGCTGGCCTGGATGCGGATGGTGGCCTTTGGTACGAAAAGCAAGGCGATAACCTCATCAAAGAAAAACACTGGTGGCCGCAGGCAGAGGCAATGGTGGGTTTTTATAACGCCTGGCAAATTAAGGGTGATACCCATTACCTCAACCTTTCTTTAAGGGTGTGGCAATTTATACAAGCTTATATCAAAATCAATACACAGGATGAATGGTACTGGGGTATTGATGATAATGGCCAACCCATGCAGGGAAAAGATAAAGCCGGTTTTTGGAAATGCCCTTACCATAATAGCAGGGCCTGTATGGAAATCATTAAGCGAATCGGTATCAATTTGTAATCAGCCTGGTTGCAGTTTTCACAGCAGCATCATTGATTTAAACCTCATCATTTATCCTGCAGCGCTTTTAAAAAATATATTTTGGCTTTTTGCAAACACCTGCATCACTCATAAAATGACTTCAGCATCCACAAAAGCCATTTTGAGACCTCATGTTTGAAAAAAACTTATCCACATTTTTGTTAACCTTTCAAAGGTTTTTTACCCGGGCAATAGCAAGGCAGTAGTACTGTATCAAGGTAGACTTTTTACTGTATTATTCCAAAAAGGCGCTTCATGCAGGGCTCTAAATTTTCAGGAAAATTTTAGCTGCTTACAGGTAATTAAAGCCCCTTGTTTTTATTTTTTCAATTTTAAAATCCGCCGCTTTTTCTTCTTATATCCTTCCGGCAATTTTTTATATATAGTAAAATACCTTATTCGTTTTGGGCTGCGTGCTGTTTTGTAAGACCAGGGCTTTTGATGCAGCTAAAATTTAGCCAAACACAGTGCTGTACTGCATTACAGGCAACTGCCTTTTGGGGCCCCTTAACAATAATTTACATGCAGGGCTAATATTATTTTCCCTTTTTTTGCGTCATATAGGTAAGCCATTTTAAAGGCTCATAACATGAACAGACAAGCTATCAACCAGGAATTGGTGCTCAACCTCAACGCTTCTTTTTGCCAGCGTCAATGGTGCCTGAAGCAGGCTTCGCAGCAACAAAACACGGCAACATCCACCGAGCAGTTAAAAATGATTTGCTGGGATGGCATGTTGCCTGAAATTTTTCCAAACATTGTTTTGAAAGCAGACAACAAACCCCTGGTTATTTGGGAATTGCTCGAAACGGAGCACATGCTGCATTTAAAAATGGGAGAATTTAATGCCAGGCTCGAGGCAGATAGTGCGTTGCATCCTTACTTTTTATTGCAGCAGCTACATGCCAATTAAGCCCAACCCTCTGGTTACTTAGATTCATTATCAGCAAGCATTGCCTTTAAACGGGCTATACTGTTTTGCGCCTCTATTAATTGCAGCTTTAGGGCATGTACTTCTGGCTGAGTTACCTTAAGCAAAGCTTCGGTTTCCTCATAGTTCTTTTGCATTAAAAGTATATCACTATCCATTTCCCGGATGATATTTTCGGCGGCCTGTAATTTGTTGGTGAGTTCCAGTTCGGCAGCCATTTTATGCTGGTGCAATGCCGCCAGTTCTTTTTGCAGGGTTTCTTTCATTAATCTTTCACTCTCCAAAAAACCGCTGGCACTTTTTAGCGCCCTGCGTTCTTTTTGCAATTTGCGTACACCAATAAACCATGCAATGCCCATACCGGCAATAAAGGCAGCAAGGATGTAAAGGATGGTGTACAGCATGAATGAAAATTTCGGTCTGCAAAATATTTCATTTCAGCTTAAAAAGGTTCAGCGGGCAGCAATGATTTTTATAGCAGCACAGTTGTCAGGCACTTTGTTTCAAAAACAGCCTGCATTGTTCTTTACGCCTGCGGCTTACCTGCACCACATCCCCATTGGCCAGGGTTAACCTGCTGTTTGCTTCTATACAGGTAATATGCTGCCTGTTTACCAGGTGTGTACGATGTATCCGGCAAAATGTATCGGTAGGTAAATTTTCTTCAAACCAGTGCAGCACTTTAGCCACTACCAACGGTTTTTCGTTGATAAAAAATATCCTGCAATAATTACTGCTGGCTTCTACCCGTATGATGGCCTCCTCTGCTACGGGTTTTATGCCTTTGTTGGTAGGGATGAAAAACTGTTTCATACATCATTTATTTATTTACCTGCAGTGGTGCCTGTAATATAAGGCCGCTGCCTGTGCCTACTTCTACACTGCCTTTAACGGTTAACGTTTTTT
The DNA here is from genome assembly GCA_937873715.1 of uncultured Chitinophagaceae bacterium. Classification (GTDB taxonomy): domain Bacteria; phylum Bacteroidota; class Bacteroidia; order Chitinophagales; family Chitinophagaceae; genus Ferruginibacter. The sequence continues at coordinate 47,383 of CALMYJ010000004.1, forward strand.
TATTGATAAAATGCCGGTTGCCATTACGGGTGCCTGCATTAATGATGAGTTTGCCAATTTTTGCCGGAAAATTACTGCCGCCAAATCCATCAGGATTTTTGCCGGGAGTGGCTGATGTATTTACACCAAGTACCAGGGTGCTGTTGTCGCCAAAATTGTACGCACAATTAATGGCCTGGCTGGCATCGCCAAATGGAGGATCGGCCAACTCTAATATGCCGCCGGTGAAATTAAAGCCAAGCATGCCGGGGGAAGCTTCAAACAGCGACAGGCCATTGCTTACCGAAATATCCTGTACACCGGCATTGCCATCAATCTTAAGGTTGCCGCCACTCATATTAAATGTACTGCCGCTTTTGTGCAACACACGGCCTTTTACACTTATTGTACCACTTTGTATGGTTAAAGTGCCGGCATTTTCCAGCATGGCAGTGCCTTCGCCAGTTTCGCCAATTTGCAGGTTAATTGAGGCATTGTTTAGCGTTAAAGTGGCACCCGGATTAATACGTGCTGCTTTAATGATAATGCTGGTATCGGCATTAACGGCATGTTGCACAACAATAGAATCGCAGAGGCCAGGTACCACGCCTTTGCTCCATATGGCAGGGTTTTTAAAGCTGCCTGCTGCAATGGTTTTATTTATACAAAAACTGTCCAGCGGCATAATTGTTTTTATCAGCAATGTGTCAGAAAACCCGTTGTATGTAAATATGCCAACAGCATCGCCTTCATTTAATACGGTAAATCCGCCAATAGAGTCGATACGGGTAATAATGCCCGGCGGGTTGAAACTAACGGCAACGGCTGTATCTGCTGCAGGGTGATTTACCCATTTGCTATTGTATTGTAACTGGTAAGGCGGAAAGTAGTATTCGCCGCCGTAAATGGTGAGTGGCCTGTCGCTATTTACCCTAAAGCCCTGCAGGGGGGCATTGTTTTTTACCAGCAGGTTAAATGTGTCAATATAATATTTCATGCCATTATCGGGCCGGTAATAAGCAGCTACGGCCCAAAGGGTTTGGCGTCCGCCAAGTTCGGGCCTTATTTTTACGGGCATTGTTTGTTGGGCGGTGGTTTTGCTAAGGCTGAAAGTATCGGTGTATTGAAATACAAGATTTACATAGGCCAGGTCTGTAGTGTTTTTAACCCTGAATTTTACGGCCACCGTGCTGTCTGCAAATACCTCAATTCCTTTTGCGGGGAAATCAATTTTTATCCTGGTAGAGTCGTAATAGATGCTGTCTGTGTTGAGTATTGTTTCGGTTGTTTTGGGTAATGCCAGCATTGGCCTTGCCTGTAACACCGGGTTGGGTTCGGGGTCGTTATTGGCCGGTATTACATCGCCAAACAGTGGACCATATACTTTACTATTAAGCAAATCCATTACCCGCTGGCCTACATCAGGTCGTTTTAAGATGGTTACATGCGATGCATCAAAAGCAGAGCCCGGCGAATTGTTGAACATGGTGATATATGGCTTGGCACCCGGCAATGGTATACGGGCATGTTCGCTGGCAAGGGGTACTATCAGGTCGCTTTCGGCCAGGTAGTCGGGATAGCCCAGGTTGCGGCTATACCACTCAAAAAAAGTGAGCATACGGGTAACATTTCCTACCGCCAGCATAGGCTCCAGTACAGCTTTTTTTATGGTAAGGGGTACCAGTCTTGAATTGAGCATGCACTTGATGATATTGTTGCAGTACTCAATTACTGGGTCCATTTCGGCCAGCATGGTGGTTGTTTGCACACTTAGCAGGTTTACATTGCCGGTTATCATGTGAAACTTAGCTTTTGTTTCTGCCAGGTTTATTCCTCCCCTTGCATCAGATACCTGCAGGTTGTTTACTGCATCCGATGCCTTAAAGGTGGTAGTGAGCAGGTTGTTTGGATTAGTGGGCTGTATAAAGTCGTAGGGTATTTGCCGCATCCTGTCGACAAGGTAACCGGTACGCATAATCGCATTTAGCCATTCAGGGGCCTGTGGTATAAATTCATCCACGCCGTCGCCCAGTATGGAGCTGTTGTGTGGGGTGTTTACAAAAACAATTTTGTGGGTAAAGCCCCTGTTGTAATTAAAATAACGGCGGCCGCTTCCTTCGCCGGCGTAAAATTTATACGCCATCCTGTCTATAGCATGGCGAATCATAATGCCTCCCATACTGTGGCATACATAATCTACCTGATTGGCCGCATAGCCCATGCCACGCATTTGCTCCAGGTTGCCCTGCAGGGTGTTTGTTCTATCCTGTGCAGTGTCTTTGTTAGGGTCGGCGGCAAGGGCATCGCCAGCCATTAACAGTTTTGCATTTTTTATGAATGCGGCACGGCCATTCATAGTGAGCATGTGTGCATATTTAAACCTGGGGCTGTTTTTAAAATAGATGCTGTCGTTGTGCCTGAAATCGTACCAGGTAGGCGGGCCGCTGGCAAGCCCATGCACCATTAATAATGGCGGTCGTACAATTTTTAGTTTATCGTATACCAGGGTGTCTTTGCTGTTATTGGCATAGCTTACAATTATCCTGATTTTTTCGGTGCGTACTGATTTATCAGCATCCGGGCCATTGGCATCCATACTAAAATCATTGGGGGCTACATACCAGGCCCAAAATTCTTTTGGCTTTGCTGCAGTATTGATAGTAATATCGGTAGCCGTGCCGGTGCTGGCTTCTTCACTGTATTTATCTAAAACAGTGGCAACCTTTAAACGTCCTCTTATGGAGGAGTCGGCTGCTGTATATTCATGCAGGCTAATATTTACACTGGTTATATCGGGCAGCGTGGTATCGCCATTTTTTATAACCAAATACATTCTTGATACACCATCTGCTGCCACCCCTTTAAGCTTACCTTCTCTTGTAGGGAAGCTATAATCCCATTCCATATTTACCTCTATCTTATTCTTTACCGTCCAAAAAGCAATACCGGCATCCGTAGCAATCAACATCCGGCCTTTGGCTTTGTCGTAAGCAAGCCCGGTGATATTATTGGAGGGTAGTCCGTCAGCAGTAGTTAACCGGGTATAATGCGAAGAGTCGGTTACTTCACCACCACCATCAAATACTACCAGGCCGGTACTGGTGCCGATGTAAATATTACCCCTGTCGTCTTCGGTAATCGCATTATTGTTGATTTGTGTACCTAACGGGAAAGCATCGGGCATATTCACTTTATGCCATACACTTTTGTCCAGCACCCTCATACCGTCAAACTGCAGGCCTACCCATTTCCTGCCTTCGCTATCAAAAAATATTGCCTGCGCCCTGAAGCCCTGTGTAAATATGTTACCGCCAACATTGGTATAATTATAACTGCCCAGGAAGGCTTCATCCAAATTGTTTTTTGTGGGGTTGTACCGCAGTATTTGCGACATGCCGAAGTTTAACCGTACTGATACCCACACTTCTTCGTGGTTACCATGTACTGCATCGCAACTGGGGGTGCCCTGGTTAAAAGGGCTGATCACATAAGGAAATACCTGTAGCCCAAATGTTCGTTTTGAAAAATAAAGTGGGTTGGCATTCAGCCCAATGTTGATGCCACCGGCGGTTGTACTGCCCGATGTTATATAGGTATTCATTACCCCCCACACCCGGGGTAGTGGGCTGCCAACTGTTGCCGCAGTGGTATCTACATAAATAGAACGTACGTTACGGGATACAAGCCCACCGTTGGTGGTGGTGCCCGGCACGCTGTAAAACTGCATAAAAGCATCATACTGGTCGGGGAAATAGTTAATACCACCGGCATTATTGGATGCGTTGCCTACAAGGCCACTGGTGCCCGATTGGGCAATCCATATACCGCCATTGCGGTCTCTTTTAATATCATTGATAAATACATTGGTAAGATGGATGGACTTTATCCATACTTTATATGAAGTATCGTATTTGTATAAACCCTGGTATTGTGTACCTGCAAAAATCACACTATCGCCAATGGCTATACACTTAAAATTGTTGCCGGTAAAAGCCGGGGTATTTGCTGTGTTGAAAATGGTGAACTCATTCGTCTGGGCTTTTGCCAGGCAGCAACAACAAAAAAATAAAATGGAGATGCTTGCTTTCTTCATTTGCATTTTGGTTGGTATAAAATACTTTTTTTGGGGAAGTTTACAACGGATTGGATAACTGCATAGTAAAGTTGCAGTATACCACCGTATACTGCAATACTTAATTTGATGTAGGAAAAGGGGGGTTAACGCACTAATACAACATTGCCTTTCATTTCTACAATCCTGCCACTGCTGGTTTTGCCTCTTAGCCACCATACATAGTTACCGGTAGCCTGCGGCTTGTTCCTGAATGTGCCGTCCCAGCCTTTGTTAAGTTGGTTGGTTTCAAATACAATTTCGCCATACCGGTTGGCAATACGGAACCATTCCAACACGGGTATACCCGAAGCAACAGGCCGGAAAACATCGTTCAGTCCATCGCCATTTGGTGAGAATGCATTGGGTACATAAAACCTAATATCGGCAAATGTTTTTATAATAACGGTATCATAGCCAATGCAACCCACTGCATCCTTTACCTCCACGCTAAATTGTGCATCACCGGAAAGTATCGCTTTCGGGTTGGCAATATTTGGATTGTCGAGCAGGCCGGGAGGCGACCATGAATAAAATACACCACCCGATGCCTGCAATTGTTGCGGCACACCAATCACGGCAATAGTGTCGTTGCCGGCAAAAGCCGGTACTGGTGGTTGTACGGTTACCAGTACGGTATCTTTTATCGTATAATTACAACCATAGCCATCCGTAACCGTTAGTATATATTGCTGGGTGCTTTGAGGTTTTACAATAGTAGTGGCGGTAGCAGGGCTTACTATGCCACCTGCCGTTACGGGTTCCCAGGCGTAGGTTACCGGTGCGGTTGTATTGCTTACGGTAGCTTGCAACAGGGTTTCGCCTTGCTGGCAAATAGCAATATCATTTCCGGCATTTACAGTTGGCAGGGCATAATATTGCACCTGTACCGTACTGGTATTACTGCAGCCTGTAGCGGTGGTACCTTTTATGTACCAAAGCCCCTCGTTAACAGCGGCTGGGTTATTTACAGCAATTGTAGCTGCTGCATCTGCCCAGTAGCTAAATATAAGGCCGGGTGTGGAGCCGGCTGTAATTGCACTGGCGGTTAAATCAACGGTTTGTGGTGCACATATTAATGGCGGATTATTGACAACAACAACGGGAAGGCTGTTAACCACAAGGGTTACCTGTACTTGTGCGCTGCAGCCTGCGGTAGTAGTGCTGTTGAGCATATAAGTGCCCGAAGTGTTTACTGCTGCCGGATTGTTTACAGTAGTATTATTCAGTTGCCAAACATTGGTATTGCCGTTGATATTATAAAGCGTTGACAGGTTAAATGTGCTCCCCTCGCAAATAGTAATAGTGGTGTCGCTGCCGAGCTGTGGGCCAGGTGTAACCTGTATGGTTGCAAAAGCTGTATCTGTACATCCGGAGAGATTAGTTACAACAATGCTATAGGTGCCTGCTGCAGTTACAGCCGATGGTGTAAGTACAGTATTGTTGCCCAATGTCCATAGGGCAGTTTCATTGCTTTGAAGGTTGTACAGGGTAGTAAGATTAAAAATAGTGCCACTGCAAATTGCCACAAGGGTATCCCTGCCCAGTACCGGCTTTGGTAAAATAGTAAATACTGCCAGGGCTGTATCACTGCAGCCATTGTTGTTAATAGCAGTCAACAGGTAGCTGCCACTGCTGTTTACTGTAGCCGGGTTGGCTACTGTATTTCCATTAAGGCTCCACGATGAATTTAAGCCTGTGGTATTATACAGGGTATTTAAATTGATTGTGGTGCCGGAGCAGCGGCTAATTGCAGTATCATTACCTAATGCCGGCTTGCTGTTAAAACTAACTGTTGCAAAAGCCGTGTCGCTGCAGCCATCATTGTTGCTGGCAATAAGCGTATAACTGCCGGATGATACAATGACCGATGGATTAATTACTGCATTGTTGTTCAGGTACCAGGATGCTGAAAGTCCGGACGTGTTGTACAGTGCAGAAAGTGCTACAGCATCTCCAATACATTTAGTAAGGCTTGTATCGTTGCCCAGCAAAGGTTTGCTGTAAACAGTTAATGTTACAACGGCTGTATCGCTACAGCCATTTGCTGATGCAACAAGCTGGTAAATGCCAGTTGTATTTACCGCAGCCGGATTTACTACAGGGATATTATTACTGCTCCAGGCAGTAGTAAAGCCGGTTGAATGATAAAGTGTATTCAAATTAACGGCGGCATCGCTACAAGTACTGATACTGGTATCATTGCCCAGTTCGGGCTTAGGGTTTACCGTTAGCAGGGCTTCGGCAGTATCACTACAACCCTGGTTGCTGGTGAGCACCAGTTTGTAAATGCCCGATTGTGTTACTGCTTCGGGGCTGCCTACAGGGCTGCCATTAAATTCCCATTGTGCCGTATAGCCGGAAGTGTTGTACAATGTTGCCAGGTTGAAGGCCAGGTTGCTGCATACGGTAATGCTGGTATCTTTTCCGGCGGCAGGTTTATTGTTGATCACCAGGTTTACTATTTGTACCAGGCTGTCGCAACCGGTGCCGGCACGTATTGTATCGGTATAGCTGCCGGCTGCAGTAACAGTGATACCCCAGGGCAGCAACAGGCTTTGGCCTTCACAAATGGCGGTATCCAGTACCGTTGTTGCCGGTTGCGGATATACGCCAATGTTTACAGAGTCCCTGGTGCTGCAGGTGCCATAATTTACCTGTACCCAGTACAATCCAGAGGTGGTAGCGTTGAATATGGGATTATTTGAACCATCCTGCCACAGGTAGGAGAGCGCCCCCGTACTGGTAGCATTCAGCACATAGGCATTTTGTGCCAGGCATACTGTAGTATCCCGGCCTAAGTTAGGCCGGGGTAAAATATTTACGGTTAGTTTTTTTACCAGGCTGTCGCAACCAGCAGCATATTTAATAGTATCAGCATACACACCGGCCTCAGTAACTATTTTTCCGGAAGGCAGCAGGATTATTTGCCCGGCACAAATACTGGTGTCCCTGGTTTCTTCTAACGGGGCAGGATAGCCCGAAATACTTACGGTGTCGTTAATTGTGCAGCTTCCAAAATTAATTTTTACACTATATTCTCCCGGTAACGTTACTTTCAATGTATCTGCAGTGCTGCCGTCCTGCCACAGGTAAGATTGAGCGCCGGTAATAGTGGCTTTCAAAATATGTCCATTGCCCGATACGCATACGGTGGTATCGTTACCAAGGGGCCGGGCATTGTTTACATTTTGTACAATAAAACTATCCCTGTATATACAACCAAAATAATTCAGATCGGCCCAAAAGATACCCGGCGTGGGTGTAGTGATGTAGTAAGCAGTGCTGCCGTTGTTCCAGGTGTAGGTTTCGCCCTGGCCACGATAGGCGTTAAGGGTAACATCGCCGCTGCACAACACCAGGTTTTGTGGTGCTTTGGGAGCAAGGTTGCTTAATACCACTTTTACGGTATCGGCACTGCTGCAGTTATTGTAATCAATCTTTACCCGGTATTCATGATTGCCGGCGGCAGTTACCGTGAAGCTGTCTGCAGTACTGCCATTCTGCCAAAGGTATGTGGCTCCGGGGTGAGAGGTAACTTTAAAAGTTATTTGTTCGCCAGTACAGCGCAGCAAATCGGGGCCAAGATTTACATAGGGTCTGCCGGGTATGCTAATCGTTCTGCTTACAGAATCTTTTTTACCACAATCTGTATTCTCTACTACAAGCTTCACCGTGTACACGGCATCGTTAGGTAATGCAGGGTAAAAGTAAGAGGGAGATACTGCTCCGGAAGTGGCACCATTGTGCCCAAAGTGCCAGGTGTATTTTATGGAGGTGCCGTAAGTGGAGTAATTCACAAATTTTACCGAATCATCTTTAGTGCAATCGAATAAAGAAAGAAAATTAGCCGAGGCAAGACAGTTGGGAATCGGGGCACAGGTGTCGGCATGTTTTACAGCCGAAAGTTTTAAATCGATAGTGCCAGTTACGGCCTGGTTAAATTTGGTGAGTGGCGTAAGTACTTGTACATAATAACTCTGCCCGGGTGCAAGGCACTGGTAGGTGTTTTGTGTAAGTGCATCCAGTACACAGCTTTGTTCCTGCATGGCGCCACAGCCACCGGTCATCAGCCGGTATTTAATATCACCGGAGGCAGCATTGGTATTTTCTACCAGGTAAGTGGTAACATCCAGGGTATCGGTACCGCCAATATCCATACGAAACCAGCTTGATTTATAGTCGGTGGTTTTGGCATTTTCGGGGCAGGTAAGCGTAGGGCCAAATTCACCATAATCCGAGCCGATAGTGTGGCAGTTCACCAATACCGATACGGTGGCGGCCCCGGGGCCATCAATGGCGGCAGGTACAGCCCGGTTGCAAAAATCGCCGATGGCTTCTATAAGTTGTATTTCGGGGTATACCCATTCATTTACCTGTCCGCAACCAGTTACCATCAGGTAATATGTGCCTGGCGACACACAGTTCTCTGCCCAGTAGCTGTTGGTAACATTATCGTATACGGTATAATAGCCCAGTATGGCAAGGCCATTGCTGGTAGAGTCGCCGGGAATCGTTTGCCGGAATAATTGAACATTGTAGTAATCGTATTTATTTTGCCCGTTAATAAATACACGCCACCGCACATTGCCGGTAATAGTAGGGGTAAATTTGTACCAGAGTGTTTTGCGGCAGTCGTTACTATACCCGTAATAGTAAAAAGGGTCGGTAGCATCACGGGTAGCACAGGAGTAGTTGTCTTCCTCTCCGCTGTATTTACCCACACCAACGCTACCCATGTCATGGGCCTGGTAATAATGATCAAATTTTGGTTTGATTAAATTTACCGAATCTATCAGGATAGATACTTCTACCATTGTATTGGGCAGATTGCCCCCGGGCAGGTTGGGCTCCGAGTTAACATTTTCTACAAGGATATAATACCGGTTAGTAGTGGAGCTGCAAGGGTCCCGGTAAAATGATACTTCATTAGTGGTACTAAAACAATAATATGGCCAGTACACAATCGGGTTTACCCCAATTAATTCTAATCCCTGTATTTTAGTTGAGTCAAGCTCGCCACTACTTACTACGGTGCCGAAAGGCAAAGTGCCATCCACATCACTTTTGTATACGGCAAACCTGGGCTGATAGCCTTTATTATCGCTCTTATTATTTACCTGCACCCTTACTGTACCGGGCTGGTCGGCCACAAAAGTATACCACAGGTTGCGCCGTGTTGCGCCATTTGATGGCGGATAAGCAGAATCGTACATCGGCTTATTAGCTCCTGTGTTATATACATTCGGATTGATTTTGGTATTACAAACCGGGTCGGTTGGGTTGTTTTCGTCTGCCCCGGTAGTGCAGTAAAAAATATCGGCACTGGGTGCCCTGCCACTACTGAAGGGGTTTACATCACCCACTTTGCCATTGTGCCATGCCGAGTCGGGTGGTACTATTCCAAAGTCGTAAGCTTTGGCAGCAAAGTCAAAACGGGAGTAGCCAATTTCCTCAGCATAAATAGAGGGGGTTACCGACTGGCAAATATTATTGTTGCCGGCAAAAATAACCAGCGTATATGTACCGGGCTGAAAGTAGCAGTATTGTATGTATCCGTTGGCGTTAGTGCAGGGTTGCAGTGGTTTAAGGCTGCTAAATAGTAGCGAATCGGTACGTACATCCTTATCGTACAAAGCAGCATGATAGCCCCCGGCGGCTATGTACAGGAAGCACTCTTTAGTAGTGGTAAATACATAATATACTACCCGGTTGGCCTCATTAAAACAGGCGTTTACCGGGTGCTTGCTAAATGGGGTATCTACAATGCAATTGAAATTTTCGGTAGGCAGCACATAGGTACTGTCGGTGCGTGGGTAGGCTGCAGTATGCCCGGCCCTGTTTACCGGTACCACCAGGTGGGGCTGGTTGCTGCTGTTAACCGAGGCTTTGTAAGGCCTGTTGTATTGCGGGCCTTTGCAGGTAGGCGTAATAGTGATGCGCCATTCGTCGTAATAACTTACAGCGCTGTTGTACCGGCCTTCCAGGTTGAGGCCACGCATGGTGCTATCGTAGCTGGGGCCGTGGTTGTATGATACTACGGTGTACCAGCCGGCCGGCAGTAATTCGCAACCGGCGGTTGTGCCGGCATTCCATTGAAAACAGTTCCAGTTGTTGCCAACTGGAGTCAGGCCATCTAATCCTTCGGTGGCTTTGCCATAAAAAAGTGTTTTGTAACCAAATGCCCTGTTGGCACAATACCAGTAATACACATATTCGATACGCACCAGTGCCGGTTCTTTTAAATAAAACTGCCGGTAAATGGCTTTGGTGGCGGGCCGGCCATTGATGCTGCAGGGCTGGTATCCATTAATGGGCACGGCATTATCTGTACAGTCCCATTGGTCGGCATCAGTTTGTATGGTGCCGCCATTTGGCCCAAGGGTATCCATGATACTGCCAAGATCCTGTGCGGTGAAGGGACTGCTATGTTTTGTTTTTACATAATTGAGTGTAAATGTTGGTTTATCCACCCGGCCCACATCGCCAACACTGCCCATAGTTGTAAAAGTGTAAGTACCGGGTACTACACAAAGGCTTTTGTTGGCACAATTCATCCAGCCATCAAAACACTCTGTTTTTGGGTTAAGGTTGTTTATTTTATCGGGGTAGGAAAATACGTTTTGGGCACTGGCCAGAGCATTGGCATCGCCGCTGTACACCCTGTATTTATAAGTGTTGTTCCATATTTGTGTAAGGTTCGAAAAATCCACAACACCGCTATCAGCAATGGCAAATTGCCGGTATATCACCCGTTCATTATTTGGGTGGCAGGTGGTATCTGCTGCCATTAATGTAGGGCGGCAGCCAAAGGTATCAGAAACAGATGGGTGAGCAACACCAGGTTGTAAAGGTGCCATCAGGCTGCCCACCCTGTTGATGGTATCAAATGCGCCGGTGGCAGCTAAGGAATATTTGTTGGCAGCTTTACGGGAGTAAGCTGTCATATCTAACACAAAGCTGGTACCAAGGTTGTTACTAAGGCACTGTTCATAATTATATAGCGGTACATTGGTGTTGTATGAACCAAACCATACAGGGCCATCCTGCCCCGAAACCTGCAGGGTATAATTGCCCGGTTCCATACAGTCTAATGTTGTAAATTGGTTGGTTGTTAAAATGATATTTGCGGTATCCAGTGCGGTACAATCGTTTGTTACGCCTTGTTTAAACAGGCGTAATAATGGCCTTGGGCCACACTGGTTGGGGTAGGCATTAAAGCTTACTGCCGTAGCATCGGCAAGGGTAAATGTAAAGAAGCTGCTGAGGTTATACCTGCCGCCGCCGTATAGAATACCACTATCGGGCATTGCGGGGCTGCAGGTATTGTTGTTGTGCCTGCTATTGCATCCCCATACGTCGGTCAGGTAGGTACGGATGCCATCCGGCGAAGCGGCCAGGTTGCCAATAGTATTGGGTGCAGGTATGCTGCTTAGTGCAGGTTGCGGCGCATTGGTTTTCTTTTGGCCACCAACCATAATGCCTATACGAATATCATCTGTAAAGGTTTCCCTTATAAATACCTGGATGGTATAGGTAGTGCCACGCTCAAGCTCATCGCACCGGAATAATTTATAAGCAGCATAGTAGCCATCGGTTTCTACTGAATCGCAACCCAAAATGCTGGTAAGACTGCTAACCGGCGTGCTAACCACATTGCCTTTATATAGGTTAAGGCCAAAGATTCGCTTTGTAGCAGCGCCATTATTGGAAGGGAAATAACTTCCGTTGGCACTCGATAACTGCAAAAGGAGATAGTCGAAATAAAGCGGTGTTGTAAAAGTTAACCATGCCGTTTTGTTGTATAAGTATGGATTGGCAAAGGCGCTACAGATTTCAGAGGAGTCTTCTATCGACTGGCATTCGGTGTTGAAATCAATTTTTTGGGCATAATACCTTACTGTATCGAAGGCATAGGCCTGGTTGGGATGATCGTAAGCAGCGCCGGTTTGATCGCTAATTTCCAATTGTATCATCACCGGGCCGTTGGCCGCAAAATTAGAGGATACCTGTATGAGGTAATCGCCACTGGGTACGCAGGGGTGGTAAGTGTTACCAAAGGTTACAATTGGTGTGAGTTTATCACTTATATCGGCATTGCCGGGTACGCATTTGTTCGTTTTATATACGGTAAAGCCCACATCACCGGCCTTAATATCTATACCGGGCTGGGTTAGTGTAACCCTTACGGCCCTGATGGTGGGGATACTGAATTTGAACCAAACCGATTTTTTATCCAGCCCGGCCACAAAAATAGCCGGGGCATAATTTTCGCCGGTTTCCACAGTGGCTTCAGTCATGTTGGCCTGTATGGAAGTAAAATTGCCAAGTCCAAAACCATTTTGCGGAATAGGGATGATTGCAGCGTTGGAGCAGGCATCATTAGCCGGTGGTGCCGCCTGGCAAACTGTACATAAAGCTACAAATAGCAGCAGCATACAGTACCTGAACAACCGGATTCGGGTATGAGAAGAAACTGGCATAAACAATTTTGAATATAAGCGGCTAACGATTTTTTAATCAAAAAAAGGGTTGGTAAAAGCAGTAGTTTCTCTCCGGAGGATAATGAATTGCAAACCTATACAATATAATAAAGTTTCCAAAAATTACTGGCCGGGTAAATACCAAATTTGTAGTAGCACGGTTGCAATGGGGCAAATATTTGTAATCTTGTGAACACAACTGCAGGGCTGCTCATGAATTTTTTATTAAGAAAGGAAATTGGGATAACGCTAGTCTTTTTATGGCTTGCAGTATATGCTTTTGCACAAACCAAAACAATTGAGCAATTAAAGCAAAATGTATACAAAGCCCCTGTGCCCGCAGAGCAGCTTCGCTCCATATTGTTGTTGTGTGAGCAGGGTTATTCTCTTCACCCGGATACTTTAATGTGGTATGCAGCTTATGCAGAAAAGCTGGCAAAGGCACAAAACAATACACAGGCTGCTTTTTGGGCACAATACCATCAGTCTGCCGCACTTACCAACAAGGGGTTAACCGATTCGGCCGAGGCGCTTGCAGATGATTGCCTGGAAAGGCTAAAAAACGAGGAGGGCAGCCTGCAACTGGTGTGTAACCTGCTTAATCAAAAAGGCAGGTGCTATGTACGAAAAAATCAACACAAGGAAGCCATTGAAATGGGGTATGCCATCCTCAGCCGTGCCGAAAAAATTAATGATGTTTTATTGCAGGTAAAGGCAAGGACACTGATTGGCTGGGCCTACCTGGAAATGGGGCAGTTAAGAGATGCACTGAACTGGCATTTAAAAGCCCTGCATACTACTGCCGATTCGTCTGTGCTGGAAAAATATGCCATACTGTATGCCAACCTCGCCACTAACTATAATGGCCTCGGCATAACCGATTCTGCATTTTATTATATTCAAAAAGCGGTTGACTGTTCCCGTAAGTATGAAAATCTTTTTGCACTTTCCAATTCGCTGGCTATTTATTCTGCTTTAAATGTAAATGCAGGCCATCCCTCACTTTCAGAACCATTATTGAAAGAAGTTGTAACGATACGCAAGCTGATTGGTGATCCATTTTATACTGCATCCGACCTTGCACAATTGGGATATTATTATGCACATTATGGACAGCCCGAAAAAGGCATCGCTGTTTGCCTTGAAGGAATTGAACTGGCAAAAAAGTACCGGCTTAATACAAAGCTGTTTTTTTTATACGGCAGCCTTGCAGATAATTATAAAGCAATGGGTAATACTGCAAAATATGCTTCAGTACTGGAGGATATTCTTGCACTAAAAGATTCGGTATACGAACAAAATTCGGCACAAGCACTTGCCGAAATGCAAACCAAATTTGAAGTACAGAAAAAAGAGAATACCATTATTCAACAAAAATTTGACCTGGTTACAAAAAATTACTGGTTATATGGCTCCATGATTTTATCAGTTTTTATTGTAGTGGCTGCATTTATAATCTTTCAGTTGTATCGCAAGAGGCAACAATTAAAATTGGAAATTGCCCTGGCAGAAGAAAAACGACTGGCCGCCACTGCTGTAAAGGAGGCCGAAGAAAATGAACGAAAGCGTATTGCAGCCGACCTTCACGATAATCTTGGTGCTTATGCCGCATCAATAGTAGCCAATATTGATACCATATCGCAACAAACAGCATTTAACAATACTGCTATAGGCGCTTTAAAGGAGTTGCACAGCAACTCTCAATCCATTGTTTCGCAGCTTGGAGATACTATCTGGATGTTAAAACGCAATGTACTTACGATTACTGCTGTTAGCGACAGGATAAAGTTGTTGTTGCATAAGGTGCAGCCCAGCTATGCCCATATTAGTATTGATGTGGAAGAAAATATAAAAGAGGATTACAAACTGCTGCCATCGCAGGGTTTTCACCTTTTCCAGGTTATACAGGAGGCAGTTATTAATGCCTTGCGCCACAGCGATTGCTCTGCATTGAAGGTGAGTTTTACAGAAACTTTTTTTTGGGAGGTAACGATTACGGATAACGGAAAAGGTATGGTGCAACCTGTGGCTGCAAAGAGTGGTGGAAATGGTTTGCAGCACATGTTATCCAGGGCAAAAGATGCAGGCTTTACGATACAGTGGTTGCCTGCTGATGGTGGTGGAACAACAGTGCAGATTAGGCCAGCTACTACAAATTGATTATTTTAACTTACATAAGCCAGATTTACTTTTAACGTATGCCTGTTAATATTTCCCTTACAGAAGATAATTTTATCAACCGCAATACTTTTTTACAAAAGGTAAGCGTATACCCCGATTTGAACCTGGTGTTTACTGCAGGCAATGGTCATGAGTGCCTTGAAGAATTGAAAGGCCTGCCACAGGGGCTTATGCCACAGGTAATTTTTATGGATTTGGAAATGCCTGAAATGGATGGTATCGAGACAATCCAGATTGCCAAGTCGATTTACCCCGAAATTCATTTTATTGTACTTACGGTATTCGATGATGATGAAAAAATATTTGAAGCCATCAAGGCTGGGGCTTCGGGCTATTTGCTAAAGCATGAAAGCGCCCAGGTAATTTATGATGCAGTGATTAATGTATTGGATTTTGGCGGCGCACCTATGAGCCCGGCTATTGCCCGCAAAACCATGCACCTGCTTAGTAAAACTGCTGCACCTGCAGATGTTATTGCCGGCGAATTAATGCCAAAAATGATTACCGAAAGAGAGCAGGAAATACTACAGCACCTTATTATTGGCTGGGATGCCAAACGCATCGCAGCCGGGTTAAATTTGAGTGTGCTTACCGTGCGAAAGCATATAGCCAACATCTACAATAAGCTGCATGTAACTTCAAGGGCACAGGTAATATCCCTGGCACATAAAAACAAATGGGTATAGCTTATCGGGCAGGGATACCCGGATGCCAATACTTCTCATTGAGTTGAATGATTTTCCTCTTTTTGGGCAATGCTCCATTTGCTAACAACCGTTAGTTTTTTGTACATTTATCCTATAAAAACCTGCACATGCTACAACAGGATGCGGAAAATTATTTCCAGGCTAAAATTGATCAGGATATAAAAATTGAACCTAAAGACTGGATGCCGGAGGCTTACCGCAAAACCAATATCCGGCAAATAAGCCAGCATGCCCATAGTGAAATAGTAGGTATGCTGCCCGAAGGAAACTGGATAACAAGAGCGCCTACCTTAAAACGTAAAGCCATACTGCTTGCCAAAGTACAGGACGAAGCAGGGCACGGATTATACCTGTATGCCGCTGCTGAAACCTTAGGCATAAGCCGGGACGAAATGATAAACGACCTGCATTCCGGCAAAGCCAAATACTCCTCTATATTTAATTATCCCACACTTACCTGGGCCGATATAGGCACTATAGGCTGGCTGGTGGATGGTGCTGCCATTATTAACCAGGTAATGCTTACCCGTACTTCATATGGCCCATATGCAAGGGCTATGGTACGCATCTGCAAGGAGGAAAGTTTTCACCAGCGCCAGGGCTTTGAATCGCTATTGGTATTATCAAAAGGCAGTGCAGCGCAACAGGCCATGTGCCAGGATGCCATTAACCGCTGGTGGTGGCCGGCATTGATGATGTTTGGTCCTAAGGATAGTGAAAGCACGAACAGCGACCAAAGTATGAAATGGAAAATAAAAAGAAAAACAAATGATGAACTGCGCCAGCAGTTTGTTGATATGTGTGCCGAACAGGTTAAACTTTTAGGCATGACACTGCCGGATGAAAAACTGCATTGGAATGCACAAAGGGGGCATTATGATTTTGGCGAAATAAACTGGGATGAATTTTGGAATGTGGTAAAAGGCAACGGGCCATGCAATACCGAAAGATTAGCCGCAAGGCGAAAAGCACATGAAGAAGGACAGTGGGTGAGAGAAGCAGCCATGGCCTATGCGAAAAAAAGGAGTACTGCCCCTCCCGGCGAAGGGCTGGTAAGGGCATAATGATTCAAACTTGTAGTATGAATATATTCTTTAAAAAATTTTATTACGGCGATATTCCGGAGGATAATGGCGGGGATGATAAAGCAAAAACTGCTTCAAAAATCTCCGCCGCTGTTGCAGATGCAGGCATGGGCACCTGGCCGCTTTGGGAAGTGTTTATCCGCAGTAAACAGGGGCTCGATCATAAGCATGTAGGCAGCCTGCATGCGGCCGATGCAACCATGGCCATTGAAAATGCCAGGGATGTATATACCCGGCGTATGGAAGGCGAAAGCATCTGGGTGGTAGAGAGTAAATATATTACGGCATCCAATCCTGAAGAAGCAGGAGAATTGTATGAGCCTGCAGCCGATAAAATTTACCGGCATCCTACATTTTATCATTTGCCCGACGAGGTGAAACATATGTAGGTAGCGGATAATTTTTAATGACCAACTAATAATGGCAGCCATACAGCACCAGATAAATTTTGCATTGAGTGTGGCAGACACAACACTCATTTTGTTGCACCGCAACAGCGAATGCTGTGGGCACGGCCCTGTATTGGAACAGGATATTGCCATTACCAATATTGCTCTCGATCTGTTAGGGCAGTCAAGAAATTTTTATCAATATGCTGCTGCATTAATCAATGATGTGGTAAAATCCGGTGGCGCTGCTGCCCTGCCTGCTTTAAGTGAGGCGTTTGAGGGTGAGGTGAACGAGGATACACTGGCGTATTTAAGAAATGAGAGAGCCTATAAGAATCTTTTATTAGTGGAGCAGCCCAACGGCGATTGGGCCCAAACTATATTAAGACAATACTTATTCAGCCAATACCAGCTTTTTTTATTTGAGCAATTACAGTATCACGAGGATACAGGGCTTGCTGCTATTGCCACAAAATCTGTAAAAGAAACGGCATACCATTTACGCTGGAGCAGCGAATGGGTAATACGGCTTGGCGATGGTACAGGCGAAAGTCATCAACGTATGCTTAATGCCATTGGGGCACTATGGCGCTACACCGGCGAAATGTTTATCCCTGCAGATTATGAAAGGGAAATGAATATTAATGTTGAACTGCTGCAGCAGCAATGGAGTAAAAGTGTAAAAAAAGTTTTTAAAGCAGCTACACTTAGCGTTCCCGATTGGAAAATTGCGGCAAAGATGCAAACCGGCGGCAAACAGGGAATACATACCGAGCAGCTTGGTTATATACTGGCGGTAATGCAGTATATGCAGCGTGCCTACCCGGGATGTGAATGGTAAAATAATTTTAAAACAGTAGGAATGATAGCAAAAACTCCGGTGCCACCTTATTATGCTGTAATATTTACTTCGGTGCGTACTCCTGCCGAAAATGATTATGCTGCAATGGCCAATCGTATGGCGGAGCTGGCAGCAGCACAGCCTGGCTTTCTTGGTTTTGAATCGGCCCGTAATGAAGTGGGCATTACCGTTAGTTACTGGGAAAGCCTGGAAGCCATCAGGAACTGGAAACAACATGCGGAGCACCTTGTAGCGCAGGAAAAAGGTCGTAGCCTGTTTTACAGCAGTTATAAAACAAGGATATGCCGGGTAGAAAGGGATTATGATTTTGAACAATGACAAACACCACTACCATATCAGCAGGGGCAATAGAGCAGTTGCTGCAACAGGTACCCGACCCGGAAATACCTGTGTTAAGTATAATTGACCTGGGTATTGTGAGGGATATACAAATTGAGGGAGATGGCATTACGGTATATATTACACCTACCTATACCGGCTGCCCGGCTATGGATATGATTGCGCTGTCGATTGTTCAATTATTACAGCAGCATCAATATAAAAAGGTGCAGGTGAAGCAACTGCTTACCCCAGCCTGGACAACTGCCTGGATAACCGAAGCCGGTAAACAAAAGTTATTGAAGTATGGCATAGCGCCACCGGATAAACGCTTTTCTATACCGCAGGATGGCGTGTCTTGTCCGCAATGCGGATCAAACAATACCACATTGGTGAGTGCTTTTGGCAGTACAGCCTGCAAGGCTTTGTACACCTGCAAAGATTGCCTTGAGCCATTTGATTATTTTAAATGCCATTGAAATGCGCTAACTTTTCGATGGAACATAAATGTTTTTTGCTATGGATATTTCCGTTTATCTCGAAGAAGCCGCCCAGGTTTCGGTAGCGTTTATCATTGGTGCTGTTATTGGTTTGGAAAGGGAGTTCAGGAGTAAGCCCGCCGGCTTTCGCACCATGATATTAATTTGTGTAGGCTCCTGCCTGTACACCATACTTTCCAAAGAAGCCAGCAGTATGAGCCCCGACAGGATTGCCAGCAATATTGTTACCGGTATAGGGTTTATTGGTGCCGGGGTAATTTTTAAAGAAGGGGTTTCGGTTAACGGGCTTACCACAGCCGCTTTGATATGGATTACTGCGGCATTGGGTATGGCCGTAGGCTATCACAATTATCCCATAGCCATTGTAGTTACTTCAATGGTTGTAGTGGCGCTATTTGTGCTGGAGCCGGTGCAGCGCTTTATCAATAATTTACACCGGGTAAAAGATTACCGGATTAAAACCCTTGAAACCGGCGCTGCATTTAAGGCCGAACTGGAGTTTTTTTTGAAAACAAATGGTATTTCTTACCGCTGTATGAAAGTGGTGAAAGAAAATAATGATGCGGTGTATTTATATCGTATTGGATCGCCGGACAGGGATTACGATGCGGTGAATAATTTTTTATTAGGGCATACAGAAGTGAAAAGTTTTGAGTTTTGATTCACGGCTTGTATGCATTGATGTTTACTTCATGCACAAAGCTAAAACAGTATGGCTTCAGTACTTTTTGAAATTAAGCAGGGCATTGCTTACCTGGTATTAAACCGGCCCGAAAAGTTTAATGCATTTAACCGGGAAATGGCTTTGCTGATGCAGGCCCGGCTTGATGAATGTGCCGCCCTGCCTGAAGTACGCTGTGTATATATTACCGGTGCCGGTAAAGCTTTTAGCGCCGGGCAGGATATTGGCGAGCTAACCGGGCAGGATAAAATAGCTATAAAACAAATCCTTTCTGAACATTATAATCCAATTGTAAAACGGATAAGAAATTTACCCAAGCCGGTAGTGGTGGCTGTAAATGGGGTAGCCGCAGGTGCCGGTGCCAATATTGCTCTTTGCGGCGATGTGGTGGTTGCGGCAGCATCGGCTTCGTTTATACAGGCTTTTAGTAAAATTGGGTTGATACCAGATAGCGGCGGCACATTTACCCTGCCAAGATTAGTGGGTTGGCAAAAGGCTTCTGCCATAATGATGTTGGGGGAAAAAATAAATGCTGTTGATGCCGAAAAAATGGGGATGCTGTACAAAGTTTTTCCGGATGAAAATTTTGAAACCGAAAGCCAAACAATTGCACATACCCTTGCACAACTGCCCACTAAAGCGCTTGCATTTACCAAGTATGCATTGAATCAATCATACGGTAATAGCTGGGAGGCCCAGTTACTGCTGGAAGATGAATTGCAACAGCAGGCCGCTCAAACAAAAGATTATACAGAAGGGATTACTGCTTTTTTAGAAAAGCGTACCCCATTGTTTAAAGGACAATAAATTTTTATGGAATCAAGTAACAGGATAACGGCGAAAGTGGTTGTAGATAAAATGATGCAGGATGATTTGTTCTCCCAATGGCTGGGCATTACAATCCTTGACGTTAGAGATGGCTACAGCAAAATACAAATGACTGTGCGGCCAGAAATGATTAACGGCTTTGGTATAGTGCATGGCGGCATTGCCTTTAGCCTGGCCGACAGCGCTTTTGCATTTGCCTGCAATAACAGGAATGTATTATCAGTGGCGCTGGATACGGCTATTAATTTTTTAAAACCTGTTCATCCCGGCGATGTGTTAACGGCTGAAGCAAAGGAACTGCATAATGGTAAATCAACCGGCTTGTATAATGTAATTATATCCAATCAAAATGGGCATGTGGTGGCGGTGTTTAAAGGCACCTGTTTTAGAACAAAAAAAAAACTTACCGGGGATTAAAGGGCTTTATTTTTCATCAAAATCAATGGTTACTTTTTTTGTTACCGGGTGCGACTGACAGGTAAGTATATACCCGTTTTTAATTTCATCTTCTTCCAGTCCCCAGTGAACATCCATCCGCACTTCACCTTCAGTTAGCCTGGCACGGCAGGAGCAGCACATGCCACCCTTGCAGGCAAAAGGTAAATCGGCGCCTTCCCTGAGTGCTGCATCTAAAATAGTGCTGCTGTTATTGATTGTAAATGTTTTGATACGACCATCATATTTTATTTCAATAACACTGTTAATGGTGGCCTGTACCGCAGCAGGAGTTGAAACAGGCTGCTGTTTACCGGCGCCAAATAATTCAAAATGGATTTTACCGGCATCAATCCCTTTTTCTAATAAAAAATCCCGGATACAAAAAATCATTGGTTCGGGTCCGCAAATAA
This sequence comes from uncultured Chitinophagaceae bacterium, assembly GCA_937873715.1. GTDB lineage: Bacteria > Bacteroidota > Bacteroidia > Chitinophagales > Chitinophagaceae > Ferruginibacter. Next base: position 68,356 of record CALMYJ010000004.1, read on the forward strand.
AAAATTCGCTGGTAATGGCAAGGGGCAGCAGTTTTGACAGCGCCTGCATTTTGGTATAATCAATCCGCCCTTCAGTAATACTGTTGCCCGTTTTTTCCTGCGTAAGTATAAATAATAATTGCAGCCTGTGGAGGTATTTATTTTTTAGTGCCTGCAGTTCTTCTAAAAAAATAATCGACCTGCTGTTTTTATTCGACAGCACAAGTGTAATACAGCTTTGCGGCTCAGTGTGAAGTATCGCTTTAATTAAAGCAAGAACAGGGGTAATACCACTGCCTGCTGCAAAAGCAGTGTATTGTTTTTTGTTGCCACTGTGCAATGGGGTATAAAAGCTGCCTGAGGGTGGCAGTACTTCCAGTACAGTGCCCGGCTGTAGTTGCTCGTTGGCGTAGTTGCTAAAAATGCCCCCCGGTATTTTTTTTACTGCAATCTTCAATTCATTTTCATGGGGCGCTGTGCAAATGGAATAACTGCGGCGTATCTCGGTACCATCCACCCTGGCTTTGAGGGTGATATTTTGTCCGGCGGTGAATTTAAATGTTTCCCTCAGTGCATCGGGCACTTCAAAGCATATCGATACACAGTCTGCCGTTTCTTTTTGAATCTTTTTTACGGTAAGTGTATGAAAATGCAGTGCCATCTTATTTTACAATACCGTGTAATAAATGGTTAATCATATCTTCTTCTAATACCTGCGGAGGGATATTTTTTTTATTGCGCTGCCAAAATTCGAGCCCCCTCACTGCCGAAAGTATGGTGAGTACGGCTACATAAGGGTTTATTGCCTGCAATTCATTTTTTTCTATGCCCTGCTCTATCAGGCTCACCAGGCTTTTTTCGTAATTGCGCCGGATGGTTAAAAAGTCGGTGAGGTAAGGTTCATCCAGGTGCTTCCATTCGTGGTTGGCAACATACAATTCGTTAAAGTTATGCATCATCATTTCAATATGGAAGCGAATAATAGCCCTGAGCTTATCTGAAGCCGTGCCACTGCTGCTTTTTATTTTAGCAGTTTGTGCGGTAAACTCGTTTCCCATTTTAAAGCAAATTGCCTGCAGCAGTTCGCTTTTGGAGCCGATATGATTGTACAGGCTGGGCGCTTCCACACCTATTGCTTCGGCAAGTTCCCTCATTGAAGTGCTGCTATAGCCCTTAGTTTTAAAAAGTGCTGCCGCAGTTTTTGTGATCACTTCTTTTTTGGATACATTTTTTTCTGTACGAATTTTTGCCATGCTTTTTTGAGCTTTATACAAAACTAACGCTTATTAGTTTGTTTCGAAAGGTTACGGTTCCTTTTCCGAATTTTATCGCCCTGAATTTATTCAGGTAAGCATTTATTGCTATTCTTTATTTTTGCAGCCAAAATAAATTTGCTATGCAGTTGCAACAGGTGCCTAAGGTGGAACATATTGCCCCGGATGAATTTAAGAGGGAGTATTACAACAATAACAGGCCACTGGTAATTACGGGACTGGCAAAGCAATGGCCTGCCTACGATAAATGGGATTGGGATTATTTTACCAGTGTGGTTGGCCACAAAGAAGTAGGGGTATATAATAACGTTAAAAGCGATGCCTATACACCCATCAATACCGCTGATGCCTATATGAAATTTGGCGACTACCTGCAGCAGGTAAAAAACGGCCCGCTTGAACTCAGGATTTTTCTGTTTAATATATTTCAACATGCACCCCAACTGGTACAGGATTTTACCTGGCCGGATGAATTAATGAGCGGATTTGTAAAAAAATTTCCGATGCTGTTTGTTGGAGGGGAGGGGTCTATTACACACATGCATTTTGATATAGACCTGAGCCATATTTTACACACCCAGTTTATGGGTAAAAAAAGGGTTTTGCTATTTCCATATAGTGAGCAATACAAATTATACCGAAAGCCCTGGGAGGTATTGAGCCTGGCTAATTTTGCCAATTATTATGAAAAATTTGATTACGATAATTTTCCAGCCACAAGGCTTGCCCGGGGTTACGAAGTAGTGCTGGAGCATGGCGACACCTTATTTATGCCGGCCGGTTACTGGCACCATATGGAGTATATAAACAGTGGTTTTGCTATGAGTCTTCGGGCTATGCAAAACAATTTTGGTGGTAAACTGCACGGCGTTTGGAATTTATTTGGTATGCGTGGCATAGATACGGTGATGAAAAAAACTGCTCCAAAATGGTGGTATGAGCGAAAGCGTGAAAAAATTTTCAATTTTGCAGATGCAGAGTTGAAAAAAGCCACTCATGCAGGCTAAAAATTTTTTATATTAATTCCAAAAATATACTACTTTTACAATCTTCATTTAGACTTTTGGTCTTTCCTAATATTGTTGAAAACCCCATAGCACCATCCAGTTTTCCTTTGTACACCTGCTTTTTGGTATGTCGTGTGCCCTTATACCAGTTATTTTAGTATTGAATAGATAATTAATAATACTGCTGTAGCATAAAGATTTTTTCTTGTGGTTTCAGAGGTAAGCAAGGCCGGAGATTTTTATCTCTGGCCAACTTTTTTTAAGAAGGTACAGTTGCATTACGTAGCTGTAACCTGGTAATGTAAATGTTGTTTATGCTATTGCTTCACGCAAAAAATCAATCATGGGTTTCATGGCGTTAAAAGTATTGAGGCTTTCTTTAAGGAGTGTTTTTGAAACCATTATTTCGTCTGTAAAATTGCGGCTTACAATAAAGCTTTTCATTTTCAGGTATTCAATGGCAGGGTTGTTGGCTTCATAGCCTTTGGGTGGCCGGCTCAGGGTTTCTATACCATCTACAGTTGTAAAATATTTTTTGAAATTTTTATTGGATATAATGCTTTTCCAGGCTTCGAAATTGTAATCAATTTCCTGCCGCACTTTGGCAAGCATCGCTGCTTCGGGTACATACAGGCCACCAGCGATAAAACTTTTCCCGGGTTCCAGGTGAATGTAATAACCTGGGGTATTTTCTTTTTTACCGCCTGGATTAATATAGGCGCCCATATTGGTTTTGTAGGGGCTTTTATCTTTACTGAAGCGGATATCCCTGTTGATTCTGAAAATGCAGCTTTTTGCCAGCAGGCCGTTTACTTCCACATCAAATTGGCTGATGCCATTAATAAGTTGTTGTACAAAAGCAATAAAGTCGGTTTTGGCGGCTTCGTAATTTTTGCGGTTGGCATCAAACCAGGCTTTATTGTTGTTTTGCTTTAAGGCTTTCAGAAATTTAAGTGTGGTGTGTTGCAACATGGGTGTTAATTGTGGTAAAGCAATTTAGGTCAAACTTTATCATACGGGCTACTGTTTTTGTATAAATGCTCAATTTGTACACCGGGTTAGGCCAATTAGTTGTATTAATCAATATACACAGGTATAATGCGCTATTCGGATATTGTGTGGTAAATATGTAGAACGCTTTTGCCGTTTTTGAGGGTGATGCTGGTAAAGCCAGCGCCAATGGCTGGCGAAGCATTGTGAAAGAGTACCAGGTATTCGTCGTTAATCAGATAGTCGGTAAAAAAATCCGGGCCTGTACCCGTTACTATATTCCAGGTTTCGTTGCCTTCTTTATCAATAAGGGTTACAGCCATTTTTGAATGGCTGCCCCGCTTTTGCTGGTGTATAATAATTCTTTCGCCTTGTTGGCCATGCCAGGCAGTAGCGCCAAATTTATTATTTAAAAAACCGCCAGCCTGGTACGCATTTTTCTTGGTTACAGGGCTTTGCTTTTTATCCAGCCCATTTGCTGTTTTATCAATAGGCATGATAGTGATGCGCCTTGCTTCGGGATTGCCGGCATCAATAGCAGCGCCATAATACCTGGCAACCTGGCCAACTTCTTTATCGCTGCCCAAAATATAGAGTTTGTTTGCTATTGTATCAACATTAGATAAGGCGTATTTTAAAGCGTAGTGGTTGTTTACTTTATACTCGGCGGCAAACTCGTAGAGGAATTCTTCGGGTGCTGGGTCGTTAATACCAGCATCTTCCTGTAGCTGCATATTAGCCGGGTATAGCCGATAAGCGTTGCCGTTAGCGGCAGTAATAAAGAGCACCTGTGCACCCTCGTCCATCAGGTATGCATTGGGGTAGCTGGCAAAATTGTTTGCCATAAAAGTGTTGTTTTCGATGATGGCTGCTTCGGTTATTACCGGCTTAAGCGTTATCATATCATAGGCTACAAGGCTGTCGCCTAATATCCAGATGGTATTCTTTAGGCTACCGATAATTTTTTCGTGGTTGGCTGGCTCCTGCCCGGAAAATAGTAGTTGCTTTTTTAGTAAGGTGGCAGTTGCCGCATCATGCAGTTGCAGGTAACAGGTAAAGCTGTTTTGATTTTTTTCTTGTGCTACATATAGTATACCAGTTCCAGGGTTTGTGGTTACCAAATAAGCCGGCCCGGTTTTTTGTATTGTGGGTTTGGCCTGTGCATTGCTTTGCATTGCAGGGATTAAATGGAGTGAGGTAAAAATTGCAGTAAGAAAATATTTGTATCGTGGCATGGCTTGAGTTAGTCTTGGAGTGAAGGATAAATGATTTGGCCGTTTTCAATGTTCACAATGCACAAGGCATCCCTGCCAATAGGTGGACTGAACATGTAATTTTTATTGGTGCTGATAACGCAGTATTTTTCTTTGAAAGTAAAATGGTCAATTGTAGTGCTCACGCTGGTTGCCGATTCCCAAATACTGTTTCCGTTTACATCAATACGTGTTAGTATTGCTTTTGATTTTTCTCCTGTTGTATCCTGGTGTATAACAAGCAGGCTGGCCGGGTTGGCGGGCTGTATTAATGTATTACTATACGTGTCTTTTGCCAGGCAGGGATTCAGCCATGTACGATTGCCCAATGCATGCACCCCGGTAATATTAAAAATATGGCTTGGGCCAGCCTTGTGCAGCATATAATCAACTTTAAAAAATTGGATGCGGTAGGCCGATTCATTCATGGTATTGTTGCCAGGCCTGCATTCGCTTGCGGCGGCTTCATTTTTTGCAAAAGCAAACATCATATTTGCAACCGTATCGCAGCGGGTGCCATACCGGCTGATTGTATTCGTATTGGCCCGGTACTCACTTTTACCAATACCTGCTGCCGGAGCAAGACTCAGGTTATTTAAATTTAGGGAGAACAATTTGCCATTAGTGGCAATAAAATCAATTCGGCCTTTTTCGATAGCCGGGTAAATTAGCCTGGCATCGTAAGGAAAGATTGATTTACTTATATTATTAAGCGCAGCAATTTTTTTTTCATTGGTTATTGTCTCAAGGCTGTTGGCATCATAGGCAACCATACCGTTGGCATACAGCCATATTAAATTGTTGTAAATGCCATAGCAGCTAAGCCCTGTAATAGGCTCAGCCGGCGAAAACAGTTTTTTCTTATTAATTAGTTTGCCGCTAACGAGGTTATACTGCTTTAGCCAGTATGTTGTGAGATAAGTTGTTTTTCTGAAACCCCCGTTTTCTGAATAGGTAGTAGCTGCGTTTTCGGCAACAATTACCGTTACAGTATTGTTGCCTGTATTAATAATAGGCATCTCTGCAACACTAAAATTAATAGCGTGCTGTTGGCAACTTTGCAACCAGGTCAAAAATACGAAAGCCATCACCAGGCGTTTAATAGTACTGATACATTGTAACACCATAAAAACAAATAATAATGCTAAGGCTGCTTACAACGCCGGTATTGGTATACGGGGCCAATATCGGGCCGGGGCTAAATAGATTGATGTATGTACAACAACAATATGTTGAGCAGCCATTTTAGTGTTAATAAATTTTAGGTGAATAAAAAAGGAACTGCTGCTGCGGTTCCTTTTTTTATACTGTTCATTGAAATCTTTTTTTATTTGATATGGCTCCAGTTTTCGCCACTTTTAATGCGGTACAAAGTCATTTCACTAACCTTGTATTTGGCGGCCATTTGCTTGTAGGTTAGCTTTCTTTTGGGGTTATTGATTGCGTCTTTAATACTTTTTACTTTAGTGGCATTCAACTTTAAGCCTTCTGTTTTATTGGCCTGTCGTTTTTTGTAGGCTTTTTTCATTGGGCTGTTTTGCTGGTGGCTGCTCATTTCTTCCAGCGTAGCCCACTTAAGGTTGGTGCTGCGGTTGTCATCTTTTTTATGATTAAGATGAATAACGTATTTGTATTTGGGCGATGGTTTTTTGCAAAAAAGCTTTGCAATTTCCCGATGCAGGTAAATGGTACCGTTGCCACTTCCGGTGTGCAGGTTTAGGGTACGGTAGCCCGAAGTAACTGATCCGCTGAGCAGTTTGCCATCTTCTGTAATATTTTCTTTAAATGAAGCTGCACGACCAAGGGAGGATACAGCATATTTTCTGCGAAGCCCTTTATGGGCGCCAAAGTTCAGGGGCTTCCATGTTTCGCCGTTGATTTTTTTAAGCATACCGTTTTAGTTTTAGGATGAGCAGAGCAAATTGGATGAGCACTGGTAATTTTTTGTGCCCGGTATAAATATAAAAAATATTTCTGCTGTTACGCTAACATTTTTATGAATTCGTTTTCATTGATAATTTTAACAGAGGGAATTTTTTTCGCTTTCTCCAGTTTGCTGCCTGCATCTTCGCCCACCACAAGGTAATTGAGTTTACTACTAACGCCGCTTACTATCCGGCCTCCATTTTGCTCAACCATCGCTTCGGCATCGCTGCGTTTTAACTGTGTAAGTGTGCCGGTAAACAAAAACGTTTGTCCTGCAAGGTTGGTATTGGAGTCCGTTTGCTTTTTCTGGTTTACCAGTAAAATACCGGATTCCTCCAGTTTCCTCAGCATATTCATATTTGCAGCATCATGAAAAAAGCTGTAAATACTAGCGGCTACCTTTACCCCAATATCTTCCATCTGCTGCAGTTGCTCTTCGGTATATTCCTCCAGTTCGGGCAGGTAATGGATAGCTGCAGCCAGTGTTTTGGCGGTGGTTTCACCTACATATCGTATGCCTAAAGCGTATATCAGCCGGTGCAGGGGTTGCATTTTAGAGGCTTCAACAGCGGCCTTGAGGTTTTCTACAGATTTTGCGCCAAATCCCTCCAGGCTGCCTATGGCAGCATAATCCAAATGGTATATTCCCGGAATGTCTTTGAGTAACCCGGCAGTATAAAAGCGGCGCACATTGGCTTCGCCAAAGCTTTTGATGTCCATGGCGTCTTTACTTACAAAGTGTATAATCCGCTCCACCACCTGGGCCTCGCAGTTGATGTTGATACAACGCCATACAGCCTCCTCTTCGGGCTTATATAATTGGTGATTACATACCGGGCAATGTGTGGGAAATTGTATGGCCTGCTCGTTTCCTTTGCGTAGTTCCGGAAAAGATTTTACTATTTGCGGTATAACATCGCCGCTGCGTTCAATTAAAATATTATCGCCCAGCAGGAGGTTTTTTTCTTTGATGTACTCTTCGTTGTGGATAGATATACTCGATACTGTTACCCCGCCTACTGTTACCGGTTCTATTTTGGCTACCGGTGTAACAGCGCCGGTACGGCCCACCTGGAACTCCACCCCGGTAAGTGTACTGGTGGCCTGCCTGGCTTTAAACTTATAAGCTATGGCCCAGCGGGGGTGGTGGCTGGTCATGCCCAGGCGCTCTTGCAGGGCAAGGTCGTTTACTTTTATAACCATGCCATCAATTTCGTAAGGGAGGTTGTCCCGGTTACTTTCAAACGCATGCACATATTCTATTACTTTATCTATACCCTGCACTACTTTCATTTCGTTGCGTGGGCTGCGGAAGCCAAGTTGCCAAAGCATTTCAAGCATACCACTGTGGGTGCCAGGTTGTGTACCCGCTGTATCCTTTGCAGTAGCCGAAGTATAACTTACATGGTATAAAAATGCCTCCAGGTTTCGGCGGCTCACTTCGGCCGTGTCTTTAATACGCAGGGTGCCGGCCGCCGCATTACGGGGGTTTGCCAATGGTGGCAGGCCCTCTTCCATTAACTTTTGATTGTAGGCTTTAAAATTATTTTTGTTTATCAGTACTTCGCCTCTTATCTCCACCTGCTCTATATTATATGCGCTAAACTTAGCTTGTAAGGGCAACGATTTTATGCGTTTGGCATTGGTGGTAATCTCATCGCCGGTTACACCATCGCCACGGGTGGCAGCCCTGGTAAGCAGGTTGTTTTCGTAAATAAGCGATATGCTGGCGCCATCAAATTTTGGTTCCACACAGTACTCTACAACAGGCAGCCCCGAAAGCTCCCTTGCCTTACGGTCCCAGTCTGCCAGGTCGCTGGCATTATAGCTGTTTTCGAGGGATAGCATCGGCACCAGGTGATCGGCTTTCGGGAAATCTTTTACCAGTGCCGGGCCTACTCTTTGTGTGGGAGAGTCCGGGGTTGTCCATGAGGGATGTTGCTGCTCGGCATTTTCCAGCAGTTTGTATAAGCTATCGTACTCTGCATCACTAATCAGAGGATTATTTTGAACATAATACCGGTTTTCGTGAAAGCGGAGGATATCTCTTAATATTTCAATATTATTTTGGCTGATGGTAATTCCTACTGCAATATCACGAAGCCATTGCTGGGTTTGCTCTTGTAGTAAACGGGTTTGTTCAGTGTTGTACATATACAGTAATACCCGGCAAAGGAAATAAAATTTCCGGCTGTTGCGAAAATTTGTCTTTTTGGTAAAAAATTATAAACAATATTTTGCCGGTAAGTTTCAATGTGTTTAATTTACACATTAATTGATTGCTATTATGAAGAAGAATTTGTTGCTTGCGATGGCCGCTTTGTTATTGGCATATACTGCAAATGCCCAGTTGTTAACCTGGTCGCCACAGTTTCCGGCCGATAATTCCACTATTGTAGTTACACTTGATGCCACCAAGGGCAATAAGGGTTTGCAGGGTTTTACCGGGCCGGTGTATATGCATTTGGGGGTAATCACTAACCTTAGTGCCAACGCTACCAGTTGGCGTTATGTGCCCACCACCTGGGCCACCACTACTGCACCAACCGCCACATCGCTCGGCGATAATAAATGGTCTTTTACCATTACCAATCCGAGGGCTTATTTTAATGCTGCCAATGGTGGTGTACCAGCCAGTGAAACTATTTTAAAGGTGGCCATCTTATTTAGAAATGCTACAGGTACACTGGTGCAAAAGAATACGGATGGTACTGATATGTATATTCCCATTTATCCTGCCGGCAGTAACAATATCATTTTTACAAAGCCCGATATAGTGCCCGATTTTAATACAACCAATGAGCCGGTTGCAGTAAGCATAGGGCAAACAGTTTCGTTAACTGCCATTGCTACCAGTAACACAGGCACTTTGCGTTTGTATCATAATGGTGTACAAATAGCAGGGCCGCTTACCAATACCAATACGATATCGGGAACTGCTACCATATCAGAAGCAGGCACACAGCAAATTGTGGCAGAAATGGCGTTAAACGGTAACTTCTTCAGAGATACGATCGCCTTTTATATTCCTGTGGCCAATACCATAGCCCCGCTGCCGCCAGGCGTGCAGGAAGGCATCAACTACTGGCCTGGTTGCGATTCGGTTACACTTGTATTGTATGCCCCTAATAAACAATATGTAACGGTAATAGGCGATTTTGAACCCAACAACTGGGTATCGCAATCTAAATACCAGATGAAAAAAACGCCGGATAACAATTACTACTGGATTACTTTAAAAAACCTTACTCCCGGTGTGGAATATTCGTTTCAATACCTGGTAGATAATACCATTTATATTGCCGATCCCTATTGCGAAAAAATACTTGACCCCTGGAACGATCAGTTTATTTCGCAGCAAACTTACCCCAATCTGAAGCCTTACCCATCTGACCAAAACGTTTCTGCAGGTAAAAATGCCTTTATTGGCATTTTGCAAACCTGTCAGCCGGAGTACAACTGGAAGGTTGCCAATTTTGAAAAGCCGGATAAAAGACACCTCGTAGTGTACGAACTGCTGCCACGGGATTTTAGTGATGCCCGTAACTACCAGTCGTTGATTGATTCAATTAATTATTTTAAAAACCTGGGCATAAACGCTATAGAGTTAATGCCCGTTAATGAATTTAGTGGCAACGAAAGCTGGGGATATAACCCTACCTTCTTCCTGGCACTGGATAAATATTATGGCACAAAAAATAAGTTTAAAGAATTTGTAGACCTCTGCCATCAAAACGGTATAGCCGTAATCCTTGATGTGGTATACAACCATCTTGATGCTTTTTATGCACCGCAAGGCAGGTTGTACTGGGATGCTGTAAATGGAAGGCCTGCGGCAAACAACCCATGGTTAAATTTACAGGCACCTCACCCCTATAGCGTATTCCAGGATTTTAATCACACCTCAGTGGCTACGCAAAACCTGGTAAAAAGAGCCCTGGAGTACTGGATAACAGAATATAAAATTGATGGCTACAGGTTTGACCTTGCTAAAGGATTTACTCAAAAAGTTACTAACGAAAATACTGTAGAGGACTTTGACGGTGCAAGGGTAACTAACCTTAACCGGTATTACGATTATATAGTGCCTAAATACCCGGGTACCTATATGATACTGGAGTTTTTAGGAGGGCAGCGGGCAGAAGAACAGGTATATGCCAGTAAAGGCTATTTGCTGTGGATTAAATGCTCAGACCCCTATTACGAAAGTGCAATGGGGTATACCACCCACTCCGATTTTTCCAAAGTGATGTACAATAGCTCGCAAACAGCCTTTGGCACCCCGGCAGCACTTGGATATATGGAAAGCCACGATGAAGAAAGGCTCATGTACAAAGCACTGGCTTTTGGTAATGCATCTGGGGGGTATAATGTAAAAGATACTGCCACGGCATTAAAGCGTATGGCGGCGCTGGCTGCTGTATTTCTTCCTTTACCCGGCCCTAAAATGATCTGGCAGTTTGGTGAAAGAGGATATGATGTTTCGATCTTCTTTAATGGCGACAGGGTAGCCAATAAACCCCCTCAATGGGAAAAATTTGCAGAGCAAAGGCGTAAAGACCTCTACAATGCTTACGCAAAACTGATAAACCTGAGGGTATCTAATCCTGCATTATTTAACAGCACTAACTTTAATTATGATTTTTATGATGCCAACGGCCTGTATAAAAAATTCCAGATTACAGATAATGCCAGCAATGGAATTAAACTAAATATTGTGGCCAACCTGGATGTAACAGCACAAACCCGTACCATCAATTTTCAAAATACAGGCAACTGGTATAATTATCTCAGCAATGGTACCGGTTCGGGTGTAAACGGGCCTACAGATGCCGCCTTTAATATTGGTGCTACAAGCCAGAGCATTACACTGCAGCCGGGAGAGTTTCATGTATACCTTTATCATGCCGCAAATGTGTATGTGTTTAACGGAAGTGGTAACTGGAGCGACCCTGCCAACTGGACTTACGGCACTGTACCTCCTTCGGTATTGCCCTCCGGTGCCGAAATATTTGTAAACCCCAAACCCGGTGGCGAATGTGTATTGAATGTGAGCCAGACAATTGGCCAGGGCGCCAAGCTTACCGTAATGCAGGGTAAAAAAATAAAAATACCTTTGAACCTGACCATACAATAAGCATACGTATATATGACAGCAGAAGAGCAAGTAAAACAACAGGCAGCCACAAGAACATTACAGGAAATACAGTCGGAAGTACGCAGTACTAATAAAATTGCTTTATCGGTAGACTGCGTCATCTTCGGTTTTGATGAAAGCAAACTAAAAGTATTGCTGATAAAAAGTGATTTGAAAAAATATACCGGTAAATGGTCGTTACTTGGCGATTTGGTTTTTCCCAACGAAGATATTGATGAAGCTGCCTACAGGGTGCTTAAGCAACGTACCGGCCTGAGCGATGTGTACCTGGAGCAGGTTCATACCTTTGGTAAAGTAAGCAGGCACCCTGCCGGGCGTGTGGTAACAGTAGCTTACTGCTCCCTGATAAATGTACAACACCACAAGCTGAATATACTCGACAATGAACTGCACTGGCATGATATAAAAAGTGTAAACAGCATGGCTTTTGATCACCAGGAAATATTTGATACATGCTTAAAGCAATTACAAAAAAGGGTACAGGAGCATCCGCTCGGTTTTAACCTTTTACCCAAAAAATTTTCGCTTAGGGAGTTGCAGAACCTGTACGAAGCCATTTTAGATTTAAAGATGGACCGGCGGAATTTCAGGAAAAAGTTTTTTTCGATGGACTTTTTGGTTGACCTGAAAGAAATGGAGCAGGATGTGCCGCACAGGCCCGGAAAACTATACCGGTTTAATTTTGAGAAACACGAGAAAAAAAAGAAAAAATTTATCGGTATCGATTTCTGACAATAGTTTTTGCAGCGAACAGCCAGAAATCATTGTCTTACGTACAGATAAGTAAATCATCCCGGGCAAAAATATTCAGTGAAGCACCTTGTAAATCGTTCCACAATTTTTTTGCCTGAATAAAAAAATACTTATAATTGTGTAGAAATTACACATTTTAAGCCATAGTAACTACATTTTAATAACGGCTGCTTGTGAGATGCCAAAAATTAACGACTTGTCTGCTTATGATGGATTGCTATCCTTTGCCACATTCCTTAGGCGGCACTTTTTTAATTACAGGTGTTTCTGCACAGCCAAAAACCAAGCAGATGAAAAATAAATTAGGCGGAATGCTGATTAAGTTTCCGGAATCGCTTGTAATAGCGGTTTTGTTCCTGTTGTTTTCCACCGGAGCCTCAGCCCAAACAGTTGTAACAGGTAGGGTAACAGATTCAAAAGATGGTACACCCGTTGCCGGTGTTACAGTATCAACCAAAACCGGCAAAGTAGCTACACAAACAAACAGCGAAGGTGCCTACAGCATAAAAGTACCGGCAGGTGTATCAGCATTGGTATTTACCTCTGTTGGTTATGCCAGGCAGGAAGTGCCCGTAGCATCGGTTGTGGATATCTCATTTACAGCCATCAACCAACAATTGAATGAAGTAGTAGTACTCGGCTATGGCGGTGCAAAAAAGAAAGACCTTTCCGGAGCTGTAACCACTATCTCGGCAAAGGACTTCCAGAAAGGGGTTGTTACCTCTCCTGAACAGCTTATTTTAGGTAAAGTGGCCGGTGTAAGTATCACGCCGGGTAGCGGTGCCCCTGGCAGCGGCGGTGCCATTCGTATACGTGGTGGAGCTTCCTTGAGGGGTTCCAACGACCCACTTATAATTATTGACGGGGTACAAATAGCCGGTGGTGGTATAGCCGGTTCGGCCAACCCCCTGTCGCTGATTAACCCCAACGATATAGAAACATTTACAGTGCTTAAAGACGCTTCCGCTGCAGCTATCTATGGCTCAAGGGGCTCCAATGGCGTAATCATTATCACCACTAAAAAAGGAAGGGGAGGTGCTGCAAAAGTTAATTTCAATACCCAGCTCTCCATTGGCCGGATATCTAAAAAAATAGATGTTTTATCAGCAGATGAGTTCAGAACTTTTGTAAACACCTATGGTAATGATGCACAAAAAGCCTTACTTGGTAATGCCAATACCGATTGGCAGGATGAAATTTACCGCACGGCTATCACAACTGATAACAATATTAGCATAACCGGTACCGCTACAGGTGAGCAAAACTTTAGACTGCCTTACAGGGTTTCACTCGGCTACCTAAATCAAAACGGGGTGCTAAAAGTTGGTAACCTGGAGCGCTACTCCGTAGGTCTTAATTTAAGTCCCCGTTTGCTCAACGACCATTTAAGGGTAAACCTGAATGGTAAATTTGCCCGTAATAAATCCCTGTTCGGTAATGAAGGGGCCATTGGCACCGCCGTACGGTTTGACCCCACACAACCGGTAAGAACAAACAGCAACCGCTATGGCGGTTACTACGAGTGGCTCGATCAGGGTTCGCAAAGCGGCTTAAAGGCGCTTGCCCCACGCAACCCGATTGGTTTAATGCAAAGAGACGACAGGAGCACGGTAGACCGGTTTATTGGTAATGTGGAACTTGATTATAAACTTCATTTCTTCCCCGACCTAAGGGCCAACCTTAACGTAGGTATCGACCAGTCGGCAGGCAATGGCCGGGTATATGTAAGTGATAGCATGGCATCGGATTATATGCGTGCCAACGATGAAAACAATGTGCTTCGCAGCGGCAGAAATAACTATTATCAGCAAAAATTCGATAACCGCTTCTTTGAATTTTACCTGGCTTATGGTAAAGATATAAGGGCTTTAAACAGCCGGGTAGATTTAACCGCAGGTTATGGTTTTTATGATAATCTTTACCTCAATACCAATACGGCCGATTATTTTGCCAATGGCATGAAACGTGCCAACAGCGACCCTGCCTTTTTTATCGACCTGCCTCAAAACAGGCTCGAATCGTACTACGGTCGTTTAAATTATGTACTTAGCCAGAAATATATTTTTACCGTAAACCTCCGCTACGATGGGTCATCAAGGCTTAATCCCAACGACAGGTGGTTGCTCTATCATTCAGAAGCATTTGCATGGAAAATTAAAGAAGAGGCATTTTTACGAGATAGCAGGGTAATATCCGATTTAAAACTGAGAGTGGGTTATGGTATTACCGCCCAGCAGGATGGTATTGGTAATTATTCTTACCTGCCTAACTACCAGTTCAGCAGTCCAACAGCTACTTACCAGTTTGGCAACGAATTTATGAACATGTATCGTCCGCTTGGGTACAACAGCAAACTTACCTGGGAAAAAACAGCCACCACCAACATCGCAGTTGACTTTGGCTTATTTGATGGACGCATCAATGGTTCTGTCGATTTTTATCACCGTGAAACTACCGACCTGCTCAACGATCTCACCCAGCCAGCCGGTAATAATTTTGCTGCCGTGCAGTTGAGTAACGTAGGTACTATGGTAAATAAAGGCGTGGAAATAACCCTTAATACAGTGCCTGTTCGTAAAAGCGACCTGGTATTGGATTTAGGTTTTAACGCAACCTACAACCGCAACAGGATTACAAAGCTTTCTTTTAACGACGATCCTAACTACGAGGGCCAGCTTACCGGTGGCATATCAGGCGGTACAGGCGGCACCATACAGGTAAACTCTGTAGGTTTCCCCCGGCAGGCCTTTTATGTTTTCCAGCAGGTGTACGATGCTAATGGAAAACCCATCGATAACCTTTTTGAAGACAGGAACAGGGATGGCGTAATTAACGACCGGGATAAATACAGGTATCAATCTCCTTTTGCCGACTGGTTCCTTGGCTTCAACGGTAACCTGAACTACAAAAAGTGGAGCGCCGGCTTTATTATGAGGGCAAGCATTGGTAACTATATGTACAATAATGTATACTCCAGCACCGGCACAGTTCGTAATATACTCGATCCACTCGGCTACCTGGCCAATGGCTCTAAAAACGTACTGGAAACAGGCTTTTCCGGAAACGGCGACTACTATTTTAGATCTGATTACTACGTACAAAATGCCTCTTTCCTGCGTATGGATAATATCAACATTGGCTACAATTTTGGCCAGGTTATTAGCAGAAAAGCGTCATTAAGGGCTACTGCAACTATTCAGAATGCTTTTGTAATCACGAAATATAAAGGAGCCGATCCTGAAATATTTAACGGCATTGATAACAACTTTTATCCAAGGCCCAGAACAGTAGTGTTTGGTTTGAACCTTGATTTTTAAATTATTTAAAATAAATAGTATATGCTAACGCTTAAAATAAAAACGGCTTTGCCTGTAGTTTGTAGCTGCCTGCTGCTGCTGTCGTGCAAAAAAAATCTCGACCTTAAGCCGTTGAACGATGTTACATCTGCCAACGTGTATGCCACACCGTTAGGCTACAAACAGGTGCTGGCTAAAATTTACGGAACCATGGCCCTTACCGGCAACCAGGGGCCAACCGATCAGCCCGATGTGTTTTTCCAGGGCGCTGATGAAGGGCAGAATGCCGATTTCTTCCGTACTTTTTGGAAAGCACAGGAATTGCCCACCGATGAAGCCATCATCACCTGGGGCGACCCCGGTGTACAGGATTTTCACAATATGAACTGGACACCCTCCAACCTGTTCCTTACCGGCTGCTACTATAAATGCTATTATGCCATTACAGTAGCCAATGAATACCTGAGCCAGGCCGCCGACGCCAAACTCAGCAGTAAGGGTTTTTCGCCAGGCGATATTGCTGCTATACAGGGTTACAGAAATGAAGCCAGGTTTATGAGGGCATTTAATTACTGGGTATTGCTTGATTTGTTTGGCAACGTACCTTTTGTAGACGAAAACTCTCAAATAGGCGGTCCGCCGGCCACCCAGATAAAAAGGAGCGACCTCTTTGCCTATATCGAAAGCGAATTGAAAGACATTGAAACAGGCCTGCCTGCACCCCGTACCAACGATTATGGCCGGGCCGACAGGGCAGCCGCATGGTCGCTGCTGGCAAGGCTATATCTTAATGCTGAGGTATACACCGGCACAGCAAAATATACAGATGCTATAACCTACTCCAAAAGAGTAATTGATGCGGGGTACTCCCTGATAACTGATTACAGGCAATTGATGCTGGCCGATAATCATCGCCATGTGAACGAGTTTATTTTTACCATTAATTATGATGGGCTACGTACGCAAGGCTTTGGAGGTACTACTTTTCTTACCCATGCCAGCATAGGTGGTGCTATGAACGCAGCCGATTATGGTGTTAACAGCGGTTGGGCCGGTATACGCACTACCAGCGCTTTTGTCAACAAATTTCCTGATAACACAGGCGCTACCGATAAAAGAGCACAGTTTTATGCAGCCGGGCAAAATTTAGAAGTGGCTTCGCCCACAACCTTTACCGATGGCTGGGCTATTACCAAATACCGCAACGTAACCAGCCTGGGCCTGCCGGGTAGTGACCTGACTTTTACCGACATAGACATGCCCATATTCAGGCTTTCAGAAATGTACCTGATATATGCAGAAGCGGTACGCAGGGGCGGTACTGGCGGTGATGAAAATACAGCGATAGGTTATATCAATACCATCAGGCGCAGGGCCTTTGGCAATAACAGCGGGGATATTACCAATGCCGACTTTACTACAGATTTTATCCTGGATGAAAGGGCAAGAGAACTGTACTGGGAAGGGCATCGCCGCACCGACCTCATCCGCCACAATAAATTTACCGAGGGCACTTACCTGTGGCCCTGGAAAGGAGGAATATCTGGCGGTACAGCAGTAAGAGCTTTCAGGAAATTGTACCCGATACCAGCTTTGGATATCAATGTTAACCAGAATCTTCAGCAAAATCCTGAATATTAATATTCACTAATAACAGCTTTATTATGAAAAATATAATTCAAAACATTCTCCTTTGCTGTGTGGTGTCGGCATTGTTTTTTGCTTGCAAAAAATCTGAGAATAAAATCGTTTTTGAAGGGGGTAAGGCTCCGGTACTTACCGCAAATGTAACCACCTCTATTCCCCTGTCGTTTCTTTCAGAAACAGACGAGGCTATCACACTTTCGTGGACGAACCCTGATTATAGTTTTACAACAGGGGTAAGCTCTCACGATGTAGCCTACATTTTGGAAATTGATACTGCCGGCATAAACTTTACCGGGTCAAAAAAGAAACAGGTTGGCTTTGCCGGGGATTTGAATAAAACTTTTTTACAAAGTGAAATCAATGACTTTTTATTGAACCAGCTCGAACTGGCTCCCGGTACAACTCACAGCATTGATATGAGGGTAGTTGCAAGCATATCAGGCAGCACACCTACCTCCCTGGCATCAAATGTACTAACGTTTACCGCTACCCCTTATTCAATACCGCCAAAAGTAGCGCCGCCCGCTGCCGGAACTTTATACGTTACCGGTAGTGCCACTCCTGCCAACTGGATGGGTGGCGGCGACCCGGAAGTACTGGCGCAGAAATTCACAAGAGTATCAGAAACACTTTATGAGCTTACTGTAAACCTCAATGGCGGAGCATCGTACCTGCTGGTACCCCGCTATGGCAACTGGAGTGCTGTTGCCCCTGACCCTGAAAAATATGGCTATACAGGTGCCAATAATGCCAATAATGTAAATGGTGACGATTTTAGAGCTTACGGTGGCGATATTCTTTCTCCACCCGAAAGCGGTAACTATAAAATTGTGGTTGATTTTCAAAGAGGTAAATTTTCTGTAACAAGACTCTAATTTTTTAAAAAAGACATCATGAAAAATATTTTTAAACTTTCAATGCTGGTTTGTTTTGCAGTACTTGCATTTACGGCGTGCAAAAAATTAGACCCACTGCCGTTTTATGCTGCCGGTAAAGCACCCGTAATCCTGGCAAGTGTTACTTCGGTAACACCTGCACCTGCCGACTCAAACAGCCAGGTACTAAAAATTGAATGGTCGGATCCGGAACATGCTACCGACCCAACTAAAGTTAAATTTTTACTGCAGATAGACTCTGCCGGAAAAGGTTTTGTAAAACCCCATGTAGTTGAGCTTATCGGCAGGATGGATACTACATTTATTGCCAAAGATTTCAACAATATATTAATTGGGCTTGGGTTTAAATTTGGTGTTACTTACAGCGTTGATGTAAGGGTAATCTCTTCATACGCCAATAATAACGACAGGCAAATATCAAATACCATCACCCTGCAGGTAAGGCCTTATGTGGTACCTCCTAAAGTGCAGTTACCCGCCAATGGCACTTTATTTTTGGTGGGCTCAGCAACAGCAGGTGGCTGGAATAACCCTGTACCGGTACCAGCTCAAAAATTTACCCAGATTGACACGCTGACTTATGAAGGCACTTTTTATCTTATAGCCAGTGGTCAGTACCTGATATTGCCCGAAAATGGCAGTTGGGATACCAAATATGCTGTGGCCAACAATACACAGCCCGGCCTGAATGCTGGAGGTGAGTTCGGATATAATTCCGGCGTTGGGCCCAGCATTTATAACGACAATTTTCCTGGTCCCGGTAATACAGGTATGTATAAAATACGCCTGGACTTACAAAATGGTAAGTTTACCGTTTCGGAGGTTAAGTTATTCTCATTTTTATGGGTAGCCGGCGATTACCAGGGCTGGAACCCGGCTTCAGCGCCAACATTGGCATCACCTAATGCCGATGGGGTGTACGAAGGTTATGTAAATGTACCTTCAGGCGGCTCTTATGAATTTAAATTAACCAGCCAGGCAGACTGGGGCGGTACCAATTATGGCGATGGCGGCCCCGGCGCATTGAGCACCAGTGGCGGCAATTTAATATTCCCTAACGGTGGCGGCTATTACAAAATAAATGTAAATACCAATAACAGCACCTGGTCTATTGAACCTACCACCTGGGGCATAGTTGGTAGTCTTACCGGCTGGGGAGGCAACCCGGATATTGCTTTGAATTACGATGCTGGCAGCGGCAGTTTTGTATCCGGGCCCATAGTAGTTGGCGGAAACGAAGAGTTTAAATTCAGGGCTAACAGCGATTGGCCGATTAACCTTGGCGATAGTGGTGCAGATGGGTCTTTAGAGCAGGATGGCGCTAATATTCCACTTACTGCCGGTACTTATACCATCACCCTGTACCTGAATAATTCCGGTTATTATACATACAAAATTGTACGGAATTAATTAATAGTGTAGCCTTGTACGATCGGTTAATTATACAGGCCGTTTTTACAAGTAAATAAATAGTAAAAAAGGAGGGGTGCAATTTGTCCCCTCCTTTTTTATTAAACATGCTGTAGAATATCTTTTGAATGAGCCTGATGGATGGTTCAATTACTTCTAAAACTGGAAATAGATAAATGAGCTTGTACTTTCCTGGCTCCATATCAGCAGTAGCAGCAATAAGGCCCATACAATACCAATCACCCACCAGGGGGCTTTATACGCTACCGTGAGTACTTTACTATTTCGGAGCAGCCAGTGCACAATAAAGATGCCGGCAATAATGGTAAATGCCTTGATGAGATCGAGTGTGGTAAGAATAGCTTCTCCCTTATGCAGGCCAAACATGCCCTTTAATACTTTGGAAGCACTTGCAAAATCGCTGGCCCTGAAAAACACCCAGGTAATATTAATAAGGAAAAAAGTAAATAAAGCATAAGTAAAAGCTGCGATGGTTTTTTTACCTGATTGTACCATGTTTTTTACTAATCCTGTTTTGTCATCAATAAATTTTTCAATCCACAGGTAAAAGCCGTGCAGACCACCCCATACCACAAAAGTCCAGTTGGCACCATGCCAAAGACCGCCGAGTAACATGGTAAGCATCAGGTTAATATACGTTCGGGCATGGCCTTTACGATTACCGCCTAAGGGGATATACAGGTAGTCTCTTAACCAGCTTGAAAGCGTAATATGCCAGCGCCGCCAGAAATCAGAAAAACCGGTGGCCGCATAAGGATACAAAAAGTTATCAGGCAGTGTAAAGCCCAGGCATAATGCAATACCAATGGCGCAGGTAGAGTAACCGGCAAAGTCGCAGAAAATTTGCCCGGAAAAAGCCAGCACACCAGCCCATGCATCTACTGTGGAAGGAAGTTGATTGCTGCCAAACATTGAATTGGCAGGGCCTGCCAGCAGGCTATCGGCCAGCACTACTTTCATAAACAGGCCAAGGGATAATAAGAACAGCCCCTGCAGCATTTGCTCACGGGTAGCTGTATGCGGTTGTTTAAACTGCGGAATCAACTGTCCCGGCCTTACAATTGGCCCCGCCACCAATTGCGGAAAAAAGGTAACAAACAGTGAAAAATCGAGGAGTGATTTTTCAGGTTCGCTTCGGCGCAGGTAAATATCTAGTGTATAAGACAAGGTTTGAAACGTGTAAAACGAAATCCCTACCGGCAAAATGATATCCGGCTTTGCCGCCTGGAAATCGATACCGGCAAGCTGGCATAATCCTGTAAAATTTTGCAGTAAAAAACCCCCGTATTTAAAAAATGCCAGCAGCCCAAGATTACCTGCCAGGCTTATAAACAGCAGCAGCCTGCGTTTTGCAACATGGGTTTCGGTATACATTTTTTTGCCTACCACATAATCAATAACCGTAGATAGCCACAGCAGTATTATAAATGGCGGATTCCAGGCGGCATAAAAAAGGTAGCTGGCCAGCAGCAGGTTTATTTTTTTTGTTTTCCAGGCCAGTGGCAGGTAATGCAGTGTGAGTACAAGGGCAAAAAAAACAATAAAAGTGTATGAGTTAAAAACCATAACGCAGTTGATTTAGGCTTGATAAAAAATTACCGGCTTTTAATTGTAGAAAATTTCCAGCCTTTTTCTTCATGCAGGATGCGTACCAGTTCTTTGGTGTGTACCACTGCATCAGCAGGGGTAAGGTGCGACCATTCGGGGCATATCAATTCTTTAAGTACCGGGTAGTCGGTAAAGTGTATACCGGCACACCGGGTAGTAGCCAGCAGCCTGTCCCAGAATTTTTCTCTCGGAAAAACCATTTGTTCGCCCATCCAAAAAGGGCCGTTGGATGGAGTGCGTACAAATACTATTTTGCCGCCCCTGGCCTGAATTTTATCTACATTATTTTTGATAGAAGCAAAAACCGAGTCCAGATCATGTGTGGATAAGGGCGGTATATTTTTCAACATATCAAAAACAAACAGCCAAACCTTCTGTACCTGTTGTTGCAGGCTGGTATCGTTTACGAACCTGTCGGTCATCCAGCTTTGCCTTTCAAAATTTACATGGTTAAACTCCATCGGGAAAATGGGAAACTCAAACACCCCTTTGCGGTTAGGTATTTGCAATGCTTTTAGCTTCGCACTCAGCGAAAAATATTCTTTATCAAGCAGTACCAGTTTCGATTCCAGAAAGCTATTGATATAAAAACTTAGTTTTTGGGCAGGGCTTTCTTCCTTATAGTATTTGAGTGCATTGTTAATCTCAATCCTGTTGCCGGGGAATATATCGAAGAAGAGTCCTTCGGTAACGTCTATCACCAGTTTGCCCTTAAAATTTTTGTCGTTGGCCAGGTCGTCTAATACGGGCAGCGGGCAATTGCCTTCCTGTGCCAGTTGTATGGGTGTTTCGCCGGTAAGATCCTGCCAGGTTTTAGTATCAAGGTCAAATTTATTGCGGGAAGAGCCGATGAAAACCGTGGCTTCTTCCGAAGGCATATATACCTTTTTGCGGTGGTGTGCCCATAAAGGCCCGGTTTCGTCGTACGAAATACTGGCGCCGCTTTTACGAAGATGTATCTCCCAGGCAGCAGCCGTAGTAATGGTAATTGCCAGCATCAGCCATGCGGCTTTTTGCAATGATGGGTTGGCCATATATCATGTTGTTTGGTTAAGGGAAAACGACTGTAAGGGTGCTGTTGTTAGTTTTGTCAAGAGATGGATAATATCGCAACACGGTGCACCTCTTATCTTGCATGTGTTGAAGATATACAACAAAAAGTAAAAGGTATAATATTATTTAAAGTTGTTCGCTACAGATGATATCCCCGGTGGCAGGCAGCAATAGCAGGGTATGGTAAACACAGTGTTACGTTTACCGCCTGCAATGCTAAAACTGTTCTATTTTTGCCATTCTAAATAAATGTGCATTGGCAGATACCGCTACAGAAAGAAAATCCTTTTTTGCCCGTATAACAGGAAAAAGTAAAGAGGAGCAGGCCGAAATGAGTTTCTTCGATCATATCGAAGAATTGCGCTGGCACTTATTACGTTCTGTAATAGCGTGGCTGGTGGCGGCCATTGCTATTTTTATGAATATCGACTGGGTGTACGACAATATTATACTTGCACCAGCCAACGAAAAATTTTTTGTGTATGAAGGACTTTGCCGTTTTGGGCAGTGGCTGGGTATTGGCGACGCATTTTGTATGCCTCCCGTTAAAATCAACTTCCAGGTAACTGCGGTTAACGGCACTTTCACTTCTGCCATCAGTATTGCTATGATTGGGGGCATTATTGCTGCTTTTCCGTATATCTTCTGGGAGGTTTGGCGCTTTATAACACCTGCGCTTACCCCAAAAGAAAGAAAGTACAGCAGGGGTAGTATTTTTTACGTGTCGCTTTGCTTTTTTGCCGGTGCTGCATTCGGCTATTTTTTACTGGCGCCATTTACCTTCAATTTCCTGGCCAGTTTTACCTTGGGCAAATCGGGTGTTATACAGTACAGGCCAGCTATTAATGATTATATCGACAGCCTCACCAACCTGGTACTGGGCTGTGGTATTGCATTTGAGCTGCCGGTATTATCGTATGTGCTGGCACGCATCGGGCTTATTAGCGGTACGTTCTTGAAAAAATATTTCAAGTTTGCCTTTGTAGTTATACTTATAGTAGCTGCTGTTATTACACCATCACCCGACTGGACCAGCCAGTTGCTGGTAACCATACCGCTGGTGTTTTTATATTGGGTTAGCATCCTGCTGGCCAGCAGGGTTGAAAAGCAAAGAGCAAAAGCTGAGGCACAGGAGTGGAGCTGATGCTGTCCTTATTAGTTATTCGTAAATAACGTTTCTGGTAATTGCCCGGCTTTGGCTTTTGGCAGTGCCAGGATATTTCCCCACACGCCGCTGGTATCCGGCCAGGTTGCTTTTTTATTTACAATTTTTATGAGTAAAGCAGTGTTGCCCTTAGCGTTTGGATTTACCCGGTAAAACTCATAGCCACTGTCATCCAGCAGTTGTGCTACTTCTGCATCCTGTTCAGGAGAGTGCAGTTCAATTAAAAAGATAGCCGTTTGTCGGCGAAGCAGTTCGGCAGCCCCTTTTAATACCTGGCTTTCGTGTCCTTCCACATCAATTTTTAGAAAATCGGGTATAATACCATTTTTATTAATCCAGGAATCCAGTTGTATAATATCGATTTTAACACCGGCCTTTTGCTGCGATACTTTGCCGGTAAAATTGCTGTGGCCCTGTTCAAAATAAGCGGTACCGTCTTTTTCACCTACGGCAAAAGGATGCAAATGAATATGCTGTAGCTGGTTGATACGTACCACTTCTTTAAAGTAGGCCTGGTTATCGGCAAAGGGTTCAAATGCATGAACGGTAGTGTTGCGAATATTTTTGTTGCAAAAAAAACTATGCAGGCCAACATTAGCGCCAATATCAAACACTGTACTGCCTTCCTGAACAAAGTATTTTAGTATAGCCTGCTTATCCGGCTCGTAATTACGGATAAAAACACTGCCGTTTACCAGGTGATTAAGGCGCATTTTTATACCGCCCAGCGATGGGCTGAGTACGGGATATATACGGTTGAGCAAAATTTTTTTTACTATTGATTTCACGCTGTAAAGTCTTGTTATTCAAAGTATGGTACCTGTAGCTTTCAGGTAGCTGAATGGGGCGGCAAAATACGGCTTTTGTATAAATAACTGCCCACTGTATGTGGTATTAATCTTATACCGGTTAGCCACTTAAGTGATTGTTATTACGCAAAACAACAAAGGATAAATACCCTTGCGGCTAAGTTTGCCCGGCATTTCAACCATTAATACTTTATTGGTATAAGCATCCATATTTTAATGTTACTTTTATGCTATAATTATTTCCATTCATTTACTATTTATTAAACCGTTATGTCTCCGTTTAATTTACACCTGCCTGTAGCCATTGGTTGCGATCATGCAGGCTTCGATTGCAAAGAGGATTTGATCTCTTTTTTAGAAGGCGAGGGTGTTGCTTTCAAAGATTTTGGCACTTATGATAAACACTCAGTAGACTATGCAGATTTTGCCCACCCGGTAGCATCGGCAGTAGAAAATGGTGAAGCTGCATTTGGTGTACTGCTTTGCGGCAGCGCTAATGGGGTGGCTATTACAGCCAATAAACACCAGGGTATACGGGCCGCAATTTGCTGGGGCGAAGAGCTTGCTGAACTGGCAAGAAAACACAATGATGCCAATATCATTTGCATCCCGGCACGCTTTGTACGGGATGGTGATGCCGAAAAAATGCTTGATGTATTTATGCACACTGCTTTTGAGGGCGGCAGGCACGAATTGAGGATTAAAAAAATTGCCTGTTAAACTTCCTGCCACTTTCAGCACTACGTAATAATACAGTGCTGAAGCGTATCCTTTAATTTAATAATATTCCCACTTTGTATGAAAAACTTTTTTCTTTTTTTTCTTTTTTCCGGTTCAGTAGTTTTTGTAAAAGCACAGGCGGATACGCCATCCCGTTATGCAGCACTTATAACCACCGGGGCGCTGCAGCATCATTTAACTATTATTGCAGGCGATGAAATGGAAGGCCGGGAAACCGGTACCGACGGGCAACGCAAAGCGGCAGCTTATATTGAGGAACAGTTTAAAAAAATTGGATTGCAGCCACCGGCAGTCCTGCAGGGCTACCAGCAATATTACCCGGTATTGAAAGATTCTATCACTGCTGCGGTAGTAAAAATTAATAACAACCTGTTGCAGTATGGCAGCGATTATTATTCGCAGGCTATCAACAACCAGTCTCGCCGCATCAGTACCAAAAAAATTGTATTTGCAGGTTACGGCATTAGCGAAGCAGGCTATGATGACTATGCCGGTATTGATGCAAAGGGAAAAGTGGTAGTGGTTTTTTTGGGTGAGCCCAAAAAGAACGGGCAATACCTGCTTACCGGTAATGCAAAATATTCGGCTTATACCTACCCGGGTATTTCCAAAAAAATAGATATAGCCAAAGCTAAAGGTGCTGCTGCCGTAGTATTTATCAACCCTGCCCAGGCCCAGGCCGATAGTGCAACTGTAAAGCGTAATAGCCAACCAGGGCTGTTTTATCCCCGTAGCGGCGATAATGATAATCCCAATTATATCGTGTTATCACACCAGGCTGCAACTGCAAATTTTACCGACTGGCCCACCAGCCAGTTGATTGTAGCGGCAAAAGCCGGAGAGCCTTTTAGCGGTAAGGGCCTAAAAGAACTGGATATCTCTTTTTCATTCGATTTTAAAAAACAGCGCCTTAAAATTGATGCCAGTAATGTAATTGGTATTGTAGAAGGATCTGATAAAAAAGACGAATATGTATTTGTAACGGCTCATTACGATCACCTGGGCAGGCATAATGGTAAAATTTATTACGGTGCCGATGATGATGGCAGTGGTACCTGCGCTGTAATACTTATGGCCGAAGCCTTTGCCAAAGCCAAAGCAGAAGGGCATGGCCCATCCCGAACAATGGTATTTATGACGGTAAGCGGGGAAGAAAAAGGACTTTGGGGCAGTAAATACTATAGTGAAAACCCTGTTTTCCCAATGGATAAAACCAGCGTTGACTTAAACATCGATATGGTTGGTCGTATTGATACTGAACGGCTAACGGCAGATACCCAAAACTATGTATACGTTATTGGTCATAATATGCTCAGTACCGAACTGCAGCCGGTTAGTGAAGGCATGAATACAAAATACACGGGGCTGATACTGGATTATAAATTTGATGACCCGGACGACCCGGAAAGAATTTTTTACCGTAGCGATCATTACAATTTTGCCAAAAATGGCGTGCCTATCTTATTCTTTTACGATGGTATGCTTAAGGCAGATTATCATAAGCCAACCGATACGGTTGATAAAATTAACTGGGAGTTGTATCAAAAAAGGGTACACATGATTTTTTATACCGCCTGGGAAATAGCCAACAGGCCATTGATGCTGAAACGTGATTTACCCATTCCCGAGGGAACGAGATAGTTTAAATTTATTTAATAAGTTATTTGGGCTTTGCATAAATTGATTTTAATGGTTAAATAGGGGTAAAAAAATCATAGTTTATTTTTTTTATATTTTTAATGTAAATCGCAATGACGCTTTAATTATAAAAGTTTTTTTAGTAATAGTTGAATTATCCCCATGAAATCTGCCTATATTTGAATATAGTTAAAAAATGGACTATATATGGCAACAAAATTTAATTTGGATAAGTTGGACCTTCAGATTATTTCCGAAATGATGGAAACTGCCGAGGTTTCTTATGCAGAGTTGGGCAAGAAGCTTTTTGTAAGCGGGGGTACTATACATGTAAGGATAAAAAAACTCCAGGAATTAAATATTGTTAAGGGTACACGCCTGAATGTAGACCTGAAACAACTTGGCTATGATATAACTGCATTTGTTGGCATTTACCTCGAAAAGAGTTCGCTCTATGATATTGTTGCTAAAGATTTGGAAAAAATACCAGAGATAGTGCGCCTTCATTACATCACCGGCAACTACAGCATGTTTATCGAAATTGTTTGTAAGGATATTAACCAACTGCGGTATGTACTGCATGACGAACTGCAAAAAATAAAGGGTATAGAACGTACCGAAACGCTCATTTCGCTTGAAGAGGGCTTTAACCGCAATGTAAAAGTTGCTCCTGCGGAATAAATTGCCTTATGCCTGCTTTATAGTGCACCCATTATCCAGCTCAGCTAACTGTAATTATTTGCCCGGTTAATATTGCAACAGCCGCTGTACATATTCATCCATCCTGCTGTAAGCCATAAAGTTTTTTTCCAGTTCCATATTAAAAGGCACGGGGGTATCCAGCGAGGCGCAGCGTAGTACAGGCGCATCAAGATTTGTAAAGCAATGTTCCGCAATCCAGGCAGCCACTTCGCCGCCAATACCACCGGTTAAACAATCTTCGTGCAGTATCAATACTTTGCCCGTTGCTTTCACGGCTGCACCAATGGCTTCGTAATCCAGTGGCAGCAGGCTGCGTAAATCGAGTATGTAAAAAGAGGTGTAAGGATGATTGGCCGCATACTCCATAGCCCAATGTACGGCAGCGCCGTAAGTGATGATGGTTATATCATCGCCCTGTTGCACTATCCTGGCTTTGCCGATTGGGGTTTCGTAATATACTTCGGGCACCGGCCCGCTAATGCTGCGGTATAGTGCTTTGTGCTCAAAAAATAATACGGGGTTGGGGTCGTTGATGGCGGCAATTAATAACCCTTTTGCATCGGCAGAGGTAGAGGGGTATACCACTTTTAATCCCGGGGTATGTACAAACCAGGCTTCGTTGCTCTGGCTGTGAAAAGGCCCAGCACCCACACCACCACCGGTGGGCATGCGTATCACCACATCTGCCTGCTGGCCCCAGCGGTAATGTATTTTGGCCAGGTTATTTACAATTTGGTTAAAACCAACGGTCACAAAATCGGCAAACTGCATTTCCACCATAGCTTTATAACCCTCAAGGCTAAGCCCTAATGCCGCACCCACTATAGCGCTTTCGCAAATTGGGGTATTGCGTACCCTTGCTTTGCCAAACTGCTCTACAAAACCTTCGGTAATTTTAAATGCGCCGCCGTATTCGGCTATATCCTGCCCCATCAGCACCAGGTTGGGATGCTGCGCCATACTTTGCTGCAGGCCTTCTTTAATGGCATCAATAAATCTTTTGTTGCTGGCGGCATTTACCATTGGTGTGTCTATGCTTATTGCAGCGGTGTCGGCGAATGCCGGAGCATATATATCATTAAGTTCTTCCCCATTATCGGGTTGTATTGGCGGAGAATCATATCCAAGCCTCAGTTCTTCTTCAATATGATTTTTTATTTCTTCGTGTATTGCAGTAATACCCGCTTCAGTTAATACACGCTGCTGCAGCAGGTATTGTTCGAAGTTTTGTACCGGGTCTTTTTTAGCCCATAGTTCAAATAAATGCGGGGGTACATATTTAGTGCCGCTGGCTTCCTCGTGCCCACGCATACGGAAGGTCATGCATTCTACGAGGTAAGGCTTTTGGTTGCGGATGCAATACTCTCTTACGCCTTTAAGGGTGTCGTACACTTCCAGCAGGTTGTTGCCATCAATACGAACACCATCCATACCGTAGCCTTTAGCCCTTTCCACCAGGCTAAAGCAGCGGTACTGCTCACTAACGGGGGTGCTTAGCCCATAACCATTGTTTTCAATTAAAAAAATTACGGGCAGATCCCACACGGCAGCCACATTCAAAGCTTCGTGAAAATCGCCTTCGCTGGTGCCGCCTTCTCCGGTAAAAGCCAGGGTTGCTTTATTGGCTTCTTTTAGACTATATGCCAGTGCAACTCCATCGGCTACGGCCAGTTGTGGCCCCAGGTGCGATATCATACCGCAGATATAATGCTCCTTTGAGCCAAAATGAAAACTTCTTTCCCGGCCTTTGCTGTAGCCATCTGTAGCGCCCTGCCACTGTTTGAACAATTTATGTAAAGACATATTACGGGTGGTAAATACACCGAGGTTGCGGTGCAGCGGCATTATCCATTCATCTTCAGCAAAAGCCAGCGTAGCACCAACGGCGATAGCTTCCTGGCCAATGCCGCTAAACCATTTACTTATTTTTCCCTGCCGCAGCAATACCAGCATTTTTTCTTCAATCATCCGGGGCAGCAGCAGTTGCCGGTAAAAATGCAGGAGTGTGTTATCGGATAAATCTTTTCGATGGAACTGCATATCGTTGTGTTATTACAGTGAAGTTAGCACGCCCTTTTCAAAATAAAATTTTTAAAAGGGATAATATCAACTGGCACTTTTTGTTTCAGGTATAAGAGGAGGTGGCCGGATAAAATTAAGCAGGATGTATCAACTGAAAGTTAATTTCGTTGTTGCACAGCCATTTCATTTTTCCATAGTTAAACGGATATATTCAAGCCATTGTTCCTGCGGAATTTTACTTAAATCGATATCAGGCGAAAAGCCCGTTTTGTCTATCGGTTTTGTATCCGTCCAGCTTGATTTAACAATTGGAATACTTACATTAAATCCTGCATAAGGCAGTGGTGTGGATGAGGCGCCTTCATAATCCATCATACCAAAAGTGTTTACACCATAAGTACGGGCTTTATCACTTTGCTTCGACAAAAAAACAAAATACTCGGTTGAACTGCCACATAAATGATCAACAACAAGGGCAATTTTTTTAGGGTAATGAGTTATCGAGTCTAAAGGGAATATCACGCCTGGTACGGGATAAAATGTTGCTTTGGTACCGGGCAGTTCTTCATAAGCTTTTTTATAATGGCTGAGTATTGTATCGGGAAAATATTTTTCATATTCTGCCGGTATGGGGTTTAAAACATAAGGTTCAATATCGGCTAATTTTAAACGTACATTTTCCGCCGACACCCTTACATACCCGTTTTGCTGTGCAATAGGCTTAGTCATAAAATAGGGCAGAAAAGATACCCAGCCTGTGCTGCCGCCGCCGTTTCCGGTTACATCAACAATAAGATTTTCTGAACTGCGAATAATGGAATCGTTATTGCTGATAAGTGCAGCGATAGTATTATCATTATTGGCGAAGCTGGGTATTTTTAATACAGCGGTTTTAGGCGAAATTTTGTAAAAATCGAGGCCATTGTTATAATGCTTCCAGGTACTTAATTCCTTTTGCTCGGCATTGCTCATGTGGGTGGGATATATTTTTCCAAATAATTCATACGTCCATCCCTGCAGCAGGTTGCCTTTTATATTAACAGGAAATTGCGTTGATGAAAAGCTGTTGTAATATTTTACAGTAAAGCCCCTGCTGCCCCTGCTTATGGTCATATACACCAGGCCACTGGGTATTTTTGGGTTTTTGGCTTCCAGTACAATTGCTTTAAAAATCTGGCCGGGATATTGAAGTATGCCAAGCTTAAGGCTGCTGTCCTGGTTAATCCAAATACCTTCCAGTTGGTGTCTTGCCATTTTATTTTGAAAACGTTTTTTAAAATCGGCTTCAGTAATTTTTACAATTTCTGATTCAACATCTTTTTCGTTGTAGTAGGAAATATTAAAATGCCTGTCGTAAAAAAATTGTACGTACTTACTTAAAATAGCAAAGCAGGGTTTTGCTTCAATTACAGATGCAGCGCTTTTTTTTAATGATGCCACTAAAAGTTTATACGTATTATGGTTAACCTTGTTAACTTTTTTGGGAAAACCGGCGTAGTTGGCTTCTGTTTTAAAAATTAGCGTGTCGAGGTTAGCGGAGCACAGGCAATTGTTGTTTTGTGTAAATGCATTGAACGTATTAAAACTTAAGGCTAAAAATAGCAAGGGCTTAAAATGTTTTTTCATAAGCAAGTAAACAGGCTTTTAAATTGAATTTATAAGTTCTGGATAAAATATAATATAGACAAGTAAACCCTTTAATCCACCGGCGGCGGGCCATCGGGAATAATGGCTTTCCAACGTTCGCTGCCCCTGCGTTTTTCAAACTCTTTTCTTACGTCATTTCGCAGGTTCTCGTTTTCAAACATATCACACATAGTGAGGGCAAGTGCCTTAGCGGCATACAGCATACCCTTATGCCCAATGCTCATACCGCCGCAGGCCACCACCACCCAGGAATGCCAGGGGGATAGATAGGGTGCCGTGGTGGCCGTCATACTAATTTCAGGTACAATCCAGCTTACATCACCCACATCGCTGGAGCCGCCGTCGGGGTCGGGTTTGGTGATGCCCAATGGTTGCACCCTGCCATCAATACCCAATGGCTGGCCGCCGTAGTTCAACATAATGCTGTTGGCAAAATCTGTTTCTTCATTGGTATAGGTAATTGGGCCAAGTGCTTCCATATTGGCCTGCATGGCTTTGGCCCCGGTTTCGTTTACAAGTATTTCGTACAGCCCGTTGTTAAGTTTAATAGTGCATTGCACCCCCGCCATGAGTGCGGCACCTTTAGCGATATCCCTTACTTTTTCTTCTACTGCGGCAACACCGCTTCTTTTTGAATCTCTTATCCAAAGCCACACGGAGGCTTTATCGGGTATTACATTGGGTACATTGCCCGCCTGCTTATATACATAATGAATTCTAACGCTGGGGCGTACATGTTCTCTTAAAAAATTGATACCGATGTTGAATAGTTCGGCGGCATCTAAAGCACTTTTGCCATTCCAGGGGTCGGCTGCGGCGTGGGCGCTTTTACCTTCAAATTCAATATCGTAATCAATTACGGCCTGGCAACTTTGTATACCGGCTTTGTTTTCATAATCGGGGTGCCAGTCGAAGCACACATCAAGATCATCAAACAAGCCGGCACGGCCCATGTAAACTTTACCGGCTTTATCTTCCTCGGCAGGAGTGCCGTAAAAACGGACAGTGCCTTTTATTTTTCCTGCTGCTATCAGTTCTTTAATGGCAATGGCAGCACCGAGGCTGCCGGCACCAAATAAATTGTGGCCACAGCCGTGTCCGTTAGCACCTGCTTTAAGAGGTTCTTTTGCGGCTTGTGCCTTTTGTGATAAACCCGGTAAGGCATCAAATTCGCCCATCACACCAATAATGGGTTTGCCGCTACCATAGCTGGCAATAAAAGCTGTAGGCATTTGGGCCACCCCACGCTGCAGGGTAAAGCCCTGTGCTTCGGCATAATCAGCTAATATTTTGCTGGATTGTGTTTCCCGCAAAGCCAGTTCGGCTGCAGCCCAGATAGTATCGCTGATAGCAATGAGGGCATCACGGTGTTTTTCAACCGATGCCATCAGTGTTTTTTTATTGGCGCTGAGTGTGGGTGTTTTTTTTGCCTGGGCATGCAGGGCAACAGTAAAAGTGCTGTTGATGACGAATAGTAGCAATAGCCTGCGGTACATACAGTTGGTTTTGTTTTACCAAATGTAAGTATAGTTTCAGCTTGATATCATACCTTATTCGCCCCTGTTATTGTTGGGATTAGGAAAGGCCCTGCGGTGTACAAAAGAGTTGAAAAAAGAGAGCAGTATGCTAAACAGCATGGCGTACCAGAAACCCTCTACATGAAAGCTTTTAATAAACTCGGCTCCGATGAGCACCAGCCCGGCATTAATTACAAAAAGAAATAAGCCAAGGGTGAGTATGGTAGCCGGCAGGGTGAGTAAAATTAATATGGGTTTTACAATTACATCCAGCACACCAATTACCACCGCAAAAATGATGGCAGTAAAAAAATTATCCATTTTTATACCAGGCAGTATATGCGATAGTATA
Organism: uncultured Chitinophagaceae bacterium; assembly: GCA_937873715.1. Classification (GTDB taxonomy): domain Bacteria; phylum Bacteroidota; class Bacteroidia; order Chitinophagales; family Chitinophagaceae; genus Ferruginibacter. The sequence goes on from CALMYJ010000004.1 coordinate 101,220, forward strand.
AAGGCATTAACGGTTGTAATAAGTATCTTAAGTAAAAAGCCCATCCTGCTTATTGTTGCTGCAATTAACGGCGCTTGTGGTATTATTTATTGCAGACCTTGTTAATCTTTTTAGAAAAAATTATACCACCACCAGTTCATAAAATGATTCAGGCTGTAAATATTTTTGTGCAAGTTCCTGCAACGCTTCGGCCGGAATATTTTTTATGGTATCGATGGAGTGATAAAAATACTCTTCGGTAAGGTTATTTAAAATAATATTTTTCCAGCGGCCAATCAGGTGAAATGGCCCGTCGAGGTCGCCCAGGATTGAGCCAATCATATAGTTGCGTACCAGCAGCAGTTCCTCTTCATCAATTTTTTCTTCCCGGAGTATTTGCATTTCTTTATACACTTCCTGTATGGCAGCTTCACACACTTCTTTGCCGGCTTCGGTACTTATCACCCAGGCGGTATCCTGCAGGTGGTTTTGTACATAACTGTGTATGCCGTAAGTGTACCCTTTATCTTCCCGGATATTGCTCATAAGCCTTGAGCCAAAAAAGCCTCCAAAAACGGTATTAAGCATCATGTTTTTTACATAGTCCGGGTGATGCCTGCCCGGGAAGTGCCTGGCTATACGAATGGCACCCTGCACGCCATTGGGGTCGTTGCTGATACGGTGTTTCAGTACTACTGCCGGCTCTACTGCATGGGTGTATTTGATGCCCCGGTGGTTGTTCAGCGTTAAATCGCCAAACAGGTTGTTCAGTTGCATAAAAATATCCGGCGGTAGTTTGCCTGCCACAAAAATGATACAACGGCCGTTAAGGTAGTGTTGCTTAAAATGACTTTTAAGTTGTACCGTTTGGAGGGTATCATAGTCGGAGGCCGAAATGTATTTGCCATAAGGATGATGGTTGCCATAAAGGTAAGCATCAATAAGCCGGTTGGCTACAAAGTCGCATTTTTTCAGGCTAACAGATAATTTTTGTTTGCTGTTTTGTGTATACACGGCCAATTCCTGTTCTGGAAAAATACTGTCGGTAATCATTTCTCTTACCACGGGCAGCAGTTGTGGCAGGTATTTGCTGAGGGTGTGTAATGAAATAGTAGCTGTTTCGTTGTGGCAGGTGCGGTTGCAGTAAGCGCCATAATACTCAAAGTGCTCGTTAATCTGGAAAGCAGTTTTGCTGCTGGTGCCGTTTTTGAGCAAATGATTGGTAGCTGCCGCTACGGCGTTGGCATCTTCTGCACTATTACCGGCAAAAAATACCAGTTCAAGCTGCAGCACATCCTGCGAGCCTGCATCAATAGCATACACTTCCACACCATTATTAAGTATAAAATGATCGTATGGTTTTAGCCGGAGGTTAAAGTCGATAGCGTCTTTTACGGGAGGGGCAGCGGTTCGGTTAAGCATTTATTTTTTTGAACGGAGTTGTGATAAAAAACTTGATTGTTAGCTCGATTAATTAGCAGCACAGTAATACAGGGTATTGCTGTTGTTTTCGGCAAAAATGATGTTGCTTTCGGCAACAATATCCGCTGCCGTTACCTGCCGGTATTTATCCAGTTCGGTATTAATCAGCGAAGCATCGCCCAGTAGTTCGTATATAGCCAGGCTGGCGGCACGGTTGGTAATGCTCATGTCTTCAAAGGCCATCATACTCTCTGTTTTGTTAATCACTTTTTCCAGTTCGGTATGGGTTATGCCTTCCTGTTGTAGTTTTTGTATTTCCTGCATCAGTGCTGCTTCGGCCTGCTGCATGGTAACACCTTTTACGAGTTTGCCATCAATACTTAGCAGCCCGGCATCGGTATTGCCGCTGTGGTAACATTCAATATTGCTGAACAGTTGCTTTTCTTTTACCAGTGCCTGAAAAAGCCTTGATGAACCGCCGCCGCCCAGTATTTCTGTAATCAGGTCGGCGGTATAGTACCGTTGGTCGAGCCTTGGATAAATATGCCAGCATTTGTACAGGGCATCTATCGGCACTGCGGCTTTTATCTCTTTATGGCGTGGGGCAGTTTGCGCCGGTTCGGCAGGCAGGTTGCGCTGGTAGGTATTTCCCCTGGGTATGGGGCCAAACCATTTTTCGGACAGGACCTGTACCTGTTGTACGGTAACATTACCGGCTACCACGAGTATGGCATTGGCAGGGGTGTAGTGCTTGTTAAAAAAGCTTTTTACATCTTCAAGGGTGGCATCTTCCACATGTTTCAATGCTTTACCTATCGTCATCCAGCGGTAAGGGTGAGTGGTATAGGCCAGTTCACGCATGTGGTGCCATACATCGCCGTAAGGCTTGTTGATATAATGTTCTTTGAACTCTTCGCATACTACTTTACGCTGTACTTCAAGGCTTTTTTCGCTAAAAGCAAGGCTAAGCATACGGTCGCTTTCGAGCCAAAAGGCTGTTTCGATATTTTCTGCCGGCAACTGGCAATAGTAATTGGTAAAATCATTGGTGGTAAAGGCATTATTTTCTCCGCCGGCCATTTGCAGGGGTTCGTCGTAATCGGGGATATTGATACTGCCGCCAAACATCAGGTGTTCAAAAAGGTGGGCAAAGCCTGTTTTTTCGGGATTTTCGTCCCTGGCACCTACATCGTACAATACATTTACAACTGCCATAGGGGTGCTTTTATCCTGGTGTACCAGTACCCTTAGTCCGTTATCCAGTCTAAATTTTTCAAAATGAATCATGCTGCAAATGTAAGCTGTGCTTTTATAAAAGTTCCTGCTGTTTCAAATTTGGTACTCGTAATGGTTTACAAGATGCTGGATGGCTTAATGGTTAATTGCATCAGTGTTCCGTTGCGCCTTACAAATAGTTTTATCTTTTCTTTTGGTGCCTGCAATATTGTTTTGTATTGCATGATATTGTTGGTAAAAATATTGTTGATGCCCACCAGTATGTCGTCTTGCTTCAGCCCCGCTTTATCAGCTGGCGAGCCGGGAATGATATCGTCTACTACAATATGCCCATCCACAAAATAAGTAGCCATGCCGGTATAAGCATAATCGAAAGGTTCCAAAAAATGGCTGTTGGGCAGCAGGTGTATTTCCCGGTTGGGATAATTAATTACAAGATTAAAACGGCGCAGCAAATCGTTGCCCAGCAGGCCGCCAACAAATGGGTAAGAGGTTACATTGTATGCATCTTCATAAATATAAGTGGGTACGTTCCTGAATTTGTAATTGCCTATTTGCAGCATTTTAACTACGGTAAGTTGCATGTGCAGCCTGCCGCCCATGCCTTCGGCCTGCGTAACATAGGTTTTGCGTTTTTTATGCAGTATAGTACTGTCTTTTGCAAAAGCTTCGCTCATTAAAAAGCATAGGCCGGCACCAGTGTCAAAGTAAAAATTAAAATTAATTTTCCTCCTGTCTTTTACCTGAAGGTTTTGTATAGGCAGCGTGGTAAATGCCGGCCGCAGCATGGTGCCGCCACGGGGATATTTGTATTCGCCTGGCGAATAAACATTAATAAAGGCACTGTCGAAATTAACCTGTACAATGAACTTGCTAAAAAAACTGTAGCCAATAATGCCATCAATCTTTTCGCCATATACGCCGCTAAGCACATCATAATCGTTGATATGAAAATCCAGGTTGCTGATGGTTAACCCGGGCAGGTGCAATTGTTGCTTGTAAGCAAACCGCACCTTACGGGCACTGCCCATACCCGTAATAGTGGTATCGGAGTTATAACTGTTTACCTGGTAATAGGCAGCAGTAGCCGAATCCAGCGAAATGCCGCCACTCCCGGTATCCAAAATAAAATTGAGTGTATCAGGTATATTATTGAGTGTAGCCCTGAGTACCATTACCCCCCCACTGAACTGTTTGAAGGGGAAACGTGTAATATATTTTGCCTGCAGCCCCGGGCTCAGTATTTCCTGGGCACTGGCCGTAACAAAAACGCCGCAAAGCAAAAATGGTACAATTATTTTCTTCATATGGCTTGAGTTAAAAATACAACGCTATGGCTGTACTTTTGCCAAATATTATTCAGGAGGTATGATGCAATTAAAAGACTTATATACAAGGGCATTAAATTTTGAGATGCTGAGTGTGGAAGAAGGTGTTTTTCTTTTTGAACAGGCACCATTGGCAGAGTTAATGTATGTGGCTGATGAACTTCGCAAAAAGCAGGTGCCACATGGCAGGGTAACCTGGATTATTGACCGAAATGTAAATACCACCAATGTGTGTATTGCCAATTGTAAGTTTTGCAACTTTTACCGCATACCGGGCCACGCCGAGGCCTATATTACCGATATAGAAACCTACAAAAGAAAAATTGACGAAACCTTTCGATACGGCGGAGAGCAATTGCTGCTGCAGGGTGGGCACCATCCCGATTTGGGACTGGATTATTATGTGAATTTATTTAAAGAGCTTAAACGGCTTTACCCCAGCCTTAAGCTGCATACCCTGGGGCCGCCGGAAATAGCACATATTACCAAGCTGGAAAAAAGTACTCACCGTGAAGTGTTACAGGCTTTAAAAGAAGCCGGGCTGGACAGTTTACCGGGCCCCGGTGCCGAAATTTTGAGCGACAGGGTAAGACGGCTCATCAGTAAGGGTAAATGCGGCAGCCAGGAGTGGCTGGATGTAATGCATGAAGCCCATAAGCTTAATATTACTACCAGCGCCACCATGATGTTTGGCCATGTAGAAACCATTACCGAGCGCTTTGAACACCTGGTAAAAATTAGGGAAGTGCAAAGCCGTAAACCGGCCGATGCCAAAGGCTTTATCGCCTTTATACCCTGGACTTTCCAGGATGTAGACACCCTGCTGGCTAAAATACGGGGCGTACATAACCTTACCACCCCCGACGAGTATATCCGCATGATTGCCATGAGCCGCATAATGCTCCCCAACGTACAAAACATACAGGCCAGCTGGCTTACAGTAGGTAAAAAAACGGCACAATTATGCCTGCATGCCGGCGCCAACGATTTTGGCAGTATTATGATTGAGGAAAATGTGGTAAGTGCGGCCGGGGCACCCCATCGCTTTACCAGTCGAAGCATACAGGATGCCATACGGGAAGCCGGGTTTATACCGCAGTTGCGCAACCAGCAGTACGAGTTCAGGCAAATACCCGAGGTAATGGAAGAGCAGGTCATAAATTATTAATACCCGGGGCCAACTGCACCTGCTGTTTTTTTCGCCAATTGCATAAAAACCGTTTCGCTGATTTTAACGTATTTGCAGGCATAGGGTCTGCATAAAACTTGCAATAAAATGCAACCCTATGCGTTATCAAATCATCTAAAACCCTGTAAGATGCATAACTATCATCCCAAACAGAGCGAAAACATGCTCATAAAAGTGGTTAAAAATTTCTTTCAGAAACTCACGAAATCACCCGAAGAGTACCCGGTAAAATATTATAAAAAAAGCAAGCACTATGTGCGTGACAGGCATGCCAGATTCTTGCTGTAAAAGAAATTGCTGACCCCTGAAGTTATACGCAGACTGCCCCTTAAGGCAGTCTTTTTTTGTTGACAGGCAAAGGCAAAAAAATGCCGCATCTATTCAAATGCGGCAGGTATAAAATAGGACAAATAGTTTTTATACTATCGTCCAGGTTTCGTTGCCTTTAAGCAGTTTGTCCAAATCGCCCTTGCCTTTTTTGGCAATCAAGTCATCTAACTGTAGTTGCATAACATCTTCGTAGCAGGCTCTTTCGGTTTCAAAGAAAACACCAAAGGGGCGTGGCAGGTGGCCTTCCAGGCGTGGATCGTCGAACATGCGGATGAGGATTTGCGCCTTATAAAAATCTTTTTCGTCGTGTATCCACAAATCATCAAGGCTGGCATCCTTGCCAATTTCAACCACTACGGGGCGGAAACCATCAAGTTTGATGCCCTTGTTACTTCCGGCGCCAAATACCAGTGGTTTGCCTTGTTCAAGGAAAAGTGTTTCATCGGCTTTGGTGCCTTTTTCGGTAAATACTTCAAAAGCGCCATCATTAAAGATGTTGCAGTTTTGGTATATCTCCAGGAAGGAAGCGCCTTTGTGCTGCTGGCTGCGGATCAGCATGGCCTGCAGGTGTTTGGGGTCCCTGTCCATTGTACGGGCAATAAAGCTGGCATCGGCACCCATTGCCAGCGCTAATGGATTAAAAGGATGGTCGATGCTGCCAAACGGGGTAGATTTAGTGATTTTATTTTTTTCCGATGTGGGAGAATATTGTCCTTTCGTAAGGCCGTAAATCTGGTTGTTGAACACCAGCATGTTGATGTCGAAATTTCGGCGCAATAAATGTATGGTATGGTTGCCGCCAATACTCATACTATCGCCATCGCCTGATACAACCCACACACTCAGTTCGGGCCGGGCAGCTTTTAAGCCGCTGGCAACGGTGGTGGCACGGCCGTGAATGCTATGCATGCCATAGGTGTTCATGTAATAGGGAAAACGGCTGCTGCAGCCGATACCACTTACAATTACAATATTTTCCTTAGGAATACCCAGGGTGGGCATTACTTTTTGCACCTGTGCCAGTATGGAATAATCGCCACAACCGGGGCACCAGCGTACTTCCTGGTCGGTGGCAAAGTCTTTTGAAGTAAGGGATTGAGTAGGCAAGGCCGTTACTGTACTGCTCATATAGCTTTTAAAATTGTGGGCGTAAAGTTAGTAATAAGATGCTAACACTCCGAAAAGATAACGAACCATATAGTAAAAGATTATGCAAACGTTGCCACGTAAGGGTTTAACTGCCTGCCGGGGCCTGCAGCGCTTCCCAGTATTCGGCCGCCCGACGGGTATGTGGTATCACAATGGTACCACCCACAATATTAGCAATGGCAAACACTTCGTACATCTCGGCGGTTGATACATTTTGTTCCTGTGCCTTGCCCAGGTGGTATTTTATACAGTCGTCGCAGCGGAGTACCATGCTGGCCACCAGGCCCAGTAACTCTTTGGTTTTAGTGTCTAATGCACCGGCGCTGTAAGCGTTACTATCCAGGTTCCACAGCCGTTTGATTACAAGGTTGTCTTTACTTAATATAACCTCATTCATGCGGCTGCGGTAGTCATTAAATTCCTGTACCAGGTTCATATAATTGTTTGTTTTGATTACGGATGATTAATTTGTAAGGTAATAGCCTGCTATTTCTAAATGGCAGTAAAAATAAAATATCTTTGCCCCTCTCATTATCAGCTTATATGGATGTAAAATTTAATCCCGATAAACAACATACACTGGCATCGGCAGTGAGTATTTCCGGCACAGGCCTGCACACCGGTATAAAGGTAGATATGACCCTGAACCCGGCCAACCCCGGCTTTGGCTTCCAGTTCAGGCGTACAGATCTTTCCGGCCAGCCGGTAATAAAAGCCGATTGCGATTTGGTAACCGATACATCAAGGGGTACCACTCTTGAATCGGGCGAAGTAAAAGTAAGTACGGTAGAGCATATACTGGCAGCATTAGTGGGTATGGGTGTTGATAATTGTTTGATAGAAATCAACGGCCCCGAAATACCAATAGTAGATGGCAGCAGTGCCCCTTTTGTGGCAATTATCGAAAAAGCCGGTGTGCTGGAGCAGGATGCCGCCAAAATATGGTATAGCATTGACACAAATTTTACCTATTATGATGAGGCCAAAAGGGTAGAAATAACCATACTGCCCGCGGTAGAGTATAAAATTACCACGCTGATAGATTTTAACTCACCTGTATTGGGTACCCAGCATGCCAGCCTTAAAACGATGAAAGCATTTAAGGAAGAAATAGCACCCAGCCGTACTTTTTGTTTTTTGCACGAACTGGAAATGCTGCTGGATAATAACCTGATAAAAGGCGGCGATATCAATAATGCCATCGTAGTAGTAGATAAAGCTGTAACGGATGAAGAAATGAACCGCCTGGCCAAAGCCTTTGGCAGGGATAAAATTGCCGTAAAAAGTGAGGGGTATCTCAATAACCTGGAACTGCGCTATCCCAACGAGCCGGCACGCCATAAGCTGCTTGATGTGGTGGGAGATCTGGCACTGATTGGCTACCCGGTAAAAGGACATATTATTGCCAACCGCCCCGGGCATAGCAGTAATGTAGAGTTTGCCAAAAAAATTAAGCAGTATATCAAAAAAAACAAACACACCAGGGATATACCGGTTTACGATGCTAATCAACCTCCGGTGTATACCCAGCAGCAGATAGAAAAAACACTTCCGCACCGCTTTCCTTTTTTGCTGGTAGATAAAATTATTGAGCTAACCGATAAGCAGATAGTAGGGGTAAAAAATGTAACCTTTAATGAATATTTTTTCCAGGGCCATTTTCCGGGTAATCCCGTAATGCCCGGCGTATTACAAATAGAAGCGCTGGCCCAAACCGGCGGTATACTTTGCATTAATGCCATGCCTGAAGGAGAATACGACACCTATTTTTTAAAAATAGAAAACTGTAAGTTCAAGCAAAAAGTAGTGCCCGGTGATACCATGCTGCTTAAGATGGAATTATCGGAGCCGATACGCAGGGGTATTTGTATTATGAAGGGCAGTGTATTTGTAGGCAATAAGCTTTGCACCGAAGCAGATTTAACAGCACAACTGGTAAAAAGAAATTAGCAGATTATAAAGATGTGCTGCTGTGCAGGTTAAACCGGGTTAAAACAACCGCTGCACGGGCACTTCGTATATTAGCTCATCATTACATTTAAAACATGATTCACCCCCACACCTACATTCATCCCAACGCTAAGCTGGCCACCAACGTAAAAGTTGATCCCTTTAGCGTCATCCATCAAAATGTAGAGATAGGCGAAGGCACCTGGATAGGCAGTAATGTAACCATTATGGAAGGTGCCCGTATTGGCAAAAACTGCCGTATTTTTCCCGGAGCCGTAATATCGGCCATACCGCAGGATTTAAAATTTGAAGGTGAAGTAACCACTGTTGAAATAGGCGACAATACCACCATCCGTGAATTTGTAACGGTAAACCGCGGCAGTAAAGACCGCTGGGTAACCAAGGTAGGCAGCAACTGCCTCATTATGGCTTACAGCCATATTGCCCACGATTGTGTTATTGGCAACAGTTGTATTTTAAGTAACAACACCCAGGTGGCAGGCCATGTGCTCATCGGCGATTTTGCTATACTGGGCGGTATGTGCGCCGTACACCAGTTTGTACAAATAGGCCAGCATGCATTTGTAAGTGGCGGCTCGCTGGTAAGCAAAGATGTACCCCCCTATATAAAAGCAGGACGTACACCCTTAAGCTATGCCGGTATTAACTCTGTAGGACTTAAAAGAAGGGGCTTTAGTATAGAAAGAACCAATGAAATCCTGAATATTTACCGTATTATTTACAACAAATCATTTAACACCACACAGGCGCTTAATTATATAGAAGAAGAACTGCCGGCAACTGACGAAAGAGATGAAATTGTAACTTTTATCCGGGAGAGCGGCCGGGGCATAATCAAGCGGTATACAAAAGGTAATATGGATGAGGAATAAAAGTTGATTCCCCCCATCTAAAGTATACAACCAGGAAAGGATAAACAGGGGAAGCATTTTTGTTTGTTATAAAGTATGCTGCATCCTGTTTGTTGTTGGCATCAGTTAGGCGTTTTTCTATGCAAATTACACTCACTAATACGGGCAAACGCTTTAACCGGGAATGGATTTTCCGCCATCTCTCTATGGCATTTGAAGCACCCGGTAAATATGCGATTACCGGCCCAAACGGTTCCGGTAAATCTACCCTGCTGCAGGTGATTGCCGGTGCCGTAGCCCATAACGAAGGCAGCGTTATTTACCAAGATGGCGCAGTTATAGCAGCAGAACATCACTTTCAACAAGTAGCCATAGCCGCTCCCTATCTTGAATTGATTGAAGAAATGACTGCTTTAGAACTGCTGCAATTTCATGCCCGGTTTAAACCCCTGCTTATACCTGCTATGGAAGCATTACAATATACCGGCCTGGCAAAAGCGGCAACAAAAGAAATTCGTTATTACAGCAGTGGAATGAAACAAAGGCTTAAGTTGGCACAGGCTTTTTTCAGTAATACCCCGGTGCTGCTCCTGGATGAACCCACATCTAACCTCGATGCAGAAGGAATAAGCCTGTATCATCAGCTTATCAAAGCTTACACTTTAAACCGGCTGGTTATCATAAGCAGCAACGATGAAAATGAATATGGCTTTTGCGAAGCGGTGATACGCATTACGGAATATAAATAGCACAGTTTATTTTGCAATACCCAGCGCCCGGTACAATGCTTCATGTACCGATGGCCTTACATTTAACTTTAAAAAAGTTGTATTGCTGCCATCGGGGCATACCCGGTTGCTCAGTAGTACAAATACCAGTTGATGCTGTGGGTCGGCCCAGGCGCAGGTGCCTGTAAATCCCGTATGACCAAATGTGGCCGGCGAAGCCGAGAGGCAGGGATAAGGCTCTGTTCTTTTTGCATTATCTTTTTCCGGTTTGTCAAAACCAAGTCCACGCCTGCTGATAGTGCTTTGATAACTTGTAAACAATTCAATCGTTTCTTTTTGCAGGTAGCGCTTCCCGTTATATACACCGCCATCCATCAGCATTTGCATAATGGCGGCAATATCATACGCATTGCTAAACAGGCCTGCATGGCCTGCCACCCCACCCATTAGCGCAGCGCCGGGGTCGTGTACATAGCCCCTTATTAATTGTTGGCGGAACAGGGGTTCGTTTTCGGTTGGCGCAATATTTTCCTGCTTCAGGTAGCTGAGCGGATTAAAGCCTGCCATATTTAATCCCATAGGCTGGTAAAAATATTTTTTTACATACTCATCCAAAGCCATACCGCTCAGTTGCTCCGCTATTTTACCCAAAAAAATAAAATCATTATCACTATATACATATTTGCCTGCAGGGCCGGTGGGGCTTTGTATAATCCGGTTAAAAAGGGTGTCTTTAAAAATGTTTTTTAAATAAAGGCCGGCTGCAACAGGGATGTTGCTGCTTGCTGTTTTAGCAGTAGTATATATTTTGGGATGTGGCTTACCGGTAGTACTGTCGATGGTTTCCCTGTAAAGCGGAATAAAGGCAGCCAGCCCAGCCTGGTGCAATAAGATATTTTTTATGGTAAGTGCTTGTTTGCCGGTACCTTTTACAGCAGGCAGGTAGTCGCCCAGCTTTTTATTAAGGTCAATTTTGCCTTCATCATACAGCCGCATAATGGCTACGGTGGTGGCGCATATTTTGGTTAATGAGGCTGCATCGTACACCGTTTCAGGAGTTACGGTTTCTGCTGTATTGTACTGCATGTTGCCGAAAGCTTTGTGGTAGATAATGCGGCCGTTTTTTACAGCCAGCACCACACAGCCTGGAGTGGCGCCTCGGGTGATTGCATTTTCTACAATAGCATCAACAACATTGAAACTGTTATTGCTTAAAGGGCTGGTCAGGGGTTGGTTCCGGACAAAAAAAAACCGGTATCCACGCCACTGCCAAACGGATAATTACTGCATACCGTTACCGGCAGCCTGCCTTTAGCACTTATTTTACCCTGCAGCAAATCGGCTGCAGTTTCCTGTACCGTGCTGTCATCTTCGTAACAGGCAATAATGCCTTTAGCATCGCAAAAATTTTTGAGGGCATAAGGATTTCCAAATACAAGCGTAAGGCTGTTGGTTTCACTTTGTAGTTTTTTGATTAAATCAATAGCTGCCGGGCTTATACCAAAATTATTGGCTGGTGTGCGGCTGTATCCATGTATGCCAATCACTACTTTTTTAAATTTCTTTTTTATAAGGGCTACAGTACTCAGTACCCTCGTTTCATCCTGTTTATAGTTAAAATAAAATACAGCCGCATTGTAATCTTTACGCATACGCTGTGCAAAAGTATTATCGCTGCTAAGGCCAATAGCCACATAAGCTACAGTGCTGTCGGCATGCAGCGGGAAGAATGATTGTTCCGGTTGGCTTAGTACCGTAATGGCATTTTCGGCCACCAGTTTTTTCATATCACTGATACCTTTATTAAGGTCGGCAGTAATATTGGCGGTGGATACGGGTAGTACTGCATTGCCATACATATATTTTGCCATAAGCACCCGGCGGCAGCGCTGGTCAATTTCTTCCTGGCTCAGTTGTTTGCGGCGGATGGCTTCTTTGATTTTTTTTATCACCACATCCACATCGCCGGGCAGGCAAAGCATATCGTTGCCGGCAATGAGGGATTGTACGGCGGCTTCGCCATCGGGAAAGAATTTTTTTACACCCTGCATTTCGAGGGCATCGGTAAACGTTAGTCCCTGGTAGCCGAGGCTGTTGCGCAGCAGACCGGTTACATTGTTTTTTGAAATAGACGTGGCCCTGTTGGCGGTATTGTCAATGGCCGGAATGTACAGGTGGGCAATCATAGCGCTGCCCACACCGGCAGCAAAAATAGCTTTGAAGGGGTAGAGTTCCAGCGAATCCAGTTGTACCATGTTTTTGTTGATAACGGGCAGATCGTAATGCGAATCTACAGCCACATCGCCATGGCCGGGAAAATGTTTGGCACAGGCCATCACCCCGGCATCCTGCATGCCTCTCATATATTGTATACCATAGCTGGCCACTTTGTATTTATCCTCACCAAAGCTGCGGTCGTTGATGACTGGGTTGTTGGGGTTGTTGTTTACATCTACCACCGGCGCATAATTTACCTGTATGCCCAGCCTGCGGCATTGCTCACCTACCAGTTTGCCGTACCGGTAAATGATAGTACTGTCGCTTACTGCGCCCAGCATCATTTGCCGGGGCAGAGCCTGTACGCTGTCGAAGAGGCGCATACCTACGCCCCACTCGGCATCAATACAAGTCATGATGGGTGTTTGTGCGGCAGCCTGCAGGGCATTTATAATAGTGGCTAACTGTACCGGGTTACCTTGGAATAGGCATACGCCGCCGATATTATATTTTTTTACCTGTGCTGCCACCAGAGAATCATAATAAATGGGGGTTTTGGTTTTAAAATCGTAGGCCGAAAGGCGTACCACCATCAGTTGGGCAATGCGTTGCTCTTCGGTGAGGCTGTTTAGTACACTGTCGGCCCAGGCTTCGGCCTTAGCCTGCTGGGCTTTAGCGGCAGAAATAGAAAAAAGCAAAACAAGAAAAAGGGGGGCTTTCAATTTCATAGTGCAATAGTATTGGGCACAAATTAAGAATTATTGAGGGAAAGGGTTTAAGGCAAATGGCTAAGGGTGTAGGGCTTGTTGGGTTGGTTAGCTTAAAAAGAGGGATTAACAATTAGCGGTGTTTTTACGGGTAAAAAAACGGTGATTTCACCATTGGCTGTTTTCAGCCTGTTTTTCATTTTTACAGTATAAACAGTGATGCTCAACTGTTAACTTATTTGTACCCTTTGATAACAATACGCCATTATCCTTACAGCAAGTACTCTTCAGTAATGTATTCATACGGCCTCAGTACCCTTCTATTATAAAGCGGAAAAGTGTAAAGCCCCTGGCCAGCCTGCCCTATGGCTGGCAGGGCTTACGCTTTTAATATTGACTGGCTTTCCCGGGATATCTTCACCCTTTTCCTAACAGCATCTTCGTAAATTCGCCGCAAAAGAGGAGGAGCATTTTGCCAGACATTATTCATTTACTACCCGATAATATTGCCAATCAAATTGCCGCCGGCGAGGTAATCCAGCGCCCAGCCAGCGCTGTAAAAGAGCTGTTGGAAAATGCCGTGGATGCTGGCGCTACCGACATACAACTCATCATTAACGATGCCGGCAAGGCCCTGGTGCAGGTAATAGACAATGGCAAAGGCATGAGCGAAACGGATGCCCGGATGTGCTTTGAACGGCATGCCACTTCCAAAATAAAAAATATAGACGACCTTTTTCATATCAAAACCATGGGCTTCCGCGGTGAGGCCCTGGCCAGTATTGCAGCCGTAGCCCAGGTAGAACTGAAAACCATAAAAGAAGGAGATACTGTTGGCACTTATATTGAAATAGAAAACAGCCTCGTAAAAAAACAGGAACCTGTAGCCTGGCAGCAGGGTACCAGCATTGCCATGAAAAACCTGTTTTTTAATGTACCTGCCCGGCGCAATTTTTTAAAAAGTAATACGGCCGAACTGCGGCATATTGTGGATGAATTTATCCGGGTGGCCATGGCTTTTCCCGGTATCTTTTTTTCCCTAACCAGTAATGGCCAGCAAATTTTTCACCTCGAAAAAGGTACGCTGAAGCAAAGACTTATACAGCTATTGGGCAACAGCTACAATACAAAGCTGGTAAGTGTGCAGGAGCAAACGGATTACCTGAATATTTATGGCTTTGTGGGAAAGCCCGAAACGGCCAAAAAAACCCGGGGTGACCAGTATTTTTTTGTTAACAATCGCTTTATTAAAAGCGCCTACCTCAATCATGCGGTGATGCATGCTTTTGATGAAATGATTGCTAAAGACAGCTACCCGATGTATGCCCTCTTTATCGACCTTAACCCGGCTCATCTCGATATTAATGTGCACCCCACCAAGCAGGAAATAAAATTTGACGACGAAAAAATTGTATATGCCTTTGTACAAAGTGCGGTAAAGCATGCCCTGGCACAGTTTAGTATTACGCCTGCCCTGGATTTTGAACTGGATGCCTCCATACAGCATACCGAAGCGGTGAGCAAACCTTTTACAGATGAGAAAAAATCGGCTGCCACCTCCTCATCACTCTACAGCAGCTTTACCCAAAAAAACCAGGCACATTTTATTGAAAGAAAAAGCGACCTGAAGCACTGGAAAGATTTTTATACCGGCCCTGCTGCAAGCCGGCAGGATGCAGCAGTGGCGAATGAAACCCATACCCCTGCAGCGGCTTCCCTGCATGGTACGGTAACTGTACTACATACTGTATTGGCACAGCTACATCATACATATATTGCTGTTCAGGATGCAGAAGGTTTTTTACTGTTGCACCAGCAAAATGCACACGAACGTATTTTATACGAACGCTACAAAAATGCCGTGGAAGGTAAGCCTGCTGCCACGCAGCAGAGTTTGTTCCCTGCGGTGATAGAGTTGGCGGCGGCCGATGCCGTACTGCTGCAGGAACTGCTGCCCGACCTGCAACTGGTGGGCTATAAGCTGGAGCCCTTTGGCAACAACAGTTTTGTAATACAGGGCACACCTGCTGCGGTGGAGCAGGGTAGCGAAAAAACAGCTATTGAAAAAATGCTGGAACAGTACAAGCATTTCAGCATGGATATAAAATTCAGTAAAAGAGAAAAACTGTTGCGGTCGCTGGCCTGGCAGCAGGCGGTAAAAGCAGGGACGCCCTTATCCACTAAAGAAATGCAGCAATTGGTGGATGATTTGTTTGCTTGTGCGGTACCCAACAGTACGCCTAATGGAAAGCCTACCTATACTAGTTTTAAAAAACCAGAACTGGATAAAATGTTTGGCCGCTGATAAAAAATAAGAAGCCGGTGTGAACCGGCTTCTCCATTAGCCACTAACCCCCGTCAAAAAAATTGAGACCCTGGATCAGAAAGCAGCAGTTTCCATAGATCAATATGCTGATGTAATTAGTATCTGTAATCGTAGAGATACGGGCATACCAAAAACTGTTGCCTAAGGATAAAAATTTAATACCTGTTTCTCAGCTCTTGTATAAATTTTTCTACTGCCCGGCGTACGGCGCTGCTGCGACCGGTAAAATTGTTATTCAGTACCGAAAAAATCAGCCATTTGTTTTTACGGGTGAGTACAAATCCGCTGAGGGCAACATGGTTGCTGAGGGTGCCGGTTTTGGCATAAATAAAACCACTATCTGTTACATAGTACTGCTTTAATGTACCGGTATTGCCGGTAGGCAAAATGTTTTTTAAGCGTTCAACACCAAATTCACTGCTCAGCTTATTTAATATATAGATAAAATCGGTGGGGGTAAACAAATTGTACCGGCTAAGGCCGCTGCCATCTACCCATTTGGGTTTTTGGGGAATATCTTTTAATGCAGTTGAAAGTAAAGTGTCAATAATAGCGGCATCATCAAAGTAACCCAGCTTTTCATTACTGGCCATTATTAAGGTTTGTTCCGCAAAAAAATTATCGCTGCGGTGCATCATGGGTTTAAAGAGGGAGTCGGTGGGTTGGGAGAACAATGTTGTATAAGGTTTATGTATTGCTCCCAACTTTATGGGTTTGTTTAAAATCTGCTGTAATATTTCGTGTGTTGTATTATCAAAATTGGTGAGAAAAGGTATTGTTTCAAGCTTTGCAACACTATCTGTATAAAAAATATTTTTTGTTTTTTCTCTTAAATATGCCGGTGAAGCGGCTTTGAGTAACTTATCTGCAAAATATTTTGGTTTAATGTACAGCCATTGATTGCCCATGTACTTAACCGTATCAAGTAGAGTATCCCTGGTTATTTTTTTTGGTAAAAGGGCACTTGTACTCAACCAAACAGTATTACCATACACCGGAAAATTGTTTCTTTCAGTCATGTATGCCTGGTCGTAATCATCCCATGACCAGCCATAGCCAAGTGGAGGGATATCACTTATCGGTGAAACATAAATAGTATTGCCTTTGTTTTGTAATAACCGGACTAAGGGCTGATTGTCAAAATCGGGATGCAAAAATGTAGGGTCGGCGGCAGGTGTAATATATAAGTCGTTGCCCGAAGTGGCATACCTGGCCCCAACAATACTATCTCCCAAACATTTCATCCCGGCATACAGCGTAAACAGTTTTACATTACTGGCTGGCACAAAAAATTTATCGGCATTGTAATTATACCAGTATTGATTGGTTGCAGGTTCGTAAATGCTGATACCGGTATGCCCGGTTTTAATAATACTATCCTGCAGCAGGATGGTTACAGCCTTTTTATTGATTTGTTTGCTAACAGAACAGGAGGCAATTGTTGCAGCCAGCAGCATATATAATAAGGTTCGCATGGTTATCCTCTTTCCTGCACCCTTAGCCAGCGCTCCGGTATTTCGTTGTGCTTGGCGCTTACATAATCGTTGTAACTGCAGGCAATCATTTTTTTGTTGGGTAGCTGCATCCACCAGCGGCCCGTTTTTCGGCTTTGTAAAAACACTGTATCGGTTTCGGCCACTACGGTGTTAAACTCGTTGTAGTGCTCCCGTTGTTCCAGTGTGGCTTCCTGTTTGCTGCGGCTTTTACCATCAATAAAATACCATAGCATCTGGGCTATTTGTTTGGCTGTAAGCTCGTACACATCGGCACGGGGCTGATAGCCGTAAATGCCAAAGCTGCTGAGATTATTGCTGAGGCCGGCATAACGGGTAAGCATACAGGCTTCTTCACCGGTAAAGCCATTGGGGCTGCACTGGTTGGCCGGGGCATCGCTGTGTTTTATGGCGTTGATATCAAAGCTCAGCATTTGTGTATTGCGGATCACCGGCTCCATTTCATCCATTTTTTCTTTGCATAGGCCTACGCGGTAGCAGTCGAACCGGAGTTTATCCATTGTTTCGAGCATACGGGGGTGTACAAAATAACTCTGGAAGCCAATATGGTTGTAATGCTTTACCAGGTTGGGCTCACCGGTAAGCATTTCCATCAAAAAGTTTTCGCTGCGGTTGTGGCTTTCGCTGCGCAGGTCGATGGTGGCGTCAATGCAGGTTGCTTCCACCACATGGTCCAGGTGCTTGTAGGCAAAATATTGAGCCAGGGTAATATCGTGAGAGCCGCCGAGGAGTACGGTTGTTTTATTTAAAGTAATCAGTTCGCTCAATACTGTTTTTACAGCCGCATAGCTGTCGGCCAGTGTGGCACCGGTGTTAATATTGCCAATGTCCACAATTTTTATATCACTATGCCAGTAATGCAGTTGATACAGTTGTTTGCGTATGGCATCAGGTGCGTCGTTCATATCATCAAAACTGCCGCTGCCCCTCGATTCGCCAATACCCACCAGCACTATATCTGCTTCGCTTACATCGGGTATTTCTTCTTCATATACATCAATATGCCGGGCTAACTGTCCATCATTATAGCCACTATCATTGTTCAGTTCATGAATATTAACGGGAGATAAAAAATCATGCAGGTCGAGCATTGCTTTTATTTTAGGCAAACATAGCAAATATGAAGATACTGGATGCTGGATACTGGATGCTGGTTGGGTGGGGCTTCTGTGTGCATCGTATCAATTCCTTACTTTTGCCGCATGGAAAATTTGCTGCAACAAATAGAGGCATATAAAAATGAAATGAAAGGCTACATCGCTCAAAAAGCGGATGAGGTTGAGGCATTTCGAATAAAATATCTTGGCGCCAAAGGACTGGTGAAAGAAGTGATGGGCGAAATGAAAAATGTAGCTGCCGAAAAAAGAAAAGAATTTGGCCTGGTGCTGAATGAGTTTAAGCAGTTTGCCGAAGCCAAATACGACGAATTGAAAGCGGCTACCAGTAATGGTGTAGCTGCTGCCACATCCACTATTGATTTTACCCTGCCCGGCGATGCATTGCCCCTTGGCAGCCGACATCCTATCAGCCTGGTGCGTAACCAGGTAGTTTCTATTTTTCAACGGCTGGGTTTTGCTGTGGCCGAAGGGCCGGAGATTGAAGATGACTGGCATAATTTTACGGCATTGAACCTCCCCGAAAATCACCCCGCCAGGGATATGCAGGACACTTTTTATATTTCGCAAAATCCAGACTGGCTGCTGCGTACACACACTTCAAGTGTACAGGTACGTGAAATGGAAAAAGGTAAACTGCCTATTCGTATCATTTGCCCGGGCCGTGTTTACCGCAACGAAACCATCAGCGCCCGGGCACATTGCTTTTTTCACCAGGTAGAAGGATTGTATATAGCCGAAAATGTATCATTTGCCGACCTGAAACAAACCCTGTATTTTTTTGTACAGGAAATGTTTGGAAATACGGTTAAAGTACGTTTCAGGCCCAGTTATTTCCCCTTTACCGAGCCCAGTGCCGAAATGGATATCAGTTGCCTGATATGCGGCGGTAAAGGCTGCAATGTGTGCAAGCATACCGGCTGGGTAGAAATACTGGGCTGTGGTATGGTGCATCCCAACCTGCTCGAAAACTGTGGTATCGACAGCAACAAATACACTGGCTTTGCCTTTGGTATGGGTATCGAAAGAATAACGATGCTAAAATACCAGATAAAAGATTTACGCCTGTTTAGCGAAAACGACGTACGTTTTTTACGGCAGTTTACCGGGGCAGTGTAAGCACCACAAAAATTAAAACAGCGTTTATTCATGCCTGATACTACTAATATGCTTTGTGTATGCGGTGCCGGTACTATGGGCGCTGGCATAGCGCAGGCTGCAGCACAGGCAGGTATTGAGGTAATATTGTATGATGTAAACAATACCATACTGCAAAAAGCCACCGGCACGATACAGCATAACCTGCAGCAGTTGGTTGCCAAACAAAAAATAACTGCTACTGAAAGCGCAGATATTTACAATAGGATCCTTTTTACCGGTGATATACAACAATGCAGGGCAGCAATATGCATTGAAGCTATTATTGAAAAAACAGCAGCCAAGGTTGCACTTTTACAGCAACTGGCAAACATTAATACAGCGGATACCATTTTAGCCTCCAACACATCATCCCTTTCCATTACGGCTATACAACAACTACTACTACCTAACCCGGAACGCTTTGCCGGTATGCATTTTTTTAATCCTGCTACAGTGATGAAACTGGTGGAACTGGTAAAGGGAGCAGCTACCAGTACTGCCACCATTGAGGCTTTACGCAGGCTTTGTGTACAAATGCATAAAGTGCCCGTGCTGTGCAACGATACTCCCGGCTTTATTGTAAACCGTGTGGCCCGGCATTATTATCTTGAAGCTATGAAACTTGTAGAAACCGGTATTGCCGGTATTGAAGCCGTAGATGCCATTATGGAATCAACAGGGTTTAAAATGGGGCCCTTTAAATTAATGGATATGATTGGGCTTGATGTGAACCTTGCCGTATCTGAAAGTATCTATGCGGCATTTAACCAGGCAGAGCGGTTTAAGCCATCTGCATTGCAGCAGCAAAAAGTACAGCAGGGAGCGCTGGGCCGCAAAAGCGGAAAAGGTTTTTATACTTATTAGGCAACACTACATGCCGCTAATTGCACATCTTTGCAACAACAGCATCAAATATTTTCAACATGATTTTAGTTACAGGCGGTGCAGGTTTGGTAGGCCGGGAACTGATTGCCCAACTGCTGGCAAAAGGCGAAGCAGTTACGGCTATTTATCATAAAACAGCATTGCCTGCATTTAATTCGCCGTTGCTTACTGCATTACAGTGCGATATACTGGATGTGGTTGGGCTTGAAGCACTGATGCAGGGTATAGACAAAGTATACCACTGTGCAGCCCTTGTAAATTTTACGCCATCCCGTAAGCAGGAATTGTATAAAATAAATGTGGAGGGCACAGCCAATGTGGTTAATGCAGCATTACAGGCCAGTGTAAAAAAAATACTACATGTAAGTTCGGTAGCAGCGCTTGGGCGGATAAGAAAAAATGAAGTGGTGAATGAAAACATGCAGTGGACACCGGGTACCAGTAACAGCAATTACGGGCAAAGTAAATACTTAGGCGAAATGGAAGTGTGGCGTGGTGCCGGCGAGGGATTAGAGGCGGTGGTGGTAAATCCTTCCATCATACTTGGTCCCGGTAACTGGAATAGCGGCAGTGCACAAATGTTTAAATCGGTGTATGATGGTTTTCCATGGTATAGCGAAGGGGTTACAGGCTTTGTGGATGTAAGAGATGTGGCAAAGGCGATGATTGAACTGATGGATAGTGATATTAGCGGGGAGCGGTTTATTTTAAGTGCACACAATAGAACCTATAAAGAAGTATTTGAGCTGATTGCAAAAGCATTTGGTAAAAAAGCACCCCACAAAAAAGTTACACCTTTACTTGCTGCATTAGTATGGCGGCTTGAAAAAATCAAAAGCCTGTTCAATGGTAAAGCGCCCCTGGTTACTAAAGAAACTGCTGAAACTGCTCTGGTTCAGGTAAAATATGATAACAGTAAACTAAAAAAGTTTTTACCAGGTTTTGAGTACCGGTTAATTGAAGATACTGTACAATATACCTGTGAGCAGTTGCTAAAACAAAATGGGTAATCGTACTATACACCTTTCATTTTTGCCCATAGCTCAGGTATTCGTTTTATCCAAACCATCTCTCTTTTAGCTGCACTGGCTTGCTGCGCAGGTGAGCCGAGGTAAGTTTTATTACCCTCAATACTTGCGGGCACACCGCTTTGTGCAAGCACTACGGCATTTTCACCTACGGTAAGCGTTTTGTTGATAGCTACCTGCCCCCAAAGGGTTACCCCATCTTTTATTTCGGTGCAGCCACCCACAACCACTGCAGCGGCAAACAGGCAGTTGTTGCCCACCACTACATCATGCCCAATATGTACCAGGTTGTCTAACTTGGTGCCTGCGCCAATTATAGTATCGTGGCTTACACCACGGTCGATGGTGCAGTTGGCGCCAATTTCTGCATCGTTTTTAATAATTACCCGGCCACAGCTTGGCATTTTTTTGTACCAGTGTTCCCGGTTTTTTTTTCCGTTGTAATAAAAAGCATCGCTTCCGATAACCGTACCGGCTTGTATAATTACATTATCGCCAATTATACAATTATCCATAATGCTTACATGAGGATGTATAATGCAGTTGCTGCCGATAGTTACATTATGGCCGATATATACACCGGGAAAAATGATACTGCTTTCGCTAACAACTGCAGTATCACTGATGTTTTTTGCCGAAGGCGTAAAGGGTGCAAAATGATTAACCAGTTTACAATAGGCTTCAAATGGCTCATCGGTTATCAGTAAAGCTTTGCCATCCGGGCAATCTGCTTTTTTATTGATGATAATAAAACTGGCAGCACTGTTAATACACTTATCGTAATACTTAGGATGATCCACAAACACCAGGTCGCCTTCTTCTACACGGTGTATTTCGTTAATACCGGTTGCAACAGCAGTAGTGTTGCCGATAAGTTCGGCGTTAATAAATGTTGCAATCCATTGTAAAGAAACAGGCGAAGGAAAGCGCATACAATAATTTTTGTAAAGGTAATACCTCGTTTTATTTATTACCTAAATGGAATGTGCGGCTTTTTGTAAAGGATTTTTTTATAGTATAAATATTTTCAGTAAACCGTTGCGCTGCTTTGCGCTGTTGTAACACTACTGTTGTAAGTATTAAAAAAACACACTACACAAAAAATGAAATACAATAATTGATTCGATGAATTACTTTACTGTAAAGGCTTTCATCCTTTAATGTTTTTATGTTACTACTGTATTGTTCAACTTTGTTTTTTTATTGTGCTGTAATACAAAGCATATTTCATTTGTAATCGCCGTTGCTTTTCCACAGCAAAAAATAAAATGTGAATAAAATTTCCTATAATAAATTTTTTGATTAGGGAAATTTCTTTTTAATATTGTGTAGGGAAATTTTATTCCCGGTACTTACTAACCCATTCATATATTAAGCCTGGTCGTTACACACCGGGCTTTTTTAATTTTAGATACATACCTGCACATGCCTCTTGTAGTATTATTATGCTATACTTCTATTTTTTAAAACTTTACCGGTTTGAATTTTTACAGCATCATTTATAAGCCTTTTAATGTGTTATCGCAGTTTAGTACACAGGATAATAAACAAACATTAAAGGATTATTTTAATGTTCCCC
This sequence comes from uncultured Chitinophagaceae bacterium, assembly GCA_937873715.1. Taxonomy (GTDB): domain Bacteria; phylum Bacteroidota; class Bacteroidia; order Chitinophagales; family Chitinophagaceae; genus Ferruginibacter. Next base: position 123,914 of record CALMYJ010000004.1, read on the forward strand.
ATGATGTATATCCTGTAGGCCGGTTAGATTATGATAGCGAAGGACTGCTCATCTTAACGAACGATACACAACTTAATCATGCATTACTGCATCCGGCACATGCACATGTAAGGGAGTATTGGGTGCAGGTAGATGGTGCCATTACAACTGCTGCCCTAGCGTATTTGCAACAGGGTATTACAATATCAGTTGATGGTAAAAAGCATACCACTGCGCCATGCAGGGCCTGGCTAATGGATGCAGAACCTGTGTTGCCTGTACGTTATCCACCCATTCGCTATAGAAAAAATATACCCACCAGCTGGATACGGTTGCAGTTAACCGAAGGTAAAAACAGGCAGGTGCGTAAAATGACGGCAGCCGTTGGCTTTCCTACACTCAGGCTGGTACGGTATGCTATTGCACAAATCACTATACAGGGATTACAGCCGGGTGATATGCGCCTCTTTCAAAAGCAGGAGTTGTACCAGCTTATTTCCAAAAAGTAGACAACCTGTGCACTAACTTAAATAACAGGGATCAATTTATATTTACAACCCACATAATAGTATCTTACACTTTTAAATATTGCCTATGTTAAAATCAATGACAGGTTTCGGGAGTGCGGAACAAAAAGTAAATGATAAAACTTTCCTGGTTGAAATAAAATCACTTAACGGCAAACAGTTTGAACTGCAAATGCGCCTGCCGGCATTATTACGCCCCTATGAGTTTGAAATAAGGAATATGCTGCAGGAGCAGTTGGTACGTGGCTCCATTGATTGTATCATCACCATAAAACAAAACGGCGCTGCCAAGCCGGTTGTTATCAATACGGAATTAATTAAAGCGTATTACCAGCAAATTAATGAACTGGCCGGCCAGCTTGATATTGATACCAATTCCGTTTTAAGTGCCCTGCTTCGCCTTCCCGAAGTAGTAACACCGGCTACCGATGTGTTGAGTAAAGATGAGTTTGAAGAATTTGCCAAAGTATTGCGTACGGCAATTGGCCATATCAACCAGCACCGCAGCGAAGAGGGCGCTGTACTTGAAAAAGATTTGTATAAGCGTATTGATAATATCAATGCACAGGAAGAAGCCATTGTAAGCCTGGAACCCAACCGTATTAAGCGTATAAGGGAAGAGATACAACAGTTGCTAACCAGTTATGTGGGGATGGAAAATTATGACAGCAACCGGCTGGAACAGGAACTGATTTATTATATGGAGAAGATAGATATACACGAGGAGCAGGTAAGGCTAAAGCAGCATTGCGATTATTTCAGATCCCTGCTGGCTAATGGTGATGAATCAAAAGGCAAGAAACTTTCTTTCATCCTGCAGGAAATAGGCCGCGAAATAAATACCACCGGCAGCAAGGCCTATGATGCGGATATACAGCGTTGCGTGGTAATTATGAAAGATGAACTTGAAAAAGCCAAAGAGCAGGTGCTAAATGTATTATAGCACAGGCAAAGGCTGGCTTCCCTATTTTTGCAAAAAATATTTTGTGTGAAACATTTTTTACCGGCACACTTCTTTATTAAATCATTAATCGTTATTTGTATTTGTTCCTGCCTGTTTACCGGCTGCACACCTATAAACGTGTATGAGAAAAATACTACCATTCCTCAGTATAACTGGTCTAACAGCTTAAAGCCTTCTTTTGATTTTAATATCACCGATACCACATCGCAGTACAGCATTTACGTAGTATTGCGCCACACCGATGCCTATCGCTACAATAATATCTGGCTTAATGTGCAGGCACAGTTTCCTGGTGACACCTTACGCAGCCAGCGCCTGGAACTAGTTTTAGGTAATGATGCCAGCGGTTGGGAAGGTACCGGTATGAATGATATATGGGAAGTGCGCAAGCCTATTACAAAAGGCCCGGCAAAATTTCCCCGGCCGGGTACTTATCGCTTTACACTGGAACAGGTAATGCGTGACAATCCCCTGCCTCATATTATGAGTGTGGGTATAAGAGTAGAGCGATTTCAATAAAGCACAGTACAACAACCGCCAGCGAATATTTGTTACCTTTAAAGTGTATACCGCTACATTTTTTTCATGCCTTTTACCACTTACAAAACAAAAAAGCTGCAACTTATATTTATCGTATACTGGTTTTTGCTGGTATACATCATTGCCGCATTGGTATGGTGGTTTATTGCACTCAGCCGGCAAAACAGCCAAATGGCGCAATACGAAATACAGCAACTGGTAAAAGATGCTCCCGGATATTATGAAGCCGTGCAGAAAATTGAAGGGCAACAGCGCCGCAAAGAAGCACAGTATATTGGCGAAGGAGTTGTATTTTTTTTAGTGATTATGTCCTTGGCTTTTATCATTTTTCGTGCGGTAAAAAAACAACTTAAGCTTGGGCTGCAACAGCAACACCTGATGATGGCTATAACCCATGAGTTAAAAACACCCATCGCCATTACCAAGCTAAACCTCGAAACCTTACAAAAGCGCAAGCTGGAAGAACAGCAGCAACAGCGCCTGGTACAAAATACCATCCAGGAGGCTAACCGCCTCAATGATTTGTGCAGTAATATCCTGCTTTCAGCACAAATAGAAGGCGATGGTTACCATATTTCAAAAGAATCACTCAATTTAAGTGCACTTGTTGAGGAAGCGGTGCAGGGCTTTGTGGCAAGGTTTTCCGGCAGGCATATCAGCAGCCAGGTTCAGCCGGGTATTTTTATTTATGGCGACAGGCTGATGCTGCAAATGGCTGTAAATAATTTAATTGATAATGCACTTAAATATTCTCCCAAAGAAGGAACTGTTCTGGTGTCGCTTATGGCCAGTGGAAAATTGATACAGCTAACCGTGGCCGACGAAGGCAAAGGGATTGACGATGCTGAAAAACAAAAAGTATTTGAAAAATATTACCGCACAGGCAATGCTGCCACAAAAGCAGCAAAGGGTACAGGGTTGGGTTTATACCTTACAAAAAAAATAGCCCGGCAACATAAAGCAAAAGTTGCCGTAAAAGATAATTCACCGGCGGGCAGTATTTTTGCTATCACTTTTAAACAATAGCCAACAGGCATTACCGTTATGCGTTCCGCTAAACACTCTATACTACTGGTAGAAGACGAAGAGAACCTGCAGGAAGCACTAAAGCTTAACCTGGAGCTGGAAGATTATGAAGTAACTGTAGCCGGCGATGGCCCCACAGCTTTGGAAGCTGTACAAAAAGAACATTTTCACCTGATGATACTGGATGTAATGCTGCCCGAACTGGATGGCATCAGTGTTGTAGAACATATTCGCCTGCTGGGCAATGATATTCCTGTATTAATACTGAGTGCAAAAGACAGCAGTGCCGACAGGGTACTCGGCTTAAAAAAAGGTGCAGATGATTATCTCACCAAGCCTTTTAATCTTGAAGAACTTTTATTGAGGGTGCGTAAGCTGTTGGAAAAAAGTAACCGCCTTGCTCAAAAGCAGCCTGTTGGCCAAACGTACCAGTTTGGAAAAAACAGTGTTGACTTTAAATCGCTGGAGTGCACTACAAGAGAGGGAAAAAAAATTACCCTCACCAAAAAAGAAATCATGCTGCTAAAACTGCTGATTGAAAACAAAAACGAAGTGGTAACCCGGGAAAAAATATTGCAATCCGTTTGGGGTTACAATGTATACCCCACCACCCGTACCATTGATAATTTTATCCTTAGTTTTCGTAAATATTTTGAAGAAGACAGCCGCAACCCTAAGCATTTTCATGCTGTACGTGGCGTGGGGTATAAGTTTACGGAAGCCTGATGTGTGCTTAATGCATTTTTTGCAACTGCCCTGCTAACAATACAGCTTTCTCGTAGTGTACGGATATGAGGGAGGCATCAGCAAGCGGGGTATACAATTGCCATTCAATTTCATCCAGCAGGTGCTGCCATTCAAGTTTGGCAGATTGGGTAATGTCATATTTATCCAGTGCTTCAAGTGTAGTTTTCCTGTCGGCATTGGCAGCGATATCCAGTTTGCCGCTGAGTAAAATTTTGAGTTCTTTATGGAGTGCAGTATAAAACCCTTTTATATCCTGTGCCTCCATTTTTTGCCTGGCTTCGGCAAATGGTATTGCAGGATGCTGGCTGATAACCGGGTTAGCTGTAAGAGGCGTATTTTCCTTTGGCTCTGTTTTTTTTCTGCGGTTATTTTTTTTAGCCTGCTGTATCCAAAGCCCTGCACCTGTTATCAGCACCAGTGCAATGGCAGTAATGATTAGCCAGTGGCCCCGGTGCAGGTGGCTGAAAAACGTAGCTGTAGTATTTTTTTCACTTTCAGCATTGCTGGTGGATGCTGTAATCCCCTTGCCTTTTTCAACAGTAATGGTAATGGCCGTTGTATAGGTTGTTTTATATTTTCCTGCAGCGGCATCAAAGTAGGTGAAACCAAGCGGAGGTATAGTATGTTTTCCTTCGGTTGAAACCGTAAAGGGGTATTCAAAAATTTTTTCACCAGTTACCGGGCTGTTCGCTTTATTCAAAACTTCTTTTACCACAGGCTCGTAAGCCTCAATGTGGCCGGGCCATACAATATCCGGTGATGTTATAAGGCCAATATTACCACTGCCACTAATTTTTAAGCTGAGCCGGTTTACATCATCTGTAGTACAGGTAGTTTTTTGTACAAAAGCCTCCATAAAAAACTGCCCAACAGTGCCGCTGAAGTCTTCCGGTTTACCAGCATCGGGCAGTGGCTTTACTGTTATAAACACCGGCTTGCTCTGCAGGGTAATTTGTTCATGTACAAATGCTTCTTTGGGTAAGGAGGGTTGAAAAAAGTCGTCAAAATAATCATCGTAGCGTTTCTGCCGTTCAAGGTATTCCTGTTTTACAAACTGTATAGTATTTTCAACAGCGGCAGTTTCCAGTTCGGCCTCGCCAGCCTGCAGGGGATACAGTTGTGCTTTGCGCAACAGGTATACATTATAAGTGCGCCCATTAATGGTTTCCTGCATTGGCGTAATGCTGCCCGGTGGCAGCAGGTCAATAACTGAAAAGCCATTAAAGGAAGGATTCTTCACAATATTGCTTTCAGATTTTAAACGGGTGTATAGCTTATAGGTAACCACAAGCGGCTCCCCTACATAACAGGTGGTTTTGTCTGCCCCGGCACGGATAAAAATATTCCTGTTGATTTTATCCTGTATGCTTTCTCCCTTTTTCAACACCCATTCGCTCAGTTGCGGCGATGGCTCAGGCTCCTCAAAAGGGAAAGCGCCGCTCCATGCCGGTAAAGACTGTTTAGTGCCTTTCGGCTGATTAGTAACGGTAATGGTTATGCTGTTGCTGGTAATTTTTTTACCATCGGCTATGGCCTCTGCTGCAGCAATGGTAACATTGCCTGCTGCTACAGGTTTCAAAATATAAGCGATGCTGCTATATCGCCTCTGTACACCATTGATATTTTCGGTACGGCTCTCCTGGCTGGGGCCGCTTACCAGGCTGAAACGGCTGAGGCCTGGCAGGCTGATTTTTTCAATGCTGCCGGCATTTTCTATTACCAGCCTGTATTCAAACAGTTCATCTTTACCTACAACTTTTGGGTTTACCGTGGCTGTTAGTTTTGGCTGTGCAGCTGCTTGCACAGCAAGTGTTGTACATAGTATTGTAAGCAGCAGTACTGGTATGTATGTTTTAAATGGCATACTTGCTGCACAAAAATAAAGGACTGCTGCAAAGTGCTGGTTGCCTAAATAGAATAAGGCTGTAAAAAACTGTTAAGATGCTGCGATAACGAAAGGCCCGGGCATTTACAAATCCCCCAGCAGCGGCCGCAGCACAATATCCTCTACCACGGCTGCCGGTGAAAGTTTGGCAGCGGATACTATCATTGCGGCAATATCTGCAGCATGCATAATACGGTTGGCCGAATTGTCAAAATTGCCCCAGGAGTCGGTGAGCACAGCGCCGGGATACACGGCTGATACTTTTATATGGTAGGGCTTTAATTCCTCACGAAGGTTTTTGCTAAAGCCTGCCAGCGCAAATTTGCTGATGCTGTAACTACCGCCATTGCTATAAGCCTGCAGGGAAGCAATGGAGCACATATTAAAAATATAACCGCTTTTGTTGGCCATCATGGGGGGCAGCAGTACACGGGTAAGGTGATAAGCACTGTACAGGTTGGTGGCTATCATATCTTCGAGTGTGCCTTCGGGTTCGCTGTGTACGCTGCCGGGTAAAAAGCTGCCGGCATTATTGATTACAATATCAGCACCATGGCATTGGCTGTTCACCCATTGGCCAAAAGCAATGGCTTCTTCTTTTACGGCAAGGTTACATGGCCTTGCTTTAATGACAGCATTTGCATAACGGGTTTGTAGCTCGGCCACCGTATTGTATAATGCTATTTCATTTCGGGCACATAAAAAAATACTGGCATTTTCGGCGCAAAAAGCCTCGGCAATCGCCTTGCCAATACCTTTGGAGGCGCCGGTAATCACAATGTTTTTATTATTGAAAGTCTGCATCTTATAATGAGGCTAAAATTATTTTACAATTTTAGCGTTTAAACAGGTAAAACAATCAAATTTGCAACCTGCAGGTATGAAATATAAACACCTTTTTTTCGATCTCGATCACACCCTCTGGGATTTTGACAGCAATGCAAAAGATACACTGGAAGAAGTATATGCTGTTTTCAACCTCGAACAAATTGGCGTGGTGCCTTTTGAAGATTTTTACCGGCTGTATAAAATTCACAACGATATATTGTGGGAAAGGTATCATAAGGGCTTTGTTACCGGCGAAGAATTAAAATGGAAAAGGATGTGGCGTACGCTGATTGAGTTTAAAATTGCCAATGAACCACTGGCAAAGCAAATGAGTGAAAAATTCCTCGAGATACTGCCTACCAAAAAAGCTTTATTTCCGCATACGATTGAAGTACTGGAATATTTGACTGAAAAAAATTACCAGTTGCACCTTATCACCAACGGTTTTGAAAAAACACAGAACACCAAACTAAATACCAGTGGGCTGAATAAGTATTTTAATCAGGTGGTTACATCCGAATCGAGCAATAGCATTAAGCCACACAAGGAGATTTTTGATTATGCCCTCAATAAAGCAAAGGCACAGTTGCACCACAGTATAATGCTGGGCGATAACCTTGAAGCTGATATACAGGGCGCCATGAATGCCGGTATGGATAATATTTTTGTAAACCACCTGCATACCACCACCACGCTTAAGCCTACTTTTACCGTTACCAGCCTTCAGCAGCTTACCAGTATTTTTTAGCCAGGGGTTGGTTGAAAAACAATTTTGCAGGGCTATATGCAGCAGCGTTTTTTAAGTAATTATTATGCTGGTTATATAATAAAAAACCCTTCTCAAGGGAAGGGTTAATGTGTTGTACAGCGCAAGGCTTATATTTTAGCTGTTTTCTCTTTATCCTTGTCTTTTTTCTTGCAGCAGCTTTTTTCTTTCTTGCAGCAGGATTTTGATTTTTTGCATTTTTTTCCATCACCGGCAAAGCTGGCACCTGTTACGAGTAAAGCGGCAATCGCTAAAAGCATCATTTTTTTCATATCAATACTTGTTTTTTTTGAACTATAATAACGTAAAAGTAAAGGCTTCATTGCCTGCAGCCAAGAGCTAACTGTTAAAGTTTTATAAGCTGGCAATTACGGTTACACCACCTTGTACTTTTTGGTTCAATTCTACATGTATTTTAGTGCCAATAGGCAGCAGCAAATCTACACGGCTGCCAAATTTTATAAAACCCATTTCATCAGTTTGCCTTACCTGCTGGCCTGCCTGCAAATAATTTACAATACGCTTTGCTAATGCGCCGGCAATTTGTTTTACCAGTACTTCTGTTCCGTCTTTACGGATTACCACGCTGTGTCTTTCGTTTTCGGTAGAGGATTTTGGGTGCCAGGCCACTAAATATTTGCCTTTGTGATACTGGTTATACACTACTTCGCCGCTAAGGGGGTTGCGGTTTACATGCACATTAGCAGGGCTCATAAAAATAGATACCTGCAGGCGTTTGGTTCTAAAATACTCCTCGTCCACCGTTTCTTCAATCACCACCACTTTACCATCAGCAGGGGCTATAATGGCTTTTTCATCTACAGTAAGCCTGCGGTTGGGCACCCTGAAAAAAGATACCAGGAATAACAGTAAACCCAAAGTGATGAAAAAAAGTATCCAGCCCAATACTGGTAATTGTGCGCCAAGAAAATAAAAATACGTGAAGTTGATTGCAACAAAAATCATCAACCCAATGGCAATGCTTTTATAACCTTCCCTGTGAACCGTCATGCAAAAAATTATTGAACCGCAAATGTACAGGAATAAAGTATATAGCAGCAGATAATGACAAAGGCGGCAAGCCTTAGTATTTTAATCCGTCAGGCGTACAAAAAGCCATACAAAAGGTACAGCTACCAGCAGCGAATCAAAGCGGTCTAAAAAACCTCCGTGGCCGGGCATAATACTGCCGCTGTCTTTAACCCCGGCAAGGCGTTTTATTTTACTTTCCAGCAAATCGCCGACTGTGCCAAAAACCGCACATATTGCTGCTATAATAACCGCCGCCCGGTAATCGCCAAATACAAAATGGCCGATTATGCCCATTACTACTATACAAAGCAGTGCACCGCCGCCGGTTCCTTCCCAGGTTTTTTTGGGCGATATTGTTGAAAAAGGAGTTTTGCCGATTAGCGACCCCACGATATAAGCCATGGTATCATTTATCCAGATAGAAAAAATAATAGTACAGGGGATGATATAACCCAGATCGATAAACGCATGCGTCCCTTTGTAAAATATATTATCAAACCTAAGGTCAATCAGCAGTAGTACCGGAAGGGTAATATACAAGAGGCCCGCCGGGCACCAGGTCAGGTATTTTTCACGATGTACCAGCTTCATCAGTTTTACAAACTCATGCCAGCAGCCAAAATGTATAATAATAAACAGCACCAGGAAGCTCCACCTGTTCCAAAGTAACCCGGTGAGCATAACGGCTACGAATATAGCAGCTGTAAGGCTCCTTGTTTTTAAAGTTTGCAGGTTTAGCGCCATGAATCGTTGTTGGGTTTAACTGTTGGTGCAGCAAAATCGTTATTGAAAGGGCCCTTATCAAAATTATACCCGGGCAGTAGTACTTCTTCGCCGGGGCGGTCGCTGTTTTTTTGTATTATTTTTTCAAAAAGAAAAAACAGAAAAACGAGTGCGGCGGCAGCCAGTGCTACCAGCCATAAGGGAGAAGATTCATCAATTTTTGAAGGGTCAACTTTTTCGCCGGGCTTGGTATACATGTACAGTGCTGTAACAGCAAGGGCATTATTTACAAAGTGTGCAATAATATTGAGCCAGATATTTCCGCTGCGGTAATACATCCAGCCCAGTACAAAGCCTAAGGCAAAGCGGCTTAAAAACCCCAGGTAAGAGCCATGTACGGCACTAAAAATAATAGCAGTAAGTACAATGGAGAAAACAGGCATTCTCGTCCACCGGGAAAAAAGGCTTTGCATGGCGCCACGGAAAAGCACTTCTTCAAATACGGCAGGCAGCAGGGCAATAACGATTACGGCTACTATATAATCCCAAAAATTATTCATCCTGGCCATTACGGCCACCTGCCTGTTATAGGATTCTTCGGCAGCTTTAAATTTTTGCAGCATTTCTTTAGACCAGGGGTAGGCCTCAGTTAAATCCTGGAAACCGCTAACTACCGGCAGGCAGGCCAGCATCATCAGGATAACCACTATTACGGCGGCGATGCCTGTTTTTTGTGTAAAGCCAAGGTGCAGCAATGGCTTGCGGTGGCATACCCAGGCATATAAAAAAGGCGGCAGCATAAACAGGAACAGGGTGGATAAAAATTGCGACCAGCGCAACCTTTCGGCATTTTCGGGTACCAGCAGTTTTTTCATGGCTTCGGCGGGGTCTTTCATGCCAAATAAATCTATCTTACCCATTAGGGGACTAAAACTGGCAATAGCACCCAGTACCAGGCCGGCGCCGGTAAATGCAGCCAGTATACCTAATTGCCCCCAGTAATTAAATCGTTTTGCAGCGTAATATGCCATAAAAATTCAAATAGTAATAAGTGCGTAAATTTACAGCCAAATCTATAGGTTTAAAGTTGAACTGTTTAAGGATTTAAAGTTGTTGTTACCCGGGGTTAGTTTTATTTTAAAAAATGGTATACCCTTTCTCTTCAACCTTAAACCCTCAGCCTTAACCCTTAAAACAATAAACTTTCCTCATGCCTTCAATAGGACCGATACAGTTGCCCGAATTTCCCCTGTTGCTTGCTCCCATGGAGGATGTAAGCGATCCGCCTTTTCGTGCCGTGTGTAAAGATAATGGCGCCGATTTGATGTACACCGAATTTATCAGCAGTGAGGGCCTTATACGGGATGCGATTAAAAGTCGTAAAAAACTTGACATCTTTGATTATGAGCGCCCAATAGGCATACAAATTTTTGGCGGCGATGAGGAAAGCCTGGCACTGGCGGCCAAAATTGTAGAAGTTACCAACCCCGATTTGCTGGATATCAACTTTGGCTGCCCCGTAAAAAAAGTAGCGCTCAAAGGTGCCGGCGCCGGCGTACTCAGGGATATTGATTTGATGGTGCGGCTTACAGATGCTGTGGTAAAATCAACATCGCTGCCGGTTACCGTAAAAACAAGGCTGGGCTGGGATGATAACACAAAAAATATTGAAGAAGTAGCCGAGCGCCTGCAGGATGTGGGTATTAAAGCGCTGGCCATACACGGCCGTACCCGTACACAAATGTATAAAGGCGAGGCAGACTGGACGCTGATTGGAAAAGTTAAAAACAATCCACGCATTACCATTCCCATTTTTGGCAATGGCGATATCGACAGCCCCGAAAAAGCGCTGGAATATAAAAAACGCTACGGCGTGGATGGTATTATGATTGGCCGTGCGGCTATCGGGTATCCCTGGATATTTAATGAAATCAAACATTTTGTACAAACAGGAGAGCACCTGCCACCACCTACCGTGGAAGACAGGGTAGCAGTGTGTAAAAAACATTTACATAAATCCTACGAATGGAAAGGCCCGGTGGTGGGCATAAACGAAATGCGTCGCCATTATGCTAATTATCTCAAAGGCCTGCCTAATATTAAAGAGTATCGCAATAAGCTGGTAACACTTAAAGAAGTGCAGGAAATAGATGCGGTGCTGGATGAAATAGGGATAAAATACCGTGGCTTTGAATTTGCAAAAACAGCCATTGAATTGGTAAACTACCACGAAAAATGCCCGGTGAGTTAAATAGAAAATGTAGTGTTGAATACTTCAGCGTTTTGTTGCCCAACACAACCGTAATTCTTTATTCATCTGCTCCATCCGTTTTAGCCCTTTGCACCGCATAGTTGCCTACACTTTTTCCTGATGCAAGCCCAACTTCACAATCGCTTCTGTAATGAATGCCGCCGTATAACCTTGATAATGAAGCTTCGGTAGCCATAGCCGTATAGGCACCCGCCTTTTCTGGAATGATATGCCCGAGTATGGTGGCAGCAGCGCCGCTAAATGTGGAATGGCCTGATGTGTAAGCCGGGAAATTTGGGATACCCGTTAATGTTTTTATGACAGGGTTCAACTGGGTAGGCCTGGGATTAAAATAATAATACTTGGTATCCCAGCATACAATGGCGGCATCCATCAAAGCCATATTAAGCAGTGCCATATTGCGTGCCCACCGCACTTCACTAAAGTTTTTGCTGATAAAATCTTCGGCGGCAATAGCGTTCCAGTGGCCGGGTGGTGTATAAGTGCCTATACCATCAGCCCAAAAATGTACGATAGCGGTTTTTTCTCTTGTTGGTTTTTTAATCATCTGGTACACTTCTTCCGTTTCTTTTTTCATTTGTTCACTGTTTGTAGAAGGAGGGGCGGCTGGCCTTAATGCAATCACCGTAACTGAATCAAATAAAAAAGGCCGAACCTTTCCAAATAGGGGCAGCATAGGTGGTCGTTTGGGTGTTTCCAGGCTGAGCCAGGGTGTTTCGCCACGGGCAATAGCATCGTCTTCCAGTTGTTTCCATTGCATGGCATTGCCTGCGGCAGCACCGGCACGGTCTGTTCGGGCACGGGCTACAAATTTTTGCGCTACAGCACGGCCCAGGGCTTCGCCTGCTTCTATATCGCTGCGTACACAGGCGCCGCATGTAATCATAGCTTTTTTGTGTTCTTCTGCTTTCCGTTGAATATAGTCCTGGTCGCCGGGGAAAAGCAGTTTCATCATTTCAACAGCAGCACCAGCAATTACCGCAGCTTCAGAAGGGTAAGAGGATAGTTCTGATTTTCCGGAGAGTACTTTTAATGTGGGGTCAACCTCGTATGGCGATGGACGCTGATACAATCTTTTATAATAGTAAGCAGCAACCAGGGCATCGTACTGTGCAGCACTCATATAGGCGTAAGCCCTTGCAGAATAGGGAGGATTGGCAAATGGAAACAGCGGGTAGGCTAATGGGTTATTGGCATCCGGGAATGGATAAGTGCCATCGGGATTTTGATAAGGAGGCAGGTTGTGTTTGGCCACCAGTTCACGCAGTATTTCGTTCCACCGCAGTACAGCGCCGGCACTCCAGTATTTTACACTCCTGTTTTCTTCAGCAGTTTGTCTTGCCTGGAAGGACTTAATTTCGTTTATCTGCGCCCGGTAGTCGGGGGTATTGGTAGCAGCAGGGGCTGGCAGGGGCACTTCGCTTGCAGTGGTAAGCAGTATTGTTTTCCAGTCACCGGCGTTCGCATCAATTTTCGCAGGGCTTAATGGTGGAAGGTTGTCTGTTCTGCCAATAATTTCTTTTTTACAGGAGCTGATGATAAACAGGCTTCCGGCTAATATAAAGAAGGTATACAAAACTATTTTTTTCATATCAGTCTATTTTTTCAGGTTGTTGTTGTGTGCCGTTCTTTTTTGTTTTTACAAAATCGAGCACATAAAAAATGCCACCATTGTACATAGTACCCTGACCCATATTGCGGCCTGCAATGGCTGTATTGAAGCCGCCGGTAAGCGACAGGGCATGATTAGCAGTAAGTACATACTTAAAATTAAAGCCTAGCGTAGTGGCATTCATCCGGTTGCTGGGAAAGGGCATATTGTTTCGGGAAATATCAAAGCCGCCCAGTGTTGTCCATTTATTCAGCACTGCTTCGGCTATCAGCTTATCGCTGCGCCAGCCAGCACGGAAGTTGAAGCTGGTGGCATTGGGCATTTCTACCTCGTTGCTCAAAATAAGCTGTGTGGTGTAATAACTGTTACGGTCAATGGTAATATTATCCCGGCCAACATAAGTGCCTGATGCGGTTATAAAAATATTACCCACCTGGTAATCAAGCATCAGCCTGGCTGAAGCGGTTTTACTGCGCAGGCCGATGGATAGTGGTAGAAAATCTGCAACATAATTGGTAAGCGGAAACGAAATGCCGCCAATGGTATATACAGAAAATGTACCCTTACCGATTTCTTTTTCAATGGGCATCCATTTTAAAAAAAGGTTTAGGTCCTGCACGCCCTGCATGCTGTGCAGCGTGCCTGCAGAGGCTTTTGTTTTTATGTAAGGCACCCCAAATAAAAAATTGAGTTTATCTGTAATACCATAGTTGCCCATGATGGAAAACATTTGTGCAGATACAGTTCCAAGATTTTCGTTACTGCGTTTCAGTGTTCCTTCCCAGTAATTGTTCCAACTGGTATAGCTGTACATGGGGCCGATGCATAGCTGGCGCTTACCCATCATGATGGCGTCGATATCGGTTTGTGCCTTTACCGAATGCGTACCCCAGCTACAACATAAAACAACTAGTGTATAAAACAATTTTTGTGTCATGGTGGTGTGTATTTTTTGTGTCTATTCGGTTTCGTTTTTTTCAAGTTTTAATTTTCCTGCTACAAGGGTACCTACTTTTTTACCATAATCGGTACTTACCAGGCAACTGGGATGAAAATGGATGCCGCCATAAAACCGGGCCAGGTTATTTTCTTCGGCTGCATGGCGAAAAGATATAAAAGACCGGTTGGCAATGCCAAACTCCAGTTCGCTGGTATCGGTATAGGCAAAATTGTCGCCAAAAGATTTGGTGAGTGTTTCTGCTGCTGCCGAGGAAACGGTACTGTGGCCGCAGGTATATTCGGGAAATGGCGGTGTTTGTAAAAAAGGCCGCCATTCCGGGTCGATATATTTGTTAATTACTGTTTCGGGCCTCACCGTATTGCTTCTGAATTTTTCATCCCAGCATTGTATAAATGCGTCGAACATGGCGATGGCGGTAAGGGTGTAAGCGGCTACTGTTTTTCTGAAACTGGCTTTGGCTTTTTGTGCAGCGATTCCCACAATATTCATCCAGTGCCCCGGCGGTGAAAATTTTTTGGTAACAAACATAACATGCCCGGCCACATTAAGTTTTCCATTAAGGTCGTCCCAGAATTCGGCAATATGTTTTTGTTCATCAGTAAGGCTGTCCACGGCATTTTTTACCGCTATTACCTGTTGGTAGTAAGCGCTGTTTTTATCCTTAATATTAAATGGGATAGGCTTTGGTGTTATAAACTGGCTGGCACTGTCCATCACCATTGGGCGTATTTTGTTCCAATGTGGTTCCAGTGCGCTGGCATAGGCCGGGGGGGTGGGTACCCAGCGGCCGGGCTCATCTGTAACGGTATAGCGTGGGTAACTCCTTGTTTGTGCGTAGTTGTCGTTTTTACTCCAGGCCAATATGGCTTTACCAACGGTATCGGCATAAGCTATGCTGTTGGCAAATATATCAGCAGGCATGCCTGATTGTTTCGCTGCTTTTTTTATACTATCTACATACTCCTGCATGCTGCCTTCGGGAAAGGTTACGGCTTCGCCTACCTTACAAAATGCCAGTAATGCCGCAAACTCATAATCTGTTTGAAGTGATGTATCCGGGGCAGGTATAGTTGTAAAACCATTTAGCTGGCCTGCCAGCGAATGATATTCCCCCGGGTAGCCGCCGGCAATACATTCGTATGCAGCGATGTTGGCATAGGCATAATTACGACTTGCAACAATAGGTGGAAACCCAACATGCTTTACCACTTCATTGAGTTCCTTTACTGTTTTGCAATAAGTGAAGGCATCTTCAAAATATGTTTTTTGGGTAGCCGGGGTTGAGCAGCTAAACATTAATAGCAATACTACAGGCGTGGCAAGTAAATACCTCATGTAAAGTAGTGGTGTGTTTTAGAATACAATTGCTGCAATATATCGATACACAATTATGTAGCTAAGGCTAATCCTGCTTTTGGATACAATAGGGCATTATTAGCTGGCAAAAAAGCGCCACAATTTTTTATCCAATATACTGGGGTCGGTGTTTAAGCATCTTAGTTGTTTCAAAGTGTATGGGATGCCTGCCAGCCGGTATAGTGTACAAAGTAATTTGGCAGCAGGTTACAGTTATTTGTAATCCGGTAGTGCAAAAAGCAATCGTTAGCATGAGTAATGCTGCACTACAGGCATACCATGCTAATATACAAATTGAAGGCAGTGTAATTTACATTCTGCCGGTTTTTATTTCATCTACTACGTTGGGATCAAGCAGGGTGCTGGTATCGCCAAGGTTGCCGGTTTCACCTTCTGCGATCTTTCTTAAGATGCGGCGCATGATTTTTCCGCTTCTTGTTTTGGGCAGGCCGGATACAAACTGAATTTTATCCGGTTTGGCAATCGGGCCAATTACCCTTGTAACGGTTTGCAGAATATCTTTTCTTCGCATGTCTTCATCGCCATGATGGCCGCTGTAAATAACGTAGGCGTATATGCCCTGTCCTTTTACATCATGCGGATAGCCTACCACGGCGCTTTCCACCACGCCGGCATGCATATTAATAGCGTTTTCCACTTCGGCTGTTCCAATACGGTGTCCGCTTACATTTAACACATCATCTACACGGCCGGTAATGCGGTAAAAACCTTCATCATCTTTCAAGGCACCATCGCCGGTAAAATATAAATTTTCGTAAGTGGCAAAATAATTGGTGCGGCAGCGTTCATGGTCGCCATAAGTTGTTCTTAAAATAGATGGCCAGGGGGCTTTAATGCACAGGTTGCCTTTTAATACTCCCTGTTCATCTTTTTGGGTTACTTCTTTCCCGTTTTCATCTACCAATACAGGTTGCACACCCGGTAGGGGTAATGTGGCCCAGCCTGGTTTGGCAGGAGTAATGCCGGCTAAATTAGAAATTAGTACACCGCCAGTTTCTGTTTGCCACCAGGTATCTACGATGGGGCATTGCTTTTTGCCGATATGCTCATCATACCAGTGCCAGGCTTCTTCGTTGATGGGCTCGCCTACGGTGCCGAGTATTTTTAAAGAGGATAAATCTTTGCCTTTTAACGGCTCTAAGCCAAAGCTCATCAAACTCCTGATTGCAGTTGGCGCCGTGTATAAAATATCCACTTTATGTTTATCCACTATATCCCAAAACCTGCCTGCATCGGGCCAGGTGGGTATGCCTTCAAACATCAGGGAAGTGGCACCGGCGCTCAATGGACCATATACGATATAACTGTGACCGGTTATCCAGCCGATATCTGCGGTGCAAAAATGTACCTGCCCCGGCTGGTATTGAAATACGTTTACAAAAGTATAGTTGGTCCACACCATATAGCCGCCGCAGGTATGCACTACTCCTTTAGGCTTACCGGTGCTGCCCGAAGTGTATAAGATGAATAAAGGGTCTTCGGCATCCATTGCTTCAGCATCAAATTTTACCACGCCGTCTTTTTCCACCTGCTGTTCGGCATATTCCATTTCATCTTCCCACCACAAATCTCTGCCTTTTAGCATACTAACGGGGATACGTGTACGGGTATATACAATTACTTTTTTTATGGTTTTGTTGCCGATTAAGGCATCGTCGATTACCGCTTTAAGCGGAATATCTTTTGCACCCCGGTAGGCGCCATCGCAGGTAATAATAAATTCAGCCCCGGCATCTTCCAGCCGGTCGGCAATGCTTTGGGCACTAAAGCCGCCAAATATTACCGAATGTACAGCGCCTATCCTGGCACAGCCCAGCACGGCATAAGCCAGCTCGGGTATCATACCCATATAGATGCACACCCGGTCGCCTTTTTTTACGCCATTGTTTTTAAGCATTTGCGCCACCTGGCACACCCGTTTGTGCAGCCTGGCGTAGGTAACCACCCTCACCCTTTCTTCGGAGTTGTTGGGCTCCCAGATGATGGCAGGCTTATCGGCCATGGCGGGCAAATGCCTGTCGATACAGTTTTCGGTAATGTTAAGTTTGCCCCCGGCAAACCACTCTACTTTGGGTTCTTTAAAATTCCAATTCAGCACTTTATCCCATTTTTTTCTCCACTGAAAATTTTCAGCAATCTCTCCCCAAAAACCTTCCGGGTCTTCCACACTTTTTTGATAAGCTTCTTTGTATTCTTTATACGATTTTATCTGATACTTGTACGACATAGCAATCTTGTTATTTCATTGCAGCCAAATTAATATATTTATATCAATTAAGTTTGGCAAACGATTGAGTTAATCAAAAGCAATATGACAAACACTTCCGGTAAAGGTATTGGTAAAGTTATTTTCTCTTCTTCCCTTGGTACATTAATAGAGTGGTACGACTTCTACATTTTTGGTATGCTGGCCAAAACCATTTCGGCCGAATTTTTTCCGGAAGGCAACGATACGGCGGCATTGCTGAGTACGCTTGCCATTTTTGCCGCAGGCTTTATTGTGCGGCCTTTTGGAGCATTGGTGTTTGGAAGGCTGGGCGATTTGATTGGAAGAAAATCCACCTTCCTGCTTACCCTGGTGCTAATGGGTACTTCCACTTTTTTAATTGGGCTGGTGCCCGGTTACAAAAGCATTGGCATGGCTGCACCATTGCTGGTGTTATTGTTAAGACTGATACAGGGCCTTGCACTCGGTGGCGAGTATGGCGGTGCTGCCACTTATGTGGCCGAGCATGCACCGGCGGGCAGGCGGGGCTATTACACCAGTTGGATACAAACCACAGCCACACTGGGTTTATTTGTTGCCCTGGGGGTTATCATGGTGGTAAAAAGCAATATGAGTGATGCCGACTTTACAGCTGAATGGGGCGGCTGGCGCTGGCCTTTCTGGATTTCAATTTTACTGGTGGGTGTTTCTGTTTACATACGCTTGAAGATGAAAGAATCACCTTTGTTTTCAAAACTCAAAGCAGAAAATAAAACATCGGTAAATCCATTAAAAGAAAGTTTTGGGCACAGGGAAAATTTTAAAATGGTGCTGCTGGCTTTATTTGGTGCAGTGATGGGGCAGGGGGTTATCTGGTACACCGGGCAGTTTTATGCTCAGTCATTTTTAGAAAATACGGTGAAGATTGAGTTTATGCAAAACAGGGAAATACTGTTGTGGTCTATTGCACTGGCCACGCCTTTTTTTGTAGTGTTTGGCTGGCTGAGCGATAAGGTGGGCCGAAAATGGATCATGCTCACAGGCATGTTGCTGGGGGTGCTGCTGTACAGGCCGATATTTGGAACCATGCTGAAAGATGCAGATGCTAAAGCATGGGTGCAGCAGGACAACATGGTTATAAGTGCTGATGCAACAACTATAATCAAAACAGATACTTTGGCAAATGATAAGTTTATTGTTTTGGCTAATCACTATGCAATACGATGGGCAACAGCAGGCAATACTTTTTTTGTTGAAAACAGGGTGGATACAGTATTCCGGGGCAGGGATGTTTTTACAACTTCAATAAAAAGAGATACAAAGCCAATTTATGCCGACAAAGTTTTATCTCCTGCGCTCAAATGGAAATTCATTTTCCTCATTTGGCTGATGATTGTTTTTGTAACGATGGTGTATGGCCCAATAGCGGCATTCCTGGTGGAATTGTTTCCCACTAAAATAAGGTATACCAGCATGAGCCTGCCTTATCATATCGGCAATGGTGTATTTGGCGGGCTGGTGCCATTTATTGCCACACTGCTTTCCACCACCTTTGTGCATGATCCGCTGGTGGGGCTATGGTATCCAATAGGTGTGGCGGCATTGTGTTTTGTAATTGGTGCTTTGTATTTGAATAACCGGGTTGATAAAAATGTAAATGATTAATATGAACCAGTTAAAAAAAATAATGGGTATTATTTGTATGCTGATAGCTCCCCTGGTAGTTTATTTTTTAATCAGTGGTGCGGTGCAAAATATAGGCGAAGGCACTAAGGATATTAATAAGCCGGTACCCTGGATTATCATCATCGCCATTTTTACACCAATAGCTGTTGGCTTTTTTATTTTTGGCTGGTATGCCTTTAAAGGCGAATACCGGCAGCTACCCGAAAGTTCGGATGAAATATGAGCGTACTACAGCCGCTATTTTGCCCGGAACACATTTTCCTTACTTTTGCGTCCTGCAAAACCAAATAACGTTATAACGATTATAACGGTTTAAACGATTTTAATTATGGGAAGGATATTTGAAGTACGTAAAAGCACCATGTTTGCCCGGTGGGACAGGATGGCCAAGCAATTTACCCGTATTGGTAAAGAAATTGCCATAGCAGTAAAAGCCGGTGGCCCCGACCCGGATAATAACCCTGCCCTGCGGCGCTGCTACCTCAATGCCAAAGCCGCCAATATGCCTAAAGACAGGGTGGAGGCTGCTATTAAAAGGGCAATGGGGAAAGACAAAACCGATTACGAGGAAATTGTGTACGAAGGGTATGCGCCGCACGGGGTAGCCGTAATGGTAGAAACAGCCACCGATAACCCTACCCGTACTGTGGCCAATGTGCGGATGCATTTTACCAAAGGCGGCGGCAGCCTGGGTACCAGCGGCAGTGTGGCTTTTTCGTTTAACCGCATGGGTGAGTTTAAAATAAAAAATAACGGGCAGAACCTGGAAGAACTTGAACTTGAACTGATTGATTACGGCCTGGAAGAAATTGGCGAAGACAGTGAGGGCAATATCATCATCCGTACTTCTTTTACTGAGTTTGGCCACATGAGCAAGGCGCTGGAAGAAAAAAATATTGAAGTGATTAGCGCCGAGCCTACCCGGATACCTGCCAACACTGTTGAACTCGGCGAAGAGGCTGCACAGGATGTATTGAAGTTAGTAGACAGGCTGGAGCAGGATGATGATGTGCAAAAAGTGTATCATAACCTGAAATAGAGTTTATTCGTATCAACCATAACATAAAGCCCCTCGAAAAAGGGGCTTTGTTGTTTTAGTATACCCGGAGGCATTTTGGAGTGTATCATTTGGTTGCTGCAATTATTAATGATAGTACAACGGTGTTACCATTGCTTTTATATTGTCTTTTTGTCTTCTTCCGGCATATACACCGTACGTATGGGGAAGGGTATCACTATGCCCTCTTCATTAAACCTGCGGTGCAGGGCTTTTATAAAAGAAGAAGTGATTAGAAACTGGAAGCCAAATTCGGTAGCATTTAAAAACACCCTTACCGTTATACTGCTTTCGGCAAACAACACAAAGCGTACAAAAGGTTCAAAATCTTTGTTGGCACCTTCTTCGGTTTGCAGGATGGCTTTGGCCGTTTCGATGCACACCTGTTCAACATGCTCAAGGTTGCTGCTATAGCTTACCCCTACTTCAACAAAAAAGGTGATATGCCTGTCTTCGAGGTACATATTTTCTACCACTGAATCTGACATTTTACTGTTGGGCATGATGATTAGGTTGCCGGGTGCTGTTTTAATAACGGTATTGCGCCAGGTAATATCGGTTACAACACCCCGCTGCCCATTTTCAAGTTGTACCAGGTCGCCAATATTTAATTTGCCGGAGGCAATAATTTGTAAGCCGGAAAAAAGATTGGATAATGTGGGTTGCAGCGCCAGGGCTACGGCCAGGCCACCTACGCCAAATGCTGTAACTAACGGTGCTATAGCCACGCCAAAATTGTGCAGGATAAGTATAAAGCCAATAACATACACGATAGCTTTAATAATGTTGCCGAGGATTGAGGTGGAGGGCAGTACACTATCGTCTTGCTTGGAGCGTATTTCCAGCAGGCTTGCCAGTACTTTGGCGGTGATGGCCGTAAACGAAAAATAAAAGAACCCCTTAATTATCTTATAAAAAAGGGCTTCGTATTTTTTGCAAAAAGGCGACACTTCTATCAGTAAGGGCAAGGTATATAGTACTGCGGCAAGTATACACCAGCTTACAATCCATTTACCGGTATTTTCAATAATAAGGTCATCGGCCTTCCACTTTGTTTTGTGTGTAAGCTTAAACAAAAAAGGGAAGAGAAATTTTTTAAACAGCCAGCCTGCAGTTATGGCAATACCAAAGGCAATTGCAATTTCTATTAATTGTGCGTTGGTAAGGTTCACGGTGTTCTTGTTTTTTTGAGGCGTAAAAATAAGCTAATTCGCAGCCTGCTAACTTGTAAACCTGTTAAGTTTTTTTCAATACAGTGCCGGCATTGTTTGGGTATATGTTGTGGGGCCGCAATAATTTACGGGGTTGCAGGTATACTGCAGTTTTAATCAAAGCAAATCAGTTTCTTTGTACTGTATGAAAATCATTTACCTCAGTGAAGGAGCATTTACCGTAGATAAATCAAAACAATTTATTCCGTTTGATACCTCCACCGACAACCTGCAGCAGCGCAGCACCGGCAGCTTGTTGGTAGAGATACAACCTTTTTGCATTGTTACTGCCAATGATATAATTGTAATTGATGCGGGGCTGGGTTTTAAAAATGCAGATGGCATTTTACAAATCCATCAAAACCTGCTGGATAACGGTATTAACCCGATGGAGGTAACCAAAGTACTGATGAGCCATTTGCATAAAGATCATGCCGGTGGCATTGGCATGCTGGATGAAATGTTGCAACAGCGGTTTTTTAGTTTTCCCAACGCTACTTATTATGTAAATAAGCAAGAGCTGGCTTTTGCTTTGGAAAACAGCACATCATCGTACAAAACAGCACAGTTTGGCATACTGGATGGCTCGGATAAAGTGGTATTAACCGGGGATAGCGGCATGATAGATAACTATATTGAATATACGCTAACCGGTGCCCACAGCCCTTACCACCAGGTGTTTTGGATAAGAGAAGCGGGGCAAACGATTTTTTTTGGCGGTGATGTGGCACCACAACTGCAGCAAATGAAAAGTCGCTTTATTGCCAAGTATGATTATGATGGCAAAAAATGTATGGAACTGCGGCAGCAATGGTGGCAGCAGGGCCAGGATGAAGGCTGGACTTTTTTATTTTATCATGATATTAAAAACCCTGTGGTGCATTTTGATGCAAAGTAGCAGCACCCTGTTGCTGTATGGCCCGTTCCGGGCGGCCCTCCTGCATCCTGCGCTGGCGGATGGCTTTTATCAGCAGGCGCCTAAAGCGTACTTCAGCTACAAACATCCGGTTCATGCGTTCCTGCCCCACTACCTTTACAAAGCGCTCCCGGTAGCGCTTGCGTAAGTTCAGCACTCTTTCTTCTGTTTCAATAATGTCTTTATCGTCGCTTACGGCGGTTTTCATTTCTTTATAGTATTCGTTGTATACCGGCCAAAACTGTTGTGCTTCTTCCGGGGTAAGCTGCAGCTCTTTACTCAAAAAGGCAACCTTAAGTGCTTCAATATCCTGTTGTTTTTTGAGAGGTTGCATGGTTTCACTTTGTGCAAGCGAAAAAATTGCTGCCGATGTAAAACATAATATGAGGTATATTTTTTTCATGGTTTAAGCTTAATTAGTTAACGGCAGCATCATCAAATAGCTGCCTGAAAATATTATCGTTGAGCAACAGCTCATCCATACCGGGTAAAACGCTTTCGTCGATATTATCTTCAAGTGCAGCCATATCTGCCTCGCTGCCATGCAGCAGCAGGTATTGGGCTACAGCATCAGAAGAAACATTTTTTAAAGCCTGTTCAAATTCAGCATCACTCATGCTGCGGCCTTTTTCAATAATAGGGTCGAGGGTTGCGATATTGTTAGCTGCAGGGTTTACCGGTATAGAAGCATATTTGTATACACCCAGTGCCAGCAGGCCGGTAACAACGGCGGCTGCAGCATACCTAAACAGGGCTGGCCTTTTTTTAATGGGTATAATTTTGGCACCTGCCGTACCAGTTTGTTGCAATATGCTTTGTGGCAGTTGTTCAAAGTAGTTTTCGGGTACAGATTGCAAATTTTGTTTGGGTACAGCGGCCAGCAATGGCGACAATTGCTGCAGTTCATCAGCAGTGCTTTGCTGAAGCTTTATCTTTTCGAGTATGTTGCTGGCAAGTTGATCAAAATAGCCAGGTGGCACAGTGGCGGCATTTTCAACCGTAATGGTGCTTTGGTTTTCGTTAATACCAGCCAGTACAGTTAAGGCAATACTTTCAAAATAACCTTCAGACACGGTAAATACGCTGGTTTTTGGCAGGGCTGCCAGCAGCGGACTTAACTGGGCCAGTTCAGTTTGTATGTCTGTATGTTGTTCCATTTGTTTTTATGACATGGTATAAGGATTACCGGTTTAATGGTTCAGTATAAAATCTTCAATTTTTTTTACAGCATGATGGTAGCTGGCTTTCAGGGCACCTTCGCTGGTTTCCAGTATCCGGCTCATTTCCTGGTAAGGCATTTCATCATAATACCGGAGGTGAAACACGGCTCTTTGTTTTTCGGGCAATTGCTGAATAGCCAGTTGCAGTTTCCATTCAATTTTATTGCTGTCAAAATTTTTATCGGCCCTTAATTTATTTTCCAAAGGATTGTTTTCTTCACTCAGCGAAATGCTGGCTCTTTTTTTCCGCTGCTCCAAAAAGCTCAGGCTTTCGTTGGTGGCAATACGGTACAGCCAGGTGTATAGCTGGCTGTCCTCCCTGAAATTATCGAGCCCCTTCCATACTTTGATGAACATGTTTTGCAGTACATCATTGGCGTCTTCATGGTCAACCACCATACGGCGGATATGCCAGTATAATTTTTCCTGGTATTTTTTTATCAATGCCGTAAATGCCCTCTCTTTGGTAGAGGGTTCCCTGAACTGTACAAGCAGTTCCTGGTCACTGTTGGGTTGGTTGGTCATATTGATACAGCGGTAAAAATAAAAAAACCAATCATGTGATTGGTTAGTATAGCTAAAGTTTAAAATGTTAGTAAATTAAGTTTTAGGCATTTTTCCTTGCCAGCACTTTCTCTGCGGCCGCAATGATATCCGGGGCATCCATACCATATTTTTTCAGTAGTTCGGCCGGTTTGCCGCTTTCGCCAAAAGTATCGTTGGTGCCGATAAACTCAATTGGAATGGGCAGGTTTTTGGCGGCTACTTGTGCAATACTGTCGCCCAGGCCACCTATTATATTATGCTCCTCGCAGGTTACGGCGCATTTTGTTTTGCTGATAGAAGCAATAACGGCAGCCTCATCCAGCGGCTTAATGGTGTGTATGTTGATGACTTCTACACTGATGCCTTTTTCTTCCAGCAATATACCAGCTTCCACCGCTTTCCATACTAAATGTCCGCAGGCAAAGATGGAAACATCAGCACCGTCGGATAATTTTTGGGCTTTACCCAGCACAAAGTCGCTTTCGCTGGTAAATATGGGCCAAACCGGGCGGCCAAAGCGCAGGTACACGGGGCCTTCCATTTTGGCAATTGCTTTGGTGGCAGCTTTGGTTTGGGCATAATCGGCGGGTACTACCACCGTCATGCCGGGCAGCATTTTCATCAGGCCGATATCTTCCAGTATCTGGTGGGTGGCGCCATCTTCGCCGAGGGTAACGCCGGCATGGCTGGCACATATTTTTACGTTTTTGCCGCTATAAGCCACCGACTGGCGTATCTGGTCGTACACACGGCCCGTGCTAAAGTTGGCAAATGTGGTGGTAAAAGGTATTTTGCCGCCAATGGTAAGGCCGGCGGCTACGCCAATCATATTTGCTTCGGCAATGCCGCATTGTATAAAGCGTTGGGGAAATTCTTTTATAAAGGCGTTGAGTTTCATAGAGCCCAGCAGGTCGGCAGTAAGTGCAATAATGTTTTCGTTTTTACGGGCGGCCTCAAGAATGCCGTCGCCAAAGCCGCTACGGGTGTCTTTATTGCCGGTTACCTGGATGTTTTTCAGCATGGTAAGTGTGCTTTTATTTTTTGAGGCGCAAGATAAGCACTGCCGTTTAATATCGGCTGTAATTATTCAAATAGTGCAGGGTTGTTTTTGATTTTAAGTTCCCATTTCCAGGCGGTATCCATCATATCGGTTAAGTTGTATTGCAGCGCCCAGCCCAGTTTGTTGCAGGCTTTTTCGTTGTTAGCATATATAGCTACCACATCGCCGGGGCGGCGGGGGCCAATTGCATAGTTGAGAGCTATGCCACTTACCTGTTCAAAAGCTTTTATTACTTCAAGCACCGTGTACCCGTTGCCACTGCCGAGGTTGAATATATCGCTGTTGCCGCTACATTTTTCCTGTAGTAAATAGTGCAGGGCAAGGGTATGGGCATGAGCAATATCGCAGATATGTATATAGTCTCGCAGGCAACTGCCATCCCTTGTGGGGTAATCGTTGCCGTGTACCTGCATGGCGGGCAATTTACCAATAGCCGTTTGGGTAATAGCGGGCACAAGGTTGGCTGGTTTGCCAACAGGCATTTCGCCAATTTGTATGGAGGGGTGTGCACCAACGGGATTGAAGTAGCGCAGCAATATGGCTTTTGCTGTATTGGCCTGTACGAAGTCGGTTACAATACGTTCGCCCATTTGCTTGGTGGCACCATAGGGTGATTCGGCTGCCTGCTGCGGCGTATCTTCTGTAACGGGTATGCTGGCCGGGTTGCCATATACAGTACAGGAAGATGAAAACACAAAATGAGGCACATTAAACTCAGCAGCACATTGTAAAATATTGATGAGGCTGTTAATATTATTACTATAGTACAGCAGCGGTTGTTCTACCGATTCGCCAACAGCTTTGTAGGCCGCAAAATGTATGATGCCACTGATGTTTTTATTTTCTGCAAAAAGGGTTCTTGCAGCGGCAAGATTGCAGAGGTCGGTATTGTAATGTTTAATTTTTTTGCCGGTAATTTTTTCAGCACCTTTTAATATGGCGGGGTTGCTTCGGGCATTATTATCCACACAGATAACATCAAATCCGTTTTCAATAAGATCTACAATGGTGTGAATACCGATATAGCCACAACCACCGGTTACAAGTATAGTATGCATGAAAGTAAAATTGTACAAACAGGTTGATACAGCAAATGTAACCCTGTTGCCAGTTTTGTAACAAAAAAACTAACCGGATGCAGGCTTGTGTTATTTTAAAAAGAAAGACACAATCATATAGATAAGGCCAGCCAGCAGGGCACTAACAGGTATGGTTAAAATCCAGGCCCAGAGCAGGTTTACCGTTACACCCCAGCGTACAGCGCTAAGCCTTTTGGTGGCGCCTACACCAATAATGGAGCCGGTAATAGTGTGTGTGGTACTTACGGGTATACCCATTTGTTCGGTAACAAAAAGTGTAAAGGCGCCTGAGGTTTCGGCAGCCACCCCTTCCAGCGGTGTTACTTTGGTGATTTTGGTGCCCATGGTTTTTACAATCTTCCAGCCGCCGCTCATGGTACCCAGGCCAATGGCTGTATAGCAGGCAAGCGGTACCCAGGTTAACTCTTTTAATACAGCTGATGAATCGGCATATACGCCGGTGCCATAGTAGGCAACATAGGCTGCGGCTATAATACCCATTACTTTTTGGGCATCGTTGCCGCCATGCCCCACGCTAAATGCTGCGGAGGAAAACAACTGTAGTTTTTTAAACATATTGGCAATGCGATAGGCATTGGGTGTTTTTACTTTTTCAACATACAGGTAGGTTAAAATAAATACGGCAACCAGGCCGAATATTACATAGGTCTGTATGCTGTTATCAGCTTTATCCAGTGCTTTTGCAAGTTTGTGACTGTCGATATTGGGGTCAACTTCTGCTTTAATTTTTTCTGCCAGCTTTTCGCCGCCCAGTTTGTTAAAGGAAGAGAGTAAGGGGGTTACGGCATTGGCGGCATTAATGGCCTGCTGTAATTGTACTGTAGCGGCAGGGTTAGTTTTGGCTTCTTTTTCGAGTACATCTACATTATAGTATTTGGCAACATTATTTTTCAGTTTATCCATCTGGTAAAACTGAAAGAGGAACCAGGTGCCGGCGGTGGCTAAAAGTATCAGGCCAATTTTAAGCCAGGTATTACGCATAATGGTAATTACGGTAATGAATATAGATACCACCATGCCAATGAGTGGAGCCAGGAAAATGAAGAAGAGTATTTTTAGGATATACTCCATTTCGAGAATGATATTGAAATTACCTACACCCTTTTTTACGAGTGCATGGGTTATTGCTGCTCCTGCAAAGCCACCAATAAGTGTATGAGAGGAGGAAGAAGGGATACCATACCACCAGGTAAGCAGGTTCCAGAAGATAGCAGCTATAAGGCCGGATAATATAACAGGTAGTGTAATAAATTCGGCATGTACTGTTTTGCCGATGGTGTTGGCTACAGCATGATCTTTAAAAATGAAAAATGCTACAAAGTTGAAAAATGCGGCCCATATTACAGCTTGTACCGGTGTTAATACCTTGGTGGATACGATGGTGGCAATAGAGTTGGCTGCATCATGAAACCCATTAATGTAATCGAAGAGGAGCGCCAGTATGATGATAACAATAAGCAGTGTCATAATAATAGTATTGGCAAATCTGTTATTTCGGGTGGGCGCAATTTGGCAGATTATGCATGAACTGATTGTGTTTTAGGCGTATTTCACAATGATAGATTCTATAACGTTGGCTGCATCTTCACATTTATCAGTAGCTATTTCGAGTACCTGGAAAATTTCTCTTTTTTTAATCACTTCTTTGGCATCGGTTTCTTCGGCAAAGAGGCGTTCAATGCTGGTGTCAAAAACGTCGTCGCCCTGGTTTTCGATACTGTTAATGGCTACTAGTGCATCTGTTATCTGCCGCATATTTTTCATATTCCTCAGTTCGGTAACGGCTTTATTTACCTGCACGCAGCCAATAGAAATTAATTCAGCCATTTTGCGAATCCCGGGGTCGTTGGGGTTTACCCGGTAAAAGTTAATTTTTTTGGCTGAGGCATAAATATAATCAGCAATATCATCCAGTGCAGATGCTAAATAATGTATGTCTTCCCGGTCGAAGGGTGTAATAAAGTTTTTGCCCAGTTCGGTGAAGATGTTATGGGTAAGGTCGTCGTTAACATGCTCCATATCTTCCAGGTCTTTTATAAGCTGGCCTCTTTTCTCAAAATCGGGTTCGTTAACGATTTGCTTGAGTTTTTCGCCCATTTTTACCAGTTCGCCAGATACGCTTTCAAATAATTGATAGAAAACCCTGTCCTTCGGTAAAAAAATTTTTAAAATGGAGTTGAGCCCGGCCATGTTTTGAGAATTTCGGCAAAAATAACTGTAATCAGGGGTATCCTGTTTGCCTTTCTATAATTAATAATTACATAACATCGGCAAGCCAGAAAAAATGTGTAACTGAAGGCAGCGGTATAATTTCAGACGAAAAGGGCACCATATTTTTTTAATATTTCGGGGCGAAGGCAGGAATTTAAATAAACTGTTAATTTTTCTTTCAAATTTTGATGTAAACAAAGGATCTGTTGATTTTTTCTGATAATTCTCGATAAAATCTTCAAATTATTTTCATAATTGTAAAAAATGTACTTAAAAGTGAAGAATTTGTACACATCATGCAGCGTGCCAAAATGGTTTTTTGTCTGCAACTTTATGTAAAGGATTGTTAAATCTTTTATATTTAGGCTTTATTATTCTTTCTAACCAAAACACAATTATGAGAAAAATTGCAGTATTGCTATTAGCGATGTGTATCTTCTCGGGTACATCCACCTACGCACAAAAAACTAAAGTAACAGGTAAAGTAACTGATGCCAGCACCGGTAAGCCGGTATTTGGTGCCACTGTACAGGGTAAAGGCGATGGTGCCAGTACCGTAACAGATGCAGATGGTACTTTTAGTATTGATTTACCAGCCAAAGTATCTACGCTATTGTTTAGCTCGGTTGGATACAAATCAGCAGAAATAAAGATTACAGGAAGTAACCTGATGGTAACGCTTGCGCAGGGTGTTGATCAACTGCAAGAGGTAATTGTAACCGGCTTTGGTACCAAAATTAAAAGAGATGTTACCGGAAGTTTTTCAAGGGTAAAAGCCAAAGAAATAGAGAATATGCCCGTAGCCAGCGTTGATGCTGCCATACAGGGCAGGGCTGCTGGTGTAATGGTAAACAGCCAGTCTGGCAAACTTGGCCAGGCTGTTACAGTACGTATCCGCGGAAACTCCTCTATTAGCGCAAACAGCCAGCCGCTTTATGTGGTAGATGGTGTACCGGTTACCACCGAAAGTCAAAGCTCTTATGGTGGCGCCATGAATCCACTTACAGATATCAACCCTAACGATATTGAATCTATCGATGTGTTAAAAGACGCTTCTGCTGGCGCTATATTTGGTGCCCGTGCTGCAAATGGCGTAATACTTATTACCACCAAAAGGGGTAAAGTAGGTAAAACATCTATAAACTTCAGTTATCAAACAGGTACTTCCAAAGAAACCAGGAGGGTAAAGTTTTTAAATGCGGAGCAATATTCAGAATTATTTCAGCGTGCCACTACCTGGTATGATAATCGCTTTGGTGTAGATCCGAATGATCCCGCCAGCGAAACCAGTTTTGCGAAAGACTGGATGGCTTACCACAGTTTTGATCAATGGCTGACCGACCCTACAAAAAGTTACGACTGGCAGGACCAGGCTTTTCAAAAAGGCAGGTT
Organism: uncultured Chitinophagaceae bacterium; assembly: GCA_937873715.1. Classification (GTDB taxonomy): domain Bacteria; phylum Bacteroidota; class Bacteroidia; order Chitinophagales; family Chitinophagaceae; genus Ferruginibacter. The sequence continues at coordinate 153,758 of CALMYJ010000004.1, forward strand.
TAACCAGGCTGATTTATCCCTGAGTGGAGGTAATGAAAAAACGAGGTTTTTTGGGTCATTACAAATCCAGGATCAAACAGGTATTATGGTTGGAAACGATTTGAACCGTATTTCAAGTCGCATTAATGTTGACCATACCGCAAACAAGTGGTTAACAGTTGGTTTTACTACAGCTTTGGCCCGTACTATGAACCGCAGGCTGCCTGATGATAATGCTTTTTCCAATCCACTTCAATCAATTGCTTTTATGCCGGTAACACCGTTTACCGATCCTAATACAGGCTTGCCAACAGGCACACCTCCCGGTGATTTAAATGTTGGTTTGTATTATAACCCTCGTCTCACTGTGGATTATGCAAGGTTTAAGCAAGAGGTTTTTAGAAATTTAAGCAATGTATTTGCAACTGCTAAAATTACCGGAGGATTGAGTTATCATACCGAATTTGGTGCAGATATATTAAGCCAAAATGAAGAAGGCTTTTTCCAAAGCCAAACAAGGCGTAACCAAACCCGTGCTTTTCAGCCAACAGGTGTTGGTATTGGTATCAATCGTTCAGCATTTGTAATAAATTATAATACCAATAATTATTTTAATTACAACGAAACCTTTGGTGAGCATAATATAGATGCTACTTTAGGTATGAGTTACCAGTCGAGCCAGTCAAAATATAATTTTACTGAGGGTGTCGATTTCCCATCCGATTCTTACCAGAAAATTGCCAGTGCAGCCACCAAATCAAATGGTAGTTCCTCTGAAACTAACTTCCGTTTCCTGTCTTATTTTACCAGGGTAAACTATAAGTTTAAAGATAAATACCTTGCTACCCTTAGCGTAAGAAGGGATGCATCCTCACGTTTCGGTAAAAACTCAAGGTATGGTTACTTCCCCTCAGGCTCTTTAGGATGGGTATTATCTGAAGAAAACTTTTTTTCTCCAGTTAAAGCCGTTAGCTTCCTGAAAGTAAGAGCAAGTTATGGCAGGGTGGGTAATGCAGAAATAGGCAACTTCCCACAGTTAGGTTTATTTAGTGGTGATGCCGGTTATGCAGGTAATGCAGGTCAGCGTCCTACACAAATTGCTAACCCAAATTTACGCTGGGAAACCACCGATCAATTTGATGTAGGTCTTGACTTCGGGCTCTTTGGAAACAGGATTACCGGTGAATTAGACTATTACGTTAAAAAAACATCCGGCCTGTTACTGAATGTGAATGTACCGGCAACTACTGGCTTTACAACCCAAACCAAAAATGTTGGTAAACTCGAAAACAAAGGGTTTGAATTAGTATTAAATACTCAAAACCTTATCGGTAAATTCAACTGGAATACTACTATTAACCTCGCCAACAACAGGGGCAAGGTAGTGGATATCCAGGGACAGATTATTGAAGGCGGTATCTCCAGTATGAACCGTGTTATGGAAGGGCAGCCTGTAGGTGTATTTTATACAGTAGAGTGGGCTGGTGTAAATCCTGAAAATGGTGACGCCCAGTTTTATACCAATACCGTAGGCCAGGACGGGCAACTGGTAAAAGATAAAGTGAACGGTGCCGGATACAATGCTGCTCAAAGAGTAGTAGTTGGTGATCCTAATCCCGATTATATTTTTGGGGTTACCAATAGCTTCTCTTATAAAGGCATCGACCTGTCGGTGTTCATCAATGGCGTTTGGGGCAACCAGTTGAATATTTATGGTATGGGTCGTTATTCCTCTGCCAACTTCAGGTTTGAGGATAACCAAACTGCTGACCAGATTAATGCCTGGACAACTCCCGGACAAATTACAGATATACCACAGGCACGCTGGTTATCAAACAATGGCGCACAGCTCAGCAGCCGTTATATTGTAAATGGATCTTACGCAAGAATCAGGACGGTAACATTAGGCTATACATTACCTGCCAAAATGCTTTCAAGACTAAAACTTGAAAGGGTAAGAATATATGCATCTGCTTTAAACCTGCATACATTTACCAACTATCCTTACTGGGATCCTGAAGTAAATGCAGATTCATTTGACTCGAACATTGCAAAGGGCAACGATTTTTATACACCACCACAACCCCGAACAATACTTTTCGGTATCAACATCGGATTATAATGTTTCATGCATTGCATCAACATTTTAAGTGGTTTAAAAAATAATTGTCCTTAATCAAAACAAAAAAATTATGAAAAAATACATTTTAGCTTCACTACTACTTGCAGTGCTTACGGTAGGATGTGAAAAGAAATTAGACGTACTCCCTACGCAGAGTATCGACCAGGAAAATGCGTTGTTAACAGAAGGTGATATTTTAGTAACCCTTGTGGGCTGTTATGATGGTATGCAGGGTGCTGCAACTTATGGTGGCGACATCATGGTACTCAATGAGTTGATTGGTAACTCAGATGATATACGCTTTACCGGTACATTCGCCGGCCTTTCCGATGCCTATCGTTTAGAAATGACTAACACCAACACCTTTGCAAGAGATACATGGATTGGCGCTTACAACACCATTAACCGTTGTAACAATGTGCTGTCTGCTATCGACAGGATTACATCTTCCGCCACACTTAAGGCCAGGGTTGAAGGTGAAGCATTATTCATCCGCTCAACCATGTATTTTGAATTAGTGTGCTTGTTTGCAAAAACATGGGGTGATGGGGATAATGCCACCAATCCGGGTGTTCCTCTTGTATTAACACCTACCGCAGGTGTAACCGATGCTGACTATAAGGCCCGCAGTTCTGTAGCAGAAGTATACAACCAGGTAAAAACCGATTTAACCCGTGCTGAATCGCTATTGCCTGCTTCCAATGGTATTTTTGCTACTAAAAATGCTGCTTTGGCCATATTGTCGAGGGTGGCATTGATGCAGGGCGATTATGCTGCTGCAAGGGATTATGCTAATACTGTAATTGCTTCAGGCAGGCATACACTGGCTACTACTTTTGATGGAGCCTGGTTTACATTTATCAATAACACGGGCAATAGCCCCTCGGAGTATGTATTTTCAATGAAAGTTACAGCCCAGGATGGTACCAATAGCTTGAATACCTATTTTGGTATTAATGCAGGTGCAGGAACCGCCGGCCGTGGAGATTGTAAAATACAAAATGCACATCTTGCAAAATATGAAGCTGGGGATGCAAGGGGTACTTATTTTACCGTTGTAGGTGGAAACAACTATACAAGGAAACATTTAGACAGGTATGGCAATGTGGCTGTAGTACGCTTAGCAGAGCTTTATTTAACCAGGGCCGAAGCCAATTTCAGGCTGGGTACAGAAGTAGGCGATACACCATTAAATGATGTTAACCGTATTCGTACCCGTTCTTCCCTAACTGGTTTGGGTACTGTTACGTTAGCAGATATTTTAAAAGAAAGATACCTGGAAACTGCATTCGAAGGCAACAGGCTTCATGATATTAAAAGAACCAGGGGTACACAATCTGGTACAGCATGGAATTCTCCTAAATTAATACTGCCAATTCCTCAGCGTGAAATTGACGTGAATAAGAATTTGGTACAAAACGAAGGATATTTTTAGTGCATAAAATACCCTAAACTTTATACTACAACCCAGCCAAAAGGCTGGGTTGTTCATTTATAGCAGGTATATTTTACTTAAATCCTGCTCTTAAGAATGACAAACTCAATCGTCAGAAAATAACAGTTTATAAAACACTATAAATTACAATCGCCTAAACAGGGTTTATTCTCCAAATTTTGCATTACTTGCGGCTCAAATATTTGTTTTAAGCTTGAGGAAACTTTTTTTAATCTTTTTAATGCAGGCATGCTGCACCTGCCAAAGCCATGCCCAGTTTTTGATGGACCTGTTAGATACTACCAAAGAGGCCGGGAAGGGGCTGCTGGGGGTGTATCAAAAATTTGATCGGGTACGTATTGGGGGATATATACAGCCCCAGTTTCAACTGGCACAGTCGCAGGGTATCAAAAGCTATGAAGGGGTTGATTTTGCAGCCAATGTCAATAACCGTTTTATGCTGCGGCGCAGCCGGATACGAATAGATTATCTGCACATGCAGGGCGAAGGCGAAGACCCGGGCGTGCAAATCGTATTTCAGTTTGATGCTAATGAACGACGCTTTACCCTCAGGGATGTTTGGGGCAGGGTGTTCGAAAATCATTTCAAATTATTTTCTTTAACTGCGGGCATGTTTGCCCGGCCTTTTGGGTTTGAAACCAACTTAAGCAGCAGCGACAGGGAAACCCCTGAAAGGGGTCGTATGAATCAAATCCTGATGCGTAGCGAAAGAGACCTGGGTGCTATGATAACCCTTGATGCCCGCAAGCAGGTTTCATTCCTCCGGCATATTAAAATAGATGCCGGTTTTTTTAACGGCCAGGGTATTAATGCCGAAGGCGATTTTGATAACCGAAAAGATTTTATAGGACGCATTGCATTAAAGCCGCTGCAGCTTAATACCAAAATTACGCTTGCTGCAGGCACCTCTCTGCTGTATGGTGGGTTACTCCAAAATACCCGTTATGCTTTCAGCACGGTGGATCAGGATGGTTTTAAAAAAGTAATAACCGACTCTGCAGCCACCAATAAAGGCAGGTACTCTCCACGCACTTATAAAGGGGCCGATGTACAGTTGAAAATTAACAACAGCAAAGGCGCAACTGAATTGCGGGCCGAATATATTTACGGGGTACAAACCGGTACGGCTAATAATACCGAAACCCCGGTGGCACTTGTTAATGGCAGCGATGGTTTTTACCGGCGCAATTTTGCAGGGGCTTATTTTTATTTCCTGCAACATCTTTTTTCCAGCCAGCACCAGTTAGTATTAAAGTACGACTGGTATGACCCCAACACTAAAGTAAAAGACCGTGAAATTGGCGTACCAGGCAGCAATTTTACAGCAGCCGATATTAAGTACAGCACTTTTAATATTGGCTATAATTATTATATACAGCCCCTGGTAAAACTTAGCCTCTTTTACGCCATCATAAAAAATGAAGCTACCCTGCTGGAGGGTTATGAAGCCGATTTAGCTGATAACGTGTTTACTGCAAGATTGCAGTTCAGGTTTTAGGGTGCGCTTAACATTGCGGTAACATTGCCATAACATTTCGGTAATTAGGCATTTACATTTCCATAACATTGAAGGCATCTCTTTGCACAAAATTTAAGGCATGAGATTGTTAAATGTTTTGTTACTGGCCGGGCTTGTTTTTTTGTCTGCTTCTTCATTCGCCCAGTCTGTTCAGTTATCTGGTAAAGTACTCAATTCACGCAATGAACCGCTGCTTTCTGCCAGCATCACTATTACGCCTTCATCTAAAAAAGTGATTACCGATGCCGAAGGTAAATTTGTGGTAACACTCGAGCCTGGTACAAAATATACATTCACCATAAGCCATGTTGGCTATGATGCCAAAACCATTACTGAAATACAGGCCACAAGAGGTCAGGATAATTACCTGGATGTGGTGCTGGAAGAGAGTTCAAAAAATAAACTAACGGAAGTAACTGTACGCTCTGCTCCACGTCGCCAGGAAAATACCAGTGCCCTGCTGGCTTTTCAAAAAGGCAATACGGCTTTATCCAGTGTACTGGCTGCCGATTTTATTCGTCGTACACCTGATAAAAATACCGGTGAGGTATTGCGCCGTGTAAGTGGCACATCAATACAGGATAATAAGTTTGTAATTGTAAGGGGCCTTGGCGACCGGTACAATTCTGCCTACATCAATGGCGCTCCTCTGCCAAGCAGCGAGCCGGATAAAAAAGCGTTTTCATTTGATGTTATCCCATCCGCACTAATCGATAATATCATCATCAATAAAACGGCCACGCCCGACCTCACCGGCGAATTTGCCGGAGGCCTTGTTCAAATACAAACAAAAGATATACCCGTAAGCAGCCAGTTAATGATTGGGGCATCTGTAGGCTATAATACTCAAACGAGGTTTAGAGATTTTACCAGCAACGAACGTGGTGCCACTGATGCATTGGGCTTTGATGACCGCCGCTCACTACCAGCCGCTTATCCAACAAAATATCTTGACTATTCAAAACTGTCGGCTGCAGAAAAAGTGGCCGTTACACAATCTTTCAGGGATGATGTGTACAGGGAAGTGCAGTCGCAGGCCACTCCTATACAAACGTATAACCTCACCTGGGCCAATGTAGCCCGTAAAAACAATGGCAGCCAGTTTGGTACAGTCATCGGCCTAACCTACAGGCACTCCAAATTGTTGTACAGTGCTACTAAAACACTTTACGAAAAGGGCGCAACCGGCCAGGCATTTTTTGATTATACCGATGAGCAGAATAAATACAATGTAAACTGGGGCGGTGTAGCCAACTTTGCATGGAGTTACAAAAAACATAAAATAGCTTTTAAAAATCTCTTCAACCAGTTATTTGAAGACAACTACTACACCCGTACCGGCATCAACACCGAAAACCTCCAGGATGTACAAATGCGTTCGTCGGTGCTCAACCAGCGCAGCCTGTATGCCTCACAGTTAGAAGGTACACACCAGGTAACCCGGAAGGATATCAAGCTTACCTGGAACCTCAACTACTCTATGAATCTTAAAAACCAACCAGATTTAAGGGTACAAACTTATGGTAAATCCATTGGCATCAACGAGCCTTTCCGTATCAACTTAAGGGGCAATAATACCAACCGCTTTACCAGCAACCTTACAGATCATGCATTTGGTTATAATGTATCTGCTGCCGTGCCTTTTGAAATGGGCGGAAAAAAACAGTTGTTTAAAATTGGTGGTGCCGCAACAGCACGTATACGTGATTTTAAAGCATTCATCTTTGGTTTTACAGAGCCTAATAATGCAGCACTAAATTCACTGCCTTTCGACCAGATATTCCTGAGGCAGAATATGAATGAAAATGGCTTTATGATTTCTACTGATTTGCAAAATGCCCAGGATAAATATTATGGTGCTTCAGTACTTTCAGCAGGCTACCTGATGTTTGACAACAAACTTTCTGATAAAATCAGGTTAGTGTGGGGCTCAAGGTTCGAAAATTTTGAGCAGTTCATGAAATCAAACACACAGGGTACAGATAAGGCACAAATTGTAAATACCGACAAATTTGATGTACTGCCGTCAATGAACCTTACATTCAGCCCGGGTTCAAAAACGAATATCCGCCTCGGTGCATCCCGTACTGTGGCAAGGCCCGAGTTTAGAGAAATAGCACCATTTACCTTCTTCGACTTTGAGCAAATAGCGTCTACCGCCGGTAACCCCGATTTAAAACGCAGCAGCATACTAAATGCCGATATACGGTACGAGTGGTATCCTAAGGCTGGTGAGGTACTTTCTTTTGGAGCTTTTTATAAAAACTTTGCAGATCCTATCGAGTTGAGGCTTAATAGTGCCAGTGTGGCCACCAGGCGCCAATACCAGTTTCAGAATGCGGAAAAGGCAACACTGTTTGGTCTTGAGGCCGAATTCAGGAAAAATCTTTCTTTCCTTTCCGCTAATGCCGGCTGGTTAGAGAACCTGTATTTCAATGGTAATCTTTCCATGATTTTTTCAGAAGTAGCGCTGGGTAATGTAGATGTGGACGGCAATAAACTTCCCCCCACTACAAGGCCCCTGCAAGGCCAGTCGCCTTACCTGATTAATGCCGGCTTTCAGTATGACGGTAAAAAGGGTACCAACTTTTCTTTACTCTACAACAGGATAGGCGAACGCCTGGTACTGGTAGGTAATGATGACTTTGGTGATATTTACGAGGTACCCCGGCATTTGCTCGACTTCCAGGTAAGCCAAAAAGTACTGGATAAAAAAGGTGAGATACGCCTTACCGTTAGCGACATCTTTAACCAGCATGTAGCCGCATTCGAAAACAGGGATGATAAGCGTACTTACAATGCTGCAACCGATAAATATTTTACAAGGTATAAACCCGGTACAACCATTACCATAGGATTCAACTACAATTTCGATTTAAAAAAATAATTTCTTAAACAGTACAAAAATGAAACCAGTTCAAACAACAACACTTAATATGAAAAGGACATTAGCCCTGATGGCTGTAGTAGCGGCAACCTTTACCAGTTGCTTAAAGATTAACATCGATGATTCTGTAACCAACAATGGCGGCGCAGTAGGTACCGGTACACTTGAAGAGCGTATCATAGCCACCAAAATTATTACAGGTATTATTGATGAGGTAGTAGAACTGCCAAAAGCTAAATACATCCTCAAAGGTTATGTATATGTAAATAACAGGGCCACTATTCGTTTTGCAGCCGGCTCTGTAATTGTTAGCGATACTATTCAAAAAGGCGCACTGATTGTTGAAAGAAATTCGAGGCTGTATGCTGAAGGCACTGCTGCTGAACCTATCGTATTTACCTCTGGTAAACCAGCCGGGCAGCGTAAACCAGGCGACTGGGGTGGTATAGTACTGCTGGGCAGCGCACCTACCAACCGTAGTACAACACCAATTATTGAAGGTGGCATCAATAGTGAATATGGCGGAAGCCTTGCTGCTGATAACAGTGGTGTACTTAAATATGTGCGTATCGAATTTGCCGGTATTGCTGCCGACCCTAACTCCGAAATTAACGGGCTTACCTGCGGTGGTGTTGGCAATGGTACCATTATCGAAAATGTACAGGTATCTTATGGTAACGATGACGCTTTTGAATTTTTTGGTGGTACTGTAAACTGTAAAAATATTATTGCTTACGCAACAGCCGATGATGATTTTGATTTCGACTTTGGCTATACCGGCCGTTTGCAATTTGGTATATCGCTCCGTGATCCGCTGTTTGTAGATCCAGGTGATGCAGGTAATGGTATCGAATGTGATAATGACGGTTCAGGTACTGTAGCTGCTCCAAGAACTAAACCCGAATTGAGCAACTTTACTTTCTGCGGACCTAACAATGCTGCCGGTACACTTGCTAACCATAATTTCAATACACGCTGGAGGCGTTCTACCCACTTCCTGCTGAATAACTCAATATTAATTGGTTATCAAAAAGGTGGCTTCCAACTGGAAAGCGATTCTACCGCACAGGCATATATCGATGGCCGCTCACGCTTCCGCCACAACCTGGTGCATGCTGTAGTTGAGCCTTATAAATCTGGCTCTGCATTAATTACTGTTGCTGCTATGCAAACCAAGGCCGAAGGCGCCGACAGTTGCAAAACTTATACAGATTATACTGCTATACAATTAGAAAATCCATTAAGCCTTAGCACTCCAAACTTTACACCAAAAGCAGGCAGCCCTGCATTGAATGGTGCCAGCTTTTTTGGTATGAATGCCTTCTTTAGCCGTGTTACATACATCGGTGCAGTGGGTGGTGCTACTAACTGGGTTAGCGGCTGGACAAGCTTTACACCACAAACAAACGTATACTAATTTATCTGGTACTGTTTTTATGAATAATTTTACCGCCCGCTATTTAGCGGGCGGTTTTTATAAATTAAAGTAAATGAACAATAAGTTTTTAATACGCTGCGCCATAATGTTTGTGGGTATTTTTGTGTCGTGCAACAGCCATGATACAGCCGCAACAAAAAGCGATACCCATGTTACAGATACCCAGGCGCCTGCAGCAAAAGTACCGGTTACCACAGTTGAAATTGATACCCGGCTACAGCTTATCGACAGCCTCATTTTTGTATTTTACAAAGATCCTTACAGCAAAGATTCCCTGCGTTATTCCCGTTTTTATACGCAGTATAGTTCTACAGATAGCAGCCTGGTGCAGGCATTAATAGATAATACCATGCTGCCATTTGTTAAGCTTGAAAAGGTAAAGCCATGCCGTAATGAAGGAAAGCTGTGGTGTTATGGCGGGGGTAAAATTTTACAAACAATATACTTTTCTACCCTTGCACCAGCGTGCAGCCATATTTACCTGATTAAAGACGGCTTTTTTTATTATAGTCCTTTACAAGAAAGTTTGCTGCAAGTATTGAAAAAATTAAAACCACTATCTAAAGCGCCTGCTGCTGCATAAATTGATTGCAGCAAATACTATTTTTTTCCAGGTGTATACACATACACTATTTCATACGGCTTTTTTTTAAGTGCAGGGGGCATTTTGCCTATGGCTAAATCCTGTTTTTGAGGTGTGGGTTCACAAATCGTATAGGCTACACCGTCATGATAAATGGGTTTACCTACCGGTTTTTCAAAATTTACGCCAATGCTTATATGATCGGGAAAAGAAAGCACAATCATAGGCAGGTTGTATATTTCTTTTACCAAAAAGAAAAACAGGGCCGCCCTGTCTTCGCAGTCGCTTTTGTCGTACAGTAATGTTTGCTCGGGTGAAAGCCTTTTTTCCTGGCCAAAATGCTGCACATCCGGTTCAAATAAAAATGCATACCGGGTAAACCGCATCAAAAAATCCACACCCTGTTTCAGGTTCCTGCGGCTGGTTTCTTTTTTTAAAAGCGGAATAAGCGATTCGTAGGTTGGTTTGCTGAGTGGTATATTAAAATACGAAGCATAATCAACTACCGGGTAATTGGTAAAAATATTTTTTATACTGGGGTTCAGTTTTATTTTAAAATTATACTCCGAGGCATAGTAATTAAACTGTAGTTCTTTTTCAATATAATCTACAGTATTAAAATCGGGTAGTTGTGTAATCTTATAAGAGAAGGATTGTGAGCCCGGGGTAATCGCAGGCGTTACATCGGTAAACTGTTCATTCAAAAAATTTATTGGGGCATAATCGTGGTAATTGAGGCATACAAACTGCCTGCTGCCAACCGCATATACCGGCAGGTTAAATACATCTTCATCAGTATGTACATAAAACAGCAGTTTATTGTGGCTGTATTTTAAGGTTGCTGCATAACCAGATTTTGATAACAGCAGCCATTTGTACACCGTATATCTTTCGTAATTATCCTGCTTGGGGGCAAACTGCTGCACCGTTTTACGTATCAGTTGGTAATACAGCCAGTCATCAAGCAACAGCGTTGCCTTGTATTGCAGCAAGGCCGACACTATAGGTTCGTAGCTCGCCGGGCTCAGCTCTTCAAAATATTGTTGTACTAAATCTTTACCCGAACTACTGTAAGTGTTGGTGAAAGTTAAAGGCAGCCGGGTGGAAATTTGTATACTATCTCCATAAAAGTCAAACAGCAGAACTGTACTTTTTTCCTGTGCTTTTATGTGGAGCGAATGGCAGCATAAAATAGTCAGCAGGACAGCGGATTGTATTGTGTGTTTTAACTTCACCGGCAAACATGCTTAGTAAAGTTAAAAGAATTAATGTAAAATTAATATTGAAACTTGCATGCCATAAAAAACTTAACACACGATTATAAGCCAATAGCAAAACTGTCCGACAGTTTTTTTAAGTCTTCCACTACCGGCGGCAACAGTGTGATGCCATGCTGTAAACAGTAATATTCACTTTCTCTTTCAGGAGCGCCGGGGATAATTACTTTTTCAAAACCATCAGCTACCGCAGCGCTGCTAAAGCGTTGTATCCAGGCATCCATGTTCTCTTTAAAAACCTCAGCGGGCCTGAAGGCATCGATACGCATGGCACCAAAAAAATGCCCGATACCTTCACCCGGCATATTTTCGGGCATGGGCAGGTATGCCGGAAAGGGCGGCACCCAGGGCCCATAGTTGGCACCGCTTAGCATTGCAGAAAAAACATCAACGATAGCACCTAGCATATAACCTTTGTGGCTGCCATGCTCTTTATCGCCGCCAAGCGGTAATAAGGAGCCACCCTTTTTCAACTCGTTGGCATCGGTGGATGGCTGGCCATCTTTATCCTGAACCCAGCCGGGCGGGGCATCCATATTTTTGCGCTGTAAAATTTCCAGTTTGCCGTTGGCAGCAGTAGTGGTGGCAAAGTCGGCTACAAATGGTGCTTTATTTCCGGCAGGTATGGCTACAGCAATAGGATTGGTGCCCAGTAGCCGCTCCTTTGAAAAAGTAGGCGCTACTGTAGCAGAGGCATTCGTCATAGCAATACCAATCATATCATGCTGCAGGGCCATCATAGCATGATAACCGGCTATGCCAAAATGATTACTGTTTTTTACACTCACCCATCCGGTACCGGCAAGCCTTGCTTTTTCTATCGCTACCTGCATGGCTGCCGGGGCTGCTACCAGGCCCAGCGCTTTATCAGCGTCGATGGTTGCTGTAGATGGAGTTTCGTGTATAATTTTAATAGCCGGTGTTGTATTTATCCTGCCGGCCTGCCACAGCCGGATGTAACCACTCAGCCGGGCAATGCCGTGGCTGTCTACCCCACGCAGGTCGGCCGATAGCAGCACTTTGGCGGCAAGCTGAGCATCAGTATTGCTGCAGCCGGCTTTTAAAAAAATTTGCTCGGTAAAGTTGAGCAGGCGGCTGTACGAAAATGTTGTGTTCATTCCTGTATGCTATTCCTATAAAAAAAATGCTGGCAAAATTATTTGCCAGCCAAAGTAAAAGAATATTAATGGCTAAAATTTCAAATGCCTTACGGTAAGCCCGTTGTTAATGAGTTGCTTTAATGAGTCGATACCTACTTTTAAATGCCTGTCTACAAACTGGGAGGTTACTTTTTTATCGCTGGCTTCAGTTTTTACCCCTTCTGGTATCATGGGGCTATCGCTTACAAGCAATAAAGCACCGGTAGGTATCTTGTTGTAAAAACCAACGGTAAAAATGGTGGCGGTTTCCATATCAATAGCGTATGCCCTTACCCGTTGGAGGTATTCTTTAAACGCTTCATCATGCTCCCACACCCTGCGGTTGGTGGTATATACGGTGCCGGTCCAGTAATCGCAGGCATAATCACGGATGGTGGTAGAGATGGCTTTTTGCAACATAAAAGAGGGGAGGGCCGGCACTTCGGCAGGGAAGTAGTCGTTACTGGTACCTTCGCCCCTGATAGCGGCAATCGGTAAAATAAGATCGCCTATTTTATTGCGTTTTTTTAAGCCGCCGCATTTGCCTAAAAATAATACCGCTTTGGGCTCAATAGCACTCAGTAAATCCATAATTGTGGCCGCACCCGGGCTGCCCATACCAAAATTAATGATAGTGATATTATCGGCGGTGGCACACTGCATAGGTCGGTCTTTGCCAATTACTTTCACTTTATTCCATTTGGCAAACATGTCTACATAATTCGAAAAATTGGTAAGCAGTATATACTCTCCAAAGTTGCCGAGGCTTTCGCCGGTATACCGGGGAAGCCAGTTGTTTACGATTTCTTCTTTTGTCTTCATGTGTATGTTTCTTTTTTGTTACTTCTCTTTTAATTGTTTATTTATGCTTAACTGTAGTAGCTACTGCAAAAAGTGTTAACGCTAAAAGTACAATTATTTTTTTTAACGGTATGATTAAGATTGAGTATCCACTGTACGAACCTAAAATAAAGGTTGATGCCGGCAGGGAGTTCATTTTTGATAGTACCCGAAAAAAATGGGTAGTGCTTAGCCCGGAAGAATGGGTGCGGCAAAATTTTTTGCAATACCTTATCCGGGTAAAAAATTATCCTGCAGCTTTAATTGCGGTAGAAAAAGAAATAGAAACAGCCGGTGTAAAAAAGCGTTTTGATATTGTGGTATACAGCAACACACACCAACCCTTTATGATTGTGGAATGTAAAGAAATGAATGTGGCCCTCACGGATCTGGTGCTAACGCAGGCTTTGCAATATAATTCGGTGATACAGGCGCCCTACCTGGTAATTACCAATGGCAGCCACTGTTATGGATTTTTTTGTGGCGATAATTCGCTGAAAGAAATTACTTCGTTACCAGCGTGGTAATCAGCAACTGCACTGTTGCTGGCTGCTGCAATTTCATGGCGCAACTCTTTGGCCGTTTTGCTGCTGCCATCGTGGCTCCAGCCGGGAGGCATAAAAAGGTATTTTAATTTTACCCAAAGCGATCTGCTTTTCTTTAAATCCCGGCCTATGCTTTCCCATTCATGAAAAATAACTTTTACCGGGTGGTGTGGCTGTTCCAGGGGTTTGGTAAGGCCGTAACGCAGCGGTTCTTCCGGCAGTTCCTGCTGAAAAGTACCAAACAGCTTATCCCAGATGATAAGGCACATCCCCATATTTTTATCTAAGTAAATAATGTTGCTGCCATGGTGTACCCTGTGGTGCGACGGGCTTACAAATACCGCTTCGAACCAGGCAGGCATCGACTTGATATACTGCGTATGCACCAATATGCCATATACCTGTGTTATGGAATACATGAAAACAATATCTGCCGGCCTGAAGCCGATAAGCGCTAACGGGATAAAATATACGAAGCGGTACAGGGGTTGAAATACGGAAGAACGAAAACCAGTGGTAAGGTTAAACTCTTCGGAAGAGTGGTGGGTAACATGCACTGCCCAAAAAAGGCGGCAGTAATGGTCTACCCGGTGTTCAACATAAAAAGCAAGGTCTTCAGCAATAAACAGCAGCAGCCAGTATGCTATGGCATGCTGGCCAAAATCAAAAATGTGAAAACTGTAAAACCATTCGAGAATGATAAACAGGTACACCGAACGAAAAAGCATATCTATACCGCCATTGAGTGCACACAGGTACACGTTGGTGAGGGTTTCCTTTACCGAGTAAAATTTTTTGAACTGAAAATGACTGAATAATATTTCTGCACCAATCACCGCAATATACAGTGGCGTGGAAATGGCTATAAGCGTATTTTCATTCAATTGCAAAGGCATGGCTACTGGTATTGCGGGCAAAAGCGGTATAATAAACTTATACCGACATAATTTCTTTTTCTTTTGCCTGCAGGTGTTTATCTACAAGGGCAATATATTTATTGGTAACATCCTGTATTTCGGCTTCAGCTCCTTTAGCAGCATCTTCACTAAGCCCGTCCTTTTGTAATTTTTTTACCTGCTCAATAGCATCCCGGCGTATGTTCCTTATAGAAACTTTGGCAGCTTCACCTTCGGCATTGCATCTTTTTACCAGTTCTTTACGGCGTTCTTCGGTAAGGGGGGGCAAAAACAGCCGGATACTATTTCCGTCATTTTGGGGCGTAATGCCAATATTGCCAGCCAGTATAGCTTTTTCAATGGGCTGAAGCATATTTTTTTCCCAGGGCTGAATGGATATTGTACGGGCATCCAGCACCGTTATATTGGCCACCTGGTTAATGGGGGTGGGTGCGCCATAATAATCTGCCACCAGCCCGTCGAGCATGGTGGGGTTCGCTTTGCCAGCCCTAATTTTTACCAATTCCGTTTCTAAATGTGTAATGGCTTTTTTCATGGAGCTTTCGCTATCCATTTGTACTAATTCTAATTCTTCTGTCATAGCTATATAATTGAGGATGGCGCAAAACTAAAGAAAAGAACAACAGGCAGCGCACCGCCCGGTAAGCAATGGCCTGATTTGTTATTAAAGCAATGGAGAAAACTTATTCGGCCTCCACTACTTCGGGGGAAAAACTGATAATTTTGCGGGGCTTAATGATAGAGCCTTCGGCTGATGCAGTGGTGTTTTTAACGGCATTTTTAACCCTTGCCCTATTGTAAAAAATAATGCCAAAAAGCGAAAGGGCAGTTAATACTAATATGCCAATAACCGGGGTAGTGCCCAGGTTGCGCAGGGCAAGTGCTAAAAGTATCATACCGATATTGGCTGATACACACAGGATGGTAACCACACGGTGGCTAAAGCCAATATCAAGGAGGAAATGGTGTACATGGTTGCGGTCGCCGCTAAAAGGAGAGCGCCTGTTAAGGATACGCAGGCCAAAAACCCGGAGCGTATCAAATAATGGCACAATTAATATTGCTACACCAATAGCAGGGGCTGCTTCTAAAGGTAAATTGGTACCCTGGGTGCCCGCCATATTGATAAAACGGATGACAAGGATAGAGTTAACCAGCCCAATAAGCAGCGAGCCGGTATCGCCCATGAAAATTTTGGCAGGCGACATATTATAAATTAAAAACCCTACAAGGCTGCCGCTGAGCGACAGTGCAATAACCGCATAAGACAACTGGCCGATGTAATAAAAATAAGCACCAAATACCAGGGAAGTAAGCAGCCCGAGGCTGCCGGCAAGACCATCAACGCCATCTATGAGGTTAAATGAGTTGATGATGACAATCACGGTAAAAAGGGTAAATACAATACTCGTCATTTCGCCCAGCTTATCAATACCCAGGAAGCCATGCATATCATTAATTTGTACGCCGCCAAATTTTATGATGATGCCTGCTGCAATCAACTGGCCAACAAATTTTTTGGCAGGCGAAAGAATAAGGATATCATCTTTAATACCAAGAAAGAAAATAACAATTGCGGCAGCAGCATAATACTGCAGCAGCGGATTGCCCGATGGGGCACCAATTAATGTAGAAAGTATAAAACCTGCAAAAATGCCAAGGCCACCAAGCGTAGGGATAACCATTTTGTGCACTTTGCGCTCATCGGGTTCATCAAAAAGCTTTTTCTCCCTGGAAACCTGTATGATGATAGGAATTGCGAAAAACGTAATCAGGAATGCCAAAACACCGCTAAGAATGATATTCTCCAT
This sequence comes from uncultured Chitinophagaceae bacterium, assembly GCA_937873715.1. Taxonomy (GTDB): domain Bacteria; phylum Bacteroidota; class Bacteroidia; order Chitinophagales; family Chitinophagaceae; genus Ferruginibacter. The sequence continues at coordinate 170,271 of CALMYJ010000004.1, forward strand.
GCCAGGGGTTTGAAGTCGTTTATAGTATCACAAAAATAAAATTCGTTTTTCCCGGAAAAAATACAAAAACACCTGGATTAGTTTAGTGCAGTATAGTTTCGATAAATCCTTGTATAAAAGCGTTTTGGAAAAGCAGAATTTTGTTTTTATGGTTTAAACAATGCGTTTAAAACTTAATAACGCAATTTATAAATTCTTATTACAAAAAACTACTACAAAGGCATTTTTTTACTTTGAAGATGTAGTGAATTAAAGTAGGTTTGCAATCCAAAAATCAAAATAATGACTGACTTAAAGCAGGTAGCCAGCCAGGTGCGGCGTGATATTGTAAGAATGGTGCATGGCTGCCAAAGTGGGCACCCGGGTGGTTCGCTGGGCTGTACCGAGTATTTAACAGCGCTTTATTTTAAAATAATGAAACACAACCCATCATTCAGTATGGATGCTGCAGGTGAGGATGTGTTTTTTGTGAGTAACGGGCATATTTCTCCCGTTTTTTACAGTGTGCTGGCCCGCAGCGGCTATTTCCCGGTAAGTGAACTGGCTACTTTTCGCCGTATCAACAGCAGGCTGCAGGGGCATCCCACCACACATGAGCACCTGCCGGGTGTACGTGTTGCCAGTGGTTCGCTGGGCCAGGGCCTTAGCGTTGCCTGCGGTGCGGCATTAGCCAAAAAGTATAATAATGACAACAGCATTGTTTATTCCCTGCATGGCGATGGAGAGTTAAATGAAGGACAAAACTGGGAGGCAATCCTGTTTGCCGCCCACCACAAAATAGATAACCTGATTGCTACGGTTGACTGGAACGGACAGCAAATTGACGGCCCCACAGATAAAGTAATGAGTCTGGGCGACCTTGCCGCCAAATTTGAAGCTTTTGGCTGGCAGGTTGTTCACCTGCCCAACGGTAATGATATGGATGAGGTGGTGAGCACCATCGAACAGGCCAAAACCTATGTTGGCAAGGGCAAACCTATCGTTATTTTGATGAAAACGGCAATGGGCAGCGGGGTAGATTTTATGGAAGGCAGCCACGAATGGCATGGCATTGCGCCCAATGATGAGCAACTGCAAAAAGCACTGGCACAATTGCCCGAAACCCTGGGGGATTATTAAGCCTAATTGTAAGCTATTGCCGTAAGTTTTATTCCAAAACCTTTATAGCTGTTTTGTACGCCTGGGTTAGCGCCCTGGTATTCCCAGTGTAAAAAATCTTTATACACTAGTCCTACGCCTTTAGCATATTTTTCAATGCTGTAAGTTCTTTCGGCAAAGGCCGTACCGGGTATGGCGGGGTCGCCCAGTACATCATCTCTTTGTAACACAGTTATGCTGTTGTCGAAGCTTAATGTGCCTAAGCTTAGGGGCTGGCTAACATCGGTGTAGATATAATCCCAGTCGCTCATAAAATCGCTGGTAAAATCATAGCTGGGATAAGGGTTATCGGGAAGATAACTATTGCCTTTCCACGAAAAATTTTCTTTGATAGGTGCCGCCAGGCTGATAAACTTGAGGTTATTATCAGAAAATTCGTAGGTAAGTTCTTTATTAAACACCTGGAAGCTGTTGTCTATCCCCCAGGCATTGGCCGGGGTTTTTCTTATTTCCCGGGTAATTAAAAAACCGTCGTGGCCTGCACCATCCTTAACAGTACCGGCCACGGTATACTTTACCTGATAGGTAATAGTAGTATCCCTGGTGCCAAAAGGCATATACACAAATGAATCGAGCTGGTAAATGATGTATTTGCCCACTTCAAGCGGTACATAATCGCTGAGGGGCGCTGTTTGAAAATTTTCTGTTTGTTTTTTGCAGGCGCTGAACAACAGTATCAACACTCCGGCTGCCGCAAGTATCAGTTTTTTACTCATAATTTCTTTGTGTTACTTCTTTAGAGCCCTAATGGGCCGTAAAGGCTGCATTATGCTATTGCTTCGGGCCGTTGAATAATGCCACCGCCAATTACATCATCCCCTTCATAAAACACCGCACTCTGCCCCGGGGCTATGCCTTTTACTTTTTCGTAAAAACGTACTTTAACGCCGCTTTCGTATGTGTGCAGGTTGCTGAGCGCCCCTTTATCCTTATAACGGATTTTGGTTACCGCCTCCATACCATCCGTAATGCCGTCGTATTTTATCCAGTTGATTTTGGCTACTTTCATTTCACTGCCCTTCAGGTCTTCCTCATCGCCAAGTACCACGGTGTTGGTGCCGGGGTCGATATGGGTTACAAAAGCCGGTTTGCCCAGGGCAATATCCAAACCCTTACGCTGGCCAACGGTATAAAAAGGATAACCCTTATGCTGCCCCAGTATCCTGCCCTCCTTATCTACAAAATTGCCTCCGGCTACCTGGGCTTCAAGTCCTTCGACTTTTCGTTTTAAAAACCCCCGGTAATCATTATCGGGCACAAAACATATTTCGTAACTCTCGTTTTTCTTTGCCAGTTCGGGGTAACCAAAATCATGGGCCATCTGGCGGATGTCTTTTTTATGATAAGTGCCCAGCGGCAGCAGGGTGCGGCTCAGCAAATCCTGTTGCAGGCCCCACAGCACATAGCTCTGGTCTTTGGTATCATCAATACCCTTGCGGATAAAATACCGGCCATTGCTGTGCTGGTGAATTTGGGCATAGTGGCCGGTGGCAATAAAATCGCAGCCGAGGGCATCTGCCCTTTTGAGCAAAGCCCGCCATTTAATATGCGTATTGCACATTACGCAGGGGTTGGGGGTGCGGCCGGCCAGGTACTCTTCCACAAAATTTTCGATTACAAAATCGCCAAACTCTTCCCGTATATCCAGTATAAAATGCGGAAAGCCATGCTGTACGGCTGCCATACGGGCATCGTTGAAGCTATCGAGGTTGCAGCAGCCGGTTTCTTTTTTGCCCGATACACCCACGCTTGTGGCATAATCCCATGTTTTCATGGTAATGCCTACCACTTCGTAGCCTTCGTGGTGCAGCATGAGGGCAGCTACGGTACTGTCGATACCGCCGCTCATGGCCATCAATACTTTTCCTTTTGTACTCATGTCATTTTCTCCGGCGGCAAAGATACTACAAACCGGTAAGCTAAGCCGGAGCCCATCTGCCTGGGGATGTCTAAAGTAGTTTACCCACTATCTTTACGGTATGACTACTTTGGATGCCATTACCGAATTTAAAACTTCGCCGGAATTAAGGGAAAAACTATACGAATACAGTATGGTAAAAAATTACCGGGAGGGAGATGTGATACTGAATGAAAATGCCAATATCCGGGCCATACCTATTGTTACCAGCGGCAGCATCAGGGTAATACGTACCGATGAGGATGGCCGGGAAATTTTGCTGTATTACATTAAAGCCGGCGAAAGCTGTATTATGAGTTTTTTGGGTGGCCTGCACCACGAAACCAGTAAGGTAAAGGCCGAAGTGGAGGAAGATGCTGAAATACTTTTTTTACCCATTGATAAAGTTACCCTGTTTATAAAAGAATACCCAGAATGGCTGGACTATATTTTTAAACTATACCATAAGCGCTTTGAAGAATTGCTTGAAGTAATTAATGCCGTTGCTTTTAAAAAAGTGGATGAACGCCTGCTGCTGCTGCTCAAGAAAAAAACTGAACTCACCGGCAGTAAAGCCATAACGGTTACGCATGAACAACTGGCCAACGAACTGGGTACGGCAAGGGTAGTGGTATCGAGGCTGCTGAAGCAACTGGAAGATAGCAAAGCCGTAGTGCTGGGGCGTAATAAAATTACCCTTGTGTAACCATTGTTACCAATAACCATTTAATCCTGCCTGAATTTTACACTTCAAATTTCAGTATGGAATACATCGGTTATTTTTTTGCAATACTTATTGGCGTATCGCTTGGCCTTATTGGCGGCGGCGGCAGCATACTTACCGTACCGGTGCTGGTGTATATTTTTCATTTAGATGCTGCTGCAGCTACGGTATATTCCTTATTTATTGTTGGGCTAACCAGTGCCGTTGGTTCCGTTAATTATTTAAAACGTGGGCTGGTACACCTCAGGGCCGCAATGGTATTTGGTATCCCTTCGGTTGCCGGCGTGTTTATAGCCCGGCTGCTTATTGTACCCAACATTCCCGAACATATTTTCAGCATAGGGCAGTTTGTGGTAACCCGGCATATTTTGCTGATGCTGTTGTTTGCCGTACTGATGGTTGGTGCCTCTTACAACATGATTAAAAAGCAAAAGGCAGCACCAGCCTTTAATAAAGAACTGTGCTGCAAAAATTATGTAATGACCATTTTACAGGGTTTGCTTATTGGTATCATTACCGGCATGGTGGGTGCAGGCGGCGGGTTTATGATTATACCTGCCCTGCTATTTGTATTACACCTGCCCATGAAAAAAGCTATCGGCACTTCATTGCTCATTATTGCCCTTAATTCGTTATTGGGTTTTGCCGGTTCGGTGGGGCATGTGGCTGTACAATGGCCTTTTATTTTAACCATAGCGGCTTTTGCCATTGCCGGTATTTTTATCGGCAACAGGCTTTCGAAAAAAATTGACGGCGCAAAACTGAAACCAATATTTGGCTGGTTTGTTTTAATCATGGGTGTTTATATCATACTGAAAGAAACCGTATTTAAATGATAAGTATCAGTTGCCTGTGTAACAAAAGTTGCTGTACAGGCACAAATGAAAATGCAACTTTACAATCTCAATACATAAAATAATTAATGATGGAGGTAGAACAAATTTATACCGGATGCCTGGCACAGGGGGCTTACTATATTACCAGCAATGGCGAAGCCGCAATTATCGACCCCCTGCGTGAGGTGCAGCCTTATTTAGACAGGCTTAAAAAAGATAATGTACAACTGAAGTACATTTTTGAAACCCACTTTCATGCCGACTTTGTGAGCGGCCATGTGGACCTGGGTAAAAAAACAGGAGCCCCCATTGTATATGGCCCTAATGCTGCCTGTGAGTTTGACTGTATTTCGGCAAAAGATGGCGACATATTTGAATTGGGTAATGTAAAAATTAAGGTGCTGCATACCCCCGGACATACCATGGAAAGCACCAGTTATTTACTCATAGATGAAGAGGGAAAAGAACATGCTGTATTTACCGGCGACACTTTATTTATTGGTGATGTGGGCCGGCCCGACCTGGCGCAAAAAGCAGCAAATATGACGCAGGAACAACTGGCAGCAACATTATACCATTCTTTACGAAACAAAATAATGACGCTGCCTGATGAGGTAATTGTGTATCCCGGTCATGGTGCTGGCAGCGCCTGTGGTAAAAACATGAGTAAAGAAACCGTATCCACCATCGGTACACAAAAGCAACTCAACTACGCCTTAAGGGCCAGCATGACAGAAGCTGAATTTGTAAAAGAAGTTACCGACGGCCTGTTGCCCCCGCCCGGCTATTTTGGTATGAATGTGGCGATGAACAAAAAAGGCTACGAAAGTTTTGAGCAGGTACTCAACCAGGGTATGCAGGCTTTAAGTGCCGATGAATTTGAAGCAGCCGCCGAAGAAACTGATGCCCTTATACTCGACACCCGAAAAGACAGCGACTTTGCAAAAGGCTTTATACCGCAATCCATCAATATTGGCCTGGGTGGCGATTTTGCCCCCTGGGTAGGTGCGTTGATTGTGGATGTAAAACATCCCATACTGCTTGTTACCGAGCCGGGCAAAGAAGAGGAAGCCGTAACACGGCTTAGCAGGGTAGGCTTTGATAATGTATTGGGCCACCTTAAAGGCGGCTTTACTACCTGGCTGGCTTCAGGCAAAGAAGTGGATATTGTAAACCGGGTTACGGCAGCAGCATTTGCACAACAAATAAGTAATACAGAGCAGGATATTATAGATGTACGCAAAGAAACCGAATATGCCGCCGAGCATGTGGATGGCGCATACAGCAAACCGTTAGCCTACATTAATGAATGGATTAAAGATATTCATCCTGGCAAACATTTTTTCCTGCACTGTGCCGGTGGCTACCGTAGTATGATGGCGGCTTCTATTTTACAGGCAAGGGGATTTAGAAATTTTACAGAAGTGGAAGGCGGCTTTAATGCTATCGCCAAAACCGATGTGCCCGTAACTGATTTTGTATGCCAGAGTAAAATCATGAAATGAGTATGATGCATATTTTTAAACAACTATTTAATAGCACTGGCAACAATGCATTGAAAGCAGCGATAAATGATGGGGCTTTGTTGGTGGATGTGCGTTCTGCCGGTGAATTTGATACCGGCCATATTGAAGGCTCATTAAATATACCGCTCGACCAGCTCAGTTTTCAGCTTCACCGGCTTCAAAAAGATAAAACCATAGTAGTGTATTGTCGCAGCGGCAACCGCAGCAAAGCCGCAAAAGCCATACTGCTGCAAAAAGGATTTATCAATGTAGTGGATGGCGGCAGTATCAACAATGTGTATCAATTATTAACCGCATAATTTTTTGTTATGAAAAAAAACATGGGTGCTGCCGACAGGATGCTACGGCTGCTGGTGGCCGCAATACTGGCCGGCTTATATTTTACCAGTACCATTACCGGTACTTTAGGTATGGTGCTGCTGGTTATTGCTGCTGTATTTGTATTAACCAGTTTGGTAAGTTTTTGCCCGCTATATACCCTGCTGGGCATTAATACCTGTAAGGTTAAAAAATAAATTTTGCTACCCCTGTGAAACAAAAAATATTGTACGGCTGGACGGTTATAAGACTATTAAGGTTAGCCGCTGGTACAGCCATAGCTATACAAGGCATTCAGGTAGCCGACTGGCTGTTAATAAGTGTGGGTATGCTGCTGGCTGTACTGGCATTGCTCAACACTGCCTGTTGTACCAAAGGTACCTGCAGCTATACTTACACAAAAAAACAAGCGCAAAAAACCAACAAATACTGAATATGAAGCGGTGGATTAAAACCAATAAAATAATGATTGCAGGCGCAGCTATTGGCGCAGCATTAGGTTTGCTGTACTGGAAATTTGTAGGCTGCACTTCAGGTACCTGCATGATAACATCAAGGCCGTTAAACAGTGCGTTATACGGCGCTTTAATTGGCGGCTTTTTATTGCCTTCTCTTTTTGATAAAACTAAAAAAACAGAACAATGACATTTGCCGAAATCATACAGGCAGATAAGCCCGTACTGGTAGATTTTTTTGCCGAATGGTGCGGCCCCTGCAAAATGATGGCACCAGTATTAAAGCAGGTAAAAGATGAAGTGCAGGAGCAGGCCACCATCATAAAAATTGATATCGACAAAAATCCGCAAACTGCAGCAGCTTACCAGGTGAATGCCGTACCTACTTTAATTATGTTTAAAAACGGGCAGGTACTCTGGCGCCAAAGCGGACTGGTATCCAAAGCTGAGCTGGTAAAAAAAATAAAAGAACACTATTAAACAATCCGGGATTCACCGGCTAACATCCAAATAGCATAACAAGAATGAAAGAAATTTTATCCCAACCCTGGCCCTGGTATGTATCCGGCCCATTGATTGGATTAACTGTTCCGTTGTTGCTGATACTGGGCAACAAATCTTTTGGCATCAGCTCTTCCCTGCGGCATGTATGCGCCGCCTGTGCACCGGCCAATATTCCATTTTTTCAATACAACTGGAAAAAAGAAGCCTGGAACCTGTTTTTTGCCGCAGGCATTATTGCTGGTGGTTTCATTACTGCCCGCTTTTTGGCTAATCCCAACCCCGTAGCAGTACATCCGCAACTGGCAGCCGAGCTTGCCGGGTATGGTATAACCAATTACAACGGTTTGGTACCACAGGAACTATTCAACTGGCAAAGCCTATTATCGGTAAAGGGTGTGGTGATGATGATAGGCGGTGGTTTTTTAGTAGGCTTTGGCACCCGCTATGCCGGTGGCTGTACCAGCGGTCATGCAATAATGGGATTATCCACTTTACAATGGCCCTCCTTAGTAGCCACCTGTTGTTTTATGGCCGGTGGTTTTATTATGGCCAACCTTATTTTACCTTTTATTCTTTCGCTTTAATGTATTACAAATGAAAACAACAGCAACAAAAGAATTGGTTGAAACCAATACAGACTTTGAAGTACGGTCGTTAGATACCCTTTGTATAAACGAAAGCCGGTTGGAGCATAAATGGTACCACAACATAAAATACCTTGTAGTGGGTATGGCTTTTGGAATTGTATTGGTAAAAGCTGAAGTAATAAGCTGGTTCAGGATACAGGAAATGTTCAGGCTGCAAAGCTTTCACATGTATGGTGTAATTGGCAGTGCGGTAGTGGTTGGTATGCTTTCGATATGGCTGATTAAAAAGTTTAAGCTAAAAACAATCTATGGTGAACCGATAGAATTTCATCCTAAAAAATTCAATAAAGGGCAGGTGTATGGTGGACTGTTGTTTGGTTTTGGCTGGGCCATTACCGGCGCCTGCCCGGGGCCGTTGTATGCACAAATAGGCACAGGCGCCACCGTTATTGCGGTTACCTTGTTATCTGCCATTGCAGGTACCTGGGTGTATGGAAGGCTGAGGGAAAAGTTGCCGCATTAATACTTAATACAATATGGTAAGGTTCCCGTTGATGATAAGATTTGCACCCGATTCTACAATTATCTTTGCACCATCTTCAATAGTTTGTGGCGTATTGATGATACAATTACCCAAAATAATTACTACAGACCCCAGCGGCAGAGGGTTGGGCGGCAGTTTGTTACCCAGCCATTTATTTTCATCCGTCCAGTTGCCGTTGCCAATGTATTTATATTCTATTTGTTCTACATTAAAATTAAAACCAACATTGAATCCAACACTTTCGCCGTTACCCATGCCATAGGCTATTGCCGTAAACAATGAATCTGCCTGCAGGGTCTGTATTTCGCCTGTTGGTACTTTTAACCGGGCATAGTAATAGTTTGAATCTCCGGGATGCGGTATAAATGCATTGGTTACAGCTATCGGCCCACTGTTGTTGTAAGGCAGATTAGAATAGCTGCTGCTACCGGTATCAACCATATTTGAATTGTTTAGCCTGAAACTGGCAACTGCTGTTTTGTGGAGTACTACATTGATAAAACTTGCTGAAAGGGGTTGTGTAATCGTATTTTTAAAATTGGGCGAATACACGGTAACGTTATTAACGGCATATTTTAACGGACTTAAATTGATCATCTCAGGATCGCCATAAGGGCTATTTCCAGATGCAACACCGGGGCAACCCGGCGTTACTATATACTGTGTTACCATAATCCGCTTATCGCTTTCTATCAATAACGGTTTATTGCTTTCAATTTGATAATAACTGTTTTGTATCAAAGCTGTAGTTACTGGTAACCCGTTTACCTTAACTATGGTGCTGGCATCGTTTACGGTAATGCGATAAATGCCATATTCCATTGATTTGGTAGGCGTGGTGAGGTATCGGGTACCCCAGGCAATTTTTGGAAACATTTGTTGTATCAGGTTATCGGAGCCGGTTGCATTATTACAGCCATTTGTATTTAAGAGTACCCTGCCATTGCCACTGAATACTGCTATTTTTTTTGAAGGGTTTATTGTTCTGATTTTTGTTCCAGACAGATCAAGACCTTTTGCCGCAGATATTGGCCCTTGTACCATACCCATTGCATTGAATACCTGCCCACGGTGCAGCATGATGGTTTGAGCAACACCTGCCGGGTACAAGATATTCGCAGTAGTGTGGTCTACAGTAAATAAAGTTGCTGTACTTGAATCGATGATCGGTGCCGTAGGTATAAATTCAATTGCAGTACTGTCTTCTTCTGCAACAATAAAAAAGAATGAATTGGGCAGCCTGGTATTAGATTCGCCACCCCAGGCCTGTATGGTATAGGCATTACCCCAAACATTTACCGGCAGTAATAATGTGGCTCCGGCTGTATTGGTAGTGCTGTAAATGTGTTGCCAAATAGCTACCGGCTGCGTACTGGTAATATGAATACCCCTGGGCGAAATACCGGTAAAGTACAATCGACTGTCAGCCAGGTTCAACCGGTTTAAAAAATCGGTTGAATCACCCCTGGGAAAACGGGTAATTTCTATAACACTATCGGCTGGCACTTCTATCTTCCACGGAAAACCGGCATTTGCCTGCAACTCTGGTGAAAGCGCAGGCATATCTACAAAAACTGTAGAGGCGGTTGCACCACCTGCTATGTATAAAGACATGTGGGCTGAACCTGCGCTCTGTGGGTTCTGCCGCATATACTCCATAAATCCAAAGCCAGTCCAAAATTCGGTTCCCATATTTGACTTTCCCAATGCCGGGTTGCTTATTATTAATGGGGTTACATGCACTATCCTGCTTACAGTATCTGATACACAACCATAATTTGATACAACACTGTGTTTTACGATATAACTGCCATAGGTGTTGTAAGTATGCGATGGATTTGCGGTAGCGGCAGTAGTACCATCTCCAAAATCCCAAAACCACTGTGCAGGATTTCCAACACCACCTGTTGCTACCGATGTAAATTGTACCTGCCTGTTTTCCTGGTTTATCGCATATTTAAAGTTGCTGTTTACTTTAGGCGGAATGGTAATAAACTTGATAGCTGTATCCCGTATTGTACAAAAAGATGCTCTTGTAATTAGCCTTACCCGGTAGGTGCCGGGCCTGCTATAATTCCATACCACTACACTATCGGACGCTTCAACAGCATTAGTGTTACTAAAATTCCATTGCACAATGGGTGTGCCTACTATATTCCCCGGCAAATTGGCATTGAAGGATACTCTATACGGGGTGCTGCAATTTGTACTTACTGTATAGGTAAAGGAGTCGGCCTCAAAGGGGTTATGCCTTACGGCTACCGGTACAGTGATGGTGGTACTGCATCCATTTTTTAAAAAAACGGTAAGGCTTACAATATAATTGCCGCCGGTGCTGTAGGTATGGGTATGTGCTGCTTTAAAATTGCCGGCAAAAAAACTGTCGGATGTTTGATCGCCATAATCCCATACCTGTTTCAGGAGCGTTGAGTCATCGGGCGCAGACTGGTAGTAATTAAATTCCAAATCTGTTATAGGAGTTGCTGTACCGGCACAGGTATTTTGTTGTACCAAAATATTTGCAGGGCATTGGGCAGTTGATAACAATGGCAGTGTACACTTTAGGCAAAGCAAAAGCAGCATTTTTTTCATGGCCGAAAATTATAATATTTACCTTGCCGAATGAATTATTTTATCGCAAACGATTGCACAGCCCGTACTAATAAAAAAGGGCAACATTCCTGCTGCCCTTTGCGTAAATACTTTTATAGAGTTACATCCCCATCTTCTTCTTCAAATTTGCATCAATAGCATCCAAAAATTCTTCGGTATATAAATAATGTTCGCCGTGGCTTACTTTATTACCGTGGATACATACTGCCAGGTCTTTGGTCATTTTGCCGCTCTCCACCGTTTCGATACAAACCGCTTCCAGTGCATTGCAAAAATCAATCAGCGGCTGGTTGCCGTCTAATTTACCCCGGAAAGCAAGGCCCCTCGTCCAGGCAAAGATGGAGGCAATTGGGTTGGTAGAAGTTGGTTTGCCTTTTTGATGGTCACGGTAGTGGCGGGTAACGGTACCGTGTGCTGCTTCTGCTTCCATGGTTTTACCATCAGGGGTAACCAGTACCGAAGTCATTAAACCTAAAGAGCCAAAGCCCTGTGCCACTGTATCGCTCTGTACATCGCCATCATAATTTTTGCAGGCCCATACAAAGTTGCCGTTCCATTTTAAAGCGCTGGCCACCATATCATCAATCAGCCTGTGCTCGTATACAATGCCGGCAGCATCAAACTGTGCTTTAAATTCATTTTGATACACTTCTTCAAAAATATCTTTAAAGCGGCCATCGTATTTTTTAAGAATGGTATTTTTTGTAGAAAGGTATAAAGGCCATTTTTTGCTGAGTGCCATATTAAAACAGCTTCTTGCAAAACCATAAATACTCTCATCGGTATTGTACATGGTTAACGCCACACCATCGCCTTTGTAGTTGTACACTTCAAAAGTTTGAGGTTCGCCGCCACCTTCGGGTGTAAAGGTCATAGTGAGCTTGCCCTTGCCTTTAATAACGGTATCGGTTGCCCGGTATTGGTCGCCAAAAGCATGACGGCCCACGATGATAGGCGCATCCCAGTTGGTAACGAGGCGTGGGATATTTTTAATTACTATTGGCTCACGAAAAACGGTACCATCCAAAATATTACGGATAGTGCCGTTGGGGCTCTTCCACATTTGCTTCAGGTTAAATTCTGTAACCCTGGCCTCATCCGGTGTAATGGTGGCGCATTTAATACCCACACCATATTGCTTAATGGCATTGGCAGAGTCGATGGTTACCTGGTCGTTGGTCTGGTCACGGTATTCCACACCCAGGTCGTAATATTTAATATCCACTTCCACGTAAGGGAGTATCAGTTTGTCTTTAATAAACTTCCAGATAATCCTGGTCATCTCATCACCGTCTAATTCCACAACGGGATTTGCTACTTTAATTTTGCTCATAATTCAACATTTATTTTTTTTAAGGTGGACAAATGTACAATATTCAGCAGATACTGGATGCTGGATGCTGGGTACTGGATACTGGATGCTGGATATATTTTGAGGTATTTGGAGAAAGCTACCTGTTTGATTGTCAAAATTCATTGTGCGAACGTTCAACTGCCTGTATAAAATTGTTGATTTTTTTTCCAAGCGTATCAATTTTTATATGCAGGCATTTATACAGTGCTTCGTCGGTTATAGACTTTGTTTCAAAAAGTGTTTCAAGATGGTCGATTGTTTCATCATTTGATGATAATGCATAAATGAGAAATTTTATATAGTCCGCCTTATAACGCCTCCTGCCATAACCCTCCACAATACAACTCTTAGCCGATTTACTTGACCTCCTGATTTGCTGTGCTTCTTCAAATTGCTCAAACTTTGGAAGATTAAGCGTCATCGCATGTATTTCAATCACCACCTCCCTGGCCAGCTTCCATATTTCAAGATTCCTGTAACTCATTTTTAAATATAGATAAAAGGATTTCCAAATTGGAAACAGGCGCCAGTATCCAGCAACCAGTATCCAGCAACCAGTATCCAGCAACCAGTATCCAGCAACCAGTATCCAGCAACCAGTATCCAGCCTCCAGTATCCAGCCTCCCCCTTACAAGCTACTGCTCTTCTTCAGCATCACATAGGCCGTTATCACACCCATATTACTGATGATTTCCTCGCCAAATTCGCTTGTTTTAAGCAGTGTGGCGCCATGCATCAGGTTATAAAAGTCAATAGTTACTCTTTTGCGCATAATAGTAGCCTGCAGGGCATCGGTAATTAATTCGGCCGCTTCCTTCCAGCCAATATATTCCAATAACATACAGCCGCTCAGTATGACAGATGATGGATTCATACTGTCGGTACCGGCAAATTTTGGTGCTGTGCCATGGGTGGCTTCAAATACGGCATAGCCCGTTTTGTAATTGATATTAGCGCCGGGTGCTATACCAATACCCCCCACTTCGGCAGCCAGTGCATCAGAGATATAATCGCCATTAAGGTTGAGTGTCGCTACCACCGAGTAATCTTTAGGTGCAATCAAAATTTGTTGTAAAAAATTATCCGCAATTACATCTTTCACCAGCAGTTTGCCTTCATGCAGGGCCTGGCGCTGTACTTCGTTGGCATGTGCTTCGCCATGCGTTTTTTTCAATTCATCCCATTCATCCCAGGTAAAGGTTTTATCACCATATTCCTGCCGGGCCACTTCGTAGCCCCATTGCTTAAAACCACCTTCGGTGTATTTCATAATATTGCCCTTGTGCACCAGCGATACGGAGGGCAGCCGGTTTTCCAAAGCATAATCAATGGCGGCACGTACCAGCCTTTTGGTACCTTCTGCCGAAACCGGTTTTACGCCATAGCTGCTGTTACCCGGGAAACGGATATTTTTTACCCCCATTTCCTCTATCAGAAATTGTTCAAATTTTTGTGCTTCGGGTGTACCGGCTTTCCACTCAATACCGGCATAAATATCTTCGGTGTTTTCTCTAAAAATAACCATATCCACATCCTGCGGATGTACCACTGGCGAAGGCACCCCTTTAAACCATTTTACAGGACGTACACAGGCATACAAGTCCAAATCCTGCCGCATAGCCACATTCAGGGAGCGAATGCCGCCGCCAATAGGTGTGGTAAGCGGCCCTTTGATAGATACGATATAGTCTTTTGCAATTTGCAGGGTTTCGGCCGGCAGCCATTCGCCGGTAAGTTTAAAAGCTTTTTCGCCGGCCAGCATTTCTTTCCACTCAATACTACGGGTACCATTGTACGCTTTTTCCACACCGGTATCAAATACTTTTTGAGCCACCTGCCATATTTCGGGGCCAATACCGTCGCCCTCAATAAAAGGTATAACAGGATTATCGGGCACATTAAGTTTGCCATCGCTGCCCATTGTAATTTTTGATGCCATTGCAGAAATTTTTTTGAGTGTGAAAAAAGTTTTTGTGATGTATGCAAATGTAAGCGCTGCATATCGTATAATAAAAATGCCTCCTTGAGGGAAGCATTTTCGTTATCAGGACAAATATACACTTCTATCGTCTTTTTACCCTAAAGCTGCAGGCAACTACATACGGGGTATTGGCTGGTGGCGCACCGGTTAATGTGCCGGAAAAATTACCGGCAATATATTCGCTAACGGCACCAAACTCGGTGATATGAACATCAATAGGTGTTAATATACTGGTGCTATCCCTTATTTCGGATGTATTAAACCGTACCAGGTTTTGTAAAACGCCTACACCAATACCGGAGCCAGAAAAAATGATTGTTGCACCATTATTATTTTGATTGGTGCTGCCATAAGCACTAATGTATTGCATGGTTGCCGTGCCCTCATGCCGCAGGATAATAGTTGGCGGTGTAAGTGCGTAAGCATTTCCATTTATAGTAAAATTAATGTACTCCTCAATAGTAATTCCGCAGGCAGCAATGGTGCCAACGGGGTTGTTGCCGTTGTTTACCATAATATTCATCACATTACTTTGTACCTGTGCTGCATTATCTACCGCCAGCAGGTTAACAGGTACGCCGCCGCCATCGCATACCAATATCTTAAGGCTGAAACTGCCGTCTGTTTTTACTTCGGTTTTATAATAGTTGTAGCCAATTAAAGCTACTACATAGCCATCGGTAACGGGGGTATTATTACAATTCATAACAGTACCAGTAACTACTGCTGAAAAATTGTCGGAAATTGTAATTATACCCAGCGAAAAATCGGCTGTTGTTGTGCTTACAGTAAGTCGATATGCCGGACCTCCAAGACAATTTTTACTAGTAAACACCTCAAAAGTTAAATTGGTATTTGCGGGCACACGGCCACTTACAAAGCCATTATTATCCGTAAAGCCATGTGCTCCGGTATAAGAACCGGTGTCATACTTAACAACGATATGTGCATTGGGTATGGGCTGGCCATTGGCATCCTGTATGGTTACATCAAACTTAACCGAGGCCTGCAGGGGTATATCGCAATTCCAGTATGAAAAATGGCTAACATCTCCTTTGTAGGTATTGCCGTTTTTTACCGCACTCCCTTCTTCTTTCCAAAGGCCCAGGGCTTCATCAAAATACCAGAGGGGTATAGTGGCAGGTGCTTTACCCAGCAAGGCTGTTGGCAATGGAAATTCCAATAAGGCTTTTTTGCCGGGTGCCACCTGCAGGGGTTGTCCGCCATTACCTATAAGTTCCACCGCAGCCATGCCATAAGTTTCCAGCAGTTTTAATGCGCCATCAGTATTAAGGCCCCGCAGGTCGCCGGGCATGGTTTGGTACAGGTCTTCTGCAACCGGGTTAAGCCATTGCAGCGCTATATTAACCGGGCCACTGTAGGCGGCGCCGCCTGATGCCGTCATCACAGCATCTGCCGGCAGGCTTACCTTCATGCCAGTAGCCAGGCTTACTGTACCGCCAGTGGCCGCATCTACAGTGCCTGCAATGGTTTTGGGTAATAATTTTATCCGGCAAAAATTGGCTTTACCTTCAATGGCACTATAGGTTTTAATGGCATTGAAATAGCCCGGCTTTTTAACTTTCACCACTGCTGCATTTTTCACCACCGAAACATTTTTTATTTCAAAAAAGCCAAACTTATCTGTAGTGGTTGTGCTGCTGCCAAATTTTACATCGGCATCTTTTACGGGCATATTATTTTCATCTGTTACAAAACCGGATATTGAAGAAGGGATACGGCTGCTTAAATCCGGCAATTCGGCTGTGGGTATAAACCCTTCTGAACTTAATTCTTTTTGACAGGAAAAAAATACAGCAGCAATCAATAGTGGAAAGAACAGTCTTACCAAAGGTTTGATTTTCAAACTAAGACGCTTGTTCATGTTGGTAGTATTTGTTTTAAAGGTGCAGGGTTAGGCCTGGAAGAGCCGGTCATCGGCAATTTTGTTGCACCGGTAAAAAAAATTAACCAAAATCAATACTGCAGTTTATCCATTCATCATCAAACCTTACCCCGTCGAACTTTTTATAAAAGTTGATGGCCGGCTCATTCCAGTTAAGCACCTGCCAGGTAATGCCGCATAAATTTTTTGCTTTAGCCACGGCTATTAATTTTTCCAGCAACAGCCTGCCCAGGCCCTGTCCACGCATTTTTTCGGTTACCACAATATCTTCTAAATACATGCGCTGCCCTTTCCAGGTGGAGTAGCGTATGTAGTACAGGGCAAAACCCTCCACCCTGCCATCGGCTTCGGCTACATAGGCCCACCATACCGGGTTGGGCCCAAAGCCGCTTTGTTCAAAATGCTCAAAATCAACGGTAACTTCATGTGGTGCTTTTTCATACTGGGCCAGTTCTTTAATCAGCTCCATCATTCGGGGGCAATCGGCTGCTGTGGCTTTCCTGATTGTAATATCCATACTTCAATTATTTGCCTAAATATCGGCATTGCCTGAATAACTTTTAGTATTTGGCTTTTTAGTTTTACTGTACTTTGCAGCCATGCAGCAATACCTTAATTTACTACAGCACATTCTTGATACGGGTACAGATAAAGCCGACCGCACCGGCACCGGCACCCGGAGTGTATTTGGTTACCAGATGCGATTTAACCTAAGCGAAGGATTCCCGCTGGTTACCACCAAAAAGTGTCATTTAAAAAGTATTATTTACGAACTGCTCTGGTTTTTAAATGGCGATACCAATATCAAATACCTTAACGATAATAAGGTTTCTATCTGGGATGAATGGGCCGATGAAGATGGTAACCTTGGGCCCGTGTATGGCAAGCAATGGCGCAGTTGGGCAGGTGCCGATGGTGTGGAAATTGACCAGGTAAAAGATGTTATCAATCAGCTCAAAAATAACCCCGACAGCCGCCGTATCATCATCAGCGCCTGGAATGTGGCAGATTTGCCAAAGATGAAACTTATGCCCTGTCATTGCCTGTTCCAGTTTTATACAGCGCCTTCGGCCAATGGAAAACGAAAGCTAAGCTGCCAGTTGTACCAGCGCAGTGCCGATGTGTTTTTAGGCGTGCCATTTAACATTGCTTCTTATGCCTTACTCACCATGATGATAGCGCAGGTATGTGATATGGAGTTGGGCGATTTTGTATGGACAGGTGGCGACACACATTTGTACAGCAATCATTTTGAGCAGGCTCAATTGCAACTTACCCGTACCCCTTATCCCCTGCCTCAAATGAAAATTAACCCTGCCGTAAAAAATATCTTCGACTTTAATTTCGAAGATTTTGAACTCCTGAATTACGAGTGCCACCCGGCAATTAAAGCACCTGTAGCGGTATAGCGTTTAAAATATTACCAGCGGAATCGTATAAAGAAGCATAGATTCCGCTGATATTTTTCTGGCCGGCCTACTCCTTCTTTCTTCCTGCTTTGCTAAAAAGAAAAAATTATTACCAGCGGAATCTATATATATTTGTACACTTTCCGCTGGAAATAAATATAACAGATGAATACTGTAATTATAGGAAGGGAGCAGGAGCAGGCGATGCTTGCTGAGATGGAAGCCGCTGTTGCCACCGATATGCTGGCCATAACCGGCAGGCGGAGGGTGGGCAAAACCTGGCTGGTAAAAACTTATTTTGAAGGCCGTATGCATTTTGAATTTAGCGGTGTGCTTAACGCAGGCAATGAAGCACAACTGCAAAGTTTTACCATAGCGCTCTCAAAATACAGCGGTAAAAAAATTAAAACCCGGCCCACTAACTGGATGGAGGCATTTGAACTGCTTGCTACCCATCTTGAAAAAATAAAGCGCTCCAAAAAACTGCTGGTATTTATTGACGAACTGCCCTGGCTGGATAACCACAAATCAGGTTTTTTAGCCGGGCTGGAATGGTTTTGGAACAGTTGGGCTTATGGCCGAAACATACTCTTTATCATCTGTGGCTCCGCCACATCCTGGATGCAAAGCAAAATCATTAACAACCGCGGCGGCCTGCACAACCGTGTTACCAAACGCATGCACCTGCAACCTTTTAACCTTACGGAAACCGAAGCATTCCTGCGGCATAAAGGTATTACGCTGTCACGCTATGATATAGTGCAGTTGTACATGGCGCTGGGCGGCATACCGCATTACCTTAAAGAAATAAAAAAGGGGCAGAGCGCCGCACAAAACATCAACAGGATATGCTTTGAAAAAAACGGCTTGCTGGTAAATGAATTCGATAATTTGTATCATGCTTTGTTTACCGATGCCCGCCAGCACATTAGCATTATACAGGCGCTTGCATCAAAGCACAAAGGTTTGTCAAGAGCCGAAATATTAAAAGTCACCCAACTAAAAGACGGCGGCACATTCAGCAAATTGCTGCAAGAACTGGAACAAAGCAATTTTATCAGTGTAAGCTATCCTTACGGCAAAGTAAAAAAGGAAGCCTTGTACAGGCTGGTGGATGAATTCTCACTTTTTTACCTTCGTTTTATACATAAAAAGAAAAACATCAACTGGCAGCAACTGAGTGCTTCACCGGCTTATAAAACCTGGAGCGGTTATGCTTTTGAAAATATTTGTTTTAAACATATCAATAAAATAAAAGCAGCGCTGGGTATCAGGGCAGTATATACAGAGCAATCCAGTTTTTATTACAAAGGAAGTACCCATGAGCCCGGTACACAGATAGATTTGCTGATTGACCGCAACGATAATGTGATAAACATTTGTGAAGTGAAATTTTATGACAGGCCTTTTAGCCTTGATAAAAAATATGCTGACGACCTGCGTAATACCATGCGTATTTTTAAAGAGAGGAGCAAAACCAAAAAGTCTTTGTTTCTTACATTTATAACCAGCTTTGGGCTGGCGCCAAACATACACAGCATTGGTTATGTGCAGCAGGAACTTACTATGGAAAGTTTATTTTAAAAGCATGATGTTATCAATACCTAATACTATTTCAATATGAAACTGTCACTTATAGTAGCCGCCGCAGAAAATAATGCTATTGGCAAAAACAACCAGTTGCTCTGGCATTTACCCAACGATTTAAAATTTTTTAAAAACACCACCTGGGGCATGGCTGTTATAATGGGCCGCAAAACATTTGAATCGGTAGGCAAGCCATTACCCGGCCGCATGAATATTGTAATTACCCGGCAGGCCGGCTGGCTGGCCGAAGGCGTTACCAGTGCCACATCGCTGAAGGATGCCCTGCACAAGGCCGAAGCAGCCAGCTTTAAACAGGCATTTATAATTGGTGGTGGCGAAATTTATAAAGAAGCATTTCACCAGGCCGAGTACATTTACCTAACCCGTGTGCATACTAATATTAATGGCGATACTTTTTTTCCTACTATACATGATACAGAGTGGGAACTGGTTACAAACGATGATTTTGAAGCCGATGAAAAACACCAGTACGCCTATTCCTTCCAGCTATGGAAACATCAATAAGCAGGCACTGATACAGTTTTGGGTTTTCTATTTTTCATCTTTTATTCTTCACCACTTGTACAGCAAATTTTTATTAGCCCAAAAGTATTTAAGCTATTACATCAACGCCAGTAATGGCAAAGGGCATGGTGTACACTCTCCTTTTGTTTTTGATTTTATTACAAAAGTGCTCCAGGATAAAAATGAATATGAGCATTATGCCCTTATAGAAAAGCTGCGGCAACAATTATTACGGGATAATACCATTTTAGAAATTGAAGATTTTGGGGCAGGCTCTGCTGTGATGAAATCAAACAGGCGACAGGTAAAAGCTATTGCTGCTTCATCTTTAAAGCCTAAAAGGTTTGCGCAACTCTTATACAGGATGGTACAGTATTACAAGCCGGCCACCATACTTGAACTGGGAACATCGCTGGGTATTACCAGCAGCTACCTGGCACGGGGCAATCAGCATGCAACGGTATATACCTGTGAAGGTGCTGCAGCAATTGCAGCAGTGGCGCAAAAAAATTTCGACACCCTGCAAATAAAAAATATCAGCGTTATACAAGGCGATTTTGCAAAAACACTGCAGCCATTACTGCAACAGGCAGGTAAAGTGGATTTTGCTTTTATTGACGGCAACCATCGTAAACAACCAACACTCGATTATTTTACGCAATTGCTCCAATACTCCAATCCATCCACCATACTCATCTTTGATGATATACACTGGAGTGCCGATATGGAAGCTGCATGGGCCATTATACAGCAACACCCTGCTGTTACGCTTACCATCGATCTTTTTTTTATTGGTATCGTTTTACTGCATCCCGATTTTAAAGTAAAGCAGCATTTTGCCATCCGGTTTTAAGCATAGGGTAAATATGCAGCCGGTAAATAGCCTTAACTGTTTATACATAGCCAGCCGCTCCTGTACTTATGCTCCTGTGTACAAAAACATTATTTACTTTACACTACATAAATACGCTGCATGAAAAAATTACTCCTGGTTTGCTTTTGCTGTATAGCAGCAACTGCAGTGGCACAACAAAAAAAACTGGCTATTATTCCTGAACCTGTATTGCTGCAGCAAAAAGCCGGCAGCTATACCTTACCGCAAAAGCTGGTGCTGGTTACAGCAAATGGTACAGAAGCCAGGAACGTGGCAGTTTACCTGCAAAAAAAATTACAAACAGCCACCGGCCGAACTATCAGCGTTACGCATAAAAAGCAGGCTGCTGCTATTAGTTTTTCGCTTCTTACAAAAAACGATGCCAGCATTGGTAAAGAAGGGTATCATCTTTCTGTAAAACCAACCGGCATACAAATAACCGCTAATGCAGCCGCAGGGCTATTTTATGGGGTACAATCCCTGCTTCAGTTATTCCCTCCTGCAATTGAAAGCAACAGGGCAGTACAGCAAAAATGGGTAATACCCTGTGTGGAAATAACCGATTACCCACGCTTTGGATGGCGTGGGCTAATGCTCGACGTTAGCCGGCATTTTTTTACTAAAGATGAAGTGAAACAGTTTATTGATGAAATGGCCCGTTACAAATTCAACCTGTTTCACTGGCACCTGGTAGATGATGAAGGCTGGCGTGTTGAAATAAAAAGCCTGCCCCGGCTTACTGAAGTGGGCGCCTGGAATGTAAAACGGGTGGGGCACTTTGGTAATTTTAATCCTATCCGGGATGACGAACCCCGTACTTACGGGGGGTATTATACACAAGAAGATATAAAAGAAGTGGTGCAGTATGCCACGGAGCGTTTTGTACATGTGCTGCCCGAAATTGATATGCCCGGGCATAGCCTTGCTGCTGTAGTTGCTTATCCTGAATTATCCTGCACAGCTGAAGCCAATACCTACAAAGTGCGTTCTGGCGAAGAGATTGTAGACTGGAGCGGTCCGGGATTTAAAGCACTCATTGATAATACCATTTGCCCGGCTAATGAAAATGTATACCCTTTTATTGATAAGCTCATGACAGAGCTGGCAGCATTGTTTCCTTTTGAGTATATCCATGTGGGTGGCGATGAATGTGCAAAAAATTTCTGGGAAAAAAGCGATGCCATTAAAGCACTGATGCAAAAAGAAAATTTAAAAACAATGGAGCAAGTGCAGGGTTATTTTGAAAACCGGGTTGAAAAAATTGTAAACAGCAAAGGCAAAAAAATGATTGGCTGGGATGAAATACTGGAAGGTGGCGTATCGCCAACAGCAGCTATCATGAGCTGGCGGGGTACAAAGGGCGGTATTGAAGCTTCTAATAAAGGGCACGAAGTGGTGATGTGCCCAACAGATTATGCTTACTTAGATTATATGCAGAGCGATGCTATTATGGAACCCAAAGTATATGCCTCCCTGCGGTTGAATAAAACCTACTCATACGAGCCAATATCCGAAGGTATCAATGAAAAAAAGGTAAAAGGCCTGCAGGGTAATTTGTGGACGGAGCAGGTGTATAACTTCAGGCAGGTGCAGTATATGATATGGCCCCGTGCCTTTGCCATTAGTGAAACTGCCTGGAGCCCGGCACACCAAAAAGACTGGACAAATTTTGTACAAAAAGTGGAAACACATTTTAAACGCTTTGATAGGGCTGAAATTAAATATGCCCCATCTATGTACGACCCCGTATTTAATGTACGCAAAAATGAAAAAGGTGAACTGGTGGTGAGCCTGGCCACAGAAATTGAAGGGTTGGATATTTATTACAGCTTCGACAATTCATACCCGGATTGTTTTTACCCAAAATACAGCGGCCCTGTAATTGTACCCGAAGATGCTGCGTTGATGAGGGTGATTACTTATCGTGGTAAAACCCCGGCCGGCCGCATCAATAATATGCCTGTGGCAGAATTGAAAAAAAGGGCGGAGAAAAAGTGATTATGCTTCCCTCACTGCAACTTATCTAACAAATACAAATAAGGCAGGTGCAGGTGGTGTACAAATGGCGTGTTGGGGTTGTCAGGATATTTTGAATAATACGTTTCATCTGCCTGCAGGGCAATATGGTTGCCGGTTCTAACGTAGTTCATGTTCTCGGCATACTGCGGTGGTTCAAAGCCCGGCACTGCTTTTTTAATCATACCGCCTACTCTTTTACCCAAATTTTTACAATAGTATTGCATCGCTTTGCGGGGCTTGCGTTCCAATTTATTATACACCCATTTTAATACAAGGCTTTTAGGGAAGCCCATTTTTTTAATCACCTTTTTGGCATTCACAAATGGGTTGGTAGCGTTAAAATCTTTTAAGGTTTGTAATGAAAAAGGCGTTTCGGGCACCCAATCGGCACTGTTCACCACATTATACGCAAAGCCATTTTGTGTGATAGCTTCATAATCGTAAGCAAAGTACAGATTGCCGGGTTTTGGTGCAGCGCTGCAATAGGTTTTAAAGCGGATGTCTTTAGGCAATGCCCCATCTGTTTGCAAATGGTGTAGGTAGGCAGTAAGTAAATACGCAATTGCTCCGCCCTGGCTATGCCCTATGATAAAAAAATCTTTTACCCCTGTTGTGTACAGCGAATCTATTTTAGGCAGCATGTCTTTGCTGAGGTAAGCCAGACACAACAGCCAGCCCACATGCACAGTTGCCCGTGGGTTATGGGCCAGTTTGTATCTAAAAGTATACTCCTTATTTACGGTTAATTTGCCATTGGCAGGTACCATTGCCGCATAAAAATTAGCCAGCCAGCTTATCTCTTTTGCTGTAGTACCCCTGATGCTGATAGCAGCCACCTTGTGCTTATCTTCCCACAAATCCCAAAGGTTATCCAAGCCCATTGGCGCTGATTGATACAGCATGGTAAAGCGTTCGGGTGCAGGCAGGGTATCATAATAACTGGGATTAGCAGTAGTTCTTGCCGATACGGCCATCAGTTCCCTGTACTCAGCTTTATCAAAACCGGGCTGTAATGACTGTGCAGTGGTATGATAAGCCATTGCTGCAAGAGCAATAATTAAAATGCATTTCATCAGTGGTAGTTTTAGTACTGTTTAAAATAAGCTGTTCGTTACCGTTAGTGTTACCAGTCTACCAGCGATACACAGATGCCTATGGTAGTTTGCCGGTGATTATAATCCTGTAATGTTTCGCCATAACCATTAAAAAACTGCAGTTGCATCCTGAAGTTATTCACCACCGGAAAAACCCAGTTGGCCTGTATGCTGCCCCTGCCCCCGTTTTTAAATTTAAGGGAGTGAGTGCCAACTGCTGAAAACTGGTGCCGCCCCATATTGTATACTACTACGGTTTCCATCCTGCCTACATAATCAGCAATAAGGGGGTTTTCATCTTCCTCATCATGCAGCCTCAACCAGGGACGAAGCATTACCTGCCAGTTTTTCTTTTCAAAGCCGGCATGTAATACTATTCTGTTCCAGCTTCGGGACAATGGCAGTGTACGTCCGTTGCTTTGATGATTGAGCGTTATACCCAACATACGGCCATCCAGCCCAAATACTTTATACTTTGTGGCAAAGTTTAAAATCACTTCCGGCTCATAATTCAATTCCCTGAATGGCCTTGATAGCGCTTTGTTATATACCTGCCAGTGTGCCTTTTGGGTATAAGCCACCCAAATATCACCATGCCCCCAAAACAGGTTACGGGTAATTTTTGTTTTAAAGCTGAACTGGAACCTGGCTTCGTAATGATTAAAATTTACTTTAAAGGGCAGGGAATAAGCCGGGTTTTCACTTTGAGGCTGCACATTGGGGTTGTTGCTGTACCTGCCTGCCGTAACAAAAACAGGTTTGTAAGGCGTAACCAAAAAAAGGCCTTTATGGTGTTCCTCATCCAACTCCCAGCGCTGTACCAGCGTACTGCTTTTTTTAATAAATCCAGAATCCCTGATATGCTGTGCATTTGCCGGCTGTAACAGTAATGTACACCCGAAAAACAGTAATAATGGTAACTTCGTCATCCCGCTAAAAGTATCATTTAATTGAGATGGCTAACTAATTGCTTTTTTCAAACTTCAATACCGGCACCTCACCCATATTCATGGTAAGTGTGTTGCCCTCAATACGATACGAGGTAATGGTTTTTAGTGTTTTAAAATAAACCGGTTCTCCATTGCCCTCGCAGGCCATCATGGTAGAGAGGGCATCGCCAAAGCTGATAGTGCTGCCCACAACAGTTACTTTGGCACTATAGCCGTTGCAGCCGCCGTTTCCGTGGGCCTGGGCTTCCGGGAAATCGAAAATGATGGTTGGCTTTTTATTGGGGAATAAACCCTCAAAAGCAATTTTTGGCCCGGAGATATAGGTAAGCTGCCAGGTGCCGTTTAACTGCATCTCTTCTTTGCTCAAAGGTTTGCGTGCTGCAAGTTTTGCCAACACCACATCTCCATTTTTGAGTAGCAATTCGTTGCTGTCGGCCTGCCAGCTTGTAGCTTTTTTTAGGGCACTGGCCAGTTTGGTTTCGATAGCCGATGCTGTATTATCAAGGCAGGCCATACGGGTGATGGCCGTGGAGCCAAACTGTATAGCATTGTCTTTGCCTAAAGTATAAGTGCCGGTAATACGGTTGCAACCTGTGTTGCCGCTTACCCTGCCTCCTTCCTCTTGTGTAAACTCAAGCATGGCTTTAGAGGCTGATGGCACTTTTTCGCCATTTATTTCAGTAAGCTTCCAAAGGTTTTTAAACAGGACATCACTATCCGCTGTTGCAGCAGTGGTAGTTTTTTTGGTGTTGGAGCAGTTGCTGTACATAACTAAGCAAAATATAACTGTGGAGAATAAGCGTATTTTTTTCATATTAATAGTTTTGGTGTTGATGATACATACAGGATGGTTACACAGGATAGTTTGTTAAATAACCTTAAAACTAATGGCACTTAGTGAAGGGTACAAACCGTGTATGGCATTTCGCAGGTATTATTAAACTAATATAAACAATGGCTTTGTAAAACTGTTTGCAGGGGCCAATATTATTTACAGATATTTGCCCGAAAAATTGGTGCAGTTTCCTCCAGCTTTTATACCATCTATTCAAAATTGCCCGGGCTTTGATCGGGTAACTTTTGAAAATGCACATCAAACTCCCGAGCCGGTTACATCTATCCGGCTCAACAGGAGCAAGCTTATAGCTGCTGTATTACCTGTGGCAAACGAGTTACCTGTTTCCGGCAATGTACCCTGGTGCTCATCGGGCTATTACCTGGAGGAACGTCCTTCTTTTACACTCGATCCCAGCTTTCATGCCGGGGCTTATTATGTGCAGGAAGCCAGCAGTATGTTTTTAGAGCAGGCCCTTTGGCAAACGGTTGACCTTACGGCACCGCTTAAAGTATTAGACCTTTGTGCCGCCCCCGGTGGTAAATCAACGCTGATACAATCTCTTATCAGCAAACAAAGTGTGCTTGTAGCCAACGAAGTCATCAAAACAAGGGTTGCTGTGCTTGCAGAAAACATCACCAAATGGGGTGCTGCCAATGTGGTGGTAACCAATAATGATGCAAAAGATTTTCAGCACCTGGGCGCCTTTTTTGATGTAATAGTGGTAGATGCACCTTGCAGTGGCAGCGGCCTCTTTAGAAAAGACCCTGCTGCAGTAAATGAATGGAGTGAAAAAAATGTAGCGCTGTGCAGCGGCCGCCAGCAAAGAATTTTGACTGATGTGCTGCCTGCTTTAAAACCCGGCGGTATTTTAATTTACGCTACCTGTTCGTATAGCGAAGAAGAAAATGAAGCCATTGCAGACTGGTTATGCGATTGTTTTGCTTTACAGAGCCAGCGGCTGCAGCCGGATGAGCACTGGGGCATTGTGGAATCTATTTCAAAAAAGCATAAAGCTTACGGCTACCGGTTTTATCCTGGCAAAGTAAAAGGCGAAGGTTTTTTTATTACTGCATTTACCAATATTGCAGCACCCGAACCTATTTTTAAAAACACATCACCTAAAAAGAAAGCGGAAAAATTAAGCGCTGCAGAACTGGCAACTATTACAGCTTACCTGCAAGCGCCTGCAATACTCCGGTATTACAGGCAGCAGGAAGATATACTGGCACTCCCTTTAGAACTGGCTGACGCATTACCGTTATTACAGCAAAGTTTATACATACGAAAAGCTGGCATAAAACTTGGCACCATTATTCGCAATGAGCTTATACCACATCACGAACTTGCAGTGAGCACCATTATCAGCAAAAACTTACCTGCGCTGGATGTGGATAAGGATACAGCATTGCAATACCTGCGGAGGCAGGATGTAGATTTAATACCGGGTATAAAAGGCTGGGCTTTGCTGCAATACCAGGGCTTTTCGTTAGGCTGGATAAAATTTTTACACAATCGTGTGAATAATTATTACCCTAAAGAATGGCGCATCCTTAACAGGTAACCGCACTGCCTGCCAATTAATTTCTGCATCTTTGCCCTGCAAAAAATTTTCAGCATGAAGCATACTCTGATACTGGCGATGTGTTTGCCATTTATAGCGGCAGCACAATCAAAACCGCTGATGATAGAAGGCACCGCACCGGATTTTTATATTACGCATACCGTGGCGCCTAAAGAAAATTATTACAGCATTGGGCGTTTGTATAATATCAGTCCTAAAGAAATAGCCCCTTTTAACAACCTTCAGTTAGATAAAGGCCTCAACCTGAATCAAACGATTAAAGTACCGCTTACGGAGGGCAACTTTGTGCAAAGCAGTGCTGCAGAACCGGATGAAGCCTTGGTACCCGTATATTATACCGTAAAAGAAAAAGAGGGCCTGTACCGCATTAGCACCAACTTTAATAAAGTGCCTATTGAAACCCTCAAGTTTTGGAATAATATACAGGGCGATGCAGTTGGTAATGGCACCAAACTGGTGGTGGGTTACCTTAAAGTAAAAAAAGAACTTTCGCCACTGGCTGCCACAGCAAAACCCGTTGCCACAGCACCTATAGTAACTACTACACCGGTGAAGCCCCCAGCCACTGTGGAAACGAAGAAGGAAACAGCGCCGGTTGCCCGGCCAACTGATACCGAAAAAACTGCTGAGGCTGTAGTTCAAAAAAAACCTGAGCCTCCCGTACCGGTAAAACCGGTGCAAAAAGAAGAACCGGTAAAAGAAACACCGGTGGTGCAAAACAACAACATAGGCGGTGCCCCAAAAAATAGTGGCGGTTATTTTAAACCGGAATACGAAAAGCAATCAAAAAACGGCGGCAGGGAGTCTGGTACGGCTGGTGTATTTAAAAGCACCAGCGGCTGGCAGGATGGGCGCTATTACTGTCTTTTTAACGGTGCTCCTTCACGGAGTTTTGTAAAAATTACCAATACCGTAACCGGCAAAAGCGTTTATGCCAAAGTGTTAGATGCTATACCCGATATCAGCCAGAACAGCGGTTTACTCATTTTGTTAAGTAATGCCGCTGCCGCCGAACTGGGCGCCGCAGACAGCAGGTTTGACTGTACAGTACAGTATTCAAAATAAAGCATCAAAAAGCCGGGCTGTATTAAATGCCCGGCTTTTTTGATAGAATTGTAAACCGCCTTACTGAATCAGTTTTGCGATTTCCTGTATAGGAAAACTGTTGGCGGCGGCAAGTACCTGGCTTTCGGTAAGTCCGCTGCTGGTAATACTCATTAATGCGTTGTTAAAAGGGATTTGTAACGTGTAATTGATGCTCCCATTTTCATTTGCTCCCTGTTTTTCCAGCCGTGCTTTGTATCCCTGCACTTTTACTACTTTGGTATTTTCATCCCTCATCATACCCCCCAGCAGGGAAGAGTTCAAAAAGGTATTGAGTGTGCCAATCATCGGCGAATTATTGATGATTTCCACTTCGAGCTGGCTGCGTATGCCATAGCTACGGTGTATAGTGGCGCCAATAAAACCTGCATTGACGGTTACTTTATCATCTTTGCTGTTGGATGCCAGGCTATCCAGTTTTTGGGGCATCAGCTTTAGCACTTCTTTGCCAATTACAATATCCAGTTCCTGCAATGCCTGCTGCAGGGCAAAATGTGCTTCTTCCAGTTTACCGGCATTGTAAGATTTTTTTGCAGTGCTGAGTTGTGTTTTAAAATCGCCCTGTGCCATGGTGCTGGTTGTGCCGGCAATCAACAACAGGAGTATACTTAATCGTTTCATGAATTAGTTTTTAAATGTTTTTATTATTGTTCGCCAAGGCTTTTTTTAATGCCATCAATATCAAAGGCGTTGGCAGCCGCCATTACTTCATTTTCGTCGTTAAAGTTGATACATTCCCACACCATTATCGACGACTGGCCTAAGGGTACCATCAGGGTATAGCCTTTGCTGTCGCTGTATTCAATAATGGCTTTGTGGCCTTTTACCTTTGTTTGCTTCATGTTCTGGTTTTCGGCATTGGCCTGCACACCATAGGCGTTATTAAAATACGCATACGCCACACCGGCATACAGGGCGTTGTTGCCGATGGTAACGGTAAGCTGTTTATCTTTTTTATCGGTATACACCCGCTGTATGGTCATATTGTTCCATCCCCATTGGGCGCTGTACACTTTATCCTGTGCCGTATCTTTTTGCATTGCAGCAACGGGGTTGGGTAGTTTTTTTAAAATTTCACGGCCCAGTTGTATTTCTACCCCTACCAGTGCCTGCTGTATGGAGTAACGGGCATCACTGTATTTTGCGGCGGCATGTGCTGTTTCTGCATCAGTCATTTGCTGGTTTACATCCGGCGGGGTAGTGTTTTTTAAACCGCCGCCACCTTTATTGGTTGGTTTTCCCTGGTAATTGTTATCCTGCTCGTTACTATTGCTGTTATTTGTATTGTTATTGTTATTGCTGCCGCTTCCGGGGTCAATTTTTTTGTTAACGGCATCCTGTGCTTTTTCTTTCAGTTTTTTTAAAAATTGAGCCTGGGTGCCTGTGGCCCCTACAATGCTGCATAGTGCCAGCAGCATTACTGTTTTTTTCATGACAAATAAATTTGGGTTTACAAAATAATGATATGGCTTCCCGTTAGTGGCTATTTGGATTCAATGTTGGGAAAGATAATATTTTTTACCAGCAAATACTATGAGGTTTATATAAACTTAACCCCTCCTTTTACAGAGGGGTTAAGCACATGATGTATAGCAAATTTTATGGAAAAATGCCCAGTTCCACGTAGCTGGTAGCCACTTTATTAATGGCCGATACGTAGGCTGCTGTACGCATATCAGGTATGTCGGGATTGCTTTTCCATACATCCATGATTTCTCTTGTAGCGGTAATCATGGTTTCTTCGAGGCCGCTATGTACCAGGTCCTGCTCTTCGGGCCCGTGCAATATCAGGTTTTTTGATCTTTCATTAACCAGCTTGCCGGTGAGTGCTTCTATTTGACCCAGTATATGGCTGTTGAGGTTTTCTGCAAAGCGTTTTTCCAGGCGGCCATAGCGTACGTGGCTCAGGTTTTTAAGCCATTCAAAATAACTAACCGTTACACCACCTGCGTTCAGGTACATATCGGGTACCACTAGTACATCTTTATTTATAAAAATTTCATCTGCTTCAGGTGTACAGGGGCCATTGGCTGCTTCACCAATAATTTTAGCTTTTACCCTTGGGGCATTTTCGCTGTTGATTACATTTTCTAAGGCTGCCGGTATCAGTATATCACATTCCAACTCGAGGGCAGCACTATTGCTGGCCAGGTTGTTTGCCCCGGGAAAGTTGAGGATAGATTTTGTGGCTTTGCGGTGGTTAAATACTTCTTCTTCGTGCAGGCCTGCCGGGTTGTGAATAGCACCTTCGTATTCAGCAAACGCAATTATTTTGGCACCATTTTCCCTAAAGTATTTGGCGGTGTGGTAACCAACGTTGCCCAACCCCTGTATTACTACTGTTTTTCCCTGTATGCCGGTATGCAGGCCAAGTTTTTTCATTACATCGGGCATGCTGCATACTTCACGGATGCCATAAAATACACCCAGCCCGGTAGCTTCCTTACGGCCACGTACGCCACCCTGTGTAACGGGCTTACCGGTAACACAGCCTGCTGCATCAATTTCGCCCGGGCGCAGGGATTGGTAGGTATCCACTATCCAGGCCATTTCTCTTTCTCCAGTGCCATAATCGGGTGCCGGCACATCAATACCGGGGCCAATAAAATTTTTCTTTACCAGTTCTGAGGTGTAACGACGGGTTATTTTTTCCAGTTCGTATGGGGATAAGCTGCGGGGACTTATTTTAATACCACCCTTAGCACCCCCAAAGGGCACATTTACAATAGCGCATTTAAAAGTCATCAATGCTGCAAGGGCCATTACTTCATCCTGGTTCACTTCCTTACTGAAACGGATACCTCCTTTACAGGGTGTTTTATGCTGGCTGTGTTGCACCCTGTAGGCTTCTATTACTTCAATACGGCCGTCATCCATTTTTACCGGGAACCGCATTTGATATACACTGTTGCAAATTTTTATTTGCTCCAGTATGCCCGGATCCCATTTGGTAAATTTTGCGGCTTTATCAAAGCTTTGTTCCACGCTGTGAAAAAAACTGTACGGTTGTTGTGCTGACATGGTAGTGTTGTTTAATTTTTGCAATCGTATATAATATGCAGCAACTGGCAAATTGCTGTGTAGTGCAGTGAATCTGGTATATGAACAATACTGCTATTGGCACAGGTTGCATTACTGTTTCAAAACAAAAAGTTTTTATGCAGCAACAGTATTGTTGTTTAACTATTGTTCCTGTTTTTCTATTTCCGATAGCTTCCTGTCTATCCGCCAAACATAAAAAAACAGGCCGGCAAGTATGGTAAGGCAAACCGCCACCACAATATATATTTTACCATTGCTCCGCATGGTATCGGCCATCTCCACATCGGTTTGCTGTGCAAATAAAGAAGTTGTAAGGCAGAGCATCAGTAAAAAAACTGTTATTATTTTACTACTTGTTTTCATCCTGCTTAATTTTTGTGTGTGGTATGCAGCAGCGGTTTGTCTGTAATTAGTTGTGTCCTTATACGCAGGGTGGCTATCCAAACACCCAGTAAAGTCCATCCCAGTACTGCCGGGTAAAATACCATCCTCAGCCTGCTGTCGATGTCTTTAAAGTTGAGAGCCGGGTTACCGCCCTGGCCGCCCTTACCGCCCGGGTGCAGGCTGCCTTCTACAATCCTGGGGATAATAAACATGGTTACAAAAAGCATCACATAAGCAAATATGCTATACACGGCGCTGGTTTTTGCCCGTTTGTCTATATCGGTAAATGAGCCCCTTAATACAAAGTACGCCCCATAAATCAGCAGGCCAATGGCGGCAAATATCAGCTTGGGTTCCCGTATTACACCACTAAGGCTTTGTCCCTGGTCGGCCACCCAGGTAACCGATACCCAGATAAAACCAGTGATGTAGCCGAGAATACCAAACAGGCATCCGGCTGATGCAAAGTGGCGGGCAAAAATATCATCCCTTAAATCGAACCGGCGCAGGTACCTGATGCTGTAAAAAAAACTAATGCTGAAAAGTATAGTCATGGCAAACCACATGGCCACATGAAAGTAAAGATTGCGTATGGTTTCGTTCAAAATAGGCAGGCGGGGTACATCCAGCAAAAAACCACCTGTAACGGTATAAATGAGTAAAACGAAAGACGTTATTTTCCACCAGCTTTTCGTCACAAAGAGAAGGTTGATTTTAAGTGTGTGGCAAAGGTAAGGCAAAGGCTAAGTACCGGTAAAAAATTATTTGGAGTAAAGCCGCTCAGTCCTTCCACAGGTAAGGAAATAGTATAACTGCCATAGCAATAATTAATGCGTCTAATCCGATAATCAAACCCGTGAGCTGCAGCACTGCCCCTTCTTTAAACACTTCGTTAAAAGCCGTTCGGCTCAGGCGCATCAGCAACAGCAGCAGGGGTAGTATCACCGGGAAACCCAGGATGGCCATTAATGCTGCATTGTGCTGTGCTTTGGCGGCAATGGCGCTCATTAAGGTAAATACAAGGCTTATGCTGATGCCGCCTAATACAGCTATACCAATAAATTGTACAATATTGCTCAACGGGTTGCCAATAAACAGGGTATACAGCAAAAGACTTACAATGCTCATAAAGAGCATCAGCACAAGATTATACAACAGCTTGGCTACAATAAATGCAGCAGGGTGTACCAGTGTATAATAATACAGCATCCGCCCCCTGCCTTCCTGTAAAAAACTTTTGGCAACGGCATTTACGCATATAAAAAGCTGTATTACCCAAAATATGCCATTCCAGGCTTTAGCGTCCGGCTCGTCTACCGAAAGCGATAGTACAAAAATGGTAGAAGCGATGTACAACAGGATGCCGTAAAAAGTATGCTGTTGCCGCAGTTCAAGCAGTATGTCTTTTTTAACGAGGGCTGTTATACTTGTAAACATAACCGCAAGTTTACGGATTAATTTACTGTGCCAATAAATAGATGGGTTACTGAAAATTATTAGGTGCCCTTAGCTGTACAGCAGGCCAAAGCGAAAAATATTTGATTATAAACATCACTAAATATCTTATTGCGCCAGTGATATCCTTACCTGTACACCGGCCCTGGTATTAACGATGGGGGCGCTGGAGGATATATAAGGCGTTACCCGCCGCTGATCGAAGAACAACTTCATATTCACCCTGCTGTTAAGGAAATAATCCACACTTGGTGTAATGGTTACTTCTTTACTGCCGCCTGTGGGTAAAGTAGCAGCCTGATCTAACCGGTAGTTGATGGTTACATTATCCCTTACTTTAAAATCGAGGCGGAAGTTGATTTCATTATCCAGCTTGGAAGAGCCGCTCTTGCTCAGGAATTTGGGCAGTGGTAACCCGGCAAAAAGCTTCATGCCTTTTTTGCGGTAGCCGGCACCGATAGAAAACTCTGTTGACCTTGTTTCGCTCAACTGGAAGTCGATAAGGCTAAGGCTGAGGGTGCGCTGTTTTACATATTCCACCCTTGCCTGCAGTTGGTTGGTGAGCATTACATCTACACCTACCAATGGTGCAAACTGCTCCTGTATGGTTACGTTGGGTATTAAGAAGTAAGGAATATAATTGTTGGAAGAGCTGTCGTAGAACGATGGGAAGCCCAGCCTGTCTATATCCTGGTACAGCAGGGCCGAGGTAAAGCCATTCATGCCGAGGCTGCCGGTGTACCCGTGAGAGAGGGTGATGTTCGAAAATATTTTATCCAGCCCTTTAATACGGCTAAGGCCATTATAATCCAGCCGCCAGTTGGGCAGTGGCATAAATTTGCTAAAGGGGTTCGATTTTACATTGCGGTTGCTTTGCTCTACCAGTGCAACAGTGTTAGGGTCTTTGCCGGTGTATGCCGCTACAAATGCCGGTATCAGCACGTCGGTTGCATACCGGTTGTATCCAAACGCATAGCCATCACCGGGAGTAGGGCCCGTTTGCGAATAAGGATTAAGCTTGCCCAGCCTTTGCGATATTACCTGCCTGTATTCCTGGAATTTGCTAAAGGTTTCGGATACCTGGTTGGGATCAAATTTTTGAAAGAGGGTTTGGAACGAAATAAAACTGATTTCGAATCCACCACCGGTGTAAGGGCTCAGGTGTCCAAAATTGTTACCATCCCCAACAGTATCTTTAAACAGTTCGGAATAATTTTTATTAAATGTTTTACTGAGGGTAACAGAAATGTTCAAATCCCTGACAGGTTCAATTTGCGCTGTAGCTGTTATGCGTTGGTTATACGATTGCTGCAGTATGGTATTAAACTCGGGATTTTTGGTAATCACACCATTGGATGCGGCACGGTTAAGCCAACTGGTATCCGGCTGTTTGCCCATAAGGAAACCCAGACCGGGCTGCATGCTATTCCAGTTTTGCCCAATATAGTTGGTACTATCGGTGTACCCGGGCAGCCTGGTGTTGGCATTTTCGGATATCGAGATATTAGCCTGCTTAAGGCTGGTGATTAATTTACCAAATACCCTCATGGCAATGCCCGGGTTGGGCATAGCATTGGGGTCTTTAATTTTTTTGATTTTAAGTTTTTTTACCTCTTTCACTTTCACACTATCCCTCATTACATAACGCCATACGGTATCTGTACGGGTACGTACTTCAGCCTTAGGGGCATTGGGCACCCGTGGCTGATCGATAGCCCGGAAGAATTTGAATTTGTTGTACAACCGGGTAAAGTCAAATTGTGCAGTGGCTTCTTTGGTTTGCCCGTTTTCGATAATGTTACCAAGATCAATTGCCAGCCTCGAAGCACCTATCCAGCGATAAATACCCTGGTATTTGAGGTTTACGGTTGTCCAGTCTGTAACCGGGAATTTTGCCGTAGGCAGTGTATACGAAATGTTGGCCGTATGGTTATAAAGGGTGTTGCGGCCGCCGCTTACAAACCTGCGCCACACGGTGTCTCTTTTTTCTTTGGTATCCAGCCTGCCTTCGGGTTCATCTACCCGGGAGTTATTAGAAGCGGTAAAATCGAAATTGATTGACCGGGTAAAGTTCCAGCGCAGGATATAATCCCGTTGCATGGTAAAAAACTTATCGTAGGTTTCGGGAATTTTATATTTATCCGAACCAATACTCCTGGGCCGTATAGCACCAAATTGCCGCTGTACATCCATGCGGAAGCTCAGTTGGGAAGGCACGGGGTTAAAGTTAAAATCCTTCACCAGGTCGAACCAACCCTTGCGGGGCTTTTTGAAAAACTTCATTTTTTTAAATGGCTCAATATACTTAGGCTGTGGGGCAAAATTGTAGCCAATGCCACCACGGTGTCTGGTTACCTCATTGCTTTCTATCAGTGGATTATGCGCCTTGGTGTTGAAGTACGAATAGCTGACATCAATGTTAGATATATCGTAAATTTTTGGCGGTGCCTGGCTGTTGCGGTTTACCCTTACATTGGTGAAATTTACCGTGGTGGTGCTGGTAAAATCGATGGCTGCATTTTTGATAGAATCTTTCTGCCGTTCGGTATCTGCCGCATTGATTTTATCCTTCAGCCTGATGTCCATATCAAAGGGGTCGTATTCCGGTTTGCTTACTGTTTGCGAATAGCTGGCAAAAACCGGGATAGAGATGCCTGCGTTTTTGGGTAGCAATTTACCCAGCTCAAGGTTGGCCGCAATATCAAACTGGGTGTAGTTGTCCCGGTACCGGTCGTTCACACGCTGCTCCAGCGTGCCAAACCCGGTAGTGTGCATGGACATAGAGCCGGTAATGGTACCCAGGTCGGCCAGGGTAAGGTCTACCCGGGCCATAGCCGCAAAGGCACCTTTTTCGTTCATAGAGGTCATACGTAGTTCGTTTACCCACACTTCGCCACAGGCGCTTGGGTTTTTTTCGTTTTCTACGGCAATGAGTATGCCTTTTATTTCGCCAAGGTTGGGGTCGCCCATTACCGAATAGGTGTGCCCGTTAGCCTGTAGTTGCCTGAATATTTTGCTGATGTCGGCGCCGGAAGCATTACGGTCGGCTTTTAACTTAGGCAGTGCTGCCAGGTCAAGGTCGAGGCCGTTTTTCTCCAGCCATAAAGTATCGTTGTAGGCATCGCTGTTGGGATTGAGCGATGCGGCAGAAAGCGGTGTAAGGTACAGGGGTATTCTTACTTCATAATAATTATTGGCAAAGTCAGTACCGATGCGGATTACGGCATTGAGGTCGCCATCTTTAATACTGGTGGGTGTTTTTACAAAGTTTTCGGCATGTACAAACATTTTCAGTTTGCCAAACTGGCGCAAATCCCGGTTAGCAAAAGTTTGTTGTACTGCCCTTGCATCGCCGGGGCCCATATCACAAAAACGCAGCGACATCGCCTGCTCGTTGAGCAACAGATTTACGCCATTGTTGCTTTGTATCTGCTGGCGTTGTATTTCCCGTGGCGTACGATAGGGCAGTGGCGACCGGTTATCGTTTTCTTCAATATTTACCCCATTGATGTCGAACGTTACATCAGTAGTAAATGGGGTATAGGTGCCCGTGGTATCTACTTTATAGGGATAGCGGCGCCAGATATTTCTTGTTAATTCAAGCTTTCCAAAACGCATTACCACCATACTGTCGAAATCGGTGAGGAACATGCGGATAAAGCGGATAGATTTAAAATCCGGGATATTGCCAATACGCTGGTTGTACGAGCCGATGGGCACCCTGAACTGGTACCAGGTTTCGGTACGGCCGGTACCATCGGGCAGGCCGGTAATGGGTACTTCCTTCCTGTCCACAATAAAGTTGGTACCAATGTTCATGATGGGGTCATCGGCCGATTTAATGTCCACCACGTACTGGAAGTACTCTTCTGTTTCGTTCATGGTATTATCCCGGTTAAGGTCTTCGCCATCGGGATATAGTGTTGCGGCAGATGAAAAAGCGGCCGTGCCATCGCTGATGGCTGAGTTGCCCTGCGGACTGTTGAAGTTTTTGTACCGCTGTATGATACCGTCTGTTTCGGTAAACGTAGGGTCTCGGTACCAGCGGTAATTATCCAGCGAGGGGTCGGTTTGTACCTGGTTAAAAGCTTCGGGGGTTAAGAAGTTTTGCAGGTTAACAAGGTATGGTGTATGCAGTGTTCGTTCGTCTTCGTCGTTAATGCCATCAAAGCCAACATCCTGGAATACCCTGTCGGCAGGGTCGTTGCTAAAGGCATTGGCTACCTGTATAGGGTTTAGTGGTACCCTGCCCCATACCGAGTTGCTGGTGGGTAACTGGGAAGTGGGGGTGGGCAGCCCGTTTTCGTAAAAACGTTTGCCGTCTTTCAGCACATCTTCCGAAATATTGCCCAGGTTAATGTACAATTTACCGCCATTGGTTTGTGATGCGTTGGGCCTTTGGGGGGTATTTACATAGGGGTCTTGCAGCCAGAATTCGATAAACTCTATGTTGGCTGTTTCAAAATCTGTTTGGTCGATATTACGCATTAATCCACCCCACCTTGCCCTTGGGTTGCGCAGGCGGTTACTGTTATCAATTTGTAGGGGATTGTCTTCAAAGTTGTAGGGGCCTTTTTCGTTGGGGTAAAAGGCAAGGTCGAATGTTACCAGTTGGTTTTGGCCAAAATCGGTGGTACGCTGCGGAAATATTTCGCTTTGGCGTACCAGCCTGGTACGTGGGTCGCTCAGTTCGGCCCTGTTTTCGCCCAGCGGATTGTTTGGCCCTCTAAATTGTTGTAAGGCCGGTTCTATTTGATACCAGGCAATTTTTGCCCTGTTTTTTCCATAATCCAGGTTATCGTTTACTTCAGCTTCGGGGAACAGTATACTGGCACCATCGGGAGTGGTGGCTTTATAGGGGGTAGAAGCCAGCGTCCAGCTTATGGCGGGAAAACGGAGGTCGATACCAGATTTGCTGCCTTCAAAATCATCGATAAATACGGTACCACCCGAGCCTCTGCCTATTTGAGGGGCATGGCCGGGATCGAGGTAGGCGCCCTCGGCGTACACATTGATAGAAGATGGTGCAGTAGTAGAATAAAAAGGCAGCTTATCCAAAATTTTGGTAAGGCGGGGTAGTTCCTTGCGGTAGTTTACATCCAGCCCGTACATGGAGTTGCGTATAGGCTCTTCGCCAAGGTTGTTTTTGGTAAAAAATGGCCGTTCGCCCAGGCGCACGGCAGTGCCACCTATGGCAAGTTGTTCCTTCAAGCTGTTTTTGGCCATATAATCCAATCTCAGGCCCAGGTAATTACGTTGTTGAAGGCCAAAAGAGGCATTGTTTTCAAAATTTACCTGTACCGGCAGCCCTGCATTAAGGATGGCCTGGTTGGTGATTTTTATGGTGCCAAGGTCGTAGTTAATATCGTAATCAACGCCTTCGGTCAATATTTGCCCACCGGCTGTAACGCTTACACTACCCTGTGGAATATTGTAACCGATGCTGATGTCGGACGAGCCGGAAGTACGGGCCGAGCCTTTCATTACAAAGCGGTTAAGATTTGGATATTGCTGTGCAATGGCTTTAATAGAATCGTAGAGAGCATAGTACAAAGTATCCCTGGCAGCTTCGGGTATCACATCGTATATCTGTGTGGCAAGGTCGCGGCCAAAAGGCTCTAATACAGGAAATACCACACGGCTGTATTGCGATATTACGGTATAGCCTTCCACATAGTCAAATACGCCATCGGGCTGTGGGTCAAGCTGGTTGTTGAGCCTGTCCAGGTTTACGAGGCTAATGATGGGCTGTCCCTGATTTTTATTGCCAAATGGTACATAGCGCTTCCAGCCCTGCCCGGGTTCCTGGTACAGGATATTTAGCTTAAAATCGGTGGGGGTAAGGGTGCCATAACCTACGGAGTAAACGTTTTTCATCATCAGTTGCCAGATGGGTAAACGCACCCTTTGCGAAGTGGCTTTTAGCAACTTCAGGTATAATATTTTTTGCGTAGCCTGGGTAGAGTCTGGCGGTACATCCTGCGAAAAATCACCCACCTGGTATACCCTGCCATTATAGGTATACTGGTAAGCTACGGCCAATACTTCATCGGGCATTAAGGGCTGGCTTACAGATATATAGCCTGCCTGCCGGTTAAATACATATTGTGTGGAATCCAGCTTACGGGCAAAGGTTTTTTCAAAATCCTGTACGGGCAGCAGCCCTAAATTTTGCAAGATGGTTACAGATTGCGATGGCTCACGGCTGCCCGGCCTGTTGATGATTTGGGCATAGAGGTCGTTGGTATTATTGGAGGGCAACTCATCGTTACTAAGTGTGTTGATAATGAATGGTGCCTGCGGATTGGGATTGGTGGTGCTGGGAAAACCCCTGAAAGCATCCCGTTCGCCTAAATCCATCAGGCCAATTACATCACGGGTATTGGTGGTGCTGCCGTTGCGGTTGGTAACCCACACCTCCAGGCGGAGTATTTGTACGGGGGCAGTTACTGCCGGGATACGGGATAATACCCTGTTGTAATTGTTTTTAAAATACTGGCCCAACAGGAAGTGCCTGTTTTCTTCGTACTCATCGGCTTTAATATCAATGGTTTGTGCAGCTACGCCACCCTGCAGGTTAACGCTTTGGCGTTGGGAGCGCTGGTTGGCTAATACGGCTGTTACATTCAGTTTGCCAAATTGCAATTGTGTTTTTAAACCAAATAGCTGCTGTGCCCCGGGTATAAAATTACTTCTTGAAGGAAATTGTACCTGCCCGGCTTCTATCCGCTTGATGATTTCGTCGTCCATGCCGGTATAATCCAGCTTAAGCTGGTTTTCCATTCCAAAGTTGGCGAGTGTATTGTAGTTGATGGGGAACTTGAGCTTATCACCAATGCTGGCATTTACGTTTACCTGGGCATTCATGTTGAAATCGAAACCGCCGTTGCGCCTGGCCCTTTCGGGGAGGGTGGGGTTTTTGATATTCTGTCCCTGGTAGCCGGCCATAATATCTACATTACCCTGTGGGTTGATATCAATTTTGCCATTACCAAACAGGCGGTTGAAGAGGTTTTCGTATAGCGAAAATTTTGGTTTGGTGAATTTTCGGTTGAGCAGGTTAAGGGTGTTGGCCCTTTTTTTAAAGTAATCGTCTTCGGCCTGCTTATTACGCATGGCCCAATATTCTTCGGCGGTGTAGGTAACCGGAGTACGATAGTATTTGTTCCCAATTTTTTCGTAAAGGGTGTAGGTGTTGGTATTGTAATCGTAAGCAATTGAGTCAGTAATATTGGCTGGTTGCTTAAGGTCGAAGGTTTGTTTTCCCCCGGCACTCAGGGCATCGCTTCTGCGGTCGTGTATAGGGAAAGGCAATGCCCCCGGTGCAGCCGAGTCGGCAGCGGGCATAAAGTGGGGGGTATATTTTTTTGCAGCAGCAGGTAAAGCAGCACCAAGCAACAGCAGCAAACACAGCGCCCCATAACCAATAGTTTTTGGCATCAAATCCCTGTTACAAAACATCCACAAATTAGTTAAGGTAAAAATCTGTCAAATTGCCTGGAGTGCTTTTTTAATGAGTTGTTCCAAATTGGAGATTTCGGGGTGTTGTACAATTGCTTTTTGTATTGTTTTTTCAGCCTGTATCGCTGGTATGCCCAGCGCTACCAGAGCATTTAACGCATCTGCCTGTAAACTATTGCCTGCCGGTACCGGAATATTGGGGGCTGTATGGGATATTTTACCCAGTTTATCCTTTAGTTCCAGCACCAGGCGTTCGGCTGTTTTTTTGCCAATACCTTTGATGCTTTCGAGCAGTTTTATGTTGCCCTGCACAATAGATACAGCCAGTTCATCCGGCTTCAGGTGCGACAGCATCATCCGGGCGGTGGCGGCGCCAATACCGGATACACTTAAGAGCAGTACAAACAAATCTTTCTCCTCTTTTTCAAAAAAACCAAACAGTACGTGCCCGTCTTCCTTTACCTGCAAATGGGTGTATAACCTGCCTGCATCAAGCTGCTGAATATGGCTGTACGTATTCAGGCTGATATTGACTTCAAAGCCGATACCATTTACATCTATATATACCTGTGCCGGATTTTTGAGTGTAAATTTTCCCTGCAGATAAGCATACATAGTTGGTAAACGTTGGCAGCGAAAATAAGAAAAAACAGCTTAAGCAGCGTTAAATTAAACTTATGGACTGTGTGGCGGCTTTAGAAACTGCACCACTGTAATCGTTTTTAAAATCCACTTCATGCGTTTACAGCAACAGTAGCAGCATGCAACCTGATGATATTTGCTGTACTTTTGCATGCTCACAAAAAATTACCTGATTATCAAAGCAAACAAGCATGTTAGCTATTAAAGCCGCTATTACCGCAGTAGGTGGGTATGTGCCTGAATACAGGCTTACCAATGCCATACTGGAAACCATGGTAGATACCAACGATGAATGGATAAAAACCCGAACCGGTATTGAAGAAAGAAGATTACTTAAAGGAGAGGGGCTGGCTACATCGGATATGGCTGCGCCTGCAGTATTGGAATTGTGCCGCAAAAGAGGGATACAGCCCGATGAGATTGATTGTATGATTGTGGGTACGGTAACGCCTGATATGGTTTTTCCGGCTACGGCTAATATTGTATGTGATAAAATTGGGGCAAAAAATGCCTGGGGCTTCGATTTGAGTGCGGCCTGCTCCGGCTTTTTGTATGCGCTTACTACCGGCGCCAGCCTGATAGAAAGCGGCCGCTACAAAAAAGTAGTAGTGGTGGGTGCCGATAAAATGAGTGCTATTGTGGATTATACCGACAGAACTACCTGTATCATTTTTGGGGACGGCGCCGGTGCTGTGTTGCTGGAACCATCTGCCGATGAGAACGGGGTGCTGGACAGCCTGCTAAAAAGTGATGGCAGCGGCAAAACGTATTTGCACATGAAAGCCGGGGGCTCGTTAAAACCACCATCACACGAAACAGTTGATGCAAAAGAACATTATATTTTTCAAGACGGACAGCCTGTATTTAAAGCTGCTGTAAAAGGAATGGCTGATGCTGCTTATGATTTACTGCAAAGGAATAATTTAACCGGTGATGATATTGCCTGGCTGGTACCCCACCAGGCTAATAAACGCATTATTGATGCCACCGCCAACCGTATGGGGCTGGCACACGAAAAAGTAATGCTGAATATTCAACGCTTTGGTAACACCACCGCCGCTACTATACCGCTTTGCCTGTGGGAGTGGGAAAAGCAATTGCACAAAGGCGATAAAATTGTACTGGCTGCATTTGGTGGCGGCTTTACCTGGGGCGCCACGCTGGTACAATGGGCTTATGATACTAAGTAACAAAAGCAGTGCTTGAAACAGTTTGTTCAATGCCATCTTTAAGGGTGGCATTTGTTTTTTGCAATTTATTGTGTTTCTCTATTTATAATTCGTAAATGACGCAATTGCAGCAATACTTTTGTTGGCTGCAAATATTTAATTTCACAACTTCATGACAGCAAAAAAGAAAAAGGCTGACGAAAAAACTAAAGTCGAAGTTAAATTTTACGACGAAGTTTGCCTTTCTAGAAAACTAGGAATTAATAGGCGAAAGTTCCATAGAGAAATAAAACCTCTTATAGTTTCAGATTTTCAAGAACTTATTAAAGAAATAGGGGACGAAAACCCAGATATTGGGCTCGATTCTGAGGATAAACTATACCTCGGGAATATTAGCCATACAATTGTGAAGCCAACTGGTCTCAGTATTTTTGATTATATTTGATATGATGAGTGAAACAGCATTTATAGACATCCAATTTAAAGGCAAACTATTAGCCCCCAAACTATTAGCTGAAAAAATAAACTTACCAATAGAAGCTTTAGTTTCTTCTGGAGAGTTGGGAAAGGTTGGGCGGTATAAAGGCAAACCTATGCCCTATGGGATTGGTTTATTAAAGATTAATCCAACTGTTGAAACTATAAACGAAT
The DNA here is from genome assembly GCA_937873715.1 of uncultured Chitinophagaceae bacterium. Taxonomy (GTDB): domain Bacteria; phylum Bacteroidota; class Bacteroidia; order Chitinophagales; family Chitinophagaceae; genus Ferruginibacter. Next base: position 213,461 of record CALMYJ010000004.1, read on the forward strand.
ATTCAGATATTCTTTTAAAGAATAAGTCGAAATTAAAAAAGTATAATGTTGATGAAATAATATTTGATGTTGATGCAAGTTCTGAAGAATTAGAAAAGATTTCTATTTCTAGTGGTCTTTTAAAGAAACTCTCTGCGCTTAATGCTAAAATTCAATTCTATAATAATGAAACTGCTAATGATGATTTTTCAGTTTTGCTAGAAAAAATCATTACTAAAGTTTCAACTTTAGCTCATCCAAACAAGCAGAAAATTAAAGACTTTTTTCATCTAACTGCATCTTCTATTGACGTAACCCATCTAAAGTCTGAATACGTCTATGCGATAATTATTTCCTTTTTGGAAAATAGTGAAAGCACAAAAAAAGTATCCAAACAATCTTTGAAAAAAGCCGCTCAAGAGTTTGAGAAGATATAACCCACAAATCTGCAGCCAACATGGGGTTTTATGCAAGTTGGGTAAGACATTGTAACATCAACTAATTGCAAAACCCAGCTTCAGTTCCAGCAGACGAATAACAATCAACTTTTGTACATAATTTCATCAACATATTTTCAATCAGCAGCGGTTATCGGCAGTCTGAATTCTAATTCCAAACCTGAATAAAGCCCTATTCGTTAGCAGATGAGCGCTTATTAAGTTTCTACCTCTGAAGTATCACTTTTTTTAAGATTTTATTATAGAGATTTTCAACCACTACAAAATAAACACCATTTGGTAACCCATCAAAATCCAGCCGTTCATTTACCATACCCGTAGGGTAGTTTTTATTTTTTGATATTCCTTTAGCTTTTCGACCTAAAGCATCAACTATGTATATATTTAATCTTATAGGCTGTTTTGTTTCTAAAATCAGGCTTGAAAAACTACTTGTTGGGTTAGGAAAAACTGAGCTTCGAATTACCGTTCTCTCAAGTACATTATCTGATTGGCTTCCGGTGTCGTTGTTGCGTATGCGTAGCACCCTGTTTGTTTTATAAGTCATACTATTACAAAAAGTATTTACTTCTGAATTGGTCGCATGCAAAAACAAATTGTCGGTACAGGGGTCATTATAATTAATAGTACCAATATTGGCGACAGTTTGCATCTTTACAGGATATTTTGCTACAAACAACACATTTTGAGAGCTTGCTGTATCCAAAAGGCGTTTGAAATTAATAATAAATTTTAGATAATATTTTCCTTGTGGTTGCCAATCTATATGCCCATTCTGATCGCTGGCTCTTATTTCAAATATGTGTTTATTTAAGCATTTCACATCCACATACGGGCTGCGATACTGCCAGTAATTGGTTTTCGAATCTTTCCCTTCAAGTTGCCAAATATCGCCAGCCGGACCATATAGGCCAGCAGAATCGCCTTCTACGATTAATGCCACTTGTGCATCCTGGATTGTCAATCGGGCTGCAGGATTCAAAACATATTTGATGGGATTTTGTATTCTATAATCTAAAGACGTTTCTGTATACATTTGGTCTCTTGGGCTTCCTTGTCTTACAGTAGTTCTTTTCATTTTTACTAATGGGGTTTCAATTAAATTAAAAATTCCCATTATTTCGTTGTAGTAAGGATAGTCTTCGTTACCATAGCCAGAAATATTACTTCCCGGGTTCCAAAAAATGGCACCTCCGTAATTGTATGTAGAAGTAATTGTACCATTCAATTTAATGGTCATATCAATTGAGGTTGGAGTTAGTTTAACTTCTTGTGGCCCGGCAGGTTCTGTTTTTTTACCACCCCCAATAAAGAAATCGAGCAGGCTAACTGCTGCACCGATATACGGAGCAGATGCTAATCCACCTTTTAAAAACCCACTTCCCTTAAGGGCGGATTGCATCAGGTTTAAATTTTGTTTTATACTATTAGCAGCCGAGCTGTTATTTTTAAGCATGGTATCAATAGCTTTCTCCTGATCGGCTTTAAACTTGTTAATATCTTTAAATGTTTTGCTGGCCTTTTTGGCTGCACTTAGAATATCAGAAAAACTAAATGTTTTATCTGATTGATTTACTGGTCCGGCATTGTTGTTTATCGCCATAAGTTTTCCATTTGCAGTTCCTGATATATCAACGTTAGCTTGGCTGATTAGTTTTACTTCAATATTTAATCTTGATGTGTAATAGCAAGTACAAGGGTCATATTGCATAGGAAAATCTGCATAAAACCATTGATGTAATCTGTTGTCAAACTCTGAAGGGCTTTGGAATATTTTATTCTTTTGAAATAAACTGTCAAGTGGAATTAGCCCCTCTGATAAGTCAAGGAGTGAGCTTTGAGCAGGAGAACCGTCAGCAAATTTTAGAGTTATTCTCGCTGCTGTAAAAGGTGCAGAGGAACTCCTTGCATAAAAAAACCTTAGGATGCTTGAATATTTATTATACATGACGATGTATGAGTTTTCCGGTTTGGGGTTTGCAGGTGTTCCGTCTTGGTTATAACCCATTTCTCTCCGCAATAACTCCCAACCGTCTTGTGGTTTCATATCAAGTGATAAACGTAAATGGTCAATAATTGAATTGTCTGGTTGGTAAATGGGCGACCATATTGAATCGTTTCCGGGAGTAGCGGCAATAGTATTGAGCTTGTATTTCTGATGTAACCAGTTAAAGTTGTTTATCATTAAAGGGCGTTGCGGATTAAAAGCTGAATCTGGTCTTGTAAATATGTTAACTGCCGGGCATTGTGCAATAGAAATTGATTGTACAAAGCTAAAAATAAATACAAGTAAAATTTTATGCATAAAATAGTAGTTTAACTAGATGGTAAATATTATTACGGCTTCCGAACGCCAATGAATTTGTATTGTGTTCTTTCACCTCCAGGGGTAAAAGGAGGAAAAGGGGGGCCAGGTGGCATAGGAATAGCAGAGTAGTTAATAATTAAGCTGTCATTATTCTTTAACTCTCCAAAACCTGTTACAGACGCACAGACAGTAGATGCGGCATCTTTTATTCTAAAAGCTGAATATCCACTTGCAACAGATAATCCAATGTTACGGGGATGTTCATCACTTACTTGTACATACCCCGGACAATTTTTAGGAAGATTTTTTACAAAGTATTGCCAAATACCAACACTATTGTCTGCGTTAACATATACCGAAAAAGTATCTGAAGGTTCGTTGGTATTATAACCCAAAAATCTGCCAACAATGGCGGCTGTTTGGTCTCTGGGTAGTATGCTTACAACCTTTTTCAAGGTATCTGCCGATTTGTCGTTTGGAAAGCACTGAGTATTAGGCTTTCTATAGCCAATAAGTGTTACTTCCACATCTCCGTCGGCCTGTGTAAAGTACAATACATGGGTTTTATTTGTAGAAGTGTTTTGTGTTCCTCCTCCTATGAACCAACGTAATGAATCATAGTCGCCTTTTGCTTTAAAATATACATATCCAGGCGCTAAGGCTTTATCAGTGATGTAGGAAGTATCACCTACACTTTCTTCAATAACAAAGTCAGCCTTAAATGCTGTTTTATCTTTGCATGGGTTAAAAGGTGGGTCAGCTTTTTTTCTGCAATTTGCAGCAATAAGCGTTACTGACATTACTAATAGTGCTAATTTAAATTTCATAGAAACAAATTTTTATTAACCCAATTTTGTAAAATGGCGATTCATTCAGACCTGTTCTGAAACAAAAAGCTGAAGGCTGCATCTGCCAAAGAGAATCCTGCCAATTAAAAAATGTATTTTTCTTTGAAGTGAGTTGAGTATTTATAGGTTTTAGGGGGGTTGGTGCTAATTCCATAGTAACACGGGTATTGAGCCATGACTGTTGCTCCTATACAAGTTACTAAAAGTAAAAGTGTAGATTTAATATACATAAGCGTTATTTTATATCCTTTTACCAACAAAAAGTTGCCTTCCGGTTAACAGGTTGAAATAATAAATTTTCAAACTATCCTTTACAAGGTTCGCTGCTCCTATTCCTTGTTGTACATCAGCATAACTACCAAATTCTAATGATTTATAGCCCAATGCATTTAATCTTTGTCCGTAACTTAATTCCGGGTACTGCCTTGCTGGTTCGCTTGTGGTATCTCTATAGCCTTTGGGGATATTACTGATAATATAAAAATTTTTATTACCGGTTAGTGTTACATCGTACTTAGTACTGTCAAAGTACTCAATGCGTACAGTAAAGCTGTCTTCCGGCGTATTGGTAAAAGCCCCCCGGTAATTACCAATCATCGGGCTTAAGGTAAGGGTAGATTTGTCGTAGGGTTCTACAACGGTTAGTTGCCGACTTGCCTTGTAGATCCCATTATCGTTGGAAAAACATAAGGTATTGGGGTCATTGTATGCAGTAAAATCAACAGTATATGTGCTTATGTTATTTAAAAAACGGAGGTTAAAATCAGGTGAGGTAAATTCCCTCGGATCAGATCCTACTTTCCATAATACAGACTTATAGTTTGCAAGTGCTACAAAATTAACCGGGTTGTAACTGAAAATGGTATCCGCATAAAATGAGGTGTCATTCAATACTTCTTTAAAAGCAAATGCAGCAACGGGTGGCTGTAAACCGAGGCAGGGATCTTTTACCGGTGTTTTTTTACAACTGCTGATTATCAACAAAAAAGCAACCACATTTTCTACTCGTAGTTTCATAGATAATGATTTAAGGCCAGGTATTATAAATGCTTATTCCTGCCTGACCATAAATGTGGTTCATAAAAATGTAACTGCCAAGATTCAGGTGGTTGTAAAATACAACCAACACAATATTTAACATGCAATAGCATTTGCGATATTAAATATTGCAATACACATTCAGGAATGCTCCTGTATACGAACTAACGCTATTGATGCAACACTGAGTGGGGTCATCATACCAACGATGATAGATTGTATGATGTATAATGGCAGTACATCAATAATTTTTTTTTGTCAAAAGTGCTATGTATTTTCATACCAATTCCCGCTTATACTTAATTAAGATGCTAATGCCATAGCAATGATCATTACCTGGTGTATCATGATAATGACATGCCTGTGTATATCTATTGTGATAGTATTGGAAACTGATGATTAAATAAAACAACAAACTATGTTGAACGGGAAAAATGTATGCGTATCTGGCAATAGCATAAGAAAACTCAGGCAACTGAATAGTAAAAAACAACATGAAGTGGCTGCAAAACTCGGCATCTCTCAACAGGCCTATTCAAAAATTGAAGCGGCAAAAAAAGTATCCGTTAAAAGAGTATCAATCATCCTAAATGCACTGGGCAGTGATTTTAAGGCACTTGAAAATGTGCTTCAAATGTCTCCCCCTTCCGAAAAGGAATAGTTTACAAGATATCCATTAACTTGTGCCTATGGATCTTCAAAAGGATATACGGCTGGCAGTATTAATAGATGCAGATAATGTGCCTTACAGTAATGTAAAAGGCATGATGGAAGAAATCACCAAATACGGTACGCCCACTTTTAAACGCATTTATGGCGACTGGACCAAACCAACCGTTAGCGGATGGAAAGGTGTATTGCTTGAAAATGCCATTACACCGATACAACAATACAGCTACACTTCCGGTAAAAACTCCAGTGATAGTGCCTTGATTATTGATGCGATGGATATTTTATATTCCGGCAGGGTAGATGGTTTTTGCATCATATCCAGCGATAGCGATTTTACCCGGCTGGCCTTGCGCTTAAGAGAGGCCGGCATGAAAGTGTTTGGTATTGGTCAAAAAAAAACACCCAACCCTTTTATAGTAGCCTGCGATAAGTTTATTTACCTGGAAGTAATCGCTTCGGCTTCAGATACTGCAGAGCCGGAGGTACCGGGTAAGCCTGCAAGTGTAAAAGCACCGGTGAAGCCTACGGTTGAAAAAATTAATAAACGTACCATACAATTGATTGCAACCTCTATCGACGACCTGGCCGATGAAAACGGCTGGGCTTTTTTGGGCGAAGTGGGTAACCTGCTCCTTAAAAAGCAGCCTAATTTTGACCCCCGAAATTTCGGTTTTCCCAAGCTTACGGCATTGATACGCTCCTTATCTCAATTTGAAACAGATATCCGGGAAACAGAAAAGAAAGGCATTAAGCTGGTGTATATCAAAAACAAAGAAGCTTAAATACAGTAGTATTCAAATGGTTTAAAATGATAAAAGCCCTTGAAAGGGCTTTTATCGTATTGAAAAGAGATACTTCTGAAATTTATTTGTACTGTGCCATCAATCCTTTGGCCAGTTCAGTCATTTTTTTCAACCCTTCTTCAGGCAGGTTGCCCTTTTTAAATTCGGACAGTATTTCGGGGTGCTTATGTTCCATTTCCATCAGGAAGTGTTCTTCAAATGCTTTTACATTTTTTACAGCCACTTCTTTAAGCAGTCCCTGTGTACCGAGGTAAATAATGGCCACTTGTTTTTCTACCGAAAAAGGGGCGTATTGTGCCTGTTTCAGTATTTCCACATTCCTGGCACCTTTATCAATTACGTTTTTGGTAGCCGCATCCAGGTCACCACCAAATTTAGAGAAGGCTTCCAGCTCACGGTAAAGCGCCTGATCAAGTTTAAGCGTACCGGCCACTTTTTTCATAGACTTAATCTGGGCATTACCACCCACACGGCTTACACTAATACCCACGTTGATGGCCGGGCGGATACCAGAGTTAAAGAGGTTACCCTCCAGGAATATCTGGCCATCGGTAATAGAAATTACGTTTGTAGGGATATAGGCCGATACGTCGCCGGCCTGTGTTTCGATAACGGGCAAAGCAGTAAGTGAACCACCGCCTTTAACCAAATGCTTAATAGAATCTGGCAGGTCGTTCATTTGACGGGCAATATCATCTTTGGCGATAACTTTTGCGGCCCTTTCCAGCAGGCGGCTATGGAGGTAAAACACATCACCGGGATAAGCTTCACGACCGGGTGGACGGCGCAGCAGCAGCGATACCTCACGGTAAGCCACAGCTTGTTTTGAAAGGTCATCATATATGATTAGAGCCGGGCGGCCTGTATCACGGAAAAATTCGCCAATAGCGGCACCGGCAAATGGGGCGTAAAATTGCAGCGGAGCCGGATCGGAAGCGGAGGCTGCAACGATAGTGGTATAAGCCATAGCGCCGTTTTCTTCCAGCGTTTTCATAATGCCGGCAATGGTAGAGGCTTTTTGGCCAATGGCTACATAAATGCAATACACCGGTTTGCCTGCGGCGTAAAATTCTTTTTGGTTAATGATGGTATCAATCGCAATGGCAGTTTTACCAGTCTGGCGGTCGCCGATGATCAACTCACGCTGGCCACGGCCGATGGGAATCATGGCATCAATAGCTTTGATACCGGTTTGCAGTGGTTCTTTTACCGGCTCACGAAAAATTACACCGGGGGCTTTACGTTCCAGGGGCATTTCGTACAGTTCGCCGCTGATGGGGCCTTTACCGTCGATAGGTTCGCCCAGGGTATTGATTACACGGCCGCTCATACCATCGCCTACTTTGATAGAGGCAATCTGGTTGGTGCGTTTTACTTTATCGCCTTCTTTAATGTCGCTGCTGTCGCCCATGAGTACCACACCCACATTGTCTTCTTCCAGGTTAAGGGCAATGGCTTTTACGCCATTTTCAAATTCTACCAGCTCACCGCTGCGTACATTGTTGAGGCCATACACACGGGCAATACCGTCGCCCACCTGCAGTACAGTGCCTACTTCTTCCAGGTTGGCACCTGCATTAAAGTTGCTCAACTGCTGGCGCAATATTGCTGATATTTCATCCGGTTTAATCTCTACCATAACTATGTTTTTTAAAAAAATGTATTACCTGATTTTATGGATATATGCGTTATCCATGAATTGTTTTTTAATGTCTTTTAGGTCTCTCAGTATGCTGGCATCCACCAGTGTGCCTTCCAGTTCTAAAGTAAAGCCACCGATGAGTTCTTCTTTTACCGCTGCTTCCACTTCAATGTTTTTAAGGCCGGTAGCTGCTTTTGTTTTATCAACAATAATCGTTTGCAGTTCATCACTTACAGGCACCGCTGTAGTTAATTTCAGCTTATGAATATCCCGGAGTTTGTTGAACTGTTCAATAAATGCATCGGCAATTTCGGGCAGGTTGCCTTCACGGCCTTTGCGAATGAGGAGGTTGATGAAAGCAGCAGTGGTACTGTTAACTTTACCGGTAATAATGCTGCTCACAATTTTTTCTTTAGTGCCGGGTTTTATAACCGGGCTGCGGAGCAGGGCTTTAAAGTCGGCATTGGATGCACAGATACGTTGCAGCAGTTTCATATCTGCACATATCACATCTACCTGGTTCATTTCTGAAGCCAGGTCTAATAAACTTTTAGCATACCTGCCTGCTAAACGTGGGTTCTGCATAATTTTTTATAAACCGCTTTTACCAAAAAGTACACCTGCAAATAGTAAGTGTACTACCTGGCTACAGCTATAATTAGAATTTTATTTCTTCAGACAGTTGTTTGATATAATTTTCCTGTTCGCCTTTATTGGCCAGTTCTTTACGCAGCACTTTTTCGCTCACTTCCAGTACAAGGGCACCCACCTGGTTTTTAATTTCGGTAAGGGCCGCCAGCTTTTGATGGTTGATAGAAGCCTGGGCATCAGCCATAATTTTAGCAGCCTGTGCACCGGCTTCGGCTTTGGCTTCGTTGATAATTTTATCTTTAGTGTCTTTGGCTTCTTTCAGCAGGGCTGCTCTTTCTTCACGGGCCTGTGCCAGCAGCGCTTCGTTTTCGTTTTTTAACTGTGCCATTTCAAGCTTTACCTTTTCGGCAGTGGCGATGGAGTCGGCAATGTTTTTTTCCCTTTCATTAAGGCCTTTGATGATAGCAGGCCATGCAAATTTTTTAAGCAGGAAAAGTACTACCAGGAAGGCCAGTAGTGTCCAAACGAGTAAACCTAAATCAGGTGTAAGTAACTGCATGTGTAAAAAATTAAATCTGTTCGATATATCGGTAAGCCGTTGTACCGGCTGTACATTTTTAAAATACTGCATCCTCCGCCCTGTGCTTTGGATGCAGTAAAAGGTTTAAAAGGTTTAAAGTTTAAAAGGTAAGTGTGAAGGTGGAAAACACCTAAACCTTATCCCATTTACCCTCAACCCTTAGAGTACCATTGCGAGGAAGCCCACGATGATAGCAAACAGCGCAGCACCTTCTACAAAGGCGGCTGTAAGAATCATGTTGCCACGAATGTCGTTAGCTGCTTCGGGCTGGCGTGAAATGGCTTCAACGGCACCTTTACCAATTTGGCCGATACCGATACCAGCGCCTACTGCAGCCAGGCCTGCACCCAGTGCACCACCTGCATTCGCTAAAGCATCCAATAAAAAGAAATTCATAATAGTGAATTTATTGTTGGTTAAAAAAAACGGTTTAATGATGAGCTGCATGCTCCCCCTCGTGGTGCTCCCCTTCAAATGCCTGGCCAATAAATACGGCCGAAAGCATGGTAAATATGAATGCCTGTAAAAAGGCCACCAGCAACTCAATAAAATAAATGAATATGGTAAATGCCAGCGATACCGGCGACATACCCCAGCCTGCGCCGGTTGCAATTTTTTCGGCAAAAATGAAAATCATTGAAATCAGGCAAAGGATAATAATGTGCCCGGCCACCATATTGGCAAACAAACGAATGATTAATGCAAATGGCTTAATGAAGATGCCCAGAAACTCCACCGGCACCAGGATGAACTTTACCCCCAGTGGTACCCCGGGCGGATTAAAAATATGCCCCCAGAAATGGCCATTGGTGCTAAACAGTATTACCAGGAAGGTGATAACACCAAGTACCGCCGTAAAGGCAATATTGCCGGTAACGTTGGCCGAGCCGGGTATCAGGCCAAAAATATTATTGATAAAAATGAAGAAGAATACGGTAAGCAGGAAGGGAAGATACTTATTGCTTTTGTGGCCAAGGTTGGGCTTTGCCACCTGGTCCCTGATAAAGGTTACCAGTATTTCAACAACGTTTTGTTTGCCTTTGGGTGCTGTAGTTACGCCGGCGCCCTTTGCATACATTTTAGCTACGCTTAACAGTATCCACAGTAGCAGGCCAAGGGCCAGCAGCATTTGCACCACATTACGGGTAAGCGAAAAATCGTACACTGCCGAACCATCCACGGCTTCAATTTTACCTTCTGCATTGAGTTTGTATCCATCTACTTCGGCATGGCCATGCTCAAATTTGGAGGACATGAAAACCGAAAAGCCTTTTTCGGGTGCGTATAATATTACTGGTAATGGAATTGTAATGGGATGCTTGTGGCCATCGCTGCCTTTATATTCGGCGAAATGAAATTCGTGGGCATCCATTATATGGCCAAAAATCACTTCTTTAGCATTAAAGCCTTCTTTTTCTGTAGCAGCATGATGCTCCTCACCATCGCCTGGCTCTTTAGGGCTTGCCTGGAGTGTGTTAGAAAAAAATAGAATTATTGTGCTGAAAACCGCTGCCAGTAACGTTTTGGTGCCTTTTGCCAACATAGCTGTTTCGAAATTTGGCGCAAAGATAGGCGTTTGAGGGTAAAATCAATGGCTGATGCTGAAAATTGGCAGGGTAAAATAAGGGGCTTTAATCCAGCCCCATTTCCTTCCGCAGCAGCTTAATTTTTTCCAGTTCTATCACGTCAAGCTGGTCTTTGGGCCGGTTAACGGCTTTTTTGTTGGCGATAAGCCAATTAATGTTCAGGAAGAAAATTTTTTATGAGTAAGTTTTGCCCGCTGCAACATCAGGGTAATCCGCATCAGCCGCATCATGATTTTGAATCTTTCAGTATAACTCAGCTTTAAAGCGTCACGCAGTTGTTTGTATTCAGCAGCTTTCCAGTAATCAACATTTTCTTCATCCTGAACTGCTGGCTTTAACGGCGTTATATTGTTGCTATCCATTTCTTCCATACTGCAATTTATCAAAATAGCGTGATGTGCCCTAAGCTGTTTATTGCGCAACCTGCTGGCTGAACTGCATATTGTGCAACTGGTAATATATTCCCTGATGGTCTAACAGTTCATCATGTGTGCCGGCTTCTTTAATTTCCCCTTTATCCAGTACGATTATTTTATCTGCCCTTCGTATGGTAGATAGCCGGTGAGCTATTACAATAGAGGTGCGCCCGGCTACTAATTTTTCGATGGCCTGCTGTATTAGTTGTTCGCTTTCGGTATCCACCGATGAGGTGGCTTCATCCAGAATAAGAATGGCAGGATTGTACAATAAAGCCCGTACAAAGGATAGCAATTGCCGTTGCCCCAGCGAAAGGGTGGCACCCCTTTCCATTACATTATAATCGTAGCCGCCGGGTAATTGCATAATAAAATCATGTATGCCTATTAATTTGGCCGCATCAATTACCTGCTCCTTTTTTATGTCTGTATTACGGAGGGTTACGTTATCGTACACCGAGCCGCTGAATAAAAAAACATCCTGCAATACAACTGCTATCCGGCTGCGGAGGTAAAAAAGTTCGTACTCACGGATATCAATACCATCTATTTTAATTGCACCCTTTTGTACGTGGTACAGCCGGTTGAGCAGGCTGATGATGGAGGTTTTGCCGCTACCGGTATTACCTACAATTGCCAGTGTTTTACCGGCAGGGATATTAAAATTTATATCCTTTAGCACATATTGCGAATCGTTGTAAGCAAACCATACTTTTTCAAAAGCCACATCGCCATTAATTTGTATGCGTTGCCTGCCTTCATTGGCGGCAGTATCATCATTATCCAGCACTTTAAAAACCCTTTCGCTGGCAATCATGCCCATTTGCAGCACATTGAATTTATCGGCAATGAGCCGCAGGGGCCTGAAGAGCAGGTTAAGACAAAGGATGAATGCGGTGATGGTGCCTGCTGCATCGGCACTTTTTTGCCCGCCTGCCCACCACACCAGCAGCCCCAGGGATATGGCCAGTACCAATTCTACCGCCGGGAAAAAAATGGAATAGGCCATGATGGAACGGATGTTGGCATTCCGATGCTCCCGGTTAATCAGTTTGAATTTTTTTAGTTCCCGTTCTTCAGCTGCAAAGGCCTGCACCACCGCCATGCCGGTAATATGTTCCTGCACAAAAGCATTTAGCTGGGCCACAGCATTACGTACACGGGTAAACGATTTGTTTACACTTTCTTTAAAATAGTACGTGCCGATAATTAAAAAAGGAAAAGGTAAAAGGCAAATCAGCGTCAAGCCCCAATCCACATAAAACATATAAATCAGTACAGCTATGATAGAGAGCAGGTCGGCCAGTATGGGTATCAGGCCGTCGCTGAAAATATCGTTGATAGATTCTATATCATTGATGGTACGGGTGGTGAGAGTACCCACCGGTGTTTTATCGTATTGCGACAGGTTGAGATTGATAACTTTTTTATACGTGGCCACCCTTATATCTTTTACCACGCTTTGCCCCAGTGATGCGGTGGCAAATGAAAATATAAAACGGCAAACCGACTCCAGCAGCAACAGCAGCACCTGTATAACGGTAATGCCTATAATCACCTGTGCCGGGCCTTTCAAAAACCAAGCAGCTGCGCCGGGCTGCAAGCCTTTGTTGATAGTAAGCTGTATCAGCCAGGGGCGTATGGGAGATATAACGGCAAGAAAAATGGCCAAAAAAAGTGATAGGTAGAATTTGCTTTTATAGGGTGAAGCAAATTGAAATACCCTGCGCAGGAGAGAGAAGTCAACAATTTTTTTTGCTTTTACCGGCTCACTCATGCTGCAAATGTAGCTGCTTTAAATAGATGCGGTGTAAATGCCATCAAGGGGAATTACCATTAAAATAAAAAAACCTATTGCTGGTTTTCCATCATGGTATTGTAAGCTTTGATAAATATGGCGCCAAGATTTTTGTAAGGGGGTACATAATTTTCCCAGCTTTCTCTTACTTCCCGGTTGGGGTCGGCGCTGAAAGTTTTACTCAGCGATGCCCACATATCCTTCCATGCCAGGGGCTTACCGGTGGCAAACACCTGGTTCATGTAATTGAGTATGGGCCGGTTGATATCGCCTTTGCCAATTTCTTTGGTTGATAAAATATGTGCATCGGGGCAAATGTCCAGTATCTCACTCAGGTTTTTGTAACCACCGCAAGAGCCAATTACTATTATTTTGGCTGTAGTTTCCATCCTCGCAATAGTACGGGGCAGCCAGTAGCTGTGTCCACGGTGTATTACTACTGATGGATACAGGTCGTTTTTGCGCAGGTAAGCACCCAGGTGTACCTGGGCGGTATCATCAAGGTTTTGATCGCTGTCTAATGGCTTATTGGCATAAATCCATACTTTTTTCCCGGTAATGGATTTTATTTCCACCCATTCTTTTTTGGCGGTTATCTTCCAGTCTTTTGCCGGGAAAGAATTGATGAAGGCCGGGAAAAAAGCTTTGCCATCATCATCTCCGTAAAAAAACACCTGTTGAATTACACGGCCACTATCATCGGCAATGGCATTAAAATCGAGGCTGTAAATTGAGGGTATCCCTAACCGTTCGGTTAAGTCAACTGCGGGGTTATCGGCACTTTGAAAAATGTTTTTTAAAAGGCCATATATGGTTTTACCGTGGGTATTATTTTCTTCGGCACATTTTTGTTCGTTCAGTTCCACATTTTGAAGCATATTTTGCCGCAGGGTGTTATTATTAATGCTGCTGTAGCTGTCGGCCACATCCACCGCATCCTCCAGGTTACCGGTTTTATCCAGGTTGGCTACAAATGCTTTCATCAGTGTGGTGGCATTGGCCTGTGGCATTAGCGCCAGTAATGTGTCGAGGCGGTTAAAGTTGGCCGCCATTTTTATAAATTTTTTGAAAAAATCCATATTTACCGACATCAGCAGTTTATCGGTACGGGGCTGCGGCCCCAGCAATTGCAGCAGCCGGTTAAAGCTATGCTTGTAGCTGGAGGTGTAAATATCATTTTCGCCCATCACAATTACGTAATACAGTTCCTGTGGGGTTAGCGGCTCTATCGATTTCATACGCACAGCCAGGTTAGGCACATCATGCAGGCCATTGATATAATTAATGAAATGAGCCATTGATTTGCGGTACAGCATTTCCCTCAGGCCGTTGGTGCCAAACATGGCTACAGGTGTATCTTTATTCACCACCCTTGCATAATACTCTGTTTCTGTTTTTACCAGCAATTTGAAATAGGCTAAAGTATCAAGGCCTTTTTCCCCATCGCCAATAATTTTTTTCAGGCTGTCGGCTGTTGTTTTTCCAGACAGGATTTCATCCAGGAAGGGATAATACAATAGTGCAGCTTTGGTTTGGCTAAGTGCTGCCACAGCTTTTACCATTGGGTTAGTATTGCGGCTAATGAGCTTACCTACCGGTGTGTTTCTGCCGGAGGCATAATCGTATAACTGTTTGGGGTTGTTTTTGCAGGCAATTACTACAAGGGTATCTGCAAAAGGCTCCTGTACATAGGGTGCCAGGCCGGGCAATATCTTATCGGGGTTAAGCATGCTGTACTTTAAAAAAAGTATTTTACGGCTTTCATCATAGCCCGGGTTGGTGTTAAATACTTCGGCATTGATTATCCCAACCGCATAGGGGACTTCTTCAATATAAGGTGCCATGCTCTGGCTGTCGATATTGGCCTTTAGTATTTTTTCAAAATTATCAATCAATACAGGTGCTAAAGACGGGTTAATTTTTTTAAGCCTCCAGCTTGCCCGGAAAGAACGCAGCATTTCCACCACATAATTAACCTGGCGGATTTTTTCGTTGTTGCTCACAATGGCATCGTTAGATTCGATGAAACAAAGCAGGTTATTTACTTTCCTCGTAATGGCATCTGTAATCAGCAGGTTAATTTCTTCGTTGTTGCCAGCGGCAATTATATCATCGGCTTTGCCATCGGCCTTATCGAGTTGTAGTTGTTCTTCTTTTACCCTGTCGTGGAAGCGTATGCGCTGAAAAGGCACTTTCAGGTGATCGCACTGGGCATACAAACCCAGACTGTACACAAAAGAAAAGCTGTAAAGCAAAAATTTTATCATAAATAAACCAATGCTACAAATTTAGTGGATGCAGTTTAAATGCTGCCACCGATATTGTAGCGGCGCCATTCATAAATTAATATAACCTTTAAAGCCCCTTAACAATTTAATAATGCATAAGATTGGCTTAACAGTAGTGCAGATACTGTTGATAGACTATTTTTGCGCAGCATAAAACGTATGGCTAGTGTTAAAAAAATTTTAATTGCAGATGATGAACCGGATATTTTAGAAATCATCCAGTTTAACCTGCAATCAGAAGGGTACGAAGTAGCAACAGCAAAAAATGGCGATGAAGCCATTGAGCTTGCCAAAAAATTTCAACCCGACTTAATTATACTGGATGTAATGATGCCGGGCAAAAACGGCATTGATGTATGCAATATTTTACGCATGCAGCCGGCGTTTCAAAACACCCTCATTATATTTCTTTCTGCCCTTAGTGATGAAGGTACCGAAGTGCGTGGCCTCGAAACCGGTGCCGATGATTACCTTACTAAACCAATTAGTCCAAAAATACTGGTAAGTAAAGTCAATGCTTTGTTTAGAAGGGTAAATAAAGATGAAGTGCCGGTGTTGCAGATTAACGACCTGATAATAGACCGGGAAAAATATATCATAGTATACAAAGGCGAAGAAATTATACTGGCCCGTAAAGAATTTGAACTGCTGGCATTACTGGCTTCAAGGCCGGGAAAAGTTTTTTTGCGCAACGAAATACTCAACCAGGTATGGGGTACCGAAGTAATCGTTGGTGACCGTACCATTGATGTACATATCCGAAAAATAAGGCAAAAGCTTAACCTTGATTGTATCCGAACCGTAAAAGGCGTTGGATATAAATTTGAAATGTAATCCTTACCGGCACTGCACAATATTTTCTTTAACAGCCCCGGGTATCCATATTTGCCGGTAAATTGCATATTATGCTGGCATCCAAAAATCTTTCACCGCAGCAGTTATCTGGTATTACAGCCTTTATCATTGCTGTGCCTATTAGTGCCGGTATGTGGTACTACAGCAAAATATGGTGGGTGGCACTCATTACCCTCATCCTGGTATATGCCGGCAGCTACAGCCTCATCCTCTTTATGGTGCAGCACTTTATTTACCGTAAAATAAAATTGATTTATAAACTCATTTATCATACCAAGGCCAGCAAAAGAGAAGAGTTTTATTACAAAAGCATCCTGCCCCAAAAAAGTATAGATGAAGTAAGAGAAGATGTGGAACAATGGGCCATGCAGCGCAACGCCGAAATTGAACTGCTGAAACGCAACGAAGCCTACCGGAAAGAATTTTTACAGAACCTCTCCCACGAAATTAAAACACCCATTTTTGCCATACAGGGCTATGTAGATACACTGCTCAACGGGGCACTCGAAAACCCGGCAGTAAATAAAAAATTTTTAGCAAGTACATCCCGGAATATAGAAAGGCTGGTAAACCTGGTAGACGACCTGGATGAAATATCAAGACTGGAAAGTGGCGAGCTGGTGTTGCAAAAAGAATATTTTATTATACAGGAACTGGTAAAAGAAGTGTACGAATCTCTAGCCATTAAAGCCGATCAAAAGCAAATCCGGCTGTCAATAAAAAAAGGTTGCGAACTGCCGCTGGCAGTATATGCCAGCAAAGAAAAAATACGGCAGGTGATTACCAACCTGGTAGATAACTCTATAAAATACGGTAAACAATTTGGCCATACCGAAGCCAGTGCCTATAAAATTGATGGCAAAAGAATTTTAATAGAAATAAGCGACGACGGGCATGGTATTGCCGAGGAGCACCTGACAAGAATATTTGAACGCTTTTATCGTACCGATATGGCCAGGAGCCGTAAAGTAGGTGGCAGCGGCCTTGGGCTTGCTATTTGTAAACATATTGTAGAAGCCCACGGGCAGGCCATTCATGTACGCAGCACTATTGATGTAGGTACTACATTTGGGTTTACACTCGAATCGAGGCGGGAACATCATTCCGCAGCATAGTATCATATCTTTCATTTTATTTATGTTTTGATAACATTGGCTTTACATTAAAGCAACACCAGTGCAGGAATTTTATACGAAAGTTCATACGCTGGAAAAGAGAAAACTTGAAATAGCAGTAATATCCGACGTTCACTTAGGCACTTACGGTTGCCGGGCCAGTGAGTTATCCCGTTATCTTTCTACAATCGACCCCACCATACTGGTACTTAATGGCGATATCATCGATATATGGCAGTTTAGCAAAAAATACTGGCCACCGGCGCATATGCTGGTTATCAAGCAAATTACGAGTATGCTTAGCCGTGGTGTAAAAGTGTACTACGTAACCGGTAACCACGATGAAATGCTGCGGCGCTTCGAAAACTTTTCTGTTGGCGATTTTCATGTAGTGAATAAGCTGCTCATTCACCATTCAGACAATAAAAAAAGCTGGATATTTCACGGCGATGTGTTTGATGTAACCATGCAGTACAGCCGCTGGCTGGCCAAGCTTGGCGCAGTGGGCTACGATATGCTTATTTACCTGAATGCCTTTATCAACTTCATCAGCAAAAAAATGGGCAGGGGCCGCATATCCTTATCCAAAAAAATTAAGAATAGTGTAAAAAGCGCACTGGAATACATTAACCGCTTTGAAGAAACCGCAGCCTCCATTGCTATTGAAAAAGGATACGATTATGTACTGTGCGGCCATATACACCAGCCGGCTAACAGGATGATACAGGATAAAAAAGGTTCGGTAAACTACCTTAACTCCGGCGATTGGATTGAAAACCTTACTGCACTGGAGTATGCCAATAACAACTGGCAGGTATATTATTACCAGCACGATGAACTGGTGAAAGAACTGCACCAGTCGTTTTATACCGACGAAGCAGCGTACCTGCGCACTTCAGAAATATTTAAATTAATGATGCAGGATTTTACATCGGCCTCGTAAATAGCAATGAAAGTACTATACGCCATACAGGGAACAGGCAATGGCCACGTAAGCAGGGCCAACGAAATATTGCCCATACTGCAACAAAAATGTGAGTTGGATGTGCTGCTCAGTGGCACACAGGCCGATGTAGGCGTTAATTTCCCGGTAAAATACAGGCTCAGGGGTATGAGTTTTATTTTCGGCAAAAAGGGCGGCGTGGATGTGTATAAAACGATGAAGCAAATGCAGTCGAAAAAATTTATACAGGAAATAAAAGACCTGCCTGTAGAAAATTATGACCTGGTAATCAACGATTTTGAGCCGGTAAGTGCCTGGGCCTGCCGTAGCCGCCAGGTGCCTTGCGTGGCCATGAGCCACCAGTTTGCCGTACTGCATAAAAATGCCCCTCGTCCTGCCAGCTTTGATCCGCTGGCACTGTTGGTACTTAAGTATTATGCTCCCTGCAAATCGGGTGTGGGCTTCCATTTTAAAAAATATGGCGACAATATTTTTACCCCGGTTATCCGCAGCGAAATACGCCATGCCGATGTAAAAAATAAAGGACATTACACGGTGTACCTGCCGGCATATGATGATGATAAAATCATTGGGTTTTTATCCAAATTTAAAGGCGTACAGTGGCAGGTTTTTTCAAAACACACTACTAAGTTTTACAAGGAAAAAAATTGCCTCGTACATCCTGTACATGCAAAGTTTTTTACAGAAAGTTTTATCAATTGCGAAGGTGTGCTTTGCGGCGCCGGTTTTGAAACACCAGCCGAAGCATTATATATGCAGAAAAAAGTACTGGTAGTGCCTATGAAGCAGCAGTATGAGCAACATTGCAATGCAGCAGGTGCCGCCAGCCTGGGTGTGCCGGTTATTAAAAGTATTAAAAGCAAGCACTTTGAAAAAGTGGAAGCCTGGCTGAACAATAACCAGCGTATTGAGGTGGATTATAAAGACGAAACCGAAAGTATTATCAACAACATACTTACTGCTGCCAGCCAGCCCGGAATGATACCGGCGCAACCCAAAATTGAGCCTTCACGTATTTTACCGGCATTCAGATAAGTGGACTTTACTGCCGCTGTTTTTCTAAAAGTTGCCTGGCACCTTCATCAAGCCTGCATTGCATAGCCCGGCCATTAAGGGTAAGCCAGAAAAACATACAGCCGGCATCATTCACCCGGTAATACACATCCTGCAGCACCATATTGTTTTTAAAAAAATGTACCGAGCCATCGTAGCCACAGGTTTTGTTTTGGCGGCGCACATCCATGCTGATGAAAGCAGCAAGCTGTTGTACTTCTTCGGGGTTGCGGATAATTTTGATAGCAACCACTGTATCCATAAGTCCATTACCCTTAAAATAATTGATGGCTACACTATCAGCACCGGATAACAAAGTGTGGAGCGCCTTGTCGCTGCGGCTGCAGCCTGCGGCAAGGCAGGCAATAAAAGTAAGGCAGGCAATCATTTTCATACAGTAAAGATAAGCTTTACCCTTTGTGGAAGCAGCATAAAAAAACCACCCGACAGGAATGCCTGGTGGTACAAGAAATAGAATTTGCTTAAGGAACTACTTGTTTGTCTTGCTATGCTCTTTCGGTTGAGAAATGGTTGCCCATAAATTGACCACTGCAAGGTGCTGTACCAATATTATGCCTGCATTAAGGCCTAATTATGCAATTGTTATCAAAAAGCATTTTTGTAAAAGATTGTACTGCCCGTGTTAGGCAAAAAACTATCCGGCAGCCTGTACAAGTTGGGCAAATTAATATGAATTGGCAGGGGTGGTACTATTGTTTTGTAAAAATGAATACCATCAGATATTTTTGCACCTCATAAAAAAAAGACTGATGAAAGTAATGAAGTTCGGCGGCACCAGCGTAGGTAAGCCGGAAAGAATGCATGAAGTGGCCAAATTGATTACCGCCGATGCTGAAAGTAAGATAGTGGTATTATCTGCCCTTAGCGGCACTACCAATGCCCTGGTAGCAATAAGCCATTCCCTGGCCGAGGGTAACCGCACCCAGGCCCAGCAGCAGATTGACGCATTGGAAGCGCACTACCGCAGCTTTTGCAGCAAACTGGTAGATACCCCCACTGCAGCCGAAAAAGCGAATGCTATTGTGAATGAGCATTTTGAATTTTTGAACATCATCCTTAAAATTTCTTTTAGTGAGGCGCTCAATAAAGATATACTGGCACAGGGCGAACTGCTGAGCACCAAGTTATTTTGTGTGTACCTCGAGTCGGTGGGTATTGCTCATGTACTGCTGCCTGCACTCGATTTTATGATGATTGACAACCACGATGAACCACAGATAAGTGTAATAGAAACAAGGCTTAGCAAGCTGCTTAATAAACATAAAGGCAGCAGCTTATTTATTACACAGGGATATATATGCCGCAACCCCCGCGGCGAAGTAGATAACCTGAAAAGGGGAGGCAGCGATTACAGTGCATCGCTTATAGCAGCAGCCATCAATGCATCGGTTTGCGAAATATGGACGGATATCGATGGTATGCACAACAACGACCCCCGTGTGGTGAATAAAACCGTAGCCATTGAGCAACTCAGTTTTGAGGAAGCAGCCGAGCTGGCTTATTTTGGTGCCAAAATATTACACCCTGCCAGCATTTGGCCGGCACAATTTTATAATGTGCCTGTAAAGCTGCTCAATACCATGCAGCCTGCCGCAAAGGGTACACTCATTACCGAACAGGCCGGTAGCGTGGGAGTAAAAGCTGTAGCCGCCAAAGACGGTATTACTGCAATTAAAATTAAAAGCAGCCGCATGTTGCTGGCTTATGGTTTTTTAAGAAAAATATTTGAAGTGTTTGAAAAATACCGCACGCCAATTGATATGATTACCACTTCGGAAGTAGCAGTATCCCTCACTATTGACAGCGATGCCAGCCTGCCGCAAATTATTAAAGAACTTGAACCATTTGGAACAGTAGAGATTGACAGTGATCAAACTATTGTGAGCATTGTAGGTAATGAAATTACCGAAACGGAAGAGGTGTTGAAAAAGCTGTTTACGGCACTCAGCGAAATACCGGTGCGTATGGTAAGCTATGGGGGCAGCCGGCACAATATATCTATTTTAATACCTAAGGCATATAAATTACAAACCCTTCAGGTGTTGAATAGCGGCTTGTTTGGACTTTAGGCAGTATAGCCTGGGTTTCAGGAATGGTGCAACTTTCACAGAATCTCAGCACAGGCACAAATGCTGCTACAAATTATGGGGTCGGGATATTTATTCCGGCCCTTTTTTATTGAGTTAATTTAATATCCAAAACAAAAACTGCCCCAATAGCTCTGCCACTGGGCCACTGTGTCTGCCTTGTTGTGCACCATGTGTACACTGCTTACCAGCCATGTGCCTCGTGGCTGAATAGCTACATTGATTATGCCTCTTATATCTGTTTTCATTTCGAGCATGGTAGCCGTACGGCCGGGCATTTTGTGCCAAACTTTTACCAGTGCAGCACCCAGCGGTTTGTTTTTATACAACAGCTTAAAAGGGATGCGTTGTGGTTTTTGAATTATATAGGGGTTGAGGCCGGGAATAATTTCAAGAGGCAGGCCGGTGTTGGTGCGGTAGGTTTCATCTTTGGTATTGCCGCATTGCAATAATGTTTTAACACTACGCTGGTAATACTCCCTCCCAACCGTATCGGTTTGCTGGTGTTTTTTGCGATACTGTATCGCACCGTATAGTCCATCCTCCTCCAGGTAGGCATTAAATTCCCGGGGCTGCAGGGTGATAAATGAATTTGTAGAGTTAAAAGCGATAAGATGGGTGCCTCCTGCTGGCAGGGCCAGCTTCATAGAATCTACCTTGTTGCCGGTAACTGTATAGCTGGCATCGGTAATGCCTGTGCGGCTAAAGTGCCGCAGCGATTGTATTTTAGATAAATCCCTGCCCCAGAATTCACCGGTAAAGTTTTCGCCAACATAAAAATGTACTGTAGCCGTATCGCCGGGGCTATAGTGAAAAAGCAGTGGCTGCAGCCAAAATTCGTGAGCAGTGGTATAGAGGCAGGTAAGGCAGGTAAACAGTAAAAAGATTTTTTTCATCCCGTGTAAAAGTTATTTCAGCATTTCTTCCATGTTCCTGTCATTATCAATTTTTCCCTTGGCTTCCAGCATACGCATATCTTTTGCATCCTGCAAAAACTCGGATGCGAAAATGAATTTATTCAGCAGCTCGTTTTTTGAAAAGATGATTTCTTTATTACTGCCGTTCCATTCGTTTTTACCCTGGTACATGTACAAAATGTTTTCGCCTATTTCCATTACACTGTTCATGTCGTGGGTATTAATTACCGTAGTCATGTTGAACTCTTTGGTGATATCATAAATAAGCTTATCGATAACCATACTGGTTTGTGGGTCGAGGCCGGAGTTGGGCTCATCGCAAAACAAATATTTTGGATTGAGCACTATAGCCCTGGCAATGCCTACTCTTTTCTTCATACCACCACTTATTTCGGCAGGGTATTTTTTGTTGGCATCCACAAGGTTTACCCTTTCCAGTACTTCGTTTACCCTTTTTTGTTTTTCGGTGTTGTTCATTTTTGAAAACATGTCCAGTGGAAAAATTACATTCTGCTCCACTGTCATACTATCAAATAAAGCAGAGCCCTGGAACAGCATACCAATTTGCTGGCGCAGTTCTTTACGGTGCTCTTCCGTCATGCTGGTAAAGCTTATGTCGTCATAAATGATTTCTCCTTTATCGGGTTCAAACAAACCTACCAGGCATTTTTGCAGTACCGTTTTGCCACTGCCACTGCTGCCGATAATAAGGTTGCATTTTCCTGTTTCCATTTTATGGCTCACATCATTCAGCACTACTTTATCGCCAAATTGCTTGTACAGGTTATTAAATACTATCATGCTTTATGCTAATGGTGTTTTGTGTTTATACAACGGGGTTAAGCAATAGCTGGGTTAATACATAGTCGGCAAATAGCAACATAATACAGCTTACCACCACGCTTTTGGTGCTGCTGCGGCCAATTTCGAGTGCGCCACCTTTTACATAGTAGCCAAAATATGCCGGGATGCTGCTGATGATAAAAGCAAATGTGTAAGACTTGATTAAGGCAAAAGTTACATTGTAGGGTACAAAATAATTGAGCAACCCACGGTCGAACAAATCGGCAGAGAGTATACCGGTAGCTGTACTGGCCAGCCGGCCACCCCAAATGCCCAGCACCATCGAAATGATGACAAGCAGGGGAATGGTAATCATTGCCGCCATAATTTTTGGCATCACCAGGTAGGCTTTGGTATTGATGCCCATTATTTCCAGCGCATCTATTTGTTCACTCACCCTCATATTGCCCAGTTCGCTGGCAATTTTACTGCCTATTACACCAGCTAATACAATACATACCAGGGTGGGGGCAAATTCCAGGATTACGGTATCCCTTACAATTTGTGCAATTGTTTCCTTAGGTATAATGGGGCTCACCAGTTGATAAGCTGTTTGCACAGCACTTACTGCACCAATAAATACCGATATGATGGAAACAATACCCAGTGAGCCGATGCCGATATCATTGCACTGGTGCATAAATTCTTTCCAGTACATTTTAGGGTTTTCCGGTTTAGAAAACATGCCTTTCAGCATCAGCAGGTAGCGGCCAAAGTCCGTTAAAAAAGTCATAAGCAAATGTATCGAAAAATGGTTTAGGCCTTTTGCTTTTCATTGGTTGGGGCCTGTTGAAAACTTTATTTTCAAAATATTTTGAAAATTCAAAACATTTGTTATATTTGTGGTATGAAATTACCAGAAGCAAAAAATCAGTTTATCAGCAGTTGGGGTGCTTTTGGCACACATTGGGGTATTAACCGTACCATGGCGCAGATACATGCGCTGCTAATGATTAGTGCCGATCCGCTTACGCAGGATGATATTATGGAGGAACTGGAAATAAGCCGGGGCAATGTTAATATGAACATTCGTGAACTGATAAGCTGGGGCCTGGTAGAAAGGGTGATACTGCCCGGGGAGCGACGGGAATACTTTAATGCTGAAAAAGATATCTGGAAGGTAGCCACACAAATTATACGGGAGCGTAAGAAAAGGGAACTTGATCCTATGCTTAAATTACTGGCACAACTGGAAAATATCGACGGCGATAAAAAAGATAAGCAGGTAAAACAGTTTACCGAAACCGTTAGCGGCATCCGCAAGTTTGGCAAGCATGCCGACCAGGTGCTGGAATTGATGGTAAAGGCAGATGAGAACTGGTTTTTGGGTAATTTGCTCAAGTTGCTAAAATAACCACTGCACCCATACAGCCGCATAGCGGCTTTTTTAAAGAAGTATTTTTTCAATTTTTTCTGAAAATTTAAAATTTACGAACATGAAAAAATTTAAGATTATAGATTACTGGATGAGCATCGCATTAATCATCGTATGTACAGTAGCCGCTGTAATTGCCCGTGATATAGAATATGTTATTTTGGCTTACCTGGTAGTAGGCGGCTGGCAGGTAATCAGCATGCTGGTGCATGTATGTACCGGCAGCTTTAGCCGGCATACCCTGCGTAATATATACCATATCATAACCCTGCTGGCCCTTGTAACTATTCCGGCAGGTTCCTTTTGGCTTTTAATTTTTGCTGCGCCATTTATGGCCATATTTTATACCTGGCTGTGCTGGTACGAGGTACAGGTAAAAATGCAGCGGCCTATGCAACTGCTGAAATAATTTTTAACGCTTAAAACATACAACTATGCATTATTTTATCATCACCTACATCACTTACCTGTTGCTCACAGTAAGTATCACCATTTGGGTTGCCACTACCTTATTCAGAAACGGGAAGGTATTCCTGCTTGATATTTTTCATGGCAATGCCGAACTGGCCGCTAGTGTAAATAAACTGTTGCTTACAGGCTTTTACCTTGTTAACCTTGGCTATGCCATATACACCCTGCAGGTAGCACAGGGTATGCACAATATGCAGGATGTGATTGAAGTACTCAGTATAAAAATCGGCTGGATAATACTGGTGCTCGGCGGTATGCATTTTTTTAACCTGTTTGTGTTTTTTCGCCTCCGCAAAAAAGCCATGCATGAAAAAGCACTTCGTGAAAAATATGGTATTGTACCCGGTGCAACTTCATAAAACCATCGTATGAAAAACAAAAAAATAATTATTGCCGGTGGGTCAGGTTTTATTGGCCAGGCACTCTGCAATTACTTTGGCGCCGATAATGATATCGTGTTGCTTTCCCGAAACGTAAAAGAAGCCAATAATACTTTTGGCCATAATTATGTCAATACAGGTACCCGTGTACGTAAGCTGTATTGGGATGGAATCACTCCCGGTGAATGGGTAGAGGAAATTAACAACGCAGATATAGTTATTAATCTTGCTGGCAAATCGGTAAACTGCCGTTATACGCCGACCAATAAAAAAGCAATTCTCGACAGCAGGATTAATGCTACCAATGCCTTAGGGTTGGCCATACAAAATTCGGAGCATCCCCCCGCTCTATTGATAAATGCGGCTTCGGCTACCATTTATCCTCATGCAACAGATACTGCCAGGGATGAAACCTTTACCGGTTTTGCAAACGATTTTTCAGTTCAGGTATGTAAGGCATGGGAGCAGGCATTTTATGAGCAGCATACGCCGTATACCCGAAAAATTGCCCTCCGTATGGCCATTACACTTGGCCAGGCCGGTGTAATGACTCCCTATTTCAACCTGCTAAAGTTCGGGCTTGGTGGCAGGCAGGGTAGTGGCAGGCAAATGTATAGCTGGATACATGTAGAAGATACCTGCCGTATGGTGGAGTGGTTGTACAGCCGTACAGAACTGGAGGGCACCTTTAATTGCTGTAGCCCTAATCCCGTAAGTAACGCTGAATTTATGCAGACATTAAGGACTGTTACGGGCTGTCGTTTGGGCCTGCCGGCATATACCTGGATGCTTAAAATTGGCGCTGCTATCATAGGTACAGAAACAGAGCTGATTTTGAAAAGCAGGTGGGTGTTGCCTGCAAGATGTATGGCAGCCGGTTTTCAATTCAGATACCCGTTGCTGCAGCCAGCGCTTGAGCAAATCGTTTACCAAACGCCACGCAGGTGTTATCAATTGTTTTAATTTTGCAGCTATGAAAGTTCACCCGGTAATATTATTTGATGGTGTATGTAATTTTTGTGATAGTACGATAAACCTAGTCATTCGCAGGGATAAAAAACACCGCATAAAATTTGCTCCCCTTCAAAGCATGGCGGGCAGCCAACTGTTGCAGCAATATGGTATTGATGAAAATGCAATGGATAGCTTTGTGTTTATTGAAAACGGCAAGGCATACACGAAATCAACTGCGGCATTAAAAGTGAGCCGGTATATGAACAGGCTTTGGCCATTGATGGCCGTATTTTTTATAGTACCCCGGCCGGTAAGAGATGCAGTATATGATTATGTGGCAGCAAGGCGATACAAATGGTTTGGCAAAAAAGATCAATGTATGATACCTACACCCGATATGCGGTCAAGGTTTTTAGTGTAGTAAGGCAGTAGTAATATGGAAAAGAAACAAACCCTCGTTATTGGCGCAAGCGAAAATCCCGGCCGGTACAGCAACCTGGCCATTCAAAAACTTTTGGCCTATGGCCACCCGGTAGTGGCTATTGGTGCAAGGGCTGGCAAAATTGGTACTATCGAAATTGGCATATCCAAGATAAATTTCCCCGGCATTGATACTGTAACACTTTACCTTAATCCTGCAAGGCAGCAGGAATATTATGATTATATACTTTCACTTCATCCCCGAAGAATCATCTTTAACCCGGGTACCGAAAACGAAGCCCTGGAAACGCTGGCAAATGCTGCCGGTATTGAAACCCTGGAAGCCTGTACCCTTGTGATGCTGGGCACAGGGCAGTATTAACACGTACTACAAGCAGGTACTTTTACGCCACTGCCCCGGCTTGTGTACAAGTTTTACAACATAGCGTATTCTTATGCAATAAAACTTACCTGCCGCCGTTATCAGTTGAGGCATTGCGGAAATTACTGCTTTGCCTTTATCCAAAAAACCAATCCAATGAAACAGTTTACCACCACCCTGTGTGCGGTACTGCTGATAGCTGCATGCTCCGTACCGGCAAGTGCTCAAAAAGCCAGCCTGTTTAAAAACTATCCCGACGTTATAGAACTCTCTGCCGTACAACTCAACCAGTTTTTTTCAACAAAAAAAGGTCAGTCCAACCTGTTGGCACTACCCGGCGGATTGTCGCTGGATGGCACTGTAATCAGCAGCGATTTTAAATACAGCAACTTACAGCGCATGGCGATGAAACTGCCGGCATTTGGCAATATATTATTTGCGCTATACCGGCGCACAGAAGCAGATAACAGTGTTGTATATACCGGCCATCTTTTTAGTAGCAATTATGCCGATGGGTATGAATTAAAAAAGGTTTCGGCAGATAAGTACCAGTTGGTAAAAGTGCAGATGGAAGAAATGTTGCCTGCCTGTAACCAGTAATTGCAGAAAATTGTAAATCCAGATACCGGCCTGCCGGGTACCAAACATCCAGTACAATGAAAAACTTATACCTTATCCTATGCCTGCTATTTGCGGCAGGCGCTGCACAAAGCCAGCTAAAACTCAGCAGCTATCCTTCGGCAAGGGCCACTATTTATCTTGATTTTGACGGTGAGTATGTAGACAGCTATGTGTGGAATGGCGGCACGCCTTTTACCTGTGCACCTGCTGCTTTAACCGATGCCCAAATTACAACCGTATTTAACCGGGTGGCCGAAGATTACCGCCCCTTTAATATAAATATTACTACCGATATCAATGTATTCCTGGCAGCGCCACTCAGCCAGCGTATAAGGGTAATAGTTACCCCTACCAGCAGTTGGTTTGCCGGTGTGGGTGGAGTGGCCTACCTGGGCTCATTTATCTGGGGCGATGATACCCCCTGCTTTGTATTTAGCGACAGGCTGAACAATTCTCCCAAGATGGTAGCAGAATGTTGTTCGCATGAAAGTGGCCATGCCCTGGGCTTAACCCACCAGTCTCGGTACGATAACACCTGCAACCTTACTGCCACTTACAATGATGGTACGGGCAGTGGCCAGGCAGCATGGGCACCTATTATGGGCAATAGTTATTATCGTAACATGAGCGGCTGGAACAATGGCCCAACACCCTATGGCTGCGGTTTTATACAGGATAACCTTACCATCATCACTACCCGAAACGGCTTTAGCTACCGTACCGACGATTATGCCGATGTACTGGATGATGCCGTTGAAGTAGATGCCACCGAAATGCATATTGATGGGGTAATTAGTACAAGTACGGATAAAGATATTTTCAGGTTCACCCTGCAAGAAGGCTCCAATATACTGATAGAGGCAGCGCCATTTAGCGTAGGGGCCAATAATGAAGGTGCTAATCTTGATGTGAAACTCTCGTTTTTTAATGAACAAAAAGAGCTTATTGGTGCTTACAGCCCCGATAACAGCATGAGTGTTTTGGTAGATACCATACTCACCCAGGGCACCTATTTTATGATGCTTGAAGGCACAGGCAACAGTCATACCAGCGATTATGGCAGTTTGGGCTCTTACAATATTAAGGGATTGGCAAAAATTTTACCCATACGCCGTGTAATGCTGTCGGGCACACAACAGGGAGGCAGGCACCACCTGCAATGGGATATTATTACTGATGTGGCCGTTAAAACTATAGTTATAGAAGCCTCTTACGATGGGATTGTGTTTAGCAAATTATACGCTGGCGCTGGTGGGCTTAAAAGTTTTTTGAATACAGCTTCGCAAAACAATACTATCTATTACAGGCTTAAAGCCACCGCTGTAACAGGTCAATCAGTTTACTCCAATACTGTATTACTGAAGCCCGGGAACAATCTCAGCGACCCTTATAGCGTTTCTACATTTGTTACACATGAAATACTGGTAAGGGCCACCGAAAAATATGCGTACCAGCTTGCCGATGCCAGCGGTGTTGTGTATGCAAGTGGCCATGGAGTGGCAGGTATTACAAGGTTGAATATGCTGGGCAGGCCTGCCGGTTTGTATGTGTTGCAACTTTCAGGCAAAAACGGCCGCATCACACAACGGATCGTTAAACAATAAGTATTTCCTTAATAAACCCTAACCATAAAATCGGGGCAGCATATAAGCTGTCCCTTTTTTTATGGTATTACTGCCAATACATTTGTGCTGCATTAATTAATTATTACTGCTGTACAAAACCTCAACGCTTTGTTGCTCTTCCCGATTTAATCCGTAATTTTAAAAAACCCGTTTAATATGCTATGGAGAAAATTTAATGGGGATCCTATTCAACTTCCCATCAAAACAGCCGTACAGCAGGCCATTAAAAGAGAAACCGATGCCGGTTATCATCTTAAAGTGTGCATCGGTACCGACAGCCAGGTAAAAGGCCGTGAAACAGAGTTTGCTACTGTTATTGTTTTTTTAAGAGAAGGACATGGTGGTTTCATGTTCATCCACAACGAAAAAACAACAGTAAAGTACAGCATTAAAGAAAGGATGCTGGTTGAAGTAGCCAAAAGCATTGAAATTGCTTACGAACTCTGCGACTTGTTCACCACCTATGATGTGGATATGGAGGTACATGCCGACATTAACACCAATCCGCACTTTAAAAGCAATGAAGCGCTGCGTGAAGCGATGGGTTACATCCTGGGTATGGGCTTTGCATTTAAAGCCAAGCCCGAGGCTTTTGCCAGCAGTAGTTGTGCCAATAAGGTGGTAAACTGATATCCCGTAACAGGCTGGTTACTCTCTGCCCAAAGTTGACAAACTCCGGGCAAAGGTTTTTATCTCCCTATACTAAAATACTTCTACTGTCCATGCCCTGTTGAAACTATCACCTGGTTCCAGTGGATTAATACCCTCTTTGTTTTTCAATTCACCGCTGCTGTTAATACCGTCTGCAACTCCACACCAGGGCTCAAGGCAAATAAAATTGGCGTTTTTGGCGCTCCATATTCCATAGTAGGGGAAGCCTTCGGCATGAAGCTTTAATCCGTAAGGCGAGGCGTTATTTGCTAGTGCAATGGTGGTTGATTGCAATTGTTTAAATACCAGTGCATCCGTATAAAAAAGTTCCTTTTTTAGTGGAAGTACAAGTGTATTATTAAGGCAGGCTTCGGGTTGTGTAAGCAATAAGCCATCTTCCGAAAGCGGCCAGCGAGCAGTGTTTTCTATACTGCTAAATTCAAGCCGCCAGTCAGAAAATTCTGTGTTTTGGCCCAGCGGCACATTAAAAGCAGGATGTGCACCAACGGAAAAATACATGGTGCTGGTACCGGTATTTACAACGCAATAATTGCATTGCAGGGTATTATTGCTGATGCTGTACGTAATTGTAAAAACAAACTCAAACGGGTACACGGCCATGCTTTCGGCATCGCTGCCCAGTTGAAAACTAATACTGTTGGGCTGCTGTTGGGTTACAGGAAATTCCCTGTCTCTTGCAAAGCCGTGGCGCAACATCGTATAGGCTTTGCCGTTGTGCAGGAACTGGTTTTTTTTAAGTCCCCCTACAATTGGAAAAAGTACAGGGCTGCGTTTACCCCAGTAAGCGGCATCGCCTTGCCACAGGTATTCTATACCATTGTTTTTGTTTAGCACAGATTGTAGTTCTGCCCCTTTTGAAACGATTTGTATACGGAGTTGCTCATTACTAATTTCATGCATGATGTGATTTTTTTAAGTACAGGTGCCGGTTACATGGTATGTAATTGTTTGCTGGCTGCTACCCGTTAGGTAAATTATTCCAAATGCTTTTACCGGGCATAGCTTGTAATAATGTTTTGGTATAAGCATGCCGTGGCATGGTATACACTTGTGTGGCATCGCCCTGCTCTACTATTTTGCCCTGGTGCATCACCATGATGCGATCGCTGATATAATGTACTACCGAAATGTCGTGCGAAATAAAAATTGCTGTAAAGCCGAATTCTTTTTTTAAATCATGAAGCAGGTTAAGTACCTGTGCCTGTACGCTAACATCGAGGGCGCTTACACTTTCATCAAAAATTAAAAAGGAAGGCTGCAGTGCTAATGCACGGGCTATACAAATGCGTTGCCGCTGGCCGCCGCTAAACTGGTGTGGATAGCGGCCAAAATAACCGGCTTCAAGCTTTACTTTTTCCAACAGGGCTGCCACCTGCTCTCTTCCGGCCCGGGTATTGTGTACAAGGCCATGAGTGAGCATAGGCTCCAGTATCGCTTCGCCAATAGTGAGGCGTGGGTTAAGCGAACCATAAGGGTCCTGGAATACAACCTGTAAATTTTTACGCAGGTGCCGCAGTTTATTTTGTGGCATACCGGTAAGTGTAACCCCATTTAAAATAATTTTTCCAGAAGTGGAAGGTACTAACTGCAAGATGGCTTTGCCCAGGGTAGATTTGCCACAGCCGCTTTCGCCAACCAGGCCAACTATTTCACCTTTTTGTATCGTAAAACTAGTATCGTCTACAGCTTTAAAAGGTTCTGGTTGTTTGCCCCACCATTTTTTTTTACCGGGATAATATACTTTTAGATGTTGCACTTCCAGCAGTGGGGTGTCTTCCCTGCTGTTGCAATCCTGCTTAGATATTGCTGGTATGATGCTGTTGCCTGCAGCAGGTTCGGCAGGCTGAGGTGCTGCTGCAAGCCTGCCCCCGCTTAATACCGGCAGCCTTGTGCCTTTGGCGTGTATGCCGGGCCTGCATTGCAGTAAGCCCTGCGTATACGGGTGCTGTGGTTGAAGCAAAATGGTTTTTGCCATGCCCTGTTCCACAATTTCGCCCTTGTACATTACAATGATGCGGTGCGCTACATCTGCCACTACACCCAGGTCGTGTGTAATGAGCAGTACGCTCATACTGTTTTGTTGTTGCAGTGTTTGTATAAGTTGCAGTATCTCTTTTTGTACGGTTACATCAAGTGCCGTTGTAGGCTCGTCTGCAATGAGTAGTGCAGGGTTACAACTCATGGCCATCGCAATCATTACCCGTTGTTTTTGTCCGCCACTAAGCTGGTGCGGATAACGGTTATATATTGCCTGCGGATTGGGTAGTTTTACTTTTTCGAATAATTCAATTGTTTTTGCAATAGCCATTTTTTTGCTGACAGGCGTATGCGTTAGTATGGCTTCTGTTACCTGTTTGCCACAGGTAAGTACAGGGTTGAGTGATGTCATCGGCTCCTGGAAAATCATGGATGCATCTTTTCCCCGAAGGGCTTGTATTGCTTTGGGCCTGAGTGTGAGCAGGTTTTTATGTTGGAAAATAATATTGCCGGCAGTAGTTGCCGCTGCTGGCAAAAGCTGCAGCATAGCCAGTGCTGTAACCGATTTACCACTACCGCTTTCGCCTACAACCGCCACAATTTCATTAGGGCCAATATCAAAAGTAATATTGTTGACCGCAACGGTATGGCCATAGGTAGTGTTAAACTGTACTGAAAAATTTTGAACCTGTACAAGTGGCTTCATACGTTGCAGAAAAATATAACAAAGTGTTGCAATTATCTTTTGCTGGCAATAAGCAGGTTAAGGTCGGTGTACTTAAGCTTAAACCTTTCGCTCAGGTAAAAATTGGTGAGGCTTCCCTTGAACATATAAATACCTGTGCGGATGTTAAGCTTGTGCCATACCAGGTGATCCATGCCGCCATCGTCTGCTGTTTCGAGCAGTAGTGGCATCAATACATTGCTAATGGCCTGCGATGCAGTACGGGCAAAGCCACTGGGTATATTGGGTACGCAGTAATGAATCACATCAAATTTTTTGAATACCGGTTTTTCGTGAGTGGTTACTTCACTGGTTTCAAAGCAACCGCCACGATCGATACTCACATCAACAATTACAGTGCCGGGCCGCATGGCGCTTACCATTTCTTCGGTAGCTACAATGGGGGTACGGCCGCTGTTGCTGCTGAGGGCGCCTACGGCCACATCGCAGGTTTTAAGCTGCTTAGCCAGTATTTTGGGCTCTATTACGGATGTCCACATGCGGATACCAATATTATTTTGCAGTCGCTTGAGTTTGTAAATGCTGTTGTCAAAAATTTTTACGCTGGCGCCCATGGCCAATGCAGTTCTTGCAGCATATTCACCCACAATGCCAGCACCAATGATGATAACTTTTGTGGGCGGAATACCGCTGATACCACCCACCAGCACACCCTTGCCATTGTTGGCATTGCTGAGGTACTGGCCGGCAATAAGCATTACAGCGCTGCCGGCAATTTCGCTCATGCTGCGTACAATGGGGTTGTGGCCGCTATCATCTTTCAGGTTTTCAAAACTGAGTGCCGTTATTCGTTTTTCCATCATCTTTTCGAGGATAGATTTTTTCATAACGGATAAATGTATGGGAGAAATAATATATTGCCCGGGTTTTAATAATTCACATTCTTCCTCACTTACCGGGGCGCTTTTTACCAGCAGGTCGCACTCGTACACTTCTTTTTTGTCGAAAGCAATTTTTGCGCCTGCGTCGCTATAGTCTTTGTCGCTGTAGCTGGCGCCTTCGCCGGCCTTAGTTTCTACCACTACCCTGTGGCCATTGGCCAGCATTACGGCTACTGCTTCAGGCGTAAGTGCAATGCGGTTTTCGCTAAATGATGTTTCTCTTGGAATACCAATATAAAGTTCTGTGCCCTGGGGTTTTACATCAAGTGTTTCTTCTAAGGTTTCGTAACTAAAGGAAGTAGATAAAAATGGTTTAGAAGCAGCCATAGTACAATAAAGGTTAAAAAATATTTAGCAAGCAGGTACAAATTACAACTTAAATTCCAGTTTTCTGGTATTATCGCCGGTTGCTGTTAAGGTAAGTTGTATGGTGCCTGGCGGGAAGATACCC
Source organism: uncultured Chitinophagaceae bacterium (assembly GCA_937873715.1). GTDB lineage: Bacteria > Bacteroidota > Bacteroidia > Chitinophagales > Chitinophagaceae > Ferruginibacter. The sequence goes on from CALMYJ010000004.1 coordinate 247,277, forward strand.
GGTGCTTTTTCAGGCCATTCGGCAAAGCAGTAATTGCCGGAATATAAACAGTCTTCAACGCCTGCATAAAAGGCTTCCTGCTCATTGCTGAGGCGGTACAAATCCAGGTGATACACTGGTTGGTTATTTGCGGCCGTATACTCATTAATGATAGAATAAGTAGGGCTGTTCACCAGGTCTTTTACGCCAAGCACATTGCAAAGTGCATGTACCAGGGTTGTTTTGCCGGCACCCATTTCGCCATGTAAGGCAAATACTTTTTTGCCTGCCGCTGCCTTTAGTATTTTTTCTGCAGCCTGTTGTATTTCATCGAGGGCAAAATTTAAATCCATGTTGCAAAGATATTTTCCTGCAATAGCAAATAGCACAGCCCTTGTTCAAATAATTTTGCAGTATGGAAAAAATAGAATGGAAGGTAGAAGGGATGGATTGTACCAATTGTGCTATTACTATATCCAGGTTCCTGGAAAAAGAAGGCATGCAGCAGGTAAAGGTAAATTTTATTGGCGGCGATATAAGTTTTGAAAATACGGCTAATGCTCCCACAGCAAATATTGCAAAGGGTATTGAGGGCTTAGGGTATAAAGTAATAAAGGATATCGGGGATAATAATGCCCGGGCAACTACTGCTGCAAATTCCCAGTTGAGTATTAAAAATTTTTTTAGCAATCACCTGCAGCGGTTTTTATTTTGCCTGCCATTTACGCTGGTGCTTATGTTGCATATGTTGCCGTTGCATCATCTTGGATGGTTTCATACTTTAATGAACCCCTGGCTGCAACTGGTTATTTGCCTGCCTGTGTACATTGTGGGGATGAGTTATTTTGGCATCAGTGCCGTAAAAAGTTTAAAAGCCGGTGTTCCCAATATGAATGTGCTGATAGCAATGGGCGCAACGGCAGCATTTGTATACAGCCTTACCGGTACACTGTTGCATTTGGGAATGGATTATGTGTTTTATGAAACTACAGCTACCATTATTACGCTTGTATTTTTAGGCGAATGGATAGAAAATAAAGCGGTGCAGCTTACACAAAAGGAACTTAATACCCTTTTGAAGCAACAAAAAGTGATGGCTAATATGATTGCGTTTGATGAGCAGCACCGGGAAAATATTTTTCCGGTAGAAAGCAGCCAGTTGCGTACCGGCGACCTTGTGCTCATCAAAACCGGTGAGCAGGTGCCAGTCGATTGTAAAATACTGTGGGGTGAAATGTATGTAAATGAAGCGCTGCTTACCGGGGAAAGTGCACCGGTATATAAAACAAAAAAAGATGTCATAACGGGTGGCAGCATTTGTACAGACGGTACGGTAAAAGCACAGGTAACTGCAGTGGGTAAGGAGGCTGTACTGGGTACCATTGTTAACCTCGTAAAACAGGCACAGGCTGATAAACCACCGGTGCAGCAGTTAGCTGATAAGATAAGTGCCATATTTGTACCTGTAGTGCTGGGCATAGCTGCGTTAAGTTTTTTAATCAATTTTTTCCTGATGAATGTTTCGGCAACTGCTTCACTTATGCGAAGTATCGCCGTATTGGTGATTAGCTGTCCCTGTGCTATGGGCCTTGCAACGCCTGCCGCTATTGCAGTGGGTTTGGGCAGGGGAGCCCGAAGGGGTATCTTGTTTCGAAATGCCCGCAGCCTTGAACTTTTTAAAAGTATAGGTATTGTGGTTTTTGATAAAACGGGTACGCTTACCAGGGGTAAACTGGCACTAACTGGTTTTTTTACTACCATTGATGAAATGCGTTTTAAGCAAATTTGCTATTCAATCGAAAAATATTCTAATCACCCGGTTGCAAAGGCAGTAGTGGAGGCCTGGAAGACAGACCAGCTCATAAAATGGAAAAGGCTGGAAGAAATTAAAGGTGCAGGTATGGAGGCAGTGGATAACGATGGAAATGAATACAGGCTGGTATCTTACAAAGCGGCTGCAGCCTTTACAAAGGATAATACGCACAGTGCTTACCTGCTGCAGAATGATGTTTTAATTGGCTGGATTGATACAGCAGATGCGCTAAGGGAAGAAAGTGCTGATATAGTCAGGTATTTAAAAGGAAGAAATATTAAAACGGTTATTTTAAGCGGAGATAGTGCGGCAAGGTGTAAGGAGGTAGCGATGCAATTGGGTATTGATACAGTGTATGCAGAAAAAACACCCGGGGAAAAACTACAGGTAGTGGAACAGCTTAATCAGGAGCTGCCGGTAGCTATGATTGGAGATGGTATTAATGATTCGCCTGCGCTCGCAAAAGCCACCATAGGCATTACAATGAGTGATGCGGCACACCTGGCAGTACAAAGTGCACAAGTGGTACTTACAAATAATGGAATTAAACATTTACCACTGGCGCTTGGCCTTGGCAGGCACACTTACAGCACAATTAAACAAAATCTTTTTTGGGCTTTCATTTATAATGTAATCGCTATTCCCATAGCTGCGGCCGGCATGCTGCAGCCAGGGCTGGCAGCGCTGGCAATGGGCTTTAGCGATGTAGTACTGGCTGCTAATTCGCTACGGCTTAATTATAAAAAAGTGATTTAATTTTTTTAGAATAAAACAACATCACTTGTCTATACAGCAAATACTGCATCAATATTGGGGGTACAGCAGCTTTCGGCCGCTACAGGAAGATATTATTACTGCCGTACTTGAAGGTAATGATACGCTTGCATTATTACCAACCGGGGGTGGTAAATCTGTGTGCTTCCAGGTACCGGCTTTGGCAAATGAAGGGATATGCCTGGTAGTTAGTCCGCTTATAGCCCTTATGAAAGACCAGGTTGAAAACCTGAAGAAGAGAGGTGTTCCGGCACTGGCAGTGTACTCGGGCATGTCGTTTATTGAGGTAAAAAAGACCTTGCAAAATGCAGCTTATGGCAACTACAAGTTTTTATATGTATCGCCGGAAAGGCTCGAAACAGATTTGTTCCTGGAGTTTTTGCCTGCCATGCAAATCAATATGATTGCCGTGGATGAAGCGCACTGTATATCCCAATGGGGTTACGATTTCAGGCCGTCCTATCTTAAGATAGCACAGTTGAGGGAACACTTACCCGGGGTGCCTGTATTGGCACTTACGGCATCAGCAACACCTGGTGTGCAGGCTGATATTTGTGCTAAACTGCTGTTTGGCAATACAAAAAAAATATTCAGGCAATCATTTGAAAGGCCCAATTTATCCTATAGTGTTTTTAATGTAGACTCGAAGCAAAATAAGCTGCTTGAAATATTGAATAATGTTAATGGCAGTGCTATTGTGTATTGCAAAAGCAGGAAGCATACCCGGGATGTGGCCGAAATGCTGCAAATGAATAAAATAAATGCCGGGTTTTATCATGCCGGGCTTACCGCCGGGGAAAGAAACGAAAGACAGGAAAGATGGATTAATAACCACACCCGTGTAATTGCCTGTACCAATGCATTTGGTATGGGCATAGATAAGCCCGACGTGAGGGTTGTAGTGCATTATGATGTGCCCGACTGTCTTGAAAACTATTACCAGGAAGCCGGCCGGGCAGGCCGTGATGGAAAAAGGGCTTATGCGGTGCTGTTGTACAACGAAAGAGAATTGGACGAATTGCAACAGCAAAGCATAGTACGCTACCCGGATAGCCATACCATTAAAAATGTGTACACCGCTTTAATGAATTACCTGCAAGTGCCGGCAGGCGGAGGCGAGGGTTGTAATTACGATTTTGATTTAAGCAGTTTTGCTACGGCTTTTAAAACCGAACTGCTTACGGCCAATTATTGCATTAAAGCATTGGAGCAGCAGGAAGTGTTGTTGTTTAATGAAGCATTTTATAAGCCATCTACATTGGTGTTTCAATGCACAAAAGAAGCGTTGGATGATTTTGAAAAAAGCTATCCGGAGTACGAACCGGTAATAAAGGGATTGCTGCGCTCTTATGCCGGTATTTTTGATTTTCCGGCAATTATTTCAGAATCTAAACTGGCAAGATTTGTACAGTTAAAAACAGAGCAGGTAGCTGCTATGCTGCACCAATTAAACAAATTTGGTATTGCGGCTTACACCCCACAAAAGGATAAGCCCCAGGTTACGCTCCTTCAAAACAGGATGTATATGGATAGTTTTATACTTAACCTGCAAAGCCACCTGGAGCGAAAAAAATCTTTTGAGGCACGCCTGCAGGAAATGCTGAATTATATCCACCATCCTTCGCAGTGCAGAAGCCAACAAATTGCTGGTTACTTTAGCGATACCACTATACAACCCTGTGGTATTTGCGACAACTGTATTAATCAAAAGCCAGTGCATATCAGCACGGAGGAGTATCAAAAAATCAGGGATTATCTAATGGGGGTGGCACAAAGCGGCACGGTCACAATATGGCAGGTGATGAACGGAAAAAGCAAAATCAGTCGTGAAAAAATCTGGAAAATATTAGACTACCTGCAGGCAGAAGAAAAAATTGTAGTGAACAGCCAGGGAATTATTACCACAACAGCATAAATGTTTAATCGATAAGCGCAGCAAAAGTTGTAAAAATAAAAAAGGGACCAAGATAGAAATCTAGTCCCGCTTTAAAATCCAATATCCTATGAAAAACCGAAACGAAGATAAAGGCTAATACGCTTTCGTGCAAGTTTTTTTTGAATTCTTTTGTAAATTATTTTTTTTGAATGGTGTAATGGATACACATTTTTTATTTGTAAGGCATTGAAAAGCAGCGAGCTGTAATTTTTTGTTGAAAGTTCTCTTCGGTTTCTTTTTTAAACTTATACAGTAATTGAATGTAAAAAGCGGTGCTATTGGTTTTGCGGTTTGATGCGTATAAAAGGTAAAATTATAGCTGGTTCAGGCTAAATTTTCTGTGCTGCCAGGCTTTCCAACTTTACAAAATCCGGCTCAGTATGGTAGAAATGTGCACCGAAATATCGTTATTACATCATTGCATCTAAGCTTAAATAGCGTCCTGTAAAGGGTTGAATTTTCGGGGAGTATTGATGCAAAGGGAAGCAGCATCCTTATATGGCTTTATCAGCCTTCGCCACAATTTTCAATTGTACTTTTTAATATACAAATACTCTACTGTACCTGTACATCATCGTTTACCACGGCGTTGGTTTCTACAGCGGCCCTGGTACTTGCTGAAGCCGGGTGTGGGAAAAACTTTTTTTGAAACAACAGGATAGCAATAACACCAGCTGAAATTGAGGCGTCTGCAATGTTGAATATTGGTCTGAAAAACTCAAAATCATCACCACCCCATACCGGCACCCAATCGGGAAAATGAGCATTGCGTATCATAGGGAAGTACAGCATATCTACCACCCTGCCGTGTAAAAAACCGGCATAGCCCTTTTCAGGAAATATTTTTGCCACATTCATACTACCGGGTATGCTCTCTTCAAAGATCATCCCGTAAAACATACTGTCTATCAGGTTGCCCAGGGCGCCTGCAAATATTAATGACGCACATATAATAAAGCCATTGTGGTATTTTTTTTCGATAATTTTTTTGATATAAAACACCCCAAATATTACAGCCCCGAGCCTGAAAAGCGTCAGCATCATTTTGCCTCCATCACCGCCAAACTTCCAGCCGTAAGCCATTCCTTCATTTTCTACAAAATGCAGGCGGAACCAATTGCCCAGTACAAAAACAGATTCGTTGATATAAAAATGTGTTTTGATATACACTTTCAATGCCTGGTCTGCCAGTACAATAAGTGTTATCAGGAGTATTACGTTTCTTGGCTTCATATAGCCGCAAAGATAGCAGATTGTATTATTTGCACAGGGGGTATTGCACAGTTGTATGTGCCAGCTAAAAATGATATACCGGGTGCCATACCGCACTGAATTTGCCAATTACCGCATGGCCGGTTGCATTAAAGTGCAGGCGGTGAAGCTGCAGGTTATCAATATCCTGCTGCAGCACTTTTCGCTTTGAGGGATCCAGGGTGCTGCCGGGTTCGCCAGCCTTTGCCGCCGGGTTGTATTGGTAAGGTGCATCTGCCAGTGTACCCCTGGGGTACATAATGCCCGGGGTGCCCTGCCCCCGGATATCTAAGTTAGCCGGGTGGTGCAGGCCAAGGGTGTGGCCATACTCATGCGCTGCTGTGGTTGAATCGTACAATAAGTTATCTAATTTAAAAAAGCCTGTATTGCCGGCAATGCCATCAGTAAATGAAATATCAATTGGTGAATACGCTTCTATCCTAAAATAATTGTGCCTGGGATTATTGTTTGTGATTACATCTTGTGCTGTAAGCCCCGGTCTAAATATTCCCGTTATATCAAAATAAACCCTGTAAGTTGAATGACCCATTTTAAGCGTTGCTCCCGGTTCGTTCCATTGCCTTGCAATATCCGCAGCAATGCTGTTACTCAGCAAGTGGTTTGCCTCAGCCCCGTAAAAAAATAATACGGAGTGTATAGTGATGCGCTTGTATATATGGTCAACTTCTACTTCGCCCATGAGCTGCGTAAAGGAATTTAAATTTTATTTAAACATACCTGCTTTTTTAGATTGAATGGGTAAAATACTGCAATCTTATTTGTAAAATAATTGTATAAATGACGTTTGATTGTGTTAAAACAAAGCCGTTTTGCCGTATTTAAACGTTAAATCAATGTTACCGGCAGTGCGATTTTCTGCGTTGGCCATCATTAAATTGTTTTTGCTGAATCCTTTACCAGAGAGGGTTTCATGGATTTGTAACTCCATTTAGGATAAGTAAACGCCAATGAATTTGCCTTTTTTCGCACAATGATACCCACTACTTTTGTGTTATCAATACGCAAAAAACCTGTTACAACTTAAAACAGGAATGCAATAAAAAAGCGGAAAGTTATTATTCACAGAAACACACTTTCTTTTCCGCACACGAAACATCCGGACGTTTCCCAACGAATATGCTGTATGAAGGAATTTATCCGCTGAATGATTTTTCAGCGCAGTAACAATAGACATTTTGTAACCATTAAAAACTATAACACTATGAACAAAATCAAAACAACCGCAATAGCACTTTCAGCGATAGTGCTTTTTGCAACGAGCAGTTCGGCTGCTCCAACATCAACCACCGACAGCGCAGTGGTAAACACTCCAACAGCAGAACCTGTAAGCATAGAGTATCTTGGAGAAGATACAGACTATCGCATTTTCAGGGTTGTTGTTACACCAGGCAGCAACAAAAATGTAACTTTCTCTGTATCTGATTTTAATGAAGGAGAAATTTATGCTGCTAAATTCAGCACAGAAAAAATACAGACACTTAAAATAGAAAAAAGGATGGATCAGAACCTTGATTTTATCGTGTCGGCCGGTGGTAAGACGTACACAAGGTCTTTCACCATTATGCCAACAGTAGTGCTGAAGTAATTTGGTAATGTGTTAATCCGTGAAGCCATTCAATGGTTAGTTGTTCACGGCATTTAAGGTCCGTACGCTTCCCATCCTTTATATTGTTTCAGAGGGCAATGTGAGGGGTGGGTTTTTTTATATGTATTACTGAGGGTATTAAATTTCAGTTACCGGTTTATCTACTTTAGCATAACTGAGCCTGGCAATTTTAGTAGTGGTATGATAATTGTCTAATCCGCTGCAGGTAATGCTTTGGGCTTTTTCAAGGTGTATAAAGCCATCTGCATCAATATACTCATCGGGCACAATCACTTTAATGATTTTTCCAATGATTAAGAATGTGCCGTTTAACGCTATATCAATTTTCTGTACCATGTTGCAGGCAAATTTAATGCGGCTTTGCTGTACAAATGGAGCAGTAACGCCGTCAATATATTCGGCGGATAAACCTACCCTGTCAAATTCATTTACCCCTTCATCATACCTGGCGCTGCATTGATGTGCTTCTTTATAAAAAGAGGGTAAAATGTGATTGATGGTATATTGCCCTGTGCTAACGACATTGCCTAATGTATTTTGTTTTTCTTCATTCGGTCGTATAATAATACCACATAACGCAGGGTTGGCGCCTAAATGAAACAGGCTGCTGAATATAGCCAGGTTTTCGTTGCCGGCTTTGCTTTTAGTGCCAATTAAAACTACACTTTTAAAGCCCCCAAGGGAATTAATAAAATTAGCCCTGAACCTTTTTTCTAAGGCTGTAATATCGTTGTGGTTGTATGTCATTTGTCTTGTTTTTGTAATGGTGCAGACTCTCCTGTTTTTAGGTTATGTAATTTTTTGCACTGGGCTGGCTGTTTATGATTTGCCTAAGCTGCTTTTCGCAATTTTTCCAGTATTTAAAAAAAGAGGGATAGTAACCGCTAACGGCTTCAAACAGCCATGTTCGGTTGTGTGCAGTGCCCGTGTAATGCCTGTTTGCAGGATGTTCTTTAAAATGTATTTTTTGTGCATCAACCTGCAGCGCCAAATCCTCAAATTCACCAACAAACACCTGGATCTTTTTGATGTTTTTCGAAAGGCTCAGTACAAATTCTATTGTATTATCACTCACAGGGTATTGTTTAAAAAAGGAAGGCTCCAGCAACAGTATCCTGTTGGCCTCAATATCATTCAGCCAGTTGCAGTCAAGGTTATAAAAATTATATACGCAGGTAGGTAAATGCTTATCCAAAATACAGGGTACAGCTTTAGGTAAATTACTGGTTAAAGAAAGGTTTGTTGTAGCTGTTAATATTTCCGGTATCGCCATTTTTTGCAAATGCTCATACGAAGTGTCGAGGAAAGTATTGTGCTGGCTGGTATAACAGAATGTATTGATGTTGGCCTGGTTGGCATAATATTTTTTGCTGCTGAAGCTGCCGGCTACCCATTGCCAGCTTAGTGCATTACTGGCCCAGTCGGCATCCAGTAAATGATAATACAGCCATTGTGCAGGTGCCAGCCAGTGGCTTCGGGCTATATTGCAGGTGAGGCTTGCCACATACATGCGCAGGTGATTGTGCATATAGCCGGTTGCATATAATGATTTGATAGCATTGTCGATGGCACTAATGCCCGTGTTGTGGTTAATAATAGTTGCAGGGATGGAATGAGTTTCAACATTAGCCTGGGGTTGTTTTAAATCCCCGTTAATGTCATTTCCCTTCGCTATCCATACCTGCTGAAAATATTCCCTCCAGGCCAGTTCCTTTATAAAAGTTTCTATCTCATAAAAGTTGTAGCCTTTAGATAATACAGGCTGTGCCACCTGCTTAACCGAAATAATACCCCTTGAGATATAAGGTGAAAGCTGGGTTACTGCCCCATCAATATAGTTTCTTGTAGCGCCGTATTTTACAGGGTTAACTGCTTCAACCAGTTGAAGTATTTTACTGTATTCAGTAGCAAACATTTTATCTTTTGGATATTTTATTATGCGTTATGGTTCGCTGCAAAGCGGATTTAAACCTGCTGATTTCAGGATTTCTTTTGTGCAGGTGTTTTTTACTTATGCCGGAATGTATACGTTTGCGCCAGCGTTTAAAACTGTTTCTTTTCAATTCCTTTCTCATCAAAGCAATTACTTCCTGTTCAGTGAGATTAAATTGATAGCGGATGGCCTCAAAAGGAGTTCTGTCTTCCCAGGCCATTTCTATAATTCTGTCGATGGCTGCAATAGCAGGGTTATTTTTTTCCAATGCTCAGGCGTTTTTTAACTTAAGCATGTATATACAAAAAATGGCTTCAATTGTTTGCTGCATCAAAATTGAAATAGTGGTATAGATAGCCGGTCAGCGCAAGATTGATTGTGGAAACGGGGCGTTGAGCCGAAATGGAAATAAAGCAGAACAGGACTATTGATTCAACTGTAAAGCCATAGTGGAGTAGTTGTTGACACCCTTATAAATAGCTCAACCACCATTTTTATTTTATTCTTACTGCTTTGCCTTTTTTTGCAGCTAATCTGGCTGCATCAAGTATTTCCACTACAATCATATTATTTTCAAGTGAGGATAGATCGTAAGGCGGTAAAGTAATTTCTTTATTAATTACTGCGGCAAAAAATGCAAAGGGGTCGTTATAGGGTGATGGGCGTTCTGGTAATTTACTTTTGGTTTCGGTATAACCATCGTAACCCTCAGCAAAGCGTATCCTAAAGTCATTTCGGGTATCGGCATAAATAACACCTTTCGTGCCATATACCTCCATGTCTTTTCGGCCAATTGGCCAATTCCAGGATGCCTGTATGGTGGCTTTTGAATTTTTATAAGTAAGTATAATGGTTGATTCATCATCCACTTCCGGGTTGTTTTCTTTTTGCAACTGTTGTTTTACGGCTATTACCGATAGGGGCTTCTCTCCCTTAAGTATCCAGGTGGCGATGTTGGCACCATAGCAACCAAAATCGGTAATGGCCCCGCCTCCATTTTTTACCGGGTCGGTAAGCCATTCTAAAAACTCTTTGTTCACCCCTATTTTCAAAGGGCCTTTATGTCCGTCTCTAATAACCAGTTGGGTGAGGTTGCCGATACTATCGCTGTTCAATTGTTCAACAGCAGCGTGTACTGTAGGATACCAGGTTGTTTCATAGTTTGTAAGCAGGTGTATGCCGTATTTTTTTGCCAGGGCCTGCATTTTTTTAGCATGCGTCATATTTACGGCCAATGGTTTTTCCACCATTACATGAATGCCCAGTGGAGCAAATTTTTCCACTACTTCTAAGTGGTCATAAATGGTACCAAAAGCTGTAACAGCGTCTGGCTTTACTTTTTGTATCAGTTCATCCATTGAAGCATATACCAAATCCATCGACAGTCCATGCTGTTGTGTGTATCGTTTTGCTAAGTCTGTATTAGTTTCTACAATACCCACTATCACTACTTTATCGTCTGCCGGTCTGCCTAAAATCCAGTGCACATGGGTATGCGTTAAGCCAATTACAGCAATCTTTAAAGGGGTATGTTGTGCCATAGCGGTTGTAATAACAATACAACAACATGCCAGCAAATGTATCAATCGTTTCATGCGTTTATATGGCTAAAAGTATTTAGAAAGGATTAGGTGCTGCAAGAAAAGTTTGCAGTTAGCCTGTTACAATTTACAGGTATAATCCAATAAGCCTGCTTTTTGAGGGGGATTGTTTTTTGTACAAGCTTCAATAAAGGCCGATAGTGTTAAAGGTTTTCGGCTTGATGATGGTGGCGCATTTTAAAAAAGTCAGCCCATCCTTTGCACAAATGCCAGATTGAATTACTAATGTTGAATTTACAACTGTCTGCCCCACTATTGCCAAACCGAAGTTGGTGGCAGGTTTTATTTACCGGTTCTAGTATTCAGACTATATTTCTTCGCCTTTTCATAGTCTTCCAAACATTTGCCAAGTGGATTGCCCTTGTTATGAATGCAATCACAAAATTCTTCGCAAGCCTTTGGATTGCTATTACCAGGACATCCGTTCCAACATTCCGCAGGTTCACTGCCTGGTCGAATGTCATACATTATGTTGTTTAAATATACAACTGTTGCAAGTGTAACTATTACACCACCAAAAAACAGAAATGGAAATTTGTTGCTTTTGGGCTTTATATCGGTCGAGTTATATTCCACTTCTACACGTCTGAAAGGCAAAATGAATTTAAGTCTGTTATAGTACCAGCATAATAAAAATAAATTTGCCAATAGCATAAATGTTGCCATACGAGTGCCTTCAAACCTAACAGCATAGGTCAAGATAAATATATTGAGCATAATAGGGAAGCTACAAATAGCCCCTAGTAGTGCAGTTCGTGGAATGAGTAATAGTATGGCAACAAATACTTGTGCTACTCCAATAAATGTATAATAGTAGCCGGTATTGATTAAGGCGTCAAAGTATTGTCCTAATGGGTGATTGTGAGATAAACCTGCTGCAAAGCGTTCTCCTTTAATTTTTACTGTTCCTGAAATTATCCATGCAACAGCTAAGGTTAAACGACAAAAAAAGGCAAAATAACCATACCACTTATTTCTTTTAGCTTCATGATAGTATTGTTTAAATTTGTAAAGCCTATTCATTTACTCTGTCTTTTATTGAGTGTAAAACTAAAATTGTCATTTCCTGTAAATAAGGTTTCATTCTTGTGTAAAAAAAACAAAACATTTCCATCACCTACAAATAATGAAATAGATTTACTTGGTTGGTCAGGGTCAAGTTGTAAAACAATAGCTTCCGGATTTGTTGCCGTCCCTTTTAAAATTGTCCAATTGCCAGTAATATCAGTTTCTCGGCTGTTTGTTCTTTTGAGTGTATAAGTTGTTGGCTGTAAGGTTTTTGGATCTTTCCTTAAAATGAGTTTCCATTTTAGTTTGAAACAGGATTGACTTACCGTCAAATTATTTTCCTCAGCAAATTCTTGGCAAGGTGTCCGCCCATCATAAATAACCTGTAATGCTGTATCTTTCAATATACTTGCTGAATTTATAAGTATTGGTAACGGATATTTTTTTTTGTCAGGGGTTTTATTGTTAAGTGAGTAACTCCAACCACCATTACCAATCATTAGTTGTTTTTGTGGTGTTAATAGGTGAAATACATTTTCATTGAGCTTTATCATTTCGATGTCAGTTTGAAAGCCGTTACTCCTTAGCTTATAAATTTCATTGTTGCTGCTTTTAGAAATATGGTATTCACCTTGATAAGACCTCCTTTGTCCACCTTCCTTAAAACCTAATGTATTTGGTTGTGATTCGCCGTAAGCTATGTTTAATATAAAGGTGTTTGGGTTCAGGGTATTAAATGTTAAATCCCATTTAATGAAATCTATTGTTGTCTCTTTTGGAATACTTAACTGTAACTTGATTAAATCATCCCCTGGGGTACAACCTACAAGCATGATATTAACATTCGTATCAGATGCACATGAGAAAGAACTATTCAGATCCAGAAGCAAGAACGAAATGAATGTGAATGTAAAAAATTGTAGTTTTTTCATTAGTTCAGGGTTTTCTTATTAATAATATAGGGTTGAAGTAATGAACCAATAAATAAAAAAAGAGTCCTGATAATAGTAATGTAAAAATCGTTATTCCTGCAAAATCTTCCTCAGGGCGAAGAAGTAACAGTAGTGCTATTACAACTAAAGCCAAAAGGATACCAAATGCAAACCCAATAATTTTCCCACTTTTCTTTTTCAAGAGTGACAATAATTTATAGTTTTTCAAATGTTTAACGTTCGAAAGATATAAAAAGCACTTTGAAATACAAAGTGAATTTAAGATTTTTTATGTACATATTCAACTTGTGGGATTATTAGGTTGCCATATTGTAAAATCAACAAATAAGATGTTACATTTTGTTTGAAGTCTAATGGCAAGAACTGTATTTGATTTTTTTCTAAAAGGCATGGGTATATAAACTTACCACCAACAGCTATGTTAATGCCAGCCCAATTACATCATTCAAAAAAAGGGTTACAGATTACGCAGCCGTATCAGTTGAAATAAATTTTACCAGTATCCTTTTGGCAATTGGCAATAGGGTTTCTTCCATCGGAAAGGCAAGGGTGCTTTCCACGGCATACACCGCAGGGTTGGGCAGGTCTTTTTTACGGCTGATGAGTTCGGCTTTAATGTTTTCGTGTGTGCTGCTGATGCTGCGGTTCCACCGGTCGATATAGCTGGTTTTCATGCTCCGGTATTTTTCATCATGTTTTTCAAAAATGGATAGGCGGTACTGGAAAACATGGGTGTTTTTTTCATTGCCATTATTCAGGAAAAAATAACCTTCACTGTTATCCAGCGGCACCAGGCCCACCGGCTGTATATTTATTTTTTCTTCTACAAATTCATATATACCGGTGCCATCGCTGATAGTTTGCTGCATTTTATTACCTGCATAATGTATTATGTCTTCCAGTTCTTTCATTAGTTCATCATCTTCAATCACCTGTTGGTACAGCAGCGTAAGCCTCTCTAGTTGTATGCCGGTAAGCCTTTTGGGAAAATTATCCTGCAGCATTTTTTTGTTTTCCCTGAACGATACAATATTGTTGTAATGAAAAATTATATCAGCCAACTCAGGGTATAGCTTGTTTTCACTAAAGCCCTTATTAATGTGCTGCAGGTAAGCCAGCAGGGTGTACTTTTTCAGTTCAAAATCAATATAGCCTTCTGCAAACCATGTTTCAGATAATGTTTTCATACGCTTAATGATTTTATAGGTTTACTGAAATTACGAAAAGATGACATTATAAAAACGTTAAGCCGCAGGGATTTTTTTTTAAAAATCCACAACACCATTTACTGGTTATGCTGCCGAATTTCTTTAATACTATGTGTACTCTCATTTTTTTTATATCTTACCCTTAATGAACTAACCAATTGCATAAATTCTGCTAACTCCTCCCTTATAAAGCATCCCGGTTGTCTGTACGCTTTATTGTGTCATTTTTAAAACAACATAAACAACATGAAACAATTACTGTTTGTGCTTGTTGCTGCAAGCCTGTTTACAGCCTGCAACAATGCACCAAAAGACGATGCCGCCACCGCAACACCCGATGCCACTACTGCCAAACCCGAGCCGCCAGCTTTGCCCTTTACACCTTCTTACTCCGCCTCTTTCGAAATGGGCAACCCAGCCTATGCAGCCATGATTGTACAGGGTAGCTGGAAAGATTGGGAAACCAACAACCTGGACAATATGAAAAACTGGATTGCAGATACCATTGTGGCTTTTCATTCTGATAATGTAACGGTGCAGGGTGCCGATAGCCTGATTGCCCGTTGGAAAAGGGGCAGGGCCAATTACACTTCTGTAATAGATACTATACATGCCGTATTGCCGGTATACAGTACCGACCAAAAAGAAAACTGGGTGCTGGTATGGGCAAAGGAAGTGAACACCAACAGTAAGGGTATCACCGAAACGGTTGAACTAATGGAAAGCTGGCGTATTAATAAAGATGGAAAGGCAGATATGCTGCTGCAATACGACAGGCAGGCAAGAAAAAAATAAGGCTGGCTTCAGGCGGGGATTAAACAATAAGCCCCGCTGCCATGAATATTATTACACTGTCATTTAACCGGGGAGTGTTATAAAGAGTCTGTACAACTTTTTGTATGCCCTCAATGGCGGGCCAGTTTTTTTAAGTAGCTTTATTTATTAGATACCCATTACTGTTATGAAAAAAATATTATTGATTTGTATACTGTTTTGTGTCAGTTTCGCCAATGCTCAAAAAACCTATATCTGGTGTGGTAAATTGATTGATGCGGTGAGCAATTCAACACAGGCTGCTAAAACCATCATTGTGGAAGGCAATAAAATTGTAGCGGTAAAAGACGGCTATGCCACACCCGGCAAAGAGGATCAGTTGATTGACCTTAAAGCCAAAACCGTTATGCCCGGGCTGATGGATATGCATGTGCATATTGAATCGCAAACCAAGCGCAATGCCCAGGCCGAGAGGCTTACCACCGAGCCGCAGGATATTGCGTTTAAGTCGGTAAATTTTGCTTACACCACTTTAATGGCCGGCTTTACCACGGTAAGAGATTTGGGTGGCTCTGGCGTAAATATATCATTACGCAACGCCATCAATAGCGGTGTAATTACCGGCCCCAGAATTTATACCGCCGGTAAAACGATAGCCACTACGGGCGGCCACGGCGATAATACCAATGGCTTAAAAAAGGTGTGGGCAGGCGACCCAGGTCCTGCAGAGGGGGTTGCCAATGGCCCGGATGAATGCCGTAAAGCAGTACGCCAGCGGTATAAAGATGGTGCCGACTTAATTAAAATAACCGCTACCGGTGGTGTGCTTAGCCAGGCAAAAGATGGTGCAGGGGCACAGTTTACCGAAGAAGAAATAAAAGCCATTGTAGAAACGGCAAAAGATTATGGCTTTAAAATAGCTGCACATGCCCATGGTGCCGAAGGAATGAAAAGAGCCATACGTGCCGGGGTTACTTCAATTGAGCATGGCACTTTTATGGATGATGAAGCTATTGAATTATTTAAAAAGTACGGCACCTGGTACGTACCTACCATCGTAGCAGGAAAAGCCACTGGCGATTCTGCCAAAATTCCGGGCTACTATTCCGCAATTGTAACGCCCAAGGCTTTGGCAACAGGGCCACATATACAGGCATCTTTTGCAAAAGCCTATAAGGCCGGTGTAAAAATCGCTTTTGGTACCGATGCCGGTGTGTATGCTCACGGCAAAAACTATCTTGAATTTCAGTATATGACCGAAGCCGGAATGCCCGCTATAGAAACAATTAAAGCAGCTACAATCAGCGCAGCCATGCTGCTGGGCATGGAGGATATGCTGGGAACTATACAGCCTGGAAAGCTGGCTGATATTATTGCGGTGGATGGCGATCCGCTGCAGGATATAACAGTAATGGCTAAAGTATTTTTTGTAATGAAAGACGGCAAAGTGTACAAGAATAATTAACAATACACTTAACTGCTGCCATATACTTTTATCACCGGCTCTCGGATGATAGAAGCGGCCTGGCTGCAATGAAAAGCAATAACATCGGCAATGGCTTCGGGTAGTACCCATTTACTAAAGTCGGCATCCGGCATGGCTTTCCTGTTTTGTGGGGTATCAATGGTGGAGGGTACCAGCACACTCGTTACCACATCGGTTCCTTTTGCCTCATGATTCATTAATTCGGCTAAGCGAAATAATAGGGATTTGCCCAGGCTGTATGCCACCATGCCCTCGCTGTTGGCAGCACTTAAGCCGGGTTTGGAGCCAATAAAAAAAATTCTTCCGCTTTGTTGTTGCTTCATATGTGCAAATAACGGCTGTGCAATATTATAGGCAGTTTCAAAATTCAGTTTGTATTGTTGCAAAATATCTGCTGCAGTGGTAGTGGTAATGCTGCCCATGGCAAAGCCGCCTGCAGTTAATACGGCAGCATCCACAGTGCCGTATTTATTTATTATGCTTTCAACAAACTGTTTTGCTTTTTCCTCCTGTACTAAATCTACCGCAACGGCTTCAAAGCTGGTTGAAGAAAAACCATGCTGCTCCTGTTCTGTGGGCAGTATAGTGCCGATAACGAAATATCCTTCGCTGATAAATTTTTTTACTACGGCCTGGCCCAGGTTGCCTGCGGCACCCGTAACGATAGCGGTTTTTGTCATAATAGTGGCGTAAATATTTTACAGCAATCAGGTATTGGTATCTTCATCATACAGGTCGCCCTGCGATGCCAGTATCTCCCGGTATTTGCTGAATAATTTTGTTTTTGAAACGAAGCCTGTAAATTTTTTTTGCTTATCCAGCACTGGCAAGTACCAGCTATGAGATACATCAAATTTTTCCATTACCGTTTTCATGCTGTCATCTTCATAAATAATACCGGGTGGTTTTTTTAGCAGGTGCAATAACTGTATTTTATCAAACCGCTCCGGCTGAAACAGCAATTTTTTAATATCATTTAATTCAATAATGCCTATAAAACGGTCTTTTTTATCGGTAACGGCAAAAATATTCTTTTCCGAAAGCTTAAGCATTTCCACCAGGTCTTTAAATTTTTTGTCCAGTCTTATTACAGGGTAACCTTTTTGTATAATGTCTTCGAGGTTGATAGTGGTTAAAATATTTTGTTCTTTTTTATGGGTAAATACCTGCCCCTCCAGTGCCAGTTTTTTTAATTCCATGGAGTAAGGCTCGTAATGTTTTACAATAAAGTAAGAGATGGCCGAAACAATCATTAATGGAATTACCAGCTCGTAGCCATTGGTGATTTCTGCAATAAGAAATACGGCAGTAAGCGGGCAATACAACACACCGCTTAATACACCAGCCATACCTACAAGGCTAAAGTTGGTAACCGGTATTTTAAACCAGGGGGTACTGTTTACCATTTTACTGAAAAAATAACCAAGGAAGGAACCGGTAAACAGGGAAGGTGCAAAATTGCCGCCATTACCACCGCTGCCAATAGTTATTGCTGCTGCAACAGGCTTAAGCAGCAGGATGAGCAGGGCAAAAATAAGTATGGCATCATTGCTGATAAACAGTTTGAATACGGCATTACTGGCAGAGGTATGCAGCTTATCATCCGCCACCAGTTTAATTACTTCGTAACCTTCGCCAAATAAAGGGGCAAATAAAAAATAGATAGCCACTAATGCAAAGCCGCCACAGAGTGCTTTAAGGTAACCATTCATTTTCCATTGATGGATGCGCCGCTCCGCCGATTTAAAAACATAGGCATAGTACAGCGATATAAAGCCGGCCAATACGCCCAGCAAAATATAAAAAGGTACGTTGTGCGGATCGAAATTTTGCTTTAGTGTAAAATTAAAAAGGATTGATTCTTTCAAAATGATTTTTGAACAAAGTGCCCCGGCTACAGAAGATATGATGAGCGGAATAAAGTAGCTTACCACAGTTTCGGTAAGCAGCACTTCAATGGCAAAGATGACGCCGGCAATAGGGGCGTTAAATACCGCAGCAATACCAGCGGCAGCGCCACAGGCAATCAGCAAAGTGCGTTCCCGGTAATTAAAGTCGCTGATACGGGCAATATTGGAGCCAATGGCCGATCCGGTAGCTACAATGGGTGCTTCAAGCCCAACAGAGCCACCAGCCCCTACAGTTACCGTACTGGTAACTGCATGTGCATAAGTATGCTTCAGGGGGATAAAGGATGACCGGCTGGCTACCGATTTGAGCACCATAGCAATGCCTCTTTCAATCTCGGTTTTAAATAATAAGCGTACAAGCCATACAGTTAGTATCAGGCCGGCTATGGGAAACAACAGGTAGCCAAATCCGTCAAGTGGAATTTTTTTAATCAGTTCCTGTACATGGTGTACGGCGGTTTTAAGCAGTACAGCCACTAAGCCGGATACCGTACCCGTAAACACTGCTACAAACATAATGTACTGCACCCTGTTAAAACGGGTACGCAGGTACTGCGTGAGTAGCTGGTATAAATGTTTAATCCATTTCATGTATAAAGCCAAGGTGCAGGGCAAAGATAGGCCTGTTGGTGTATTGAAGCGGAATGTGCCGTTTACTTCAACAGTAACTGTTTATTTCAGGTACAGTTTGCCGGGTTTAAAAACTTCGGTAATACCAACTGCAGGTATTTGCACAGGTATGTTTCTACAATGGCTGTATAGCTGTAACAGCGGTTATGAGCTATAACAGGCTAATTATTATTTTTTTTCTTCCAGTACCGGCTCGTTCAGTTGAACCACTCTTTTTTTGGTACCATTTTTCCGGGCAGCCATATTGAGCATTTCTACCGCAAATGAAAAAGCCATGCCGAAATAGATATAGTTTTTCAAATGCAGTTGATGAGCATTTTCGGCATCCCAGCCTTCAATGACAAGGCTAAGGCCAATCATTACCAAAAAAGAAAGGGCCAGCATTTTTATAGTAGGATGTTTGTGTACAAAGCCGGATATGGCGGGGCTAAACAGGAACATCACGACCATGGCAATCACCACCGCTGCAATCATAATCTCTACATGCTTTGCCGTACCGCCTGCTGTGATAATACTGTCGAAAGAAAACACGGCATCAATGAGTAATATCTGGAACATGGCCTGGCTAAAGCCCAGCGATGGTTTTTCGGCAGCAGCCACCGATGGGTCTTCTCCTTCCAGCTTATGGTGTATTTCTTTTACTGATTTATAGATTAAAAAAAGACCGCCCAGCAGCATTACAATGCTGGCCAGGTCGAACCCCTTATCGCCAAGATGAAAAACGGCCTTACCCTTTTGCCGCAGTAGCCAGCCCAGGCCCAGCAGCAGCAGGCTACGCATAATGATGCCGGTAATCATCCAAAAACGCCGGGCTTTCTTAAGTTGTTTATCGGGCAGCCGGTTAAAAATTAGGCTTACAAAAATTACATTGTCGATGCCTAATACAATTTCGAGTATAACCAGTACGATAAAGCTGATAATGCTTTCGCTGGTAAAAAGATGTTCCATGCAGGTGGAGTGGTTTACAGCAAATATACCACAGCAATGGAAGCAAATAAAAAACGGGGGTTACAAAATACCTTTTTCGTAAGCCAGGTGTAAGGCCTGGGCCCGGCTGTTGACATGCAGCTTTTGATAAATATTCATCACATGCTTTTTGGCCGTATTGACGCTTATGTTGAGGCGGCCACCAATTTCTTTGTACAATAGTCCCTGCACAAGCAATTGCAGTATTTCTTTTTCACGCTGGGTAAGGTCAAAAAAATCTTTGGCAGGTTTATAGGCAGGTTTTTCCGGCAGGGATATTTCGTTGCGTTGTACAAGCTGTAGTATTTTGTAAGCAATACCGGGAGAGATAGGCCCTGTACCGGTTTCGTTCATCTGCAGCAGGGTGTCGGTAATGTTTTCGGCAGTTTCATCCTTTAGCAGGTAACCAAAAGCACCGGCTTTGATGGCTTTAAAAATTTTTTCTTCGTCATCAAAAATGGTAAGCACCACAAATTTTACCGAAGGATAGAGGCAGGAGCCGATAGCGATGGCATCTACACCATCCATATTCGGCATTTCCAAATCCATCAGGGCTACATCGGGTATTTCATCTTCGGGTTGAAATTTCATTTTTTGCATAAAATCGCTGCCGTCGGATGCGGTGAGGCATACACTAAATCCACCCTGCCTCAGGAGCTTGTCTTTGAGTATATTCCTGTTGCCGGGTTTATCGTCTATGATAGCAATTTTCATGTTTGCAGTTGAATAAACAAATATCTATAAATCTTACAGAAGTAAAATAACCCTGTTGGATTACAGTTTTACCGGTATACTGATACAAACCCGTGTGCCTTTATTTTTTTCAGATACAAGGCTGTATGCAAAACCCGAGGCAGCAGCCCTGCTCTCCATATTTTGAAGCCCGTTGCCAGGTTGTTCCTGCCTGGTATTCTCAGGGTCAAAGCCTTTGCCATCATCTGCCACGCAAAGCTTCCAGTTATTATTTTCAATGCAGCTTTGTATAGAAACTTTGCTGGCATTAGCATGTTTTATAGCATTAGTTACAGCTTCCTGGATAATGCGTAAGGTATTTAGGGCATCTGTGTAATGTAATACAAGTTGTTCCGGTGCTTCGCCTTCTACTGTAAATTGTAAGGGGCTGTAATAACGGTTAAAAGGCTGTGTAAAATTACGGATACGCAGCAGGCACTCTTCTGCGGTGTACTCGTTTTTTTTAAGTGCCCATACGGTATCTCTCAGTGCCGTAATGATATCTTTTGAGGCATATCTGAGATGGCTTAATAAGGCAGTGCTTTGGGTAGTATTTTCTTTTTGCAATAGTTCAGTGTTGTAGAGTATAGCATTGGCATAGGCTCCAATACTGTCGTGCAGGTCCCGGGATATTCGTTCCCGTTCTGTTTGAATTTTTTGCTCTGCCATCAGCAATACTAACTTCTTTTGATACTTTCTTTTGTTGTAGCTGTTGGCTGTGGTAATAGCAATGCCAATAAGTGCAAGGATGATAGCGCCGGTAAACCAGCCGGTTTTCCAAAAGGGTGGGGCAATGTATATCTCCAGTTCTTTTAAGGGCATGGCATCAGCATTAAAAGAGTTGCCTGCTGCTATTTGCAGGGTGTACCTGCCCGGGGGTAAAAAATAATGAACCGTTTGCATGGTGGCAGCAGTAAGCCAGCTTTTATCTATGCCTTTCATTTTGTATTGGCAGGTATAGTCGGCGGATGGCGATGGCCCCATTAGGGTGAAGGCAAAGGATAATGAATTTTTGTCGTAAGGCAGCCTAATGGCATTGATAGCCGAAGCGGCTGTATCGGCAAACAATTCCCTGTTGTTGTATTGGATACTGGTGAGTATAATTTTTAACGCATCGGCAGGGGCTTTAATTTGCCCGGGGTAAAAACTGGTAATACCATTTACGCCTCCAAAAAAAACTTCACCATCTGCACTAACAGCCACAGCATTGGTGTTAAATTCACTTTCCTGCAGGCCATCACTTTTTTTCAGGTGCAGGTTTTGTTGCCTGTTTTGTATTCGAAAAAGGCCTTTATTACTACTGCACCACAGCGTACCATCTTCAAGTGCGGCTATACCATATATACATTCATCGGGTAGTCCTGCTTTTTTATCCAGTTGATACAGCGTTTGTCCTTTACCGTTAATACAAAATATGCCTTTGTTGCTGCCGGCATAAATGGTATCGCCACGGCCTTTTGCAAAGCAGCGGATATAGCCGGTATTCGGAAAAGGTATTTTTTGCACTATGGCCAGGCTTGCAGTGTCTATATACAGCAGTTCATCATTACCATGCGTAAGTATAGTGTTACCCGTTAGTATGCCACTCATAATATAGGCATTGCTATATAGATATTCTTTGGCCCGCCCGGCATCTGGAGTTACTTTGTAAAGCCTGCCCTGTGTTTGTGCAACCGTAGTGTTCTGGTACTGGTAAATTACTTTTCCAAAGTAGTACAACCCTGCCTCTTCACCCTGCTGGTTAGGTTGGATAGGGATACCGGACAATTTTGCAAGATTGGCCGAAAGTATCCATATTTTTTTTTGACTGTTTATAAACAGCAGGTAACTGCCGTCCTCATTTTTTGCAATTGCATTTACAGTAAAACTCCGTAACTGCCCGGGTAATGATTTGATGTGCTTTACCAGTTGCTGCAGGGTGTCAAACACAAGCAGGCCGTTGTTTACAGTGCCCGCCAGTACCCGGTTGGCTGCTTTATCGGGCAGGAGGCTCATAATATTGCTTTCATCCTTTATCGCACTGTTGTAGTTTTTAAGTGGATAATGCTTCCTGTTTATTTTTTTTAGGCCACCCGTAACCGTTTGTAGCCACAGGTTGCCATAATTATCCTCGGTAATTTTTGCTATCGAATAATTAGAACCTGCTGGCTCATATTGAAAACTTACCAGCTCTTTTATTTTTTGATTGAACAAACTGTCTGTTTCAAAAATGCGGTTGTTAAAAGCCAGCAGCTTCCTGTTTCCCCATTGGTAAAAAATGCAACGGTTCCTGTTAATGATGGGGAATACCCGGCTATGCTGCGGCTTTTGTATGCCGGTGTTAAAGTTGTAGCAATTAAGGGGGGGATTTTTTTTGTAGGAACAATAGAGTATTTCAGCATTGTTTTTTAAAAACAGGAATTTATTAAGCTGGTCATCAACCCGGGTAGACTTGCCCTGCAATTTTTGTTCGGTAAGATGCCACTGGTATAGCTGGTTGTTACTAATAATACCAACCCTGTCTTCCACAATATTGTTGCTGAATTTTGTAATACCATTACTGTCGGGTGCCGAAACGGTTATCCCTGTTTTGGCGCTGCCTATAATTTTGTAGTTGATAGTGCTTAGGCCGGTGATTACAGCATCATCGGTCCAGAAGTAGAGTACATTTTTGTTTTCTCCTATATACAACGGGATATGCTTTGCAGCAGCTTCGTTTTTATAAATTAATTCAAATTTGTTGGCATTGGCCCTATACCGGCTGATGCCATAGCTATGTGCCAGTAAAAAATCGCCGGAGCTGGTTTTAAAAAAATGTATACCCTTGTCATCGGGCAGTCCGGGCTGCACCGGCACTATATTGAAGTTAACCCCATCGTACCGCTGCAATCCATTGGGAAAACCCACCCATAAAAAATTATCTGCGTCTACACCTATATCACTTATGGTACTTTGCAGCAGCCCTTCATTTACACCATAACTGTAGATGGTGTACGGCTCCATAGGCTGCGCCCTGAGTGGGGCGTTAAGCAGTAGAATAAAACTTATGCTGTATATCCATTTCATGCTGCAGCCGGTGTACAATTATAAATATTTAAGGCAGGTAAAGTAAACAATCTATTCGGTTGCTTTGGTTACTCCTTTTGGATTATTTATCAGCACTTGCCTGTTTTGATCGGCATCATTCGCAGCCTGGCCACACCGTAATCCAAAATGAGTATTTGTGTTTACGTATTTATACTGCATATTGCTGCCGTAATAACCTGTACGGCCGCCTGGCTTGTACACTTGTGCTATCTGTTAATCACAATATCCTTCCGACAGAACCTCCGCCTAAACAGTACTTCAGCCATCAAATGAAGTATGAACCCGGCCAGTTTTACGGCGAACTTTAAAAAAGGCTCTTAAATATAAATTTTTCTACAGGTGATGAATGCATTTAAAACAACATGTACAGTTTGTATTATATGGCTGCTGGCCGCATCGGTTAACCGGCTGCAGGCACAGCCCCTGCAACTCGAAAATTTTAGTATGGGCGGCCCCAAATCCTCGGAATTTACCAGCAACAGTTTTAAGTGTATAGGTGTGGGTAAAGGTGGTATTGTTTGGGCCGGTACACAATACGGCGGATTATACAGGTATATCGATTCGCTTAAAACATGGAAAAAATCTTACCGCCTTACCAATGTGTTTATCAATGATATTAAGATGGACCCCGATAGCGGTATCTGGATAGGGCAGTCGGGTACACAAAGTGCAGGTGGCAATTCCAATATTGCAGGGGGTGTAAATTATTTTAAAGAAAGTACAGACTCTGTAATGTCTTTTTACAGTGTTGCCGGTACTACCACCAGCGCCGATCTGATTAGCCGTAATGTGCGGTCGCTGTATCTTGATCCCAACTTTAAAGCATCCACCGGCCATTTACCCCGTGTGTGGGCTGCACAGGGTTCTTATATCACTTCTTTTAATTCCATGAAAGGCGGTATCAGCGCCGGGCTCCGCAATGCCCCTCCCTATTTCCTTAACGTACCCGGCGGATTTTCACCTTTGGCCAATGTTGCACCTTATGTGGAGTGCATAGGCGGTAATGGCATAGAAATATGGGCCGGTACAAGATTAAATAACGGGGTGCAGATATTGCGGTACAAGCCTTCGGGCCTATTTATCGATTCGTTTACCAGCCACAGGGTTTCTAAGTTGCCCAATAATTTTATTGCCAATGCGATTTATTTTGATAACGTGGGTAACAAATGGATAGGATTGCGGGCAGGCGGCCTCGTTATATTATCGGATACCGGCTGGATACGGATGAACGACCCTTCTTTATTTCCTGCCGGTGCAGTGGTAAATATTAATGCCATAACCGGTGATAAATACGGTAATGTATATATCGGCACTAGTAATGGGCTGATAGAATACAAGTCAAAAGATTTTAACCCTCTTTCTGACCCCGGCTTTGTTCCCTCTTATAAACTTTATACCACCAGTAATGGGTTGCCCAACAACAATATTACAGGGTTGGGATTTGATGGTAACCGGCAAAGGCTGCTGCTCACTACAGATGCCGGTGTTACGTTTATTGATAAATACGAGCCGTATATCCGGGGGGTGGTATTTGATGTAGCTGCCGATTTGTTTCGGGAAGGGCGGCAAAATTCAGGATTTAAAAAAATACCCCTTAGCGGCGGAGTGGGGGTAAGGTTGTTGCGTAACGGCATTGAAGAAGAGTTTACCACACCGGATGCCAGCGGAATTTTTGAATTGAAAAAAGCCAATGAAAAAGATTTGTACACGGTAGAAATTGTGTACGACTACGATAATACCCGAACCTTCAGGTACCAGTACAGGGACATCCGCAACCATACCCTGATGGAACCCGTACTTATTCCTTATTCACTCATCCAGGAAATAGACAGCTATAAGGAAAAAATGGCCCGGCGCTGTTTCCAGGCTACGCTCTCATTAGGCATACAGGTATCTCCTGATTTTTTGTGTACAGATGCTTTTAATGTAAACATTTATGAAACCGCTTACAGTTACTTTTTTAACACTGGGGGTATTACTGCAGATCATAAAAAAAGGGTGGACAACCTGGCCAATTATTATACATCGCTGGCAACAGTGTACCAGCTTGGCGGCCAGGCTACCGAATTGGTAACAGATGCTGTGGTAAGTCTTTTTGATGCTGTAGAATCTTTGCGTGGATTTGTTGAATTTGGTGTAAGCCTTAAAAAACCCGGCAACGCCGATCCGCTGGAACAAATAGGCGAGGAAGCACTTGCCGGTGCTGTGGCTGCCATTAAAGTGCTGAAAGACGGGCTGGTAATTACACTCGGTAAAACGGCACCTTATATCAAAGATCCCAAAACCCAGGAATTGTTCAACAAGGTAGTGGGTGGCTTTAACGAAGTAGCTGATGTGGCAATAGAAGTGCTGGAAAATGGCAGGGGCCAGGGTGTTATAAAAGTAATACTCGATAACCTTAAAAAAATACTGGCAGCAGGAGTGGCAATGGATTATTATGAACAAGATTTTGCGCAGGGAAGGCACGGCTCGTTTATACAGCGTGTAAGCCTTAATGCTTATTCCAACCTGTCGCCCTACACTTTCGAGGAGGGGTACAACCAGTTGTACGATCCTGGTGCACCTTCGCTGGCCAAGTTTGGAAACGATACACTCAAAAATCGCAAGCAAACTATTGCCACACTTAATGATTATGCTAAATATGCTGATATGGCTTCCAATGCTTTGGATGCCGCCACAGCGCTGGCATTAATACCCGGTGGGCAGGTAGTGGCCGCCTGGGCAAAAGGTTTATCGTTTGCAGCCAAAGGGATAAAAACCGCTGCACTCTCTGCTGCTATTTATCACGGTGCGGTGGGTGCTGGTGAGGTGGCCGATATTTCCGATTCCGTGTATGTGGCATCGGGGCTTAAGCAGCGCCCTGCGCTAAAAGCTGCAGATTTTATCGGCGCTCCGCTAAATGCACAGGATACCCTTGTGGCAAGGAAAGAAAGGTATAACCAACGTCTGGCCGAGTTGCAAACCATATACAATGCTGGTACTTTTGATGCCACCGCCTACCGCAATAAACGCAGGCAGTTGCGCATTGATGATTCGTTGTACAGCGCAGCATTATCACAGGCCGTTTTTGCGCTGTTATCTACAGCAGATAGTGCCATCGTAAAAGTGCCGGGCTTCACCAACCGCATCAACAGGGTTGTTGATTCTTTTGTAGCACATCAATACAACCTGCGGCAATCCCTGTATTTTCAAAACATTGCTTTTGTGTATGCAACCACCAAAAGCGCTTATGCTCCGGGGTTAGACAGCCTCACAAAAGAACTGGCCATAACCAACGATTCGGCAGTAAACGGGCTGGTACATTTAATGGCACTGGTAAGCAGCAGCAATATTTTATCACCGGCATACCTGGTGCAGGAAGGGTACAGTATCAATCATAGCCGGGCCCCGGGTTCTACAGGCAGTGTAACCTACCGGTTTAAAAATTATGGCGCTGTGGCGATGCAGAATGTACGTTTTAAAATCAGCAAACCAACAGCCGGGTACAGCATTACAAGTGCCGATTCAGTGTATATCGGTCCAATATTACCCGGTGAAACCAAACAAATCAGCTTCAGCTTCCAGGCACCCATGCACGACAGCATGAGCAACTACACCATCAAGGTAATGGCAGCTAATGGTATATATAATGATGTGTATGGCGTATTGTATGTTTTAGATCCAACAGTGTGTTACAGTATTAAAGATGGTAACTGGAACGACCCTGCCACCTGGAGTACCAACACAGTTCCGGGTGCAGTAAATAAAGTGTATATCAGCCACGCTGTAACGGTTACTACCGATGTAACCTGCAAAATGGTATCGGTAGATAAACCCGGCAATGTAATTGTAAATACCAACAGGCGTATTACTATTGTGCCGTAATACAGGCAGTAGCCCATTTACTCAATGCCCGCTATAAATGTTGGCGATACATAGTTTCAATGCCAGCTTTAGGCTTTGAACCTGTATATTGGTTTTGAACTGCCATTGTGTAAGAAAAGTGCCAATGCGGTGCTGTTAAACCAGGATAGAGTAATGAAATTTAAAAACGCTACCATACATATTTTCAGCTACTGCCTTGTGCTTATTTTAATCTCAGTTACTACAGGTACAAGGCTATATGCCCAGGTACCTGCCAATGATAACTGTGCCGATGCTTCCCTCATTCAAATAAGTGATAATGGCTTTGGGTTAGGCTTATTCACTTCGGCACAAACTAATTTAACCAATGCCACGGTGCAATCCGGCGAGGTATTTGCCCCGGCTATTTTTGTGGCCGGGCAGGATAAAAAATCTGTTTGGTACAAATTCAGTATTCCCACAATCCGGGCCGTAAGAGTAACGCTAACCCAACCCGGCACTACTATTACAGCCGGTGATGCCGGGTTTGCCGTATACCAGTCGGGCAACTGCCTGCCAGGAATACCCGCTATCAGTAACCAGCTTACGCCAATCGTTACATTTGGCAACACCTATCATCCCTGCGTGCCGGCAGGAGAATACCTGGTGCAGGTATCATCCAAGCTGGCGGCCAATGGCCCGGTAATTGTTAATCTTGAAATATCAGACCAAACAGGCGCTGCTTACGATCACCCTTACGAAGCCTACAATTTTGGAATAGCCAATGTGTACAGCCGCCGGATTGATTTTGACCCATCCTGCCAAAGTATTGAAGACGAAAATGAAATATGCAGTGTGCTGCACAACTACAAAGAGTATCACAAAAGTGCCTGGTTTACTTTTACCACACCGGCTTACCTGGATTATATGGTGGTAACACTCTCTGGTAATGGCAGTACTACTTATTTCCCCAGTAGCGGCTCTGCTGTGCTAAAAAAGTTTGGGTATGCTTTGTATAAGGGAGATGTAAAGAGTGCTGATTACAGGTCAATGCCCGTTGTGGACGGTTGCGATTCGCTGCTCACTAATGGCTACCGGGCAGCCATAGCCCAATACACCTGTAACGACCTGGAACCTAATACCACCTACAGCATCCAGTTATTTATCCATAAAGATTTTAAAGATATGCTGCGGCTGGGCTTGATTACCGGCGGTACAGCAGCAACAGCAGCACCCCGGCCTGTAAGCACTATGCCGGCAAGCAATAAGCTGGGCGTATTAAATGCACAGCCTAATGGCCCTACCACCACAGTGTTCGACAACCTCGGTTGCAATGGCAGGCTCATCAATAACGCCTGCGGCTCGGGAGCGCCTGCCACAGGTGTAACAGTTAATAATGTTACGTACACACTTGCCAGTTATGTAAGCTTTTCGCTCAACAGTGCTGCGGCTATTACTTTTTTACCGTATATACCTAACTGTAATGCAGCTTCCAGGCCAATCGTAAGGGTGTTTAAACAATCGCTTACCGCCAATTGCAGCGACCTGGAT
Source organism: uncultured Chitinophagaceae bacterium (assembly GCA_937873715.1). Taxonomy (GTDB): domain Bacteria; phylum Bacteroidota; class Bacteroidia; order Chitinophagales; family Chitinophagaceae; genus Ferruginibacter. The sequence goes on from CALMYJ010000004.1 coordinate 276,297, forward strand.
GAGGCAAACCTGGTAGGCATTGCCACCTACAACCAGGAGATTGAATGTTTTACGCCCGGCGATTATATTATACAGGTATTGGGCAGGGAAACACCCGTGCCTGCAACTAATTATTATTATAGTACAGCTGCAAATAATTACGACCAATGCTTATTTACCAACCTCGGTGCCCGGTACAGGCTGGATATGAGGGTGTATTACCGGAAGGCTGCAGGCCGGTATTCGCTGTACACCACAGGAGCTTACGATACCATCAATAAAGTAGCCGGAGTGCAACAGCCCTTGGTTAGTGGGGTTACCTATCCCTCATCGCCAGACACTATCGGCTGCCAGCCTACCCTGCGTCCCTGGGATACTACCTGCGCCGCAGTGAATGATAAAATACACTACCGCCAGTTTGTAATTGCTGATAGCGGTACCGTGGCAGTGGATAATATGGTGAACTCAAATAATCCACCCTTGCGGTATAAATTATACAGCGGCGATGCTAATGCACTGGCTGCTGCACAAAATGTATTTAGTTTTCCGGATAGGGTTACCGGTATTGTACCACAAACACTTTGCTGGGATGGGGCTACTTATTGTGCCAACAAAAGCGCCTGCGTGGTGCCGGGTACTTACACTTTTGTAACGATGGGCTCTGTTGGTGATGTAGGCCGTGCCGACAGACCTTCCTTCACATTTTCAAGAACAAGAACAAGGTTCAATAGTTTGCAAAATGCCTTGAATATGGGCAGTATCATGGATACCCTTGGCCCTAATGGCGGCACAAAAATTACGACAAGAGATTTTTGGAGTTGTGAGGACAATGCAAAACCCATTAATGGTTATGTGCCCTGTAACCTGAGCAGCAGGCCGGCTACCAAGGCCATGTATATGCAGTTTTACCTGAAAGAAGATGCAATAGTACGCATTGCCAACCCCGGCTATGGGGGCTGGTGTGTGGGTAATGCACACGGCCTGCGTACGCTGTTTTATGGCAAAGCCACAGATGGAGAAGCAGGGCTTACTCCTGTTGGCGGTCAATGGAATTGTTTTACCAATGCTCAAACCACCAATAATTGCTCCCCCCTGCCGGCAGGCTGGTACACCGTAGTAAGCTATGGCACAGGGCCCAGCTACGATAGTGTGATGCGGCTGGTAAATACCGGTGGTAAATACAATGGCCATGTAGGTTATTTTGATGAATATAATATTACCATTACGCCGGCCTGCCCCGGACCAAAATTCAACAGGCCATACAAGGCTTCGGTGGCAGCAGGTAATACCCCACACCTGGTTGAATGGAAAACCAGGGCCATCAGTACACCGGTATATCCCCGTACAGATACAAGTTATACTTTGCCAGCCGAAAGTTTTAACTGTACACTTGATACACCATTTGCCAATCATCCCATTGCAGCCTGTGCTCCTGCATCCAACCGTGTAGCCTATTATGTGTTTCGTACCACACAGGTTTGTTTTTTACAGATTAATACAGGGGGCTATTTTGCCAAAGTATATGATAAAGATGTACGGGCCGATTCGCTACAGTTTATAACGGCCACGCCTATACAGGAATGTCTGAGTAATATCGGTTACATCCAGTTTTGCCATTTTCAACCGGGCACTTATACGCTTGTGGTGTTTGCCAGTGATGCCAATATTTGTAATAGTGTAACGCCAAGAATATTTATAGACCGGGTAGACTATTCCCGTTTTGATTTTGCTGCAAATGCTTACGATTTTGGTACAGTGCCGCCGGATAATACCTATCGTTTTGGAAAAATTGGCGATGTTAATCCTTTGCATCCTACAAGGCCACCCAGCAGCGATTTCTTTTATTGTACTACAGGAGCCACCGCCACTGACCCAACCAACACCGCCTGTAGTGTAAATATCAATCCCAACATTTACAGCACTGCTGATAACCAGCCATTATATAATGCAGTATCACCCCCGGTATCGGGCAATATTGCACGACGTAACCTGTGGTACACTTTTGTGGTTGACCATCCCGGTACCGTAAGGGTGAGGGTAGAGAATAAAACACTGCAGCGTGGCTTGCAGCCAAGGTTTGCAGTGTACAGCAGTGATGTGGATGCGGCACTGCCATTTAACGCAGTGCAGGCCGGCGGGCTTGTAGATTCTACCGTAGCACAGGGGCTTAGTTTTATTACCATGAATTACATTACTTATTATTATTGCTATAATGCCCCTAATAATATTTCATTTTACCGGGATCCCTGCACAGCCAAGCCAACTCGGTACTACATTTTGGTAGATAATGTAAATGGCATTAGCGCCGAAGCCGGTGGCCAGTTGCCCAACACACAAATAGATGTTTCCGTATCGCTGGATTCATTTAACCTGGTATTACCCAAATTTGATTTTTACTCACAGGCTGATGATTTGGGCACAGTGGCTGCAGGGGTGCACACCGGGCAGCAGGATAATTATTCCTGCGCCACCCGTAGCGCCTCCGATCCATTAGGCAGTGGGCAGGGTGGATGTACCAAAACGTTGTGGTATAAATTTACCTCTACCATTACAGGCAATGTACGCTATCGAATTCGTATTGGTAACGGTGTATTTTATGGTGCCAATGAGATACAATTGCATAAACAGGTAATACCCGGTGACTCTACCAATAAGGGATTACAATTACAAACAGCCGCCAACGTTAGTACGCCATCGGGTGTATGGTCGCAGAGCTGTGTAACCACCGGCACCTATTATTTATTCCTGCCCGGTTGCACCGGGGGGAACCAGTATGTACCCCCCGAAATTGAATTGATAGAGCAGGGCGGGGTTTTTTGCGGCGGGCCTGTCCCTGCCGCAATCAATGGTGCCGGCAGTGCTACGGCTACCGTGCTGGTTAACTGCCATACCATTGGTACGGATTATGGCGAATTTGGCCCGGCCCTTACCTGCCCACAGGATGGGGTAACCACCCGGTACAAAAGCAGTTGGTTCAGGATGGATATAGGCGGTACCGATACATTAGATGTAACCACCTACCTCGTGGAAAATACCAATGCGGCCAGCAGCGATATTAAATACCGCATGATGACCGGCGATTGCAGCGCCATGCAGGAACAGAGTTGCGTACTGGATGCACTTACACAAAATACTTACCAGTGCCTGGTGCCCGGGCAGAGCTATTATATACAGGTATTCACTCCCGTTACTATCAATAATGCTGCAGTAACCGGTACTATCGATCTTAAATTATCAGCAATAGCACATGCCGATACCTGTGCGCCGCTGAACAATTGCCTGGTAAATGCCAACTTTAATACCCGTTTTGATTGTACACTGGAAGATTCTGTAAAGTTTGTAAATTTTTCTACCTACGGCTCCAGTATTACGTATAAATGGGATTTAGGCCACAACGGACAAACTTCAACTGCCGTATCTCCATCCTATTTTTATCCTGTGCTGCCTAACGATACCACATATACCGTAAAGCTGTTGGTAACCAATACAGCCTGCAACCAGTCGGATTCTGTGGAGCGGACGATAACCGTACCGGGCAGGCCATACATCAATTTTGGTAACGACATTATCCAGTGTGGCAGTACTGCACCTGTTGTGCTCAGGGCTACATCGCATCCCGGCGCCACCTACCTGTGGCAGAACAATAGCACTGCTGATACCTTCCGGGTAACGGCCACCGGTAATAACAATTACTGGGTAAGGGTAAACTATAACGGCTGTAGCCGGAGGGATACGGTAAGAGTGTTAATTAGCCCCATTAACTCAAGGCCGCTGCAACAAATTTTTCTTTGTACCGATTCTGTATTGGTGGATGTGCGCCGCGGTAACAATGAAACATACCGCTGGAGTACTGGTGCCACCACAAGATCTATTTATATGAGCCGCCCCGGTATTTACTGGGTAGATATTTCGTATTTCGATTGTGTATTCAGGGATTCTTTTGAAGTAAATAATATTAATTCGTCTAAACCATTTGGAAGCGATACCACTATTTGTTTTGCAAAGGGCAGTTATGTGCTGCATGCTGCCATGCCTGCCGCAGTTTCCTATACCTGGCAGAACAACAGTACCGCTGATACCTTCCGTGTAACGGCAGCAGGGCAGTACCGGGTAAATATCAATTTTGGCAACTGTATTGTAAGAGATACCATAAATATTGCCAATTACCCGGCTTCTGTTTCGGAAGTAACTGATACGGCTATCTGCTTTGGGCAGGTATTGGATTTACCCTGGGGCGAACAGGTTGCTGCAGCAGGTATATACCGTGATACGCTACGGTATCCCGGCGGATGCGACAGCCTTATCAGGCGCTTTAATGTTTCCTTATTGCCACAGCCTAACCTTGGCCGGGATACAGCTATATGCCCGGGTAACAGCACTTCGTTTACCCTTAATGCTGCTATGCCCGGCGCAGTACAATATACCTGGCAGGATGGCAGCAGCAACAGCACATTTGAGGTAACACAACCCGGGCAGTACACTGTGCAGGTGGATTACAGCAGTTGCTTTGTTACTGATACCATAGCAGTTACCCTGCTTTCTTCCCCTGCAACTGTAACAATGGATACGAGTATATGCAGTGGCACTACAATTACATTACCCTGGGGCCTGCAGGTAAACAGTGCCGGCTTGTACACCGATACCATCCAATCGGCAGGTGGATGCGATAGTTTGATTTACAGTTACAACATAACGTTGACGCCTGCCCTTAGTATTGGTAACGACACGGCTGTGGCAATTTGCAGTGGCGGAGGTATTAACCTGAACGATTACTATAGTGCACCGGGTGGCACCTGGAGCTTCAATAATAATGCTGTGGCGAATACTGCGGCAGTGTTTAGCCCGGGTAATTACCGCTTTGTGGCAACAAATGCAGGCGGCTGCACGGATACGGCTTTTCTTTTACTCACTGTAACTGCACCGCCGGTACTGGGCAACGACAGTGCTGTAATCATTTGCCCCGGGCAATCGGTTGATTTAAATACTGTATACCCGGTAACAACACTTACCCGGCAATGGATACTTAACGGTAACCCTGTAGATGTACAGGTGCCGGTTACTACAGCCGGGCAATATATACTTACAGCAACCAATGCGGCAGGCTGCAGCGATACAGCGGTGTTGGATATTACTGTAAGTACCCAAACATTATTAGGTGCCGACACTTCCGTAAATGCCTGCGGTGTAGTAAACCTCAGTACACTGTATATGTTGCAGGGACTTAATGCCACATGGTTGTACAACGGGGCTGCTGTTGCTAATCCTGCTGTAATAAATGCAGCCGGTACTTACCAGCTTGCAGTGGTTGATGCTGATGGCTGCAGGGATACCATTGCCGCAACGGTAAATATTTACCCGGTTCCGGTGCTCGGCAACGATACGGTAGTAAGCCGCTGTGCAGGGCAGGTAGTTAACCTTAATAATCTATATAACTATACTCCGCTTACAGCAGTGTGGACAATCAATAATACGCTGGTGCCTGATGCTAATGCGGTGGCTGCTGCTGGCAATTACCGGCTGGTGGCAACCAATAGTTTTGGTTGTACCGATACAGCTTTTGCGTTGCTCAGTTTCCTGGCTAAGCCTGTGTTGGGTAATGATACTGCTGTTGGCATCTGTACAGGAAAAACAGTAAATCTTACAGCGCTGTATAATACTTCCGGTGGTAGCGCCACCTGGACGGTCAATGGAAACACGGTAACAAACCCGGCGGCAGTAGTTGCAGCCGGCATCTACCAGATTATACTTTCAGGCAGCGGGGGATGTGCTGATACAGCTTTGGTAACTGTATCGGTTAGCCCAAATCCACAGCTCATCATTACTAATCCTGCTACATTGTGTTATCCACAGGCAGTAGATTTAACCGGTACTGTATTGACGCAACCAGGCCTTATATACAGTTACTGGACTAATGCGGACGCAACCATACCTTTAAACACTCCAGCCGCCGCCACGGCAGGTACCTGGTATATTAAAGCTGTAAATGCCGACGGCTGCGAAACTACAGGGCCGGTTACCGTAAGCTACTACCCGGTACCGGTAGTACATGCCGGTAATGATGTAGTGGTATGTGATGGTGGTACAGCAATATTGAGGGGTACTGTTAGTAATACCACAGTACCGGTTACCTACCAGTGGCAGCCTGTAAGCACAGGAGGGATTGAAAGTCCGGCCAGTGCAGTAACCGTAGTAAATCCCTTAGGCACACAACAGTACATACTAACGGTAACGGATGGCTACGGATGTAATTATACCATAAGTGATACGGTGCTGGTAACCATGCAGCCTCCGGTGCCGGCATTTGCCGGTAACGATACACTGGCCGTGGTGGGTGTGCCCCACCAGCTAAGGGCATCGGGTGGCGTACAATACCTGTGGACGCCTGCCGGGCCATTGAATAACCCTGGTATTGCCAATCCTATGGCTACACTATACGATTCTGTCCACATCTTCCAGGTTAGGGTTACTGATGCAGCAGGTTGCGAAGGTATTGCTGCTGTTGCCATACGTACAGTAAATGGTATTACCTATTATGTACCCAATGCTTTTTCGCCCAATGGTGATGGCCGCAATGATGTATTCAGGCCCTTGCCTGTGGGTATTGCCCGTACTGAAATCTTCAGGATATTTAACCGTTACGGGGAATTGCTGTTTGAAACATCACAACTGTCAAAAGGCTGGGATGGTACTTATAAAGGGAAACCCCAGCCTGTAGGCAATTATGTGTGGATGCTGCGTGGCCGTGGTGTAAATGGCCGTGTGATAGAAATGAAAGGAAATGTGGTGCTGGTGCGATAGCGAATCGATAATGTTTTTATTTTAATACTAAAGCTAATTGCCTGGCTACCCTCTCCCCATCCATAGCTGCACTTACAATACCTCCGGCATAGCCTGCACCTTCACCACAGGGATACAGGTTTTTTATATGAGGGTGGGTAAGTGTTTCTTTATCTCGGGGTATACGTACTGGTGATGATGTGCGGCTTTCGGTAGCCACTACAACAGCATCGTTGGTAAAATAGCCTTTCATCTTTTTGCCAAAAGCCTCAAAACCTTTTGCCAGCGCCTGGTAAATAAATCCGGGTAATACTTCATGTAATTGAGTTGATTGCAAACCGGGCTGGTATGAACATGCCGGTAAGGATGCCGAAACTGTTGCAGAGGAAAAATCAACCATACGCTGTGCAGGAGCTATTAGCCGACCTCCGCCTGCGGCAAAACAGTGTTGCTCTACCATTTGCTGAAAGTACATCAGCAGTAATGGATTGTTTTCTGCATCCTCAAAATTTCCTATGCTTTTCAGGCCTGTTAGTTTTCCTTCCCTGCTCCATCGCTTCAGTTCTCTCCATGCATCTTTTTCATCAACCGTTACCACCATGCCGCTATTGGCAAATGGATTATTTCTTTTGCTGGGGCTCCAGCCATTTACAACCAGTTCGCCGGGTGCTGTGGCTGCAGGTGCTATAATGCCGCCCGGGCACATGCAAAATGAAAATACGCCACGTTCATTTACCTGCTGCACCAGCGAATAGGCTGCAGGGGGTAAAAATTCGCCGCGACTGCTGCAGTGGTATTGCACACTATCAATAAGACTTTGCGGATGCTCTACCCTTACGCCTAAAGCAAAAGGTTTTGCTTCAAGCAGTACCTGCTTTTGATGCAGCAGTTCAAAAATGTCTCTTGCCGAATGCCCGGTGGCCAGTATTACCGCATCAGCAGTAAAGCTGTCGCCATCAGCAGTAATCACTTTGCTGATTTTTTCCTTTTCAATAATTATATCCAACACTTTTTTACTGAAATAAAACTGACCGCCACAATCTATAATACATTGCCGCATGGCTGTAATGATATGTGGCAGCTTATTGGTGCCAATATGCGGATGCGATTCGTACAAAATTTTTTCCTCGGCTCCAAAATGTACAAACAGGTTGAGTATCCTGTTGATATCGCCACGCTTAGTACTACGGGTATATAATTTGCCATCGCTGTACGTGCCTGCGCCACCTTCGCCAAAGCAGTAATTGCTGTTGGGGTTTACAATGCCTTCTTTATTAAGTGCAGCCAAGTCCCTGCGCCTTGCCCTCACCTCTTTGCCCCTTTCGAGTAGTATGGGTTGAATACCCAGCTCAATCAATTGCAATGCAGCAAACAAGCCTGCCGGACCGGCACCAATGATAATTATTTTTTTACCGGCCTGATGTACATCCTCAAAATGAAACGGCTGAATGGTTCTTTCGTAGAAGGGCTCGTTGATAAATGCGTTTACCGTAAGGTTAACCCAAATGGGTTTGCTCCTGGCATCGATAGATTTTTTGTGGATATGAAAACCGGTAACAGAAACGACTTTGTTACCGGTACTTTTGGCAATACAGTTTTTTATGCTGGTATCGTTTGCTGCTTCGTGTGGCAGCAGCCTGATGGTAAGTATTTGTTGCATGTATACGCCGGGGATTTATCCCGGAAAATTAAAATGGTGGTGTAACTGTACTTATCTTTTAAATAGCAGTTACTAAAACGGTAAATCATCAATAGCATCAGGCGGTGTAGCACTGAATGTATCCAGGGGTTCAAGGTATTCGTTATCGGTGGCAGGTTTGGCTGTGCCGGGTTGCAGTACCTGTTCAATACGCCAGGCGTCGAGGTTGGTGATATAGTTGATCCTGCCTTCTTTTTCCCATTTAGAGCCTTTGATATTGAAATGTACTTTTATATCGTCGCCCACATTTACTTTATCAATAATGGTTGTTTTATCTTGTACCGACTGGAATTTTATATAATTGGTAATGGTGCGGCCGCCGATATCTTCCGTTTTTTCTACTACAAACTCTCTTGTTTTAAAAGTACCGCTTCGCTGAACGGTATCATATTTAGCAATTAATTTCCCTGTTAGCTCGTATCCCATATTTTAAAATTTAGCGTGTAAATGTAATCTTATTTGTAATAATTTTTTTTCAGCAGATATTTCCTGCTTTATTTTAAAAATACCTAATTTACCGCACATATTTATTCAAATTATCATGCGTAAATACCAGTTGCCAATATCCTTTATTGCACTTTTTTGTTTAATTACATCCTGCAGCAGGGTATATCAGCCATCTTCGGTTGAATTTAAAGATTACCGGATTAAAAATGCGGCACCGGGCAGCAGCGCTGTGAGCAAACTGTTGCAACCGTATGCCGATAGTGTAAATAAGAGCATGAATGATGTAATTGCCGTAGCAGGGATGCCGCTTGAAAAAAGACAACCGGAATGTACATTGGGTAACCTGATGGCAGATGCCATGCTGGCTATGTCAAAAGAAAAGTATCAAACGCATGTAGATGCAGCCTTTGTAAATTATGGTGGTATAAGGCTCACCTCTATGGCCGAAGGCAATATCACAAGAGGAAAAATTTTTGAGTTATCACCCTTTGATAATATTGTGGTGTTGCTGAAAGTAAATGGAAGTTTGCTGCAGGAATTTATGGATCATATTGCCAGCCGGGGCGGATGGCCATGTGCTGGTATTACCTACCAGGTGAAAGATAAAAAAGCCATACATATTTTAATTGGCGGTGCGCCGTTAAAGGCCGAGCATACTTATACATTAGCTGTAGTAGATTATGTAGCGAATGGTGGCGATGATTGTACCATGCTGCAGCCAATACCGCAGCAAAACAACGGCTACCTTTTTAGAGATGCCCTGATAGCTTATTTAAGCAGGCAACACAGCGAAGGCAAACAAATAAATGTTTTACTTGAAAACAGGGTTAGCTATGCAAAGTAGAAGAAAATTTATCACACAATCGGCTTTAACGGCAGGGGCACTCATGGCAGGCAGGTCTGTATTGGCCAATACGGCAGCAATAGCTGATGTGCAGAAGCTTACAATATTACATACCAATGATGTACACAGCAGGCTTGAGCCTTTTCCGATGGATGGCGGCCGCAACCAGGGCCTGGGTGGTGTAGCTGCACGGGCAGAGCTGATACAAAAAATTCGGGCAGAACAAAAGCATACTTTGTTAGTAGATGCCGGTGATATTTTCCAGGGCACACCTTATTTTAATATATATAAGGGCGAGCCCGAAATGAAGGCAATGGCTGCCATGCAATACGATGCTGCAACAATGGGCAACCATGATTTTGATGCCGGGCTCGATAATTTTGTTACACAACTGCAACATGTTCGGTTTCCTATAGTGCTGTGCAATTATGATTTTACCGGCACAGCAATGGAAGGTAAATCGAAGCCCTATACTATTGTAAAAAAAGGCAGGCTCAAGATTGGCATTACCGGTGTTGGTATAGAACTGAAAGGGTTGGTGCCGGCAAATTTATATGGTAACACTCAATACCTTGATCCGGTGCAACACGTTAATACAATTGCACATAAACTAAAAAAAGAAGAAGGCTGTGATATGGTGGTATGCCTTAGTCACCTGGGATATAAATACAAAGAAGATAAAAACAGGATGTGTGATTTGATACTGGCAAAGGAATCTGCGAATATCGATTTGATTATAGGCGGGCACACACATACTTTTATGGATGCGCCGGATGTAATTAAGAACAGGCTGGGCAGTGATGTAATCATTAACCAGGTAGGCTGGGCGGGCATTGTATTAGGCAGGCTCGATTTTGAATTTTCAAGACTTAAAAATAAAAGTCTTGCAGAAGCCCATACTGTGGTTGTAGGCAAAAAAACAAGTGAATAAAAAATTTTTTTTTTCCCGATTTCTTTTGATATTCGCTCCCCTACGCAAGATTTTTTTATCCGTACATGAAAGACTTTTTTTTGAAAAATCGGTCAAGAAAATTTATCAATATCTGTAAATTGCTTAAGGAAAAGGACTAATGGACAAAACTTTTGATAAAGTTTGGAATAATTGTTTGGCAATAATCAAAGACATTGTAGAATGGCAGCATTACAAAACATGGTTCGAACCCATTAAACCAGTTGCCCTAAAAGAAAAGATATTAACCATCCAGGTTCCAAGCCAGTTTTTTTTTGAATATTTAGAAGAGCATTATGTGGGTCTTCTTGCCAAAACTTTAAAAAGAGAATTGGGTAAAGAAGCAAGGCTTGAATACAGGATTATGGTAGATAGCGGGAATAGCAAAAATAAACCGCTTACGATGGATGTGCCCGGTAACAATGGCTTTAAATCATATCCTAATAACGAAATGGACTTTCCGCTGTTTGTAAACAATCCTGTAAAAAACCCCTTCGTAATACCGGGTTTAAAAAAGATGCAGATTGATCCGCAGCTTAACAACTCCTATACTTTCGAAAATTTTATAGAAGGCGATTGCAACCGGGTAGCCCGCCGTGCCGGTAAAACAGTAGCCGAAAAGCCCGGCAGCACTTCATTTAACCCATTGGTAATTTATGGCGGAGTGGGCCTTGGTAAAACGCACCTGGCCCAGGCAATAGGCAATGAAGTAAAAAGGATACACGGTAACAAAGTAGTACTGTATGTAAGCTCCGAAAAATTCATCAACCAGTTTATCGACCATAGCCGCAACGGCGCCATCAACGATTTTATACATTTTTACCAGTTAATAGATGTACTCATTATTGATGATGTTCAGTTTTTTAACCGGGCCGAAAAATCGCAGGATGCTTTTTTCTCCATATTCAACCACCTGCACCAAAGCGGCAAGCAACTGATACTCACCAGTGATAAACCACCTAAAGACCTGGAAGGTGTGCAGGAACGTTTGCTCAGCCGGTTTCGCTGGGGATTAAGTGCCGATTTGCAGGCACCCGACTACGAAACCAAGATTGAAATACTGGACCGTAAAATGAAGAACGACGGACTTGAAATGCCCCGTGAAGTAGTAAAGTATATTGCGTATAATATTAATAGTAATGTACGTGAACTGGAAGGTGCTTTAATATCATTATTGGCACAATCTTCGCTAAATAAGAGAGAAATTGATTTAGAACTAGCGAAGAAAGTGTTAAGAAATTTCATCAAATCATCCAGCAAGGAAATTACCATTGATGCCATCCAGAAAATGGTATGCGATTATTTTGATGTGCCGTATGATAAACTGCTGCAAAAAACCCGTAAAAGGGAAATAGTGCAAGCCAGGCAAATTACCATGTACCTTTCAAAAGCCTTCACTAAAAATTCGTTGAAAACCATTGGGGAGCATTTTGGCGGAAGAGACCACACCACTGTAATACACAGTTGCCAAACTGTAAAAGACCTGATGGATACCGATACATTATTTAAAGAAAGCGTGCTGGAACTGCAGCAAAAAGTGCAATTAGCCGCAATGTAAAATGCTTATCAAAACCAACTGTACTCCGGGTTCAGCAATGAGCCCGTTTTTTTTGCCCGGCTTAAAAATAGCTGTAGATATTTTTATTAAGTTTTGGGTATTCCGTTGCTGAATTGTATTTTTGCCACCCCTGAAAAAATCAGGTGTTAAGCGGTTATTAAGCAGCAGGGGCAAAAGCAGTTCTGCAAAAGTGCAGGCGAGTGCAAATTGGCCAATGTTGTTTTAATGATTTGAAAAATGGAGAGGTGCCTGAGAGGCCGAAAGGAACGGTTTGCTAAATCGTCGTACGGGTAACACTGTACCGTGGGTTCGAATCCCACCCTCTCCGCCAAACAACTGCAAAGTTGTGTTCGGGATGTAGCGTAGCCCGGTTATCGCGCCTGGTTTGGGACCAGGAGGTCGCAAGTTCGAATCTTGCCATCCCGACAGTATAACCCTGCCTATTCGGTTTTAGCCGGATAGGCTTTTTTATTGTAGTTGACCGGATGGTTGTAGATGATTAATTACCGTATTACCGGCCCCAGCCCCATATCAAAAAATCGGGAAATGCTCTTGCCCATGTGGCTACATCATGCCTGCCATCTTTTAATTCGATATACCGGATACCGGTATCAGGATAGCCTTTGCTTTTTAATGCTTTAATCAGCGCAAGTGTGTCATCAATGGCGTCGATGATGCCGTTGTTATTCCTGTCTGCAGTTTCGTCCAGTGTGCCAACTTCAAAAAAGAACTGAAGATTAGGATTATAGTTTCCCTGCCTGATAATACGGTGCATAATTCGGTGGGTATCTTCATTAAAGTCCGGATCTTCCTGTGCTTTATCTCTCCACCAGAATGAACCGCTAAAAACACCTGCCTTTGAAAATATTCCGGGGTGGCGCCAGGCAATATCCAGTGCACTAAGGCCACCCAGCGAAAAACCTGCAAAGGCTTTTTGGGTAAAAAAATAGTTGCTGTAGGTTTTATAAAGAAAAGGCAGCAGTTCGTTAATAATAAATGCAGTATACAGGCTGGCTTTTGCGCCCCTGCCCAGGTAATCGGGTATACCTGCGGTACCATATTCATTTTTTCTGTCTTCGGAGCAATGGATACCAACACAAAATACCGGTTCAATTGTATTGGCATTATAAAGCTGTTCTAATATCTCGTTGAACTGCATGGTAACTAAATCCTGCCCATCATTAATCAGCAGTAAAGAGGCTTGTTGGAAAGAAGCGTTAACGGGCGGCAGGTAGCTATCAATTATTACTTGCCGATTTAAATAGGTGGAAGATATTAATTGCCTGCTAACATAAATGCCTGATGTATTAGTGTGCATTATGTGCCAAAAATAAAGAAACTCACCACAATAAATAACGAAAAAATAAAGCCGGAAAGATGTGTTGAAGCAGCCCGGGCAGTATAAATTAATTTTTTGGTGAAGCGATGCTATAAAAATATATTTGGTAAAGCCTAGCCAGGAACACACCCTTCACCTCTCAATTAAATTTTTATGAAAAAGATTGGCATTTTATTCGGCAAGGAACGAAGTTTCCCGGAAGCTTTTGTGGCTAGAATTAACAGTAAGCAACCGGATGGTATAAAAGCTGAGCCGGTACATATTGAAAAGGTTATGCAGGGAGAATCCAGCGGCTATGCCGTGATAGTGGATCGTATATCGCAGGATGTACCATTTTACCGGGCATTTTTAAAAAATGCGGCATTGTGTGGCACGGCAGTTATCAACAACCCATTTTGGTGGAGTGCTGATGAAAAATTTTTCAACAACTGCCTGGCAACAAAAATAGGTGTGCCAGTGCCTAAAACAGTAATACTCCCTTCAAGGGATTTGCCGCCAGATACCTCGGGCGAATCATTCAGTAACCTGTCTTATCCATTAGACTGGGGTGGTATTTTTAAATACGTAGGTTTCCCTGCTTATATGAAACCCTTTGCCGGTGGTGGCTGGAAGCATGTATACAAGCTGAATAATATCGATGAGTTTTTTGAGAAACATTCCGAAACCGGCGAACTGGTTATGCTATTGCAGGAAGAGATTGTGTTTGAAGAGTATTACCGCTGTTATTGTATTGGTGGAAAATATGTACGCATCATGAGTTATGAGCCACGCAATCCGCATCATTTGCGTTATGTGGCAGATTTTAAACCATCGGCCGAAAAACTGCAGATGATGACAGACCTTGTATTGCGTATCAATCAATACCTGGGTTATGATTTTAATACGGTAGAACTGGCCCTGCGTAACGGTGTGCCCTATGCCATTGATTTTTGCAACCCGGCACCTGATGCCGACAGGGCAAGTGTGGGTGAAGAAAACTTTGAGTGGGTGGTAGAAACGGCAGCCACTTATGCCATCGAAAGAGCAGTGGCACAGGAGGATGGTACCGATAACCTTACCTGGGGTGAGTATGTAAGAAAGGGTGCTTCAAAGCTGCCCCTGGTATAAATGCGCTGGCAGCAGCCGTATTAAGACCTTTTAAAAAACATTGTGTAAAGACTACTTCATCAATAACCAGTTAAAGTATGGCAAGTATATCGTATAAAAACTTTACAGTGGGTGTGGAAGAGGAGTATATGGTAATTGACCCTGTAACAAGGGAACTGAAAAGTCATGAACAAAAAATTGTGCATGAAGGGCAGAAGATAATAAAAGATAAAGTGAAGGCCGAAATGCACCAGGCCGTAGTGGAAGTAGGTACCGATGTGTGCCAGAATGTAGATGAAGCATTTATTGATGTATCTACTTTACGAAAAACGATATACAATATTGCCGGTAATCTTGGGCTTACCGTTGGGGCATCGGGTACGCATCCATTTAGTCATTGGGAAAGCCAGTTAATTACCGATCATGCCCGCTACAGCGAAATTGTAAATGAGCTGCAGGAAGCTGCAAGAAGCAACCTGATATTTGGCCTGCATGTGCATGTGGGTATGGAAACCCGTGACCTGGCGATACATATCGCCAACTCCGCCCGTTATTTTTTACCGCATGTGTATGCACTCAGTACCAACTCCCCATTTTGGGAAGGCAGAACTACAGGTTACAAATCGTTTCGTACTAAAGTGTTCGATAAATTTCCCCGTACCGGTATACCCGATTATTTTGAAAGCATTAGTGCTTATGAAAGCTATGTAAACCTGCTGGTGCGTACCAACTGTATAGACAATGCCAAAAAAATATGGTGGGATTTAAGGGTACATCCATTTTTTAATACAGTAGAGTTTCGCATTTGCGATATCCCTATGACGGTGCATGAAACCATTGCCATTACTGCCCTCTTCCAGGCAATATGTGCCAAGCTGTATAAGCTGCGTAGCCAAAACCTCAATTTTATGATGTATTCCCGTGCCTTAATTAATGAAAATAAATGGCGGGCAAGTCGTTATGGTATCGATGGCAGCCTCATTGATTTTGGTAAAGAAAAAGAAGTGAATACCCGTGTGCTAATTTATGAACTGCTCGATTTTGTAGATGACGTAATCCCCCACCTGGGCAGCAGGCACGCTATTAATCATGTACACAAAATGCTGGAACATGGTACCGGTGCCGACAGGCAGTTGCAGGTATATGAACAAACGGGTAGTCTTACCAATGTTGTGGATTATATACACGAAAATTTTCTTGCCGACCTCTGATGCTATAGCTACCCGGTTCAATCAATATTTTTCATTTTTGTTAAAAAGTTATTGCGTATCAATTCGGAAAAAGATGGCCTAATTTTGGTACCTCTTTTTTACACAATATTATTTTATGCTACAGTTTCCTTTCAATAAAAAAACATTAGCAGTTATCCTGTTGCTTGTTTTTTGCACTACACGTATACAGGCACAATACAAAGAATATAAATTATCGCCTAACGGAGATACGCTTAATGCCATAGATTTAAAAGGGCAGAAGCAGGGCAAATGGGTAAATACAGTGCCCGAAATACGCAGCGAGCCGGGCTACGAAGAAGAAGGGTATTACAAAGACGATAAAAAAACCGGCACCTGGCGCAAGTACAACGCCAATGGCGATTTGATAGCGGTTGAAAATTATAAGTTTGGCGGAAAACATGGCACGCAGGATTATTTTACTTTTTTGGGTGCTATCGAACGCCATGAAGAATGGAAGGGTTATAACCCTGATGCGCCTTATGATACAATACCGGTGTACGGAGAGGGCAACAATGAAATTATAGAGTATAAGCTGGTAAAGGCAGAGCAGTATAGTGTACCTCACGGCGAATGGAAGTATTTTAATACCACCGGGCATATTATAAAAACAGAACGCTACGACCGGGGCCAGGTAATAAAAGATGCTCCGCCACCTGTAGTTGAAAACAGGCCTGCACAACCAAAGGAAAAAGTAAAGACCAAAGAAATACTGGAATACGAAAAAAAATACAGCAAGAAGAAACGGAACCAGATGGAAAGAGTGGGTAAAACAGCATTATAATGAACACTATTTATAGTATCAAACTTTATGTATTCATCTGCCTGCTTGCACCATTAGCGGCATGGGCACAAAAGAATTTACAACCATCTGACAGCATTATTATTTCTGGCAGCATAACAAACGAAACTGTTATACCACTGGCTAGCTTATCAAAATTCATCACACATGAAATAGGTGACTTTGTGGTAACCAACCATCTTGGCGAAAAAAAATCCACTTTAAAAGGGCTGAAAGGCGTTTTATTAAAAGAGCTGCTTGCAGGTGTAGACATTACAGTTGAAAGCCCTAAACAACTTAGTGAATTTTATTTTGTTTTTGCAGCAACAGATGGATATAAAGTAGTGTATTCCTGGAATGAAATATTTAATAATCCTGCTGGCAACAATATTTTTGTTGTAACTGAAAAAGAAGGGATTAAAGCGACAGTAATGAGTGAAAGAATTTTAATGCTAAACAGTGCTGATGAAAAAACAGGCAGGCGTTTAATTAAAGCCCTGCAACGCATTGAAGTAAGAAGAGCATTATAAACACTCACTTTATTTCCTGCATCTCCACCAGTTTTTTATAAAATCCGTTCTGTGCTACCAGGCTTTCATGTGTGCCCCGTTCGATAATCTGGCCATGCTGCATCACAATAATTTCGTCTGCATGGCGAATGGTGCTCAGGCGGTGGGCAATTACAAGAGATGTTCTGTCCTTCATCAGGTTAATAATAGCGTCCTGCACCATACGTTCACTTTCTGTGTCTAAGGAAGAAGTAGCTTCATCTAAAATAAGTATCGGTGGATTTTGCAATACAGCCCTTGCAATGGTAATGCGTTGCCTTTCACCGCCGCTAAGTTTCATTCCCCTGTCGCCAATAATGGTGTGGTAGCCATTTTCTTTATTCATAATAAACTGGTGGGCATTGGCAATTTTGGCGGCAGCTTCTATTTGTTCCATACTGGCATTGGGGTTGCCTAATGCGATATTGGCGGCAATGGTATCATTGAACAGTACAGGCTCCTGTGTTACAAAACTCATTTGCCGGCGCAGCGATTGCAGGTTGCAATCTTTAATATCAATGCCGTCCAGCAGTATTTCGCCACCAGTAACATCATGAAAGCGGGGCAATAAATCAACAAGCGTGGATTTGCCAGCACCCGATGAACCGGCAAGTGCTATTGTTTTACCTTTTTCAATACGGATGTTTATGTTTTGTAAAACCTGCTTAGCGCCATAGCTAAAAGACACTTCACGAAATTCAATACTCTGGTTGAACCCCTCAAGCAGTACTGCGTTGTTTTTGTTTTCAATTACTTCGGGGGCATTCAGTATTTCTTCTACACGGGCTATAGCGCCCATACCCCTTTGTATGTTGCTGATGGTATTGGATAAATTTTTTGCCGGGTTAATTACCATGCCAAATACAGCGATGAAAGGAAATAAATCAGCCTTTTGTAAATCGCCGCTATGGTTGAACACCAGGTAGCCGCCAATAAAAAGGATTACACAAAGTACGGCTACACCCATTACCTCGGTGAGTGGGCTTGCAAGGTCTCGCCGCCGTGTCATGGCATTAAGTATGGAAAAAATTTTACGGTTACCGGCTTTAAACTTCTGCAGCATGCTGTCTTCTGCCGTAAAAACCTTAATGACTTTTATGCCGCTAAGGGTTTCTTCCACATGGCTGAGGTTTTGGCCCGAGGCTACACTGTAAGCATTGCTTTGGTGCTTTAGTTTTTTACTGATACGGCCAATAATAAATGCCGTAACAGGCAGCAATAATAATAAGGCCAGCGACAACATGGGGCTTAGGTAAACCATGTAAATAAGGTAGCTGATGATGGTGAGCGGATCTTTGATAAGCCCCTCCATAGCCGATATTACAGTGGCCTGTATTTCGCCTACATCGCCAATCATGCGGTTCATCAGGTCGCCTTTTTTTTGCTCTGAAAAGTAGCCTAATGGCAGCTTTAATATTTTTTCGTACAGGCGTATCCGGAAGGAGGAAAGCACCTCGTTGCGTACCGGCGTGGAGATATAATATGAGAGGTAACGGAATATATTGCTGATGAGGTTGCTGATGAGGATGATACAGCATACCACGCCTAAAGCAAACATGGGGCTTTTGTTGTCCCGCAGTTGTTGTATATAATTTACCAGCCCACCCACCGCTTTGGAGTTAATTGGCACATCATTATCGCCATTAATAATTAACTGCATAAACGGGGATAACATGCCCAGTGCTGTCATTGAAAAAACAGTAGCCAGCAGCGAGCAGGTGATGTAAAAAATAAGCTTGCCTTTATTGATGTGTATATAGCGGAAAATGCCCAGTAGTTGCTTCATTACATATAACTATGGCTGCAAATGTAGTTGAAATCAAAGAAGCAGCGGGTATAGCGCTATGCTTAAAGTTGTTGCAGCAAATCAACTACGCCTTCCCTTTTTAATATCAGGTAACCCAGCCGGTCGTTGCTGATCCCATCTTTAAGCTGAAAGCTAAATTGCAGTTGTTCATCTTTTACCGAGGTTTCAAAATAGCGGAACAGGATGTTGGGGTGCTGCTGCAGCCCGGCCCCTATTTCGTACAAATGGGTTGACAGGATAAACATGCTGTCTTTAATCTTCAAAAAACCTTCAATTACTTCGATAGAGCATTTCATGGCATCCTGCACATTGGTGCCTTTAAATAATTCGTCTATCAGTATCAGCCAGTTTTTACCATGAGCAATTTTTTGTACGGTAGATTTTATGCGCTGCACTTCGTTGTAAAAATAACTTTCGCCCCTGGCAATATTATCCACTACATTAATATTGCTGAGCAACCCGTCGAACACACTAAGCTCCATGGCGGCAGCAGGTACGCCCATGCCCAGGTGTGCTAAAAAAACAGCCGTGCCCACCGATTTGATAAATGTGCTTTTACCGGCCATATTGGCCCCTGTTAAAAACAGGAAATTTTTTTCGGGGTCAAGTGCTATATCATAAGCCACTGGCTGGGGCAGCAGCAGGTGGTACAGGCCTTTAAGGTGCAGCAGTGGTTTTGGGGTATGCGTAAACTTTGGAAATACCAGCCCCAGCTTTTTCACAGCCATCGACATACCATACCAGGCATCCAATTGGTACCAGGTATCCAGCAACTGCAGTATATTTCGTTTATAACGGTAGCGGATAAAATGTGCCAGTGTCAGTTGTTTGCCCAAAGGCATCTCCTTACTTTTTGAAAAGGGATGCAATGCTTCAAAAGCAGGCTGGCTAAGCACAGAAGCAGCTTCCTGCAATACAGTTTTTAATGGCGCCGGCAAATCATCTTTAAAAAAATAAGCCACCAGTTGTTGCATGCCTTTAATAAAATCAAAAAGATGCTCGGCCGAATATTTTACAAAATAAAAATCTGGACCATGAAAAATTTTATACGCCATCACACCGGCTGCGGAAGGATGAGCCGGTATTTCATCAATGGTAGCGGTAAAAAATTTTTCGATCACCATTACGCCGCCATTGCTGATTTGCGATGGCCAGTGCTGTTCATTTGCAATAATGCATTGCAGTGTCTGCTGTATGCCCTGTATCGCTTCAATGGTTTTTAAGGGAGTATTAAAGTTGGCCAGCAGCCGCTGTCTGCCACCACTGGTAATACAGTAATTTATTTTGTTGAAAACAGAAAAATCATCTCCTGTGTCGAGGATGGAAAGGTCCGTTAGCGTGGTTTTGTCAGTTTCCATGCAGTAATTTTTTTACCGGTCGAACAGCAGCCTTTTGCCTTTTGCCGATTCATTCCAGCCCGCTTCGCCGCCATATACCATTGTGCCGTTTACAAATGTTTTTTCTACAGATGCAGGAAAGGTAAAATTCTCTAAGGGGCTCCAGCCGCATTTGTATAAAATATTTTCTTTGCTTACAGTAAAAGGCTTGTTCATGTTAACCACGGCCAGGTCGGCATAATACCCTTCACGAATAAAACCCCTTTCGGCAATATTGTACAATATCGCATTGTTATGGCTCATTTTTTCCACCACTTTTTCGATGCTTATTTTGCCGTTTTTAGCATAATACAGCATCACGGGCAGGGAGTGCTGTACAAAAGGTACGCCACCATGTGCTTTTTCGTAGGGTTCGTTTTTTTCTTCAATGGTATGCGGTGCATGGTCGGTAGAGATGGCGTCTATCCTGTCATCCAGCAAGGCCTCCCAGAGGGCCGCTTTATTAAAGGGGGCCTTAATGGCCGGGTTGCATTTTATTTTATTGCCCTGCAGCGCATAGTCATCACTGGTATAGTGCAGGTGGTGCACGCAGGCCTCGCAGGTAATGCGTTTTTCGGCAAGGGGCAGCATATTCGAAAAAAGTGCCAGTTCCTTAGCCGTGGTAATATGCAGGATATGCAGCCGGCTGTTGTGCTTTTTGGCTAATTGAATGGCATACAGCGAAGATTCAAAGCAGGCTTCCTCATTTTTAATGATGGGGTGGTCGGCAGCAGTAAGTTCGGGCTTTTGTACTTTCAGCTTTTCATAATTCTGCTTCATTATCCTTTCGTCTTCGCAATGCGTGGCAATAAGCATTTGGCTTTCGGCAAAAATTTTGTCCAGTATGGCCGGGTTATCCAGCAGCAGGTTACCCGTAGAGGAGCCCATGAAAATTTTAATACCGCATACTTCCCTGCGTTTATCATTTGTTCTTAACGCTTCATCGGCATTATCATTGCTGGTGCCCATATAAAAGGAGTAATTGGCCAGCGATGTTTGTGCAGCAATTGCAAATTTTTCTTCCAGCAGTTGTTGGGTAAAAGTTGGTGGTATGGTATTGGGCATATCCATAAAGGAAGTAACGCCACCGGCTACTGCTGCTTTAGATTCCTGGTAAATGCCCCCTTTGAAAGTGAGGCCGGGTTCCCGAAAATGCACATGGTTATCGATAACTCCCGGCAACAGGTATTTGCCTTCGCCATTAATTTCGGTGATCTTTCCGGGTACATCCATCACCGCAGCAATTTTTTCTATTCTTTCACCGGCAATAAGCACATCCATGGCTTTAGTGTTTCCTTCATTCACCACCAGGATATTTTTAAAAAGATATCTTTGCATATATTGAAAAAGTTTATAGTTTAATTATCCGGCATGCAAATTATCAAAAGCTTATGCAAACTGCTGTTTTTTATTTCCCCTGCAGCAGTTATGGCACAGTCTGCTAATCTTACCCAGGGCGATAAAATATTTCATTTTATAGACAGGTTCGAAATCAAGTACGGGCACAATACTGATATTAATTTTTCTACCATCAAGCCATTGAACCGTAAATATGTGGTGCAGGAGGCAGAATTTTTTGATAGTGTTGCCCGGGCTAATCCTGCTGCCATAAAGTTTAGCCGTATTGATCAATTCAATATGCGCCGCCTGCTGATGAACAATACCGAATGGGTAACCGGCAGTAAGGAAGATTTTAAAAGCGAAAGGCCCATCCTGAAATATTTTTACCGCAGCAAGCCCAACCTGCTTGAGGTAAATGAAAAAGATTTTTTCCTGGCAATTAATCCTGTGCTTAACCTGCAGTACGGCAGCCAGTCGGGCAACGATGATGCTATGTTCCTCAACACCCGTGGCGCAACTATGCGTGGGCTTATTGCCCGTAAAATTGCTTTTGCTGCATCCCTTACAGATAACCAGGAGCGTGGCCCATCGTATTTTTTTGATAAGGTAAATAACCTCAGGGCTGTGCCAGGAGTAGGGTTTTACAAAAACTTTAAAAGAAGGGCTTTCGATTATTTTGATGCCCGTGGTTATGTAGCTTTTAATGCCGCAAAATATGTGGATATACAATTTGGGTTCGATAAAAACTTTATTGGCAACGGCTATCGCAGTTTGTTTTTAAGCGATTGGGGAAACAGCTATTTGTTTTTAAAACTAAATACCAAAATCTGGAAGTTTAACTACCAGAACATTTTTGCAGAAGTGATGCCGCAGTTTGTAAAGCAGGGCGATAGCCTGCTCGATAGAAAATATATGGCTACGCATCACCTGAGTGTGAACGTAACCAAATGGTTAAATATCGGCTTGTTTGAAACGGTGATGTTTGGCCGAAAAAATAATTTCGACTTCCAGTACCTCAACCCCATTATTTTTTACCGTCATATCGA
The DNA here is from genome assembly GCA_937873715.1 of uncultured Chitinophagaceae bacterium. Taxonomy (GTDB): domain Bacteria; phylum Bacteroidota; class Bacteroidia; order Chitinophagales; family Chitinophagaceae; genus Ferruginibacter. The sequence goes on from CALMYJ010000004.1 coordinate 299,103, forward strand.
GGGTATGGTGGGCAGCCCTGATAATGCGCTGGCTGGTATTGATTTTAAAGCAAATGTGGCACAACGCCTGCAATTTTACGGGCAGTTGTTATTAGATGAATTTAAGCTGTCGCAAATAAGGGCAAATACAGGCTGGTGGGCCAATAAATGGGGCCTGCAGCTTGGTGCAAAATATACAGATGCTTTTGGTGTAGCTAATTTGGATGTACAGGTAGAATCGAACCGGGTGCGGCCATTTACCTATTCGCACAACAATATTATTTCTAACGTGACGCACTACAATCAGCCACTGGCACATCCGCTGGGGGCTAATTTCCAGGAGTTTATCGGCATCATCAGGTACCAGCCTGCGCCACGCTGGTATGTGCATGCCCGTGTAATTTATTATAACCAGGGCCTCGATAGCCTTAATGGCCGCAATTATGGCGGCAATCCCTTTAGGTTGCCTACCGACCAGCGTATTGGCGATTTTGGCTATAACATCGGCAGTGGCCGAAAAGCAACCTGCCTCAATGCCCTGCTGGCCCTTACTTACGAGCCCTGGGAAAATATTAATATAGATTTGAGCCTGCAGCAACGCAATTACAGCATTGCCAACGATGCTGCTTCAAAAAACAACTCTACTTTAATTACGGCAGGAGTAAGAATGAATATTTTCAGGAGGGAGTACGATTTTTAACGCTTTACCCTATTTTTGCCGCCACTTTAACCTTTTACCTTATCCCATCTACAACCGTGGCCGCCCTGTAACTGTTGCATTGCAGCAGTAAAATTTTTATTTTACAAAAACAACATTACAACCTTCTTATGACAAGACGATTTGCCTGTGTATGGCTTTTGGCGTTACAATTGCCCATAGCTGCAACGGCACAAAAGGCTAAACCCAAAATTCCATTAGAAGCCATTTGGAGCGGATATTTTGATGAGCGAAAACTCAATGTGCACATGATGCACCAAAGCAACCGCTTTGCATTTGTGGAGGCCGACCCCGCCAAAAACCTGCAAATGATTTTTTCGCTCGATTTTGAAACAGGTAAACTCATTGATACTGTTTTCAGCAACCAGGTAAAGCTGCCCAACGATTCGCTGCCACTAACTTTTACTTACTTCGAAGATTTTGAATTTGCACCAGATGATAACCGGATACTGATTAAAACACAATCTGAAAGGCTTTTTCGCAACAGTACCAAAGAAGCCTGCTATGTATGGAACAGCACACAAAAAAACATTCGCCCTGTACTCACCAGCGGTAAGCAGAGTTATGCCAGTTTTTCGCCCGACTCTAAAAAACTGGCCTTTATTTTCAACAACAACCTGCTGATAAAAAACCTGGAGAATGAAGAGATAAAGCATTTAACCGTGGATGGCAGACCCAGCGAAATACTTTATGGCGCTGCAAATGCCTTATACGAAAATGGCTTTGGCCTGGCAAAAATGTATGCGTGGAGTAATGATGGTGAAAAGATAGCTTTTATCCGGCTGGATGAGCGCCCCGTTACACAATTTCCAATTACTGTTTTTAATAACCTGTACCCTGAGGTACATAAAATGCCCTATCCCAAGGCTGGCGAAGCTATACCTAAGGCAGATGTGTATGTGTACAATATAAAATACGAAGTGCTTACAAAAATGGACGTGGGTATTAACCCCGACCAGTATATCACCGGCTTTAGCTGGAATGCAGATGGCACCGCCCTTTTTATACAACGCCTCAACCGCAAACAGCAGTTGCTTGAGGTATTGCAGGCCGATAGCAAAACGGGAGCATCGCAGGTAATTTTTGCCGAAGAAAAAAATGATTATATCAAATTTAATCCCGGCAATGGCATATATATCGCTTCACGCAATAGTTTACTGTGGCTGAGCGAAAAAAATGGCTACAATCATATTTACGAAATTAGCCTGGATAGTAAAAGAGATACAGCCATAACTAAAGGCAATTGGGAAGTATTTACCATCAATGCAATTGATGAAGAGGAAGGCTACATTTATTATACAGCTAACGAAAATGAAGGCATCAACCGCAGCCTGTACCGCATTAAGTTTAATGGAAGCAGCAGGCTTAAGCTTAGCGAAGCAGGCGGCTATCACCGGGCTTACTTTACCGCCAATAAAAAATATTTCCTGGATGTGCACAGCAGCATCAGCACACCGGCTGCTTACCAGATGTACACCGCCAGTGGCAGGCCTTTGTTTCAAAAATTAATCATCAACAAGGAGTTAAAAGGCAGATTGAATGATTTTATCATTCCTGGCACAAGCCTCGAAACATTTGCCCTGCCGGGCAGAAAACTCAACGGATTTTATATTGAGCCACCAGCCGCAGCACAACGGCAGCATGCACCTGTACTGCTGTATGTATATGGGTCGCCCGAAAAAGAATTTGTGCTGGATAAATGGGGCGAACGCCTGATGCTGACGCTGCAATATTTTGCTGCACAGGGTTATGTAGTAGTGGCGGTAGATCCCCGGGGTACACCAGGTAACGGTGAGGCATTTAGAAAAATGAGTTACAAAAATTTTGGCGAATTAGCCATAGAAGATATGCTGACTGTACGCCGTTATTTACAACAAAATACAATACCCTATATGGATACAGCACGTACAGCATTGTGTGGTTGGAGCTATGGCGGCTACCTGGCTGCATTAGCGGCTACCAAATATCCCGGCAGGTTCAGGGCTGCTGTAGCCATAGCGCCGGTAACCGACTGGAAACTGTACGAAAATATTTTTACCGAGCGCTACCTTGAGTTGCCCGGCGAAAACCCGGATTTGTATTATAACCTGTCGCCGGTAAATTTTGTAGACAGCTACCAGGGCAACCTGCTATTGGTGCATGGTACGGCTGATGATAATGTGCATTTTCAAAACAGTATGGCGCTGAGTAAGGCATTGATAAAAGCCAATAAACAGTTTGATCAGCAGTTTTATCCTGATTACCTGCACGACATTAATGACCATACACCAAATATGGCCAGGATACACCTGTTTAATAAAATAGAAGCTTTTTTAAAAGATAAGCTGAAGGCCGGTATAGCTATAAAACCGGCTGGTAAAAAACAGTAGGCTGCACTACTCTACAGTAAGCGAAAACATAATCATCCTGGAGTTGATTTTGTCGATATTGCTGGAGTATTTTAGAGCGGCGTTGCGATTGTGCAGGTTGGCAAATCCCCAGCTTACCTTTAACTCCGGGGTAAGTACAAAGTAAGGGAAGTAAATATGAAAACCCAGCCCACCTTCTACAGAATAATCAAAGGGCTTTAAGGTTACCAGTTCGTCGGTATTTTTTTTACCGGCATTGGCAGCCAGGTCGTAATCTAATTTCATGCCCGCAATCGTATACACTTTCATGTTATGAATACGGTCGCTGCTAAATTTTAACTGCACCGGGAAGCTTAGGGATATAGACTGAATTTTCTTTATCGTGAGTGGGTTTTCGCCAGCAGGCCTGTCGGGATAAGTAAGCCTGTATTCAAAAGCTTTTTCGCTAAAGGTGAGGTTGAGCGGATAAGTGCGTATGTCGAAATGTTCACTAATGTTCAGGTTAACCAGCCAGGCCAGGTTGATGCCGGTATTATTGATACTTTCAATACCCATGACGGTATCGCCATTCATCTGTGGGTTTAAAAAATTGGGGTGATGGGTAAAGTTGAAATGCGATTTATTAAAACCCAGGTTGATGCCGAAATGGTATAGCTTACTGTCGTGGTCGGGCAGGTTAACCTGGCTGCGCAACTGTGCAGATGCAGTATTGCTGCAACATGCGGCAACAATAAAAAATATACAGGTTATTTGTCTCCGCAATAAATAGTGCATATTCCTAAACTCAGGGGTTTATAATAAGTGTTGGCATAGCCAAGCTGATCTAAAACTGTAGTAAAATTTTTTCCTTCAGGAAATTTTTTGATTGATTCGTCGAGATATTTATACGCATTGCGGTTTTTCGAAAATAATTTACCTGCTGCTGGGGCTACCGTATGCATATACAGGCTGTATAATTGCTTCATGCCAGCCGCTTTAGGTTTGCTGAATTCCAGCACCACTAATTTGCCACCCGGCCGCAGCACTCTTTTTATTTCGGCCAGTCCCTGTTCCAGGTGCTGAAAATTACGAACACCAAACGCCACAGTTACAGCATCAAACGAGTTGTCGGCGAAGTTTATTGTTTCGCTATCGCCCTGTTGCAGGCTGATTAGGTGGCCCAGTTTCAGCTTTTCTACTTTTTTGCGGCCCAGTTCCAGCATGCCGTTGCTGATGTCGATACCAACGATGCTTTTGGGTTGAAGTGTGCTGCAGGCCATGATGGCCACATCGGCTGTGCCGGTGGCTACATCCAGTATTGTTTGGGGGTTGAGGTTTTTAAGTTGTGCCAGGGCTTTTTTGCGCCAGCGTATATCTGTGCCGGCACTTAAAAAACGATTCAAAAAATCGTACCGGAAAGCAATGCTGTCGAACATGCCAGCCACCTGCTCTTTTTTGGAGAGGGTGGAGCCTTGCAGGGGGGTTACTTTGTCGTGTGCAAATTCTGCCATTAGCGGCAAAGATAAAGGGTTTGTGTTTGTGCAAAGTGGGTTGTTAAGGGAGATTAACAGGGTATTCTATTTAGGATAATGCCATCAACCTTTACTTTTCCTCTTCTATCTTTGCCTCATGCACATCAAACAGGCAAAGTACCTCATTAGCAGCCCCGATTATGATAAATGCCCTGCCCCGGATAAACCGGAGTATGCTTTTATTGGCCGTAGTAATGTGGGCAAATCTTCGCTGATTAATATGCTGTGCAATAATGATAAGCTGGCAAAAACTTCGGCTTCACCCGGTAAAACACAACTCATCAACCATTTTGAAATTACCAGCGTGGCAGATGTGGCTGGCAAAAAGGAAACCCAGTGGTACCTGGTAGATTTGCCGGGCTATGGCTTTGCCAAAGTAAGCCTTAGCAGCCGCCGCCGCTGGGAGCAGATGATTGAAGGCTATCTCCGCAAAAGGGAAAATTTAAAAATGGTATTTGTGCTCATCGATGCCCGGCATACCCCTCAAAAAATAGACCTTGAATTTATTAACCGCCTCGATAAATGGCAGGTACCCGTTACAGTAATATTCACCAAAGCGGATAAAGAAACCCAGGCCGTGGTGGCAAAAAATGTAAAACTGTTTTTAACCACATTGGGCCAAGGCTGGCAGTTTCTTCCACAGCATTTTGTAAGCAGCGCCGTAAAAAAATCCGGCAGGGATAAAATATTAGGCCTCATCCAGGAACTGAACGAAGGATAAGAATAACCACAGGTAAACAAAGCCATGTATGATCCTTTGCGTTTGTGTGCCGGAGCGGTTTATTGTATTTAATATAAACGCAAAGGCGCTAAGCCGCAAAGTGATATCACCTGGTTGTAGTAATGCAGTGGTTAATACCCATCCCTTATTTTTGCAACCTAAACCATCTTCATGCAGCTTATACCTGTAACCGATACCAATACCGCAGCAGCATTTTTACAGGTAGCAGTGCAGCTTTATCATAACCATCCCAACTGGATAAGACCACTGGATAAAGACATCAACGATGTATTTGATAAAAAAAGGAATAAAGCATTTCGTACAGGCGATGCAGTTAGATGGGTATTAAAAGATGACAGCGGCGTATTGATTGGTCGTATCGCTGCATTTACCAACAACAAGTACAAGAATAAGGGCGATGATATACCGGTAGGTGGCATCGGCTTTTTTGAGTGTATCAACAACCAGCAGGCGGCCAACCTGCTTTTTGATACCGCAAAGCAATGGCTCCAGCAAAAAGGCATGCAGGCTATGGATGGCCCCATAAATTTTGGTGAAAGAGACAGGTGGTGGGGGCTGGTAACCGAAGGCTTTATACCGCCCCTGTATGGTATGAATTATAATCACTCTTATTACCAGCACTTATTTGAGCAATACGGCTTTCGGCTTTTTTTTAACCAGCTTTGTTTTTTTGTAGACCCCAAAGCACCAATATCCCCCAAAATAAGCGAAAGACATAAGCAGGTGGCGGCCAATAAAGATTTCACTTTTTGCACCCTCAAAAAAAAGCAGCTCGAAAAATTTGCCCTCGATTTTGCCACGGTATATAACAAAGCCTGGGCAGGGCATGGCGGCCTCAAGCAATTGGCGCCGGAGCAGGCAAAGCTGCTCTTTAAAAAAATGGAGCCGGTTATTGATGAACGCATTGTATACTTTGTATACCATCAAAATAAGCCGGTAGCTGTTTTCCTCAACCTGCCCGACCTCAACCAGTATTTTAAACATTTTAATGGCAAATTTGGCCTGCTGCAAAAACTGTATTTTTTGTACCTGAAAAATTTTAAACCGGCCAAAAAGTTTACCGGCCTTGTATTTGGCGTAATACCCGAATGCCAGGGCAAAGGCCTGGATGCCTATCTTATAGGCGAAGCATCCAAAATTTTACGCAGCAATGCCAGCCCCTATACCGATTTTGAAATGCAATGGATTGGCGATTTTAACCCCAAAATGCTTAATGTGGCCCAAAGCCTGGGCGAAGTATCGCAAAGCCGGCAACTCAGCACCTGGCGCTATCTTTTTGACAGCAGTAAAGCATTTAACCGCCACCCGATATTGATTTGATTTTGCAGATTTTAGCTTTTAGATTTGCCGAAAGGCAAAACCACCTGTGGCAATATGGATAAATTCATTGTATCAGCACGCAAATACCGGCCTCAAAACTTCAACACCGTTGTAGGCCAGCAGCATATTACCACTACGCTTAAGAATGCCATAAAAAACAACCAACTGGCGCATGCATTTTTGTTTTGCGGACCAAGGGGGGTGGGTAAAACCACCTGTGCCCGTATTTTGGCTAAAACGATTAATTGCGAAAATCAAACAAAGGATGGTGAAGCCTGCAACACCTGCACCAGTTGTGTATCGTTCGATAATGGCACGTCATTTAATATACACGAGCTGGATGCCGCCAGTAACAACTCGGTAGACGATATCCGCACCCTTGTGGAGCAGGTGCGTTTTGCCCCTCAGGCCGGTAAATACAAAGTGTATATCGTGGATGAAGTACACATGCTCAGTGCTTCGGCTTTCAATGCATTTTTAAAAACGCTTGAAGAACCACCTCCTTATGCCATCTTTATTTTGGCTACTACCGAAAAGCATAAAATACTGCCAACGATACTCAGCCGCTGCCAGATATTCGACTTTAAGCGGATTACAAACAACGATACTGTACTGCACCTGCAGGAAATTTGTGATAAAGAAGAAATTAAAGCCGAAAAAACAGCCCTGCACATTATCGCTCAAAAAAGTGAGGGCTGTATGAGGGATTCGCTAAGCATACTGGATAAAATTGTAAGCTTTACCGGTGGTAAACTTACCTATCAAAATACGCTGGAGCACCTGAATATTTTAGATGAAGATTATTATTTCCGCCTGCTCGATTACCTGCAGCAGCAAAACCTCAGCGATGCCCTGCTGATGTATGATGAAATAAACCAAAAGGGTTTTGAAGGCGATACGGTACTCAATGGGATTGCCGAGTTTTTCCGCAATATCCTGGTAAGCAGCGATGCCAAAGTAGCCCTGTTGCTTGAGGTGGCTGAGGATTTTAAACAGAAGTATTTACAAGCTGCCCAAAAAACAGCAGCCCCATATATCATCAGCGCACTCAATATTTTAAACGAAGCTGAAATTGGCTACCGCCAGGCCAGGAATAAACGCCTGCATGTAGAGCTTACCCTAATCCGCCTTTGCTACCTGCAGCAGGCACTTGAACTTACCGGCAGTGGTGATGCTAATGCGATCAGTAAAAAAAAACTGGCTGATAATGCCAAAACAATTGCCTTTAAAGCATTGCCTGTTGTAAAGGCGCCACCTACCAAAGCGATTGCAGGAAGTGCTACTGTACAAGCACCCAAGGTACAGCCGGCAGCCAAATTGATTATAGAAGAGCCCAGGGTTGATATTGAAAGAAAAGCAGCTCAACCACAAGACGTAGCCCCGGCAGCTACTACTGCTACAGCGCCAGCGGGGATTGTGGCAACGCCTATTTCCTCGTTGCAAAAGCTAAGGCAACAGGTAAAGGAACAAAGCCAGCGCCTTACAACCCCGGCCAAGCCACTAAATGAAGAAGAATTATACAGTGCCTGGGGCAGCTATATAGAGTTGTTACGTAAAAAGGCCAACCACTCTGCCGTAACCAATTTTAAAATGGCTACGCTTGCAGTGGCTGATATTAATAGCGTTGAAATTACCACCGACACGGAAATACAAAAGGCTTTTATAGAAGGAGAAAGGGCCGGGTTGGTAGAGTTTTTGCAAACCTATTTTAATAACAGGCAGTTAACGTACCGGGTGCTGGTGCAAGAAAAAGAAGGCGATACCACACCGGTAGAAAGGCCATTGAATACCAAAGAGCAATATCTCCGAATCATTGAAGAATATCCTTTGGTAAAGGAATTAAAAGACAAGTTGAAGTTGGATTTGGATTATTAAACACCGGTATCTCATTTTACCGGGAACGATTACGGGAATATAGCCTGCCGGGAATATAGGTGCCTAATAGCTGTTTTGCTTTTTTTGCACTAATTTCGGCACTCATTTTTATAACGATTTAGAAACTATACAACGAATTATGGCAGAAGTGATACGCATGCCGCTGCTGAGCGATACCATGACGGAAGGAAAAATTGTAGCCTGGAACAAAAAAGTAGGCGATAAGGTTAAAAGTGATGATGTGCTTGCAGATGTGGAAACCGATAAAGCTACTATGGAAGTAAATGGCTATGTAGATGGCACACTCCTTTATATTGGTGTAGAAGCCGGACAAGTGGCCAAGGTGAATGATATTATTGCAATAGTGGGTAAAGAAGGCGAAGATTACAGCGCCCTGCTTTCGGGCAACAGTGGTGGTGCTGCACCTGCAGCATCTGCTGCGCCTGCCGAAGCAAAGGCGCCGGCGGCAGCTTCTAATGCTGCGGCACCAGCAGCCGAAAAAGTAGCCTTACCTGCAGGCGCCAAAGAAATTCGTATGCCGCTGCTGAGCGATACTATGACGGAGGGTAAGATTGTAGCCTGGAATAAAAAATTAGGCGACTATGTAAAATCGGATGATGTAATTGCCGAAGTGGAAACCGATAAAGCTACCATGGAAGTGGTGGGCTACGAAGAAGGCACACTATTGTACATTGGTGTAGAAGCCGGCAGCGCAGCCAAAATCAACGAAATTATTGCTATTGTAGGTAAGGAAGGTACAGATGTAAGCGCCTACGTGGCTGCAGAAAAATCTGGTGCCAATGCTGCAAGCAGTGCCCCGGCACCTGCCAGCAACGAGCAACCAGCAGCCAGTACCCAGCAAGCAACAGCCAGTTCCGAACCGCAGGCAGCCTCTTCTACCGACCAACGCATTAAAGCCTCACCTTTAGCCAAAAAATTAGCCGCCGAAAAAGGCATTGACTTAAAAACAGTAAGCGGTAGCGGCGATAATGGCCGTATTACCAAAAAAGATATCGACAGTTTTGTACCTGCTGCTGCACCAAAAGCCGATGCACCCACTGCAAAAGCTGCAGCATCGGCATTTACCGCTATCGGCCAGGAAGGCTTTACCGATACTCCGGTAACGCAAATGCGTAAGGTAATTGCCCGCCGCCTCGGCGAAAGCATGTTTACAGCACCACATTTTTATCTCACAATGGAGATAAATATGGACAATGCTATGGAAGCCCGTGCCGCTATGAACGAGGTAAGCCCGGTTAAGATTTCATTTAACGATATGGTGATAAAAGCCTGTGCCGTATCCCTGCGCCAGCATCCCGATGTCAATAGTAGCTGGATGGGCGACAGCATACGCCATTACCAGCACATCCATGTGGGTAGCGCTGTAGCCGTGCCCGAAGGGTTAATTGTACCGGTTGTTCGTTTTGCCGATCAAAAATCATTATCGCAAATAGCAAGCGATGCCAAAGAGTTGTATGCTAAAGCCAAAAGCAAAAAATTACAACCTGCCGAATTTACCGGTAACACATTTACCGTTTCAAACCTTGGTATGATGGATATCGACTCATTTACCGCCATCATCAATCCACCGGATAGCGCTATACTTGCCGTAGGCCGTATCAGCGAAAAAGTGGTGAAAAAGGGAGATGGCTTTGGAGTAATTAATGTGATGAAAGTAACCCTTAGTTGCGACCACCGCACGGTAGATGGCGCTGTGGGTGCCGCCTTCCTTCAAACGGTAAAAAAATACTTAGAGAACCCGGTAACCATGCTGGTATAACCGGTTTTCAATATTTTAAAAAAGCGCTGTGTTTACATAGCGCTTTTTTATTGGTATCCCGATACCCTACAAGCTAATCATTGCAGATACTAATTGATGCACTATGTTTGTGCAGGCAGCATCAGTTAATTAAATTTTGCTGTAGTAATGTATGATACAGCGTACTATTTTATCTAACACATTGATGGGGTTGTTTTTTTTAACCTCCTGTAACCAGCACAATATGAAAGACGAAAATGGTTCCTGGGCAAAACTTGAAAAGTATGCCGCTGCCAATGCCGCACTGCCGCCCCCCGATACTGTGAACAAAAGAGTGGTATTTATGGGCGACTCTATCACAGAATTTTGGGAACAGGCCGATAGTGCTTTTTTTACATTGAACCAGTATATCAACCGGGGCATCAGCAGCCAGGTAACCGAAATGATGCTGGTGCGGTTCCGGCAGGATGTGCTTGCACTGCGGCCTGCTGTGGTGGTGATATTGGGTGGCACTAACGATATTGCCGAAAACAACGGCCCGGCTACACCTCAAACAGCTTTTGATAATATTGTATCAATGGCTGAGCTTGCCGCAGCAAAGGGGATTGCTGTAGTGCTGTGTTCCGTTTTGCCGGCCGAAGATTTTTACTGGCACCGCCATTTGTTGCCAGTTGAAAAAATAAAAACACTGAATAAGCTGTTGCATCAATACGCTATAGATAACCATTTGCAGTATGTAGATTATTACAGCCTGTTGACTGATGCCGATAACAGTTTTGATAAAAAATACAGTAATGATGGGGTGCATCCCAATTCGGCCGGGTATGCGGTAATGAAGCCCCTTGTTGAAAAAGCCATTGCTCACACTTTAAACAATGGCGTAACGCTTTAATGATATATCCACAGTAACAAGCCGGCGTTGCATTGATCAAAATAATTTTTCAGCGTAGCTAAAAATGCAGGCGAAACGGTGGGGCAACCCTGGCTCATGCAAATCGTTTCGGGCAATACCGGTGTATCGGGTATGCAGGGGTGAGCATGCAATACCACATTACGGGAATAGGCATTACTGTTAGTGCTATCGAGGCCATGCAATTTATAGGCAAGTCCAAAACGCCCCATATAGGCTGTCCCGGTTTTATATCGCCCCAAAGAAGTGCTGTGGCTGCCGGAAATATTTGAAAAACCGGGCTGCAGAGCTGTACTGTTGCCATAGCCATGCGCCACCAGTCCGGATGCGGCGATGCGGTTATTGCTACATTCCATGATAAAAAATCTGTTGGTGCCGGGCGGCAGCGACATATCTATGAGCAGGCAAATGCCCGTATCCAGTTTGTTTTTTTGGCAAAATATTTTGGCCTCCTTTGCCAGCCTTATTGCCCGAAGATGACCACTATCGGCTGTAGCAGATTGGGATGAAGTTGAAACTGTCCAATGCTTATTGCCCTGGTAAGTATGTAGTAAAAATAGTGGGAGCAATAATAAACGGTATAGCATACAAAAGTTTTGTATGCCGGGATGCAGCATTGTACTTTTTCCATATAGCAAGGGCAGCACAATACCGGAAAGTATATGGTATCAGCGCATCATTGTACATTATTGGTGCTGTAGATAACCACATCAAATGTATTTTTTTTATTAAAGCGGCTTTCGTACAGCAAACTAAGTTCGGGATGCTCATCGGTTTCTTTTCGATAGGAGGCCTCCAGGTAAATGATATATATTTTTTTATGGTACCGCCTGGCGCTATCAATGATATTGTTCAGTACTGCATGTAGCGTTTTTGCACCAAAGGGGTTAAAGAGGTAAACCGTATTGATGTTTTCCGGTACCTCGTACAAAGCTGCATCCATTTTAGTGATAGAAAAATCAACGTTGTAGCCTGCCTGCTGCATGCGTATACAATTTTGTGTAGCCACTGTTACTGCCTGCTCCTCTAACTCTACACCAGTTACCGATTTACAGCCCCTGAGCATGGCAAAATTGAGTGCCCTGCCGGCGCCGCAGCCTATATCGAGGAAATTGATATCCGGGGGCTTAAGCGGTAGTTTTAAAAAAGCCTTGTACAGGCTGTAGTAAGGTGCCGCCTGGTTTTTTTTGGCATCGTTATGCAGCGATTCAGCGCTTGTAATATTTAGCCGCCCTGTAAAATCGGGATATTCCGTTCCGGCAAGCGCAAATATTTTTTTATAACGGGCATTAAAATATTTTTCATTTATAAAACGGATAAGCCCCATTTTTTTAAGTTCACTAACCCACAATTGTATTTTGTTCATGTTTCCCTTTTTAATTGTGTTGTGCATGATTGATAATTATCCGATGCGGCAACTTTAAATCCAGGGCAATGACAGTAAACTATTTTACCCTTGCAGGATTTTTTTGAATAAAATCATTCCAGCCGCTTAGCCTGGTTTTAGTGCCGGTAATTACCTTGTTTTGTTGCAGGTAATGGCATACTGCTACCGCAAGTGCATCGGAGGCATCAAGGTACCTGGGGTTTTCTTTAAATTGTAAAAGCTGCTGCAGCATTTTAAGTACCTGTTCCTTACTGGCATTTCCATTCCCCGTTACCGATTGTTTTATTTTTTTTGGTGAATACTCTGTTACATCCAGGCCATGATGCATGGCGGCGGCAATGGCTACACCCTGGGCCCTGCCCAGCTTAAGCATGCTTTGTACGTTTTTGCCAAAAAATGGCGCTTCAATGGCAAATACACTGGGTTTGTATTTTATGATGAGGCCGCTAACGGTATTGTATATGAGATGCAGTTTTTTATAAGGGTCATCCACTTTTCCGGGGCGTAGTATATCCAGCTCGAGCAACTCCAGTTTATTGCCGGTAACTTTAATAAGCCCGTATCCCATTACTACTGTACCTGGGTCGATGCCTAATACTATTGTAGGTGCAGCTTGCAAAAATTTGCCTGGTTTAAGTAGTGATGCAATAACTGGATATTATAAAGTAACATTGTACAAGTATCTGTTATGTACGTACCACAAAATGGGTTGTGGTGTTGGAAAAAATCTCTGCCTTGAACAAAAGTATCAAAATAATACTCAATTATTTTTTAGGCCCGGTGGTGTTTGTTGTTTTGTCGTGGAGTTTATACCGGCAAATAGCTGCACAGCCTGATTTGGCAGAGCGCTGGCAGCAAATTAAAGCAAGCTGGCAGCAGCCTTTATTTTGGCTTGTTATATTATTGATGCTAATAAACTGGGGCATCGAATCGAGAAAGTGGCAGGTGCTGGTGCGGCATTTACAGCCCTTTTCATTTGCGGCAGCATATAAATCGGTGCTGGCAGGCTGTAGTATTACCATGCTTACGCCAAACAGGGTGGGGGAATATGGAGGAAGGATATTGTACATCAACGATGGCAACCGTATTACGGCTATTTCGCTGGCAGTAGTAGGCAGCATCAGCCAATTGTTAATTACAATGCTGATGGGTTGTGCAGGATTGTTGGTTTTACATTTTTTTTCACATTCGGGCAGCAGCGCTTCAGGTGTTTTGCCAGACTTTTGGGGGAGTGTGCTGATATACCTCAGCGTGGCGGTAACGGTTGTGATTTTACTTTTTTACCTGCGCTTAGGCTGGCTGGTACGCATGATGGAAAAAGTGCCTGCTTTTACAAAAGTCATCCGGCATGTAAAGGTGCTGGATGAATTTGACGGAATGCAGCTACTGAGGGTGATGTGGCTGTCTTTTTTGCGTTACATCGTTTTTGTACTGCAATACATATTGTTGCTTTGGGTAATGGATGTATACATAAATTTTTGGCTTTGTTTTTGGCTGATTAGTGTTTTTTACCTCGTGCTGGCAATAGCGCCTACCGCTGGTTTTATAGAACTGCCGGTACGCATAACCGCCTGCTGGACGATACTGAAATTATACACAACCAACGAAATGGGGGTAAGCGCTGCGGCACTGGGTATATGGCTTATAAACCTTGTGCTGCCTGCAATAATTGGCAGCCTGCTTATACTTGGAAAAAAGATTATTGGAGAAAAAAATGTTGAAACGGTTTAAAATATTATTCCTTCTTCCGCTTTGCTGTGCATTTACCGTACCACAGCAGGGAGATATTTTCTGTGGTATAAAAAACAATGCTTTTAAAGCAGGTGAAACCGTAACCATGAAAATTTTTTACAATGCTGCAGGTGTATATATTGGCGCCGGAGAGGCTGTGTTTACCACTACGCTGGAGCGGTTTAATGGCAGGCAAACCTATCACTGTGTGGCCGAAGGGAAATCCTATACTTTTTTTGATAAATTTTTTAAAGTACGAGACCGGTATGAATCGTATATCGATACAGCTACTATGCTACCGGTAAAGTTTATCCGAAATGTAGATGAAGGGGGATATAAAATTTACAATAATGTAACTTTTAACCATAGTGTAGGTACTGCGGTAAGTACCAATGGGGTGTATAAGACCACCAACTGTATACAAGATGCTATCAGCAGTGTGTATTATGCCCGTAATATCGATTTCAGCAGGTATAAAGTGAATGATAAAATACCATTTGATTTGTTTTTAGATGATGAAGTGCATCACCTTTATCTGCGGTACTTAGGTAAAGAAGTGATTAAAACCAGGTATGGAAAATTCAGGGCTATAAAATTTAAGCCCTTGCTGGTTAAAGGAGCCACTTTTGCAGAGGGTGGCGAAAAAATGACTGCCTGGGTAAGCGACGATCCTAATCGCCTTTTATTAAGGGTGGAAAGTCCGATAGCGGTAGGTACAATTAAAGTGGATATGTATGGGTATAGCAACCTGCGCTATCCGCTTACATCGCTTATCAGTGTACGCTGATATTTTCAATTTCCTTCTACATAATTTTTTAATCCATCCAGTGCAGCTTCGTACCCGGGGCTAGTAAGCTTATCGATAAAAATTCCATAAAATTTTTGCCAGGGATACCATTTTAATTTTGTGGTTGCCTGCCAGGTTACCTGCACAGTATTGTCGGGTTCAATTGGGGTAATGCTGATGATATTATTTATATCATTTTCCCCTTTTGATGCCAGTGAAAATTGTACTGAAGCAGAGTCGATAGCTGTAAATGTAATGGTTGATTGCCGGTTATTATTTGTTACAACGGCGGATTGCTGGCCCGGGGTCTTATTGATGATATATGTAGTAGTGGAGTCGCTTTTAAACAAAGGGTGCCAGTGGTGCCAGTTGCTTATGTTTGCTGCCTGGCCGATTATTTTAGCTGTACTATTGGTATTGATCACAACCGACCTGGATACTTTTACGTTAAAAGGGATAAGCAGGGAAAACATGGTGATGATAATAAACAAACCAGTAGCTCCAAATAAAAAAGCTTTTACGAATTTCATGTTTACTCCCATTTAAAAATTTTGATGGCTGCGGCATACACTACAATACCCCAAAGCAGTAAAATGCCAATTTCGGTTTTTATCCCCCAAAGGCTTTCTCCTTCAAATGCAACGGCCCTCATAGCATTGTTCAGGTGTGTTAGCGGCATCATTCTCGATATGGGCTGCAGCCATTTGGGAAAGGCTTCAATTGAAAAAAAAGTACCGCTTATTAAAAACTGTGGCAGGGTGATGATGTTGGCCAGTGGCGGTATGGTGCTTTCGCTTTTGGCCAGGCCACTTACAATAAACCCAAAACCCATAAATACCAGCAGGCCCAGGAAGCTAAGCAACAGCATGATGAGCAGGGTTTGAAAGCCGTGTACCAGTGTAAAGCCAAACAAAAAATGCCCAACCAAAATGATAACGATTGCTGTAAGCATTTGAAATATTACCCTGGCCAGTGCTTCGCCCAGGATGATATATGGCCTGCTGATGGGGGTTGCAAAAAAACGCTTAAGCACTAGTGTATTCCTGAGGCTGAAAAACATAAAAGCTACGCCAAATACACCTGCGCTGAGTAAAGAAAAGCCAAGCTGACCGGGCAGGATGAAATCAATGGTTTTATAATCTCTTACCTGTTCAATATCTCTTGTATAATCAAAATCGGGTATGGCATACTCGGGCCTGTTTATATACTTTGTATTACTGATCTGGCTAACTATATTGTTGATAACAGGCAGCAGGGCAGGCCATTTATCATTGCTGGCTGTGGTGCTTTTGATAGAGTAGGTATATGCTGGTATGCTGGTATTGGTTTTCCGGATATCCAAAATCCCGGCTATGCGGCCTTTTACCAGGCTGGTACGCAATTCTTTTTCTGTTTCAAAACTTACAATCCGAAGGCTTCTGCTGGCAAGGATAGAATCAAATAGTTCGTTAGACGTGTCGCAGTCTTTATCTAATGCGATTCTAAAAACAGGGGTGCCGGCATTATTGCCGATAAATCCAAAAACCAATATAAATACAAAGGGAAAAACAAAGCTAAATACTACGGCAGATGGGCTGCGAAAAATAGAACGCAGGCTGGCACGGGTTATGGCCGTCATCGCCCTGAACTGGCTGAATGGTTGTGTACTCATATCAGCAGGCAAAGCTATCGGAAAAACTGAGAAAAGAATTTTTTTATATCCGACAGTTGACGTAAATTGTGCGACAAATGACGTGTTATGAAAAAGAAAGCTAAAAAAGCGGTTACATACAGCGTTGAGCCGAAGGTATCAAGGGTAGAAGAACCGGAAGCTGTATTTACAAAAACGGTGAGGGTGATACCCGCTTTAAAAGAATTTACGTATACCGATTTTAAAAAAATTGCGGATAAGGCGCCCTTTACCCAGGCTGAATGGGCCGCCATGTTGCATGTAAGTGAGCGTACGCTGCAGCGGTATGCCAAAAACAATGGCAGCTTTGCCTCTATCAATGCCGAAAGGGCCATGCAGTTGCATAAGGTTATACAGCGTGGTAAGGAGGTATTTGGCAGTATTGATAAATTTTACACCTGGTTAAAGTCAAGCCCGTCGTCACTTGAGGGCAGGTTGTCTTTGCAGTCTCTTACTTCTGCCGAAGGCATACAACTGGTATTAACACAATTGGGAAGAATAGAATATGGTATACTGGCATGATAGTGTACAGGCTTGCAACCGCTTTATACAAAGATGATTTATCGGGTAACGGTGCCCGTATTTTTGGTGGAAGATGGAATGCCCGGGATGTGCCGGTTTTGTATACTACTGAAAATATTTCGCTGGCTCTACTTGAAATACTGGTAAGGGCTGATAAATATACCATACCCGATACGTATCATCTTTTAAGGATAAAAATACCTGATACGGAGCCGGTAATCATTTCAAAAGAAAAGCTGCCTGCCGCCTGGAAAGACGATATTATGTACACACAGTGGCTGGGCAACGAATTTGTACGGGCTTCCCAAGCCCTGGCGCTTAAAGTGCCATCGGCAGTGGTTGATGAGGAGCATAACTTTGTGCTGAATACAGGGCACAAAGATTTTTCAAAAGTAAAAATTACCGCAGCCTCTCCTTTTTTGTTCGACCGGAGGCTTTTTCTGTCTGATGAATAAAATTTATTTATTACTCGGGAGTAATATGGGCAATAGCCGGGAGCAACTAAGTGTTGCTGCAGGGTATATTGAAAAACAGGTTGGTTTAATAAAAAGGCAATCATCATTGTATGTTACGGCCGCATGGGGCCTGCGGCATCAGCCTGATTTTTTAAACCAGGTGCTGGTGGTGGAAACAACACTTACTGCAACGGAAACACTAACCACAATCCTGCAGATTGAAAAAGTGATGGGCAGGGTACGTACTGTAAAAAATGCGCCCCGGGTGATTGATATCGATATCCTTTTTTTCAATAAGGAAATGATAAACAAACCCAGCCTGGTAATCCCTCATCCGGAAATACCCAACCGCAGGTTTGTACTTACGCCATTAAATGAACTGGCGCCGGGATTTAAACACCCCTTTTTACGGCAAACTATACACCAACTGTTGAGGGATTGTACCGATATGCTGGATGTGAAAAAGTTTTAATTGCACCGATGTGGTTTCAGCTTATTTTGCGCCTATAGGATATGAAACACAATTTTGTAACAATAGAAGGGAATATCGGCGCTGGCAAAACAACACTGGCACATTTACTCAGCCGGCATTATAATGCAAGATTAATACTGGAAGAATTTGCCGACAATCCTTTCCTGCCAAAATTTTACGATAATCCCAAGCAGTATGCTTTTCCGCTTGAGCTTTTTTTTATGGCAGAACGTTTTAAGCAGTTGAAAGATTTGCTGCAAACAAAAGACCTGTTTCAAAGTATTACTATCTCAGATTATTTATTTACAAAGTGTTTATTATTTGCAAAAGTGAATTTGCCGGATGAAGAGTTCAGGCTGTATCAAAAATTATTTGATATTATCAACCAGCAAATCGTGATGCCGGATATTTTAATTTACCTCCATTCGCCTGTAAACAGGCTGCAGGAAAATATTCGCAAACGCAACCGTACCTACGAGCAAAGTATTGCCAACGATTACCTTTTTAAGCTACAGGAAACCTACACCCACTATATCAGGCAACACAACCTTAAAACATTATTTGTGGATGCTTCTAATGCCGATTTTTTAGGAAACGAACTGCATTTAAAAGCTATTGTGGATGCGCTGGACAAAGAGTACGAGGATGGACAGCATTATATAACCTTGCCATAGCGGTTGTATCTTTATACTTCACACAACACAGTTCCCATTGAACCCAGCACTCAAAGAGGTTTTTCAAATCAGCGAATTCAGAAGTTTTTTATTTGGCAGGTTTGTTTTTATTATGGGCCTGCGTATGATGGGTACGCTGGTGGCCTGGTGGATGTACGAGCTTACCGGCGACCCTTTTTACATTGGTATGATTGGTTTGGCAGAAGCCATACCGGCCGTATCACTGGCATTGTATTCCGGCTATGTGGTAGATAAAAGCGATAAACGAAAATTACTGGTAAGGGCTGTGTTGCTCTATGTCTTTTGCGTATTGATACTTTTAGGCGCTTCTACACAATGGTTCAATCATGCCTTTGGCAAAAAGCTGATTATTGCTTTTGTATATTCAGTTATCTTTTTTACCGGTGTAATCCGTTCTTTTTCCGGGCCTACATTTTCTGCAATTATTGCTTCCATAGTGCCCAGGCCCCTGCTGGTTACCGCTTCGCAATTAAGTTCAACCAGTTGGCTTGTGGCCAGTATTACCGGGCATGCTATGGCGGGTTTTTTAATAGCATGGCTGCAGGTAACCGGTACATTTTGTGTTATCATCAGCCTGGTTTTAACGGGTTTCTTTTTTGTGCGAAGAATAAAACAAAGGGCACCGGGCATCAGCAGCGATAAGCGTACACTGGAGGCAGTTAGCGAGGGATTAAGGTTTGTGTATAAAACAAAAGAAGTGTTGGCAGCTATTTCGCTTGATATGTTTGCCGTTTTTTTTGGAGGCGCTGTGGCGATGGTGCCTGTTTTTGCAAAAGATATTTTGAAAGTGGGCCCGGTAGGTTTTGGCTGGCTAAATGCGGCCGCAGATATTGGGGCCATCATTATGGTAATATGGTTAACCATAGCACCTATGCGCCGCAGGCAGGGGCTCAAATTGTTGATTGCAGTGGCAGGCTTTGGCCTGTGCATTATATTGTTTGGTATTTCAAAATGGTACTGGTTATCATTTGTGGCATTGTTAGTGAGCGGTGTACTCGATGGGGTAAGTGTGGTGGTAAGGGGTAATATTATGCAACTAAAAACTCCTGACGAACTGCGGGGCAGGGTAATGAGTGTGAACTCTATGTTCATCAATTCATCTAACGAAATAGGGCAGTTTGAAAGTGGGGTGGCAGCAAAACTAATGGGGGTGGTGCCATCGGTGGTATTTGGGGGTTGCATGACGGTGCTGGTTGTAGTGATTACATGGTTTAAAGCACCATCGCTGAAAAAACTGGAATACTAACGCACTGTTTTTGGGGATAAGTAAGCATCGGCATCTGCCCTTTTATTGCGCTAAAATTACCGTACTTTATACCAGTAAATAATGAAATATGCAGCGTAGATATTTTATCCGTAACAGTAGTATCCTGTTAACAGCAATGGGCATTGGCGGCAGCAAAGCCATCGCTCAATTACTGGATGAGCCCGCCTGGAAGATAACCATGCTTACCGACACTGCCGGTTACTTTACCGAAAGGGGGGGCACCATTTTGTTTTTACTCACCAAAGAAGGTTACGTGGTGGCAGATAGCCAGTTTCCGGATACTGCACAGCATTTGATAGACGAATTAAAACGGAAAAAAGCACAACCTTTCCGGCTATTGATTAATACACACCATCATGGCGATCATAGTGGCGGTAATATTGCCTTTAAAGGGCTAACGCAGCAGGTACTGGCGCATGAAAATGCAAAATTTAACCAGGAGTTTGTGGCCAAAGAAAGAAAAACGGAAGACAAGCAATTATACCCCAATCAAACGTATACCGATACCTGGTGCGAAAAAATAGGTAAGGATGAAGTGTGCCTGCATTATTTTGGCGCAGGCCATACCAATGGAGATAGCCTTGTGCATTTTGTTAAACAAAATATTGTACACCTGGGCGATTTGTTTTTTAACCGCCGCCATCCTCATGTAGATAAAAATGCCGGCGCCAGCCTTACCAGCTGGATTACGGTTTTAGATAAAGCCCAGGCCACGTTTGGCACTAAAGCCAGGTATGTTTGCGGGCATGCCGCACCCGGCTTTGATGTACAGGTAAAACCTGACGAGTTAAAAATGTTTGGCGATTACCTGGGCAGGGTGCTCAATTTTACCGAAAGTGAAATAAGGGCAGGTAAAACGGTAGAAGAAATTGTAAAAGCTACTGCCCTGCCGGGCGAAAAAATATGGGTACTGCCCGACGGGTTAGAACGGCCACTGCGTGCCGCCTACCGGGAATTGACCGAGCCTAAAAATTAATATTAGTCACCAGGAAAAATACAGAAATACTTTTATCCCTTGTTTTAAATAATTGGGTGAGCAAAGCTGTTTAAATTGTAGTAGCCATCGTTTCCTGTTGCAGCAGTTCAGCCGTATTTACATGTACCGATTGCAGCAGTTTTTCTTCCAGCATATTGGCAAATGCTTCAAAGTAGGCAATAGCATCCTCTTTTTTATTGCGCTTCAGCCATCTAAAGCCACCTTCAAGATTTTGCAAAACAGCTTTATCGTCCAGGTATTCTATATGATGGATATCGGTAGGGGTTAGGCCAATTTCTTCCAGTTTTTTGATAAGCAGGGTAACGGGTGCTTGGGTAACAGGACAAAATTCTTCAGCAAGTTCGGTCCACTCCCCAATGCCGGTATGGGCATAGCGGAGTATTTCGCCTTCTGATAGTTGAGTAATTGTTTGCAGCAGGTTGCCACAATTGCAGGCACCATGGTGCCCCCAGGCATAGTGTGCTCCCCGGCGCAAACGGGTAGCTGTATCTCTCAATGCTTGTATTAGCTCAACAGTAGGTGTAGCCATAGCAGAATTTTTAATTAAAACAGCCGAAGGCTATATTTTGTTTACACGGTTGTTGATTGCTTTTTAAAAAAAACAAATACCGGGTAAAAATTACACCACCACATTCACCATTTTATTTTTTACATAAATGATTTTTTTGGGGGCTTTGCCCTCCAGCCATTTTTGTACAATATCGTTTTGCAGTACTAATTGTTCTACTTCGGTTTGCTGTAAATCCAGCGCAAGGTTAATATTGGTGCGTACTTTACCATTGATGGAAACAGGATATTCTTTGGAAGATTCTGCTGTGTATTTGCTTTCGTATTGCGGATAAGCAGCATCCAGTATGCTGCCGCTGTTGCCCAACTGGTGCCATAGCTCTTCGGCAATATGCGGTGCATAAGGGGCCAGTAAAACCAGCAGGGATTGCAGTATTTCTTTTTTATGGCATTTTAAATCGGCCAGTTCATTTACACAAATCATAAATGTACTCACTGCTGTATTGAAGCTGAAGCGCTCTGTATCTTCTTCAATTTTTTTGATGGTTTTGTGCAGCACTTTCAGCTCGGCATCAGTGGCAGTATCGGTGTTCCAAACTTTTCCTTTCTGTTCATCAAAAAACAGGCGCCAGAGCTTGCGCAAAAAACGGTGTACGCCTTCAATGCCTTTGGTATCCCAGGGTTTGCTTTGCTCCACCGGGCCGAGGAACATTTCGTACATACGGAAAGTGTCGGCGCCGTATTTATTACAAAGTTCATCAGGGTTTACGGTGTTGTATTTTGATTTGGACATTTTTTCGGTTTCCACACCGCAGATGTATTTGCCGTCTTCTTCTAAAATGAATTCGGCATGTGCGAAATCAGGCTTCCATTTTTTGAATGCCTCAAGATTTAATTCAGTGCCATCAACAAGGTTCACATCAACGTGTATGGGAACGGTTTCGTAATTGTTTTTTAAACCTGCAGATACATATTTGTTTTCGCCGGTAACCCTGAATACAAACCTTGAGCTCCCCTGTATCATCCCCTGGTTTACCAGCTTCTTAAACGGTTCGTCGAAGCCGATATGCCCTAAATCATACAAAGCCTTCGTCCACATTCGGCTGTACAATAAATGCCCTACAGCATGTTCGGTACCGCCGATATACACATCCACCTGCCCCCAGTAATCGCTGGCCTGGCGGCTACAAAATTCGTTTTCGTTTTTGGGATCCATATACCGCAAAAAATACCAGGAGGAGCCGGCATAACCGGGCATGGTATTGGTTTCCAGTTCCTCTGCCACCCATTCGGGTATATTGGCCAGCGGGCCTTGTGCATCGGGGCCGGGGCCATATTTTTCCACATGTGGCAGTTGCAGGGGCAAATCGTTTTCGCCTAATGGATACGCTATGCCGTTTTTCCAGGCTATGGGAAATGGTTCGCCCCAATAACGCTGGCGGCTAAACGCTGCATCCCTCATTTTATAATTCACCTTACGGGTGCCAATACCCAGCGCTTCCATTTTTTGTATGGCCACTTCCATGGCCTCTTTCATCACCATACCGTTTAAAAAACCGCTGTTTTCCAAAATGGCCTCCTTGGTGGGGTTGGCTTCTTCGCCATTAAAATGACTGCCGATGATATTGGTAACAGGAATATTAAAATGTTGGGCAAATTTAAAATCCCTTTCATCGCCGCAGGGCACAGCCATAATGGCGCCGGTACCATAGCCGGCCAGTACATATTCGCTTATCCAGATGGGTATTTCCCTTCCGTCGAATGGGTTGATGGCATAAGCGCCGGTAAAGCAGCCGGTAATTTTTTTCTCGGCCATACGCTCCACATCGCTGCGGCTTTTTACATAAGCGATGTATGCTTCAACCGCAGCAGCCTGTGCTTCGGATTTTATTTCATTAATCAGTTCCAGTTCGGGCGCTACCACCATAAAGTCAACTCCAAAAATGGTATCGGGCCTGGTGGTATATACCCTCAGTTTTTTATCGGTGTCTTTAATAACAAAATCAATCTCTGCACCACTCGATTTGCCAATCCAGTTGGTTTGCATATCCTTCATGGCATCACTGAAGTCGATGCGTTCCAGCCCTTCCAGCAGCCTGTCGGCATATTCGGTAATACGCAGGTACCATTGGCGCAATTTCTTTTTTACCACGGGATAGCCGCCACGTTCGCTAACGCCGTTTACCACTTCATCATTAGCCAGTACGGTGCCCAGGGCTTCGCACCAGTTTACTTCGCCATAGCCGCAATAGGCCAGGCGGCACTGCATTAAAATATCCTGTTGGGTTTTTTCATCAAAGCCTTTCCATGCTTCGGCGGTAAATGGTTGCTGATAAGTGCTTACCGGTGTGGTATTGCCTTCGGTTTCAAATATTTTTACCAGTTCGGTAATTGGCCTTGCTGCATTGGCTTTGCGGTTGTAATAGGCATTAAAGAGTTGTAAAAAAATCCACTGTGTCCATTTGTAATAATCGGGGTTGCTGGTGCGTACCTCACGGCTCCAGTCGTAGCAAAACCCAATTTTATCCAACTGGCTGCGGAAGGTGGCAATATTTTTTTCGGTGGTTACGGCAGGGTGCTGGCCGGTTTCGATGGCATATTGTTCGGCAGGCAGGCCAAAGCTGTCGTAGCCCATGGGGTGCAGTACATTGTAGCCTTTAAGTCGTTTATAACGGCTGTATATATCCGAAGCAATATAACCTAAAGGATGGCCCACATGCAGGCCGGCACCGCTGGGGTAGGGAAACATATCCAGCACATAGCATTTAGGCTTGTCGCTTTGGTTGTTTACGGTATAAATGTTTTTGTCCTTCCAGTATTGCTGCCAGTTTTGCTCTATCTCGTTAAACTTGTATTCCATTGTTTTTATTTTAACAGTACGGTATGGATGGGCATGCCGTAAAAAAATATATTTGTTGCTGGTTTTTGGGCGCCGCCAAAAGTACATCAAAGCAGGTAAAATCCTTTACTTTTGCGGCCGTGAGGAGGATAGATGCGGAGGATGGAACACGGAGCATACGGATGGGAGGGATTGGCACGGGTGAAGGGAGAGGGATGATGGAAAATGGATTGATGCGGATGATGGAACACAGATGATACAGATAACACGGATGGATACGGGAGAGGGGATGTAAATGTTGCAGGGGGTGAAAAGGTATCATAAGCGTGGAAACAAACAAATTCAATAAACAAATCAATATGGCTTTATACGGCAAAACCCCTTCGGCCAAACGCAGTAAACCCTCATATGCTTACGCCATTGTTGGTGTAGCGCTGGTGCTTTTTCTCTTTGGTATTGTAGGATGGCTTTTTCTTAACCTCAAAAAATCCAGCGAAATATTCCGGGAAAATATACAGTTGCATGCCTGGATAGCACCTTCCGCCTCAAAAAAGCAAATTGACAGCCTTGAAAAATTTATAAGCAGTCAGCCCTTTGTAAAAAAAGCGGAGTATGTTACTAAAGAAAAAGCTGTAGCCAAGTGGAATGCCGAAAACGACAGCTCCTGGAAAAAATTTATTACCAATAACCCCCTGCCCGAAAGTGTAGACTTTTATGTAAAGGCAGAGTATATGGAAAAAGACAGTCTTATTCAATTAGGACAAATACTCGAAAGCAATTTTGCCGGCATTGTTTCAGAATTTCAATATCATAAGGAAACCATCACCAACGTAAGTTCGCTTACAAAATATGTAGCTTCCTTTATCCTGATTGTAGCCATCATCTTATCTATCATTGTAATTATATCAATAGATAATACCATCAGGCTTGCCATGTACAGCAACCGGTTTTTAATTAAAACCATGCAGATGGTAGGCGCCACCCGAAGCTTTATTGCCCGGCCACTCAATGTAAGGGCCATCATCAACGGCCTTATTGCTGCCGGCATCGCTATTGCTGCAGTATTTGCAGTTATTATCCTTGTTGAAAAATTTGTACCCTGGATTAAATTACTTCGGGATACTTCAAATATGTTTATCATCATCATCGGTATTATCATCCTGGGTGTATCCATTTCATGGTTCAGCACACAGCGCTCAGTATTAAAATACCTGAAGATGAAACTGGATGATTTGTATTAAACCGTTTTAGAAATATTAACGTTATTTGCACCACAAAACAGCAATCGATGAGCACAGCAAAAAAAAATACTGCCGCACCAAAATCCAACCCGCTTTTTGGCAAAACCAATTATACCTGGATGCTGGTAGGCATAGTGGTAATGGCCATTGGCTTCTTTTTAATGGCGGGTGGTAAAAGCGCCGATCCTGCAGTATTCAATGATGATGAAATTTACAGCACCACAAGAATTACCATAGCCCCCCTGCTGATTGTAGCGGGCTTTGTGATAGAAATTTTCGCCATCATGAAAAAGCCAAAAGAAGCCGCAGTGTAGCAGCTATTCATTTCTGTAAAATAAAATTGTACAAAGGCACTGTATATTGCAGTGCTTTTTATTTATACCAAATACCAGGCTAATGAATACGTTCCAGGCTATTGTAACGGCTATTGTTGAGGGCTTAACAGAGTTTATTCCAATTTCATCTACAGCACACATGCGCTTTACCGGGCCGCTTATCGGGCTGGATGATAGTACAGCTTTTGTAAAAATGTACGAAGTGGTTATACAACTGGCTGCCATACTTGCCGTAGTGGTATTGTACCGCAAAAAGTTTTTAAATTTTTCCAATACATCGTTTTACCTCAAATTAATATTGGCTATGGTACCGGCCATCATTGCCGGCCTCCTGTTGAAAAAACATATTGATGCAGCATTAGACAACCTGCAGGTAATTGCATTTGTAATGATTGGCGGCGGTATTGTCTTTTTGTTTATCGACCGGGTATTTAAAAATGCCGGTAACAAACAGGATACCGAAGTGAGTTATAAAAAAGCTTTTATCATTGGTTGCGGCCAGGTGCTATCCATTATTTTCCCCGGGTTAAGCCGCAGCGCTGCAACCATCATTACCGGCATGTCGCAAAAACTCAGCCGCCAGGATGCCGCAGAGTTTTCATTCTTCCTGGCAGTGCCCACCATGTTTGCCGCATCGGTTAAATCGTTTTGGGATGTATACAAGGAGCAGCCCGAAGTGCTGAATAGCGGCAACCTTTCCACCCTGCTTATTGGTAGTGCCGTATCTTTCATTGTGGCATTGCTGGCCATCAAATTTTTTATCGGGTTTTTAAAAAAACATGGCTTCTTTGTGTGGGGTGTTTACAGGATTATTATCGGTATACTTATACTGGTGCTGATAGCAGCAGGCATTATACACAACTAATACTTATTTTGGTATCAAAATAAATACATGCACACGGCTTCAAAAAAAGTAATCAACGGTTGGGCCATGTACGACTGGGCCAATTCGGTATACAACCTGGTAATTACCACTACATTTTTTCCTGCATATTACGCTGCGGTTACAAGTATCGAAAAATTCCCGGATGGGGTACATTTTTTAGGTCGACATTTTGTAAATACTGAGTTGAAAGATTATGTACTGGCCTTTGGTTTTCTCATCATCGCACTGCTTTCGCCCATACTCTCCTCTATTGCCGATTACAAAGGGAATAAGAAAAATTTCATGCGCTTTTTTTGTTATCTCGGCGCTGCAAGCTGCTCTCTTATGTATTTTTTTGATGAGCATCATGTAACGCTGGGGCTGATGTGCTTTATGTTTGCCGGTATTGGCTTTTATGGCAGCCAGGTATTTTATAACTCTTACCTGCCCGATATTGCTGCCGAAGCTGATATGGACAGGGTGAGTGCCAAAGGGTATTCCATGGGTTATATCGGTAGTGTGCTGATGCAGATGATTGGCTTTGCACTGGTGATGCTGATGCCGGATAGTACATTGCCTTTAAAACTTACCTTTTTGCTGGTAGGCATCTGGTGGGTATGCTTTGCTCAAATTACATTTAAAGTGCTGCCGATAAGCCCTGTAAAAGAACGGCAACAAAAAACACATGTGCTGGTCAATGGCTTTAAGGAATTAAAACTGGTATGGAACCAGGTGCGCCACATGCCGGTGTTGAAGCGCTTTTTAGCTGCATTCTTTTTTTACAGCATGGGGGTGCAAACGGTGATGCTGGTTGCCATAGATTTTGGTATCAAGGAATTAAAACTGCCCAATGCCAATTTGATTATTGCCGCAGTAGTGATTCAGTTAGTGGCCATTGCGGGTGCCTACGGTATGTCGGCACTTTCGGCCAAATATGGCAATGTCCGGGTGCTGCTCTTTACCGTATTGCTGTGGATTGGGGTATGCGTTACCGGTTACTTCATTACCACCGAACTGCATTTTTATATCCTGGCTTCGCTGGTGGGCCTGGTAATGGGTGGTATACAATCGCTCAGCCGCTCTACATACAGCAAGCTGATGCCCGAAACTAAAGACACGGCTTCGTTCTTTAGTTTTTATGATGTTACCGAAAAGCTGGCTATTGTTGTTGGTTTGTTTTCATTTGGGTTTATAGAAGGCATCAGCAGTATCCGCCAGTCTATACTGGCGCTGATTGTATTTTTTGTGCTGGGTTTTGTTTTTTTATTATTTACTGCTGTAAAACAAAAAAAATTAACCACTGCCTGATATGAAACTATATACCATTAATACGGGCTACTTTAAATTAGATGGCGGTGCTATGTTTGGTGTAGTGCCTAAAAGTATCTGGAACAAACTGAATCCTGCTGATGAAAACAATATGTGCTCCTGGGCGCTGCGTTGCCTGCTGATAGAGGATGAGGGCAAATTGATTTTGATTGATACCGGCATGGGGGATAAGCAGGATGCAAAATTTTTTGGTCATTATTACCTGCATGGCGATGACAGCCTGCAAAAATCACTGGCCCTGCATGGCTACAGCCCTGATGATATTACCGATGTAGTATTAACCCATCTTCATTTTGACCATTGCGGCGGTTGTATAAAAAGGGAAGGCGACAGTTTAGTGCCCGTATTTAACAAGGCAACCTACTGGAGCAACGCCATACACTGGCAATGGGCCACACAGCCCAACGATAGGGAGAAAGCCAGTTTTTTAAAGGAAAATATTTTACCCATACAGCAAAGCGGCCGGTTGCAGTTGGTGCCGGTAAGCGATGCTGATCCTTTAGCCAATGGCTACCGTACTATTCCTTCCGGTATCAGCAGCCATCTTTCTTTTATAATCGTTAATGGTCATACCGGTGCCATGATGCTGCCGGTGATACAATACAGGGATAAAACAATAGTGTATATGGCCGACCTGCTGCCATCAGCCGCACACATACCCCTGCCTTATGTAATGGGCTACGATATGTTTCCACTCACTACCCTGCAGGAAAAAAAGATTTTTTTAGCAGAGGCACTTGCCCAACAGTTTATACTCTTTTTTGAACACGACCCCAAAATAGAATGTTGCACCCTGCAGCAAACCGAAAAAGGCATACGCCCCCATCATAGTTTTACACTGGCAGAAATTTAAATGAACCGGTAAAGATTATTTTCCGGTTGTGCAACGGTTGCCCTGCAGCGGTTGTCAGCATTTTTTGAATAATGGATTTTTCACAACTGGTAAAAGATTGCCTCAAGCAAAAACCAATTGCCCAACGGCAGTTGTATGCTCATTTTGCACCATTGATGATGGGGGTATGCTATCGCTATACCAAATCGGTTACCGATGCTGAGGATGTGCTGCAGGAAGGTTTTGTAAAAGTATTCAGGAGCCTGCACAGTTACAAGGGCGATGGTGAACTGGGGGCCTGGATAAGGCGGATTATGGTTACTACAGCGCTTAACTATTTAAAACGGCATAAAAAATACAGGGCGGAAATGTTGTTTACCGAAGCGCCGCTGCATCCTGTAACCGACGAAAACCCGGCATTGCAGCTTGATGCCAAACAATTAGCGGAGTTGATACGGCAATTACCCACAGGGTATCAAACCATTTTTAACCTGTATGCCGTAGAAGGATTTACCCATGTGGAAATTGGGCAGATGCTGGGGATTAGTGACGGAACCTCCAAATCGCAGTACAGCCGGGCAAGAGCATTGCTCACCGAATGGATACATCAAATAAACAGAAAAGTGGAACAGTATGCCGGAAAATAATTTTGAAAAACAGGTGAATGCACTCATGGAAGGCTTTACGGTGCAGCCTTCGGAGCAGCCCTGGCAAAAAATTGAACCGCAAATCACCAACAGGGAAAAGCGCCGCCGGGGTATACTGTACCTGTGCTTATTGCTAACCCTGCTCACAGGATGGGGCATCTACAGCAGCATCAATACCACCACGGAAAATGCACTTGCTGAAAGCCATACAACTCCAGCCAAAAAAACAACTGTTGAGCCTGTAAATACACAAAAGCTAACTAACCCTGCCGTGCAGCCCAAAATACCAGCAGTGGTGCCGGCAGCACAAATTCCAATTACAAAAAATATTATTCAACAGCCGGCAACAGCACCGGCAGCAAACAGTACAGTTCAACAGCAGCCTTATAAAAATGGCAGTACGGCAAAACGTATACAGCGCAGTAGCACTACAACTACTTCGGTTGTTACAGCATCTATAGATGAGTTAATAGAAACAGGGCAGGCCGTTCAGCCTGTTGCGATAGATGACACTGAAGCAAACGGTTTTGCGCTATCCGAAAAAGCGCTGCTACATCCTGCTGATACCACCCTTGCTACTGATACCGCTTGCCTGGAATCCGCAGTGGTTAAAGCAAAAACCGATACAGCCGGATCTATAACATCCACAACAATACGCCAAACTAAAGGCTGGACCTTTTGGGCACAGGTGGCAGGAGGTGTGGGTGCCACGGGAACTGGTTACCAGAGCCAGTTACCTGCTTCAGGTTATTATTTCGGCAGTCTTTCAAATGAAGTGTCGCAGGGCGGCGGGCCTTTTAACTCAGCCATACGCTCTGCCTCTTTAATTCGCCGGGGCGCTTCATTTTCGGCAGGTATTCATGCACAAAACACCTTAAGCAGCAGGTGGGCTATTAGTACGGGTATGCAGTACCGTTATTTATCAACTGCTATTGCTGTAAATAAAAGGAATGACAGCATTGTTGCCGGCAATACGGGTACATATAACAATGCCTACCATTTTGTAATGGTACCGGTTACACTTCAGCTTACGGCAGGGTTTAATCATAAATTACCGCTATACCTGCAGGCCGGTGTGCATGTAGGGTTATTGGTGGGTACCAATGCCCTGCAGTTCGATAACCGCACCGGAAATTATTATGCGGATAATGATATATTTAATACCATGCAGGCCGGGATTCATGCGGCAGCAGCCATTAACCTGCGTAACAAAAAGCATTTGCCACTTTTAATTGGCCCGGTGCTGGAGTACAGTCTTACACCCGTTGCTGCAAAAGGTTTTTATGGAAATACACACTACAGTTTTATTGGGTTGCAGGTAAAGCAGCAGTTGGGTAAAAAATAATTTTGTTGTTGCGCAACCCCTGTTACAATACTGTTGTCAGCCATTGTATCACCATTACTACTACACATGAAAAAGTTTCTTTTTGCTGCCCGGTTATGTATAGTATTGCTGTTGCTTGGTCTATTGCAGGGTTGTACCAAGGATAGCTGCAGGCGCATTTACCAGTACAGTACTTTTACACCTGTGTATAAAACAAAAGAGGCGGTACTGCTGGATATCAAAAGCCACCCGGCAAAAAATATCCAGTCGCCCGGCAAAATTGTATTGCTTGGCAATTATATTTTTTTGAACGACATCAATAAGGGCATTCACATCATCGATAATAGTAACCCCGCTGCCCCGGTAAATAAAGCTTTTATTGATATCCCCGGTAATGTAGATATTGCCATTAAGGGTAATACGCTTTATGCTGATTTATACGCCGACCTCGTGGAAATTGATATCAGCAATGTGCTGAATGTAAAGCTGCTGAAAGTGGTGAAGCATGTTTTTTCTGAAAGGTTTTATAGTGGTTTTTCGCCCGATTCAACAAAAGTAATAACAGGGTGGATACGGAAAGATACTGCGTTAACACTGGGTTGTTCCAGCAATCCCTGGTCGTCCTGGAGTGGTGCTGTTTTTATGCTGGCGTCTGAAGCGGCCTCGATGGCCGGGAGCAACAGTTTTGCCGGCGGAGCACCCACAGGTATTACCGGTTCCATG
Source organism: uncultured Chitinophagaceae bacterium (assembly GCA_937873715.1). GTDB lineage: Bacteria > Bacteroidota > Bacteroidia > Chitinophagales > Chitinophagaceae > Ferruginibacter. Next base: position 330,889 of record CALMYJ010000004.1, read on the forward strand.
TCGAGGTTTGCGATGGTGGGCAATTACCTGTATATGGTAAGCAGCAGCAGGCTCGAAGTAATGGATGTATCTGCACCTGCTGCACCGGTTTTGGTAAATTCAATCAACCTCGGCTGGGGTATTGAAACCATTTACCCCTTTAAAGACAAGTTATTCATTGGTTCTAATACCGGCATGTTTATTTATAATATTGAGCACCCTGCAAGCCCGGCACCAATGGGTACATTTACCCATGCCCGTGTATGCGACCCCGTTATTGCCGATGATAAATATGCTTACGTAACCCTGCGCAACGGTACGCAATGTGTTGGTTTCTTAAATGAACTCAATGTGGTAGATATCCGAAACCTTAATACACCTGTACTGCTTAAAAGATATGACCTGTTTAATCCGCATGGTCTTTCAAAAGATGGAAATACTTTGCTGATTTGCGATGGTAAAGATGGTCTTAAAATATATGACGCTGCCAATATCAGCAACCTGGTGCTCAAGCAGCACATCAAAGGGCCGGATACTTATGATGTGATTGCACAAAACAATATTGCGCTGGTAGTGGCACAGGATGGCCTGTACCAGTATGACTACAGCAAGCCGAATGACGTAAAGCAATTAAGTAAATTACCTGTTACCCGATAAACTATAGTATAGCCATGAAATTTTTATATGTCATTTTACTGCTGTTGTATTGTGGTACAGCTACTGCCCAAAAAAAACGGCACAGCAATTCGGCAAAATTTAACTCCGGCATACAGGGAGGAATCTTAGAAGGGCAGCACCATCATACTACCGGGCAACTGCAATGGGTAAACGGTTTCAGGGTTGCCAGTTGGGCAGCAGGTATTGGCGTGGGGGTTGATTATTATGGCAGCAAGCGCAGCCTGCCTTTATTTGTTGATGTAAAAAAATATTTACTTACCGGCAAAGAAACACCCTTTATATATGCCAGTGTGGGCCACAATTATAGCTGGCTGCGAGACAATCAAAAGCGTTTTAGCTGGAATGTGGCCGAATATAAACAGGAAGGTGGATTGTATTACGATATTGGTATTGGGTACCGGTTTCCAGTGGGTAAATGGATTGATATGGGCTTTAGCGGAGGCTATTCGTACAAGCGGCAAAAAGAAGTATTCCTGCTATTACCCTGCACTACCTGTTTTCCACAGCCGCAGCCTTCGGTTATCCCTGATAGTTATGATTACCAGTTCAGGCGCCTGAGCCTGAAGGCGAGCCTGTGGTTTTAATAAACTGCAGGTTGCGTTTAATACCGGCATACTTACTTCGCTTCAGGGGTGAGTGCTGAAATATTTTTTTGAAAGCTTCTTCTGTAAGTTCTTCCCAGTCGTTGGCAGTAAAATTTAAAATGGCAGGTATTGGCGCAAAGCCGTCTTCTTTTGCAGGTTGGCTAAAACGGTTCCAGGGACACACATCCTGGCAGGTATCGCAGCCAAACATCCAGTTGTCAAATTTGCCCTGCATGTCTGCCGGTATCAATGCCTCTTTCAATTCGATGGTATAATATGAAATACATTTACTGCCATCCACCACTTTGCCGGGTAGTATGGCGCCAGTAGGACAGCTATCAATGCAGCGGGTGCAGCTACCGCAAAAATCTTTGGTAAAAGGGGCATCATATTCCAGTGTAATATCCACAATGAGGGTGGCGATAAAAAAAAAGCTGCCCTGTTGTTTGTTAATCAGGTTGCCGTTTTTGCCAATCCATCCCAGCCCCGTTTTTTGTGCCCAGGTACGTTCCAGCACAGGGGCACTATCTACAAAACCACGACCGTTAATATCTCCAATGTTTTTTTTTACATCTACCAGCAGGCTGTTCAGCTTGTTTCGGATGATGTGGTGATAATCGTTCCCGTAAGCATATTTTGAAATTTTGGGTCTGCCATCCTGCTCTTGTTGTTGTTGTGGAAAATAATTCATCAGCAGGGTAATTACCGATTGGGCACCGGGCACCAGTTTAGTTGGGTCGATACGCAGGTCGAAATAATTTTCCATGTATTGCATACCGCCATGCATGCCTTTGCTGAGCCATTGCTCCAGCCTCCGGGCATCCTCATCCAATTGCTGAACAGGGGCAATGCCACAATAGCTGAAGCCCTGTGCGGCAGCAGCGTTTTTAATAATTAATGATTTTTTATCCTGGAGCAAGTGTGCTGATTTGTTTTAAATATGATTTAATACATATATTTACCGCCGTTATTTAATAAAACCAAAACTACATGAATACTCCAGCAAAGTTACTGGCAGTACTTGTGCTTTTATTTTCCGTACAAATCCGTACAGCAGCACAAGACAAATTACCCATTAAATTCGGAAAACTGTCTGCTGATGATTTCAATATTCAATCACGGCTTATAGATTCCGGTACACATGCAGTTGTTGTTGCAGATGTGGGGTTGTCGGAGTTTATGACCAATACCAGCAGCCAGAGTTTTTCGCTTTTATTCAGGCACAAAAAGCGGATGAAAATTATCAGCAAAAATGGTTTTGATATTGCTACGGTTTCCATTCCGCTGTACATAGGCAGTAATGGTAAGGAAGAAAAACTGGAAGATTTTAGAGCTTATACCTACAACCTTGTTAATGGTAAGGTAATCGAAACCAGGTTAGAAAAGGATAACCTTTTTACAGAAAAAGTGAATAAAAACTGGGTTGTTAAAAAATTTACATTTCCTGCTTTGCAGGAAGGCAGTATTCTTGAATACAGTTATCAAATTAAGTCTGACTTTATTTTTAACCTGCAGCCCTGGGAGTTCCAGGGAAAGTATCCCGTTTTGTGGAGCCAGTACGATGCCAATATTCCCGAGTTCTTTAAATATGTTACCCTTTCGCAGGGTTATTTCCCCTTTTTTGTAAATAAGTCAGAACAGGTAGAAAGCAGTTTCACTTTTACCAAAAGAAAAACCGAAGAAGAAGCTTATTTAGACAGGGGAAGCGGATTCAACAGCGGGCAATCAAGGACACCTATTGTAAGTACATTTAATCTAAAGGGTAAAATATATTACCATACCTGGATAATGAAAGAAGTGCCTGCATTGAAAGAAGAGCCATTTACCACTACTATTAAAAATGCTGTTGCCAAAATTGAATTTCAACTTAACCAGATAGCCTACCCGGGTACTATAGCCCAAAACTATATGGATAGCTGGGAAAAAGTAGCTGAAGAGATGCGTAATGAAGAAAAGTTTGGCTCAGCTATCAGTGGGGCCAACAACTGGCTGAATGATGAACTCAGTGTAGTAGCGGGTGGCGCTGCTACCGAAATAGAAAAGGCCCGCAAACTGTACGAGTATGTTCGGAATAATTTTACCTGGAATGGCGAAAGCCGGTTATACCTAACCACCGGTTTACGGGATGTGTATAGAAATAAGTCTGGCTCTTCTGCCGATATCAACCTGATGCTGATAGCCATGCTTCGCAATCGTGGTCTAAATGTGAATCCAGTAATACTAAGCACAAGGCAGCACGGCTTTACTCACGAAATATATCCATTAATGGACAGGTACAATTATGTAATTGCTGCGCTGCACATTGGCAACGAAATTATTTACCTCGATGCCACACATCCACGCATGCCGTTTGGCAAATTACCGTTGTATGTATATAACGGCCATGCCCGTGAGATTACTACACAAACTGCAGCACCACTCACTTTCATGGCTGATGATATTATTGAAAAAACCAGCACCACCGTTTATGTTGTAAATATGGATAATGGGAAAACCGAGGGTAGTTATTCACAACAAAAAGGTATATACCAGTCGATGCAGTTGCGCAATAAACTCTTAAAAACAACCCTGCCCGATTATCAGAAGGAAATAGCTGCACAGTGGCCGGATGATATTGAGATTACGCTGCTTGAAGTGGATTCGCTAAAAAAAACGGAAGAGCCAATATTAGTAAAAATTGAACTGAACCTGAAGGCATTTGAAAACAAAGATGATATAGTTTATTTCAGTCCAATGCTTGACGCCACCATTAATAAAAATCCATTTACGGCAGCCGAGCGATTTTATCCTGTAGAAATGCCCTATACCTTTGAAGATATTTACAGCCTTACCATGCAAGTGCCCACCGGGTACAAAATTGAAGAGCTGCCCAAATCGGAAAGGCTCAATTTTAATGAAGATGAGGCCCTGTTTGAATACCTTATTTCTGCATCGGGTACTGATATTAACCTGCGCTGCAGGCTACAGTTCAATAAAGCCAATTTTGATAATGAGGATTACCAGTCGCTCAGGGATTTTTATGCCTACATCATTAAAAAGCAGGCAGAGCAAATTGTTTTTAAGAAGATAAAATAGTCATTTCAAAAGCGAAGTAAATTATGAGAGGGTTATTGTTTTTAATTTTTGTGATGGCTGGTTTTACAATCAAGGCTCAAAAAGAGTATCCGGGTAATTTTGGCCGCATTACAGCAACCGACTTCGAAGTTCAATCCAAATTGGCAGATACAGGCGTTAAGGCGATAGTAATGTATGATTATGGCGAAGTGAATTTTGTGGGTAATAATAAGGGCTGGTTCACCATGTTGTATCAGCACAGGCGAAGGGTGCTGATTAAAAAAAGCGCCGGTTACTCTTTTGCAACAGTGATGGTGCCGCTGTACAGGGATAAAGAATCAAAAGAAACGATTGATAATATTGTTGCAGCATCCTATACGATGGAAGGTGGGGTGATAGTTCGAAAAGAACTGGATCTTAAGGAACTGTATGAAGAAAAATACGATAGGCATTATTATATCAAAAAGTTTACAATACCTGGCGTTAAAGAAGGGAGCATAATTGAATATGCGTACAGGGTGAAATCAGATTTCTTTTTTAACCTTCCGGAATGGCATTTTCAGCATGAAGGAGCACCAGTATTATGGAGTGAATTTAAAGCATCAATCCCCGGGTTATTTACCTACCTGTCTTCCGAAAAAAGCCAGTATCCCTATCATTTAGACAGCGCTGTAGAAGGCTACAAGCATTATAGCATCCGCCGTCAGCGCAAAAGTAACGACGGCGATGGCTTTGCTTCAACCGGTGAAAAATTATATACGGTATCCTCTACAACCGTTGAACGGCATTGGGTTAAAAAAGACGTGCCGGCATTCGTAGCGGAAAATCATATCACTTCTCCTAAAAATTTTATGGATGGTATTTCTTTTCAATTAATTAAAACTTACGATGGAGAAAGTTATTATGATGAAGCCGCTACATGGAGTAAAGTTGCCGATGACCTGATGAAAAGGGATGATTTTGGTTTTATGCTCACCCGGCGAAACGATTGGCTGTATAAAGAATTGCAGGCTGTATATGAAAAAGAAGATGATAAACTTACCGCTGCCAAAAAAATTTATACGTATGTGCAACAGCATTACACCTGTAATAACAGTAATAGTTTTTTTCTAAAAGGAACCTTACAGGATGTGGTAAAGAATAAGTCGGGTACAGCAGGCGAAATCAACCTGTTGCTGGCTGTTATGTTACAAACACTGGATATCCCTGTTCAACCAGTATTGCTTAGTACAAGGGATTTTGGGCGCAACTCAGCCACTTACCCGGTGTTGCATAAATTGAATTATGTATTATGCCGTGCCATCATCAACCAGGATACATATATACTTGATGCAGCAGTACCCTTCCTGCCTTTTGGCAAACTGCACTATAAATGCCATAATGGTCATGCAAGGATAATCGACAAGAATGTAGCAGCGCTATATCTTTCTCCCGATGATTTGGCCGAACTTCATACTGTAAGCGTTGAGGTAAAAAATAGTGATAATGGTGCAGCAGAGGGTAGCTTCACGGAAACAAAGGGGTTATATGCATCCCTCAATTTTAAAAATAACATAAGACAAAGCGGTGAGGATTATTACAAACAAAAACTCATTGAGGATAACCTGCCGGATATTGAAGTCAACAACATACAGATAGAAGGGGCCGACGCAATTGATAAACCGGTACAAACCTCCTTCAACTTCAGTTTGCCGGCATTTGATGGTAGCAATGTTATTTACTTTAATCCTGTTTTGTGGAATACTGCCCGGGCCAATCCCTTCCCGGCGATGGATAGAAAATACCCTGTAGAACTGCCTTACAAAAGCGTACAACAGTATACTTTAAAAATGGATATACCGCCCGGTTACAGGATTGATGAAATGCCCAAATCTGCCATTACAAAGCTAAATAATGACGAAGGCGTATTTGAGTACATCATTAAAGAAGAAGAAGGCCAGTTGTTTTTGAAAACTAAAGTACAAATAAACAATACCTTCTTTAATAAAGATCAGTATGGTGCACTCAGAGATTTTTATGCTGCTATCTTACAGCATTTTGGCGGTACAGTTGTGTTCAAAAAAATAAAATGATGCAAAAAATCAGGTGCTTGTTTTTTCTTTTTTTTATTGCTCTGCAAACCTCTTTTGCCCAGGTGTACAACGCTTTTGTAATACCCGACAGCCTCCGGAAAAATGCCAGTGTGGTAAAGCGGCACGAGGAGTATGTACTCACTATACAGTCGCCGGCAAAGTATAAGATATATGAAAAAAAAGTGTACACCATTTTGAATACTAACGCCGACAGGTATGCCCATTATCGCACTTATTATGGCAGGTTCAACAGCATCAGCACGCTCTCTGGAAAAATGTATAACCGGCTGGGTCTCGAAACACGCCATCTGAAAAAAAGCGACTGGCAGGATCAAAGTGTTTTTGATGGTTTTAGTCTTTTAAGAGACGACAGGTACAAAGAATATGAATTTCATAACAGCGATTATCCTTATACGGTAGAGTTTGAAGAGGAGGATGAGTATAATGCCACCCAGGGTTTTTTTACATGGATGCCGCAGCGTGAGCCGGGTATGTCCGTGCAGTACAGTAAAGTAACTGTAATTGCTCCCTCAGGCTATAAGCTGCGTTACAAGCCGGTAAATTTTAACACCGAACCACTTATCACTGATAAAGGAGGGAGTAAAATATATACCTGGGAAATTAAAAACCTGCCGGCAGTAAAATATGAAAAAGGGGCGCCGCCTTTTAGAGAAATCACTCCACATATTCTATTCGCCCCCTCTGAGTTTGAAGTATCAGGATACAAAGGGGATATGAGTACCTGGGAGGGTTATGGCAAATTTATGTACCAGTTAATAAAGGGTAGAGATGTGTTACCCGATGTAATTAAAAAGCAGGTGCATGAGTTAACTGATACCATCAGCAACCCAAGGGAAAAAATTAATGTGCTGTATGATTACTTACAAAAAAACACCCGGTATATAAGCATACAGTTAGGCATTGGCGGCTGGCAGCCTTTTGAAGCGGCCTATGTGGCTGAAAAAAAATATGGTGATTGCAAAGCTTTATCCAACTACATGATTGCCCTGCTTAAAGAAGCCGGCATTACCGGCAAGTATATCGAAATTTATGCCGGCAAAAATCCACCTACATTCATCGAGGATTTTACATTTTCGCAGGCGAATCATGTTATTTGCTGTGTGCCCCTGGCTAAAGATACCGTTTGGCTGGAATGTACTAGTCAGACAAAAGCCCCGGGATATATGGGCAATTTTACCGGCAACCGCAAAGCCGTACTGATAGATGAATCCGGAGGCAGGGTAGTACACACCCCAGTTTATACTGCAGCCGATAACCGGCACATCCGTAAAATAGTAGCCGAACTTGATGCAGAAGGCACGGTGCTTGCTTCCATACAAAACACTTATGCCGGCCTGCAGCAGGATGAGGTACACCACCTGATGCACGACGCTTCGCCGGATGAACGGCAGAAGTACCTGAACCAGATGTTTAACCTGCCTACTTACGAAGTACTCAAAAGCAGCTACAAGGAGCAAAAAGCAGTAATACCCATAGTGCAGGAAAACCTGCAGATCCGGTTATCCAACTTTGCCAGCATTACCGGTAAAAGATTGTTCATCACTCCCGGATTATTTGCCAGTCCGGCAGAGAAGTTATCGCCGGATACAGTAAGGCGCTATGATTATGTAATACATGAAGCCTATACCGATATTGATACGGTTGAAATTAAAATACCTGCCGGCTATGTAGCCGAAAGTATGCCTAAGCCGGTAAGTATGCAAACTGCTTTCGGAAAATACGAGTATGCCGTACAGTTAGCCGGTGATAAGCTGGTATATTACCGCTTGATGGTACAGTACAATGGCCGTTTTCCGGCAGCACAGTATAATGATCTTGTAAAATTTTATGAGCAGGTATCCAAAACCGACCGCACTAAAGTTGTACTGGTAAAGCAGGAGCAGTAATTTTTAATATGGGGTTTGTTAAGGCTGGCTGATGGCCGCATCAATCTTTTTCTTCAACTCTATATACAGTTCCTTTCGCTCTTCAGTAATAAATTTTTTGATAAAAATGATGCAGGCATAATTGCGTTGTATATCTACGTATGGAAAAGTTCCAAATAATCCAGGGCTGGCTACTACGGTACTGTTGCCATTATTATCCTGCTCCAGTATCCATAGGCCCAGGCCATACTCGAAACCTTCAGCTACTTTCGGGCTGTATTTTTTTGTAACCTCTTTGGTATGTATCCGCTGCATTTCGGTTATAGCTTTTTCACTCAGTATTCTTTTTTCTTTGTACATGCCTTTGTTCAGAATCATGCTCAAAAAATTCATATAGTCGTTGGCGGTACTGGCAGCGCCGCCGGATGGGTTGGGGGCATTATCGGCAGCAAAACTGCTTTGTTTCATCTCTAAGGGGATAAAAATCCGTTGCCGCATCAGCGTTTCAAAGCTTTTTTTGCTCACTACTTCCAGTACCCTTGCCGCTATATTGAGCCCCACATTACCATAGTAAAACGATTTGCCGGGGTTGTCGGCAATTTCTCTTTTTACAAAATTGTTGATCTCTTCTTCCAGTGTTTCAAATTTCCGGCGCTCAATCAGCCTGGCTAAAAGTCCTTTATCAGCTATGCCGGTGGTATGGCTCAGGCACTGGCGAAGGGTAATATAGGTTTTGCCATAGGTTTCAAATATGGGTAAAAAGTCGCTCACTTTCTGATCCAGCGAAATTTTACCCTCATCTACAAATGTCATTACCAGTGCAGCGGTAAGCCATTTACTGCAACTGGCAATTGGCGCCACAGTTTTGCTGTTGAAAGTGCCTGTTTCTTTCCGGAAAATAATTGCACCATCTTTATATACCAGTGTAGCGATATCGCCGCCCAGTGCTTTTTGATGGGTTGTGATAAAAGCATCTGCCCCTGCAAAATTGAATTGAGCTTTTGCAACAAGACAAATTAGCATAAAAACCGCTGTGGTACTGAATTTTAGGCAGATTTTGTGTAGGTTTAATGACATGTTTTCCTGCTTTAATATCTGGATATCATTTTGATAATTAGATTAAAGTTATTTAAAAACAAATGCCCTGTAAGGGTTTTAACAAAAGATGTATCATCATAAAAATATTGAACTATGAACCTGAATAATTTTACCATAAAAGCACAGGAAGCGGTGGCACAATCGCAGCAACTGGCTTTTAACAGCAGCAACCCCAGTATTGAAACAGAGCATTTGCTTAAAGCCTTGCTTTCCGATGCCGATTCGCCGGTGGAGTTTTTGCTTAAAAAAAATAATGTAAACGTTGGTTTTTTAGAAAGCAAAGTAGATGCCGCTATACAAAAACTGCCTAAAGCATCTACAGGCGAGCCGGCACAAAGCGTTAGCCGTGATTTTAATACCAGCATCTTAAAAGCCACTGCCGGGTTAAAAAACTTTGGCGATGAGTTTGTAAGCGTGGAGCACTTGCTGCTCGGTTTGCTGCAGGGCAGCGATAATACATCCAAATTATTGAAAGATGCCGGCCTCACTGAAAAAGGCCTGGTGGCTGCTATAAAAGATTTGCGCAAAGGCAGTACCATTTCCTCTCAAACACAGGAAACCACATTTAATGCCCTGAACAAATATGCCAAAAACCTCAACGAAATGGCCAGGCAGGGTAAGCTGGATCCTGTTATTGGCCGTGATGAAGAAATACGCCGGACATTGCATATACTTTCAAGAAGAAGTAAAAACAACCCCATACTGGTTGGCGAACCCGGTGTGGGTAAAACGGCTATTGCCGAAGGGCTGGCCATGCGTATTGTAAATGGCGATGTGCCGGATAACCTGAAATCAAAAATCATTTATGCACTCGATATGGGCCAGCTTATTGCCGGCGCCAAATACAAGGGGGAGTTTGAAGAAAGATTAAAATCGGTAGTGAAAGAAGTAACCGGCAGCGATGGCGAAATTGTATTGTTTATCGATGAAATACACACACTGGTGGGTGCAGGCGCCGGCGAAGGTGCAATGGATGCTGCCAATATTTTAAAACCGGCACTAGCCCGTGGCGAACTGCGTGCCATTGGCGCCACTACCCTTAACGAGTACCAGAAATTTTTTGAAAAAGATAAAGCGCTGGAAAGGCGTTTTCAAAAAGTGCTGATTGATGAACCCACTGTAGAAGACGCTATATCTATTTTGCGTGGCTTAAAAGACAGGTACGAAAACTACCATCATGTGCAGATAAAAGACGAAGCCATTATTGCTGCCGTGGAATTATCGCACCGCTATATTACCGACCGCTTTTTGCCAGATAAGGCGATAGACCTGATTGATGAAAGTGCCTCCAAGCTAAAGTTGGAAATGAACTCTATGCCCGAAGAATTGGATAAACTGGAAAGGCAGATACGACAGCTTGAAATTGAAAGAGAAGCCATTAAAAGAGAAAATGATGAAGCAAAACTGAAAGAACTGGCTACCGAAATATCCAACCTGGCGGTACAACGGGATACTTTTAAAGCCAAATGGCAGCAGGAAAAAGAAGTGGTTGAAAAAATACAAAACGCAAAAGCCGCTATAGAAAACCTGAAACTGGCCGCCGAAAAAGCCGAAAGAGAAGGTGATTACGGTAAAGTGGCTGAAATACGCTACGGCAAAGTGCAGGAGCAGGAAAAAATAATTGCCCAGCAAACAGCCCTGTTAGATGAAATAAGCGAACGCAGGTTGCTGAAAGAAGAAGTGGATGCAGAAGATATTGCCGCTAATATTTCAAAAGCCACAGGCATACCCGTGATGAAAATGATGCAGGGGGAAAGAGCAAAACTGCTGCACCTGGAAGAGGAACTGCACAAAAGAGTGGTAGGCCAGGAAGAAGCGATTGAAGCAGTAAGCGATGCCATTCGCCGCAGCCGTGCCGGATTGCAAGACCCCAAAAAACCCATCGGCTCTTTCATTTTTCTCGGCACCACAGGTGTGGGTAAAACCGAACTGGCCAAAGCCCTGGCCGATTACCTCTTTGATGACGAAAGCATGATGACGAGGATAGACATGAGCGAATACCAGGAAAAACATGCCGTGAGCCGCCTTGTGGGTGCTCCTCCCGGTTATGTGGGTTACGATGAAGGCGGCCAGCTTACCGAAGCAGTGCGCCGTAAGCCTTACAGTGTGGTGCTGCTGGATGAAATAGAAAAAGCTCACCCTGATGTATTTAACATCATGCTGCAGGTGCTGGATGATGGCCGCCTTACCGACAATAAAGGCCGGGTGGTAAATTTTAAAAATACCATCATCATCATGACCAGCAATATGGGCAGCCATATCATCCAGGACAACTTTGAAAAAGTGAATGAAAAGAATAAGGAAGAAGTGGTGGAGCAAACCAAACTGGAAGTGGTAAACCTGCTGAAACAAACCATCAGGCCCGAGTTGCTGAACAGGATTGATGAAATCATCATGTTCCAGCCGTTGATGAAGGCCGAAATAAAAGGAATCATCAATATACAGTTGCAGCAATTGCAGCAGTTGGTAGCTCAAAGCGGTATCCAACTCAACTTTAGCGATTACCTGCTGGATTACCTTGCAGAGAACGGCTACGACCCACAGTTTGGCGCAAGGCCGCTTAAACGGTTGATACAAAAGGAGATAGTAAACCAGTTGAGCAAGCGGATACTGGCAGGCGATATCGATAAAAATCAGCCCGTACTGGTTGATGTGTTTGACGGGGTAGTGGTGTTCCGCAATGATAAGCCGGCTGAAAACGGCAGGCCTAAAGCCGCTACAGCAGCCGGACGGTAAGGATTTAACAAAATCTAATGGTTTTCACAATCTGTTCATTATCAATTAATAACCTGTCGATTAGTGGAAAATTTTATCTGTGGTTTGGGATATAATGGTAAAATGATATACCTTCAGCCGCCCTCACACTCCCGGATAGATGTTTTTTAATTACCTGCACTGGTTAACCAACAAAACTTCAGCTTAGGGATACTGCCAGGACAATAAATGAACGAAAAGGCACTTGAATTGTAATTATTAAATAAACACAGATATGGCATTTAAAAAAGAAATAGTGGAGATAATTGAGCCGAAGGATGTTTTTGTAGGCGATATTAATGCACCCGTTACCTTGGAAGAATTTGGCGAATACGAAAGCGATGTATGCGCTAAAGCCAACGAAGTAGTAAAAAAGTTGCTGGAAGATTATGATGGCAAAATGCGGTTTAATTTCCGTCATTTTCCCATGACTAAAATACACCAGCGCAGCCTTAAAGCAGGCGAAGCCGCAGTAGCCACTGCACAAAATGGTAAGTTTTGGGAAATGCACAATATCCTTTTTGCCAACAGGCGCAACCTGGGCACCACCAGTTTGAAACTGCTGAGTAAAGAAGCGGGGGTGCAAAACAAAAAATTCCTGGACGACCTGGTTAATGCTACCTATGGCTGGCAGGTGCAGGGCGATATTAAAGAGGGGCTCGACAGGGGTGTAACCCAGGCACCAACCTTCTTTATCAATGGGGTAAAATATACCGGCAAAGTAACCTACGATGAACTAAGCAAAGCCATTGATGCAGCATTGAAAAATGCAAAGAAAAAACCTGCAGTCAAACAAAAACAAAGAGCTTAATGTACAATCCCGGTGTAAACCGGGATTTTTTTATACAGGATTTAAAGTTAAAAATTCCGGCTACTTTTAAGCAGGCGCAATTGATACCTTATCTTTGAAGCCATCATCGTAAAACACCATCAAAAGTGCAGCAGTCCGCCACCGGCAACAGTATCATTTCGGTAAAAAATCTCACCAAAAATTATGGGGCTTTCCAGGCTGTAAAAAGCATTTCATTTGAAGTATATACAGGTGAAATATTTGGGCTGCTGGGCCCCAATGGTGCCGGCAAATCCACCACACTCGAAATAATAGAAACTCTCCGGGAAAAAACCAGCGGTGAAGTAATGGTAAAAGGCTTCAACCTCGATACACAGGCTAATGCCATCAAAAAAATAATTGGGGTGCAGTTGCAAACATCCGGTTTTTATCCCGGCTTGAATTTGATAGAGCTGGTTGACTTATTTGCCGGTCTTTACAATCGTAAGGCCGATGCACAGGAGTTGTTGCGCCTGGTAAACCTGGAGGATAAAGCAAAAAACAAGTTTAAAGAACTGAGTGGCGGGCAAAAGCAGCGTTTTTCCATAGCCACCACATTAATCAATCAGCCCGAAATTATTTTTTTAGATGAGCCCACCACCGGCCTCGACCCACAGGCACGCCGCAATCTTTGGGATTTAATAAAAAATATCAGGGCAAAAGGCACCACCGTTATCATTACCACTCATTATATGGATGAGGCAGAGCAACTGTGCGACCGCATTGCCATTATGGATGAAGGAAAAATAATTGCCTTAGCTTCGCCCGACAAATTAATTGACGACCTGGTAGCTACGGGTTTTGAAAGGCCCAGGCAGGTAAAGGCCGCCAATCTTGAGGATGTATTCATTCATTTAACCGGTAAAGAAATCAGGGAAGAATAAAACAACTAATCATCGTTCAATATTTTAAAAACAGGAATAACAGTATGAAAAAAAATTTTGCAGCACTGGCTTTGTTTACAGTAAGTATAGCGCCAGCATTGGCACAGGTAAAAAAGAAACCAACGGCCACAACGGCAGCAAAGCCAGCGGCTCCGGCAGTTGTAATGAAAAATGCTTTAGATTCCTTTTGCTATGCTATCGGTGTAAATATCGCCAGCAATTTAAAGCATCAAAGTGTGGAACAAATCAACTACCAGTTGCTGCAGGCCGGTATGGAAGATGTATTTAAAAACAAGGGGATTAAAATGACGGAGCAGCAAACCAACAGCATTGTACAAACCAAGCTGCAGGAAGCCGGCATGAAAAAAGTAAATGTTGAAAAAGAAAAAGGCAAAGCATTTGCCGAAGCCAATAAAAAACGCAAAGAAGTAACCACCCTGCCTAATGGCCTGCAGTACGAAGTGCTGGCCAGCGGCGATCCCCAAGGGCCAATGCCTACAGCAGCAGATACATTTGTGGCACATTACGCCGGTACTTTAATTGATGGAAAAGAATTTGACAACTCTTACAAAAGAGGCGAGCCGCTTGAATTACCGGTGGGCAGTGTAATACCCGGCTGGACGCAGATACTGCAAATGATGCATGTGGGCGACAAATGGAAAGTATATATCCCCAGCGACCTGGGTTATGGCGATCGTGGCGCAGGTGCCGATATACCCGGCGGTGCCACACTGGTGTTTGAAATGGAACTGGTAGGGATTAAGCCGGCTGCAGTTGCACCTGTGGAAGAAAAAGAAAAGCAGGAATAATTTTTAGTGTGCCAGTAACCGTTATTAATTTATTATAATGGAAAATTTAAGTTTCCCTATTGGTAAATACGAACCACAGGCTTTTTCTGAACTTCAGCTAAAAGCCTGGATTGCCGATATACAGTTTTTGCCACAGCATATTGAAAATGCTTTGCTTAACCTGGATGAAGCACAGTTGAATACGCCCTATCGCCCCGGCGGCTGGACGGTAAAACAACTGGTGCATCATGTTGCCGACAGCCACATGAATGCTTTCATTCGTTTTAAGCTGGGGCTTACCGAAAATAACCCCACCATAAAACCTTATGAGCAGGATGAGTGGGTTACACTGGCTGATGTGAGTGATATACCGGTAAATGTTTCGGTAACCCTATTGCATGCCCTGCATACAAGATGGGCCGAATTACTGAAAAATATTAAGGGTGAACAATGGAATCGAACCGTGGTGCACCCGGAACATGGCCGCCAAATGTCCCTTTGGTTTTTACTGGGTATGTATGCCTGGCATAGCCGCCATCACACGGCACACATCACTGCATTAAGGGAAAGAATGGGTTGGTAATCCTAAACCCATGCTGAACATCAACCAACACTATGCACTGGAAAACGCTTTCATCAAAATACATTTCGCAGCACCGCTATTTTACCGCAAGGGTAGATACCTGTCAGATGCCCAATGGCACTGTCGTTCCTGAATATTATGTGGTGGAGTTGCCCGTAACCGTATGCGCCCTCGCCGTTACTGAAGATAATAAAGCCGTGCTGGTAAAGCAGTACCGGCACCCCATACAGCAAACGCTGATAGAAATACCCGGCGGCTTTATCGATGCCGGTGAAACGCCGGAGCAGGCCATAGGCAGGGAACTGCTGGAAGAAACCGGTTATGCATTTTCAAATATTTATGCCGTTGGAAAAATAGCGGCCAACCCCGGGGTATTGCAAAGCATTACACATTTGTTTTTGGCAACCGGCGGTAAAAAAGTAGCCACGCAAAACCTGGATTTTAACGAGGAAATTGAAGTGCAGCTTATACCTGTTGAAGCAGTATGCCAAATGTTGCAACGCAACGAATTTGTACAGGCACTGCATACCACATGCCTGTTATATGCTTTTCAAAAATGGGATGAGCTGAAGCGTTAGTACTGTACTTCTCCTATTAAAAAAACACTGCCGCATACCAGTATTAAATCATCGGGTGCGGCATTTGCTTTTGCAGCAGCAATAGCATCATTTACATTTTCATACACATCACCTGCTAATCCTGCCGCTGCTGCTTTTTGCTGCAGGACATTGGAAGCAAGGGCACGGGGTATATGGGCCTGGGTAAAATAGTAAGCAGCCCCTTTGGGCAGCAGGTTCAATACAGCATCCACATCTTTATCCTTTACCATGCCGGTAATACAATGCAGTGCTGCAAATTGTTCTCTTGTGGCTGATACATGCTCCAGTATCTGCCTGATGCCAGCTTCATTATGGGCCACATCCAGCACAATAGCCGGTGCTGTTGCCATTACTTCCCAGCGGCCATGCAGCCCCGTTAGTGGCTTAACGGAAGCCAGTGCCTGGTGCAGGTTTTCACTTGAAACCGTAAAGCCATTTTGCTGCAAAAACTTTACAGCACCTAATACGGTGCAAAGATTTTTGGCCTGGTAAAGTCCGTTCAGGTCAAGCTGGTAATGTTCCGTATGCTGCTGTTGCTGTACGGTGCAGCCCAGGCTTTGCAGCCCGGCGCTGGTATGTGTAACAGTAATATTATCCTGTACAAAGTAAAGCGGCGCTTTAACTGATGCAGCTTTATCTTCAAATACTTTTTTTGTAGCAGCCGTATATTCACCAATCACCACCGGTACATGGGGTTTAATAATACCGGCTTTTTCAAAAGCTATCTGTTCAAGGGTATCACCCAGGATATTCATGTGGTCGTACCCGATATTGGTGATTACAGAAAGTACTGGGGTGATAATATTAGTACTGTCTAACCTGCCGCCAAGGCCGGTTTCTATAACGGCAATATCTACCTGCTGCCGGGCAAAATAATCAAAGGCCATGGCCACAGTAAGTTCAAAAAATGAAGGTTGTATTTTTTCAGTAAGTGATTGATGCGTTGCTACAAAATCAATAATATATTGTTCCGGCACCATTTCGCCGTTTACTTTAATACGTTCCCTGAAATCTTTCAAATGAGGGGAAGTGTACAGCCCGGTTTTGTACCCGGCCTGTTGCAGTATAGCCGCCAGCATGTGGCTGGTACTGCCTTTACCGTTAGTGCCGGCAATATGTATGGTTTTAAACTGCTGCTGCGGATTGCCTAATGCTGTACAAATGGCAATGGTATTATCTAATCCTTTTTTTATAGCTGCATCACCAATGCGGCTGAACATAGGCAGTTGAGCATACAGGTAGTCGATGGTTTGCTGATAGGTCATCCCTGCAAATATAAAATCCCCCTTATTGAATATTGAAATTAAACTGCACTACCACACTGGATTCTTCCGGTGACTTGTCGAACTGGATATTTTTCAGGTACTGTATAATAGCATTGGAGTAAACAGCAGAACGTGATGTGGATCTTTTATCAAAGCCTGCAAATGTGCCTGTTCCGTCTGGTGCAACTTTTACGATGGCATAAATGGTTGCTTTATCTAAGTCTCCAGTAAACGAATAGTATTTTACAATTTTTCTGTTGCCAAACACTTTGGGTCCACCAACTTTTCCCCCGGGATTATTGCCGTAGCTGTCCGGGTGCCCCGAGGGGTCGCCTGCATCACCCTTCCCACCGGGCTTATTGCCCTGGTACTGGTAACCGTTATCCTGCTGGGCGTTATTGCCATCACCGGTACCCGGGCCGTTATAGGCATATTTGGGCTTTTGTGGTTTGGGTTCGGGCGGCACAGGTACAGCAGCAGTACTGTTGCTTTTTACCGTCTTGGCCGTATTTTCTTTTAAAGTTGTTGCTTTAGGATTTGTCTTCTCCGGCTTCTTTACGGCCGCTGCATCAGCATCGGCATTATCATCCGGCTCAATGGGTTTTGAAGGGGCTTCATCCGCTGCTGCCGTTTGCTTAGGCTGCGGTACCGGTATTTGTGCTGGCGACATATCGCCCCTTTTTAAGGGCTGTACTTCGCCAAAGCCTTCTGCATTATTACCCAGGTTTACTTCAATTAAATCCAGTGGCAGCGGCGGTATTACTTTATCAATACGAAAGCGGATGATAAAGGCCAGCAGTAAGATGATGGCACAAATAAGTACAGTGTATATAAACGCTTTCCGGTTTTTCTCTGCTTCAAATGTTGCCTGCATGGTGTTGGTATAATACATGGTAAAGGTATTTGATTACTGCCAAACGATGCCACCAGTACCTAAATTTCATTGCCGCTATAACAGCTTTAACAAATGTTTGAAAGTGTGCAGCTACATATTTTTCCCTACTTTCATTTTTTAAACGATTTATCCTTCATGTCGCCCCTTTTATTATTCTCTTTTGTTACCGGCTATTTTTTACTCCTGCTTGTAGTGGCATGGTTTACCAGTCGCAACTCCAACAACGATTCATTTTATATCGGCAACCGCAACAGCAACTGGATGCTGGTGGCATTTGGTATGATTGGTACTTCACTAAGCGGTGTTACGTTTGTGAGTGTACCCGGCACAGTAGGTGCCGCAGGCTTCCAGTATTTCCAGGTGGTAATCGGTTATTTTATCGGCTATTTTGTAATTGCTTTTGTGTTGCTGCCTTTGTATTACCGGCTCAATCTTACATCCATATATGTGTACCTGCAAAAACGCTTTGGCGTTACTGCTTACAAAACAGGAGCTTTGTTTTTTATTGTATCCCGTGCTTTGGGCGCTACTGCAAGGTTGTACCTGGTGGTAAATATCCTGCAGTTATTTATTTTAAACGAAATGCATGTACCCTTTTGGGTTACGGCATTAATTATACTGGTGCTGATACTGCTCTATACTTTTGAAGGCGGGGTAAAAACTATTGTATATACCGATACATTACAAACTACTTTTATGCTGCTTGGCCTTGTAGTGTGCATTGTTACGGTGATGCATAAGCTGGATTTAAGTTTTGGCGGGGCTATGCAGGCCCTTGGCGAACAAAATTTTTCACGGGTGTTTAATACCGATGTGCAGTCGCCGGCATTTTTTGTAAAACAAATATTAGGAGGTGCTTTTATCACCATCGCTATGACGGGGCTTGACCAGGAGATGATGCAAAAAAATATCAGTGTACGTACACTCGGTGGTTCGCAAAAAAATATTCTTACGCTTAGTACCGTGCTTTTACTGGTAAACTTTCTTTTTTTATTGATGGGTGGCCTGCTATACCTGTATGCAGCACAAAATGGCATTGCAGCCAAAGGCGATGATTTATTCCCCTCCGTGGCGTTGGGTGGCAGCCTCTCTGCCATCATCTCCGTTATATTTATTATCGGCTTAATATCGGCATTATTCCCCAGTGCCGATGGCGCCCTTACTGCCCTTACTTCTTCTTTTTGTATTGATATACTTGGGCTAAAACGCAATGCTGCACTGAACGAAACGCAAAAGAAAAAAACAAGACTGATGGTGCACCTGGGGTTTGCCGTAGTATTTTTTTTATTAGTAATGCTGTTTAAATGGATTGATGATAAATCCATCATTGATGTAATATTAAAAGTGGCGGGTTATACCTACGGGCCATTGCTTGGCCTGTTTGCCTTTGGCATACTTACCCGGCGTAGTGTGCAGGATAAATATGTGTTGTGGGTGTGCCTGCTATCACCACTCATCATCTTTGGTATTGATTTGGTCAATAACCCGGAGTGGTTTGTAAAGCGTTTTGCTTTATCTGATGCTACGGCTGCAGCACTTAAAAATTTATCTGCATCCTTATTTGGTGGCTTTAAAATCGGCATCGAAATTTTGGTACTCAACGGGCTGGTTACTTTTGCAGGCTTATGGTGCATTTCGTCTAAGTATGGATACAGGGCCCTGCAGGAAGAAGCAGTTTAAACCGGGCAGTTTTGATTTTTTGCTGATGCTTAATGATGGCATTTAATCAACCAGTAACTGCCATTTTTTATTATCATAAGTAATGGCATTGCTTTTAAAATATGGATACGATTGTACATACCCTGGCCGAACAATACGCTGCACAATTTTCGGAGCAGGAAGATGCACTGCTGCAAAAGGTACATGCTTACACGGTACAGCAGCATCCGCAGGCACATATGCTCAGTGGCCAGGTGCAGGGTGCTTTTTTAGCTTTGCTCAGCAGGTTAATACAACCCAGGCGTATTTTGGAAGTGGGTACATTTACCGGCTACAGTGCCCTTTGCCTGGCTAAAGGCCTGGCACCGGATGGCGAACTCCATACCCTTGAAATCAGGGACGCAGATGCTGCCATTGCCCGGGATTTTTTCAACCAGTCGGCATACCGTCATCAAATTAAACTGCATATTGGTGCTGCTAAAGAACTTATCCCCAACCTTTCAGAAATGTGGGATATCGTATTTATCGATGCGGATAAAACAGGGTATATTGAGTATTACGAACTAATTTTGCCCTTTGTACGGCCGGCCGGACTTATCATTGCGGATAACGTACTGTTTCATGGCGAAGTGCTGAAGCAGCCATTGAGCGGAAAAAATGCCAAAGCCATTGATGCCTTTAACCGCCATGTGCTGCAGGATGAAAGGGTGGAGCAGGTAATGCTTACCGTTAGAGATGGTCTGCTGCTGGTACAAAAAAAATAATAGGCAATAACGGTGATTGCTGTTGTGCTTATACCATAAATATTCAATGCTATGACAAAAAAAATTTCTGCACTGTTGCTGCTGCTTGCCTGTAGTATGCAGCCTGTAATTTTTGCTCAGGAAAGACTTACCCCTGAGCAATATATCGACAAGTATAAGGATATAGCCATCAGGGAAATGAAACGTATGGGCGTGCCTGCGGCTATTAAGCTGGCACAGGGTTTATTAGAAACCGAATTTGGCAATAGCCCGCTGGTAAAAAAATCAAACAATCATTTTGGTATAAAATGTAAAAGTTCCTGGTCGGGTGGCGGGGTAAGCCACGATGATGATGCGCCAGGGGAATGTTTTAGAACATATACCAATGCAGAAGATTCTTACCGTGACCACAGTAATTACCTGAGGGGCAACGACAGGTATGCTTTCCTTTTTGAACTGGATCCCGCCGATTACAAGGCCTGGGCAAGAGGCTTAAAAAAAGCCGGCTATGCCACCAATCCAAAATATCCTGAAATACTCATACGCAATATTGAAATGTACAACCTGCAGCAATATAGCCTGGCAGCTTTAAACGAGGTTCCAAAGTTTGAAAAAAATAAGTATAAAGACGACAAAGAAGAAAAATTTGAATACAGCGCCACTGAACCTGCAGCCGAAACCTTGTACACACCGGTAATTACAGAAAACACTACTGCAATCAATGGTGCCAAATGCATGTATGCTAAAGCCGGTACATCATTGCTGGCCATTGCCACCCATTACAATATACAATTGAGCCGCCTGCTGGATTATAATGATTTGACTAATGATGGCCTGTTAAAAAAAGACCAGGTGATATACCTGGAGCGTAAGGCAAAAAAAGGGGAGCAGCCCTACTACCAGGTACAACCCGGAGAAACATTGCATGATGTGGCGCAAAAGGCAGGCGTGCAGCTTGAAGCGCTGGAAGAATATAACAGGTTTTCAAAAGGCGTGAAACTACAGCCCGGTGCAAAAATTTTGTTGCAGCCCTATAGTACGCCTGTAGTTGAAAAGAGCACTGCCGTTACTACTACGCCAGTAATGTACGAAGTGCAACCCAAGGATGGCTTGTATGCCATTTCGAGAAAATACGGTGTAAGTGTGCAGCAACTCAGGGAATGGAATAACCTTTCGAGCGATACACTTAGTATTGGTCAGAAACTTGTTGTTTCGAAATAGATAAATTACGTATAGCCAATACTGTTAAAAGTATAAATATGACAACCATACAGGTACACGACAAAAAGTTTAAACCATACATTGGCGCTGCTGAAATACAGGAACGCATTAAAGCTGTGGCTGAACAAATCAATGTAGATTACGCCGGAAAGCGCCCCATCTTTATCGCCATACTGAATGGGTCGTTTATGTTTGCCTCCGATTTATTTAAGTACGTGAGTATTGAGGCAGAAATTTGTTTTATAAAACTGGCCTCGTACAAGGGTACCAAATCCACCGGTAATGTGATTACCTCTATCGGCTTAGATGAGCCGCTGCAAGACAGGCATGTGGTAATCATAGAAGACATTGTGGATACGGGTAACACCATGGGTAAATTTTTACCGCAATTGCTGGTGCAGCAACCAGCTTCGCTTAAAATAGCATCCCTGCTGCAAAAGCCAGATGCATTGGAGCACCCGATAGAAATACACTACCTTGGGTTTAGTGTACCAAATAAATTTTTACTGGGCTTTGGGCTCGATTATGACGGGCTTGGCCGCAACCTGGCAGAAATTTACCAGTTAGTAGAGGATTAACATATTTTGAACTGCATTCTTGCTGCATCGTATAAAACGTTTTGCTTTGTAACCAGGGCATATTAAGGAACTATGCTTTTGAGAAACCTGTGTCTTTTTATTGTAACCATTTGCCTGCTATGTACCAGCAGTAAGGCACAATATTACCTGCGTGGCGAAATAAAGGATGAAAAAAACGACGGGCTTGCCAATGTTCGCATCACCCTGCATTCCGATAAACTATTGTATTTCTCCGGCTCTTCGGGCGGCTTTGGTATATCCAGCAACGTAGCCCAGGATTCACTTACACTAATGCTGGAGGGCTACGAAACCCAGTCGGTAAAAATAAGGGCAGGCAGCTATCTTGAAGTAACGATGAAGCGGCTGGCCGCCGTTGTTGCCAAAAATCGTCCCAAACTTATTTCCATTACAAAAGATTTAAACAAAAGCTCCAAGTTCACCTGGTCGGTAGGTGATGAATCCTATTTTTCAATAGTTGAAAATGAAGTAGTACCTGCCAGGAAATTTCCCAACACGGCATTTTCCCTAAATATTAATAAAGCATCCTACAGCAATATCCGTCGCTTTTTAAACATGAAAAGCCAGGTGCCTCCCGATGCCGTAAGGGTAGAAGAACTACTGAATTATTTTAACCTTAATTACAAAGAGCCTGAAAAAAACGAGCATTTTAAAATAGAATCCACCCTGGCTACCTGCCCGTGGAATAATAACAGCCGCCTGCTGTACCTGAATATAAATGCCAAAAAACTGGATTTAGATAAAGTGCCGCCCAGCAACCTCGTTTTTTTAATTGACGCATCGGGTAGTATGGATATGCCTAACAGGCTGCCATTGGTAAAAGCTGCTTTCCAGATGCTGGTAAAAAACCTGCGGAGTAAAGACACCGTATCCATTGTAATATATGGTGGCACAGTAGCGGTCTGGATGCAGCCCACCAGTGGTACCGACAAGCAGAAGATTATTAAAGCGATTGAAGAATTAACCGCACAGGGCGATACCCCCGGCGAATCGGCCATAAGGCTGGCTTATATGATTGCTAAAAAAACGTATATCCCTAATGGTAATAACCGGGTTATACTGGCTACAGATGGCGATTTTAACGTGGGCGAAGTATCGGAAAAAGCACTGGAAGATTTGATTACAAGAGAAAGACAGAGCGGTGTGTACCTTACCTGTCTTGGTGTAGGCATGGGTAATTTTAAAGATTCAAAACTGGAAACACTGGCTAAAAGAGGCAATGGTAACTACGCCTACCTCGATGATATTCGTGAAGCCGAAAAAGTGCTGGTAACCGAGGTAACGCAAACCTTTTATGCTGTGGCTGATGATGTGTCGCTCAATGTACAGTTCAACCCCGAGCTGGTAAAGGATTACCGCCTCATTGGTTTTGACAACAAAAAAGATGCTATTGCAGATAGTACAGGCAAGCTGGAAGGTGGAGAAATAGGCAGCGGTAACAGTGTGATGGCTATGTTTGAAATTACACCTGCTGATACTTCCAGGCTTAATGGTAATGCCGATGCACAAATTGCACAGGTAGAATTGCGGTATACCGCATCGGATACCAAATTAGAAAAAGAGATGCGCTACGGCTGCAGTGCTGTTAGTTACGAGTTTAAAAGCATACATAAGGAACTGCAGCTTGCCGGGGCGCTGGCTTTATTCGGGCAAAAACTCCGCCAGTCTAAATTCATCAATAAGGCCGACTGGACGCTGGTGGAAAATATAGCGCTGGGCACTTATAACCCCGACGATTACCTGCAAAAAGAATTTGTACAATTAGTGGCTACTGCCAAAAAAATGTACAGCAGCAGTAAAAAGAAAAAGAAAAAAGCTGATGATGATGATTAATCCTTAGCCGAACATTTCCCTTACTTTTTCAAAAAATGATTTGTCGCCTTTTTCGGGCTTGGGTTGAAAGTTGGTGCTGTGCTGCATTTTTTCCAGCATGGCTTTTTCCTCGTTGCTAACATGCTGTGGTGTCCACACATTTACATGAATGAGCTGGTCGCCCTTTTCATAGCTGTTTACGGCAGGAAAGCCTTTGCCTTTTAACCGGAATATTTTACCGCTTTGTGTGCCTGGCGGAATTTTTATTTTGGCTTTACCATCAATGGTAGGTACTTCTACCTGTATGCCAAATACCGCATCGGGTATAGAAATGTGGAGATCGAAAATTACATTTAGCCCGTCTCGCTGCAACTGTGCATGTGCTTCTTCTTCAATCAGTACTATCAGGTCGCCGTTGGCACCGCCTCTTTCCCCGGCATTGCCCTTGCCATTAAGGCTCAGTTGCATGCCCTCCTGCACACCGGCAGGTATATCAATGGTTACAGTTTCTTCGCCATACACCCGGCCATCGCCTTTGCAGGCAGTACATTTATTCGCAATGGTTGTGCCTTCGCCATTGCAGGTTGGGCAGGTGGTTACCGTTTGCATTTGGCCCAGGAAGGTGTTTTGCACCCTTCTTACCTGGCCGCTGCCACCACAACTGCCACAGGTTTGCACACTGTTTTTATCTTTTGCCCCGCTGCCATTACAGGTGCCGCAGGGTACATATTTTTTTACTTTTACGGTTTTGCTGGCGCCCTTGGCCATCTCCTCGTAGTTCAGCTTTATTTTAATACGCAGGTTGCTGCCCCGTACACCACGGGCACGCCCACCCGAAGAGCGCCTGCCGCCGCCACCGCCGCCAAAAAAACTACCGAACGGACTATCATCGCCAAAAATATCTCCAAACTGGCTGAAGATATCGTCCATATTCATACCACCGCCGCTGAAGCCGCCACCACCACTGCCACGTCCGCCACTGAATGCCTGGTGGCCAAAGCGGTCGTACTGTGCCCGTTTATCAGCATCGCTGAGTATTTCGTAAGCTTCGGCAGCTTCTTTAAATTTTTCTTCAGCTGCTTTATCGCCGGGGTTGCGGTCGGGATGATATTGCATGGCTACTTTGCGGTATGCCTTTTTAATTTCATCCTGGGAGGCTGATTTTTGGATGCCAAGTATTTCGTAAAAATCTCTTTTCATAATTGTATTATGCCCGTGCAAGGGCATTTTGCTTATTTGCCTACCACCACTTTTGCAAAACGGATGATTTTGTCATTGAGGTAATAGCCTTTTTGAATTTCGTCTACCACTTTGCCCGATGCCTCCGGTGAAGGAGCCGGAATTTCAGTAATGGCTTCATGTTTTTCTACATCAAAATCACTACCGATACTTTCCATTGCTTTTAGTCCTTTCGATTGCAGCAGGGTTCGCAGCTTGTTGAAAACCAGTTGCACCCCTTCTTTTATTTGTGCGGTATCTTCGGTAGCCTGCATTTGCTTTTCGGCCCGGTCGCAGTCGTCGAGTACATCCAGCAGGGCAGTAATCATTTCACGGCCGGCATTTTGCATCAGTTCAAACCGCTCTTTGTTGGTGCGTTTTTTATAATTGTCAAAGTCTGCAAAAAGGCGGATATACTTATCTTTTTGCTCTTCCAGTTCCCTGCCAAGCTTGTCTGCAATATTTTCAGTGTCGGGGTTGCTCAGGCGGGTGTTGCCGGGTACATCTGCATCCGCATTAATATCTACATTTTCCATGTTTGCCGTATCGGTAGCGGCATTTTCCATTTCTTTATTTTCCATAATCTGATTGTATGTATATAAATAGCGGCCACAGGCCATTTTTTGGATTGCAAAGGTAGGTATGTCAAACATTCTGCCAATGGCTGTTTTACAGTCAAATTGGCAAGGGATTGCATTTATTTGGGTATGTGCAGGTTTTGCTTTTAGCCGACTAAGACCTGTGGGCCTGTGCCATTAATGGGTGATGGTTTTATAAAGGGGGATTGGTAGATTTTCGTTTTATGAATTGCCTACATTCGTAGCATGATTCGGCGCTTTTTTTACCAATACAGGCAGATACTGCTTTATTCTTTTTCGCTGGTTGTGGTGCTGGTGCTATTACAACTACTGCAATACAAGCTGGTACTTACGGCACATGCGTATGAGTTGTATATACTTTGTATTGCCTTGTTGTTTACCGGCTTAGGTATTTGGCTGGCCTTAAAGCTGGTGCGGCCCAAAAGCACTATAAAGACAGTAGTGGTGGAAAAGCCAGTCTATCTTACTCCCAATCTTGAAAATGAAACCGCCCTTCAAGGCGAAATGAAAGCCCGCCGCCGCCAGCATGGCTTAAGCAGCCGGGAAACCGAAGTGCTGCTGCTGATGGCCGGGGGATTAAGCAACCAGGAAATTGCCGACAGGTTGTTTCTTTCGGTGCCCACCATAAAAACACATTCTTCCAACCTGTTTGAAAAACTGGAGGTAAAACGCAGAACCCAGGCTGTGGAAAAGGCAAGGCAGTTAAAATTAATAGCATAAGTCTCATGCTTTGGTATTATTCTGATACTCCTACACTGTTTCATACTTTAGTATGAGTGCTTTTAGCAACAGAAGTTTCATTTTTACGGCCTAAAATATTCAGTATGCAAAAGAATGTATTTGTATTTGGCCTTATTGCCGGGCTTTTGGTATCTATTATTATGGCCATTAGTATGCTTACGATGTACAACAGCTCTGCCGAAGGGCATGGTACAGGCTCGATGGTGGTGGGTTACCTGGGTATGCTCATTGCCTTTTCGTTCATTTTTGCGGCAGTAAAAAATTTCAGGGATAAGCAGAACGGGGGTGTTATCAGTTTTGGTAAGGCTTTTACAATGGGCTTATGGATTGCCCTGATTGGCTCTACCCTGTATGTAATTACCTGGGCAGTGTTGTATCATTTTTATATGCCCGACTTTATGGACAGGTATTGTGCCCAAATGATCAGTAATGCAAAAGCCGGCAGTACCCCGGCCGAACTGGAAAAGCTTACCGAACAAATGAATGCACAAAAGGAAATGTATAAAAACCCTTTGTTTTTTGTGCTGTTTACCTATTTAGAAATATTGCCGGTGGGCTTAATTGTGGCGCTTATAACAGCGTTGATTTTAAAGCGGAGAAAAATTGATTAAATCCTTACAGTAATTGTACAAAAATTGGAAGCATTGAGGCGTTTTATATACTTCTTAAATGAATCTATAAAAGCCGATGGTATCATTGTAAAGGCAGTTATGTTAAATACTGTAGCTGTTTTCGATATTGCTTAAAAACATTATTACCTGTTGTTGCTTATCCGGCAGGCAATAATCATCCTTTTGGTTTTGATACTTTTGCTTTTAGTGTGTTACAACGCTGAATAGATAAAGTGTGGCATTTGAACCTAAATTGGCAACAGATGCTGATGTGTTAGTGAACCTCACTTTTACAGTGCTGCCATTAGACCCTGTGGGGTCGGATGCAAGCGGACTATGCGCTACCATAGTTACACTACCCCAGTTTGTTGCACCAGTTCCGGGTGCAAACTGTGCAATCATAACACGTACATTTGAGTTGGTACCCACGAAAGGGGTTACTGGAAAAGTTATATCATAAAATTGCCCGGGATTAATAGTTAGAGTGAAGGTTCCCAGCGAAAAGCCGGAACGAAGAGTTGTGCTGCTGTTACTCAACATTATGGCTTTGCCCTCATTGGTTATCTTACCATTTACACGGAGAGTGCCATCAACCCCAATATTTGTGGTAAATAATCCGTTGCCAATCACCTTTAATTTGTATGAAGCGTCAGGGGTTCCACCAAGGGTTGTGTTACCCGTAATACTTGCATTTCGTCCAATCACTAAATCACGTGAGGCTCTTAAGTCATATCCGGCAGCTACAGATCCGCTAGCATCTACACCTATTGTAGATAAAGAGTACAAATAAGTTGGGGTATTCACATCAAGCCCAAATTGCGGATTTGAAGTGTTTATTCCAACATTGCCACCACTTGTAATCACCATTCTTTTTGTGCCACCCACCCAGAAGTCTAATCCATAGAGGTTGTTGCCAGTTACTGCTTTATTACTGGAAATGCCCACCCGTCCTATTGTTCCAAAACTAAGCCCGGCAGAATCAAGCGTGCCAAAGTTTTTGTTATCCTGATCGATGAGCAGGCTTCCATTTACCGAAAGTGTTTTTTGGGGATTCAGCGTTCCTACACCCACCGCTTGCGAAAAAGAAAATTTATACAAAAACAGCACTATGGCTAATACTGATAATTTCATATACCGGGATTAGTAATGAGAAAAATGTATACTTTTTAAAGCAGGCAAAAAACAATCATGGTTTTCCTATATAAAATTTTGTTGCCTGTTGTGGGGTATCGTGTTGTGTAAAACTGGCTGCATTTACAGCATTAACCGGTAATCCTGTATTGCTTAAAAAATGCCCGGGAGCAAACTTGCTTTCTATAGCAACCACATCCATCCCATTCTCTTTACCAAGTTTGTGAAAAATAAACTGATAAGAAAGATCGTACAGATCAGGAACCGGGCTGGCTCCCGGCACATCTTGTAATCCAACTGCCCATTTATTGTCGGCAGCACTTTTATATACACGCCAGAATGTATTCTTATCTTTTACAGATGATACGAACCAGGCGTTTATGCCAGTTCCTCTCCAGTCGGCAAAAAAATAACAGTCTTTTTCATTTTTTAAATCTGAAAGAGGATAGTCTTTTGTAACTGTTTGCCGATAGAGCATTATAGCAGTTGTAATGGTGAGATAATTATAATTAGTGGCATCTTTTTCTGTTAGAAAAATTCCATTAAAACTCTCGGGATTTGTGGCCAGTGCATTTGGTAAACCATTATTCTTTTTTCCGCAACCGGATATACATGCAGTAATTGTAACCAGTAACAGTATACGAGGTATCATAAGTGTAATATTTTTTTGCTTATACTATTTTCAGTACAAATCTCTGCCAGGCAGAAATGATTTACAATACCGCAATGATGTGATGTGGGAGGCGTATTTGCCAGAAGCTACACCAGTTTTTCATGTATGGCTTTACTCACAGCTTCAATTTGGGAGCAAACATGCAATTTTTCGTAGATGCGTTTGATATGTGTACGAACAGTATCGAGGCTGATGGAGAGCTCTGCTCCAATCATTTTAAAACTGTTTCCTTTTGAGAGCAATTGTAAAATTTCTTTTTCCCGGTTGGTCAGCTGGTAATCGTTGGCCACAGTTGCAGCCACAGTTTGCATATTGGTAATTACCATCCGTGCAATGGTGGGGCTCATTGGGGCGCCACCGCTTAGTACTTCCCTGATGGAATGAATGAGTTTGTCTGAAACATATTTTTTAAGCAGATAGCCGTTGGCTCCTGCATACATGGCTTCAAATACATGCGTATTATCATCAAATACGGTAAGCATAATGATTTGCACCACCTGGTTAAATTTCCTGATTTTTTTTACCGCTTCAATGCCGGTAATATGTGGCATATCAATATCCATCAGTATCACATCGGGCTGGTAGGCCTGTATCTGGTTTTCAACATCTGTACAATCCGGGAATGCTGCCAGCACTTCATGTTCGCCGGTAAGGGCCAGTAAGCTTGAAAGACTTTCTCTTAAAATGCTATTGTCTTCAAAAATTAATATTTGTACCGGTTGGCTCATTAGGTTATTGACGTTTTTGCAAGCTACATATATAAAGCTGTAAAAAAAATACCCTTATCAGGTGAGGCTTTTTTGCAGGGTAATGCTTGTGCCGCTTCCTTTAACCGATTCTACCTGCAAAGCAGCGCCCATAGCGGCTGCCCGGCTGTTCATATTCTTTATCCCGTTGCCCGAGGATGACAACCCTGTGTCAAACCCGGTTCCATTATCGGTGATGCGTAGCAGCAAAACATCATTACTGCATTGCAGTAAAAAATGCAGAGAGGTAGCCTTGCTGTATTTTACGGCATTGTTAATGGCTTCTTTAAAAATCAGGTACACATCTTTACGTTGCTCAAGGTTCAGGTGTAATTCGGCTTTTGCAATACTGGTTTCAAAATAATAATTTATGCCTGCCGGTTCCAGCATTTCGGCGGCAAATTCTTTCATGCGTATCAGCATTTTTTCAATACTGTCGTTTTCAGGATTAATTGCCCAAACAATATCACTCATACTCTCCATCATCTTACCTGAGTGGTCTTTTATTTTTTGCAGGTACAATTGTACGGCTTCATTTGAGTCGTATTTAGCCATAGCTACTGTGCTTAAAATATTAATGCTGGTTAAAGTAGAACCCATTTCATCGTGAAGGTCTCTTGCAATTTTGCTGCGCAGGCGTTCTTCCGTTTGGTATTTGCTAATGCGTTCGCCACATACAGTTGCAATACGCCGCAGCAAACGCAAGTGCCTTCTTTTAAAAAAGTTTTTTTGAGTATGTTCCGAATCAATAAGGCCAAATAAAACTGTATCCACAAAAACAGGCACGGTTATTTTGGAAAACCTTATCTCCTCTTCTGATGAGTATTTTGAATCTTTAGCTGTGTTGCCAGCTCTTGCCGCAATGCCTGTTTGCGCTACAGTGCCAATAATGCCTGTGCCGATTGGCCATTCAGGCCGGGCAATCAGCGTATTGTTATTGGATGCCCGTTTATTGCCTGCTGCTGTATATTGTATGAGTACTGAACGCTCCAAATCAGCCTGGTAAAATATACAATCCTTGAAATTCAATAGTTCCACACAACTCCTGGCAACGTCGCTTAAGATATCTTCTAATACAGTTTTGCCGTATAATGAAGTTGTAATTTGGGTTAAAATTTTTTCATCGTTCACCCGCTGTTGTAAGCGCAGGACTACCTGGTAAGCAGCATAACCTAAAAGTACTGCAAGAAGGGTGTAAAACTTCCAGGTTTTCCAAAAAGGTGGTTTTAGGGTAAAGTGAATTTTTTCGCTTTGGGCCACCACGACATTATCTTTTGTTACAGCCCTTATGTAAAAATCATAATCACCAGCCGGCAGGTTTTGATATACCATATGCATTTGTTCACCTGCTATTTTCCAATCGGTATTGTATCCGCCTAAGCGGTACTGGTAGCTTATTTCGGCATTGCCAAAATACAGGGCTGAAAATGCAAACTGTATTTCTTTTGTTTGATAAGAAAATACAAGTGGGTTGCCATCTTTGGCCACAGTATCTAACCGGTTATTACTT
Source organism: uncultured Chitinophagaceae bacterium (assembly GCA_937873715.1). GTDB lineage: Bacteria > Bacteroidota > Bacteroidia > Chitinophagales > Chitinophagaceae > Ferruginibacter. The sequence goes on from CALMYJ010000004.1 coordinate 362,097, forward strand.
GTAACAGATATTTTGTTGATTAAAATTGGAAAAGCAAGAACCGGTATTACCTGGTTGGGATAGTAAAATAAAATACCACCGGCCATGCCAACGGCCAGTTCGTTTGCTTGTTTGTTATAACACAACTGGTGCGGTATCGATAAATCGGAATACCAGGCCGAAAAAGGGACGGCATCGTCTGCCGGGATTTCCTTTACGGGCTGTATAGCCGTATTGATATAGGAAAGGCCATCGTTTGTAAGCATCCAAAGTATATCCCGGTTGCCCCTTACGATGGATAAAACCTGGTTATGCAGTAACCCGTTTCGCATATCTACCTGAGCAAATCCTGTACTGTTGGCCCTTGTATTGGTTTGATAAAAAAGCCCGCCGGCATTGGTGGCTACCCATATTTTTCCTGAAGCATCGGCAGTAATATCATTGCAGAGGCTGAGATAGGAATACTGTCTGTTGCTTTCGGTTTCAACATAACTTATAATTTTATTTTCGGTAAGCTGGTAGGCATGCAGCGACCTGCCGTAGCTGCCTATCCAAAGTGTATTTGTAAGGCTGTCGAAATATAATGAAGTTGTAACGTCTTTTAAATATTGCGACCCGGGGCCCCCTGGCTGCCGAAAAATCCCGGTTGATTTTTGATAAAAAAACAATCCTTTTTTAAATGAGGCAAACCATAAATTTCCCTCGTTATCAGAAGTTATATCACGAAAGCCAGCAGAAGCGCCATCAAATGGCGTTGGAAAATGAACAACCTTTCCATTCATGAACCTGAAAATTTTATCTTCTGTCAGCAACCAGGTAACCCCTTCGGCTTTTTTAACAGCATAGCAACCTGGTAATGGCTTACCCAAATCATCATGGGTGATTTTTTTTATTGTTCCGTTAGTAGGTTGAATGATTGCTACTGCAGCAGGCTTGAGCGAACAGGTATAATACAGCCCATCGTCTTCGCTATAGTAAACACTGCTCATATAGTTAACAGCTTCCTTTTCCGGTTGGGCAAAAAGCGGTATAAAAGCAGAACGATGCTGATTGCGGTATTGAATTACAAAACCGTTTGCGGTGCCAATCCAGTGTAAGCCCGTAGAGTCGGTATAAATAGTAGTAACAGCACCCGGTGGTAACGAAAGGCTCAAAAAGGGCAAATGCCTCCTGAGCAGCCATGTTTCAGCAGCCTGTTTATACAGTAAGCCTTTGCTACAGGCAAGATAAAAATGCTGTACACTGCTTTGTGGAAGCGATGCAGACGGGTATGGCTCGTAGGATGCAAACCACTCTTTGTAGAGTTGTTCTTCCGGGTTGTATAAAAAAGTACGTCCGCTGTTAAGGGAGAGGTACAGGCTGGCGCTTGCGGCATCCCATTTAAGATCATGTACATTTTCGTTGTATGTACCGCCTAAAAAAGTAAACTGTTTGGTTTGGGTATTTAAGTGTACCAGTCCTTTGTTGGAAGCCAGCCAGAATTCATGTGTGCTTTTTTGTACAAAGCGCTGAATGGCGTGATAGCCGGGCTCTGTAAGTCTGCCACGGATTGTTTTTACAAAAGCAGGCCAGTCGTAATACAGAAATTCGTTTTTTCGGGGATCAAATCTTGCAAAGGCAAATACATCGGAGGCTATCCATAAATAGCCTTCATCATCAAAATGGATATCCCATACAAGACTGTTGGGCAGCCCGTTTTTTCCTCCTGAGTTATCCGAAAACCAGGTAAACCATTCTCCGGTTTCAGGGTTAAACCGGTTTAACCCGTTCATGGTAGCTATCCAGATGTTGCCCATCCTGTCACCGGTAACTGCATTAATCACTTCATTGGAGATAGATGCTTTTGCAGCTGGTTTATATACAGTGAAAGCATGGCCATCGTAACGGTTCAGCCCGTTTTTTGTGCCAATCCAGATATAGCCGGTTTTATCTTTGTAAAAGCAGGTAACCCTGTTGTCGCTTAAGCCATCCGCAACGGTAATAGTCCTGTTTTTAAGATAAAGCTGTGCCTGTGCTGCAGTACACAATGCAGTCATCCATAAAATGCAGCAGCTATAGCAGAGGCGATTGAACATGTACAAATCCTGCGCTCAAAATACAGTTTTACACCGAGCCGCAAATACCTTTATAAGGGTAGGCTGAAAATATTTTTAAAAAAATATTGGCCCGTAACAGCTTGCCGGCTATCGTACTTTGGTATATAATTTTTATTGCAGCACCGGTTTCATACTTTAGTATGAGTGCTTTTAGCAACAGAAGTTTCATTTTTACGGCCTAAAATATTCAGTATGCAAAAGAATGTATTTGTATTTGGCCTTATTGCCGGGCTTTTGGTATCTATTATTATGGCCATTAGTATGCTTACGATGTACAACAGCTCTGCCGAAGGGCATGGTACAGGCTCGATGGTGGTGGGTTACCTGGGTATGCTCATTGCCTTTTCTTTCATTTTTGTGGCGGTAAAAAATTTCAGGGATAAGCAGAATGGGGGCGTCATCAGTTTTGGTAAGGCATTTAAAATGGGTTTGCTGATTGCATTAATTGGTTCTACCCTGTATGTAATTACATGGGCATTGCTGTATCATTTGTATATGCCCGATTTTATGGACAGGTATTGTGCCCAGGTGATGATTGATGCAAAAGCAACTGCCAGCCCTGCCGAACTGGAAAAGCTTACCGAACAAATGAATACGCAAAAGGAGATGTATAAGAACCCCCTGTTTTTTGTACTGTTTACCTACTTTGAAATTTTTCCCGTTGGTTTGATTGTAGCGGCAATAACGGCATTGATTTTAAAACGAAAAAAAAATGCCGGATAAGTTACTGTATTGCATCGCCGGTTAAAAAAGCATTGGCAGGTACTGCTACCCGTTATTGCCCCAGTAGTTGTTTAATTTTTTCTTCCAGCCATTTCCCTTCTGCATCAATGGCGGCAATAATACCATCCTTTGTTATTAAAAAGGAAGCAGGTATGGCTTCCACCCCATACCGCTCCGCCACTTTCGATTGCCAGCCGTCGGTATCTATTACCTGTGTATAGGTGATTTTATCTTTTTTTACTGCTTTAAGCCAGGCTGTTTTTTTAGTATCCAGCGATACGCCAAATACTTCAAAACCCTGGGCTTTGTATTTGTTGTACAGCTTTACCACAAAAGGATTGGCCATGCGGCAGGGGCCACACCAACTGGCCCAAAAATCTACCAGCACTACTTTACCTCTAAATGCCGACAGCTTTATAATACTGTCGGTGCCGGAGGGCAGGGCAATTTCCGGTGCCGGGGCATTTATTTTAACCTGTGCAATAAAGTGTAAGGGCAATAGCAATAATGCTACTGCAAGTATTGTTTTCATGAACAACAGTTTTTCTTTTTGAACAATGATAATATGAAGCGGATAATTTTTTTCATCATTTTATTTTCATGCGCCAGCCAACATAAAACATTCTGCCGGATAATGGCCCCCATACTAAAGCGGCATCAAAATGAGGCCCAAAGGGTTCATCGGCCGCTAGAATAGCCTCCTGCTGAAAAAAGTTGCCAATGTTTTCAGCACCAAGGTAAATATCCATTGGCGTTTTTTTGCCAAATGATTTGGTGATTTGTGCCGCCATTAACGTATAAGCAGGCGATTGTGCCGGCAGGATATGCGGTGCCGGGTTGGCCGTGGTGGAGGGGATGCGTTTGTTGCCAATATAATTAAAAGTATAATCCAGCTTCCAGTTGCCGATGGCATAAGCAAGGTTGGCAAATGCCCGGTGTGGTGCTATTAACGGCCGCTGCAGCAACTGAGTGCTATAGGTTGTTTTTACATCAAAATAGCGGTAGGCCATGCGTACATCAAGCCCTTTAATAACAGATGCATGCAACTCTGCCTGCAGGCTGTTGGAGTAAGATTTGCCCTGCAGGTTGTAAAAAGCTATCTGGCGTGGGTTTTCCATATCGGCCACCACCTGGTTGGTAAAGCTGGTACGGAAATAATCGAGGCTTATTAAAGCATCATTTCCAAAAAGTTGAAATTTCTGGTCGATGGTAATACCCTGGTTCCAGGCTACTTCAGCATTTAGGCCATAGGCTTTACCGGTAGCAGCACCTATAATTTGTAATTGGCGGGAGCTGGCAAATATGCCGGTATTTTCGGCAAATATATTGGCCGTACGCTGTCCCCTGCCAGCACTGATATGGATGGTGGTACCCTGCACCGGCTGGTATTTTATATTGAGGCGTGGCGTGGCAAACCATCCAAACAGGTTATGATAATCGCTGCGTATGCCTGCCACAACGGTAAGCGCTGTACCATACGTGTACGTATATTCGAAAAATGCGCCGGGTACTGTTTCGTTGCGGCGGAAATTTGTTGAATTGAAGTGCTCCCGGTAATTATCCTGCAAAAAACTGATACCTGTACGAAACTTATGGTTGGTATTGCCAATGATGGACTGGTAAATAAGGTTGCCGTAAAAATTTTGCTGCCGGCCATCATAAGTGGTAAGCCCAAAGTAGGCATCCTGCCGGTGATGGATAGCCGATAATTGCAGCCCGATGCTCTGGTATTTTTTTGCCGGGAAGATATAGCCAAGTTTTACAAATCCTTCGGTTCGTGTGGTGTTGATGCCAAGACCATAACTGTTTTGTGTTAGTTTATCTTTATCGGGGTTAAATATTGTTTCGCCACCGGTTTTACTGTCTTTTAAAAAGTGTATGCCCATTTGCAGGATGATACCTTTATTATTATCGTAACGCCAGCGGTTTACCAGGCCAAACTGGTTGCCGGTAGGCAAATCCCTGAAGCCGTCTTTATTAAAGTCAACATTTGGGTTACTGTTAAAATCATCATGCAGCAGAAGCAGGGTGCTCCATTTGTCATTGAGTTTTTTGGCAAGGTTCAGGTTGAGGTCGGTTTTGCCAAACTCATTGATGTAGGCATTGGCATAAAGGCTTTCGCTTTTATCTGGTTTTTTCAGTTCCACATTAATTTGCCCGGCAATGCTTTCGTATCCATTGGCTACTGAGCCGGTGCCCTTGGTAAGTTGTATGGATTCTATCCAGGGGCCGGCAATGCTGTTTAACCCAAGCGTGGTGGCCAGCCCACGGGGGCCGGGCATATTCTCTACCGTTAGCTGTGTGTATATGCCGCTAAGGCCCAGCAATTGTATTTGTTTGGAGCCGGTAATGGCATCATTATACGATACATCCACCGATGGGTTGGTTTCAAAGCTTTCGCTCAGGTTACAGCAGGCCGCCTTAAACAGTTCTCTTTCTGTCATCACCTGCATCCGGGTAGCGTTCAGCGAAGCTACAAATGCCGTACGTTGCCTGGCGGTAACCACTACCTCCTCCAGCTTTTCGCCTTCGGCCAGCACTATTTTTAAGGTATGAAAATCGGTGATGGTAAGTGTATCGGGCTGCAGGCCGGCATAGCTTATCAGTAATTTGTTGGTGTTGGCCGATGGGGCAATACTAAAAAGGCCGGAAGTATCGGTAATGGTAGCGGCATTGCTGCCCAGCCAGGCTACGGTGGCACCAGCCAGTGGGGTAAATGCCCCTTTTTTGCTGCTTTGCATTACTATACCTTTTACCGGGTGGGGGTTGTTGCCGTCAGCAGCGTCATCATCATGCAACTGTTGTGTTAGCTTATCAATATTGTGCTCGTTAATGCCGCGGTACAGGCAACAGCCCGGCAATACATTATACGCATCATCGCTGGCTTTTTGATTTTCTACATCGTGGCCCTTATCGAGTATGCGCTTTTGTATTTTTTGCAAACTGGCTTTTGCAGGCTGGTAGGTGAGGGTAAGTTGCTGCAGGGTTTCATCCCAATGGGCTGCTGATACACCTTTTATGGTTGCCGCTTTTTCAATACGCAACTTGCACATATCGCAGGCGCCGGCTACACTAAAGCGTATGGTGGTATCTGGTTGTTGATTATTGGCTTGCTGCCCTGCTACCACTGTAGCAGCCAGTAGCAGGCCGGCAGTAAAAAAAAGTTTCATTGTATAACTGTGTATTTAAGTAATGGATATAATTACATGCTTGTGCTGTTGGGCACAGGTATATTTTCCGGAAACACCGGAAAAAGCAGGTAAGATTTTATATCCTGAATACGCAGTTTCGAATACAGGCTGAGGGCTGGCTGTATTGGGGTGGAGAGTGATTATTTGGTGCAGCTTTTAAATGGGTATTAAGGGTAAAGGCTTCGTAGCTGCTGTGCAGGGAATGTATCAGGGCTACCGGTGCTTCAATATTAAAATGCTGTACGGCATTTTTATGTACGTCTTCTAATTTGTAAAATTTTTGTGTATCACTGCAGCAGCCTTTCTTTTCTTCTTTGCAGCATTTTTTGCATTTATCAGGCTTTGCGCCAAATAATTCGGTGCCGGCTTTTTTGCCCATGCAATAATGAATCTGCAGGGCTATGCCCGATGATACAGAAAGGTAAAGCAACGCAAGTATAGCAACGATACACTTTTTCATTACAGGGCAAAGGTAACAGATTTTTTTCAGGCCGGTTTTTAAGTTGTGCAAATGGTTTAAGCGTTAACGTTTCTTTCTACTAAATGTTAAGCACGCCAACTGCTTATAAAAGACAAAGCGGTATCAATTCACAAAATTCCACTGTATGCCAAAGCGAATAAGCAGGCCGGGATATACATAAAATGGCGCTGCAAAATTGTTGTGGGTAAAGCCAAAGCCGTTGTTAAGGCTGGCCGTATTGATATTTTCGGTACGCAGGTAGCCGGTAAAAGATTTTATCCTGAAATGCATAAACAGGTGTATATCGGGCCTGTTGCGGATGGTAAAGCTGTCCTGCAATACAAACTGCCCCATCACCGGCGAATAATCGTAGCCTTTATACGGCGTATAATACCGCATTTCGATGCCGGTACTCAGGTTGAGGTTTTTAAAAAATAAGCCTTCAAATGCCAGCCGGTTACGGGTAAATAAAAGGGGCACCCTTACCGGGGCATCGGTATTAGCCTGCTGCTGCAGGGTAACATCGGCATACCAGTTCCAGCGCCTGCCGAGCCTTATTTTTTTTGCAGCGCTTAGTTGCAGCAGGTTCACTACTTTATCGTATTGTTCCGTTTCGTAATAGTTTTTAAAATACAGGTAATTGGTAATAAAATAATTGGTGGCCGAGAGGCTGATGAAAGGGTTATCGGCCGTAGCCCTCAGCACCAGGATATTCTCTTTATTGTACGAAGCAGAATTTTTAAAATTGAAAGCACTTTGGGTATTGTAAATAAAAGAGGGGCTGCGGTTTATATTGTTGAACAGGAGGCTTACGTTGCCCCATTTTTTGTTGAGGTAACGGGACAGGGAGATATAAGCATTGTAATCGCCACTGTTGAAGCCTGCACTATACAGTTCGCCTGTGGCTAAAATATCCCACAATTTGTTTTTGCTTTTATTGCGGTATTCGCCACGCAGTACAATATTGTAAAAGTTTTTAGTGCTGCTGTCGTTAAAGCGGCCGCTGATATTTTCCAGCCTCAGGCCTGCCAGCAGGTACTGCCCCTGGTTTTTTGAATCCGGAAACTGTATGATGGAAAAATCGTTACTGATTATTTTCCATTTATCGGTAAGGATAAAATCTTTACTGGGGCTGAAAGCTGTATCGTACCACTGTATATAAAGTGCAGTATCGGGGTTGATATCTCTGAACTGGTAACTATGGGTGTTAAAGCTGAATGTGTGCTGCAGGCGTAGTTTGGAGTAAAACAAATATTCCGTAGTACTATCGTTGATAATGGCGGAGTCCTTTATTCCAAAATCGTAATACTGGCGTAAAAATAAAGTAGCGTTTTTATAAATGTTGCCGGTATTTACTGCCGTTACAAAAGGGTTGGGGTCGGTAAGGGCGGCACCACCCAGTTTAACGGGTATGGTAAACCTGCGGCTGTAAATGGGTATATTTAAAAAACTATCGCTTTGTATACCGCCATTTTCGGATGCTTTAATACTGTTGCTTAAAAAAATAAAATTGGCGCCATACCTTTTTTTGGGTGCCTGGTATTTGCCAAAGAAACGCAGGCTGCCGTGATTGGTATTTTGGGTAACAAAAAAGCCAGGGGCATTTACCAGCCTGTAATCGAAACCGAAATTGATATTGGGCCGGGGATTTTGTGTATGCAGTATTTGTATCAGTTGTTCTTTGCCCGATGCAAGCTGGTAGCCCAATTGTGTAAAAGGCTTATTCGTGGTATAAAACTTTGTGCCTTCTATTGTAAACTTATATACATCATAAGCATGAAAACCGGCATCCCATCCGGCTTTGGCATAGGGCGAAAAAATAAGAGAATATCCGGCGCTGCCGTTGTTGCCCAAATATTGTTGTGTAACAGGTATGGAAAAATATTTGTAATAATCATTAATAGCAGTATCGGGTCGTAATACCCTTACTGAGTCGAGGTATTTATAGGTGATAGTAAAAGCGTTTTTACTGTCGTCCCGGTGTTCAAATGCGATACTGTCTGACCTTGCGCTGCCCCCCTGCGAACCGCCCATGCCACCGCTAAAACGATTGAGTAATCCACCCTGGGCCAGGCAACTTACCGATGCCTCAAAAAGCAAGGCTCCCAAAAAAATATATTTCAGCAGAAAGTTCATTCAGTAATGGTGCATTCATGTATGTGGGTATGGTGCATACCTGCACTTGATGATGGTTTGCGGGCAAAGGTAGGGCATCGGTATGTTAGAAACAGTTTAAAAGCAATCGTTCCCGGAATTTGCTGCAAAAACTAACCCATTGAATGGGGTATTGGATGTGTATGTGCCTTATCTTCGCCGAAATTTTTTTTACATGAACCTGCACGAATACCAGGCCAAGAGCCTGCTCAAAAAGTTTAATGTTCCTGTACAGGAAGGTATTGCCTGTAATACCCCTACAGAAGCCGAAGAAGCGTATCGCCAAATACATGTTGAATATGGCAGCAAGTTTGCCGTGGTTAAAGCACAGATACATGCTGGTGGCCGTGGTAAGGGTACCATTGTAGGCACCGACCAGCGTGGTGTGGCTGTGGGTAAAAATGCCGACGACATCAAGCGCATTGCACAAAATATTCTTGGTGGTACGCTGGTAACCATTCAAACAGGCCCTGCTGGTAAACTGGTGAATAAAGTGCTGGTGGCCCAGGATGTATATTACGAAGGCCCCAGCCCGGTAAAAGAATTTTACCTGTCTATATTATTAGACAGAACCAAGGGACAGAATGTAATTATGTACAGTACCGAGGGAGGTATGAATATTGAAGATGTGGCGCATGATACTCCTGAAAAAATATTTAAAGAATGGGTACACCCCGGTGGCGGGCTGGAGCCCTTCCAGGCCAGGAAGATTGCTTTTAACCTGGGCCTTAGCGGCAACGCTTTTAAAAACTGTGTAAAATTTGTAACCAACCTGTATAACGCTTACGTGGGTTTGGATTGCGGTATGCTCGAAATCAATCCCTTGTTTAAAACAAGCGATGATAAAATTATTGCGGTGGATTGTAAGATGAATATCGATGATAATGCCCTGCTGCGTCATCCCGATGTGGCCTCATTAAGAGATATTACAGAAGAAGACCCAACTGAAGTGGAAGCTGGCAAGTTCAACCTGAACTTTGTAAAGCTGGATGGTAATGTGGGCTGTATGGTAAATGGTGCCGGCCTGGCAATGGCTACTATGGATATGATTAAACTAAGCGGCGGCGAACCTGCCAACTTCCTCGATGTGGGTGGTACTGCTAATGCACAAACTGTAGAAGCCGGTTTCCGCATCATTTTAAAAGACCCCAAAGTAAAAGCTATCCTTATTAATATTTTTGGTGGTATTGTGCGTTGCGACCGTGTGGCCCAGGGTGTAATTGATGCCTACAATTCAATTGGCAACATTAACATACCCATCATTGTACGCCTGCAGGGCACCAATGCCGATGTGGCTAAAAAACTGATAGACGACAGCGGCCTTAAAGTACAAAGTGCCATCCTGCTTAGCGAAGCAGCAGGGCTGGTAAATAAGGCTGTAGCCTGATAAGCGATTTTTTTAAAAAATAAAATCCCCGTTTTGTGTAAAACGGGGATTTGTTTTTTGTGGCAGCGGGGTTAATGCACCGATTGTACATTTGATTCATTTTCGATATTGTACACCTCTTTGAATCCTTCCAGCTTTAAATGAATATTTTTCAGCGGGGCTTTAATATCCCTGAATTCTTTTATCAGTTCCAGCACATCAAAGTCGATGTAAGAAGTGTTGCTGGCATCTATTACTACCGGGGTGTTGGGAGGTATATTGTCTAATGTTTGCCGGATGGCAGCTTTATTTAAAAAAGAAACCTCCTGCGATAAATGTATCCTGATGCTATCGCCATCTTTGTGTTTATGCTCGTGAAAATAGTAGGAGTTTTTGAGGTTGCCATGTAGTATGGCACCAAAAGCTGCAAATATACCGGCACCCACACCAATTACCAGTCCTTTGCCACCTACTGCCGGCCATACACCAAAAAGGTCGATAGCCAGTATAACCACTACCGTTACGATAAAAGGGATAAACTGGTATTTACCCTGTGCAAACATTTGCCGGAAAAAAGAAGGTTTGGCCAGCTTATACCCCGTCAACAGCAGGATGGCAGCCAGGGCCGATAAAGGTATTTTGTTGAGCAGTGTGGGTATGGCTATTACGCATACCAGTAAAAGAAGCCCATGTATAATAGCCGAAAGTTTTGATTTGGCACCAGCGTTTACATTAGCGCTACTGCGTACAATAACACTGGTGATAGGCAGCCCGCCAATTAAACCAGCGATAGCGTTGCCCGTTCCCTGTGCTATCAGTTCCCGGTTATTGTTGGTAACCCTTCTTTCCGGGTCGATATTGTCTACAGCTTCGATGCTAAGCAGTGTTTCGAGCGAAGCAATGATAGCGATAAATACGGCATACATAATTACCTGGCCGTTTATCAATCCCTTAAAATCCGGCAGGGTAAAAAAGCCAAAAAACTCACTGGTGCTTTTTGCGATGGGTATTTTTACCAGGTGTTCGTTTTTGGCTGCCAGCATACTACCCGAAGCATCCCATACCTGGTTGATGATAACAGCCACTACCACCGCCACCAATGCACCGGGAACAAATGGCATTCTTCTTTTAATAAAAGGTCTTTCCCAAAGCAGCATAATGATGATGGAGATAATACAAATAATTGTAATGCCCACTTCAATATGCTGAAGAGGCTGTAACAGTTCATGCAGGTCTTCATCGCCATAAGGCATCAGCTCGGTAATGTTACCTTTTTCGTCTTTATCATACCCAAAAGCATGAGGTATTTGCTTGGCAATAATTAAAATACCAATGCTGGTCAACATACCTTTAATGACGCTGCTGGGTATATAATTGGCTATGCCACCCAGTTTAGCCATGCCCAGCCCTATTTGTAAGATACCGGCAATTAATACGGCACATAAAAACATGGGATAGTTACCGATGGCTGTAATAGCACCAAAAACCAGTGCTGCCAATCCTGCAGCAGGGCCGCTTACGCTAAGGGCCGAATTGCTCAGCGCTCCAATAACAATACCGCCAACAATGCCCGAAATTAAACCGCTAAAAAGCGGGGCGCCAGAAGCCAGGGCAATGCCGAGGCAAAGCGGCAGTGCTACTAAAAAAACCACTAATCCTGCAGGTAAATCTGCTTTTATGTGTTTCGTATTGATCATCTTGTTTAAGGGATATATTTGGTAGTGGTTTGCCACAGCCGCATTAAGCTGCTGTTACCGTCTGTGCTGCAGGTTTGGTTTCTTTAGTAAGGTTTTTAAAAAAATCTACCTCACCGGTTTGTATATCATATACGCCACCTACCAGGCCTATCTCTCCTTTTTCGAACATTTCTTTTACAATCGGGCTTCCGGTTAGTATTTCCTCCAGGCTGTTTTCTACATTGGTATAGGCTACCTTGTCGTCGAACTTGTATTTGGTATTGTCTAAAAGCGCTTTGCTGATGGCGGGTTGTATTTTGTTCAGCAGCCCGGTAATGTTACTATCAGGTACGCCGCTTTTGGCGCTGTTGATAGCGCCGCAACTCGTATGCCCCAGTACCATCAGCACTTTGGAGCCTACATATTTTACAGCGTATTCAATGCTTCCAATGATATCATTGTTTACAATATTGCCGGCCACCCTGATGCTGAATAAATCGCCAAGGCCCTGGTCGAACAAAAGCTCCACCGAAGTACGGGAATCCATGCAACTGAGTATTACTGCAAAAGGATATTGGCCATCCCTGGTTTCATTAATCATTTCAAGGTGGTTATGGTCGGCTTGCAGGTTGGCAATAAAACGTTTGTTGCCTTCTACCAATAATTCATAACCCTGGTAAGGGGTAAGGTTCAATAAAAACTCTTTGGAATGTTTTCTCATTGTACAATGTGTTTGTGCAATAACGCATACAGGGGTACGCCGCAATTGCCGTCAGTAATTAATTTTTGTATCTGGATGAATAAAATAAAAGCGCAAAATTCGCTGTGGTGCCTAAGTATTTACACCATGTTGGGTGGCGGGGCATGCAACTCATCATGAAAAGCGGTGTACGTGTCGTCGTTTTCGTGTACATGCCGCAGTAACAGTATGTTACTAATGTGGTCGTTGATATAGTGGTCGTGTAAAAATTCTTCAGCGATGGAATTGGGGGAAGGGTTCTTTTCTTCGGTATTGGTTAGGGGATTATTGTCATCCTCCTGCGTATCAGCACTAAGTGGTGGGGTATGGCCTTTAACCTGCTTATGGGTAGCAGCCCTGCTGTCGCTTACAAAAGCGATACTAACTGTAAGCCATGATAGCGTAAAAATAAGGCAGATAGCAGACAGTTTTTGGCAAAAAGTATATCCCGGTTTATTTTTCATTGCTGATAGTGCAAATTAATAGATTACTTGCTGCAAAACAAACCATTGGTACCAACAGGCCTTTGATTAAGGTAAATTATAACATTTGAAGGGACACAATTATAAACAGTGCAGGCCGGAAGGAAACTGTATTTTTGACCAATACAAAACAATACTGATGAAATCTTACAATATTTTATTACAAGATAATAAAAAATGGGCCAGTCAAAAACTGGCCGATGATCCTCATTTTTTCGAAAGGCTGGTAAACGTACAAAAGCCGGAGTTTTTATGGATTGGTTGCAGCGACAGCCGGGTACCACCTAATGAAATTACCCAAACAGAACCCGGCCAGATTTTCATACACCGCAATGTGGCCAACCTGGTAGTGAATACCGATGTAAATGTGCTGAGTGTGCTGGATTATGCCGTAAATCATTTAAAAGTGAAGCATGTGGTAGTGTGTGGCCATTATGGCTGTGGCGGCGTGGAAGCTGCTCTTTCTAAAACCAACTTTAATCATATCCTCAATATGTGGCTGCGTAATATCAAAGATATTTACAGGCTGCATCAACAGGAACTGGATACAATACAGGATACAACACAAAAAGTAAACCGCCTGGTAGAGCTGAATGTAAAGGAACAGGTGCTCAACCTGGCTAAAACCTCCATCATACAATCGGCCTGGAAACAAAGCGGCGGCCCCGATATACATGGATGGGTATACGATCTTCACGATGGTATTATTAAATCCATTTACGAAATACCTGCAGGCAGTCCATTAGACCCTATTTATGAATTAGGGGATTTGTAAAAAAGCCGGGAACACTTCCATTTTGATATAGACATTACTGCTTTCTGGAATAAATCCAGAAAATAGACAATTTTTTGCCCGTACGGCCGTTATCTACCCGGTAAAATCCATTTATCCATTTACACAAGAGCTGCGTATGGAACCATACAAAATATTTATTGTAGAAGATGATCCCTGGTACGGCGAAATACTGGAGTACCATCTTTCACTTAACGAGGATTATGTAATTACAAGGTTTACCAATGGTAAAGACTGCCTGGCCAATCTGCATAAAAAACCCGATTTAATTTCTATCGATTTTTCATTGCCTGATTATACCGGCGATAAACTGTTTCAAAAAATTAAAGAGGCAGATGATTCTATCCCCGTAATTGTAATTAGCGGGCAGGAGGAGATATCCGTAGCCGTTACTTTGCTCAAGATGGGGGTATCGGATTATATCGTTAAAGACGATAACACCAAAGACCTGCTGTGGAATGCTGTTATTAATGCCCGTAAAATGGGCAACCTTAAGAAGGAAGTAGAACACCTAAAGGAAGAGCTGGGCCAAAAATTTGCTTTTGATAAAAGTATAAAAGGTAAAAGCCCGGCACTTACCAAAATTTTTGCCTTAATGGAAAAAGCTACCAAAACCAATATCAATGTTTCCATCACCGGCGAAACAGGTACCGGTAAAGAAGTAGTAGCCAAAGCAATACATTATAACTGCGAAAGAAAAAAGAAAGCCTTTGTAGCCGTTAATATGGCGGCCATTCCCAAAGAACTGGTGGAGAGTGAATTGTTTGGGCACGAAAAAGGTGCTTTTACCGGCGCTGTGGCCCGCAAAGCAGGTAAGTTTGAAGAAGCCAATGGCGGCACTATTTTTTTAGATGAGATTGCAGAGCTTGACCTTAGCCTGCAAAGCAAATTATTAAGGGTGCTGCAGGAACGGGAAGTAGTAAGGGTTGGCGGTAATGAAAAGGTAAAACTGGATATACGCCTGATATCGGCCACACATAAAAATTTAGCTGAAGAAGTAAAAAAAGGCCAGTTCAGGGAAGATTTGTATTACCGCATTATCGGCCTGCCTATTGATTTGCCACCACTGCGGGACAGGGGCAGCGATGTGCTGATACTGGCTAAATTTTTTGCTGATGAATTTGCAAAAGATAATAAACTGGGCCAGGTAACCATTACCCAGGATGCTAAAGATAAATTAATGACCTATCACTTCCCGGGTAATATACGGGAGTTAAAAGCTGTGATAGAGCTGGCCTGTGTAATGTGCAACGATAATGAAATAACGGCAGCGGATATATCCTTTAACTCCACAAGGCAGGATGAAATTTTTTCTTTTGAGCAAAAAACACTGCGACAATACACCTGCGATATCATTCGTCACTTCCTGAAAAAATATGATGATGATGTGCTGCTGGTTGCCGAAAAACTGGATATTGGCAAATCCACCATTTATAAAATGATTCAGCAAAAAGAAATTGTGATATAAACAGACCGGCTGCCTATTTATAAAAACAAACCTACTATTATGTCTATGCAAAGCCTTTATGATATTTCCGATATTCAGGCCATCAGCCGCGGCAACAACGATTTTGTGCTAAAGATGCTCAAGATGTTTGTGGATTATACGCCGCATAATGTAAAAGAAATGAAGGAGCGTTATGCTGCAAAGGATTTAACCGGCATGGGTGAACTGGCACATTCCATTAAGCCAACAATTGATAGTATGGGTATTACGGCCATTAAAGACACCATCCGTGAAATTGAAAAAACCGGCCGGGATAAAAATGATAGTCCCGAACTGCCAGCCCTGCTTGAAAAAATTGAAGTAACCATCAATGATGTTGTTGCGGCAGTGAAGCTGGATTACCCTTTATAATGCTTACTAACCCGTGTATATAAGCTGTAGCTGAGGCGGAGCCGCAAAGCTCCGCTTTTTTATTTCCCGGCATCGAACAGCTTATTGATGATTTCGGGTATTTCGTATATCCCTTATGGTTTGATGCTGTTGTTTATCCCCCGTTTTGGTAATATCAAGGCGCTGCGACAGGTATATGCCTGAGTGGCCGCTAAAGTAATAAGCCGTGAAGCAGGCAACAGCATAGTAAAGGGTATATTCTCCTCCAAACAATTCAACCCCCATGATGGTGCAGGCAATTGGGGTATTGGTAGCACCGGCAAATACAGCAATAAATCCCAGGCCTGCCATTAAATCAACCGGCGCACCGGTTAGCATGGCAAGGGTATTGCCTAAAGCAGCGCCAATAAAAAATAACGGGGTTACTTCGCCACCTTTAAAGCCCATGCCAATAGTAATGGCGGTGAACAGCAGCTTCCACCACCAGCTCAGGTAGCCTGCACCTCCTTCATTAAAACAGGATAGGATGGATACGCCATTCTGCTGCGGATGTGTTACACCAAGGCCGAGGTAATCCCTTGTGCCCAATGCAAATGTTAATGCAATAATGATGATGCCACCGATAGCCGGTATCATCCATTTAACAGGGATAAAGCGATTGCTGTAGTTTTTTATACAGTGCGATAACTCCGAAAATAAATAACTGGCAAGCCCAAAACACACAGCAGCCAATATCACTTTTGCCAGCAGCATATAGTTGAAGTGCAGAAACGAAATATCGCTGTTTATCATTTTAATGAAGCTGATATGATAACCGGTATGCTGTATGCCGTAAGCGGTACAGGTAAAATCGGCCAGCACGCTGGCGATAAAACAGGGCAGCAAGGCATCGTATTTCATACGGCCAACAGCCAGTACTTCCAGCGCAAAAATGGCCCCGGTAACCGGTGTGCCAAATACAGCACCAAAGCCTGCGGCAATACCACACATCAGTAAAATGCGTACATCCTGTTTGTTGAGTTTAAACCATTTGGCTACCAGGCTGGCCATGCTGCCACCCATTTGTACGGCGGTACCTTCACGCCCGGCAGAGCCACCAAAAAGGTGCGTTATGATAGTAGCAGCCAGTACCAGCGGTGTCATCCTTGCCGGTACGCCACCACCAGGCTCGTGTATTTCATCCATAATCAGGTTATTGCCGGCTTCTGTATTTTTCCCTAAATATTTGTACATAAAATAAATAAGGATACCCGCCAATGGTAGTAAGTACAGCAGCCATCCCTGTTGCCACCGCAGTTCGGTAGCTTTATCCAAAAGCCATAAAAAAAGTGCTACCAGCGAGCCTGCAATAATTGAAACCGGCAGGCTCAAAATAGTCCAGCGAATAAGGTGATTGAAAATTTGTACTTGTTCGAAGCGGTTGCGAAGTTGTGGTATCATCCTGCAAATAAATTGAAATAACGGAAGTTATCCATTGTTAATAATTGCAGGCGTCATCAGTTCATGTTGCAGAACGGTTGGGTAAGGAAGACACCATTTCCTTTGTGCGGTAAAGATAGGGTACAAAATAATTGACAGTAAAAAATTGAGGATTAAACGAAACACAGTACAGTTTATTAATCAACAGGTGCTTCCTGCTTTGGTAAAGGCCCGGGGCATTTGCTTTGGCACATTTGCAGGGTTGGCAGCCTTCCATTCCAGATTTGTATATGCTGCAAAAATGGAATTACCAGGGTAAGCAGGGCCATACAGGCAGAGGCAAAGTTTATGCTATCGCAGTTCAGTGCAAAAATTGATTACCTCAAAGCGACCGGAAAATCATAAGCAACCAATTAATGAAGCAACATATAAAAAGCCCCGGTTGAAAGACCGGGGCCTGTTGTGCCCAAGACTGGATTCGAACCAGCACACCCTTTCGGGCGCCACCACCTCAAAGTGGTGCGTCTACCAATTTCGCCACCTGGGCATCTAATCCCGATAGATAGGATTAAGGGCTGCAAATATAGGCGATTGATGAAAAATAAACAGGCTTTCGAAGAAATCTGTTGCATTTAGATAAATAGGCCACATACAATATCGTGTTTACCGGCTTAGTACAATCCTGAATGTGGTGCCCTTACCCGGTTCGGAATTTTTTACAAAAATTTCTCCGCCGTGGTATTGTTCAATTATTCTTTTCGACAGGCTTAGCCCCAGGCCCCAGCCTCTTTTTTTGGTGGTAAAGCCCGGCTTAAATACACGGTTGATATTTTGGGTACTGATGCCTTTACCAGTATCCGTTACATCAATAATTACCTGTGTTGTTTCGTTCCGGATTACAATATGCACATCACCCTGGCCTTCCATGGCATCCAGTGCATTTTTGAGCAGGTTTTCAATTACCCAGTCAAACAATGGCCCGTTAATAAGTGCAGTTATTACAGGCTCATTGGTGGTAATAAAAAACTGTACTTTATCAGTAGCCCTGCGCCTGATATAGGCCACCATATTTTGCACCTGTAATACTATATCCATTGCCTCAAGCTGCGGTTTGCTGCCTATTTTGCCAAAACGTTCGCTCACGAGTTGCAGCCTGTCTACATCTTTTTTCATTTCAACCGCCATTTTTTCGGCACCGGGTGTTTCTTTCAATATTTCCATCCAGCCTTGCAGGGAAGATAAGGGTGTGCCCAGTTGGTGGGCCGTTTCTTTTGCCATGCCTGCCCATACCTGGTTTTGGGTAGATTTATTGCGTACAGAAATAGTAACTATAACAACAATAATAAATAACGCTACTACAAATAGCTGTACCAGTGGATAGTAACGTACTTCTTTGAGCAACTTTGAATCGCCATAATAGTATTGATTAATTATAAGTGGATTACTGCTTATTTCTACTTTAATTACTTTGCCTAACTTTTTAAATTCAGCAATTTTTTGGCGCAGGTAGGTACTGTCGGTTTTAAGCAGCAGGGTATCCAGGTTGAGTACTTCTCCTGATGGCTTATCGTTTTCGTCTGTTTCTATAATTGGGATATCTGTATTATGTGTGGCAATGATATTGGTTAGGTCGATGGCGGCCTGTTCAGTTACCGTAGCTCTTGTTTTAAGCGATTGTACCCATACGTTTACTTTTTCTCTTTCATCCCGTTCAATTTTTTTTGCCAGGTAATTGGAATAAAATATGGTGCCGGTTACAATGGCTATTGCCACTAAGGCCAGGCCTGTTCTCCAGTTAAATAGCGGCATAAACATGATTAAAAGTAAGAAAGGGAAAGCAACCGGCAATGACGCTTTAAAACAGAAATGTTTATGTTTGTACAAAGCATCATCAACATATCGTGGAGCTACATTCTGCAGCAACTGCACATACAATTTTTACACAGCCATCTGTAGCCATCGTTATACTTAACTGGAATGGTAGGCATTACCTCGAAAAATTCATTCCGGCATTATTGTTATCCACTTATGGCAATAAAAAAATTATTGTAACAGACAATGCCTCTGATGATGATTCGGTAACATGGCTGCAGCAACATTATCCGCAGGTTGAAGTATTGCAGCATAAAAAAAACGAAGGTTTCGCCAAAGGATATAATACTGCATTTAAAAAAATAAACACAGATTATTATGTACTGCTTAATAGTGATGTAGAGGTAACCCCGGGCTGGATAGAACCTGTGATTGAATTAATGGAAAGCAACAACAGCATTGCGGCCTGCCAGCCCAAAGTATTGAGCTTTAACGATAAAAATTTGTTTGAATATGCCGGTGCCAGTGGCGGCTGGATAGACAGTTTTGGCTATCCCTTCGCAAGGGGCCGGGTATTTGAGCATCTCGAAGCGGATAACGGCCAGTATAATGATGCCGTACCCTGTTTTTGGGCAAGTGGGGCTGCCTTATTTGTAAAGGCTAAACAGTATCACGAAGTGGGAGGGCTGGATGAGTACTTTTTTGCCCACCAGGAAGAAATAGATTTTTGCTGGCGTTTACAACTGGCCGGCTACAAGGTGTATGTACAACCGGCATCAGTGGTGTATCATGTGGGCGGCGGCACACTGCCGGCTGGCAATACAACAAAAGTGTACCTCAACTTTCGGAATAATTTGATTATGCTTTGTAAAAACCTGCCACTCCGTAAGGCCCTTTGGAAGATGCCTTTTCGATTTATGCTCGACGGTATCGCCGCATGGAAAGAATTATTTGGCGGTAACCCGGGCTACTTTGTGGCAGTGGTAAAAGCTCACCTGGCGGTGATTTACTGGTTATGCTTTCAACGGCGGTTATCTGTGTTTCCGCTATCCAAAAAGGGTGCGCTTTTGGGTTGGCTGCAGGGTATGATTATCTGGAAATATTTTGCACAAAAGCGGAAGCTGTTTTCAGAAATTGTAGTACACAAATAATTTTTTTTCAAACACAAGCATTATTTTTGCCCCCATTAAAATTGAACACCATGCAGCAGGAAATTATCGATAATAAACATAAAGATTTTGCTCATAACTGGGTGTCATCCTCCCGATTCCTGTTTTATTGCCAGGTATTTTTGGTAGTGGCATTTATTTTGGGTGGTTGTTACAATTTATACACACATCGTTACAAGGGAAAACCTGAGGTGGCGGTGCCTGAAAATACCCAGTACAATCCCGAGTACAAATAAAATTTTGCAGTGTAAATACAAACACTATTTTTGCAGTCCCAAAAAACAGCGTGTAGCTTTGGGTGCAGGAAGGAGAAGGTGAGAGGATTTTTGAGAAGATTTGATATTTGACATATAAAGTTTGCGGAAGTAGCTCATTTGGTAGAGCACGACCTTGCCAAGGTCGGGGTGGCCGGTTCGAGCCCGGTCTTCCGCTCCAGATTAATCCCGACTATGTTCGGGATTTTTTTTCAACAATAGTGTTACTCGGGTGGTGGAACTGGTAGACACGCAGGACTTAAAATCCTGTTCCCAGCAATGGGAGTGTGGGTTCAACTCCCATCCCGAGTACTAAGCGGCCCCGGCCGCTTTTTTTTATACTGTAATCTAAGCCTGAAAAAATCTGCTGCTTCACTCCGGGGCTTTTACCATCACCGTGTTTTATTTTTAGTGCGTTGCCGCAACGATATTGTATCATTATTATTGTCTTGCTGCGCTATTTCGAATTCTTACTACATCAAAATACCAGAATAGCCTAAATAGCAGTATTTCATTTGATTCATCTTTGTATTGTTCGCAATCTGAAACAATATCTTATGAACTACACCAGTGAAATGCCCGACGAGAAGCTGATTCAGCTTTATTTAAATGGAAACAGCGCTGCACTTTCCACGCTTGCTGAACTGCATAAAGACAGAATTTATAACACCATTTACAATATGGTGCAAAATGAAACTGCTGCAGAACAAATTTTTCACCATGTATTTGCTGCTGTTATCAACAACCTGATGGCTGGTAAAGGCCCTGCAGATGGTAATTTTTTACAATGGGCTGTAGGTATTGCCCGACAGTTGTGCCTTGAATATTTAAGGACTGAAAGATTACGCCGGCTTGGTATTGAAGTTATACCGCCGGTTAATACTTCGGGGTTATCGTTTGCAAAGGATGAAAAATTGCCCATTCATAATGGTATTTGTCATCAAAGCCATGCAAAAATTAAACACATGATTGATAAGCTGCCCGAGGCACAGCGGGAAGTAATAGCACTCAATCATTATGCCGGTATGAGTTTAAAAGATATTGCCGGTATAATGAAATGCAGTCTCTCTGCAGCATTGGATAATATGCGTTCGGGCCTCAGTAACTTGTGGAAGCTGATGCAGGATAACGAAATGGCACTACGCTGATTATTTATAATTGATAGCTGCTTGCCAGTTCTTTTAATTCGAGCAGGTTGGTTACGCCAAGTTTTTCGAACAGCCTGGCTTTATGGGTGCCAACGGTAGATACCTGCAGGTGTAGTGCTTTGGAAATATCGCTAACCGTTTTTCCGGATAAGAGCTGCGAAGCCACTTCAAACTCACGGGCAGATAATTTATCAAAGGGATTATCCGGGTTGCCCGCTATACTGTCATCGGCAAGAAAGGAAGCGAAAGAAGCGCTGATATATTTGCGGTTGCTCAGCACCATGTATGGGGGTTAAAACACAACGGAACAATCCTTTAGTTTAAAAAAAGTGCGAAAAATGCACTACTGGCGTGGGTTTCAGGTGTTTTTTTGTTTTTTGATTTAAAAAACAAAATGGAAAACATAGTCAATTCGGGTATATTTTACTTCAATTTCGGCAGCCTGGCGTTAATATCTTCAATGGCTTTCCACAATTTTGATACCTCCCGGCGTGTATCATTGAAGTAATTACGCAGATCACGGGTATGAACCTCCACTACTTTAAATATGAACAAAAGATCGTTTAAATGACGTTTGTAAGGGGTATAAATATCATTATCGCTAACCAGCTCTAAGTGATGTTTATCGGCTTTATACAGGCGCTTACACACTATGCCATCATCTTTATCAAATACAACGTGGATAAAGCCTTCACGCAATTCATCTGCAGGGCTTTTAAGCTGCGTGGCAATTACATGATCGCCATCTTTAATGGTTCCGTGCATGCTATCGCCGCTTACCTGGCAGCGTATATGCAGGCCCGGCCCAAGACCCGGCAAATTGAGTGTAGGCACCTGTATTAGCTTATCTTTTTGGCTTAAATACATGGCCATGCCAGCCGCTGCCTGGCTATCAAAATCGTACACATTGCCCCGGCTTTTTACCTCGTAATTTGCCTCATCTTCGGCAACAATTAGTGAATTTATAGCATGTGTTTTGGGTGTTTTTACCCCACTTAGGTGGACATTTGGGTGGACATTTGGGTGGACATTTTTTTGAAATTTACTATCCTTATTTTTTTCATTTAGGTGGACATTTTCAAAAT
>CALMYJ010000005.1 GCA_937873715.1 uncultured Chitinophagaceae bacterium
TAGTCTTGTGAGGCTTCATTTTGTGGGAGCACACGGGCTCGAACCGCGGACCCTCCCGACTTTTAGTCGGGATGCACTAAACCAACCGGGCTTTTGATTAGCAAGAGATTCATGTTATTTATGTTTCAGCGTATACGATTTTCAGAAAAAAAGATGTAACGGTAGGTAGATAAAATATAAAAGCCTCACAATAGTCTTGTGAGGCTTCATTTTGTGGGAGCACACGGGCTCGAACCGCGGACCCTCTGCTTGTAAGGCAGATGCTCTAAACCAACTGAGCTATGCTCCCAATATTTAAAATAACTTTTTCAGCGGACTCTCCCGACTTTTAAGTCGGGATGCTCTAAACCAACTGAGCTATGCTCCCTTTTCGTTTTTTTGGATTGCAAAGATATGTGTAAAATGTTCCCGGCAAAATTTTTTCAAAAATTAATTTAACTGCAAGGCAGGCAGCCGGTAATTACGGGCATCAAACACAAAAAGTTCGTCAACCTCCACTGTCCAGTATGCATACAATGGCGATTTTTTCAAGTGTTCTATCACTTCTTTTTTGGTGAGGGCATTTACAATTATCCAGCAACGCTGTGTTTCAAGACTAACCGTATAGTAATCTACCACACCGCTATCGATAAGTTCATTGATGTACACACGATGAGCCGGTACCAGGTTCATAAACTTTTCGTCCATCTCAAAATAGAGGGTAACCTGGTATTTGTTTTTTTCAGCCATATCTATATTTTCCATTCCCGGATTGTATTTGCCCATAGTTGGTTGTGTGGTGCGGTTATTTTAATGTAATTATCTGTATAGCCTTCCATCATCCCGTTTTTGCTATTGGCTTCAAACAGTACTTTGCGTACCTGCCCTGTATGCAGGGAGGTAAAATACTGCATCTTTTGATAACTGAGGTTGCGTAATATTTTATTGCGTTCCTGTCTTTTTTGCATAGGCACTACCGGCTCTATATCCAGTGCAGTGGTATTGGCCCTTTCGGAATAGGTAAATACATGCAGGTACGATATATCCAGTTGGTGCAGGAACTGGAAAGTTTCATCAAAGTCGGCATCCGTTTCGCCTGGGAAGCCTGTAATTACATCTACCCCAATGCAGCAGTGTGGCATCATGGTTTTAATCAGGCCCACTCTTTCGGCGTACAATTCTTTTTTGTAGCGGCGGCGCATCAGTCCCAGTATTTTGTTGCTGCCACTTTGTAAAGGGATATGAAAATGCGGCATAAATCTGCGGCTGTTGCTTACAAATTCAATAATATCGTTGCTCAGCAGGTTGGGCTCAATTGAGGAGATACGAAAACGTTCGATGCCCTCAATTTTATCAAGTTCCTGTACCAGTTCATAAAAAGTTTCTTCTTTCTTTTTGCCGCCATGCAGCCCTTTGCCAAAATCACCAAGGTTAATGCCCGTGAGTACAATTTCCTTAGCACCCTGCTCTGCCAGCGCCTGCACATTGCTAACAACATTATCAATACTGTCGCTGCGGCTTTTACCCCTTGCCATCGGTATGGTACAAAAAGAGCAATTGTAATCGCAGCCGTCCTGTACTTTCAAAAAAATCCTGGTGCGGTCGTTTACCGAGTGGGTGGGTACAAAGCTGTTAACCTCCTCAATATCGCAACTGCAAATTTTGGCGCTATCGCCTTTGGTAATTTCCTTCAGGTGTTGGGTGATGTTAAATTTTTCGGCAGCGCCCAATACCAAATCCACCCCGGGTATGGAGGCAATTTCCTGCGGCTTTAATTGTGCATAACAGCCGGTAATAACCACTAAAGCTTCTGGCGCTTTGCGTTGTATGCGCCGTACTAACTGCCTGCATTCTTTATCGGCATTTTCAGTAACAGAGCAGGTGTTTATAACATATACATCCGCCACTTCATCAAAATCTTTTTTGATAAAACCATCATTTTCCAAAAGCCGGCCCATTGTGGAACTTTCAGAAAAATTGAGCTTGCAGCCGAGCGTATGTACTGCTACTGATTTATGCATCGGCAGCAAAGATAAGCCACCCCGGATAAACCACCCGTAGCTGTTGTTTTCCGGGCAAAATGGAACAGGAACTGCTTTATCCTTTATTTTCGTTTTTTATTGTACATGCTAAAAAAATACTTTTCCTTTATTGTGCTTGTGGTTGCTGCGGTAATGTACTGGTACATCAAAACCAAGCAGCGAGGCCATAAGCAAAAGCATACCACTGAACATATACAGGTAATGCCGGGTGGTGAGGAGCCGTTTACAAGGGATACCTCCGCCATCGTTTATTCCAAACATGCCCTTTGCAGGATGGATTGTCGCCATATCAATGAATGGGAAGTGAAAGAAATCATACTAAAAGGGAAAATCAATTACGACAAAATTGAAGAAGATAACCGTGGCATTACTTATCCGCTGGAAGGGGTTACACAGGATAAACAATTTATACGTGTGGTAGTAGCACCCAAAGAAAACAGTATCGTTATTGTAACCGTGGTGGATTTGGATACCAACTGGACCTGCAACTGCAAATAATTTAACATTCTGCGTAGTTAAAAACAACGGTGCTACATCGGTTCATTTATATACTTTTGTTCCTCAAAAAATTTACGGTTGCAACAGGCTGGCCGAATTTATAAAAGGGAGTGAGGTATGAAAATAAAATCGTTACTGGCAAAGCCTTTTGCCGGCTATATCGCAAAGCAAATCAAAAAAGACAGGGAATCGGCCGTAGCTGATCAGCATGATATATTTAACAGTTTGCTTAAAACTGCTGCTAAAACCGAGTTTGCCAAAGAACATGGCTTTTCCGATATAAAAACGCATGCCGACTTTGTAAAGCAGGTACCCATCCGGGATTACGAAGCATTTAAGCCTTACATCGAAAAAATAAAGCAGGGCAAGCATAATATTTTATGGAAAGGGCAGCCCATTTATTTTGCCAAAACAAGTGGTACCACCAGTGGTGTAAAATATATACCCATCACCAAAGATTCTATTCCCAACCACATCAACACGGCACGTAATGCCCTGTTGAGTTATATGGCCGAAACAGGTAATACTAAATTTGCCGGTGGTAAACTCATTTTTTTGAGTGGCTCACCTGAGTTAGAAAGGGTGGGCGGCATACCTACCGGCAGGCTAAGCGGTATTGTAAACCATCATGTGCCCCGCTACCTTCGTGCCAACCAGTTGCCTTCTTACGAAACCAATTGCATTGAAGAGTGGGAAACCAAGCTGGATAAAATCATTGAAGAAACCATACAGCAAAATATGACGCTGATTAGCGGCATACCGCCATGGATGCAAATGTATTTTGACAGGCTGATGGAGAAGAGTGGCAAAAAAGTAGGCGAATTATTTCCCAACTTTAGTGTAATGGTGCAGGGTGGGGTAAACTTTGAGCCTTATAAAGCCAAGTTGTATGAGAGCATCGGCAGGCATGTAGATTGTATAGAATTGTTCCCAGCCAGTGAAGGTTTCCTGGCTTTCCAGGATTCGCAAAAAGCCGATGGCATGATGCTCAACAGCAACAGCGGTATATTCTTTGAATTTGTGCCTGCAGCCGAAATTTATAATCAAAATCCCACCAGGCTTACATTAAAAGATGTACAGGTGGGTGAAAATTATGCCCTTATTATCAGCAGCAATGCCGGCCTTTGGGCCTACAATATTGGAGATACAGTAAAATTTTTATCTACTAATCCTTACCGGCTGGTGGTTACAGGGCGTACCAAGCAGTATATCTCTGCCTTTGGCGAACATGTAATTGTGGAAGAAGTGGAATCTGCAATATTAAAAGCTGCTGCCGAAGAGAATGTAAGTATTACCGAATTTACAGTTGCCCCGCTTGTAGCACAGGATGGCGGTAAAAGTTACCACGAATGGTTTGTAGAATTTGAAAATAAGCCAGGCGACATGGCCATATTTGCCCAAAAAATTGATAATAACCTCCGCGGCAAAAATGTGTACTACGATGACCTTATTGGCGGCAATATACTGCAGCAGTTAAAAATCAGGCCTGTTCGCAAAAATGGTTTTATCGATTATATGAAAAGCATCGGCAAGCTGGGCGGACAAAACAAAGTACCCCGCCTGAGCAACGACCGTAAAATTGCAGATGACCTGCAAAAGTGGGTAGCCAACGAGTTTTAAAAAACTGCCCCGGAAATATTTTTTTATAAATCCTGCCACACTTATAATGATTTTAATTTATTAACGTTTAAGTGCAGTGCACAAAAAATAATTAGGCATAGATTTGATAAATCGGTTACATTTGCACTGCAATTTTAAAAAGTTGAAAAACAAAGTACAACATATCATTACATTAATGACACACAGCCACCTGGCTGAGTATGTTGCCGCACCCGTTTTTTGTACCGATTGTCCCCCACGCCGCCGACCTGGTTGCTGACAGGCAGAGTATTTGCAAAATGCCCCTGTCAGTGAATTATCTCCGGCTCACCAGGTTCTTACAATCTTATCTTTTCAGCACTCAAATTCTGCTTAGTTGTGGAAACAAATAACATCATAGTGAGGGTAGCCTCCGCAGGCGATTGCCATTATTCAAAAGTCATTACCGACGAAATGGCCGCTTCCGCCATGGCACGGGGTACCGGTATTGCCAAACGTTCGCCCGAGTATATCGAAACAAAAATGAAAGAAGGAAAAGCTGTAATTGCCGTTACAAAAAGCGGCGATTGGGTTGGCTTTTGCTATATCGAAGCCTGGCAACACGGTAAATTTGTTGCCAATAGCGGCCTCATTGTAGCACCCGAATATCGGAAAAGCGGCGTAGCAAAAGAGATTAAGAAAAAAGTGTTTAATCTCTCCAGGGAAAAATACCCTGATGCCAAAATTTTTGGTCTTACCACAGGCCTTGCCGTAATGAAGATAAATTCAGAACTGGGGTACGAACCCGTTACTTATTCCGAACTTACCGATGATGAGGAATTTTGGGCAGGTTGCAAAAGCTGTGTGAACTACGATATCCTTATGAGTAAGGAAAGAAAAAACTGTATGTGTACGGCTATGCTGTACGACCCCGCTGATCATCGTGAGCCGGAAGAAACGAAAGAAGATTTTGTAAAAAATTCTAAGATATACGAAAGGCTGATGCAGATAAGGCAAAGCAGGCTGCTGCGTTTTTTTAACCGTAAAGGAAACAGCGGCGACAGCACTATTGCTAAGATAGTTTCAAAATTATTATTCAAACCTAAGTTTAATTAATCATGGGCAGAAAAGTTGTACTTGGCTTCAGTGGCGGACTCGATACTTCCTTTTGTGTAAAATACCTTACGCAGGAAAAAGACTACGAAATTCACTCTGTGATTGTAAACACCGGCGGCTTTAATGATGATGAATTAAAAAAGATTGAAGCACACGCCTATAAGCTTGGGGTAAAAACGCATACTACGGTAGATGCAGTAAAAACATACTACGACCGTATCATTAAATACCTCATTTACGGCAATGTGCTTAAAAATAATACCTATCCTTTAAGTGTAAGCGCCGAACGGCTGAGCCAGGCGCTGAGTATAGCCGAGCATGTAAAAAATGTTGGAGCCGATGCGGTGATTCATGGCAGCACTGGCGCCGGCAACGACCAGGTACGGTTTGATATGATTTTTAACATCATGATACCCGGTGTGGAAATCATTACCCCTATCAGGGATATGAAACTAAGCCGGGAAGAAGAAGTGGCCTACCTAAAAAAGCATGGGGTGGAAATGAACTTCGAAAAATCGGTGTACTCCATTAATAAAGGACTTTGGGGTACCAGCGTAGGGGGTAAAGAAACATTAAACAGCAACGGCATGCTGCCCGAAGAAGCCTGGCCCACACAGGTAACGGCTACCGATACACGGAATGTAGAGCTGGGTTTTGAGAAAGGGGAATTGAAAGCTGTTGACGGTAAATCCTTTGCTCATCCTACTGAAGCCATACAATACCTGCAAAGCATTGCCGGCCCTTATGGCTTAGGCAGGGATATACATATTGGGGATACTATTATTGGCATTAAAGGCCGTGTGGGTTTTGAAGCCGCAGCGCCGGTAATTATTTTAAAAGCACACCATGCACTGGAAAAGCATGTGCTTACCAAGTGGCAGTTGAACTGGAAAGACCAGCTTGCTCTTTTTTACGGTAACTGGCTCCACGAAGGGCAGATACTCGACCCCGTTATGAGAGATATTGAAGCCTTTTTAACCAACTCACAGCAAAGTGTAACCGGCAAAGTATTTGTAGAATTAAAGCCTTACCGCTTTATGGTTACAGGTATCGAATCGGCTTATGATTTAATGAGCAGCAAATTTGGTAAATACGGCGAAATGAATACCGGCTGGACGGGGGATGATGTACGTGGCTTTACAAAAATATTTGGTAACCAGGTGCAGATATACCATTCGGTAAAAAACGAAGCAGATGGCAACTAAAATAAAAGCAGGCATAATTGGTGGTGCAGGCTACACCGGGGGCGAATTAATACGCCTGCTGGTGAATCACCCACTTGTTGAAATAGCTTTCATCAACAGTAAAAGCAATGCCGGTAACCCGGTACATAAAGTGCATGCCGACCTGTTGGGAGAAACTGATCTTGTTTTCAACGATGACCTAACTGCATTGAAGGATGGGAGCGTAGATGTAATATTTTTATGCTTAGGCCATGGCGATGCCCGAAAATTCCTGGATGCAAATCCTGTACATGAAAAAATAAAAATTATCGACCTCTCCAACGATTTCAGGCTTAAAGAAAAATCTACACATAGCGGAAGGCAGTTTGTATACGGGTTGCCTGAATTGAACAGGGATGTAATCAAGGCTGCACAAAATATTGCCAATCCCGGCTGTTTTGCTACCGCCATACAATTAGGGTTATTACCATTAGCACAGGCAGGCCTGCTCAATGATATTTATACTACCGGCATTACCGGCTCTACCGGTGCCGGGCAGGGGCTTTCAGAAACATCACATTTTAGCTGGAGGGTAAATAATATACAGGCTTATAAGACACTTACCCATCAGCATCTTGGCGAAATAGGGCAGTCGCTGCTGCAACTGCAGGCTGCCGGCAATATTGATTTAAACTTTGTGCCCTGGCGGGGCGATTTTTCAAGGGGTATCTTCATCAGTTCGCAGCTCAATAGCGAATTGGATGCAGCAGAATTGGAAGCCCTTTACAGCAGTTTTTATGCAGATGCCCCCTTTACAACGGTTACCAGTAGCCCGGTATTTTTAAAACAGGTGGTTAACACCAATAAATGTATCATCCAGTTAGAAAAAGTAGGCAGTAAGCTGGTGGTACATTCCGTAATTGATAACCTTTTAAAAGGTGCCAGTGGCCAGGCTGTGCAAAATATGAACCTGTTGTTTGGACTGGATGAAACAGCAGGATTAAGATTGAAAGCCAATTATTTTTAAATAACCGCAAAGCATCTTAGCGTTTTGGCGCCTTAGCGGTAAAATTAAAACGATGAAACTCTTTGATGTTTATCCGCTCAACGACATTACCATTGTAAAAGCCAAAAGCTCAAATGTATGGGATGATAAAGGCCAGCAGTACCTTGATATGTATGGTGGTCATGCCGTAATCTCTATCGGTCACACCCATCCGCATTATGTACAGCGTATAGAAGAGCAGTTGCATAAAGTAGGTTTCTATTCCAACTCTATTAAAATACCCATACAGACCCAACTGGCCGAAAAATTAGGTAAGGTTTCCGGTAAAGAAGATTACCAGCTTTTTTTATGTAACTCAGGCGCTGAGGCCAACGAAAATGCCCTAAAGCTGGCATCTTTTTACAATGGCCGAAAAAAAATTATTGCTTTTAAAAAAGCCTTCCATGGTCGTACTTCCCTTGCAGTAGCAGCTACTGATAACCCTGCAATAGTAGCGCCGGTGAATGAAACGGATAATATTCTTTTTCTTCCCTTTAATGATGAAACAGCACTGGAGCAGGCTTTCCTGCAGTATGAAATATGTGCTGTTATTATCGAAGGCATACAGGGGGTAGGCGGTATCCATGTAGCCAGTGATACTTTTTTAAAAACCATACGCAGCCTTTGTGATGTACACAATGCAGTTTTTATAGCCGATTCTGTACAGTGTGGTTATGGCCGCAGCGGTAAATTTTATGCCCACGATTACAGTGGCGTAAATGCAGATATATACAGCATGGCCAAAGGCATGGGTAATGGCTTTCCGGTGGCGGGCATTGCTATTGCTCCAAAGTTTCAGGCCAAATATTCCATGCTGGGTACTACTTTTGGCGGCAATCACTTAGCCTGTGCTGCCGCATTGGCTGTGCTGGAGATAATAGAACAGGATAAGCTGATGGATAATGCCGCAGCAGTAGGTAACTATCTTATTAACGAATTGAAGCAGCTTCCTAATATCACAGAAGTACGGGGCCGTGGCTTGATGATTGGTATAGAATTGCCTGCCGAATTGAAAGACGTAAAAAAGAACCTGTTGTTCAAACACAAAATTTTTACCGGCGAAGCAAAGCCCAATGTAATACGCCTGCTGCCGGCACTGAATATTGGCAAAGCTGAAGCAGATATATTTTTAACGGCATTAAGCGCTGAGTTAAAAAATGCTTCAGTTGCTGTTTGATGCCTGCTGCACTGCTGTACAAGTGAGTGACACAACGATGCTGCTATTTGTATCAATGCCCGAAACAACATAAACAATGAAAAATTTTATTGCTGTACATGATGTACTTACAAAAGCCGGTGGAGATAGTACTGCCGCTATAAATACACTGGCGGCTAAAGCACTTGCCTATAAAGCCAATCCCTTTGCTGATAAGACTTTGGGCACAGGCAAACGTGTGGGCATGTTGTTTTTAAATCCATCGCTGCGTACAAGGTTGAGTACACAGGTGGCTGCATCCAATCTTGGGCTGGAAACCATTGTGTTTAATGTGGATAAAGAGGGCTGGGCAATGGAGTTTGAAGATGGCGCCATCATGAGTGGCCATACAGTAGAGCATGTAAAAGATGCTGCCCCTATTTTGGGAAATTATTTTGATATTCTTTGCATCAGGGCTTTTCCTTCGCTTAAAAGTAAAGAAGATGATTACAGCGAGGAAGTAATGAATGCATTTAAAAAATATGCCGGGGTGCCTATTGTAAGTTTGGAGAGTGCAACATTACATCCCCTGCAAAGTCTTACGGATATTATTACTATCAAAGAGCATACTAACGGCAAGGCAAGGCCCAAAATAGTATTAACCTGGGCGCCGCATATTAAGCCCCTGCCACAATGCGTACCCAACTCTACCGCACAGTGGATAAATGCCTGGGGCGAAGCCGATTTTGTGATCACACATCCTGAAGATTATGAACTGGATGAGCAGTTTACCAAAGGAGCCACTATTACCCACAACCAGGATGAGGCCTTAAAAGGAGCCGATTTTGTGTATGTAAAAAACTGGAGCACTTTTACCGATTACGGCCGCATATACACCAACGACCCCTCCTGGATGCTTACACAGGCTAAACTAGCGCTTACCAATACTGCAAAAGTGATGCACTGCCTGCCCGTGCGCCGTAATGTGGAGCTAAGCGATGAAGTACTGGATAGCGCCAACAGTATTGTAACACAGCAGGCCAGCAACAGGGTATGGGCTGCACAGGCAGTACTGGCCGAAATTTTAAAACATGGATAAGCTATTTGTAATAAAAATAGGCGGCAATGTTATCGATAATGATGCAGCCTTGCAGGCATTTTTAAAAAACATTGCCCTTGCAAAAGTCAACATCATTTTGATACATGGCGGTGGCAAAATTGCTACCAAAATAGGAGAGCAGTTAGGCATCCAGTCGCAATATGTAAATGGCAGGCGCATTACCGATGCCGCCACTATTGATGTGGTAACGATGGTGTATGGCGGACTGGTAAATAAAAAAATTGTGGCACAACTGCAGGCTTTTGGCTGTAATGCTATTGGGCTAACCGGTGCCGATGGTAATATCATTCCGGCAGTAAAGCGGCCGGTAAAAGATATTGATTACGGCTTTGCCGGCGATGTAAATACCGCAGCCATTAACAGTACTGTATTGCATGGCCTGCTGCAACAACAGCTTACGCCAGTGCTGGCGCCGCTTACACATGATACAAAGGGCCAGATACTGAATACCAATGCAGATACCATTGCTTCATCAGTTGCAGTGGCTCTATCCCGGCAATACGAAGTGCGGTTGATTTATTGTTTTGAAAAAAAAGGCATATTGCTGGATGTAAATGATGATGATTCGGTAGTGCCACTGATTAATAAAGAAAAATACGCCCAACTGCTGGCCGATAAAAAATTATTCGACGGCATTATACCCAAAATTGATAATGCCTTTGCCGCCATCAACAGCGGGGTAAAGGAAGTGCTCATTGGCCATGCCGATGATGTACTGCAAAATCTTACCACAACTACTAAAGGAACTTTAATACAATGATGATGTACGATAAAAAGCTATATAACGATGCCATTGCTTTACTAAAGCAATTGATTGCCACACCTTCTTTTTCAAAAGAAGAAAATGACACAGCCGAAATACTGATGCGTTTTTTTGAAGAGCGTGGCGTGGAGCATGCCAGGGTAGGCAATAATATTTATGCTAAAAATAAAACCTACGATCCGGCAAAGCCATCTGTGCTACTCAACTCTCATCATGATACTGTAAAGCCCAATAAGGGCTATACCATGGACCCTTTTACCCCGGCAGAAAAAGACGGCAAGCTATTTGGCCTCGGCAGTAATGATGCTGGTGGCTGCCTTGTATCGCTGATTGCTACTTTCCTGCATTTTTATAATATACCCGATGCAAAGCACAATGTGGTATTTGCCGCCAGTGCCGAAGAAGAGATAAGTGGTGTAAACGGGATAGAACTCGTGTTGCCTTACCTGGGCCATATTGATTATGGCATTGTGGGTGAACCCACTAAATTGGAGATGGCTGTTGCCGAACGTGGCCTGATGGTAATTGATTGCACCGCACAGGGCAAGGCTGGCCATGCGGCCCGTAATGAAGGAGAAAATGCTTTATACAAAGCGCTTGAGGATATTAACTGGATACGCAATAAAAAGTTTGATAAGGTTAGCGAACTGCTTGGTGAATCCCGGCTCACCGTTACCGTTATTGAAACAGAAAACAAACAGCACAACGTAGTACCCTCACAATGTAAATTCGTAATTGACGTAAGGGTAAATGAGTTGTACACTTTTGAAGAAATATTAGCCGATTTAAAAGCCAATTTAAAAAGTGATTTTAAGCCACGTACCACCCGGATGAAATCCACCTCAATTCCTTTGGATCATATATTGGTAAAAGCCGGTATGCAGTTGGGCAAGGGCTATTATGGCTCTCCCACCACATCCGATAAGGCGCTGATGCCTTTTCCCACGCTGAAGATGGGCCCCGGCGACAGTGCCCGCAGCCATACTGCCGATGAATTTATTTACCTTTCGGAAATTGAAGAAGGTATCGGAACCTATATTCAGTTAGTGGAGCAGATACTTTGATTGAGCCAAAATCTGTAATTTTAAATTCAGATTTTTTAAATTAAAATTTATGCCATGTTACAGAAATGGGCTGAAAATTACCAGTTGCTGGTTGATAATATGGGGCGACTCATCGATTTAAGCGGATACCGCAACGATTACCTGTCGCAAAAAATAGGACTCAAGTCTGCTAACTTTTCGGTAAAAAAACAAAAAGGTACATGGTCGGTTGATGAAGTTATAAAACTGCTTTCCATCATAGAGAATCCCGAAATAGAAAACTATATGGATGATTTACGGATGAAGCGGAGCGTTAAAGGGAAATTTATTACGGCTGATGCTTTTGAAAAAAGAATGGGATGGAAATAGTGCTGCATGAATTTTTTGTAGAGCAGTTGCAAAAATGCCCCCCGGCCTTCCAGCAAAAGTTCAGGAAAGTATACCAGCAATTGAAAGTAGTTGATAAGCCTTTAGAAGTAAAAGGCGTTGTTGCCAGCACCCACTCAAATTTTTTTTACAAACTATTTATTGGCGATAGCAGGATAGGTTTGCAGGTAAAAGGTGGCAAACTGTATATGCTTTGTTTTTTATATAACCCATACTTTGAATCATAGATACAATTTAATGCAATGAAACTTTGGCAAAAAGATAAAACAGCATTACAGGAGGTTGAAAAATTTACTGTGGGTAACGACCGTGAGCTTGATTTACACCTTGCGCCATTTGATGTGCTGGGCTCCATTGCTCATGTAACCATGCTCGAATCGGTTGGGTTGCTCCAGCAAAACGAAAAAGATATTTTAGTAAAGGAACTGCAGCATATTTATACACTGTATAATGTACCGCTGGCACAGCGAAAACTGGATGAAGGTGTTGAAGACATTCACTCACAGGTAGAACTGATGCTTACTCAAAAACTGGGCGATGCCGGTAAAAAAATTCACAGTGCCCGCAGCCGGAACGACCAGGTGCTGGTGGATCTTAAACTTTTTTTGCGCAGTGAAATAGAGACCCTTGTTAACAACACAACCGCTTTATTTGATACCCTGCAGCAGCAAAGCGAAAAGTATAAAAATGATTTACTGCCTGGCTACACCCACCTGCAACTGGCCATGCCCTCATCATTTGGCTTGTGGTTTGGCGCTTATGCCGAAAGCCTGGTTGATGATTTAATTACAGTGCATGCTGCATACGAAGTAGTGAATAAAAACCCATTGGGTTCGGCAGCCGGTTATGGCTCTTCTTTTCCTATCAACCGTACATTAACAACGCAATTGCTCGGCTTTGAAGCGCTCAATTACAATGTTGTGTATGCGCAAATGGGGCGTGGCAAAACAGAGCGTATTGTGGCTGCTGCTTTGGCCAATATCGCTGCTACACTATCAAGGCTGAGTATGGATGCCTGCCTTTTTTTAAACCAGAATTTTGGCTTTATAAGTTTCCCGGATGAGCTTACTACCGGCAGCAGCATTATGCCGCATAAAAAAAACCCGGATGTATTTGAGCTTATCCGCTCCCATTGCAACAGGATACAGGCATTACCCAACGAAATAATGATGATGACTACCAACCTGCCATCGGGTTATCACCGGGATTTGCAGTTGTTAAAAGAGCATATCATCCCTGCATTTAAAAATCTTAATGATTGCATTGCCATGACGGGGCTGATGCTTTCGAACATCACGGTAAAAAAAGATTTGCTGCAGGATGAAAAATACCAATACCTCTTTAGTGTGGAGGAAGTAAATAAACTGGTAGTACAGGGTATGCCTTTCCGTGATGCCTATAAAAAAATTGGGCTGGATATTGAGGCCGGCAGTTTTACTTACCATACACAATTACAGCATACACACGAAGGCTCGTCAGGTAATTTGTGTACTGCCCAAATTGCCGGAATGATGCAATCCGTAAAAGGCAGGTTTGGGTTTGAAAAAGTAAAAGCGGCATTGGATAAATTACTGCATACGGCGTAGGGTACATATCTTATTTTGGGTTAAACACTTCGGTACTTTCCGGTGTTTTGCCAAATATTCGTTTGTGCTTAAGTCCTCCTTGTTTTTGCATTTTACAACTGTTGTTTTTGTGATTATCCTCTATCTTTACCCCTCTCTGATATGCAAAACAAAAAACGAATCGCACTTTTTGGCTCCACAGGTTCTATAGGTACTCAGGCACTGGAAGTAATCCGTGCCAACCCCGGTTTGTTTGAAGCCGAGATACTCACTGCACAAACCAATGCCGATTTACTCATTCAGCAGGCTATCGAATTTAAGCCCAATGCTGTAGTGATTGGCGATGACAACCTGTATAAAAAAGTAAAAGAGGCTTTGGCCGAAACAGCGGTAAAAGTGTTTGCCGGCGAAAAAGCACTTGAAGAGGTAGCTGATTTTGACAATTATGATATGATGATGGCAGCCATAGTAGGCTATGCCGGGCTTAAACCAACCTTAAAAGCTGTACAAAAAGGTAAAGCATTAGGCTTAGCCAATAAAGAAACCCTTGTGGTAGCCGGTGATATCGTAATGAACACCGCTTATGAAAAGCGAACCCCCATTATCCCGGTAGATAGTGAGCACTCCGCAATTTTTCAATGCATGGTAGGAGAGGGACGTAATAAAATTGATAAAATAATACTTACTGCAAGTGGTGGCCCTTTTTTGGGCAAAAAACCCAACTTCCTGGTAAATGTAAAACGGGATCATGCCCTGCAGCATCCTAACTGGAGCATGGGTGCAAAAATTACGGTTGATTCATCCACCTTGATGAACAAAGGGCTGGAAATGATAGAGGCCAAATGGTTGTTCAACCTTCAGCCGGAGCAGGTGCAGGTGGTAATACACCCACAAAGCATTATACACAGTATGGTACAGTTTGAAGATGGCAGTATTAAAGCCCAGATGGGCCTGCCTGATATGAAACTGCCTATTCAATATGCGATGGCTTTTCCTAAACGGGTAAAAAATGATTTTCCCCGCCTCGATTTTAAAAAGTACAGTACACTCAGCTTTGAGGAACCTGATTTAAAAACTTTCCGCAACCTGGCATTAGCCATTGAGGCCCTCCAAAAAGGCGGCAACCTGCCCTGCATTATGAATGCCGCCAACGAAATTGCCGTATGGGCATTTTTACGCAACCGTATTGGCTTTTTAGATATTACTGCCGTAGTGGAAAAAACGATGGAGCACACGGCATTCATCAGTAATCCCACGCTGGAACAATATTTTGAAAGCGATGGTGAAGCCCGTAATTTTGCCGCATCTTTGATTAAAATGTAATGTGCCCGTCCTTCCTTATGTTATGTGGATAGCACTGCCATTTTCTGTAAAAAACTTTTATTCACAAATAAATCCCTTTTGGGTTTGGGGCAAATGACTGTATTAGCAATAAACTGGGGCAATGCCTGGATGCAGGTATTCTATCTTATTCTTTCGCTTTCCATACTTGTTGTGCTGCACGAATTTGGGCACTATATTACCGCCAAATGGTTTGGTTGCCGGGTAGAAAAATTTTACCTGTTCTTCAACCCCTGGTTTTCACTCGTAAAAAAGAAGGTAGGCGAAACAGAGTATGGCATTGGCTGGCTGCCACTGGGTGGTTATGTTAAAATTGCCGGCATGATTGACGAGAGCATGGATAAAGAAGCTTTGAAAGAGCCGCCTAAGGCTTACGAGTTTCGCAGCAAGCCGGCCTGGCAAAGACTTATTATCATGCTGGGTGGTATCATTGTAAACGTACTGCTGGCCTTTATAATTTATGCCATGGTGCTGTTTGTTTGGGGCGAAAAAAAAGTACCTGTTTCTTCCTTACAATATGGGGTATGGGTGCAGGATAGTGTACTATATGAGTTAAACCTGCGCAATGGCGACAATATCGTAGCTGTAGATAATAAGCCGGTAGAATATTTTGAAGATGTGCCTGCAAAAATTTTATTGGGCAAAAGCATTACCATCAGCCGTAATGGACAACAGCGCACCATTGAAATGCCCGAAAACTTCCTGGAGCGGCTCATAGAAAGTAAAAAGAAAAACGGGATGCTGCTGATGCAGCGCCTGCCTGCACTGGTTGGCGAGTATGATAAAAACGACAGCTCCAACGGGAAAAAAGCCGGCCTGCAGTTTATGGATAAAATCACCGCCATCGACTCAATCCCGGTACAGTATTACGATGATATGACGGCCATACTGGCCAATAAAAAAAACACCAACGTTAGCCTTACCATCGAACGCCGGGGCGATACGGTAACCCAGGCCGCAGCAGTAAATGCCGATGGAAAAATTGGAATTCCCCTGCTCAGTATGAACCAGTACGACAGCCTCGGTGTGTTTAAGCAGGAGGTAAAAAAATATGGCTTCTTCGAAGCCATCCCGGCAGGTATTGGTATGGCGCTGGATAAGCTGAAGTTTTATATCGACCAGTTCAGGCTGATATTAAATCCCAAAACAGGTGCCTATAAAGGATTAGGCGGTTTTAAAGCCATCGGTTCAATTTTTCCTACGCAATGGGGCGAATGGGAATCGTTCTGGCGGCTTACCGGGTTTCTTTCTATCATCCTGGCGTTTATGAATCTATTGCCTATACCGGCGCTCGACGGGGGGCATGTGGTATTTACATTGGTTGAAATGGTTACCGGCCGCAAGCCCAGCGATAAGTTTTTGGAGTATGCACAAATTGTGGGAATGGTATTGCTCCTTGGCCTGATGCTGTTTGCCAACTTCAACGACTGGTTTGGCTATGGCAGGGGCAGGTAGCCTCAAATGATATAATTTTTTCAGCCGGTATGTTCAAAACAAGCCGGCTGTTTTATTTTTAGTATTCAATCTGTTTTAAAATGAAGAATATACTTGTAGTACTGGTATTTTGTTGTACTGCCTTGCAGGCGCAGGTAGTGCTGCCCATAACCCGGGATGTAGGGGAACTGTATCGTACGGGTACCCGTACCCGTGATGGTAAGCCCGGAAAAAACTATTGGCAAAATACGGCCGACTATACCATTGCCGTGCAGTACAATCCTGCAACCAGGCTGGTAACCGGTACCGAAGAAATTGTGTATTATAACAATAGTCCGAACCCACTGGCCGAAATAGTTTTTAAACTGTATCCCAACCTGTACCAGCAGGGTAATACAAGGGATATGCCAATAGATGCAGCAGACGCCGGTGAGGGTGTACTGGTAGACAGCCTGTACATCAACGGGAAAAAGGCTGGTCGTATCAGGATAATCGGCACCAATATGACGGTGGGCGGCTTAAAAATTGAGGCAGGGAAATCGGTAAAACTAGCGCTGAAATTTCAATATACACTCAATAAAAAATCGCATATACGTACCGGTGAAATTGAAGAAAATGCAGCTTTCATTGCGTATTTCTTTCCCCGGATTGCGGTGTACGACGACCTTGATGGCTGGAACAAAAAACCCTACCTCGGTACAGCAGAATTTTATAACGACTTCTGCAACTTTGATGTATCAGTAACAGTGCCCAAAAACTTTATCGTATGGGCTACCGGCGATTTGCAAAACTGCAGCGAAGTATTAACTGAAAAGTATTGTAAAAAACTGCAGGCAGCCGAACTTGAAGACAGTGTAGTGTTTATTGCAGATGAAAACGAAATAAAAGCAGGTGCAGTTACGGCAGCAAACGATTTTAATACCTGGCGTTTTTCAGCCAAAAATGTAGTTGATTTTGTATTTGCCGTAAGCGACCATTACGTATGGAATGCCAGCAGCCTGGTGGTAGATTCGCTAACAGGCAGGCGTACAAGGGTAGATGCTGTTTTTAATACGGCACACAAAGATTATTTTGAAGTGATACACTATGCCAGGCAAACGGTACACCTGATGAGCCATGTTTTTCCAAAATGGCCTTTTCCCTACAGCCATATTACGGTGTTCGACGGGCTTGACCAGATGGAGTACCCGATGATGATTAACGATAATCCCGTAGAAACAAAAGCCGATGGCATTACCCTCACCGTTCATGAAATTTTTCATACCATGTTTCCTTTTTACATGGGGGTAAATGAAACCAAGTACGGCTGGATGGATGAAGGCTGGGCTACACTGGGCGAATGGCTGCTGTCAAATATGATTGATACAACCCTTTTTGATGATTATGGTATGGCTGCTGTCAGCCAGTTTTCGGGCAAAGAACAGGATGTGCCGGTAACGCAGCTTACCACTATGCAGCAGGGTACAGCATTTTTTGTAAACTCGTATCCCCGCCCGGCACTGGGTTATTTGTATGTAAAAAATATGCTGGGTGATAGTTTGTTTTTGAAAGGCCTGCAT
The DNA here is from genome assembly GCA_937873715.1 of uncultured Chitinophagaceae bacterium. GTDB lineage: Bacteria > Bacteroidota > Bacteroidia > Chitinophagales > Chitinophagaceae > Ferruginibacter. Next base: position 17,769 of record CALMYJ010000005.1, read on the forward strand.
TACTACATCAAACAGTGGAATGGCAAACACCCCTTACCGCTCGATTTTTTTAATTGTATGAATACCGGCAGCGGTAAAAACCTGGATTGGTTTTGGAAAAAATGGTTTTATGATACCGGCTACCCCGATTTGGCCATAGTTAGTGTTTCCAATACTACCGTTAATAAAAAAATTATTATCGAATCAAAAGGAAATAAGCCTGTACCCGTGGATGTTAGTATCACATTTGCCGATGGCAGCATACAGCAATTGCACCGCAGTATTGCCGTATGGGAAAAAGGAAATAGCAGGCTGGTATTGAATTTAAGCACACCAGGGAAAATAAAAAAAATTGAACTGGGCAGCATGTATGTGCCCGATATCAATATGGAAGATAATGTGTGGCAAAGCCCCAATTGAGTGAATGCAGCAGGGTGCCGGTGTATAAATGCGGTACAACATCTTTCAAATTCAAATCGGCAAATAATGTATTAATTTTGCCTGTTCAGGTTGAATTGAAATCATATACCCACTTCATCAACCTACACGGGGCTGACCGGTTTTGACAGCATAGTTCTTTGTAAGTATAAGCATGTAATGCGTTGCGTAATTAGCATTTCAATCTGAATACGAAAACTTTAAATGGCAATACTCAGTATGCCATGGCTGCTTAATCGATAGATTAACAACCATTAGGGCCGCCGGGCAGGTCAGTTCTGTTACCATGCCCCGCCGCCGACTCAAAAACAAAACGGAATGCTGCCCTGTAATGAAGTGCACAGGGCTTAAGACTATTCTTCTACGCATACAGTTGGTTGGCCGGGTTCCTGCTGTATGCCGACAAATAATAACCGGATAAACATGTAGAAGGCTTACGGCGAATATGTTTGGACCAGGGTTCGAATCCCTGCAGCTCCACCAATGATAAAAGCATGACAATACTGTCATGCTTTTTTGTTGGTTTATTACACAGGCTTTATTTAACCATTACCTGTACAATAGTTGACGGAGAATTATTGCTGTTGCTTATTTCCAGCAGGTAATTACCGGCTGCAAGTGTTATAGCAGGCTTTAGCGTTAGTGCAGCGGAGCCACCCTGGTGAGCAGTGCTGTATTCATACAAGACCCTGCCATCTGTACTCATTAGCCTGAACTGGTACCTGCCGGCAGGATATTGCTTAAGCTGTACCTGCACAATGTTGTTTTGTACAGGGTTGGGATAAACACTGATTTTTCCCATAGCCGCATCATCCATTTTTATTTTCACAACATTGCTGTATTTAATTTCACCGCTTACAGTGGTGTATAGTACACGGTAAAATACAAAGCCAGCCTGCAGCATCGCATCCTTTGCAAGGTATTGTTCGAGGCCGGTTGCCAGCAATGTAGTGAGTGTGGTAAAATGGATGCCATCAGTTGATTTTTCAACCGTGTATTTCGTTATGCCGGTTTCGTCGGGCATCATCCAATTGATGTGCACCTGCTGTTGTTGTTGTACCGCAGAAATGGCAATATTGTTATCGGGCAGTACAACCAGTTTTTTAAATACAACCCTAAAGCGATTGACAGCGGCAGATGCACTATTACCATCTACTAAAAACGGTATGGAGCTGTTTTGCGTTAGCGAAACAGGCACACTTGTTTTAAGGTAATTGTCTTCAAGCCATGCAGTAAGGGTGATATCCGTAATGCCTGAAGGGTTAAATTCAAGCAGGTAAGCCCTTTTGCTGGTACGTTGTAACCTTAAAAAGATTGTATCGTTTTCAGTGGGCATTGGGCTTCGCTCTGCTGTTAATGGATAATTATCTTTAAGTATGGCGAGTGTTTCATTAATGTTGGCATACTTGAGTGCATCATCCCGGTCAATGCCTTTACTGTATTGATCATTATATTCCAGCAGCACGCCGTCGGCTGGTATGCTGTTTGCACCGCCATTGTCAAGGTGTAATACTATCCTGAGGCTTTGTGTGCTGTTGTGGGTGCCTGAGCCAGCGCCGGGCCTGAACAGTTTGTTGTTATTGCCGTCTGATTTGCTGTTTTCAGCAAAGCTGATGCCGGCACTGCCGTTGCTAAGCGTTTCCACAAAAAAAGCCTGGCTGGATTGTATATGCTGTGTTTGGCTGGAAGCCAGTATCGATTTTGTAAATACGCCATCGTTGTCTAAATCATCCAGCATTACGTAGGCACCTAATTCATTCAGGAGAGGATCCCATATATAAAAACGTTTTACCAGGTTGGTACGGTTTATTTTATTAAAATCAACCGGCGATGCAAATGGATTACCGATAAGCGTATAGCCACCAGCGGTAGCCGCAGCAGTAAATGTTTGTGTGCCCACCTGCAGTTTGCCATTGCTCCTTAACGTGGTATTGTTACTGTTAGGCAGGTAAAAGTTATTGTAATCCCTGTCGCCACGTACAAAAAGGAAGTAGCCTGTATTATCAGCGCTGCCGTTATTACCCGGGGATAACGGTTGCTTGGTATTTACAATATTTTCGAGCGCTTGTGTGGCAGTGTTCCATTTTTTCATGGATGCATTGTTCAGCGGACTGGGGTCAAGGCCATTGCCACCCGGGCCCGTAGGGTTAGGCCCGGTTATACTGGTGTGAAGGCCCGGCGTATAAATACCTTTGTTTTGCCAACTCTCAAAAATACTGGTGGTGGCCGTAAGCGGCGATGTTACCAGCCGCCAGGCCCTGCGGTTTGGGAAATACCTTTCCACGATAGCTTTACCGTGAATATTGGCCCCAGCCGGTACAGCATCTACTCTTGCAGTAAGCAGGCTGTCTGATTTTAATATAAGGTTACTGTCGGCATATAAATTACCATTGTATACACCCAGCACATGCCGAACGGTGGTTGAAGCTTTCAGGACGGCGCCCATAGACGATTTATTTATGGTAAGATTATACAGCATCGTGTTGCTGTTGCCGCCGAGGTAGGCTGTGCTGCTGTCTTTTTGCCCGGTAAAGTGTACGGTGCTGTTGCCCTCCAATATTTCGCCGTTATTGATAAGAGCTGAATTGCGTATTACCAGCGATACATTTCCTTTTAGTACCAGTTTACTGCCAGGGCCAACCGTAAGGGACTGACCCCGGGCAGCACCTGTCAGCAGCAGCAACAGGCTAATTTGTAGATATGCTTTCATGTTAGTGTCCTGGAAGGTTAGGTCATTATTTAGCACCGGCTTTTTTACCTTCAAGTGCTTCAATGCGTTGCAGGAGTTGTTTGAGTAAGGCAGCATTGTCCTTTTTTTCCTGCTCTGCTTCGGTTTGTAATTTTTCTATAAGCTGCTGTTGTTCTTTAAAGGCATTTACATAAGCCACCAGTATCGGGTGTATGTTAAAGCTCAGGTAACCGTCTTCTTCTTCTGTTACTGCTTCAGGAAAAATCTTTTGTACTTCCTGTGCCGAAAAGCCGTAAGCCTGTGGTATATGCGACAGCTTGCGTTTATTGCCTTTGGCATAATGGTACATAATGGTATTCAATTGCAGTATTTCCTTAAGGCCACGTTTGTACGGGCCATCAATGGTTTTAAGCCTCACATCCGAAGTGGTAGACCAGGTGCTCGTGGTAAGTTTTGCAGCACCATCACCTGATAAATGTAACTGGTAGGTTGGCGCAGCCACACCAATGCCCACCCGGTATGAATTCAAGTCCACCGTCATTACACTATTACCTGCACTTAAAAAAGCAAACCGGTCAGTATTGTCCTGGTATTGCAGGCCATAGTTAGGGTATGCCGGGCTGTGTGCAAACAGCATTCTGTTGGCATTGGAACTCCCGGATTTAAACAAATAATTCATCACCGTTACACTGTTATCGTACTGCACTGTGCCGCTGCTGCCCACCGAAAATTTGTTGGCAACGGATAAAGTAGAGTCGGGGTTAATGGTGTTCATACCGGTACGCTGGTTATATAAATCAACGGTTAAAACATTATTACTGTTGCCAAGAAAACTGAATTTATCAGAAGCATCAAGGTACTGTAATCCCCAGGTGGGATAGCCGGGGCTGTGTGCCAGTACCATCCTGTTGGCATTGGCGTCGCCAGACTTAAACATGTAGTTCATCACAGGTACGCTGTTATCATATTGAACTGTGCCGCTGCTGCCCACCGAAAACTTGTTGGCAACAGATAAGCTTGAATCGGGTGTGGTAGTGCCGATGCCAACCCTGGTGCTGGCACTGGCACCATTTACACCATTGATGCTTCCTAAAACCAGGCTATTGTTTTGTGCAACCAGTGCATTGGCACCAATAGCCGTTGCATTGGTAAGGTTTGCTGCCGAGGTATTAGCCAGGTAACCAATAGCCGTATTGGTAGATCCGGTGGTATTGGCTGATAAAGCACTATCTCCCAGCGCAACATTTCGATGCCCGTTGGTATTATTTAGCAGTGCGTAATTGCCGGTTGCAGTATTGTAGGCCCCGGTATTATTATTACGCAGCGTAAAAGTGCCTACAGCCAGGTTGCCATCTGCATTGTTGGTAAAGAGGGCACTATCGCCTACGGCTATGTTATAATTATATACATTCGAATAGCCTAATGCCCTTGTACCTACGGCTACATTACCTGTGCCGGTAGTATTGCTGAATAAAGATCCAATACCTAAAGTGGTATTGCTTCTGCCCGTTGTGGTATAATACATGGTGTACGCACCAATGCCGGTATTTTCAATACCGGTTAAGGAATCGGCACTGGCGCCATAACCTGCACCTGCACCTACAAATGTGTTGCGTTCCCCCATGTTTTTATAACCGGCTATGTAGCCAATTGAAGTGGTTTCGTTTACGTACAGGTTGGTGGTAGGTAAGCCTGCCTGTGCGCCGGATGCATAAAAACCAATAGCTGTATTATGCCTGCCGCCTTTGCCCATCATAGCGCCGCGGCCAATAGCAACGTTGTACATCGAAGAATCGGTAAATTCAAGTGCACCTACACCTATAGCTGTATTTTGATCGGGGTTTTTAGCGTATCGCAGCGAACGCCAGCCCATAGCCGTATTAGCTTCACCGGTTTGATCAAAGAACATGGATTCGAAACCAACGGCAGTGTTATTATTGTTTCTTAAATGATTGAACATAGACCATGTACCCAGGGCTACATTATTATAGCCCGAAGTATCATTAAATAATGCTTCAACACCTATGGCAACATTGTTATTGCCGTGCTTATGGTTAAACATAGCATTTACCCCAAGTGCGGTATTCCAGGCACCGGTGATATCGTTACGCAAAGCACTTGTGCCTAAAGCAGTATTGGAGTTGCCCCTTTTATGGTTGTACATACTGAGGTAACCAACAGCGGTATTGTACAGACCCGATGTATCATTGCGTAGTGCACCGGCACCTATAGCCGTTTGTCCCCAGTAACGGGTAAGGCGAAGTGCATCATTGCCCACAGCAGTATTGTCAAACATTTGTGCAGGATTCAGTTCGTTTGCCGCTTCATGCATAGCGGCATTGCCGATAGCAGTATTATTGATGCCGGTGGTGTTTTTGCTGAGGCTGTATGCACCCAGTGAAGTGTTGGCACCACCGGTGGTATTGCTGTCCTGGCTCAGGTATCCTATAGCAGTATTGGGGTACCCGGCTGTGGTATTTTGCAGTGCCCAGTTGCCGATGGCCATGTGCCGTGTGCTGTTGTCGGCTTTTGCCAAAGCTTTAAAGCCTATGGCTACATTATCGCTGCCAATTGTAAAGTTGAGCGCCGAGTCGCCAATAGCAATATTCCTTTTATAGGCAGTATTAGCTGGCACATCGCTGTTGTAATAACCGGCACCCATCAGGGCATTGGTGCCAATGGCCACATTTTTACTGCCTGTATTGGCATAGTATCCTGCCTGGAAACCCATATAAGTATTTTCAACGCCAAGCTGGCTATTGCTTTGCAGGTAACTGTTAAAGTAACCGGCCCTGAAGCCAACGGCCACATTACTGTTCCTGTTGTTAAACAACAGCGCATTGTAGCCTACTGCTACATTTCTTGAGGAGTCGTTTACATATAGCGCATCATGGCCTACAGCCACATTGTAATTGGCACTGTCGGCATAGCGGAGTGCAGAAGTACCAATAGCTATATTTCCAATACCCTTTTTGGTTACTTCCATACTGTGGCTACCAATGGCCACATTGTACATCCCGTCTTTAAGTAAGCTCAGGCTGTTGCCACCCACAGCAGTATTATGAGAACCTGTTTCAAATGTTGCGAGGGCATTGCTGCCTGCAGCAGTATTGTGTATGCCTGTTACGGCGGCGCTGCCTTTTAAAGCCCGGTAGCCCAACCCTGTATTGTCAGTACCACTGGTAATGTTGTTCAGGGTGCTGTCGCCAAAGCCGGTATTTCTTTTTCCACTGGCATTTACGCCTGAACCACCGCCTATAAAAAAGTTATTGGTGCTGGTGTTCAGTTGGCCTACAGGTAAATTATTCTGGCGCAGCATAATGGGTTTGTTGTCGGTAGTGCCCAGGAAGTGCAGGGTAGAATCCGTACCTGCGTTGCCGGTAGTAAGCCAGCCGGCCGGTGCGCCGCTGCCCGCCAGCCATTGCCACTGGGTGCCATTGTAGTAATGAAAGCCAATACTATCAGGCCCTGTTTGATACAGCAGTAAGCCTTCGGCAGGCAGTGCAATAGCATTTTTTTGTGCCTTGGTCATCCGGGGCATTAGTAAACCACGGGTGGTAGAGCTGATGTCGAGCATGGCGCTGGTGTCAGGCTCGATGCCTGTTTCGTTGATGGCGATATTTTGCGCCTGTGCTGCAAACGAAAGGGTAAGCAGCAGGGATAAGGTAACAATTGATTTCATGGCTAAATTAAGTCCGCCCTTTGCGTGAAGTGTTTTTCAACTGGCTATACTTTCACGGTGTAAGGCTTTTGTTAGACGGTTTAAAAAATTTTGATGAAGCAAAGTAACCACGCTGTTAAGGATAAAGCTGGTGGCAACTATTCTATGGCATACGTAATTTATTTTCCGGCATAATACCTGCTCAAATACCCGGTATGGTTTAAAAATGAATTTCCTTTTAGCGTAAACCATTTTCCCGATTCGTTCAGCAGGGCAATATGTATGCAGATAGTTTTGCATCAATATTTTTAAAATAAAAAACTAAAGGGTATTATGAGAAAGTTTGGCGCAATATGGATTATATGCGTATTGACTGTTTTGCAGGTATGTGCACAACAGCCTACAGGAATAATAAAAGGAAAAATAACTACTGCCGATGGTAAGGCGGCCGAAGGGGTAACTGTTCTTTTAAAAAACAGCGCCAAAAACGGGGTGGCAGATAATGATGGTGTATTTGTAATTAAAAATGTACAGCCCGGTAATTATGAACTGGTGATAAGCCTGGTGGGGCATACCGATATGGAGCAAAATGTTTTGGTTGAAGCCGGGAAAGAAGCCACTGTAAACATACAATTGTCGTTAACCGACAGGGACCTTGGTGAAGTAGTGGTGGTGGCCAACCGGAATAATTTTAAAACCAACCGTACTTCGGGGTCGCTGCGCCTGCAGGGGCCAATGCTGGAAATACCACAGAATATACAGGTGGTAACGGCCAGGCTCATCAGCAACCAGCAGATATTTGATATGCTGGAAGGGGTAACCCGTAACGTTAGTGGCGCTACCCGGGTAGAGCATTGGGATAATTATGCCCGTATTACCATGCGTGGCAGCAATGTAGCTGCATTCAGGAATGGTATGAATGTGTCTACCACCTGGGGGCCTCTCACCGAAGATATGAGTATGGTGGAGCGGATAGAATTTGTGAAAGGCCCCGCTGGTTTTATGCTGGCCAATGGTGATCCCAGCGGCTTTTATAATGTGGTAACCAAAAAACCAAGCGGACGTAGTAAGGGTGAGGTGGGCCTGTCTATCGGCAGCTTTGATTTATACAGGGCTACAGCCGATATCGACGGAAAATTATCGGATGACGGCAAATTGCTGTACAGGGTGAATGTGATGGGGCAGATGAAGGGATCGCACCGCCAGTTTGATTATAACAACCGCTATTCAATAGTGCCGGTATTAAAATACCTGGTAGATGATAAAACCAGTGTTACACTCGAATATACCCAGCAATATTCTGAAGTAAATGTAATTGGCTCCAACTACATTTTTTCTAACAGGGGTTATGCCGATTTGCCCCGCAACTTTACCACTGCAGAGGCCAACCTGCCTGCTACAAAAATGAACGACAAGAATGTGCTGCTCATCTTCGATCATAAAATCAATAACAACTGGAAGTTTACCACCCAATTAGCTTACTTCAATTACCAGCAGCAGGGTGCAAGCCTTTGGCCCTGGGGATTCAACAGCAGTAACGACAGCCTGATGCAGCGGGGGATGAGTGTATGGGATGTATTGGGCATAAGTAAAATAGGCCAGGCATTTGTTAACGGTACCATGCATACCGGGGCCCTTACCCATAAAATACTGGCCGGCGTTGATATGAGCCATAAAGATTATTACCACGACTGGAACCAGGGTGGCCCCTTAGGCAGGGCCGATTTTAATGTATACAAACCAGTGTATGGCACTTCGGTGATACCAACCTTCGACCGCAGCCAGGATATTCGCCAAAGAGGCGTACGCTATTACAATGGATACAATGCATTTTATGTACAGGATGAAATAGGTATGCTGGAAAATAAACTTCGGGTAACCCTTGCCGGTAGATTTACCTCCATGACTATTGGTAATGTGTACAGCGGCGATTTTAACGCTAAAAAATTTACCCCACGCTTAGGATTAAGTTATTCTGTTGATAAAAACACCGCATTGTATTTCGTAAGCGATCAGTCGTTTCTTGAAAATTATGGAAGCGACTGGCAGGGCAAAAGTTTTGACCCAATTACCGGCAACAACCTGGAAGTGGGTATCAAAAAAGACTGGATGAATGGCAAATGGACTTCTGCAGTTTCCCTGTATCAAATTACCCGAAATAATGTACTCACTGCCGACCTGGATCACCCCAATCCTACCGGTGGCTTTTACAACAGGCAAAGTGGCCAGCAGCAAACCCGTGGTATTGAAACCGATATCAGGGGGCAACTGCTGCACAACCTGGATGTACTGGTAAACTATGCTTTTACCGAAGCAAAAATTACCAAAGACAGTTATAAAGAGAATATTGGCCTGCAGGTGCCCGGCAGCAGCAGGCATGTGCATAATCTTTGGGTAAATTATAAGGTTGATAATGGCCCGCTTACCGGCCTCGGTTTTTCGCTGGGCTACCAGTACCAGGTAAAAAGACTGCCCTGGTATATATCAGATGAGCCGCTGCATAACCTGCCGGATTATTTCAGGGTAGATGGCGGCATCTCATACCAGTTGGATAAATTAGGGTTCAATCTTATTGTAAATAATATCTTCAACAAGTACCTGTATTCCGGTGGCTTTTATTCATGGAGTAATATGTTTTACTGGCAGGCCGAGCCTGGTACCAATGCCCGGTTTAGTGTGAATTACAGGTTCTAATCTAAATAGAATGACATTTAAAAAGCTGATTGGTATAATACACCTCTGGCTCGGACTTGCTTCCGGGCTGGTGGTGTTTTTGCTGGGTATTACAGGCTGTATACTGGCTTTTGAAACAGAAATACGGGGTATTACTGAGCCTTACAGGAAAGTAGCTGTGGAGGAAAAACCTGTATTGCCTCCATCTGTATTAAAAGCTGTAGCAGATAAACATCTTGTTTCAAAAAAAGCGCTTGGTATCGATTATCCTGGCCAGGGTAAAGCTGCTACGGCCATGTATTATGATGCGGATCATTTTGAAATGTTATTCATAAATCCTTACACAGCCCAGGTACTGAAGCATAAGGATATGAAGAAAGATTTTTTTCGGGTGGTGCTCGATGGTCATTTTTATTTATGGTTGCCGCCGGCTATCGGGCAGCCCATTGCGGCATCAGCCACACTCATTTTTGTGTTGATGATGATTACCGGCCTCATACTGTGGTGGCCCAAAAATAAGGCGGCAGCAAAGCAACGTTTTTCAATAAAGTGGAGTGCCCGGTGGCGCCGAAAAAATTACGACCTCCATAATGTGCTGGGTTTTTATATGACCTGGGTGGCCTTGTTTATTGCGTTAACGGGTTTGGTATTTGGCTTTGAGTGGTTTTCCAAATCAGTATACTGGGTGGCCAGCGGCGGCGAGAAAATGGAGGAGCATGCACATCCTGTATCAGATACCACAAAGCAGGCTGCCTTTACCAATATTGCCGATCATTTGTGGAGCCAGCATCGTTCTGCAGTAGCCGCAACCGAAAGCCTCGGTGTTTATTTTGCTGCTGATGAAACCGACCCCGTGGAGATAGTGATTAACCACAGGCCGGGTACCTACTATAATTCAGATTACTTTCATTACGATCAATACAGCGGTGTAAGGCTTAAAGCCAAAGGCTCATGGGATGGTGCTTTTGCAAATGCCAAACCGGCCGATAAGCTTATGCGGCTGAATTATGATATGCATGTAGGCGCCGTGCTGGGTATAGCCGGAAAAATACTGGCATTTTGTGCCAGCCTTATTGCGGCCAGCTTACCCGTTACAGGTTTTTTAATATGGTGGGGCAGGCGCAACAGGCAGCTTACAAAAGCGGAAGCGGTTAGTGTTTAATATTTAATATTGGGTTGTAGGATATTGCTAACGGTTCAGGATATGCCCTTTACTGCCTTACTCTTCTTCATCAGCCACGTAGTAGTTGGCAAACAGGTTTACCAAATCTTTTACATGGTATACCGTACGGGTAAAGCGATTGCCCACAGCAATAATTGTAGCATCTTCATCCAGCAGCCGTATAAAAGAAGCATTATTACCATGCCACCAGCCATTGTGGTAAATCATTTTTTTACCTGAAGGATAAATATTCATACGCCAGCCCAGGCCATAGTTGCGTATGCCCGGTTTTTCGTTGCTATAGGGGGTGTATGCCTGGAGCAGTATACTGTCTGTTAAAATTTTTTTGCTGCTCAGCGCCCTGTCCCATACCAGTAAATCACGGGGGGTGGAATAAATATTTTTATCACCATATACTGCATCCAAAAAGTTAAAAGGTATTAAGGCTCCCCGCCAGTCGTAGCTGCAGGTAACCTGCCCAATCATCGTTGTATCAAATACAAAGCTGTTTTTCATTTGCAGGGGTGTAAAAAAAGTTTCCTGCAGGTAAGCAGCATAAGTTTTACCGGTAATTTTTTCAATCAGCAGGGCAAGCAACGCATAGTTGGTATTGCAGTAAGAAAAGCTGCGGCCGGGAGTGCCAATATTTTTGAGTGTGGATGGTTGGGTGGTTAATATATCCAGCACATCCTTGTTGCTGAGGTATTGCTTTTTATTCCATCCCGCTTCTTCCATAAAATATACATAGTTGGGTAATCCGCTCCTGTGGTTCAATAAATGCCGGATAGTAACCCCTTTGAAATTAAATGCAGGGAAATACTGCGCCAGTTCATCATCTATTTGCAGCCTGCCTTCCTGCCACAATTTTAGTATGGCTGTAGCGGTAAAAGTTTTACTCACCGAAGCAATATGAAAAGCGGTGTTGCTGTTGATGGTATCGGTACCGTTAACACTTGCCGTGCCTTTATATTGTTCAAAAATGATATTACCTTTTTTGGCAACCAGTAGTCCGCCATTAAATCCGCTGTTTTTCAACTCGGCTTCGTACCAGTTGCTGCAGCCCTGGTGCAGTTTTTCATTTTCGCCATCCATAAGCGGGGCAGGTGCCGGCAGTTGTATAAGGGTGGAGTCTGTAGCTGCCGCAGTTGTATTGTGTTTCGAAAAGCAGGAGGCGCTGCCCAGCAGCAGCAAAATGCCCGAAATACCGTACAGGAAAAAAAATGTCTTTTTTACAGCCGACAACTGGCCGGAAATCAATGGGTGCATAAAATATTCAGATGGGATATATTTGCAAAAAAAATTGGCAACCGGCAGCGAACTGCCTCAATATAATGCTGCAAAACAACTAATAAAAAATAACATAATAATGCCCGAAAAAAAATCAACCAGTTATCCCAAAGACAAAATCAATATCCTCTTTCTTGAAAACATTAGTGATGTGGCCGTAAAATTCTTTAATGGCTCCGGCTATGCCAATGTTCGCAAGCTAACCGGTGCATTAAGTGAAGAGCAACTTATCAAAGAAATAAAGCAGGTACATATTTTAGGGATACGCAGCAAAACCAAAATAACATCCAAAGTACTGGATGCCGCCGAGAAGCTACAGGCAATTGGTTGTTTTTGTATTGGGGTTAACCAGGTAGATTTAAAGTATGCCACGCAAAAAGGCGTTGCGGTATTTAATGCGCCCTACAGTAATACCCGGAGTGTGGCGGAGTTGGTGATAGGTACGTCTATAGTACTCATTCGCAGAATTATTGATAAAAATATTGCTGCACATAAGGGTATCTGGCTTAAAGATGCTACCGGCAGTTACGAACTGAGGGGCAAAACACTGGGTATTATTGGTTATGGTAATATCGGCAGCCAGTTGAGTGTGCTGGCCGAAAGTGTGGGCATGAAAGTGATTTTTTATGATACCGAAACAAAGCTGCCTTTGGGCAATGCGGTAGCCAAAAAAAGCCTGAAAGAGTTGCTGGGGGCTGCTGATATCGTATCGCTGCACGTGCCCGAATTGCCCAGCACCAAAAACATGATTAATAAAAGCAACCTGAAACATTTTAAAAAAGGCAGCATCCTCATTAATTATGCCAGGGGCGAAGTGGTGGATATTGATGCTTTAGCTAAATCTCTGCAGGAGGGGCAGCTTGGCGGAGCAGCCATTGATGTATTTCCCTGGGAGCCCGAAAAAAACGGCGACACTTTTACCTCTCCACTACAGGGCTTAAGCAATGTGTTGCTTACGCCACATATTGGCGGCAGCACACAGGAGGCGCAGCATAATATTGGAGAAGATGTGAGTGCTAAATTGTTCAACTATCTTGAAAAAGGGGTGAGTTTTGGATCGCATACAATACCTGCACTTAGCCTGCCACCACAGGAGGGTACACACCGCATATTGCATATTCATAATAATGTGCCGGGGGTGTTGAGCGAAATCAATACACAGTTGTCTAAACATAAAATCAATATACTGGGGCAATACCTTAAAACGAACGATGCTATCGGCTACGTGGTGCTGGATGTGGACAAAAGCCTCAGCCGCAATGCACTTGAACTGCTTAAAGAAGTAAAAGCCACCATTAAAGTGCGGATGCTGTATTAGTGTGCAGCCAGCATCTTTATTCCCAAAAAAAATTAGCCCCTGTTTTTTGCAGGGGCTTTGTTTTTGGTTATTTTAGAAAAAAATAAATATATGGAACAAAACAACCTGCTTACTGAATTTGAGCAACCCCACAACGAACCTGCTTCCACCGGCCAGCGCTTTGCCAATTACCTTATCGATATTATTGTGTATTATATTTTGGTCATCATACTCACCATACCCACAGGACTGATGACGAGTATGGCTTATGGCGGTGGATCTATTGGGCTTTATTATCTTGTGGCATTGGGTACTTTTTTTGGCTACTATATTTTACTTGAAGGCGGTAAAGGAAGAACTATCGGTAAAATGGTTACCAAAACCCGTGTGATTACTACCAATGGTGAGCCACTTACATACAGTAAAGTGTTTTTGCGTACCCTTTGCCGGATTGTTCCGTTTGAATTTATCAGCGCCTTTATAGGGCCTCAAATGTGGCACGACAAATGGACAGATACAATGGTGGTAAAAGATAAATAGCCTGCAGCAATTATGTTTTTTAAAAAGAAAGTGATTGTTGTTTTGCTGCTGCTGCAGTGTAACGTAAATGTATATGCCCAGGCAAAAAATACTTTTTTGGAACTGGGTGGCCCCGGGCTTTTGTCATTCAATTATGATCAGCGTTTTACAAAATCTCAAAGGGGTTTTGGAGGGCGTATTGGTGCCGGGGGTTATCATCTTGATGGTGCAACTGCAGTGTATTTACCTGTTGCAGTAAATTATCTTGCCGGTAAAAAAGAGGGTAAGCATTATCTTGAACTGGGTGCAGGGGTTACAAAAGTATTTGGCACCCCTTTGGATGATGATATGGATTTTAGCCGCCCTTTTACATTTTTGAATATAGGCTACAGGCTGCAGCCACGGGCAAAAGGTTTTTTATTCAGGGCGGTGTATAGCCCCATACTGGGTAAAAGGTTTACCGGCGCATTGTTTGCCGGGATATCTTTTGGATATAAGTTTTAAGATGGATGCATTTTATGCATAAAGCCGGCAGTTGTTTAAATACTGTCGGCTTTATATTTTAGTGATTTTAAAACTAACCCTTTCTCACAATTCTTCTTACAAACGCTATACTTTCTTCAACTTCCACTTACCCTGCTTAAAGAGTAAAAAAGCTGCAATGCTAATGGCTGTTTCGGCAACGGGCACGGCAATAAATACACCGGTAACCCCCAGGGTTGTTGCTTTAGCCAGTGCATAAGCCAGCGGCACCTGGAAGCACCAAAAGCCAATAAGGTTAATTAAAGTAGGCGTACGGGTATCGCCTGCGCCATTAAATGCATTGGCCATTACCATACCCACTCCGTAAAAAATATAACCGGCACTCAGTATGCGTACAGCCAGTATGCCATAATCAGCAATTTGAGTATCCTTTGTAAAAAAAGCAATGATGGGCTTTGCAAATACAATAAGCAGCACCGACATGCTGCCCATAAAAATGGCATTGTACTTCGCTGTTTTTAATACCGATTCTTCGGCACGTAATGGTTGTAGTGCTCCTAAATTTTGACCGGTTAATGTAGCCGCCGCATTGCTTAATCCCCAGGCAGGCAGCAGGAAGAACATGATGATGCGAATGGCAATCTGGTAACCTGCCGAAGCTTCACTATGGCCTGTAGTTACCACCAGGCTGGCCAGTACGATCCAGCTTCCGGAGGCAATGATGAATTGCAGGGTAGCCGGCCAGGCAATATCAATTACAGAGCGGATAAGCGGCCAGTCGGGGCGGAGTTGCCTTAAGCCAAACCGTACTAATTTTTGTCCGTTGAGCAAATGATACAACTGGTAACACACCCCGATACCCCTGCCGATGGTGGTAGCTATAGCAGCACCCGTTAGCCCCATTGCCGGAACAGGCCCAAAGCCACGAATAAGCAGCGGGCACAAAATAATATTGCTGATATTGGCTATCCACAGGCTTTTCATCGCCATCATGGCATCGCCTGCACCACGAAAAATACCATTGATTAAAAACAGCAGCATAATCACAATGCTGCCACCAAAAATAATACGGGTGTAAATGGTGCCGCTCTCTATAGTGGCCGCTTCGGCACCAATAAGCCTTAAAATATCGGCGGCAAAAACAACACCGGTAATACTAATCGCTATGGTAATAACCGTTGCTACCAGTACCGATTGTGCGGCGGCTTTTGAGGCAGCTTTATAATCTTTTTCACCCACCCGTCTTGCCACAATAGCAGTGGCCGCCATGCTGATACCAATGGCTAATGAATACACAATGGTGATTACAGATTCGGTTAACCCAACGGTGGATACCGCATGCTTGCCAAGATGGCTTACAAAAAAAATGTCAACCACTGCAAATACGCTTTCCATGCACATTTCCAGTATCATCGGTATGGCTAATAAAATTACCGCCCGGCGTATACTGCCGGTGGTATAGTCCTGCGCTTCGCCGTTGAGCGATTGCCGTATGAGTTGAATGAATGCAGACAAACGACTGCCTGCTGTTGCCTCTGGCATTGTATATAATTTTTTAAACTGAAGACTTTTGTTGAGGAATGCTGCACTTATTTGTAAGTGCGTAGTTATTATAATTTCATGGCAATGAATTTAACACTTGCAAAGTTTGGGGAAAAAAATATAATACACCGGTATTTTTTATGAATGGATAAGAGAATTTAAAACTGGTATTTTTTATAAGGCAGGTAATGCCGGGGCAAATAAAAAAGGAGGCAATATAGCCTCCCCGGATGTATAGTAAGTTTTGCAGGTTATCGAAGGTCGATGATTTCTGTGCCTGGATATTGCTTTTCATCAAATACAAACTGTGCATCGCCGATATTGCTGTTGGTAGTCATGTTGCTCAGCGTATACGTAAAGCGGTTACCCGATTTTTCAAATAGCTTTGAACTGGTAATCGTTTTGCTGGCTTTATCTACATACAGCAGCACCTTAAAAAAAGGTTTTGTTTTGTCGGTTGGTGTAAGTTCAATTTCCTGTATAATTTTATTCCCCACTTTTTTCTCTCCATTTAACTTGTACAAAAAGTCTTTGTCGTAAAAATTGGTAAATAATTTTTGCGGCGTAATGGTATTGGCCGAAGGGTCTATTTTGGTAATTGTAAGCTCTTTGGCTGCTTTTTCGTAGGTTGAAACGTTGCTGCCATCGCAAAAAATTTCCTGGCCGGTAACGCTGATGCGGTATTTATTGCCTTTCATGTAGATGGTGCCGGTTTTATTGGTAATTGGCTGTCCGGCAGCATTTTCTACTTTTAGGGCAAATTTTGCCTGTACGGTTCTAAATGATTTGAATTTGGTGCTCACAGCATCCAGGATTTTTTTTGCTTCCGGGTCGTTGCCCCCCTGTGCCCATGTTGTGGGTAAAATTGTAGTAATAAGTGCCAGGCAGGTAAGTATTTTTTTCATCAGATATTTTTTATTACAGATAAAAGCGCCGCAAAGATAACGGAATAGACTAATTAGGGTGGAATAAGGTTTACTGCCAGCTTTTAACGAACTGTTAATGTATCAGCCGACAGGCAAATCATTGCAGCGGCTTTTTGTATTTTGCACCCACTTCAATCCCTCAACCGCTTTTGTTCAGCTATTGACAACATTTTTACCCAACCACTAAAATGTACGTTCATGAACAGAACCGGTAATACCCATGCCCCTGCGCCAGTGCAGCGCCCCTCTGCTTTTACCCGATTGTTATGGTGGCTCTCCACAGCCGAAGAAAGCTTACTTAAAGATGCTGTTGTAGACGGTAACCGACATCGTATTATTGGCATGACGGTACTGGCCACCTGGGCCTTCGCCACCCTGGCCTGGTTATATTTTTTTACCACGGTAACCCCATCGCTGCCGCTGGCTGTTTTCATGGGCCTCTTTATGGGTGCCATTATCCTTACCATCGACAGGGCATTGATAAAAGGCATCAGCCGCAACAGTAAAAACAAATGGTTATCCCTGCTCCTGCGTGGTGCCCTGGCTGCCGCAATAGGTATTTTTATGGCACAGCCTGCATTGCTCTTTATGTTTCGAAAAGAAATTGCCCTGCAGGTATCACACGATAATGAAGGCAGGAAAATGCAGAAGCGACAGGAACTGGACAGCCTGTATGCCAGCCAAAGAGCAACATTGCTGCTGCAAAAGAAACAATTGCAGCAGGAAGCTGCTTTGCTTAATAGTGCCGTAGATGGGGCAAGACAAAATTATATTGCCGAAGCCGATGGCAGTGGTGGCACCGGCAGGGTGGGACTTAAAGCTATAGCCCTGGCCAAAAAAGCAGAGTATGAGCGCCTGTATAATGATTATACGGTATTACAGCAAAGGCAACAGCCACAGTTGATGATGATAGATAAAGCACTGGATACGATAGAAGCTGCCGTACACAAAGAAGAGCAGGCATTTGTGCTATTGCTTAATGATGGCTTTTTAACACAGGCTGAAGCTTTGAACAACCTGCTGCAAAAAAGTAATGCTTTAAAGATGCGGTACTGGCTGCTCACCATTATATTACTGCTGATAGAGTTGATGCCGGTACTGTCGAAACTAATGCTGCCATCGGGCACTTATGAGCAAAGGGTGCAATTGCGTGAAGCGATGGAAAAGCAACTGGCTATTGATGCCTTTCAAAAAGAACAGCAGTTGCTGGAGATGTATAATCAGCAGTTATTTACAAATGATAGCGAAACCATACGTAATTTCTTCAGCAGTACACAGGAGCTCCGGAAGGAAAAGCAACAACACTTCAACACCCAATGGCAGCAGGGACAGCAAAGTTTTTCCAGCCTTTGGCAACAGGTAAAAAATAGTTTACTGGGCCGTATGGCAGGGTAGGGGTTTTTTCTTTATTGTATTTTTATTTCAAATTTTATTTTGAAAAGTTGGCCTGTAATGCCCGGGTAAGCAACTGCTTGCCCTGGTAGTTAAAAACTATATTATCATAACAACTATCAATAAGATTTATCAGGCCCTTCCGTTAGTTTTGTTCACCATCAACTTATGCTTTCATTTTAAATTCTCAATTAAAAATTATGGAAAATAACAGCTCAATCTCACAATGCCCTTTTCACAATGGCACGCTAAAAAAAGCCGCAGGCACCGGTACCGGTAACAGCGAATGGTGGCCCAACCAGTTAAAACTTAATATTCTCCGCCAGAACTCCTCGCTATCCGATCCGATGGATGAGAAATTTGATTACGCAGCAGCATTTAAATCGCTCGATTTTGATGCCCTTAAAAAAGACCTTGCCGAATTGATGACCAATTCGCAAGACTGGTGGCCTGCCGATTATGGCCACTATGGCCCGTTGATGATCCGTATGGCATGGCATAGTGCAGGTACTTACCGCATATCCGATGGCAGGGGTGGTGCTGGCAGCGGCACCCAACGCTTTGCACCGCTCAATAGCTGGCCCGATAATGCCAACCTAGATAAAGCCCGCCTGTTGCTTTGGCCTATCAAAAAGAAATATGGCAAAAAAATTTCCTGGGCCGACCTGATGATTCTTGCAGGTAATGTGGCGCTGGAAACTATGGGCTTTAAAACATTTGGCTTTGGTGGCGGTCGTGCCGATGTGTGGGAGCCTGAAGAAGATGTGTACTGGGGCAGCGAAAAAAAGTGGCTGGAACTGAGCGGTGGTCCCAACAGCAGGTACACTGGTAACCGTGAGTTAGAGAATCCCTTGGCCGCAGTACAGATGGGCCTGATTTATGTAAATCCCGAAGGCCCCGATGGCAACCCTGATCCGCTTGCTGCCGCCCGTGATATTCGGGAAACTTTTGGACGCATGGCGATGAACGATTATGAAACCGTAGCGCTGATTGCAGGTGGCCACACTTTTGGAAAAACACATGGCGCTGCCGACCCGTCAAAATATGTAGGCAAAGAACCAGCCGCTGCCGGTATTGAAGAAATGAGCATGGGCTGGAAAAATACATTTGGCTCCGGCAATGGCGCCGATACCATCACCAGCGGCCTGGAAGGAGCATGGACAACCACGCCAACACAATGGAGCAACAACTTTTTTGAAAACCTGTTTGGCTACGAGTGGGAGCTTACCAAAAGCCCTGCCGGCGCACAGCAGTGGAAACCCAAAGGCGATGCCGGTGCCGGCCTGGTGCCCGATGCACATGATGCTACAAAAAAGCATCAGCCCTTTATGCTTACCACCGATTTGGCCCTTCGTTTAGACCCTGAATACGAAAAAATATCAAGGCATTTTCACGAAAATCCGGCTGAGTTTGCCGATGCTTTTGCAAGGGCCTGGTTCAAACTTACACACCGTGATATGGGCCCCCGTGTACGCTACCTCGGTAAAGAAGTGCCAGCCGAAGAATTAATCTGGCAGGATCCTGTACCGGCAGTATCACACCCATTAGTAAACGAAAATGATATTGCAGCGCTTAAAAGCAAACTGCTGGCTTCCGGCTTAACCATATCCGAACTGGTTGCCACCGCATGGGCCTCTGCTTCCACCTTCCGTGGATCGGATAAAAGGGGTGGTGCAAATGGTGCAAGGATAAGGCTGGCGCCGCAAAACAACTGGGAAGTAAATAACCCGGCACAATTAGCCAAAGTGCTTGGTGTGTTAGAAACGGTTCAAAAAGATTTTAATGCCGCACAAACTGATGGCAAACAAATATCCCTGGCCGACCTGATTGTATTAGGTGGCTGTGCTGCCATAGAAGCTGCCGCACAAAAAGGCGGGTACAATATAACAGTGCCGTTTACCCCAGGGCGTACCGATGCCACCGAAGCACAAACCGATGTGGAATCTTTTGCCGTGCTGGAGCCTGCAGCCGATGGCTTCCGCAATTATTTGAGCAGGAAAGCCACCGCACCATCAGAAGAGCTGCTGGTAGATAAAGCACAACTGCTTACCCTTACTGCACCTGAAATGACAGTGCTTATTGGTGGCATGCGTGTGCTGGGTACCAACTATGATGGCTCTGCTCATGGCGTATTTACGGCTACTCCCGGTGTGCTTACCAACGACTACTTTGTAAACCTCCTCGATTTTAGTATTACCTGGAAAGCTGCCGATAAAGTACAGCAGGGATTTTTTGGTACCGACCGTAAAACAGGTGATTTAAAATGGACCGCCACCAGGGCCGACCTGATTATTGGTTCCAACACCGAGCTGAGAGCCATTGCCGAAGTGTATGCCTGCGAAGATGCCAAAGAAAAATTTGTAAAAGATTTTGTGGCCGCATGGAATAAGGTGATGAACCTGGACAGGTTTGATATCGCTTAAGTAAGGCAATTGAATAGTTGATAGTATAAAGGGCAGCCCTTATTGGGCTGCTTTTTTATGCCGCTTCTTTTGGCTGCACCTGTTTTTTAAAAGGTTGTTTTGCCCAATAGGTAAGGCTGCGCCACAGCCATTCCAGCGGGCCATACTGAAAATATTTCAGCCACAGCGGACTGATGATGAGTTGCAGTATCCAGATGCCTGCCACAATATAATACAGTTCGTATCGCTGTAATTTTCCATATAACGATAAGCCATAGCCCAGGAAAATAAAATTGCAGATAAGCGTTTGCATGATATAATTGGTAAAAGCCATTTGCCCCACTGCTGCCAGGGCATTTTGCAAAAACCTGGGCCAGCCCGATTGTATAAAAAGCATAATGAGGGCAATATGGCCGCAGGTATTGGCTACCCGGCCAAGGTCGTAAGTGATATAACTTTTATCAATTGCCAGGATGGAAAATGTACCGGATTGTATGGTATGCGTTTCTAAATAATTAACCGGTAAGCCAATGCCGTAGCCCAGCAACGCCATAAGCAGGTAAAAGCGTTTGCTGCGTTCGGCCCTGAAAATTCGCAGCTTAAAAAAAGCCATACCCATCAGCATCATAGCAAGGATATCGAAAAAATTGTAGCGGTATAAAAATACCGTTTGCATAAACTGGTTTTCTCCGGCCTTGTGCAGTACAATACTCCAGTAACTTTTATGCATAGCCGAAATTTCTTCTGCTTTTTTTTCAGCACCGGGCTTACGTTCCTCTACAAAGCCTTCCCATTTTTCGATGGCTTTGTTTTCTTCTTTTGTTAAACTGTCGCCGTTATTTTTTTTAATGGTTGAGGCAGTGGCTTTTTCGTACATGTGCTTATGCTGGTAGTAATCATAAGTATTCCATACTGTGGACAGTGTTAAAAAAATTACAGCGGCTAAAATTTGTTTTTTAGGTTGCAGATGCCGGAAGCTAAAAGCAAACATGCCTACTATGCCGTATGCATACAATATTTCACCATTCCATAATAAGAGGTAGCAATGGATGATACCAAAGAGCACCATCCACAATAATCTCCTGAAAAATAAATCTGTAACCATAGTGCTATTCCCATTAACTGTTCGGCTGGTAAACACCAGTATGCCTGCACCAAACAGCATGGAGAATAGGCCACGCATGGTGCCTTCAAACAGCATGGTATTTATCCACCATACTTTAAGGTTCCAGCCGGTGGTGCCGCCATCATTGCTGATGTCATCATAAGCATGGAATAAGCCAAAGCCCGGAATGTTCATGAGTAAAATACCACAAAGGGCAACGCCGCGGATGATATCCAGAGCTTTTATCCTGTTGCCGGCAGGGGTGGGTATAATTGAGGCAGGCATATGCAGTGGTTTGGTGTATATGATGAAGTTAGTTCATTTTATAGTGCAGGGGATAAGCAGCATTGCGGCTGATACAAATTTTTTAAGGCGAATGGTACCGGTATTTGTTGGGCAAAATATCCTTATTTTCAACCTGCATAATAAAAAAACACCAATATGCATATAGGCAAACGTTATCGTATAAAAGAGTTTGTGCTGTGGAGCCGCAGGGATATTTACACCTGTTTTATTTTATCAGTAGTGCCAACGGTATTGTATTGTTTGGGTGCTACATTCATAGCCATATCCTGGATGCCGGTGGCTATGCTGGGTACGGCTGTGGCATTTATTGTAGGGTTTAAAAACAATGCCAGCTACAACCGCCTATGGGAAGCCCGGCAGATTTACGGGGCTATCATTAACGACAGCCGCAGCTTTGCCGTAAAGGTCCGGGATTTTTTAGGCGGTAAAGAAAGTGCAGAAGTACTCCTGTTATTTAACCGGCACTTTGCCTGGCTTAGTTTTTTGCGCTACCAGTTGAGGGAGCCACGCCCGTGGGAAATTATGGATGAGGAGCGGTATAAAGAATACCAGTCGAAAGTATATACCATACCTGAAAGACAGGAGCCGCTTAATAACGTGGTACAACCTTTTTTGGAAGAAACAGAACTACAGTATGTGCTGGGCAAAAAGAACAGGGCTACACAAACACTGGCCCTGCAGTCGCAAACTATTAACGAACTGCACCGGCAGGGCAGGTTAACCGATTTTCAGCAATTACAGTTGCAAAAAGGTATCGATAACTTTTATGAACAGCAGGGTAAGGCCGAGCGGATAAAAAATTTTCCATACCCCCGAAATTTTTCATCTATCACCACTTACCTGCTGTACCTCTTTGTAATATTGCTGCCCTTTGGGTTGTTAAAAGAATTTGCTCACCTCGGCGATGGTACTATCCTTGCCGGCTATACGATTTATTTCCTCATTCCGTTTTCAACGATAGTAGGCTGGGCCTTTGTAACGCTGGATGCAGTGGGCGACAGTTCCATCAATCCGTTTGAAGGCAGTGCCAATGATGTACCCATAACCCAAATAAGCCGTATGCTTGAAACCGACCTGAAAGAAATGCTGGATGCTGCCAGCCTGCCAGCCCCGGTGCAGCCGGTAAATAATATTTTGATGTAGGCTATCTGAAGCTATTTATAAATTACCAATGTATAATTTTTCCGTCCTCAACTACATGGCCGGAATTTATAATGCTGGTAATGATAAATATTTCGGCAGGCTTTAGCTCAAGGTGCCTGGTTAATACCTGTTGTAAGCTCATTTGTATTTTTTCAACCTGCTGCTGTTGCCATAATGATGGTAAATACAATCTCGATAAACAACGGTATTGCCTGCCAGCCTGGTACTGGATGTTTATAAACGACAGGCATACATCTTTAATATCTACATTTATTATACCAGCCCATTCATTAGCAATGGCATCTGCCTTTGTGTTAGTGATGCTGCAATTGTTCAGGTAGCAATTGGCAATTGGCATGATTTAAAAGGTTTATTAAAGCAGGCGAAATAGCACTACCATTATTCAGTAATCTGCTTTAAAACTTGTAAGGCTTTGGGATATGTACTGTCGAAGTAATCAGCATGGTCTTCCGTTACATCCACTTCAACCAAAAGCTGCGTAGCATTGCCGTTGGGTTCAAAGCTGTAATTCTCTTTGCCCCCGGCCCATTGTGCTACCAATGGCCCTTCGGTAATTTCCTTGTCGCCTTCAAACATGCCATAATGCTCAATCGACACAAAACTGTTGGGGACATGTGATACGATACGGGAAAGCATCCCTCCTTTTTTACCCTCTTTATCAATACCTACAAAACGTATATTGCTGCCTTCATCCCAACTGCCTTCGTAAGTGGAGGTAGGGTTGAAAGCGGCTGTCCATTGTTCGTAAGTATTGATGTTGGTGAGGCCGAGCATTGTATCCACCACTTTTGTTACCGGTGCTTCAATGCGGATGCTGTACTGTTTTTTTATCATGGCTTTATTTTTTTGAAATGCAATATGAAATAATTTTTTCGATAAACCCGGAAGGGTTAAAAAAATACACATCGCATGCAGACACAAACGCAATTTCAATGCCATCCCTTAAAAATTGCGCCGTACCGGTTATAGCTACGGTATCAGCTTCAGTAATGGTGTGACATGTTTCAAATACAGTTTCCACCGATTTAAAATATTGTGCCACCTGCTCACACTGTTGTATTACGGCAGCTTTGCCGGTAAACGTTTCGGTGCCGGCCACTTCCCATACTATCCCTTCTGAAAAGTAGGGATAAGCTGTTTCAAAATCGCCGTTTGAAAAGGCTTTGGCTATGCCGGTTTTATCCATTCTTTGTTTTTAGTGACTTGTAAATTTCTTCTAACTGGTGCAGGTGCCGCTGCGAATGGAATACGATAAAGTTAGCCATTTCCCATTTGGTTATATTGCCGAGTGTACGGGTATCTTCTTCATTTAAATTGCATTGAGGCAAAGCTTCGGCAAGGGATTTAAAGGCATTTTTAACGGCATTGATAAGCACTTCTTTTGAATAGGGTTTATCCTCGGGCAAAATAAATTCTGGTGATTTCATTTTGATATCGAAGTTGAGAAATAACTGCCGCAGTTCAGGAATCCTTTCGCTGATATTGCGGCTGGCAGCCTGCCCGGGTGTGGTAAAAATTTTACTGTTGTTGGCTTTTACAATATGTTGTACCACCTGGGCTGCCGTCCACCCTTCGGTATCCGGTTTTGTATTCAACGCAGTTTCTGTCATCGATTCCAGCAGCGTGGTATATTGCTGCGATAGTTGCAAATAGGTATTGGCAACTGCTTCTATTTCTTGTTGCGGTATTATGTTGGTGCTCATATTGTTTTCAGTTTCCATTTTTCTACAATTGCGGCATTAAAGCCTTCGCCTTCTTTAGGGTTGGGTTTGCCTTTGCCTTTTTCAATAAACGGGTACAGGCTGTTATGAATAAAATTGCTCCAGGCTTCGTTGCACACCTGGTAACATTCGTCGGCTTCAGTAAGGCCTTGGTGTGTGAAGCTTACTTTGGTTTTGCCATCTTCGGCAGTAATCATAAAAACAAGACTGCTGTTTTTCCACTCTGTTTTATCTTTTGTAAAACTGAAATAGTTATCCAGTACTTTGTACTCCAGTTTTTTTCCGGGTACCGCCTCAATAAGTTGCAGCTTGCATAAATGCACCTCCTTATACCGGTAAAAAAAAGTTTCGCCGGGGATATTGGTGTTACCTTCAATATCTTCTGACCACCAATCCCTGAAATTTGCGATAGCGTTGTAAGCGTTCAGCGCTGATTGTGTTGTAACAAATGTTGTTGAAAAATTTTCCATATAGTGTTATTTGATAAATACCTGGAGAATAGGTTGAAAAAACCGGAAAACAAAAGTATTGTCCGAATGGTATTTTAAAGTGGTGTAAAAACGACAATACAGGGGGTTGTTCAGGACATTCGTTTTCTAAATCTTTGCATAAAGTTTAAGTATGAAACATTTAACCATACTGGCGCCAATAGGCAAAGGCAATAACCTGAGCAGCATTGTTGGTGCTTATAAAATATTCAGCAGGGCCAATGCCATTGTACAAAGCGATGGTTTGCCACCGGTATTTGATATTTGTGTTGCTGGTGCATCAGGTAAACAGGATTATTTTGACGGCTTATTTTCTATTCAGCCGCATACCCATTTTTCAACTGTGGAAAAAACCGACCTGGTGATTATTCCTGCAGTAAACTATAACAACCCCGAAGTATTTGAACAAAATAAAACTATGGTGGAGTGGATTGCACAACAGTACAGCTATGGCGCCGAAGTGGCTAGTATTTGTACCGGGGCTTTTTTATTAGCAGCCACCGGGATATTAAATGGCCGCAAATGCTCTACCCATTGGGCGGCACAGGCGGCTTTCAGGAGCATGTACCCCGAAGTGGATTTGCAGGCTGATTTTTTAATAACCGATGAAAACGGTATCTGTACCAACGGTGGCGCTTATTCTTTTTTAAACCTGCTTTTTCACCTCATCGAAAAGTATTACAGCAGGCCTGTCGCTTTGCTTTGTGCTAAAATTTTTCAGATAGATATCAGCCGCCAGTGCCAGGCCGAGTTTATGATTTTTTCAAATCAGAAGTTGCACAACGATGATTTGGTAAAAGAAGCACAGGTATATATTGAAAGCCATGTGGAAGAGAAGATTGTGGTTGAAAGCCTTTGCAAGAAATTTGCAATAGCCCGCCGCAATTTCGACAGGCGCTTTGTAAGGGCTACAGGCAATTCGCCGCTGGAATATATCCAACGCACCAAGATAGAAGCAGCCAAACGCAGCCTGGAGCAGAGCCGGAAAACCATAAACGAAATAATGTACGATTGTGGTTATACCGACATCAAAGCATTTAGGGAAGTATTTAAAAAAAATACCGGGCTTACCCCTACGGAGTATAAAGAAAAGTACAGTAAAGATGCCGTGGCCCTCTCTTAAAAAACGGTAAGGATTAATGGTATTTCAGTTGCTCTTCTTCCAGGTCGATGCTATAGAGCATCTTTCTTATTACTTCTTCATCAATTGCAGTATTTGTTTTGTTTTTTTGCTGCAGCCAAAGTCTTTGTTGTTCTAAAATATCAAGTTGCATTTTTTTTGTTGCTGGCGTTATTGCTGCATCATGAGTTTGGTGAAGCTGGTGTTCGGCATGTATGGTTATGAGTCGAAGGCTTGCATTATGCGCAATTTGTTCGGCATAGCTGCTGTTGATATAATTGAGCGTAAAGCTGGCCAGTTCTTTAGTGAGCATCAGTTCTGCTGCTGCTTCGGGCATATAGTCGCCATAATCGGGCATTTTAATTTTTCGGATAAGCCAGGGCAAGGTAAGGCCCTGTACCACCAGTGTGGTTAAGATGACAACAAAAGTGATGAACAGGATGAGTGGGCGGTGTGGAAAAAGGCTGCCATCTGCAAGTTGTACCGGTATGGATAAAGCTGCTGCCAGTGATACTACGCCACGCATGCCCGTCCAGCTTATGATAACAGGGGCTTTTAACCCTGGGTTTTTATCCGCCACTGTTATAAAATGGCTTGCTATTTTGGTAACCAGTACTGCCCCAAATGAACAAATAATACGTACCACAATCAGTACTGCCGTTACCAGCAAACCATATCCTATAGCCTGGTGCATGGCAATGCCTTCCTGTTTTAAAGCCTCGGTTATTTCGGGCAAATCCAGCCCAATGAGCAGGAATACAAGGCCATTGAGTAAAAACACAAAACTCTGCCACACATTATATCCCTTAACCCTTGCTGTGCTGCTTAAAAAATAGTTCCTTTTATTGGACAGCAGCAGTCCACCACTAACCACTGCCATTACACCCGAGCTGTGTACTGCTTCTGCAGCGATATACATGGCATAGGGTGTTACAAGTGTAAGTACTATATCCACGTTGGCATCTGTAGGTAGCAGCCGGTGCATTTTTATAAACAACCAGCCCGTTAGTAGGCCAACAGCAATGCCGCCTGCCACCATCCATACAAAGCTGAGTGCAGCCTGGTACCATACAAACTGGCCGGTGGCCACAGCAATCAGGGCAAACCGAAAAATAATTAGTGATGATGCATCATTCATCAGGCTTTCGCCTTCCAGTATCGAAGTGATACGCCTTGGCAGTTGTACAAATTTTAAAATGGCATTGGCACTTACCGCATCAGGCGGCGATACAATGCCGCCCAGCAAAAAGCCCAGTGCCAGCGATATGCCGGGTATACAGGCGTTTGCTACCAGTGCCACTGAAGTAGCCGTTAAAAAAACCACCAAAAAAGCAAAGCTGCTTACAATACGGCGCCAGCGCCACAACTCCTTCCACGATATGGCAAAAGCAGCTTCGTATAACAGCGGCGGTAAAAAAATAACGAATATCAGTTCGGGCTCAATGCGTAAGTGGGGCACGCCGGGCAGTATGCTAATCAGTAAACCGGCAAGCACCAGCAACACCGGGTAGGCTACCTTTATTTTATTGGCCAGCATAATCAGCAGTACTATCACTACCAGCATCAGCAGGATAAAAGGAAAATGTTCTATCATAGTAAACGTTTGGTAAATAAAGCAGTTAAGCGCTAAGTAAGTTATTTTACCTAAGCTGCAAAAGTGCCGATATATTATCTTTTGGCAATGGGCCTTATTGCAAATGAAAGACTGCTGGTATTTAAACCACAAATAAATTTTTAATTCTTACCCGCCTCCCTTAAATTTAATCATCGATTGTATTGCCGGTTTTATCACAACCAAAACACATTACTGCTATGGCAATACGGGTGGCAATCCAGCACAAAACAATTTATACGTACGACAGGCCGGTGGCGCTTTCGCCGCATGTATTTCGCCTGCGCCCTGCACCGCATTCCCGAACACCCATAGAGGCGTATTCATTTAAAGTAACGCCCAACGATCATTTTATCAACTGGCAGCAGGATCCCTTTGGCAATTACCAGGCCCGCCTTGTATTTCCTGAAAAAACAACAAAGCTGGAAATTAATGTAGAGGTTATTGCCAACCTGCAAACCATCAATCCCTTCGATTTTTTTGTAGAAGAATATGCGGAGCATTATCCCTTTAAATATGCGCCTGTACTGGCTAAAGAGCTGATACCCTATCTGGAGCATAAAGATGAAGGCTTACTGTTGCAGCAATGGGTTGATAAAAATATCGACCTTAAAAAAACAACCCCCATTGTGCAGTTTTTGGTACAGGTTAACCAGCAGTTGTACAACGATATTGCTTACGCCATCCGCATGGAGCCCGGTGTACAAACGCCGGATGAAACACTCACAAAGGCTATAGGCTCCTGCAGGGATTCGGCCTGGCTGCTGGTACACATCCTGCGCCATGCCGGGCTGGCCGCAAGGTTTGTGTCGGGCTACCTGATACAGTTAAAAACAGATGAAAAATCACTCGATGGCCCATCTGGCCCCGAAGAAGATTTTACTGATTTACATGCCTGGACGGAAGTATATATTCCCGGTGCCGGCTGGATTGGGCTTGACCCAACATCAGGCTTATTTGCCGGGGAGGGCCATATCCCATTAAGCTGTACGCCAGAATATGCCAGTGCGGCACCTGTAGTAGGCGCTACAGATGTATGCGAAGTAAGTTTTGCTTTTGATAATAAAGTAACCCGTATCTATGAAGACCCACGGGTTACTAAGCCTTTTACTGAACAGCAATGGGCCGAAATTGAAGCTATGGGCTACAGGGTAGATGAAGCGCTTGAGGCAGGCGATGTACGCCTCACGATGGGTGGCGAGCCAACTTTTGTTTCTATCGATGATATGGAATCGGCACAGTGGAATACGGCAGCAGATGGCTATGAAAAAAGGGTACTTTCGCACGACCTTATTTACCGGCTTAGAGACAAATTTGGCCCCGGCGGACTTATCCATTATGGCCAGGGTAAATGGTATCCCGGCGAGCCTATACCCCGCTGGCAGTATGGACTGTTTTGGCGAAAAGATGGCTATCCTATCTGGAAAAATATCAACCTTACGGCACATGAAAAAAACAGCAGGCCGGTTACACAAAAAGAAGCAGGGCTATTTATAAAAGAACTGGCCCGGTACCTTGCTGTTAGTATCGACAACATCAGTCCCGCTTATGAGGATGTGTTTTATTTTTTATGGACAGAGGGTAAGAACCCGGTGAATATCGATCCGCTACAATCAAATTTGAAAGACCCCCTCGAAAGACGCAAGCTGGCAGAGTTGCTCCAGGAGGGTGGGCTGGATGAGCCCGTAGGATATGTATTGCCCATACAATGGAATCACTGGAATAATAAATGGCGAAGCAGTAAATGGACGTTTAGCAGGAACTACCTGTACCTGGTGCCCGGCAATTCGCCAATTGGGCTTCGCCTTCCGCTGGAGTCGCTGCCGGTAGTGCCAAAGGCCAAACTGCCGCATTTTGTGGGCCACAGCCTGTTTGATGATTTGCCCCAACTGGAGTATTACCACGAAGCGGTAAATGCCCGGTATGGCAGCATTAGCCTGCATGAGCCGCCGTACCAGCGGGTGATGGAGCAGGTGCTGGAAGCTGCAGATGAAAAAGCGGTAAAAAAGAAAAATGGAGTGCCTCAAAATGTGGATAAAGCAGCAGAAGAAGAAAAAGAAGCGGAGCCGCTTTTTGAAGTAGAAACGATTAAAACAGCTTTGTGTGCCGAGGTGCGTAACGGTATCCTGTATGTTTTTTTGCCACCTATGCAGTACCTGGAGCATTACCTTGATATGGTGGCCAGTATAGAAGCCACAGCACTTCGTTTAAGCATACCCGTTAGAATAGAGGGCTACGAGCCGCCGAGGGATTATCGAATAGAAAGGCTGGTAGTGTCGCCCGACCCCGGGGTGATTGAAGTAAATATTCATCCCTCAAAAAGCTGGGATGAGCTTTGCCACAATACCAATACGTTATACGAGCAGGCCCGCTTATCGAGGCTGGGTACCGAAAAGTTTATGCTGGATGGCCGGCATACCGGTACGGGTGGCGGCAACCATATTACCATTGGCGGCGGCACCCCTTCTGATAGTCCGCTGCTGCGCCGGCCCGATTTGTTACGCAGTTTAATTACCTTTTGGCAACACCATCCTGCTTTGTCTTATTTATTTTCAGGGCCATTTGTTGGTCCTACCAGCCAGGCGCCACGGATAGATGAAGGGCTGGAAGATAATTTGTACGAAATGGAAATTGCCTTTAGCCAGGTGCCCGATAAAGGGTTCACGCCCTTCTGGATTACTGACAGGCTTTTTCGCCACCTGCTCACCGACCTTACCGGCAACACCCACCGCTCCGAATTTTGTATTGATAAACTGTACTCTCCCGATTCCTTATCCGGCAGGCTGGGTATTTTGGAATTCCGGGGCTTTGATATGCCGCCGCACCGGCAAATGAGTTTACTGCAAATGCTGCTGATACGGGCATTGATAGCGGTGTTTTGGAAAAAACCATACAAACATAAACTGGTACGCTGGGGCACATCCCTGTACGATAAATACCTGCTGCCACATTTTGTACGGCAGGATATGGAAGATGTAACTGCATTTTTGAAAGATGCCGGTTATGCTTTTGATGTAAACTGGTTCAATTCGTTTTTTGAATTCCGCTTTCCGCATTACGGTTCGGTAACTATTAGGGATATACGCATGGAAATACGCATGGGTATAGAGCCCTGGCATGTACTGGGCGAAGAGATGTCCAGTACGGGTACGGCAAGGTTTGTAGATTCATCGCTGGAAAGGGTGCAGGTAAAATTAACCGGCCTTACCGATGAACGCCATGTGTTGCTTTGCAATGGCGACAGGGTGCCGCTTACGGCTACTGGTGTAAAGGGAGAGTTCGTATGCGGTATCCGTTACCGTGCCTGGCAGCCGCCGAGTGCCCTGCATCCCACCATTGGGGTAGATACACCGCTTACATTTGATATTGTAGATACCTGGAACGGCCGCTCTATTGGCGGATGCACCTACTATGTATCGCATCCTGGTGGCCGCAGTTATGATACCTTCCCGGTAAACAGTTACGAGGCTGAGGCCCGCCGCATCAGCCGCTTTGGAAATACCAGTCATACACAGGAGGCACAGTTTAATCATACCGGTGTATCCGCAGTAGCCGGTGCACAACATTATGTTGAAAATAACCGGCCATCATTTGTGTACGATACACCGGCACCGGAAATCAACCAGGAGTTTCCGTGTACGCTGGATTTAAGGTTGAAAAAAAGAAAAGGGTAGGTTGTCAACAAAAGTAAGGCTATAAAGATCTGCAACGCAGCAATGCCGGAATTTAATGCTTGTAGGTTTATAGGTAATTACAATGATATTAACTCCCTGTTTTTTAAAAGGAAAAATTGCCTGCTCCCTGCCGGTATATATAACAGTGTACCCCAAATATTCCTGCATTTGTGCTTAAGTTATCTTTTGATTTTTAAACTTTTTATTTCAACGCCAGTCTGTAGCTGCATAAAATTTAAATACATGAAAAGAGTTTTCAGCCTGCTGTTGGTTGCCGGCTTATTGATTTTGCCAGCCATTAGCAATGCACAAGACAGTACCGCCAGAAAATTGCAAAAGAAAGCATTAAAGGCAAAGTGGAAAGACGCTACACCCGAAGAGCGTAAAGCGATTAAGGAAAAATTAAAAACGGCCAATCCTGAAGAGCGGCAGGCAGCCCGTGAAAAATGGAAGAACGCTACCCCTGAAGAAAAAGATGCGATGAAGAAAAAATGGAAAGAAAGAAAACGGGCAGATAGTACGGGCACTGGTAATTAAATTAACAGTTGTATACAGTAGCTGGTTCAGTCTTGATGTTTAGTACATATCTACTCTTTTTACATCAACTGATACTGTAAGGGTATGATTGCGACTGCTCATAATTACCCCACGAAGTGGTACCACATCAAAATAATGACGGCCCCAGCCGATGGTAATGTATTGCTCATCGGGTATTTTATTATTGGTAGGGTCAAAGTCAACCCAGCCCATGCCGGGTATGAATACCGAAAACCAGGCATGTGAGGCGTCTACACCTTTTAGTTTTTCTTTTCCGGGTGCAGGTATGGTTTCAAGGTATCCGCTTATGTATCTTGCTGCAAGCCCCATTGCCTGGAAACAGGCAATGGCGAGGTGTGCAAAATCCTGGCATACACCTTTACGTTCCTGCATTACTTCGGCAATGGGTGTAGATACCGTGGTAAAGCCTGCGGTGTATTTAAAATCGGTATAAATACGCTGCATCATATCCATAGCTGCTTCGTATAAGGGCCGTCCGGGCCAAAAAGAAACTGCCGCATACTCCTGAACTGCCGCATTTGCTTTGGTGATATTATCGGCAATGGAATATTGTTTTTCATCCAGCATGTTTCCTGTTGAGTGGGCAAGCATATCTCTTGTACTTTCCCAACTGGTAATGCTATATGGTACAGATAGTGCGGCCTGTCCGTTTTTTTTAATTACAGATGTAGCGGTAACCGTAAGTGTTTCATGCTCCTGTTCAATTACAAAGCAATGCAGCCTGTTGCCAAAAAAATCGGTGTATTCTTCAGAGATGGCAGGTTGGGGGCTGATGTGTAAACTGAAACTATTGCAGGATTGTGTTGGGGTATTCCTGGGTGTAAGCATGGCTATATTGTGGCACTGAGGTACGGTTTCGTTATAATGATAGGTAGTGGTATGCGTAATTTGGTATAACATATTTTATAAAAAGTAAAACTACAAAAGTTCACCGAATGTGATGAACCGGTATACTTCCCTGCCGGGAGCCAATGTAATACTGCTGTTAAATATAAATAGCTGCAATACAGGTTAAGACGTTCTGCTAAATTTTTTTGAGCTACATCGTTTTTAGAATGGCTTGCACAAAACATCTTACAGTAAAATTTGGGTTACGGTATTGGAGGGGTAAACAGCGTGAGCTACAAACAAAAAAAGCTGTCGTTACCGACAGCTTTTTTGCGGACCGGACGGGACGATAGACCATCAAATCCGCAATTAATAACTTTACTCATCTTTATCTAACACAACAGGAAATGCTGGTTCTTAAATATTTATAAACAACACAGCAATTCCGTCAGTTCTACCTTTATACAACTTGGTTCCATTTTAATAGACCTAAAATAGACCAAGCTATGCGTCATCCAATCAAGCTTATTTCCCGAAAGGCAAAAGTAGGCAAAAATGGGTTAGCCCCTATCAGTTTACAATACTGTTTCTCCGCTGATAAAAGAGTTGTTTTAAGCACTGGTATCAGCATTCCGCCTCAATACTGGAACCGTAAAACTAACCGGATTTCAAAGGATCTTCCTCTTGAATATGGAAGCCTGCCAGAAATGGAAACTGTTCTTACGCAAAAGCTCCGTAAAGCGGAGGACATGATAAGCTATGCACTCGGCCAGCGGAACATTTGTCCCATGAAATTCCTGAAAGAAAACTTTCATCTCGATAACAACAGATGGGGATTTGAACAAATGACCGATGCCAATAATGCTTTGGATGTATTCAAGCATATTGATGATTATGCCAGGTCTAAAAAGAGTTCAGTAAAGCATTGTACCATCAATGTCATTAATGGCATGAAGGCTCATCTCCGGCTCTTTGAAGAATATCGGAAAGAGACCATCACATTTGATTCTTTTGATGCCCGGTTTTATGAAGAATTTGTTTCGTATCTCACCTACGAAGTACCGCAGGTTCGCAGAAAGGAAATAATAAAGGGGTTAAAAACAAACACCGTTGGCAAAACTATCAAACACCTGAAATCTTTTTTACGAGACAGAATCCGTAAGAAAATTATCCCCTTTATGGATTTAAGTTTCTTTAAAGTAATGGATGAAGAGGTAGATGCGGTGTACCTGAGTTGGAAGGAACTCTCGGCTATTTATCATCTCGATTTGTCTGAACAACCGCAGTTGGAAAAATACCGTGATTTATTTGTTCTCGGCTGTCTAACCGGGTTTCGTTTCAGTGATTATACCGATATAAAGCCTGAAGAAGTGAGAGATGGAATGTTGTATGTAACGCAAACTAAAACTGTTTCTTCTGTAATTGTTCCGCTCAAAAAAGATGCAAGACATATCCTCATAGAAAAATATAATATGCAAATGCCGCAGGTGAGCAATGTAAATTTTAACGACTACATCAAGGAAGTTGCAAAACTCGCAGGCATTAATGAACTGGTAAAAATCACGCATAAAAAAGGCAACCAGGTTGTAGAAGAAATTAAACCCAAGTATGCCTGGGTTACCAGTCACACTTGCCGCCGGAGTTTTTGCACTAATGAATTTCTAGATGGTACACCCACTAACCTTATAATGGCCATCAGCGGACACAAAACAGAGAAAGCATTTCGCCGGTATATCAAAGCCGATCAGGTACAGAAAGCTTACATGATTAAAAAGATATGGGAGAACCGCCCTGGTTTATAAACCTAAAATGTAGCAGCATGAATAGTATGAATAGTTTGGAACAGTTGGCGGCTATCATTCAGCAGACAAACGCCTATTTTTTAAAGAAAGCTCAGCAGCAGGTAAACACGGCACTCACCATCCGAAACTGGCTGATCGGGTTCTATATTGTGGAATACGAGCAAAACGGTAGCGACCGGGCCAAGTACGGCACCAGCTTACTTAAGACTTTGGCGAAAAAGTTATTGGAGAAGGGCATTAAATCCTTACAGGAACGGAACCTGTACCTGTGTCGTGATTTTTACAGTGCCTATCCTCAGATTTTGCAGACAGCCTCTGCAAAATCTTATATTGCTGATTTTCAATATTTTGGGAAATTGCAGACGCCGTCTGCAAAATTGCCCCAATCAAGACCCAACGATAATACGAACCTTCTCATAACCCACCTTAGCTTTTCGCATTTTATAGAGCTGCTAAAAGCCGATGCAGGGGCGAAACGCCGGTTTTATGAGGAACAGGCGATTGAAAATAACTGGCCTGTAAAAGAGCTAAAACGAGCCATAGACAGTCTGTTATACGAAAGAACGGGGTTGAGCCGGGACGGCTCTGCCACTCTGCAAGATTTTAAAAAGTCCACTGAACAATTGCCGGAAGCTGTTTTCAGGAATACCTACCTGTTAGAGTTTCTGGGGCTGGAACATAAAGCCCCTTTTACAGAAAGTGACCTGGAGGAACGCATTATCAGCAATCTGCAGCACTTTCTGCTGGAGCTTGGCCGGGGCTTTTGTTTTGAACACCGGCAGCGTCGCATAACGTTTGGCAACAAGCATTACCGGATTGACCTCGTCTTTTACCACCGAATACTCAAATGTCATGTCCTGCTTGATTTAAAGATCGGCGAATTTGACCACGCCGATGCCGGGCAAATGAATATGTACCTGAACTATTACAAAGAAAACGAAAGCCACAACGGCGATAACCCGCCTATTGGTATTATTCTATGCAGTGGTAAAAATGAAGCGTTGGTTAAGTATGCTACGATGGGTTTGCCACAGCAGGTTTTTGTAAGCAAATATTTGGTGAATTTGCCGAGTGAGAGGGAATTGCAGCAGATTGTGAATGAGGAAAAGTTGAAATAATATTTTGATACCAGCTTCAATATTTCATGGCATCTTCGTTGCCTCGCAATCATTTCGGCGGTTGTTAGAATGGTGGCTAAAGAACCAATTAAATGAATATAAGCTACTTATTTTCTTTAGTGATTGAGTATTTCAAATCTCTGTTGTTAAACGCAGGCAATGTACCTTCCAATATTTCAACAAGTTTATTATTTATCATAAGGTTTTCTATGGCACCTGTGGCTACATGCACTTTATTAGCATCTGCTTTATCTATTCTAACATTAATCACCTGCTCTGCGTCACAAACCACAGCAAGATTGGGGTTATGAGTAACAATGATAATTTGTCGCCTTTTCTTAGCTTCTTTAACGAATGGAACAAGAATTTTGTAAACGCTTTGGTTATCTAAGTTTTCTTCTGGCTGGTCTATTATTAAAGGAATATCATCTTGGTCTAAAAGTAAATAAAAGATAAGGAGCAATGCTCCCTTTTCTCCTGGGGAAAGTTCGGATACATTTTTATTATCTAATTTAAGCTCATAGTTGGGAACCAAATAATCAATTCCAAAAAGGTACTCATAGAAATCACTATAAAAATCTTTTCGGATTTGATTAACTATTTCTCTCGGTTCATCTTTAAATGATTCCCTTTGGTCAAATTCCAAAGATGTAATTATAGTATTTAAAAAAAATGTAACAGCTTCTTCATCATTGAAATTAACGCCCTCAATCTGGCTTACCAGTCTGTTGTAACCTTCTTCTCTGCCATAGTAACTTCCTTTTGCACCTTGTGAAACATAATTGAAGAATTTCTCTTTGAAGCCAGAAAGGTTAAGGGAAACATCAACAGAGATAGGATAATTAGTAGTAAGATTGTTATACTGGCTTATGAATTTTGTTACTGGTTGATACAGTTTTTTGTACTCATTTATTATTTCGCATTTTGCTTTGTGCAATTCCCTCAATTTATCCAACCGTATCTTTTTTGCTTCCTCAATGTCAAGCCTTAGTTTCTCATCAATATATTTTAATTGACTTTCTAAATATTTAATTGAACCCTCTACATCCTCTTTTCCTACCAATTCAATTTCCTTTGCCTGCCAATTTTTTAAGGTTTCAAGGTATTCCTGGTAGAGTTTTGAAGGAGCATCAAGCTTTGTTTGAAGCTCTTTTATTTGATTACTTAAATTAATTTTTTTACTTGGTAAGTTATCGGCGTTATTAGTATCAAAAAGCAAATTAATAGCTGCTATCCCGGTGCTAATCGCTCCAATCCGTGCAGATACCGGATTGCTGTCAATGGTAAGTTTAACAATGCCCTCAACCTCTAAGCCATATTTCCTCAAGTTATCCCGATAATCATTCTTCAGCTTTTCGTATTGCTGTGAGAATAAAGTCGAAGACTGCTGAAATTTTTGCAAATCATTTAATTCAATATTCAACTTTAATTTCAACTCATTCTTTTCCTTTATTTCTTGCTCCACTAATAATAAATCAGCTTTCAGATTGTTTAGTTGAGTAAAATACCCTTGCTGCTGGCTTTGTATTTCCTCGCTTGCCGTCGGTTCTGAAACCTCGGAAGGTTTAGACGTTTTATGTGCTGCAAGTTCAGCTTCTTTTGCCTTCAGGTTCTCTGCAATGGTTTTCCTGTTTATTGGAGAGTTGCTTTTTTCAAGTTCAATTATAATAGAATTGGTTTCGGAAATATCACTTTTTATCAGGGCGATTCTTTCATTAACAATTTCAGTTTTGTATTTTATTAAATCTTCTAAACTTGATTGATTTAATTTGTCGGTATCGGATACATGTGTGAAAATTACTTTTCTTAGTTCTCTTTCAAAATCAGTCTCGTTATCGTTACATAATTTTTCTAAAAAATTTTGAGGAATATATTTTACTTTTTCATAAGCCGAAGGATTAACTCTGTCATTTAGATTGACCATGTCAATATCCCCGGAAGCCCATGTAAGAGTAGCATTAAATGAAACTGCTCTGTTAGGGCTTGCCTTACGAAATTTACTGTTATTTAGAAACGAGAAATACTCTCCATTTTTTGTATTACCAAGCAAACCAATAATGTCAGCTATCGCACTTTTCCCATTTCCTTTGTTACCAATTATTGCCACAAGTTCGTGGTTGAAATTTATTTCAGTTGCATTAAACCATTCTTCCTGAAGTTTATAATCATCTACCCGGTCGATTTTCAATGATTCTATGTATTTTGTTTTGTTTGAATTTACTCTTAAATTGATTTCCGGCATGTCGCCAATAAAGACTCTTTCCGGTTCATTTACAATTTGCTTTAAACCATCAAAAGTTCGGTCAGCTTTAATCCATGTAAAGCAATTACCTATCCTGTCTTTGTCACTGCTACCTATGTTATGATGTGAGTCGCTGCAATCAAGTAGCAAATTATTTACTTTTTGTTCGGTAAGCTTTCCCTTAGCGTTGTTAAAAGCCGCTACATTTTCAGAAGCAGTAAAAACCAAATGTGCTTTATTGATAACATCTTTTTTCTCTGCGATGCTCCCATCAGTCCACGGCAAAGCGTCCCATTCTGTTTTTCCTATTGCAAAAAGATACTTTCCTTTAAAATATGTTGAGCTAACAAGCCTTTCAATAACACTTTTTTCATCAAGATTTAAATTATTAAACCCTTCTTCTAAATCTGACCCATAATGCGGCAGTTGTTCCGCTGGTACTGACGCTTTTATTTTGTTTCCTAAATCAACGAGACTGTCGGTTGTTACCGCCCCATTCCACATTGATTTATCAATCCCTGGTGTTAAATGATATTCCCCAGTCAGTGTATTTAAAAACTGGTTTTGAATTAGATCCGGACTTACTTCATCAGAAAATATTACATGGAAATTTATTCTTTTAAATTGCTTATGGCCGGCAAACTTTTTAAGCCTGAATTCAATAACCGGAAGTATCAAATCTAAATTCTGCAGCCTGCCGCCCTTTTTGTATTCCAGAACTTTACGATACCCATCTAAAAACAAATAGTCATTGATACCAATTACTTTAAATTCGGCAGGAAGGCCTTCCAAATCTGAAATATACTTCTCCCAAACTTCCATGTCGGAGGTTCCTTTAAAATGATGAACTAAAGACGCAGGAGTATGAACGTGCAAATCCCATTTCCACCATTCGGCTCCCCGCTGGTTTATAAATCCCATAACAGAAGTTTTGTATCTACAAATTTAACTGTAAATGAGCATTTTGAATAAAATCATTAAATACATAATTGCCTCGTTTAATTCTTAATTTCAGCCTTTAACCTCCCCACTTCTTCCCCAATCAACCTTTTAATATCCATCTTTACCTGGTAGTAATTATCCAGCACCTGCTGAGGTGTAACGTCCGATACCTTAGGTATGTCGTAGTAAGCTGCGACTTCAGCATTCAATTTTTCATGGTCATTAATAATTTCTGAATGAAACATTTTGAGTTTTATCTTTTCATCAGGATTATCGGCAACCAAGCCCACAAACTCACCCGAAGAAAGTGCTGCAATTTTTGATGCAGGTATCGCAGCATCTAACTGTTTGCTATGGCTGATTGAAGTATCAGTTCGGTTAATGGAAACACTCTGCCTATCCTGCATTATTTTCCCGAAACGTTCTGATAGCAGTTTACTGGTTTCACCCATCACCTGGCCGCTGATGATATTGCCGGTGATATTTACAATTACGTCTGCTTGTTCCCGGCCATAGTCTTTTTTGAGTTGGCTGAAATCCTGCATGGCTAATGTGGTGGCAACTTTATTGCTTCTTGCTGTTGCAATCAGGCTGTCAATATTGTTGAAGTAGATAGTAGGAAATTCATCAAACACCAAACTGCATTTGAGCATATTCTTTCTGTTTACCTGTCGTATCAATCTTGAGATGTAAAGAGATAATACTGCGCCGTAAATCTGCTGCTTCTCCGGGTTGTTGCCTACACAAACAATTTTGGGGTGTTTTGGATTGTTGATGTCTAAAGTAAAATCATTGCCACTTAAAACCCAATACAATGCCGGTGCCGCTAACCTTGCCATACCAATCTTTGCAGATGCAACCTGTCCTTCCAATTGCTCCATAGCATCGTTTTGATAAGCGGTGATGAAAGGATTTACCAGCACTTCAATTTCAGGCTGCGTATTCAACACCGGAAACAGTTCATCATATTCCGCTTGCATCAGCTCTATTACATGCGGAAGGGTGCAATACTTCCCGTCTTCATATTTTCTGAGAAACCAAATCACAGCAGTTACAAAGTTGATGGGTGACTCTACAAAGAAATCACCTTGCTTATTTATCCATTCCCGGTTCAATCCTAACAAAATTGTTCTTGCACTTTCTGTTGCATCGGTAATGTCATTCATGGATGAAGGGTCAAGCGGATTGCAGCGATGAGATACAGAAAGATTATCAAAGTTGATAACATAGAAATTCGGCTTTACAGAATATTGGTGTTTATTTCGCTGCAGCCAGTTGTAAGTAATGCGGCTCAAATCATCGTACTTGAAATCGTATACAAACATGGCAAAGCCCTTTTCAATATGCTGCTTGATGACATGCTGAATAACAAACCAGCTTTTACCTGCGCCGGGGCTGCCTATAACCAACAACCCACGAAAAGGATTGATGATGTTGATCCAGCTTTTCCTGATTTTGCTTTTCAGGTTGTAACGGGCGGGCAGATTGATGGAATACTCGTTGCTGATTAATCTTTCTTCCTGCGGAAAAGTTTCGTTGAGTGAATTAAATACATCATCTCCCAAATTGTATTTGATTAAACGGCTGAGTAAGTTACCTCCTGCAAGTATAAGCAGGAACCCAACTCCTGTAACTGTCATGTAGATTATAGCAACTGTTTCCGCCGGATATTGCAGCTTAAAAAGCAAGTAACTTCCCAAATACAAAAGCAAGCCGATTAATAGATATGCTGCGATGCTCCGCTTATTTATCTTTTCATCTTTCTTGCCCTGTGCACCAAACAAAGAAATAATCAGCAATCCTAAACCCACAAACTTTGATGTAAATGAATTGACAAATAATCCTGTTCTTGAAATATTGCTCATTAACCGGTCGGTTATGGTTGATTTGATTTCCCATTGTTCAAATACTACATAGCAGAAATAATAAAAATGTAGCAGCAAAATAAAAATGCTGGCAAACCGTGTAAGGTCTATTATTTTCCGCAGCCCCTGTTCGTTCTCTCCTGTAACAGACATGATACTTTATTTTTGAAGTTAGAAATTGTTGTTGTTACGTTTTTTCTTTTTGCGTTTCTTTTTTATCAAACTACCCGGTACATTGTCGTATTGCTCTTTGGTGGATAACAGAACATCTAAGGGGCTTTCTATTTTTGAAGTTGTGACGATTGACTTATCCTGATTTTTTTGATGACTTATTTCTTTTTGAATAGAACCTGAAGAACTGCCTGACTTTGCTTCATCTTGTTTGATGGTATTTTCGTTAGCGGTTGCCAACCGGATCTGTAATGATGCGGCACTATATCCTTTGCCTAAATCACTTCCGTTAAAGACTACTTTGTTCTGATTGTCAACAAAAGTGATTCCATACAACCTTCCCTCTGCATTCTGGCGAAGCAAGATGTAGATATTCTTCTGCCTCAAATGCTCCATCAACTCTTTCATTGTGGAAGGTGATTGTGAAAGGCAATCATCTAACTTTGATTTTACAAATGGCTTAAGAGTTTCCTTTGCGGCTTCACTGTCTTCAAATTTTTTCTCCAGGTTATCCAATGTTGGCTTGCAACCGATGCTACTTGCTTTTACGGGGACACCCACTTTATTTCCATTGGTGTCCAATACCCGGTAAACCAAACCCCGGCGCTTGTAAATCCGGCCTTCTTCTTTGCCTCTGTCAGCAATTACATTGAATTGTTTTAACGCAGCATTAAATTCCGGC
This sequence comes from uncultured Chitinophagaceae bacterium, assembly GCA_937873715.1. Classification (GTDB taxonomy): domain Bacteria; phylum Bacteroidota; class Bacteroidia; order Chitinophagales; family Chitinophagaceae; genus Ferruginibacter. The sequence continues at coordinate 59,617 of CALMYJ010000005.1, forward strand.
AGCGATGTGAATTTGTATTGACCAAACACGGCACCAACAGTATTAGCAATTGCTCTCTTTGTTTCATGCTTTCCATAAATAACTTTTTCTGCATCAACCGGTTTAACGCCGGGGTTTCTTAATTCGGTCTGTCTTTCTGCTTTTATTAATCCAAGCTGCTGCTCAATTTCCTTTCTTGCTTTTTCGCTTTGATTTCTGCCGATGTTGTGGGTGTTAATTCTACTGCCATCAGCCTTTATGGTGGTGCTTACAATGTGTATATGCGGATGCCCGGCATCTTCATGTTTGTAAATCACGAAAGGTTGTTCGCCAAAACCAATCTTGTTCATGTAGAGTTCAGCAATCTTTAATAACTTTTCATCCTGCAATTTTTCAGATGGACTAAAGTTGAGAGAAACATGCAGGGTTTTAGTCGTTGCCCTTTCATTCAAACTGTTCAACCTTTCAAAACCTGCCAGCTTTTGATAAAAGTTCATTTGTTTTGCATCTTTAAGGAAATTGGCTGCATGTAAACAAATGGCTTTCCCTTTTTGTACTTTTTTCTCGTTGTAGTTCAACGCTGCATCAATGCTCTTCGGTATCGTTATTTTAGCAACCATTTTTCGTACAGTTCATTTACTTTAAAACTGATTTGCTCCGTCTTGTTGATAAATGCCTGGTGTAATCCATCATACTGTTGAATCCATTGCCTGAACTCCGGTATCTTGTCCAGCAGGTGCAGTTTGTGTACCGCCTGGTTGAAATTATTACCGATAGCATTGAGTTCTTTTTTTAGTTCCAGCATTTGCTTCAAAAAGTCATCAGCCGATTGATTCCGGTAATTGATGGTAACGGGTTTCTGAAGTAATACTTTTCGTATGTAGTTGCTCAGGTCTTTGTCCGTTGATTTTTGCTGTAACCTTCCAAGATGGTTCAGCTCTGTATCATTCATTCTTGTTTTTACAAAATGCTTCCGCAATTCTTTCTTCACTTTTTCCATTTCACATTGTTTTATCTGCTGTAGTTCTTTAAAGTGGCTTTCACAAACCCGAAACGACTCCGGAGTGAAGGGCAAGATGCCCCCAAATGTGCCACATTTGTACATCTTGCCATGTGCAAGACCGGGCACATTAAGCCTTTTATAAAATCTCCTGTATTGCACCCTTTCAAACTCATACCTTATACAGTATAAAATTTATACCGTTTATGAGATTTGCATGGCTAATATTTAGTCAGGCAACTACTATTAAACAAGCTGTTAATTGGAATTATTCAGAATTTATTCCTGCCAAAATACCTATGGAAATCGGGCATAGGTTCTTCTTGAAACCGAAGCCCTCCCTGATGATATATTTCATCAAAATAAGCTTGCTCGTAAACAGAAAACTGGCAAAGAGTATCAGTCGTTTTCGCATAAGTCTTGAACTTCTCCGGATACTTTAGATAAAATCCACAAACATCCAACTCATCTATTGCATATATATGCCCGTGAAGTAACTTTCTGGTACTTAAGAAATCAAGAAATTTGCCCTGTGAATTTCTTGTATGGTGTTTTAATGTAAGCAGGAAAATTTCAAGGTCATCAATATAAACACTCCAGGGATAATTATCTGCCTCATCTTTCCTCAATAGTAAGTTTAAATCGGTCTGTAAACTTCCGAATCTTTCTAATGTAACAACAATTGAAAAAACCGAGTGATATTTTGAAGGATTGATAGTGTATAGTGTATTGCCATTTTTATCTTTTACAGGAAAGTGATTTCTGCTGTTAAAGAAGTTTTTTACTCGTTTACCCTGGTCATATCCATGCTGAACCGAATCTTTAAAATCATCTTTGAGCCTTACCATTGCTTTCTGCATATCACGGAAGGGTTCTCTTAATTTTGATGCCTTAGTTTCAACGATAATAGCAGTACCTTTTGTAAGTATCAGTAAGTCCTGTTCAAAACCCTCTATAACAAAGTAATTTTCATAAAAGAATGAAGAAGAATTGCGAAAGAAAGATTTAAACATGGCAGCAACTTTTTGCTCCAGTTGCTTTTCACGGTGTCTGCGGATTTTATCTTTTATACTCTTATCTCCGGAAAGAAAATCATAAATGCGCCTATAAACAGCAATCGGGATTTGTTTTTGACAAATATGCAGGTATTTATTCTCCGCTATTTCTAAAATAGGGGCTGTTTCTATCGGGTTTTTATCGGTGTAGTAGCGGAAGGATTTTAATGATGTTGGTTTGAAAGAAAACAATTCCAGGAATTTATCAACTTTGCCATTATCAAGAGTTTGATATAAATCTTCTTTTGAAAACATCAGATAGGCATGGGTTTTAGCATGAAACGAAAGCAGCGCATCACTAATTTTTTCAGGAAGTTGCTTGATAGCCTCAGAAAATGAGGCTTGTTTCGAGTGAATTTTATGATGAAATTCATTGAACTCTTGGGCATGCGTAAATTCCATTAGCTGGTCAAACCTGATTTTTGTCACTAACTCTGTCGCTTTATATGCTTCAATCAGGAAATCAACGTCAAGTCCAAAGGCTTCAATTATTTTGTCTTCAAATGGCAGAAATACGGTTCTGATTTTTTCTAAATCCTGCTCTACATAACTTAAAACTCCGTTATCGAAATAGTTTCTAAAAGCCATCTCATGTATTGCGGCTTCTTCTGTATAATCTTCAAATTTCTGAATGTGGTAATGACTTCTGATTTCATTTACTTTATCAGCAAGTGCACCAAGAATTTTGGGGTTAAATTCAAATGATTCAGTTCCTCTTTTTTCTGCGAAGGCGTTGAGAGCAATCAGGTAGAGAAAATCTTTGAGCTTAGATTTGAATTTGTTCAATTCAATGTCATCTCCATCTTCCGGCCTGCGCTTAATAAAGTAAGCAAAAAAGCCAGCAAAGCTTTCAGGGTCATATTTGCTTACTTCACTAATTAAATCATCAATTTTATTCTCCAGTTTTTCATTCCTAATCATCTCGCAGGATTCAGTTTAAGATTGAATTGAGTTGAAGTGAAATGTAAGAATTAGTAATGCGCTCTTGCTCTAATCGTTTACTGTTATTTTGTAAAAAATTGTACAGTTTTGATTCATCAGCATCGAGTTTCTCTAAGGATAGTTTCCGGTAAGTGGAGGAAACGGAGAATTGGTTAAATTGATTGTAAGTTTTTTCATCCATTAAAAAACTTTTTGCATCAGGGTAATACTGCCGGATAATATTCAGCATTTCAAACCCGGCGGCATCGAGGTCAAACCAGCAATACAAATCAGTATTCTCAAGCCAGGGAATTTGTTTACTTACTCTGCTCTTGAACCCCTCACCAAAAATGGCAATAGCGTTTTTAACTTTTGGAAAAGAAAGGAAACAGGCTTTATTTTCAATAATGAATACTCTTTGAGGTTTCCAGCTTAGTGATGCAGAATCGTCTATTGTAAGTGCCAATTCATCAAAGCCTATAACAGGTTTTAGGTCCTCATCCAATATTCGTATTTGCGTATAAACATTTGGTCTCTTAATATAGTACCGGTCAAGAAAATCAGCCGCATTTGGGTCAAACCACCCTGGGGGCAAAATAATGTCGAGAAGCCTTTTCAAAGCAGCCAAATTATTTTCAATAAATTTAGAATCTACTTCGATAGGAAGTTCTCTCAGGTATAAATTATGTGGCGGTCTGTTGTCTTTGAAATACTTGCAAACTTTTATTAACTCCAGTATACTTTCCGATTGTGATAAAAGGAAAGATGCATTATTCTTTGCCCAATCAGCCAACTCAGGAAACTCATCAATTAGTAGCCGAAGGGATTGCTGAATATTAGTATAGTCTTTTTCTTTTTTAGTGAAATAAAAGAAGTCCTCAGATGTTTCAAAATAGATTTTAGCAGGTAGTTTTTGTTTTGTCCCCTCAATGATTTTATCCCTCCACTCAACACTGTAACCTTTCCCTTTTACCTCTTTTGAATGCTGGTATAAAGGTACAATGGCAGCTTTAAGTTCATTAAAATTTGTGCCTGACAGCTTTTTGTTTGCAGGTAAAGACAACGGAAAAATATTCTGCTCATTCAAAATTGCTGTAATAACTTTATTAAACAGCTTTTCGGATTTTTCTAAAAGTTCTTTTGGCGTTATCATTCTCTTGTTTCGGCTAACTGTTTAAAGCTTTCTTTTTTCTCATAATACTGTTCCATAGTAAGATTATATAAAACAGAACTTTTCTTATTTTTTATCTCTACAAAATGAACAGCATTAATATACGGCTCTGCAATATTGATTTTATCAAGTGGCGTAACCACCAAAATCTGCAGATTAAGCTGTGCACAGAATTCCATTAAGAACTGACTTTTCTCAGGATCTAATTTGCTGAAGGCTTCATCCACAGTTATAAACCGGAGGCTTTTGTGCTGCTTGCCAACCTGGAAAATGCCAAACTGGTGAGCTATTGCAGCTCCCAAAATAGCATAAGTAAATTGAGCTTTTTGGCCGCCAGAATAGCTGGCTGTATTGTCGTGGTATTGTCCGGCTTTATTGTCAACAGCAGAATATTCTCTTGCGCTGAATACAAGCCAGTTTCTTACATCAGTTACCTTTCTACGCCAGCCTTCTTCTTTTTGCAATTCAGTGATTAGTTCTTTTATCTTATTGAATACTTCTAACCTATATGCTTCATCATTTTTTTGTTTTTCAAAATCAAGTGCGTTAGGAATGGCTGTGTTCAATTGACCCCTGAATATATTTATCTCATTTTCTCCTCTTAACTGTCGGCATTCCAGTTGCAAATAAGTATCTGGATGCCGGTTGAAGGTGATCTTCTTTAAAGGCACATTCAATTCTTCAATCATATCCTCAATTTTGTTCAGTTCATTATTGAGCCATGCCCTGTAACTGGTGAGTGCATCGAGCATACTCTTGTCCATATAATCCCTGAACCTTCGCTTATGTTCAACAAGTCTTTGCGTTTGTATTGTTTTGTAAAGATCTTCCAAATCATCAAGACCGGAAAGGTCTGCCTTGATGTTCATAACATCACCGCTCCAATTCGCAAATTCATTTGTGATCTTTTCACCCGGGTTTATAAAAGCTGCAATCAGCCCGGTAGTTTCCAATTCAAGTTTGCTGACCGCATTTCCTGCTGTTTTCTGTTTCCCTTTCAGTTTCACAGCAGCCTGTATCCGCATGTTGTCAAACTGTTCTAACGTACTAATATCAGATAGTGTAATTTCTGCATCATTCAGAAATTCAGTAATAGCTTGTTCACCTGACTCTTTCAATTCTTCATAATTGATTTTTAGTTTGCGCAGGTTCTTGTCATTATATTCACCATCCAGCTTACTGATTTTTGTGATTAAAGCATCCCGTTTCTTATTCTCATCCTGCAATTCTTTTTCAACTTCTTTCAGTTGGTTAACGATGGTTTCATAGGCATCCGATGATTTTTTCAGGTCCTGAACCTGTCTGTTTAGGGCGGTTATTTTTTCCGCATGTTGAGTCCAGTTTATATCGTCGAAATTCTTTAGTTGTAAAAGATTGGATAATGTTTGGACTTTAGTTTGAAGAGAAACGATAGACGGGTTAAGCTCTTTAATTTTATTTGCCAGTTCGGTGTGAAGTTTTTCCTGGTTATATTTTTCTTGCTGCAAGTAGTGAACTGTTGCTTTATTATCCCAGCCCAATCTGTACTTTGATTTATTCCATCTTCCCGGCCTGTCATCTTTTTCATGACGATTAACATTCCGGAGAAGGCCATTTGAAGTAATGGCTTTAGGAGAGCCGTAGAACACATCTAAATCATCCGTACAATAATAGTTAAATCGGTCCAATAAAAATGTTTCAAGCCAATTTTGATAAACAGAATCTTTTAATTCTATCTTGTTTATCATATCGTCATCTCCTGTGGGCCAACGATGCAGGCTGTTAGAAGGTTTCCGTTCAATTTTATGATATACAATTTTTGTTTGCATATCGTTGTTATATATAAACTGGTTTACAGCTTTACTGAATTTCTCGGGAACTAAAAGTTGCATTGAAAAGTTATGCAACAATTTCTCAATTGAATCCTCCCATTTCTGTTCGGTTGATTTCACTTTGATTAGTTCCCCAACAAACGGTATTTCATCTTCAGTTGTTTCAAGAATGCTTATCAATCTTGCCCTGGCATTAATTAAATCATCAGGAATACGGTTTTTCCTTGAAAGCAGAGAAGTGATTTGTTTTTGGAGGTTTTCAATTTTGCTTGCTACACTTTCCTGCTCGATTTTTAACCTTAGCTTTTGTTCTGCAAGTTTTTCCGCTTCGGCAGGTAATGTCTTGTTTAATTCAAGTATTTTACTGTAGTTATTTTTGAAGATAGGTGCATCAACATCAGTATCAAGATTTAACTCACTACAGTACTTAATATAGCGGGCATTTTCTGCACTTTTATTATTTCTCTTTTCAGTTTCACTATCTATGTCTTTATTCAGTAATGAAATCTGGCTGTCGATGTTCAATGCTGCTTTTTGTGCAATAAGCTGTCCCTTTTCTTTGTCAAGTTTTCCTACAGATTCTGTAATTGTGTCTTTATCTTTTTTAGCAATTTCAATATCAAGTTCAAGACGCTCTACTTCTTTTTCAAGTAATCCATACTCAATCTTGCCCAAATAGAATGGCATTTGTTCCTCCACAAAATCAAGTCTTTCTTTTTTGTCTTTTAGCTCTGTTAACGTCTGCTTATTTTTTATTACAGGGGTGAGTAATTCAAGTTGCTTTTCGTCTTTTACAATTTTTTTGTGGCTATCCAGCAAATCGTGATAATGAGTATATAGGTTTTTAAATTGTTCTTCGGCATCTGATTCTTCTAACATTTCCTGCCTTATAAAATTTGTCAGGTCACCAAGAACTTTAATCCCTACAGTCTGGCTAAAAAGTGAAAGTGCCTTATCCCTCAGGCCGAATAATTCACTAAACCGGGCTGCATATTCTTTAAAGCTGTTATATACTTCAGTTTTGGCATATTGCTTAACCAGTTTCTTTTTCCAGTCGCCTTTGAAATCAAAATGGTCTTTACCGAAATGATCATTTATATTCAGGGGATAAGGCGATACAATAAATATTTTCTGTAAACCACCATTGCTAAACCAGCGTACTTGTACAAGGGTTATGGTGTGCTGTGTTCCTGAGTTTTGAAAACAGGCAAGTAATACTGAATATGGATTATCTGATTTTGTCCGCAGTTGCTCTGTCTTTGATTTTTCTTCAGCTTCGGAAAATATTTTACCATGAAAGCCCCAGAAATATGAATTTTCATCCCTTTCTTTTTTCGACTCAGCTCCTGATGACTGATTGTAAAACCTTTTATTAGTAGGTACAAGAATGGTGAGTAAAGCATCAATCAATGTTGTTTTACCACTGCCATTAGCACCAGTGAGCAGTGAAGTGCGACCATCTGGCTGCAGTTTATAGACTTTACCGTTAAATGTACCCCAGTTAAACACCTCCAGGTATCTTAACCGGTAGCCATTATCACCATTATTATTACTGAACAGGGTTGACATAATTACTTAGCTTATTCTTGATTTCTTCTAATTTATCATTGCTGATAAATGCTTTAATAATTCTTTTTATTTCATATTGATTATTGTCTTTGTTGGCAACATCTTCACGGTTTAATTTCAGTATGCCAATATTCAGCAAGCTGGTGATTGGTTTTGATAAATCTTTCCAAAGCTTACTTTTATTGTTGTGCTCTTTGTAAAACAATTCAATGCGTTCTTTAATTTCTTTTTGCGTTAAATAAAACTTTCTGCCATCACTTTTCACATCATTTTCTTCCAGGCCTTCTCTTAGAATTACTGCAAGCAATGTTGCTTCGTAATTCAAAGATTGTTTCTTCATAAGGCGTGGTAATGGGTTATCATCATTCTCATCTGCTTCCGGCTGTAATACCCTTGCAAATCCATCCTGTTCGGAGATGATAAGTTCCATTCCTATTTTACGAAAATATTCCTGTATGGCCGACTGCCAGGCAGATAATTCCCTCCAGATGTTTTTATCATCCACATATACCGGTCCCTGTAGAAGTTTTATGATAACCGCAGCAAATGGGGCTCTTGAAATTTTAGTTTCCATATTTATTAAGTTGCCAGTTTAGTATAAATAACCATTGGTACGTTTATTTTTCTATCACCAACTAAAATTGGTTCTTTAGCTTCTTCAAGTATGATATGGTGCGACTCTGAAGTGGCTATCGAAAAATAACCAACAATTTCACTTAATCCATTTTCAATTCCATAGGTGTCAACAATCTCTTTTAATGTTACCTGGCTTTTCCCTTCAAGCATTTCATCTATTCTTCTTAGCAGCTTTTTTCTGTCAATCGTAAACTGGTCAAATAATATTTTTAAATCCGGGTTTGTATCATCTTCACTGCCGTCCGGGAATAAAATTCCGGTAATCATATCTTTTTCCTCACCGGGTTCCCATCTGTCAAAAAGATTAATGTTAGGTTCATCTTCTATAACAAGAAAATCGTCTTCCTTTATTTTCGTATCAATTAATGAATAGGCTATTTGCCGAATGTCACCAATCAGTTCCATTGCCCTGCGTCTTTCCAGTAAATTTTTTTCTGATAAAACCCTGCTCAATTTTTCGCTTAGCTTCCTGTTTGAATCAATTACCCTTCGTCCTGATACATGCAGGTATCTCTTCAAATGTTTTAAGAACCGGTCATTATTATAATCAATGTTTTGTTCGTTTAAGAGTTGATACAGTTTTTCAGTTAACTGAGAAAATTCCTGTTGCCTTCTTTCATCCATCAAAAACTCCCAAAAGGCTTTAAAGCTTTTGCCCTGTGGCTTCTGGTCAATTTCATCAAGGGCATCCAGGGCGAATACCAGCAAAGTTCCTTTTGCGATATCCTTTTCAGTGTACTTCCGTTGAATATCTTTTCGTATTTGTTCAAAATTCTGTTCTACTTCACTAAAATCTGCAAGCAGTTCTCTTGCCATTTTATTTAAATCATAGAATTGTTCTTTTATTTCTGTTTCATCAAATACAGATGGTTTTTTGCCTGACTTCAGCAGGTTTATTTCGTTTTCAATTTCCCATTTTTTATTCTGAAGTTCTTCAATTCTTGCTTCTGCATCTTCATTTGTCTGCTCAATCATTTTTTGAAGCTTAAAAAAAATATCCCTGAACCGGCTGTTGGTGCCAACATGGTCCCTGCGTTCCAAATCTGTCAGCCATCTTAATGCTTTAATTGTATCAGGTGTTAATTCATGAAGGTCTTCACCATCATCGTTCGGATATTTAGAAAGGAACCCACTGTTGCTCCATTTTTCAATATACTGAGCTGCTCTTATTGAAAAATCATCGAACAAAGTACCGGCTTCAAGTTCTTCATCTTTTTCTTCATAAGAGAGTTCTTCCATATAACCTTCCAGCTTGCTTCGCAACTCACTATTTGAAATGGTAGTGATATTAGCATTTGAGAATACTTTCTGGAAAAAGGAAATAATAAAGGGGGCATTTTTTGCCCTTAAAAGCAGTAGCGGTTTTGCTGTTTTAAACTGTAAAAGTATTTCCTCAAAGGTCATACCTCTAAAATAAGATATTTAGATAAAGAAATGAAAAAGAATGATTTAGAATGGGTTATAACAGCCCCTCATCCGCAAAGCTGTAATAGCCCTCGGTAGTAATGATAATGTGCTCTATCACCCTTATATCATGGTAAGCGGCGGCAGTTTTTATCTTTTGGGTTAGTTCTTCATCAGCCTTGCTGGGTTTGAGATTTCCAGAAGGATGATTGTGTGATAAAATTATACTTACTGCAAGACATTTGATGGCAGCAGCCAATATCAATCTTGGGTCGGCTACTGTACCTGTAATACCTCCTGATGAGGCGTCATAAACTCCCGTTACCCTGTTTGCCCTGTTCAGAAATACTACCTTAAATTCTTCCAGCATTTCAATTTTGTTTTCATCCCAAACCTGTTTGAGCACATTATAAATATCTCTTGAATCTCTAATCAATGGCCTTTCAGAAGCTTTTACTTTTGTTTTGTACACCAATTCTACTTCTGCCACTCTTGTCCATTCCGGAAATTGCATTGTCATCTGTTCCATAACTTAACTTTTTACTTGTTTTAAAAATTAATTACAGAACATGCCCTGCCTTTTGGCAATAAAGGCCATGAAGCAACGGAATAAATAGTGTCTGTTGCTTTGTGGGACTATTTTATTTTTATGCCGGAATTTCATGGCCGCTTCAGCAGCCAAAAGGCGAACTTTGTGGGAGGAATTAATACTAAAGATTACATTAAATACAAAACATGTTCTTATGAGAGAAGAATTACACTCCAGCATTGGCTTATATTCTCCAAGCTTTCTGAAAATGCATATTGATGTGAATGAATATTTGGATGATATTTTCGAAATTTCTCCACTCGCATCCGCTGCATATATTCATGAGTATGTTCATTTCTTACAGGATATTACTACCGTTTATGGTCAAAAAAACATTATTTCAGTGGTTGATTATATCAAATCAGTAAATTTTAATCAACGCAATGCTGAAGAACGGATTTTATCAATACCCTATATCCCAGAGGAGAAAAGAGATCCTGGCGCTTACTATAATGGAGAATTACAAAAAATACATATCGGCACTATAAGAGGAGACGGTATTAATACCATATCAGAAATCAATAAAGAAATTGTTCAGGCCATTCTTATTGATAAAAAAATTGATGTAGAAATAGTAAAACTGGTTGTCACAATTGGGCAACCACCCAAGGAGCATATTTACCAATTTGGTTCACATGCTATTATAGAAAGTATGGCATTTGCTATAGAGCAATCAATCTATCCAGGTATTGTTGAGGAGCCAAATGATTTTTGCTATCGTGCGGCTTCTGAAATTATTCATTTTTGTTATCCAGAATTAATGCGTGATCCATTAAATGTTATAGCGTTGTGCGATGCATCCCTTATGTATTTTAACCCTGCTGCGATATTCTATAATACGTTGCTTAAAATGAAAGATATCGGATATATACCTACCTCAGCCTTTGACATTTATCGGTTTGTTCATTCGCATATAGAAATCGAATTTTGGGGACTAACCCAAATTGATCAAATTTTTAATAATCATACACTTACCGCACTTTCTCAACTAAACGATTATTTTACTACTGATTTGTTTGCCCCAAATCGAGTGTGGATCGATTACACTTTCCGGAAAGCCAATGAGATTAGAAGTAAGGATTGGGGCTTTTTTATTAAACTGGCATCGGACGGACCCATTAAAAATAATCCTACGTTCAAAAAAATATTTGCTTCAATCGGAATACCCTTAGTTACTAATCGTACAGGAAATGCTGTATTTGCGTCACCTGTAGAAGATGAGACGGTAGTGCGACCTGATATTTTGTGGGCGATTAACCAGATTTATAATATTTATATAAATTCAGCAAAATCACAAATCCGGAGATGCGGTATGGAAGATTGGTGCAGGGCATCCTGCCTGAATAGTAACACCGAAGATTATACTGATTACCGGTGCATTGAAAGTCCGTGGGAAAGAGTAAAAGATAAAGACAATCTTTGTGTATTTTCCCAAATCTGGAGAACGTGGGGGATGGAAAATGAAATACCAACTATTAAACGATAAAAAAGGGAATTATGCCAACTTACAAAGAAGTCATTGTCGAGCTGAAATCAAAACCTATTAGCGCCAGATATGGCGACTTTTATGATTTCGAAGGATTTCCTTTGGAAGAAGAATTTCAGAAATTCTTTACGTTCGGACAAGGATTTTTAGACAGGGATGATTTGGGATATGACATCAAGCCAGCGAGATTATATTTTAATACAGATACACGTATCAATGGCCTTGCGTATAAATCAAAAACGGATTATTTCCTGATCGAGCTATTCAAAGGAGCTTTCTATCAGTTATACGATTATTATACTAGCCGGGAAGATGTTTTTCATCAGCCTCAATTTAAAAAATATAAGGATTTGATGGATAAAAAGGATTTAAGTTGTTCTTATATCCTTTTCCAATTTGTCATGTTGTACATTTTTTATCACGAGGTCGGGCATTTAATACAGCGGACGGGCGACGACCCCGATTATCTGGAGTTTATCACAGGCCCCGTACTTGGTAATTCATCAAAGGAACGGCATATGAGAGAACATGATGCCGATTGGTTTGCGGCAAGCCAAATGGCGTTTCATGTTATTGAGTCCGTCAAAACCGGAACACCCGAAAGTCCCGTTATTGATCCGGATGAACTGGCAACGGCGACTGAATTGGCTCTGGCTGGCATTTACACCTATTATATCCGGCAAGCTGAAGGGAGCCCTGAACTTTATTTTTCAGAAAAATCACATCCACACCCCGCCGTAAGAATCTGCTATCTGATAATATATCTGCTGGATACCTTACCAGCAAATGTGTCTGCTCAAATAAATCAAAAGGTAATACTAACAAATGCCATTCGGCTGGCTGAAGCTTTGTTGATCGAACCAGGGAAAAATATTGTAGAAGAATTCAGTGTGGGTATAATGAAAAGGATTGATGAAATTGAAACCTATATTAGTAAAATTCGGCACGAAAGTGAATCGTATCCACATCTGGCGCTTAAAAAAATCAAGAACGTGAGTTCCTGATTAAAATTCATTTTCAGAAACCCAAGCTGCCCCGCCATTTTCCAACATCTGCCACAATGTAGCGGGGCAGCTTTCCAAACAAAAAAAGGAGCATTTTGCAATGCCCCATTTTATCAAATCATCAATTATAAATCCCCACCATTTCACCCTTTACATAATCCTCACAAAGCTGAAAGGCTTTTTGTGTTTTTAACTGTGCTGTGCCGCCATATAGCAACGATTTCATTTTCGCTTCATCATCTTTATATGTTCTTACATTTTGAAAGTAACCTGTTATAGCATTGTATGCGCCAAACACTGTTCCTTTAGTGGCTTCTGTTTGCTGTGTTGGGCTGGCAAAATTGTATTCATACACCGCATCACACATATTTTTAAAACAGGTGCTTAGTTCATCCAGTTCACCGTTTTGGATACTCTGCAACACTTCTTTGTTTGGAACCATTGCCATTTGTATCAATTTCTGCACTTCCTTATCAGTGATGCGAACCTTTGCCCATTGGTTAAAGATGCCGTCTAACTGCTGGCTTAGCTGGCTGGAGATACCTAACACTTTGTGGGCTTCTTCTAACCGTTCTTTTACATTAGCTGTGTGGCGGATTTTAATAGAATTGGTATGATTTCTTAAAGCGGCATTCAACGTATTGTTGCAAACAATCCTTATGGGAGTGAATGCAGCTACAATACTTCCAAACCCATCATGTGAAGTTGTAAGGAACAGATACTTTTCAATACAATCTGTATTGGCTACTTTGATATAGCCGGGCAGTTTTGCTGTTATAAAAATTTTTTCTCCTTTGCCCAATGCTCCGGCGGTTTCGTATTGTATGCCCTCGCCCCCAACAATAGCATCAAAGAAACTGAACGCATCAATATTTTGCACCACTTCATAATCTTTGCCCAACCGGTCGCCTAATATAGCATTAGTATCTGGGCGGTAAGTATAGAAGGATGTTTTTGATATTACCTCTGTTCCATTATCGAGCTTGTGTGCATTGGGTCTTTTCAAGACTTCAAAATCAAGCCCTGCAAATTGCAATGCTTCTTTACTTGTTGGATAGTCTTGCACTATCTGCCCCAAACCATGCCATGCTTTTTCTTTTACGCTGAAAAAACTGTGCTGCTGTGTTTGTTCGTTGAAATTGATATTGTGTGCCATAGTTATAAATTTTTTGTTTGATGAAATAAAATGCAGCATCACACATTTGTTATGATGCTGCCCTGATTGTTTAAAATGGTAAATCGTCACTAACTTCTGCCATAGCTGCTACTGGTGCGATACTAACAGGTGCGGTAACTTCTGCATATACTTTGTTACCACCGCCATGCAGTTTAACTTTGCTTGCATTGAATGTAAGGCTGGCTTTCACTTCGCCTTCCTTGTTTGTCCAGGCGTTTGCACCAATGCGGCCTGCACACTCTACTAAAGTGCCTTTGGTTAAATACGGAGCTACACCCGGATTAATCCAGTATGAGCAATTAATGTAAGTAACCAGTTTTGTTACTTCATTGCTGCCTTTTGTTTTGTAAGTGTCATTAATAGCAATAGAAAAGTTCACCACTTTTTTCCCTGCTTTGGTTTCGCTAATGGTTGCGTCTGCTGTTACTCGTCCGATGATTTCCATAACTGAAATTTTAAATGTTTAGAAAATGATTATTACATGAAGTCAGCTTCGCTTCATTCATTTACCCTTAGCGACCAGCCATTAGGACTGCGGCGGAGAAACAAGGTTTTTCAAATAAAATACTACCCCGTGTGGGCAGCTATTGAAATATCTGGTGGAGATTTTTTTGAAAACCTCTGGCGATTGACGGCTCTTTACCATGTGGGAACAAGACCTTGTTTCGCACATAGCAGGACAATAATTTTGCGGCAGGGTTAGTTGAATGAGCAGATTGAAAATTATTGTTGCAGTGTCTTTTTTACAATATCTTTTCCTTGAAGTTTGGGGAATTGTGTTGGCTGAGGAACGAGGCCATCTCAATTCCCAATATCATTATCCGGCGCAATGGTTTCGCCGTTTCGTTATGACGAAGGAGTAACGATTAATATAAACGGTGGAAGGATTGCGCCGGGTCTTTTGCTATTTTCATGAATTAATAAAAAAAATGAAAGACAGGTTATTTAAGGATCTATTGCATAATGCTGAAGGCTATTCGCTTCTCAATTCAGGAGGGCAACTTACGAAAGGATATAAGCCCGATACCGTATTACAAAACAAAAATAATTATATCATTATGGAGTGTGATACCTGCACAAGCAGGAAGGGGTATCTGGGAGCAATGCTGAAAGCAAGTAAGTTTTTGACAAATGAGAAAGAGGGAATATTAATTCTTGTGATTAAAGAAAAGCAGAATACCACGGTTAAACAAATAGCAGAACATCTTCGGGAATATCTTAAATGGTTAAAGCCGCTTACGAACCTCAACGTTGTTTACTTGATAGAAACAAAAAAGTATTGCCCTGATAAAGTGCCTTTGGATATTTTGAGTGAAGCATTCAAAAAAAATGCAATTGTAATTGATGCTGATATTTAGAAATAAGTACTTACTCCAAACTGAAACCCCGCCAGTTTGGCCGGTGGGTTACCTAATATATCTTTCTGCCAGTTGTAACGATAATTGAGCCGGATTACAGTTTGTGCAGTTGGCCGCCAGCTAATAGCAGGAACAATGGAGAACAACTCATCTGAAATATTACCGCCTGTTGATTTGAATGTTCCTTTATTCCAGTCAACATATTCTAACCGGAGTGCTGCATTAATCACTGATTTATCAAAACCAAATAATGGTTTTTTGAAAACAGGTTGTACAAAATCAATAAATCCTCCTTGCTGTTTTCTACCAAACTGTTCGGTATAAGTATCCGGCACATTTACGTTTACCCATGCCCATTCTGCGTTGATATAAGTATTAAGTTTAGGCAGGGTGGTATTAAAATCCACAGCATATACATTCACTTTTCGCTTTTCATCAAGCTCCAAACCATCTTCCTCATATTTGTTATAGATACCGCCCATATAAGACAATCCCAACTCACCAATATTCCTGTTTCTTACAGCCACTTTGCCGGTGAATAAAGGACTTCCGTTAAAGCTTTCTTCAAATCTGTCTTTGTTTTCTTTACTTGCAGGCAGAAAGGTTTTGTTTTCAGCATTGTCAATAATCTTATCGTCAAAGCCATTGGTCAGATATGCTTCATAAGCATAGACCCAATCCTTTGTATATTTTTTTCCGAAGATGCCAAACCCGACATTGCTCCAGGTGGCCGGTAGCATTTGTGTAGCTGATATTGGTCTGTCAACAAACTCCCATTTCGGGCCATCGTGATTTTGATTAAAAGCACCAATAGGATTCATGACAACACCGGCACGGAGGTTGAGCAATGGAGCAAATTCAAAGTCAACAGAAGCAAATTCAATATTAATTTCCTTTGTGCCATCTTCAAATTCAATTTCACTTAAAAATTTAATACGCTTGGCAATAGATGATGATACAAACAAGGTTAACCGCCGCATCTGGAACTGATGGCCTTCTGTAATACCATCTTCCTGCAAGTATTGATAATTTGCTTCTGCATATCCGCCTAATGCCACCGGCAGTTTTCCTAATTGCAGAAAAGGCCTGTTATAAACGGCATCCATATTCATGATCATCCCGGATGTATCTCTTACCGTTTTTCGCAGCAAAACAGGGTCTATCTGCGAATAGCTTGCAGTAGATAAAATAGCTAAGAGTAAGATTGTAATTATTTTTCTCATACTTTTCGCAAGTCAATAAATAGTTGGTGATTGTTTACTGTTACAGGAAAAGTTCTTAAATCACGGTCGGCAGGTCCGTTTGTAACCTTTCCCCTGTTGTTATATTCGCTTCCGTGTGCGGGGCATTGCAGGTATTCACCAGCAACATTTAATTCTGCACCCTGGTGAGCACATTGCATCCATAATGCAGCATAGTCATTTTCACTAAAGCGGTAAACACATACAGGATAAAGCAATTCATCGTTACGAACAACGATGTACAGGCGATATTTTCCTTTTTCTTTTGTTTCAAATTCCTTTGTATCTACGAGCAGGCCATCTTTGGTAAGCCGTCCTGTTGTAAACTGCGTAGCAGCACAAGAACTGAGCAGCCCCGAGATTGCCGCTGCACCTAAACATGCACCACAGGTTTTTACTATAAATTCTTTTCTATTCATTTCTTTATTGACATCAAGATGATTTCACCAAGTGTGACATACTATTTTTTCAATTCATGCTACTAAAGAAAAAGATCAGCAGACTTGTTACAGTACAAGAGTGGCTCTCACATAATCTTCCACCGGAAGATTATGTTGCGAACAAATTTTTGATTGCAACAGAAGTTTCATAGCAGTACATAAGCCCGGCCCATCATTATTTTTACAGCGATTCTAAAAATTTAATCAGTTTTTGTTTTTCTGCGGATGATAGTTGCTGAAAATTGTTTTTACTACGCTGACCTTCTCCACCATGCAGGATAATGGCTTCTTCAATACTCTTTGCACGACCATCATGCATCAGAAAGTATTGGCCTCCCTGCGAATTAGGCGAAAGCCCCAAACCCCACAGCGGCGGCGTTCTCCATTCTGCTGTTTTGGCATTTCCTTCTGTGTATCCATCATCTAAACCCGGTCCCATATCATGCAGCAATAAATCAGTGTAAGGATGAAATGTTTTATTGGATAAAGGGGTGATTGAAGAAAAACCTGTTTTTAAAGATTGCTTATGACAACTTTCGCAACCTGATTGAATAAATATGCTTTTACCTGCTATTACATCTGCATCATTCTGTTTACGCTGAACCGGCGCTTTTAATGTTTGCAGGTAGAATACTACGTTTTGCACTGTGACATCTGAAACTTCGGGGTCAATATTCTGACCGGTATAAACATCCTTTGGTTCAAAAGTAGAAGTGATGCCTATGTCCTGGTTATAGGCATTTACCGTTTGATGCAGCAAATTATAAGCCGCGGCTTTTTTACCAAAACGATGAATGTATTTTCCGTTACGTGGAATAGCGTTGGCAACGGGTGTAATGAACGATGGGAGAAACGCATAGTTAGGCACACCAGAAATCCCGTCGCCGTCTGAATCCATTGGGTCGGCCATTGCCAGTATATCTGCATCGCTTACCAATTCTAAAAAACCCAGGCCGGTATTGGCAGGAGGGGTAAATTTGGAGAAAGTTGCCCCGGCAGGTATTGTTTCCGGCAGATAGCCGGGCAGCGCCCTATTTTGCAATTGCGGCCCTCCCAAATGGAGGAATTGATTACCTGTGCTGTCGGTCTGCCCAAACCTTGTAAGAGTCGTAAATGGATGGCCTTTACCATCACCCGCATGGCAACTGCCGCAACTGGTGGCAACAAAGATGGAACCTAAACCGGTTTGAGAGGTGAATACCTCATCATTAAAAGCCACATCGCCTGCAAGGAAACGCCTGTTTTGTTCATAGCTGAGGCCTTCAACAGGCCCGTCGAGCAATTCATCGTCGGGGGGTGCTTGAGGCAACATTTTCTCACAGGCAACAAGTCCCGTAATGACCAACACAATTACCAGTATTATCTTAAACTTTTGCATATAGACGGGTAAAATTATGTATTTAGAACAATATAATAATATATTTAGACTCATCTAATTTAAAAATTATACCTATTTAGCTAACTTCGGGGGATTAAATTTTTCTATTGTGCATTCATTTACCGAAGAAAACTATCTGAAGGCTATTTATAAGTTGCAGGAAACCAATGGCGAAGTGGTGGCCACCTCTGCACTTGCCCAGGTGATGGGGGTTCATGCTCCCTCTGTGACAGATATGCTCAAGCGGATGGGTCAGAAGAAACTGGTGAGCTATCAAAAATCCAAAGGTGTTAAACTAACGGAGAAGGGAAGACAGGTGGCCATTGGCATTGTTCGCAATCACCGGCTTTGGGAAGTATTTCTGGTTGAAAAATTAGGCTACGGCTGGGATGAAGTGCATGATATTGCCGAACAACTGGAGCACATACAGGGTGAAGAGTTAATAAACAAGCTGGATGCTTACCTGGGTTTCCCAAAGACTGATCCTCATGGCGATCCTATACCCGATGCAAAAGGAGTGTTGCCAAAGTTGAAATCGGTTTTACTATCGAGTTTAAAGGAAGGGGAAGAGGCAACTTTCACTGGTGTTTCAGACCACAGCACTTCATTTCTGCATTACTTAGATAAAGCCGGTATTGCTTTGGGTGATATGCTTAAAGTAAAAAGTATTGAGCAATATGATCAGACTTATACGCTTGCTTTGAAAGGTAAAAGAGAAGTGACGGTGAGCCACAAAGTAGCGAACAGTATTCTGGTAAGCTAAATACCCCCAAATGCAGATAACTTTTTTTGCTCCTGGCAAATCAGTTTTTCGAACAGCAGGAACTGTTCATCTGAATTGGCGGGCACTTTACTGTACCATAGCTGCAAAACACACAGCAATCTCCGTGCTGAGGTTTAAGTATGGATTCGCAATTTGTACACTTATAGAAATATTGACAAGCATCTACAGGCATGGTTTCTTCTTTCTGAAAACCACAATGAGGGCAAGTGACTGTTGATTGCAAAGTGATTGTTTTCTCCATAATGTTTACTCCTTTTTACAGCATGACTTTGTTGCATTAGTACAGGATGTATCTACTGCTGCACCGATATTGTTAGCATCGCCGATAACATCATGGCTTTTTACTTTATATCCCGTTTTATTAATAGCCGATTCGATTTCCCTTATGTCAACTTTTGATTTGTCAAAAGTTACCAGACTACTCCGGTGAGCATACGAAGTTTTATAAGCCAAAACACCATTGACTTTGGAAAGTTGACTATTTACATGTTCTTCGCAACCCTCACAAGTCATGCCCTGAATGATGAACTTTACTTGTTGCTTGTTATCAACAGTTGCGATAGAGGTCGCCTGAACTTTTGGCGCTGGATAAAACATCTTTGCGTACAAAGGAAAGGCCATCATCAAAATTGAAAATATTGTAACAATGCCTAAAAATGTTCTGGATTGTAAGAATGATGGCTTCTTCGTTGTTTCGCAATCGCAATTCAAATCATTTGGCTTCGCAGGACTCAATTTCAGGTACCATGCTAATGCCAGTACGGCAACAGATAAACCGATTAAATAAGGTCTTGCCGGTTCAATCCATGAGAAGTTTGCGGCTATGCTGCTGCTACCCGCAAGTAAAGCAATCACTGGTGTAATACAACAAAGCGAAGCTGCAATAGCGGTAAATAACCCTGCACCTGAATAAGCGCCTGATGACTTTAAGTTTATCATATCGTTTCCAGTATTTGAGTTTGCTGGTTGATGTGTTTAAAGAAGGGCCTTAAAATTTTCAGGTTCTCCTGAGTCAGGGTATAATAAATGGTTTGGCCTTCTTTTCTTGTTTCAACGATATTGCTATCCTTTAATTTTCTAAGATGCTGTGATACCGCCGGAATGGTCATGCCTAAAATGTCTGCAAGGTCGCAGGGACATAGCTCACTTTCTTCTTCCAATAAATAAATAATTTTTAGCCTTACTTCATTGCCTGTTAAGGCCAAAATGTTTGACAGGCTGGCAAAAGACTTTTGTGCAGTTTTCAACTTTCTTTTACAATTCTTTATTTGCACAGGGTCTGCAAATAACCTGATACAAGAATTATTTTCCATGAAGCAAAGATAGCCTAAATAAGTATTTAAGCAAATACTTAAATAATGAGAATGGTGTGCATCGCCTATCTTTTTTAAACCTTCATCCTTTGGATTCTTACCGCATTCATTATCGCCAGCAAAGCTACCCCCACATCCGCAATCACCGCTTCCCATAAAGTAGCCACACCACCGGCACCTAAAACCAGTACGAACACTTTTACTGCCATTGCCAGGATGATGTTTTGCCAGACGATATTTCTTGTGATTTTTCCTATTTTAATTGCCGAAACAATTTTATGCGGCTGGTCATTCTGAATGACCACATCTGCTGTTTCGATAGTGGCATCACTACCTAAGCCACCCATTGCGATACCAGCATCTGCTAATGCAACTACCGGGGCATCATTTACACCATCGCCAACAAAAGCAATATGTCTTCCTTCATTTTTCAACTGTTGCACTTTTTCTACTTTCCCTTCCGGCAATAAATCCCCATAAGCATCATCTATGCCTACTTTGCTTGCAACCACATCTACTACTGATTGCTTATCGCCTGAGAGCATTACCGTTTTTATATTGAGGCCATGCATGTCTTTTACAGCTTGCACAGCATCTTCCTTTATTTCATCGGCAATGGTGATGTAACCAGCATACTCATTGTTGACAGCAGTTACTACAATCGTGTCAACGATAGTTTCAATTTCTGCCGGATAACTGACATTGAATTTCTTCATCAACTTCACATTGCCTGCAAATATTTGTTTTCCTTCCACATTTCCTTTCAATCCATGCCCTGAAATTTCTTCTACTTGTTCTGCTTTTATTTCATTATTTATATTGCCTGCATAATCTGTAACCGCTTTTGCAATCGGATGGGTTGAGTTTTTCTCTAATGCCGCTGTCAGTTTAACCAACTCCTTTTCATCTATGCCATTTGCCATTACCTGCTGCACTTTAAACACACCCTTGGTGAGTGTTCCGGTTTTGTCCATTACCACTGTATTTACTTTCGTCATAACGTCCAGGAAATTCCCTCCTTTAAAAAGGATTCCATTTCTGGAAGCAAGCCCAATACCACCAAAATATCCCAACGGAATCGAAACCACCAATGCACAAGGACAACTGATTACCAGGAAAACCAATGCCCTGTAAAACCATGTTTCAAAAATATATTCTGCAACAAAAAAATAAGGTACAAAGCAAAGAGCAACCGCAAGGAAAAAGACAATCGGCGTATATACTTTTGCAAATCTTGAAATGAACAACTGTGTCTGCGATTTTCTTGCTGTTGCATCCTGCACCATTTCCAGAATCTTACTGAGCTTACTGTCTTTAAACAGTGATTTTACTTTTACCTCTGCTACAGTATTCAGGTTAATCATACCGGCAAAAATAGTTTCACCTTTATATTTCGTATCAGGTTTGCTTTCCCCGGTTAAAGCAGCAGTATTGAATGAAGCTGTTTCTGAAATTAACTCACCATCTAATGCCACTTTTTCACCGGGTTTTATTTGAATGATTTCGTCCAGTTCAACAATGGAAGGATCTGCTACCAGTGGTGAACCGTTGCGAATAACCGTTACTTCATCGGGTCTTACATCCAGCAATGCTTTAATGCTGCGTTTGGCATTATTGACAGCCGCATCCTGAAACCATTCGCCAATCTGGTAAAATACCATTACAGCCACACCTTCTTCATATTCTCCTATGACAAATGCACCAATAGTGGCAACACTCATCAATACAAATTCATTAAAGAAGTCGCCCCGTTTTGACTTACGAAAAGCAAGGTCTAATACTTTGCGGCCTGCCAATAAATAAGCAACAAGGTTAATAGCAAGAGAAGGGATTTTAGGCAGTTCAATTTTAAAACCATACTCCAAAACCAGCAAAACAATCAGGATGGATAGTGCTAACAGCAAATCCCAATGTGTTTTCCATCCCGGTTGATCTTTCACCACAGCTCCGTGGTCGTGGCCATCATCCGCTGTGTGAATAGGGACAATCTTTGCTTTATCCTTTACTTCGTTTTCAGTATGTTCTTCGTGATTGTGTTCCATAATTTGTTAATTGATGAAAAATGATATAATTCCTGTCATGATTAATACAAGACCGGTTATGATACCGGCATTATGTTCCCATTTATGCCAGTTCAGTTTTAATACTCCTTTGTAGGCAATGCGTATCCAAATAAGCATACCGGCAATGGTGATGATGGCATACATTCCTGCAATAAGCGCCATGAAATACCAGCCCTTACTTCCGGCCAGGAGAAAGTAGGCTTCTATTTCCATACAGGGAGAAAGAAACATGGCAATGACCAACGCCATAATCACAGCACTCTTACTTTTCTTCTCAATCTGTTTTTTCTCCAGATGAAAATGGTGGTGTGTGTAATGTTGCTTTACAAAGTATAACCCGATTAATACAAGGACTGATGGCCCTATAATTTTGGTAAAATCTTCAATATGTATTGCGAGTTCACTGCCAATCAATGCCAGTAAAATGCCAATTGCAACTGTGCTGATAACATGCGACATACCTGCGATAAATGTTATTCGTGTAGTTTCAGCCAGGCTCCAGCCTTCTTTACGGCCAATGGCCAGTACCGGCAACCAATGGTTGGGTATTACTGCATGAAGCAGGCTGATTAATAGACTTCCTATAAGTATCTGGTTCATCATTTATGTTTAAATAATATAATCTCTGCTTTATATGGCTTGGTTCATCATCTTTCTTAGTCAGTTAATCAGTTCATTTATGCTCACTATGTTTGTTTTTCATGGCTTCTTTCCATCTTATATACCATTTATAATGGTGCAGCGACAAAAGAAAATACAAGGCCGCTAAAACGGGACAACAAATGCAGGGCTCCGACCCATGTAAAATCTATTCCTCTTCCTCCACATTATTCATTTTCGAAAGCAAATCATAAGCACCATTAATTACAATTTTTGAATTTTTATCAAATCCTTCCGGCAATATCACTTCGGTGAAACCATTTTCAGACACACCGGTTGTCACTTCAATCCTCTTAAACGGAATATGCTTTTCAGTAGCTGCATCCTTTTTTGCATCAGCGGTTTTGGTTTCTTCTTTTGTTTCATCTGCTGCAATGAAAATGTAAGATTTACCTGCTGATTGCACAATCGCTTTGTCAGGCAGGGCGGTAGTGGTAGCAACACCTGTTTCTACAATTCCTTTTAGATACATGCCCGGCAACAGGTTTTTATCCTCCTGCAACAGATGCCCATGTACACGAACGGTTCTTTCAGTACTTATTTCACGACCTATTAAATGTACTTCTGCAAAACGCTCCTTTGTTTCATTATTCAATACAAAACGGATTTTCTGCCCAATTTTTAATTTCGGTACATCTTTTTCAAAAATGATAAGTTCTGCATGGAGGTGGCGGGTATCTACAATTTCAAATAATTCCTGGTTAGCATTTACAAACTTGCCTATGTTCACAAGCACCTTAGTAACATAACCTGAAATGGGTGCATAGATATTTGCCCTTCCTGAGATGTTTCCCGGATTGATTTTATCAGGATTAATATTGATGAGTTGCAGTTTTGATTTTAAGCCCTGTACCCTTGCCATCATACTATTGTACTCGCTGCTGGCTTTTTGCAATGTTTTTTTTGCATTCACATTTTCTTTTGCCAATTCCTGTTGCCTCTCCAATTCTTCTTTCAGATACACTAACTGGCTTTTATAATCCAGATAATCCTGCTGAAGCTGGATAAATTCAGGATTTTCGAGTACTGCTATTACTTCGCCTTTTACTACTGGTTTACCTTGCAGCAAATCGGTACTTTTTAAAGTACCTCCATAGGGAGAAGACACCGTTAGTAGTTGTTGTGGAGGAACATCCAGCACTCCCGATGCCCTGATAACACTGCTGAGATTTTTTTCCTCAACAGCGCCGTACTGAATATTTACCGTTTTAAACTGGTCTTCTGACAGGTCCACCATATCAGCTTCCTCTTTTTTAGGTTCCTCCGCCGGCGATGCCTCTGCATTTCCTTTGGAAGAACAGGAGGAGAATATTACAGCAGCAAGAAAAATGATAACTATTGAACTAAAGATTTTATGTTTCATAATAATGATAATTTAATTCCTGTTTTATTGTTAGTTAATGCCAGCAATAAATTCGATGGCAATGATAGTTTGATTATATTGGCTGAGTACTTTGGTAAATTCCTGTTTCACGGTAACTGCATTATTCAAAGATTGGGTAAGCTCATAATAGCCGATTTCACCGGCAGTAAATGCTTTTTGTGACTGACTGATAATTAAATTGGCCTGCGGCAATGCCGTATTGCGGTAATAATTTATTTGCACTCTTTGCTTTTGCAATTCTCCAAACAACCTTGCCAGTTCGGCCTGCAGATTGTATTGATAGTTGGTCAGTTCCGCTTCTTTTTTAACCCGGTTTACCTCTGCCGCTTTTACCCGTTCCTTTTGGGCTTTGGCAAATATGGGTATGCTGATGCCCAGGTTAACACCCTGGAAACGACGGCCAGCGCCATAATATTTATCAACGCCGTTTACTGTTTGATAACCTACTAACGACTGATTGAAATATCCTACTGAGAAATCGGGCTTTAATCTTGATTGCTCAACAGCCTTCTCCCTATTGGCAATATCAATCTGCTGTTGAATAAATGCCAGTGTAGGGTTGGCTGCAATGGCAGCAGTATCAAAATTTACTTGTATCTGCTTTTGAACAAGTGAAGTATCGGCAATGGCCGTAATAGAAGAATCTGCCGTAAATACCTTCAAACGGTTCAATTCAATCCAGTAATCTTCCTCTGCACTTCGCAATTGCGCCTTTATCTCATTCACTTTGCTTTCGGCATTGTAATTTTCCAGCGCATTCGTTTCGCCGGTTTTATAGCGTAAGGCTGATGCTTTCAGCACATTTTCATAAATGGCCAGTAATTCTTTGAGGAGACGTATTTCCTCTGTCCAAAACATTAATTGATAATAGGATGTTTTAGTGTTGGCCGCTATTTCGCTCTGATAAACTTTTAATTGCAACTCGCTGCCCTTAATATTAGACTCAGATAGTTTTATAAGACTTTTAAAATAAGCAGGATTGGGTATGCCCTGATTGATGGTAAAATTATTATCGTAAGCAATGCGGCTGTTATACTGGCCAAACGTTAGCCCTACGTTTGTTTTCCCATAATCCTTCACAGTTTTTTTCAACTGCTGCTGGTAGCCAATATCCAATGTCCCTACTTTTACAAGAGGGTTATTTTTTATGGAAGAGGCAACAGCTTCATTTAAATTTACCACAGGCTTTGTTTGAGCATAACCTGAATAAGCTGAAACTGCTAAGAGAATCACCAAAGAAGCCAATCCTTTCGCTGCCGAAGACCTTTTACCCTTTGGCCTGATTTTTTCAAACCATGTATATAACACCGGCAAAACTACCAACGTAAGAAAAGTGGCTGTTATTAACCCGCCTATTACAACTGTTGCTAAAGGTTTCTGTACTTCTGCACCTGAACCTGTAGATAAGGCCATTGGTAAAAAGCCTAATGACGCTACTGCGGCAGTCATTAAGACGGGCCTGAGCCTCACCGAAGTGCCTTTCAGGATAATTGCATTTATATCTGTCATTCCTTCTTTTTTTAGCCGGTTAAATTCACTAATGAGTACAATACCATTTAAAACCGCCACACCAAACAATGCAATAAAACCAACACCGGCAGAAATACTAAAAGGCATACCCCGGAACCAAAGTGCAAATACTCCACCAATAGCACTCATGGGGATTGCGGTAAAAATGAGTAAGGAATATTTTATAGAACCAAATGTGAAGAATAGCAGCAGGAGTATCAATGCCAATGCTACAGGAACGGCTACGGATAATCTATTGTTTGCTTCTTCCAGGTTTTTAAATTGTCCGCCATAAGTAATAAAATAACCGGGTGGTAATTTTATTTGCTTGTCTATTTTTTCCTGCATTTCTTTGACAACAGAAGAAATATCCCTTCCTCTTGTATTGAAGCCAACGATAATTCTTCGCTTTGCATCCTCTCTTTGTATCTGGTTAGGGCCCAACTGCAAATTGACATCTGCTACCTGTTCCAACGGAATCTGGTTGCCATCCGGTGCTGCAATGAACAATCCTTTGACATCATCAATGCTCTGGCGACCTGTTTTTTCTAACCTCACCACCATATCAAATCTTTTCTCGCCTTCATAAACTATTCCTGCGGCTTCACCTGCAAAAGCGGCGCTGATGGTACGGTTTATATCTTCTACATTTAATCCAAACTGTGCAATCTTATCCCGGTTTAGTTTAACCACAATCTGGGGCAGCCCGGTTACCTGCTCCACATATAGGTCTTCTGCACCTTTTACAGTAGGTACAATCACACCGATTTTTTTTGCCAAATCGGCCAGCACATCAAGGTCTTCTCCAAAAATCTTTATACCAACATCCTGCCGCACACCAGAAATCAATTCATTAAAACGAAGCTGTATAGGCTGCGACAACCCATAGGAAACACCGGGAATTTTCTCCAGTTCCTTTTGCATCAGTTCTGCCAGTTCTTCCCGGTTATGTGCACTTGTCCATTCCTTTTTATCTTTTAAAAGGATGGTAATGTCACATGCTTCTATGGGCATAGGATCGGTAGGTATTTCAGAGGCGCCAATCTTTCCAATCACTTCTTTTACTTCAGGAAATTTTTTCATCAGTAAATCAGAAGCCTGGGTTATTTTTTCAATCGTTTGGCTCAGAGAGCTACCGGTAAGTAATCTTGTTTCTACTGCAAAGTCCCCTTCTTCCAAAGTGGGAATGAATTCGCCTCCTAATGTTTTAAAAATAATCAGGCTGATGATAAACACCCCGACAGCAATACTTACTACCAGCAATTTCATCTTCAGTGCGCCACGTATTAATGGTGTATATAGCCGTTGGAAAAATTTCATCATTTTATCAGAAAGGTTTTCTTTGTGGCTTATTTTCTTGCTTAATACAAGGGCACTCATCATGGGGACATAAGTAAGAGAGAGCAGGAATGCGCCAAGAATTGCGAATGAAACTGTTTGTGCCATAGGGCCAAACATTTTTCCTTCAATACCAACCAAAGCAAGAATAGGCAAGTACACAATCAAAATAATGATTTGGCCAAAGGCTGCCGAGTTCATCATTTTACCTGCAGATTTATATACTTCATCATCTAATTGCTCCTGTGTCAGTCTTCCAGGTTTTCGATGCCCTAATTGATGCATGGTAGCTTCTACAATAATCACAGCCCCATCTACAATTAGCCCAAAATCAATAGCCCCCAAACTCATGAGGTTTCCTGATACACCAAACATATTCATCAGAGCAATGGCAAAAAGCATGGCTAACGGGATAACTGACGCTACTATTAACCCAGAGCGGATATTGCCAAGAAAAATCACTAACACAAAAATTACAATCAACGCTCCTTCAATCAGGTTGGTTTTTACAGTGCCAATGGCCCTGCTTACCAACGCACTTCTATCGAGGAATGGTTCAATTACTACACCTTCGGGCAGGCTCTTTTGTATTTGTGTTATTTTATCTTTTACGCTGTTAATAACAATGCTTGAATTAGCGCCTTTAAGCATTAATACAATGCCGCCCACAACTTCACCTTCAGCATTACGGGTAAGGGCCCCATATTGAGTGGCATGTCCTAATTGCACAGTTGCTATATCTCTTACTAAAACAGGTATGCCTGCCGGGGTTCTTGTAACTACAATTTTTTCTATGTCAGTAATTGTTTTAATGAACCCTTCGCTGCGTATAAAATAAGCATTGGGCTTTTTATCAATATAGGCGCCGCCGGTATTCTGGTTATTTTTTTCCAAGGCATTAAAAATGTCAGCAACAGAAAGATTATAGCTTCGTAATTTGTCCGTGTTTAATGCTATTTCATACTGCTTTAAAAGACCGCCAAAACTGCTTACATCTGCTATGCCGGGGGTGCCAAGCAATTGCCGCCTCACAATCCAGTCCTGAATGGTTCGCAGCGACATGGCATCATACTTATCCTCATATCCTTTTTTGGCGTGTAAGACGTACTGATAAATTTCTCCAAGCCCGGTTGAAATAGGGGCCATTTCGGGGTTGCCAATGTTATTAGGTATTTGATTCCTTGCTTCAACGAGGCGTTCACCTACCTGTTGCCTTGCCCAGTAGATATTGGCATCATCATGAAAAACCACCGTTACAACGGATAATCCAAATCTTGAAATGGAACGGATTTCTTTTATTTCAGGAATGGTAGCCATTGTTTGTTCCACCGGGAATGAGATTAATTGCTCTACTTCCTGGGCAGCCAGTGAAGGGCTTAACGTAATAATCTGCACCTGGTTATTGGTAATATCCGGCACGGCATCGATCGGCAGTTTTTTTGCCGAATACACACCCCAGATAATTAAGGCAAGTGTGAACAGGCCTATTACGAGTTTATTTTTTATAGAGAATAAAATGATTTTATTAAGCATAGCCTATTTATAGTTTATAAGACGATAGTATTTAATCATAATACCGGCGATAGCCATCAGCAACACTATGGAAAGCAGAATTACCGTGATGAGCTTAGTGATACGCATCCAACGAGGCTTTTTCTTATTCCATATTTTACCTGGAGCTATATAGCGGGTTGATGACTTTTTTTTAGCCATAACCACAGTAAATAATCAATGAGTAAATGGGAAACAAAATGTACTGCGAATCACAGTACGCCGCCAGGAATAATTAAGCGGCTAATTGCGGCGGTTGCCAAATAGGTAATGCAACCTTCCTGACAGAAGAAGGAATAAATGCAGAGATATGCTTAGTGTTATAGAAAACAATATTATCAACAGATAACTGGGTAAAAGAAAAATTTACTCCGGCACAGCAAGAGCAAATGCAGAATGGAGAACAGGCATCTGTCTTATGATTTTCTTGCTGACTGTTTGAAGATTTTGCAAACTCGATTTTATTTTTTCCGGACCGTACAACTACATCATCCCTGCAGGGCATACAGCTCAATACAAGTACAATGAATGATAATATAAGTGCCGAAAATTTCATTGGTTGCAAAAATAGGTTGTTTTGTTGCAAAAAACATTCGCTTTCACCCTCTAAAATAGTAATACTGTTGCAAATCAGGGGCTTATTAGGCCAAAATTCCCTAATTCGAAGAGATTTTTAAACCATTTCCCTTCAAGTTAATGCAAAGCTATCTTAACGATTGCTTATTTTGCTTCAACTGCTCCATTAATTATTTATGTTTAAGATTTATATTTTGCATGAGAAATATCAGTAAAAAAAGAGCTAACAGGAAAAGACCCAGCAATATCAAAAAGACATACCGGATAATTTTAGAGCGAAAGCTCTTGTTTTCTTTCTTGGTCTTTCCTTTTGTAGCTGGTTGTTTCTTTCTTTTCATAGCAAGAATGTACCATTACCTATATTTTAATATTTATATCTGGAAAGTAATTGATGCTTTTTCTTCTCTTCCATTTTGCACTAATAAAGAACAGTACAAACCCACTTAATACCGTCACCAAGCCAAAAATGGAGAAAATCCGAAGCAGGATATTGCCAAAATTATCCCTGCCTTCATAATCCATTGTGTGCATCATCCATAGAAAATCAAATACCCTCCATTTACTGTTACGAAATTTTTGAACCGTTCCCAATTCACTGGATACATATACTGAAGTTTTTGATGGATGCTTAAATGTAATGGCATAAGCAGGCAATGGGCTTTCCCGGTATTCATGATGACCATTGGTGGTTGTAAGATATTCTACGGATGCCACTTTGGGCTCGCCGTTAAACCGCATCTTAGCTACTTCAATTGCTTCTTCTTGCGTTAATGAACCCCTGAGTTGTCCGGTTTCTGCATCAGCCAGGTGATTCATGGATTGCATCTCATGCTCATGGCCGCCTTCATTATGCAAAACAGATATACAACGCACCTGGTAAAATGGTTTTCCCAATATTTCAATCAACTGGATAGCTACTACTGAATCAATCCGGTGAACCTTCTTAATTGTGTCTAACACTACTGTTGGACTTACCAATGAAATGTTGGAAGAAAGCAGTGGTGCATTTTTCTTTTGAAAATCACCATGCACTTCATCCATATTACTCCAACTGAAATAAAGACCACCGATTGTCCACATCAGAAATTGAATGCCTAACAAAACACCAAGCCACCGATGCGTTTTTCGGATATAATAATGTTTGCTTTTTGCCATAAACAGATTTGCTTGTTGGGTTATTTTACTTTTAAAAGACTTGCATTAATAGCTACCACAACTGTACTAACACTCATCAATACAGCGCCTGCAGCAGGGCTTAATAGGATTCCCATTTTGTACAATACTCCTGCCGCCAAAGGCAAAGCCACTACATTGTAACCCGTTGCCCAAATTAAATTCTGAATCATCTTTCTGTAAGTGGCTTTGCCAAACTGAATCAGTGAAACAACATCTTTGGGGTTGCTGTTCACCAACACAATCCCCGCTGTTTCGGCGGCTATATCAGAACCTGAACCAACTGCTATTCCTACATTGGCCTGTGCTAATGCAGGTGCATCATTTACTCCATCGCCTGTCATGGCAACATATTCGCCTTTATCCTGTAATTCCTTAATTTTCTCTAATTTTTGATGCGGTAATACTTCCGCAATAAAGCTGTCCATCCCTAATCTTTCACTTACACCTTTCGCTACTGTTGCATTATCACCCGTTAACAAAATAGCCTTAATATTATTTTGGTGCAATGTTTTGATGGCATCGTATGACTCTGGCCTTATTTCATCTGCCAGAGCAATTGAACCGGCTATATCATCATCTATCAAAACGAATACAAGGGTTTCTTCTGCCTTTACCATATCATCTTTTGTGAGAAAAGCAAACTTTTCTTTTAGATAACCGGGACTTACTACCATTACATCTTTCCTGTCTATAATTCCGGTAATCCCTTTTCCTGTAATCGCTTCAAATCCGGTTGCATGGGGAAGAGCCAGATTCAATTCTTTTGCTTTATCTACAATTCCAGTTGCAATGGGATGTTCAGAATTTTGCTCCAATGCAGCAGCATATTGTAAAATCTGCTCCGCAGTATATTTGTCGTTGTGTGTTACATACCTCACCACCTGAAATTTACCTACGGTAAGCGTTCCGGTTTTATCAAATACAAGTGTGGTTATTCTCCTTGAGTTTTCAAAGGCCGTTCTGTTTTTTATCAGGAGACCATGTTTTGCAGATAAAGCAGTTGATTTAGCGACAACCAACGGAACTGCCAATCCTAAAGCATGAGGACAACAAATAACTATGACGGTTACCATTCTTTCAATGGAAAATGCCAAATCCTTTCCTGATAAATACCATACAAGAAATGTGGTAATACCTGCCACAATAGCTATCAGCGTCAACCATCTTGCTGCTGTATCTGCAATCAGTTGTGTTTTGGATTTTGATTTCTGTGCATCCTGTACCAGTTTTATCACCTGGGATAGATAAGAATCTTTTGCTCCATGAGCAACTGCCACTTTTATTGCACCATTACCGTTGATAGAACCGGCAATTACTTTATCCCCCTTGCTTTTTCCAACAGGTTTTGATTCACCGGTAAGCATACTTTCATTAAGATAACTTTCCCCTTCTGCGATGATACCATCAGCTGCAATTTTCTCACCTGGCTTTATCAGAATTGTATCGCCTTCTTTAAGCGATTCTGTTTTTACATCCGTTACTTTATCTCCATTCACTAAATGTGCATCATCAGGCATTAGCTGAACCAGTAATTCCAGTTCCCTCGAAGCACCGGCTACCGATTTCATTTCTATCCAATGCCCCAATAGCATGATAAGGATAAGTGTTGCTAACTCCCAGAAAAAATCCATCCCCTGCAATCCAAAGACGGTTGCCACGCTGTAGATATACGCCGCTGAAATGGCAAACCCCACGAGTGTCATCATGCCGGGATTTTTTGCCCTCATTTCACCAACCAATCCTTTCAGGAAAGGCCAACCTCCGTAAAAGAAAACAACAGATGATAAAAAGAACAGCACATATTTTGAACCCGGGAAACTGAAATGAATATTTAACCAGTGTTGTATCATTTCTGATAACAACATAACAGGTACTGTGAGAATTAATACCACATAAAATCTCTTCTTGAAATCGGCAATGCCCGATGTGTGAGCTTCATGTCCGCTATGTGCTCCCGGTTTTTTTAAAGGAACTAAAGTCATTCCGCACAAGGGACATTTACCTGGCACATCCTGAACTATTTGCGGATGCATGGGGCAGGTGTATTTGGTAAATCCCTGTTGTGCTGTATTGATATTTACAACAGGTGCATGTTGCTGTTCATGAGCTTCCTGCTTTTGTGTTTTATGTTCTGCATGGTGATGATGTGAATGGCTGTTATCTGATTCCTTGGTAACAGGAATAAGTTTCATTCCACATTTGGGGCAATCACCCGGTTTATCCTGAATGATTTCAGGATGCATCGGACAGGTATATTGCTGCTGTTGCATACGCTGATTATTTAATGACGAAAGGAAGTTCAATTTTTATCTTCTCCCATGCTACTGATATTTTTCCCTTATTGCTGCTATTCGTTTCAATAAAATACTGCAGCCTTTCCGTATGTGCATTTTTTCCGGGTTTTACTTTCAGTCTTATCACATCCTCTTTCTCATCATACTCTGTCGCCAAATGCTGCTTCCATTGTTTGTTGATGATAATCGTCCATTCATTTTTTCCCGGTATGGTAAAGAGAGCATATTTACCGGCAGGTATTTCCTTGCCATTAACAATAAATGCTTTGGGCATTTCAAGTGTAGTAGCATCATGAGCCCCGGTTACCCATACTTCATCATAAGGAACAAGACCACCCCAGATAATTCTTTTACGAACACCTGGTGAATGGTAATTGATTTTAATGCTATCACCATTTACAATAGCATAAGCCATTGATTTAATACTTTTCTTAGAAGTATCTTTAACCAGATTGGGATTATAGCATACTTCATCAGTCTTTTGTGCTACCGAGTTAAGTGAACTAATTAAAATAATAGCTGATAATACAAGTTTCAAAATGGTATTCATGTATTTGATTTATGAATTTATTAATGATTATGTCCCGCCATCGGGTCGGCTCCTTTTTTAAATACATATTCACTGTGCAGTAAATAAGCTCCTGTAAGTACTACTACATCACCGGACTTTAATCCTGATTTTATCTCAATACGGTCATCACTTTCAAGTCCAGTTTGTACCATTGTGCTTTTGAATGTATTCTTCCCGGTTTGTATCCAGACTGTTGCTCCCTTACCATCTCTTATTACTGCGTCAATGGGAAGTGTGAGTGACTGCCGTTGCGGACTTTTCAACAACACATAAGCAGGCATACCGGGCTTTAACTGGTTACCCGGATTAGGAATTGAAACCCGGATTAGATTTATTCTTGTATCGGGATTGATTTCGGGGTTAACAAATTCAATGCGGCCTTTGATTTCCTTATTCTCAAAATCCGGTAGCTGAACTGTAGCTGCACTGTTTCTGTTTACTTCTGCAAGCTGTGAAGTATATACTTGTGCCTCTGCCCATAAAGTTGACAGGTCGGCCAGTTTTACAATGGTTCCGCCTTCCATTACATAACCTCCTTCTCTGATGTCTGATTGAGTAATATATCCGCCTGCTGTACTGTAAAAGGTAGTGGTGGGTGTTGCTTTTTTTGTTGTTGCCAGTTCGTTTATCTGTGTTTCACTTAAACCCCAAAGCAGCAGTTTGTTTTTTGCACTCTGAATTAACTGGTCAAAGTCGATGGCGGTTTCATTGGTAAATGTTTTCTTTTTATCCAGTGCCAGCAGGTACTCCTGTTTAGCATTGTTCAATTCTTCACTGTACAAATCATAAAGGGGCGAACCTTTTTTTACATAGTCACCCAAATTTTTATAATACAGCTTTTCAATCCTGCCCATTATTCTTGAACTCACTGAACTTGCTTTCATCTGGTCGAAATTCAATGTAGCGGTCAATACTAACTGGTCGCCGATAGTACCGTTGCGGATTGTGTCAGTTTGTATATTTCCTAATTGTATTTGCTGTTCACTTAACTGTAACTCATCCTTACTTTCACCATTCTTTTTTTTCACCCGAGTTAAATCCATTTTACAAATAGGACATTTGCCCGGCTTATATTCCACTACCTGCGGGTCCATCGAGCAGGTATAATAAGTATCCGGGTCTTTCGGTATCTCCGTTTTGTTTTTGCATGAAATAAAAAAGAGAAAGGCTATTGCTATGATTATAGTATATCGCATAATCAGTTTTTTATTTTGATGAAACTTTCACTGTCCATTAAATACTGGGCATTTGCAGCAACCGAATCTGTTACCGTTAATCCATATATAATTTGTATGTGTTTCTGATGAATGATGCCGGTATTAATCTTTACTGCCTTAAATCCTCCATCTGTTTTACTGAAGACCACTTTATCCATACCTAAAGAAAGCACTGCTTCTTTTGGTAACCAGTAGGCTTCTTTGCTATTTCCAAAAATGGTAGCCCTTATCTGGCTTCCGATTGGTATTTTCAGGCTGCTGTTATTAAAGTAAACTCTTGCAGTGAGTGTTTTACTTTCTTTCCTGTAAAAAGGTTCAATGAAATCAATGCCTGCCCTGAAATCTTTACCCGGTGCAGTTTCAGGAACTATTCTTACGGTATTACCAACTTTTACCAACGACTGATTATCTCCATATATATTGAGAATTGCCCAAGCCCTGTCAGGATTAAAGACAGTGAAAACAGATTGTCCTTTCTGAATATACATTCCCTCTTTTAAGGAAAGCTCCTCTGTTATCAGCGAAATATCTTTCATGATTCCTGCTGATGTGTTCATTGTTCCGCCATTTGCCGCTTCATGAATATGACCACTGTAATTGCTGTAAACAGTAATGGTCAGTGATGGCTTGCCTGATTGAATGACCTGTTGTAATTGCTCATTACTCATGCCAAGCAGTAATAGTTTATCTTTTGCTGCCTGTATGAAAGTTGAGTTTTCTGCGTCGTTCTTTAACAGGAATAATAAATTCTGTTGTGCGGTTAGTAATTCAGGACTGTAAATGTCGAATATCTTTTGCCCTTTGTTTATCTTCTGATAACGGTATCGTACATACAACTTTTCAATTCTGCCTGATACTCTTGCCGAAATACTTCCCACCTGTCTTGTATCATACGCAATATTTCCTAACGCCTCAATTTCAATTTGCTCACCTCTTTTCTCCATTGTTGTTACAGGAATGGATGATATTACAAATTCGTTGGTAGGTTTTAGTAATGATTCAAGTTCCACATCACTTACTTGCTTGCTGCCCGTTTCCTTTTTTACCAAATCCATTCCGCAGATTGGGCAGGTGCCGGGTTTATCCTTTATGATTTCGGGATGCATGGGGCAGGTATATTCCACTTTATCATGCTCATGATTATCCTGATCCATCTTCACTAAATTCATCCCGCATTTAGGACATGTACCCGGTTTGTCGCTGAATATGGAATCTTCAGGCATGGGGCAGGTGTACATTTCTTTATTACCCTGCTGCATCTTCACTAAATCCATTCCGCACTTAGGACAAGTACCCGGCTTGTCGCTGAAAACAGAATCTTCAGGCATGGGACAGGTGTACATTTCTTTTGGTGCTTCTGGCTTATGTTCTGCATGAGGGTCTTTATTATTGTTGCAGGCCACCGCAGCAACAATCAGTATCACACAACTTATAAAAAATAGTTTCTTCATCTTTTTTGTTTAACTCAATTGATATTGTAACATCATGCCATCGTCTTCATGTTCGAGATTATGACAATGGAAAACAAATTTGCCTATGTTGCTTTCAAATGGAACAATCACTTTCACTGTTTCTCCCGGCATTACCAGCACTGTGTCTTTCCACCCGGTTTCTGATGCTATCAGGTTACCTCTTCCGCCACTTCGTTGCACTACCTGGAAGAACACTCCGTGCAGGTGCATTGGATGCGGCTCATCACCTTTGCTGTTATCAAACACCCATAGTTCATTGGTGTTTGCAGCTACATTTTCATCAATACGACTGCTGTCAAACAATTTTCCATTAATGCGGTGACGCATCTGCATTCCATCATTCATAGGATAGCCATGATGTTCCATTGCATTTGAAATTTCAAATGTTCTTGACTTAACAGCAGATGAAGCAGGAACAGTTGTGATGTTTGAAAGGATTGCAGGAACAGTGAATGTATCCGTAACAGTGCTGGCTACTTTAAACTTCATGATTTTGAATTGCTGTTTGCCCTGTGCATCTCCACCATTGCCAAACTCTTTGCTGATTAAAAATATTTCTGTACCAATAGCATTGCCGGAAAAATTTACCAATACATCTAATCGTTCTCCGGGAGCAATCAATATTTCTTTTACTGGTGATGGATTCTTCAATAAGCCTCCGTCATTACCGATTATTGTTATATCTGCATTGTTACTTAGTGCAAGATTGTACACTCTTGCATTGGAACCATTCAAAATGCGAAGACGATAAAACCGTGTGGCAACCTCCGTATAGGGTGAATAAACACCGTTTACGATAATTGATTCGCCCATGTAACCAGCCATCACTTCTTCCATTGACGGATTATAAGTAATGCCATTTGATGTAATACGTTTATCCTGTATCACTAATGGAAGTTCAAACTGACCGGATGGAAGATTGAGTGTTGCTTCTTCTGCATCATTAATGATAAACAGACCAGCCAATCCCTGGAACACCTGCTTGCCAGTCATTTCATGCGGATGCGGATGATACCAGCTTAAACCGGCCCGCTGGTTTACGGTAAACTGGTAACGGAATGTTCCTCCTGCATTTGCAAGCTGGTCTGGATGCCCGTCCATCAATGCAGGAATTTTTAATCCATGCCAGTGAATATTGGTATGCTCAGATAAATTATTCTGTAGTAAAATATTTACGGTGTCGCCTCTGTTTGCTTTGAATGAAGGACCCAATAAACTATTGGACTGATAACCCAATACAGGAATATTAGTTCCTTTGAGATTGGCGATGGTTGACTGTGCTGTAAGTGTATGATTTAATCCTGCCTGCGATGGAACAGAAAGCAGTCTTGAAAAATCCCCTTCAGATACCATTACCGGCTCCGTCATCAATCCCCTGTGATGTTCTTTTTTACATCCTGAGCAACTGGCAAGAAAACCAGCAACTGTTCCACCGGTAATAACGGTTCCGGCGCTAAGCCCGGACATCTTTAAAAAGGTTCTTCTTTTCATACAACTGGTTTTATTTTTTCTCAATAATTCTTTCAATAGTTACCTGCAAGCGAAGCGACTGATTGAGCAACTCTATGTATTCAAGTTGTTTCATGTTCAATCTTTCCCAGGCATCATAGAGCATAAATAATTCCTCTGTGTTTTGCTCATAACCCAATTGCATGGTTTTATAATTATTCTTCAATGCTGGAATAATATTTTCTTCATACAGCTTTAATTGTTTTTTCTTTAGTTCCAGTTCATTTCTCATACCATAAGCCATGCCGCTGTATTCGTTCACCATCATTTCTTTTTGCGACTGAATGGCATAGCTTTTCCATTTTAGGCTTTCGATATTGGCCTTGTTCATCTTTGATGACCATTTCGCCATTGGAATCCGCACCATGCCCATGATGGTGTATTGCATAGGCTGGCCTCCAAAACCAAACATATTATCGTAACGGATTCCGAATTGAGGTTTGAGTGCTGCTTTTTCTGTTTCCTGTTTCAACCTTGTAAGATTAATTTCCTGGTCAAGTGATTTTAAATCGCTCCGGTTAGTGTAAAAAAGAGTGCTGTCGAATACAATGGCTGAATAATCATTTAACTGATACGTGGTGTCAATATCAAAATCAATCATGGCATTTCTTCCCATCAGTGCATTCAACCGGATTCTTTTCTCCCGGATGTCGTTCTCAAACATCAACTGCATATTCTTAACATCACCCAATGCAGCTTTCGCTTTATAGTAAGCACTGATTTTCTCCAATCCGTTTTTATAACGTATCTCCGCATTCTTAATCATGAAATCAAGAATCTTTTCATTCTCTGCCAGTATCACCAGTTTCTTTTCCAGGATTATCCATTCGTAATAAAACTGTTTTGCATCATTGATTAATTCGTTCAGCGTGGCGTTTTTCTTTTCCTTCTCCACTGATGACATCGCCTTCATGTAGGTTTCATCTGCATCCAGTTTTTTTCTGTTGGGAAACATCTGTTCACCGGACACCATCACGGAACCCATGCCCGGAATATCACCTTCTCTATGCCAGAGCCGAACATCATAGGGTGTCATAAACTGGCCGATGCCAACCTGCGGCGGCATCCAGCTTCTTGCACCTTTGGCCGCTTCATCCATTGAGCGGATTTCATTGTCATACATTTTCACTACCGGGTGTGAAGCTTTGATGCTGTCAATAACAGCATCAAGCTTTAGCGTTTGCGAACGGCTGCTGAAAGCAACCATTATTGCAAACAATGTTGGGAGTATTTTATTCTTTAACATCTATTAATTCAATTTTGCCTTTACGTTTTAATTCTCTTTCCTTAATCATTTCAAATATTACAGGTGTAATCAGTAATACATAAATGGTGGATGAAATTGTTCCCCCGATTAATGGAATGGTGATGGGACGCATAATATCACTGCCTACACCTGTTGCCCAAAGAATGGGTATCAAGCCAAACAGACCCACTGAAACAGTCATCAGCTTTGGCCGCAATCTTTTTGCGGAACCTTCAATAACAAATTCCCTGATGATAGCAGGAGTAAGAGTTGCTTTTGAATTTCCATGTTTAGCAACCATATTGTTCATTGCTTCATTCAGGTAAATGGTCATCAGCATAGCGGTTTCTATTGCCATTCCGAAAAGTGCGATAAACCCAACAGCTACTGCAACTGATAAATTGATGCCATAGAAGTAAACCATGAATACGCCGCCAATCAATGCAAACGGAACAGTAATCATTGTAACAGTGGCCTCTTTAAAAGAATGATAAGTGAAGTAGAGCACCATGAAGATGATGATAATCACGATGGGTAAAATCATTTTCAACGTACGGTTTGCTCTTATTTGATTTTCCCATTGTCCGCTCCATTCCAGGAAATAACCTTTGGGTAATTTGGTTATCATCTGGTTCAATCTCTCCTGTGCTTCTTTTACCGTGCTGCCCAAATCTCTTTCTCTAACATTAAACAGCACCGTTCCTCTCAGCATTGCATTTTCCGAGTTAATCATCGGGGGGCCATCACTCAGTTTTATATCCGCTACTGCTTCCAATGGAACAGGACCGAAATTCATTGTCTGTACCTGTAATCGTTTCAATGCTTCAAGATTGTTTCGGAAATCCTGTCCGTACCGTGCATTCACTGAAAAACGCTGACGGCCTTCAATAGTAGTGGTAAGTTTCATTCCTCCCAATGCACTTTCTATTACGGTGTTCACATCATCCACACTTAAACCATAGCGGCCTATTTCTTCCCGCTTTACAGCAATGTCAACATATTTACCGCCTGTGATTGGTTCTACATACAAATCTTTTACACCGTCAATTCCTTCCAACTGTTTTTTTATTGTTTGTGCAAAGGCATAAATGCTGTCAAGGTTTTGCCCGTACACTTTTAATCCCACATCAGTACGGATGCCAGTTGAAAGCATATTAATCCGGTTGATGATGGGCTGTGTCCATCCATTCGTAACACCGGGTATCTGCATTTTTGAATTAAGCTCATTGATGATTCCATCCTTCGTCATGCCTTTCCGCCATTCAGATTTTGGTTTAAGCAAAATGATTGTTTCTATCATGCTGATTGGGGAGTTGTCAGTAGCCGTATTTGCCCTTCCTGCCTTGCCCAATACATGCGACACTTCGGGAACAGTACGAATGAGTTTATCCTGCACCTGCAGCAAACGCTTTGCTTCAGAGTTAGAAACATCAGGCAGTGTAACAGGCATAAACAGTAGTGAACCTTCATCCAGTGGCGGCATAAATTCAGAACCGAGACGGGTCATCATAATGATGCCGGTAGCCAACGCAATAATGTTAACTGCAATGGTGGTTTTACGCCACTTCAGACACCATTTTAAAATGGGAGTATAGATTTTTTCCAGTGTTCTTGTAATCGGATTTGCACTTTCCGGGTTTAATCTTCCCTTTAGAAAAAATGAAATCAGTACCGGCGTTAATGTAATGGCTAAAAAAGCATCAATCAAAAGAATGAATGTTTTTGTCCAAGCCAACGGATGAAAGAGCTTACCCTCCATTCCTGTTAATAAAAAAACAGGAAGAAAAGAGGTAACTACTATGATGGTAGAATAGAAAACGCCGGGGCCAACTTGTTTAGATGACTTTTCAATAATCGCATTCCTTTCTTCTGCTGTCAACGGGTCTTTATTTCTTTTGAACCAGTTTGCCATGTTTATACTTTGTCAGATGAATTAATTTTTGCTGATTGTGCTTCGCTGATATGCCGGTAAGCATTTTCCACCATTACAATGCCATCATCCACCACCACACCAATGGCCAGAGCAATTCCTGTTAGTGACATGATGTTGGAAGAAATGCCAAACATTTCCAGAAAAATGAAACCTGCAGCTACAGAAATAGGTAGTTGGATTAAAATAATGACGGCACTTCGCCAGTGAAAAAGGAAAATAAGCACCACTAAAGAAACTACGATCATCTCCTCAATCAGTGTTCCTTTTACTGAATCTATTGCCTCTTGTATTAATGTACTGCGATCATAAGAAGTTTTAAAAGTTACTCCCTCAGGCAATCCCTTTTGCACCTCTTTCATCTTTTCTTTAACTGCTTCTATAACTTTATTTGCATTTTCATTGTAACGCATCACAACAATGCCGCCAACCACTTCGCCTTTTCCATCCATATCGAAAATGCCGAGGCGTAAATCGCCTCCCATTTGTACGGAACCTATATCTTTTACCCTTACCGGTATACCATTGTAATTGCTCAATGCAATATTTTCTACATCTTCTTTGCTTTTGATATAGCCCAAGCCACGGATGATATAAGCCATATCAGCCATTTCAAATTTTCTGCCGCCCACATCATTGTTATTCGCTTTCACTTTATTCATTACATCCATCAGGGAGATATTGTAATATTGCAACTTTACCGGGTCAACCACTAACTGGTACTGTTTTTCAAAACCACCAAAAGAAGCTACTTCCGCAACACCGGGAACTGTCTGCAATGCAAACTTGATGTACCAGTCCTGCAATGCCCTTTGTTCACCTAAATCCATTTTAGGTGCATCCAAATGATACCAGTAAATATGCCCGACACCAGTACCATCGGGACCCAATGTTGGAGTAACTCCCTGTGGTAGTAAACGCTGGGCAAAATTCAACCGTTCCAATACCCTTGTTCTTGCCCAATAGATGTCTACATTATCTTCAAAAATCACATAGACAAAACTCATCCCGAACATAGATGAACCACGGATGTTCTTGATTTTTGGAATACCCTGCAGGTTGCTCACCAGCGGATAGGTGACCTGGTCTTCCATCACCTGCGGACTACGGCCCATCCACTCTGTAAAAACGATAACCTGGTTCTCACTTAAATCAGGAATCGCATCAATCGGATTTTTCTTAACAGAGTAAATGCCATACGCAAACAGGCCCGCTGCGAATAGGAGCACAATAAGCCTGTTGCGTAAAGCGAGTTCAATTAATTTTTGAACCATGATGTTTGGTTAAATCATTATTTAATTACTTCTTCCACACGGCCACACTTGAACATTTCAGCACCGAAATAAGGGTTCTTAATTTCCTTTACTTCGCTAATCCACATAGCACCTTTATTATCGTTTGCCATTGGGCAGTGATCGTGGAATAAAGGTCTACCGCCCCCGAAATTTTTCACTAGAGAATAAACATCCTCACTCATGAGTATAAAATGCGAACGCTGGTGCTTAATGTCTCCCGCATTCTTTGCAATATGCTCACCATGATCCTGCAGTTCAGATGTTATTTCATCATACGCCTTTTTTTGTTCTGCGCTTAGCAGTGATTTATCAAACTTTTTTATAACATCTGCTATTGCCCTTCCACCACGGGCTGCTTCCTCAGGATTGTCGTTTGCCAGGGCATTTTTGATATGGAGGTAATGGTCAACAATTGCGTTGATGGAGGCGGCAGCGTTTGCATCCACATTTGTATAAACCACTGCAACGGCTTTCACATCGTTGTCATCGGTAGTTGCAACATGTTGTGTTGTATCCTTATCCATTTTGCTCATGTCATGCCCTTCATGTTCATTTTTACTGCCACCACTATTGCAGGCGGCAAATACTATAGCGCTGATAGCTAACATGCTGAAGAATATCTTTTTCATTGAATTGTAGTTTTATTGAGATTAATGTTTATGGTTAGGATCTTCTTTTTTTGTTTCCTTTAACTTCATTCCGCATTTAGGGCATTTACCCGCTTGCGCATAGGTTTTATCGCCTTCACATTTCATCGGGCATGAATATGCTTTTACCACTTCCATTTTCATTTTTTCTTTTGCGGAAAGGGTTAAGTTCATTCCACATTTTGTGCACTTACCGGGGCTTTCGCTTGTTACATCGGCGTGCATGGGGCAGGAGTAGTTTTTTGTAACCTCCGCTTTCATTTGTTCTTTTTTGGAACGCTCCAGCTTCATTCCGCATACAGGACAGTTGCCGGGCTTTTTCATGGCTATTGAATCATGCATTGAGCAGGTATAGAGGATTGTATGCTTGAGTGTATCCTTCTTACCAGCTTTTTCCTGGGCAAACACAGTAACAGACATGATGGTGAAGGCTGCCATCATCAGCATTTTTAATGATTTCATTTTATATAATTTAATGTGTGAAAAAGAAATATATGGGCATAAGGAAATGCCAATAGCCCGACAAGTCATTTGTCCGGCTTCAGAAAGGGTGTAATCTTTAAATCAGGAAAGTGCGATTGAGGATATATACAGCAATGCCAGTACTTCGGGGAGGTGCATTACTTACCGGGTTTGCTTCAGTTAAACTTGAAATATGTATTAACGGAATTTCAGCGTATCCGGGAATGAGTGCTATCCCAGAGATTTGCATTAGCTGAAAAGAAGATTCAATAATCTTTTGGTCGGAACTGTTCTTTACAAATTTGTGTTCATCTTTACAGCAGCCATTGTCTTTTTCGCTGCTTTTTTCCATGCCACAATTGCCACATGTTTTTGACTCCTTATGTCCCCAGCCCCAATCGGCCAATTCGCCCATACAATAGTGCATGTGCAAGGTGGCGCCTGTTGAGCTACCCAGGTACAATAAGGCGATTATGACAGTAAGAACCTTTTTCATACTAAAACCTGTAACAAAAGTATAGGTATTTCCGTGCACGTATTTACAAAATTTTGTAACACTTTTATAGTTTAATGACTTTTATCTACTTGCAGCAATCCCTTTTTCGTACAAAAGGTGCTTTAAGCAACCGCCAAAGGAAACCTCTTATCGTTTTAATTGTCAACATTTTATAACATAGC
Organism: uncultured Chitinophagaceae bacterium; assembly: GCA_937873715.1. Taxonomy (GTDB): domain Bacteria; phylum Bacteroidota; class Bacteroidia; order Chitinophagales; family Chitinophagaceae; genus Ferruginibacter. Next base: position 103,511 of record CALMYJ010000005.1, read on the forward strand.
TATGAACATTATACCGCTCATTCCAATCATCAGGGCATCTTCAATAATTGTTATGGTACTCATGGGCAGGTTAAAGACATCACCGAGGCAGGCACATTTTATTTTTCGTTTGTTCAGCACACTTTGCAATACCCCGATAATGCTTACCGTCATTACCGTAAAGGTAACGATATTGGTAAGGATGGGATTGAAACCTGTAAGGAACGCTGCACCCAGAGCCAGCTCGGTGAATGCATAAATATAGCCCCATGCACTCCATTTTTTTGCCACAATATCATACATGCTGTAGCTTTCTGCAAAACCTTTCAGGTTAAGCAATTTGAAAAAAGAAAAGACCAAAAAGAACCCGGCCATAAAATGGTTCATCCACCGCATCCAAGCAAACTCTCCCTGCATCCATTCTACTAACAATGTAATACCGGTAATGTAAGCAAAGATTAGCAGTATAGGTTTGTATGTTACTATCCATGATTTGTTTTCTATTTCATCAACTTCCACAACGGCAGCATAAGGACTGTGATTGTTTTCTGACAATTGATATTTTGGATAATCTTTCAGTGCAGCCTTTAACTCAGCAGTTGCAATGTGTTTGTCCATTTCAATCGTTGCTTCGCCTTTTGATAAATCAATGCTTACATTTTTAACCCCTGCTATTTTTGATAAAAGACCCTGCACTTTTGCCTCGCATCCGCTACAGGTCATTCCGGTTACGCTATATGTATGTGTCATAGTAATATACTTTGATGCAAAGCTACTATGACACCATGCCGCCGTTATTACAGAATTTTGTAAAAAGTTTATATCGATTTGTTCTCTTTGCCTATTGCATCAAAATGTCTTTTTCTTCTTTCTTTGTCCAGATCCTCAATAGCCTGAGAACTTTCCAGTTTACTTATGTATCCTTCAGGCAATTTATTTTCCTTAGCACCTGAAACAACGTACTCTTTATACCAGTCGTATGGATGAAGTGAGTTGTCAATTGCAGATGAATCGGCTATATATACCTGTGCTTTTATTAATTGACCGTCTGTATCCAGAACGTCTATCATTGTTTCATTGTATCCATTTCCCAAACCTTCTGCATCATCCAGTTTCTCTTTTTCTTTTTCGACTATCTCAAATACAACACCCCATACTTTATCATCAACGTTATTTGTTTGCACAATGTTTCCTTTCACAGAACCATCTTTACTTTTTTTGTTAAAAGCAAATGAATACCCATCTAATGAGGCATTGCAAACTTTGGTTGATGATGGTACTCTTTTTCTCAGCCTGCCGATGTTCATGTTTGAACCGTAAGCGAATATTTTCATAGCTATTTTTTTACTTCATCCAAAAATTTCCGGTGGCCACCTAACTTTTTAAACTCACTTGGTGTGAGCCCTGTCACTTTTTTAAACTGAGAAGATAAATGTGCCACACTGCTATATCCTAATTGGTATGAAATTTCGCTGGTATTCATTTCACCATAAATTAGTAGCTCTTTTACTTTTTCAATCTTTTGCAGGATGAAGTATTGCTCCAGAGTTATTCCCTCTACCTCTGAAAAAAGGCGTGAGATATAGCTGTAGTCTTTGTGCAATGCTTTACTTAAAAAATCACTGATACTGAAATGTTCTTTGATATCGCCGGTTTGTACCTTTTGGATAAGCAGCGTTTTAATCTTTTCAATCTGCTTTTGCTTCTGGTTGTCCAATATTTCAAAACCCAAACCAGCCAACCGTTTGTTGAGTGTATTTAAATGATTTTCAGATGGCGGCGTTTGTAATTCCACTTCTCCCAGGCGGATTGCTTTTATTTCAAGATCCAGCTTTTCCAGTTCCTGCCCTACAGCCATTACACAGCGGCTGCAGACCATATTCTTGATGTACAATATCATTATCAGCAATTTTCTTTAAAAGATAAGAGTTGTTGTTTAAGTTTTAAAACTAAACGAATCCTGTCATTCACAAATATCCTCCTTGTGCAGCATATAGGTCAACACAACAAAACATTGGAAATCAACGGGTAAGTAAATAGTCTCCTTTTTTAGACGAATTCTCTATACTTATGTGTTCTGCATAGACTGTTACTAACATCCCTTTAACCTTAAAAACAGATTTATTAAATTTGATTCAGACCCATCCCGTTGTAAGACTGAGAGGCATTATTAATTCTTGGCTGCTGAGATAGTAGTATCTGAGATAATTGTATGCATATGGAATTGATCTTATCTAATGGAGGGATTCTTGAATTTCAACCAGGCCTGCCTGAAAAATATGCCGGACCGGTTCTGCGTGGCGCAGTAGCTCACTGTGCAAAATCAAATCTTACCGAAGTAGTTGTGCAGGAATTATCCGGCGACGGTTACTGGATAAGATTTAGCATCGGCAGGTTTCTAAAAAAAGTCAGCGCAAGCAAATGGCTCCATACAAAAGGATTTTATAGCTCCTTTATGCTGAAAAACGGAGCCCACAAAGAAATTGATTCAATCGGTAAGTTTCATCTTCGGCAAGATCAATACACCTGCTTTTTTTCCAATTCTGCAAACTGTAACGCCACTTTTGAAAAGAACAACGAATTTCGGTTGCTTGATGTCTTTTATTCTCCGTCTGTGTTGAAGGAATTAGCTCCATACTTTCCGGAGCTTAATGGGTTTTTAAATTCAACATCACCGATGTTTTTAAATGGCAAGAAGGGATGGACATTGCCAACCATGAAAGAGATCTATAATCAAATACTCGAATGTCCGTATGATGAAGCGACGAGGCAATTCTACTTCGATTTAAAAGTAAGAGAATTGTTGTATCAGTTATTAGAAAAAGCATTTAAACGAAATGCAGCAGAGCCAAATTTCACACCATTTGAAATATCACGGATTCACGAGGCAAAAACAATACTCGAAAGTTACATAGACAAAAAACCTCCTTCTATCCGCCAGCTTTCACGCCGGGTGGCCATTAATGAAAACAAATTAAAGAACGGATTTAAAAAATATTTCAGTGCCGGATTATTTGAATGGCTGATGGAAAGAAAGATGCAACATGCAAAGCAACTTGTTTTAACTACCAATAAACCTATCAAAGAAATAAGCTCTTTGGTAGGCTATCCCCGTACTACCAATTTTATAACAGCCTTTCGCAGACGTTTTGGAATGACGCCTGGTTCTTTAAGACGATAATAATTCTTTTCGCAAAACTTCAGGCATATCTGGCAAACAACAATAGGAAAAAGTGAAGTGAGTTTATCGTGATCTTTATAGTGCACAATGACTGCACTATGAGAAAACAGGAAAAGAACACACCTTTATTTATTGAGATAGTTTCCGCTCTCTTACTCTTCCTGTTTCTGTACACCAGCATCAGTAAGCTGAAAGATCATCATGCTTTCCAGGTTGTCTTAGCAAAATCTCCGTTATTGGGTACATATTCAGTTTTACTATCTTGGGCAATACCCGTAGTAGAAATAATTACATCTGCTTTGTTATTTATTCCAGCAACACGTAAAAGGGGGTTGCAATTGTCATTTACACTGATGCTTTTTTTTACCACTTACATAGCATACATGATTTTGTTTGCATCAAACCTGCCTTGCTCATGCGGCGGTGTGCTGCAAGAGCTGTCATGGACGCAGCATCTTGTGTTTAATATCATTTTTCTATTGCTAAACATATTTGCCCTGTGGCACTACCGAAGAAATGAACTCTTTATTGCAATAAACAGGAATAGCCGAACACCTGTATAAAAAAGTAGGCAACAATTAATCAACTAAATATTATTTTATGAAAAAGTACTTGTTAGGAATTATGGCAATTGTTTTTGCTGTAGTATTCAGCGCTTTTACAAAGACTGAAACGGTAAAACCAATGGATGGCGAAAAATGGTTTGAGCTGGAAGCTGGTGGAGATCCGTCTGTGGCTGCTGATTATTCTCTTTATGGGAATGGTTCTACAGAACCTTCCTGCACCGGCAGCAATGTATGTGCAAAACTGGCTGTACCTGATGCACAGAACCCTGACATCCCCAATCTTAGCACAACAATTTCTACTAAATTCAGGCCTACACCTTAATCAGCGCCGTAGTTGGGAAGTTAAAAATAGCCGCCTGAAAAGGTGGCTATTTTATTAGTAAAAAATCAATTTCTCTGACTTCCTGGACTACCTGTAAATTATATTTCCTTAGCAGTTGATTGAGTTCATTAATACTATTCACTTTTGATGGAAACGGAATGTAAACATCAGTGTTAAAGCTTGTTTGATCTATAAACGGGAGATTGAAATCTTGCGTTAAGTAGATCAGCGATTCAATCGTTTTTGCCATTTGTTTCCTTTTTGTATAAGGCAGATATTCATCTTGAATATGCAATGGCGGTAACTGTTTTTGTTCTTCATTGAATGTTTTTGGAAAGTTTGCCGTATTGATAAGAACAAGGCAGGATGTTCTTCTTTTCTGGATGCTCACGTCAAGGTCGAAAAAACGACGCAAATCCTGCTGCATCCACGAGAAAATAAGACTTGATTTCTCTTTTGGCAATAAAAGTTCATAGCAAAATAGCTGTGTATTCCTCCATGAATCAAGCTCATCTATCTCCTTTGGCATTATTAATGAGTCTGCTCGTTTTGAACCCAGGATTATTCTGTTGTTTTTATTTAATTGAAACATATTCAAATCAACACCATAGAGTTTACGGTTATAAGCGATTTGAAAAAGAGTCAGAACTTGTGCATTTACTGCTTTTATAGAATAGGGTTCACCACTTATCTTATCCTTAGTCATTTCAATTCTATATGTATTTGTCACATTATGTAATCCTTTTGTAAAAATTGAATAGGAAGCTGTATAAAATTTCAATCGATTTGACGCCTCATCAATTAAAGGTTTGCTGGCATCGAAGTCCTTTAATTTTGCCTGAAGTGAAACATTTAGGGGTTCATTATTTATGAACTTTCTGATGTTCGCTTCTGTTGTGTTATAACCACCGGTTATATACTTTATCGTTCTTGAAGTGTCAATCCATATGTGGAGAGGATCGCCGTCATGTGGAAAGAATACATCGTAGATTGTTGTATCGCTAACTATAATCGGTAGATCAGGGCGCTGTATATTTTTCCTTGAGAATAGTTTGTCAATTTGTTCTTTCGAGTTTTTAGTAACCAAAATTATCTGGAGCGTTTCCCTATATTGTTTTTGTAACGAGTCCAGCTTTTTCATTCCATTGATGCAACCTAAACAATAAACATTCCAGAGGTCTATGATAATATGCTTCCCGTTGTATTTATCAAGAGTGAATTGATAAGATGAATCTTTATCAATGGCCTTAAAATTATATTCCGGGAATTTGTCACCAATTAAGCGGGAACTGTCTTTTTCCTGCGCATTGCTCCTAATAAAGCAAAGGCCGAATAGAATTATAATACTAAGATATTTTAGCATGAGTGAATAGTATTGATACAACGATGCAATAGAAGCATCGATGCACCTGTGAATGAAAAGCAATTATTTTACAGGGAGGTAGTTAGTACCCTGGGTTTTGAGTTAATGCAGTATTTAAAGTGATCTGCGAAATCGGGATTGGCCACAATGCGTCAGTTGCCTGCCATGTAGAAGGGTTTAAAGCACTTAGTATCGTGTTTGCTCTGTTTGTTCGTTTGAGATCAAACCAGCGATGTCCCCACTCTGCAAATAATTCAACTTGTCGTTCATGTTCAACCGCAAGTAATAACGAATTTTTATCGGTTGCTGATGTATTGGCTAACCCAGCCCTGTTGCGAATTATGTTTACATCCGCTTGAGCACCCACAATGTCGTTCAATTGTGATCTGGCCTCCGCTCTTATCAAGTATTGTTCAGCTAAGCGCAAATAGAGATAGTATTCTGTCAAGGTAGAACTCATCTGTACTTTGTACTTATAAGGGTAATAATATGTTTGACCGTTAAAAGTCCTCGATTTAACCCAGTTGGTTTTCCGCATATCACCCGGTTCAAACGAATTCAAAAGCGTATGAGTCAGTAAGTAAGTCGGCATTGCCGTATTCGTTGCCGGAATAATTGCATTTCCTTCATATGTATTGATGGTACCTGAACCGGGTTGGATTTGAAAGATGGTTTCGTTGCAGTTCTTTAGGAACGCATTTTCAAGGTTTGCTGATAGCGAATAGATTCCTGAATTAATAACTAAGGATGCCTGTTGCGCCGCATTAGCCCACTGCTCCATATAAAGATATGTTCTTGCCAGTAGTGCTGTGGCAGTCCACTTATTTGGGCGAACCCTTTCTGCTGTCGGATAGGCTGGGGTCAAAAGATTTTGAGCATCCTGTAAATCCGCAACAATTTGATTGTATATAAGTGATGTAGCTACCCTCGGCATTGTTGAGTTTACCTCATAATTTGTTGAAGTAATCAACGGAACATCACCAAACAAATTAACAAGATAGAAATAACAATAGGCCCTTATAAATTTTGCTTCGCCTATCAATGAATTTTTTACCGAAGATGTAAGTGATTGTGATTTTTCCAAGCCTTCTATACAGGCATTTGAAGCGTAAATATATTTGTATGCAGCACTCCAGAAGCTAGAAGAAATTAAATCATGGTTATTGGTAGTAATCTCATTTTTAATAAACTCCTGTCTCCAATCATTAGAATAGTAAGTTAATTCACCCGCAGACATGCCTGCATAAAATGTTGTGTTGCCAGATGTAAATAAATTGTTACTGCTGATCATTTGAATATAAATCCCTGTGACTGCTCTCGTAGCAGTACCATCATTTTCAAATACTTTATAACTCATTATTTGAGTTGGTGAAGGCGGGATTTCCACAAACTTTTTGCAGGATAATGTCATCAAAATAATAAGGCAACCCGACAACAACTGAAATATTTTTATTCTTTTCATTTTTTAATGTTTAAAAGGTCATAGTAAAGCCAAAAGTGAATATTCTTAAGGGTGGTAAAACCTGAAGATTCTGATTTTCTGGATCTGCTCCCACATATTTCGTAATAGTTAACAGGTTTTGACCTTGTAAGAAAAATTTACAAGATTGGCTTTTAATTTTTTTCATTAATCTTTCCGGCAGCGAATAATAAAGCACAACATTCTTTAGCCTTATGAACGAAGCATCGGTTAATGCTGCATTGGAGAAGATTATACGTGATGCAGCAGTTGAAGCAGGCGTTCCGGAAGCCTGCGTATATTTTTGGTACGTTGTAATGTCTCCTGGTTTTCGCCAACGGTCGAGAACAGCTATCGGTTGATTAATAAAAGTCCCGGGCGTATTGGAATGGCCAAAAATTGCATGTCTGCCCATTTGCTTTCGGAACTCAAATAGAAAACTCAACTCAATACCTTTATATTGAAGTGTATTATTTAACCCGCCAAAAAAGTCAGGGTCAGTTGTCCCTTGATACTTGTAATCCCTGGTATTTAATATGCCATCCTGGTTCGCATCATCATAATCATAAATTCCCGTTTGTTCATCTACACCTAAATATGTGAACCCAAGAAATAAATTGAGAGGTTTTCCGATAATGTAGCGATTTGCATAACTCGAATTATTTAGGTTGTAAAATTCTAATAGCTTGTTTCGCTGAACAGTCAGATTAAAAGATGATTTCCATGAAAACCTCTCTTTCTTGATATTTAAGGTATTAATTATAATTTCTACTCCTTTGTTCTGAACTACTCCGGGTATGTTTTTTATAACACTGGTAAAACCAGTTTGGTCAGGTAAGCTGTACATCAATAGTTGGTTGTCGCTCCTGTGTTGAAAAAAGTCGGCTATGAAAAATATCCGCTCATTTAAAAAGCCTAATTCTAACCCGAAATTTAGTTTTCGTATCTGCTCCCATCCATAGTTTTCATTAAACAGACGAGTAGGACGAAGACCTGACTGACCCTGATATAGGTTAAGGGTGTTACTCCAGGTATCTAAATATTGATAGTCCCCGATTCTGTCATTGCCAGTAGTTCCAAAACTTGCCCTTAGTTTCCCAAAACTTAACGCTTTGAATTTTGTTTCAAATAATGTTTCATTTGAAAAAATCCATGAAAGTCCAAGAGCGCCAAATTTAGCTTGCCTGTTCGCAGGGCCAAACCTTGTAGACGCATCCTGGCGAGCAACCAAGTTGATCAGATACTTCTCATTCCAGTTATAGTTAATGCGGCCATAGATGGAAGCAAACCGGTACACAGAGTAATCATGCTGAACACTGATTGTTCCTGCCCCCGCAATAGAGGTAATTTGAGCATCGTTGGTATAGCCCGATCCTGTCAGGTAAATTCCATTATCCTTTTTTTGTTGCCAGGTTGTCCCTGCCAGCACCTGTAGTATACCCTTTTTTAATAGCGGCGTACTGTAGTCGATTTGTGGTTCAATATTCCAGATTTTCGATGAAGAGTTATAGAATGTAGCAGACCCTCTTGGATTAAATGCCGGGTTTTGAGAAGCAATGGGTCTTGTGCTGTATTGATCAAACTGAACAGAATTAAAATTGAAGGTTGACCGAATTACTAATTTATCTGAGATTTTGTAACTCAGGTTGGCATTCGCAATTAAGCGATCAGAGTTGGCTTTATATTGCTGGTATAGATATGATAAAGAATTTCCGTAAGAAAAACCTCCCTCTTGCCATTGAAGACGGCCTGTTGAATCGTAGGGTTCATACATATTTGGAGGATTAGTTATGAAAACCGATATGTCCTGTGGAGGTAAACTGTTTTCGTCAGCTGTATAGCTCGAAGAAATAACCGACGAAAATTTGTTGTCGGGAGAAAGCATTGAAACATTAAAACTGGTTGATCCTCTTTTGTATCTCGAACTTCCGGGAAATACGGCTCCCTCTATATAGTAGCCTGTGCTGAGAGTGTAATTAATATTCCTGGTTCCGCCTGAAATTCTTACATGAGCGTTTGTGGTGTTAGATATATTTCCAATTATCCTTTTTTTCCAGTTAATATATCTTGATGTATCCCATAGTAAAAGGTCAGGTGCGTTTGCAGCATTTGGTACTACAGCATCATTACTAAATGCTTCTTTTCTCATTTCAAGATACTGGCTTGTATTCATATAGTCCATCGTTCTGGTAGTGCTGCTCCAGCCAGTGAAAAAATTTGCATTGATAGATATTTTGCCGGTTTTAGCTTTTTTTGTTGTGATCAATACAACACCATTTGCTCCCCGGCTGCCGTAGATGGCAGTAGCATCTGCATCTTTCAACACCTCAATGCTTTCAATGTCAGATGGGTTTATTGTATTAAATGGACTAGTAGCATTAAGCAGGATACCTGTTCTTTCCATGTTCTCAGAAGCAAAAGGAACACCATCCACAATAAACAAAGGTTCATTTCCTTGTTGAATAGAATTTTGGCCTCTTATTCGGATGATCAAATTCGAGCCTGGCAAGCCGTTCCGCTGCGTTATTAAAAGTCCCGGCACACGCCCCTGCAGAGCACTTATTGGATTTGAAACTGGCTGTTTTTCTATTTCGCCAGCACTTACTTTTGAAACACTTCCGGTATTTAATTTTTGCGTTGTGGAATAGTACCCTTTGTTTATTACAACTGTGCTTAAAGCTTTAATAGATGTTTTGACAATAATGGTAGACAACTGTGTTCTTCCATTTAATTTTACTTCGAGGGTTTCAATATTGGTTGAGGTGATAATAAGCGTTACGTCCGGAGCTGGAACGGTAAGTTTGAAATCTCCATTTTCATTTGTGCTTGTACCAACATTTGTGCCCTTTACTTTAACTGATGCCCCAATTACCGCTTCTCCATTCTCATTAACAACTCTACCGGTAATATCAACTGGATCGAAATTGGTAACGCTGGATTGAATTGGAATCGTTTTCGTTTGTACAACGATATATTTATCTTCAATCAAAAACGAAAGCGGTTGATTTCGGAAGCATTGCTCCAGTGCATCTTTTAATGCGCCGTTGGTGATGCGGCAGGTAACAGGCTGGGTATTTTTTAATTGTACACGGGTATAAACGAAAGAGTAACCGGTTTGCTTTTTTATTTCTTTGAAGGCCTTTTCAAGCGGGGCATTTTCAAGCGATAGGGTGACCGTTTGGCCATAGCCATTGGCGGATACCTGCAGGCAGGCAGCAGTCATGAGCAGGATTAAAAGTTTCATAGTCAATAAGGTTGCAAATCGGATTCCAAAAACTTTTAATTGCATAGTTTTGTATTGTTTGGGTTTCTGAATTCAGTTGATAGTCTCAGTTGATAGTAAGGGTTAACCCAAACTTCCGCCGGAGGTGCTCGTAACACTTTCGGCTTTTTGTTTGCATTAACCTATGGGTATTTTAATCGTCAGGGTAATACATAAATCGTTTTGTTTTCAATTTTAAAATGAACATATCCGTTAAGCTCTAAGAGCCGCAAAAGTTTTGATAAAGGCTCACTGCGCAAAATAGTTGCGTTGAATTGCTGTTTGATTGTTCCCTGGAACACTACCTTCGCATCATACCATCTTTCCACCTGCTTCATAATGCTTTCAATAGGTGCATCATGAAAAACAAACAATCCATTCTTCCATCCTGTAATTTCATCTGTATCTATTCCGGTTCTTTTGGTTATTGCATCTGTTTTAACAATCGCCTGTGTACCCGGTTCAAGATTTTCAACACTATTATTTTTTTCAACAGCTACTTTTCCTTCCAATAAGGTTATTTCTTTTTCTGTTTCATTGCTGTAAGCCATCACATTAAAATGAGTGCCTAACACTGTAACGGTTGAACCATCCTGCAACCCTACACGAAACGGCTGCTTATCATTTTTTGCAACTTCAAAATAAGCTTCACCATCAATTTCCACTTTGCGTTCATTAGAAGCAAACCTTGATGGGTACTTCAATTTTGTTGCCGCATTTAACCATACTTTCGTTCCATCTGGCAGTGTTAACTGGTATTGCCCACCCACCGGTGTGGAGAGTGTATGAATAGACGGGGTTTCAATTGGAGAAACACCCGCATCATACAGCAACTCTCCATCGGCCGGTTTGTTCACATGAGAGCCTTTACCAATTTCAATTATTCCGTTGTTAGCCGTTGTTAAATCAATAACGGAACCATCAGCAAGGGTCAGTGTTGCACGGTTGCCACCAGGTTTTAACTGGGTGGTATCAGAAACAGTTATGTTATTATTGTTCGTACTGCCGTTTCCTGCATACCGGTAAATAAAAAATATACCTACCACTAACACTACCGATGCGGCAGCCATCCATACAGGATTTAGCCGAAACTTTTTTCGTGGCAGATCAAATGCTCCTTTCTCTTTTTGTGTATGGAAAGATTGTTCCGTTTGCACCTTGTCCATCCATTCAAGATTGGCTTCAAGATTTTTTTCATCCGTCAATTCTTCAAAGAGCCGCATATTATCATCGCTTTCGTTTACCCAATCATCCAGTTCCTCATGCTCCTTTTCTGTAATCGTATTCCTGATAAAACCTGCTATGAGATAGGCAATGCGGTATGCCGGTTGATCCATATCGCTGTAAGGATTTTGTTTCATGCTATTAAGTTAAAGCAAGCTGATAAGAAGAAGGCTGGAAGCTGAAAAAAGGTTTACACCTGTGGCAATAAAAATTTCACCAAAAAATAAAACAGAATTAATACCGGACGCATTAATTGTTTACGCAATGCCTGTAAACCCCTGTTTTTTTGTGTTTTAACGGTGCTGGGGTGTACATTAAGTTCCCTTGCTATCTGGCCGGTAGTTTTACCCTCCAGGTAATGCATTACGATGACCTTCCGGTTGGCGGGGGAAAGATCTTTAAGGGCGGTGTGGATGAGGCGGTACACTTCGCTGCGTACCACATGGTCAAATGGAGTATCCGTAGTAGTTTGGGCTGGCTTCGATTGCTGGTGAACGGCAGCTCTTTTCTTTTCCCGGCTGATATGGCGAAGACTGTCCCGGTGAACGATTTTGTAGAGATAGGCCCGGATAGCGCCGTAGCTATCAAGCTTCCAGTGCATCTTCCATGTTTTTACAAGGGTTTCTGCGGCTATTTCCTCGGCAATAGAGCGGTCCTGCACCCATTGGTGGGCATAGTGAGCCAATGCGGGGTGAAAATCCCGGTAAATGAAGGCCAGCGCCTGCTCGTTACCTTGCTGGAAGGCGGCTGCATAGTCTTCCTTCGTCCAGTTGTGATCGCCTGCTTCCATGGGAGGCAGGCAACCTAACTATTTGGGAGGCAGAATTAAAGCTTTTGGGGTTGACTTTTACCTAACTTTGGTTGACCTTTACTATATTTACAAAAACAATTTCTTATGGCAACAGAAACAATGGAAAAGCCGGTTAAAAGACATGTAGGCCAGAATTTGCAAAGGGTTCGTGTCTATTTGGGAGTAAAACAAGATGCTCTTGCTTCCGAAGCTGGCATTAGTCAACAAGCGATTTCTAAAATTGAACAACAGGAAGAAATAGAAGAAGGCTTATTAAAACAACTTGCCGATGCTTTAGGAGTTTCGCCAGAATTAATTAAGAATTTTGATTTAGAAAGAGCTGTTTACAATATCAATCACAATAATTACCGGGATGCTACTATTTCTGATGGAGCTACAACATTTGCGATTGCTCAACAGATAAATCCTGTCGAAAAAATTGTTGAGCTTTATGAGCGACTATTAAAAAGTGAGAGGGAGAAAATAGAAATCCTAATGAATGCTAAACAATCATAGTACTCTTCTTTATAAAATTGAAATAATATGGAAACAAAGGATTATACAAATATGCTCCACATGGGCAGAAAGATAGAACGAGTTCGTCGGCTTCGGGGAATGACGCAAACTGAATTAGGAGATGCTTTAGGAATTACCAAACAAGCGGTTTCTAAAATGGAACAGACTGAGCAAATAGATGATGACAGATTAAAGCAAATTGCGGAAGCATTGGGAGTAACAGAAGATGGATTGAAAAAATTTAATGAAGAAACTGTACTTTATAACACGATTAATTTTTATGAAAATTGCGGCGTAAAAACCAGTGCGGTAAGCAACAATCATACGTTCAATAATTTTCCTATAGAGCAAGCCATTGAGATGTTTGAAAAGCTATTGGAAAAGGAACGGGAGAAGTATGAGAAGGTGAAGGATGGGAAGAAATAAAGGCTCCTACAAAAAACGAAACCCGATAGTTTGACCGAAATCAGGGACTACCGGGAATAATATGATACAAATTTACTAATCTTTTAGTTATCTTCAAAACCTAATTTCTCCTGTGATATATGCTGATTTTGAGAGAATTATGTCTGTACAGCGAATGAATCGCTACCTAAATGCCTGCGCTGGAAATTCAAAAAAGGCAATGACACTTTACAGGTATAATTTGAGGCTATCGCAGGAATTATTTACACTTATCAGTTGCTATGAAGTTGCAATGCGAAATGCAATAGACCGGCATTACACTGGAATACACGGGTCAGATTGGTTAAGAGATGCAATACAACCTGGAGGAATGTTCGATAACAATAATTGTCGCATAACTGCTGGCTTTATTCGCAGTGCAGTAAACACATTTGCACACCAGTATACACATGCGAAGGTTGTAGCCAAAATGGATTTTGGATTCTGGCGGTATATGTTTGCTCAACCTCAATATTTTTCAGGTGGACAAAGTTTGTTGCACATTTTCCCTTCAAAGCCAACAAGCACACCTGCCATTCAATATAATCAATCATTTATTTTCAATGAACTCGCCAAAATAAATGATATCAGAAACCGTATAGCGCATCATGAACCTATTTGTTTTCAACAGGGGCATCCAGTAATTAATACGACATATGCAAGGCAGCATCATGCATTAATACTCCAGCTTTTCCAATGGATGAATATAAACGAAGCAGCATTGCTTTATGGCCTCGATCATATAACAACAGTTTGCAATCAAATTGATCAGTTGTAAGAACAACAACCTGATTGTTTCTGACATAGAACGTTTCATTTTTAAATGTCTGGCCGATGCAGGACTATCTTCGGTTGACTTTGAACTTCCTGAAGATTTGGAATTATTTCGTAAATAATCAAAGACCATTAATAGTAAAGATGACGAAAGATTCAGAAGACTATTTAAAGCATTGAGAAATGCGGGTGCAGAAGATATTCTACGGCTTTCTGAAGTAATTAAATATCTAAAAGACTAAAACTATAAGGCAACTGATAGCGACTTGAAGAAAATGTTTAATTAAAACAGAGTTTGTTACAAATTTTCCTAAAAATGTAACAAATCGGACATTTGTAGACATTCCTTTCAACAAAATCCAACATTAACAGTCTTGGTATTTTATACAACCATCAGAATTTAGTCGAAAAAAATCCCGATTGCAAAACTTTTCTGCCATTCCCCAAAACTTTTTCTAAACAAAAGGTATAAGTTTTGAGATTTAATAAGGAGGAAATTTGTTTCTAAAAAAGGTATTATGATAAAAGCAGGCATTGAAGATAAGAATCGAGTCGTTGATATTCTTTCAAAATCATTCGATGATAATAAAAGTGTCAACTATATCATTCAACAGGATGCGAAAAGAAAACAACGAATCAGGACATTAATGGCTTACTCTTTTGAAATCTGCTACCGGTTCGGAGATGTTTTTGTTTCTGATAACAAAAAAGGTTGCGCCCTGCTTCTTGCACCGGATAAGAAAAAAACTACAATAAGCACCATTCTATGGGATATTAAACTGGCACTTTCAGCAATAGGGTTATCTAATATCATGAGAGCAGTGAAAAGAGAAGCTGCGATAAAAAAAGTTCATCCTGATGAAAAGATTTATTACCTGTGGTTCATTGGTGTTGACGATTCAGAGCAAGGCAAAGGAATCGGGAGCGACTTAATGAATAGTATTATTAAGGAAAGCTCTTTGCAAAACAGAACGATCTGCCTGGAAACTTCCACTGTAAAAAATCTGCCCTGGTATGAAAAATTTGGTTTTATAACTTACCGGGAGTTGGATTTTGGATATACGTTGTACTGCATGAAAAGAGGCTAAGAAAATTGTTGGGCTATGCTTTTACCGGGTACAGAAATGCATTGGGTCACCTTCGGGTTTGTCTGTGTGGAGTTGGTAATTCTTTTTTACCTGCTCATTCATCAGTTTGCCAGGCCCGATGATAAAACAATACGGTTAAATATTGTACTCATTATTTTGTTGCTGGCGTATAATGTTACCGGCGGGCTGCTACCTGATCCCGATTTGCCCGGCTCATTTTTTATACAGGAATGCATAGCTTATGCTACCGGGTTTATTACACCTGCTTATTTTCCCTATTATGTTTACAAGGCTTTCAGTCTTGAAAAAATGAAATTTCATGCAAGACGTGGTGTGTTCTACTTCCTTGTGTTTCCTTACTTCATGTTTGTAACAGTATTTGCCATCAGCAATGATCTTGAACATGCCAAAAATATACTTGTAATACCGGTGCTCTATGCGCTATGGGTACTGCACTCGTTACAAAAATCCATCCGTTATAAATACAGAACTACCGACAGTAATACTCACAATGGAAAGGAAGAAGCCGGTGTTTTGTTCTTTAGTTTAACGCCGTGGGTTGGGTTACCTTTTATTACGTATTTCAATTTAAGCCAGTCAGTAGAGGCGACGGTAACCAATACAGGTTTTCTCTTATTGCTGGCCCTTCATGTGAAGCAACACGTCGCACAAATAAGAATTGAGCATGAAAGATTGATAGCCTCTGAAATACAATTATTATCGTGGAATGAACAACTGCAGGAAGAAGTAAATAAACGGACACGGGAGCTGGAACAAATTACTAAAGAAGAAAGGTTTTATAAAAACTGTAAATACTATCAGCTCACCAGCCGTGAAGAGGAAATTGCGTTGCTTATTTACAAAGGGTATAGCCATAAACAAGTGGCCGAAGCGTTATTTATAGCTGAGCGTACAGTAGCTAAGCATGTACAAAATATTTTTGAAAAAGTGAATGTATCTAACCGGTTAGAACTCAGCAGAAAATTGGAAGTAGTTTAAAATGCGTAGAAAAGGGTTTGCACTGTAAATAGTCATTTTTGCGAACACAATTACTAAGATTTGAGTACATAAAAAGGTTCATTGTTTGATAATTGATTTGGGTTGTTCATCCAAATCAATTGTTATGATTAAGACAGAAAATGGCACTAAGACAATAAAGAAAGTCAACAATGAAAATTACCCTGCATCTGTAACATATCTGCTGTATAAATGGGTTACGAGGTTTGATGCCGTCCTAAATCATGAAGATTTAGAAACTGCCCCTGTTACACTTGAAACATTGCAGAATATAGTTGACCAGCAGTTGGCCGGCAATTTACAACGTCTCATCCTTGATGAGATGATTGGCAGGAATACGCCGGGAGATAAAGAGCAGTTTATCCGCACGGTACAATTGATGCTTACCCGCTTATTGAACAGGTTTGGTTACTGCCTGGATAAGATGACAAATGACCCGTCATCAAATTTGTTGAAAGAGCTTTCACAAACGCTGTTGAACACGATACACTTTCTACAAGAATATTACAGCGCTTATTTCGACATGAATGAGAAGGCTCCCACTTTGCTTATTTCAATTCACGAAGCAAAAATCCGGAGACTGGCTCAGGAGTTGACAAATAAATGGTCAAATTCTTCTCTTGCCAATACTGATCTTATAGAGTTAATTAAAAATGGCTTTATAGATACATCAACCAATGGTGATGATGGTTGTACATATAGGCAACTCTTTTACAGGAAAGAGTTGCTGTTGGAATTATTGAAAGGCAACAACGATACTATCGAAACTATATCAAAAATATTTTACCATTTCAATTTTAATTACTCCGGTTATGTAAGAGGTGAATTTAAACGGCTGACAAGTCAACTGAGTTCCTTAAGCACAAAATCTGAACGGGTTAACATGCTAAGAACCGAAATGAAAATGATTAACCAGATTCCTGCTCGATTGCAATATGCTTATGATGAAAACATGCCTTCGTTAAAGGAGCAGTTAAGTGTATGGATCATCGAAGAGATTAGCTACTGTGAAGCAGGCTTCGTTGCACATCTGTCCAACAACACGGTATCTACTGACACAGAATGTAAAATTCATACGACACTGTCTGTTGCAAAACTTGCTGTTTTAATAAGGCTACTAGTAGTTGATAAGATTATAATTAATCCCGCCGTAGCGCCAATGATCAGGACTGTGGCAAAAACGTTTACCACCTTGCAACGAGAGGAAATATCATTTGGCAGTCTCGAAACGAAATATCATGCACCGGATAAGGCCACCATTAATACAATGAAGGAAATGCTGCAGAAGTGGATTAATATATTGGGTAAACTATAATTAATAGGTCGGCATACCAGAGGAAAACAAAGAATCTGCTATACGGTAGTACTACCTGCCTTATTGAAATTGCAGCGTTTTGGAAATGTTTTTGCATTCTATTGTTAAATAGTGAATCAGTATTTCGTAAACTATAAAATCATTTCTATATGCTACAATCAATTTCCTGGAGCCAATACCTTACCTCACTCATTCTATTGTTGGTTTGCTATTATGTTTATGTGGGTTACAAATTTTACAGTTGGGAATTGTTAAACCTGGTTGGAATAAAGAAGATAGAACCAGGTGTTGCAGACATTCCAATTGAAGAATTTAAAGCAAAACTGGTTTCGGAAAATCATGCTGCTTATTTACCAAAAGAAACTGTAGATGGAGCCAATGTATTGCAATCCATTAAAGATGAAATAACAGCCTACCTTATCGCTACGGTAGATTCTATCCCTTCAAAAAATGAATTACTAAATGCCTTGCAGGTTATTATTGCCAAATATCCGGCGAAAAATCTTTCCGGGAATAACAATAGCCTGCACCAATTTATCCTTGCTGAAACGGAGGCGATACATCCGGGAGTTATTACACAGGACGACCTGCCTGTTATTTTCTCTGTCTGAAAAACTTTGCTTCATGGTAATGGCGGGTAAGTTTATGTGAGAGGGCAAATTACCATGAAGCCTTTTTTGATTGTTCAATCTTTAAATAGTGTGTTGTATGAAACGTGTAAAAGAGAAATTCTTTGCTTGTAGCTGGTTCAGGAGAATTACAGTTACTTCCTTGTTACTGTTGTTTAAACTGCTGGCAGTTGCACAAGACGGTAATGCAGGGATCAACGAAGCAAATACTAAAGTAAGAAGCTACTTTGCTTCAGGCACTAACCTGATGTATGCCGTTGGTGCAATTGTTGGTTTGATTGGCGCAGTAAAAGTTTATCAGAAATGGAACAGCGGAGATCATGATACCGGCAAAGTGGCTGCCGCCTGGTTTGGCAGTTGTGTATTTCTTGTGATAGTAGCAACCGTTATCCGTTCATTCTTTGGTGTGTAATAAAATTCTATGCTATGCTTGACGAATTACGAAACAAATTGCTTGAGTATATCAGGGATAATAACCCTGATGTATTGTTCCAATTGGAGCAGGAAGCCGGGCTTACGCAATATCTCAATCAAAAATTGAATGATGTTGCAGATTTAATTGAAAGAATGAAGAAGGAGCGGCAACCCGGCTACCTGATTGAAACAATCTGTCTGGACCAAATGACTAATGAACTCCGTCCATCAAAGTATAACTACATCTGCAACATTTTAAGTGAGGAATTTGAAAAAGAGTTTTCTCAGATGGTTAATGCAGGATTGCTGCAATACGAGGTCATCAATATTGTGACCTATTGCCTTCCGATTTTTGAAGATTTACGGTTTTCGGAAGAAACAGCAGACAACAGGTTTACCCGGTATGCGATAGCCGGAATGATAAGTGAATACCTGGAAAGTAACAGTGTGAAAGAAAAAGTGAGCAATGGGTTACAACAGTCAGCAAAAACTCAGGGACAATATTGAAGCTATTCAAACTGCACTTGAATGGAAACCTGGGGCGCTTATCACCAATGAGCAAGCCGGGGTATTGAAAAAATACTCCGGCTTTGGTGGTTTAAAAGCAGTCTTATATCCCTACGAATCAAAAGAAGACTGGATTCGACTGAAAGCATCCAAACAGGATTTGGCTTTGCGTCCACAGATAATGGAACTGCATCAATTGTTGCGGGAGCATTTAACTGATGATGATTACAAAAGAGCAATTGATTCACTAAAGAACAGCATCCTCACCGCTTTTTATACTCCCGAAATAGTTCCCCAAACATTGTTTGCTGTTTTAAGAGAGAAAGGCATTGAACCGAAAACAATCTACGAACCATCAGCAGGTGCAGGTATTTTCATAACGGAAGCAGCAAAAATATTTCCTGATTTAGCAGCTATAACTGCTGTTGAAAAAGATTTTCTCACAGGTAAAGTGTTAACAGCTTTGAAAGAATCTGTTTCAGTTCCTGTGGATATTGACATAAAAGGCTTTGAAGAAACAGATAATAAGGATGATGGCAAATACGATTTGATAGTCAGTAATATCCCATTCGGCAATTTTTCTGTTAACGATGATGCAATTGCCGATAAAGATTTAAAGGATAAAATCCACAACTACTTTTTTGCAAAGGGTTTATCCAAAATAAAAGAAGGCGGCATACTTGCTTACATTACTACCGATGGATTTTTAAACAGCCCATCAAATAAAGCAGCCAGGGAATATCTCTTTCATAACTCCAATTTCATCAGCCTTTCTATAATGCCTGATAACCTGATGAAGGATACAGGAAACACAGAAGCTCCTTCACATTTGTTGATTGTTCAAAAACAAACTGGTAAGAAAGACATCACTACTCATGAGCAAACCCTTATTGAAACATCAGAACAGCAAAATGAGTTTGGTGTGTATCATATTAACCGATATATAGTATTACATCCCAAAATTATTTTGGGTAATGAAATTAAGCCCGGAAAGAATCAATACGGCAGGGCTACGGAAACAATCTGGCAAAAGGGCGACATACATCTGATTGCTGATAAGCTGGCGTCAACAATTGCGGAAGGAATTCAAAAGCGGTTTAATCAACAATCATTTTCACTTTCACCAGTAGATAGGAAGCAAACACCTGGCAAGCTTCTTACTTATACTTCTATGCCGGAGAATAAAGCTGATGGCTCATCCGTGCAGTTGGGGTTATTTGATGTAACTCCTGCCGCATCCATCAACCGTGCTGCCGCTTACATCAATTCATTGGATGAGACAGTAGTTGATAGAAAGACAGCCAGGCTGCTAAATATCATCCGAACCAAAGATAAACCCGAACATGAGTTACTTGTAATGGTCACAGCAAAATCCGTTGCTTTCAAGCAGTATGTTTATAAAATTTATTCTAATGCAGAAGAAATACAGCCCGTTGTAAACTGGACGAGTGCTGCCGGTTTTCAAAATGAATTAAAAGGATTATCGAACATCCTTGCAAAATACGACCATGATTATTATAACGAAGGCGAAACGGTTTTTCACTTGTCTTTTGGTAAAGATGATGATGACATCATTCAGGAACCAAATCCCTATCACAAAGAAGCTACTTTAATAATTCATGATAACCGGGTTGGATTTCTTTCCTTTCTGTCCGGTGAAAATGAAAAACCTTTATTTCTTCCATCGCTGTATGATAAAAAAGACCTGGCTTTTTACCAGCAATATACTTCTGTCCGGGACAATTACTTATTGCTTTCAGATAAAGAATTAAATGAAAAAAAGGAATATCCGGAGTTGCGAAGAGAACTGAATGATGCGTATGAAGCATTGATAAAAGGTTATGGTTTATTAAATAACAATATTAACCGCCAGCGGATATTAAAAGATGAAGCCTTTGGCCTGATGATGCTTTCGTCTTTGGAGAGAAAAGAAGGCGAACAGTTTGTGAAAGCTGATATTCTTACTCACTCTTTAGTACCTAAGCAGGAAGCCTTTCATACGGCAGATCCATTAGAAGCTTTGGCAAAAAGCCTGAACGATAATGGTAAGGTGGCTATGGAATTTATAGCTGCAGCAACGGATAGCACCGAAGATGAGGCTATTGCTGCATTAGGAAATCATATCTATCTCAATCCATCAACACTTTTGTGGGAAACAGCTGACCAGTTCCTTAGCGGCAATGTGGTTATAAAGTTTCGCCGGGCTGCAGAAGTAGTAAATGCCAATCCTGATAATGCTCAACTATTGCGAAGTATGCAGGCATTGGAGAAAGTGCAGCCTGAAAAAATTCCTTTCGAACTATTGGATTTTAATTTAGGAGAAAGATGGATTCCTTTAGATTATTACAACCGTTTTGCTTCGCAACTCTTTGAATTAAATACTGAAGTAAACTATTTCGCTTCTGTTGATACATTCAAGGTAAAGTTGAGTGCTTCTAACGCAAAGACTAACCAGGAATACATGGTGAATCCAAAGGACGGCCGCAGGATGTACGGAGATAAGTTGTTAGAACATGCATTGGAGAACACCACACCATTCTTTACTTATGAAGTTGATTTAGGTGATAAAACAATACGGGTACCCGATAATGATGCTATACAATTAGGTCATCAGAAAGTAGATAGCATTCGTAATCACTTTCTGGAATGGCTTAAGGACTTACCTAATGATGAAAAGAAGTATTTAGAAACCCTCTACAATGATACGTTCAACTGTTATGTATTAAGAGAATACGATGGCAGTCATTTACAGTTTCCCGGTTTGGATAAACGAAGATTGGGCATTGATGATTTGTACAGCTCGCAGAAGAATTCAGTGTGGCGAATTGTGCAAAACCGGGGTGCCTTGATTGATCATGAAGTGGGATTGGGAAAAACCTTAACAATGGTGGTGGCATCCCATGAAATGAAAAGATTGGGCATTGCCACCAAACCAATGATACTTGCATTAAAGGCCAATGTGCGGCAGATAGCAGAGACTTACAGAAAAGCTTATCCCAATGCAAGGATATTAGCTCCCGAAGAAAACGATTTTACTCCTGCCAAACGTTTGCGTTTATTCCATGAAATAAAAAATAATAATTGGGACTGCATCATTCTTACACATGACCAGTTTGGAAAAATTCCGC
Source organism: uncultured Chitinophagaceae bacterium (assembly GCA_937873715.1). GTDB lineage: Bacteria > Bacteroidota > Bacteroidia > Chitinophagales > Chitinophagaceae > Ferruginibacter. The sequence continues at coordinate 125,489 of CALMYJ010000005.1, forward strand.
AAAGCCCCGAAATACAACGGCAGATATTTCAGGCAGAGCTGGATAATATTGAAAGAGATTTGTACACTATTAAGGACATGGGTGGTGAAATATCCCGGCGAATGCTGAAAGGACTGGAAGTAAGAAAAAATAACCTGGGTGTTAAGCTTCAGGAATTAAGGAAAGCTATCGAAGAAAAGAAAGATGCCGGTATCAACTTTAGAGAGTTAGGTGTTGATCATTTGTTTGTTGACGAAGCTCACAAATTCAAAAACCTCACCTTTACCACAAGACATACAAGAGTGGCCGGATTGGGCAACCAGGAAGGAAGTCAAAAGGCATTGAATATGCTGTTTGCGGTAAGAACCCTGCAAGAGAAGTTTCAAAGTGATTTGTGCGTTACTTTTCTTTCGGGTACACCCATCAGTAACAGCCTTACTGAAATGTATCTGCTGTTTAAGTACCTGCGACCAAATGAAATGGAACGGCAGCGTATTGAAAACTTTGACGGATGGGCAGCGGTGTTCGCCAGAAAGACCACAGATTTTGAATTCAGTGTAACCAATGAAATCATAGCCAAAGAACGTTTCCGTCATTTTATTAAAGTACCGGAACTGGCTTTGTTTTATAATGAAATCACAGATTATAAAACAGCCAGGCATATTCAGCTTGACAAACCGGAATTGGATGAACAGCTTATCAATATTGCACCCACACCCGATCAGCAGGAGTTTATTAAGAAGCTAATGCAGTTTGCCAAAACAGGCGATGGAAGTTTGATTGGCCGTCCACCATTGACTGATGAAGAAGATAAGGGCCGGATGTTGATTGCTACGAACTATGCTAAAAAGATGGCGGCTGATATGCGCTTAATTGATTCCAGGCTTTATGAAGACCATCCTAATCACAAAGTAAATGTCTGTGCCAGGAAACTGGCAGAACTTTATAAAGAAAGCAGTGATAAAAGGGGTACACAGATTGTGTTCTGTGATATTGGAACTCCAAAGCCTGATGAGTTCAATATTTATGATGCACTAAAGCGAAAGCTGATGGATGATTTTGATATTCCATCTCAACATATCACATTTATCCATGACTGGACGGACAGGCAAAAGCCTGAACTTTTCCGCAAAATGAACAATGGTGAAATCAGGATTTTATTGGGCAGCACTGAAAAAGCAGGAACCGGTTTAAATGTACAAGCAAAAGTAGTTGCTATGCACCACCTCGATATTCCATGGAAGCCATCGGAACTGGAACAACGAAATGGCCGTGGTGCAAGACAGGGAAATATTTTGGCGAAGAATGAGTATGATAATAAGGTAAAGAACTACATCTATGCTGTTGAACAATCATTGGACAATTATAAATTCAACCTGCTGAAGAATAAACAAACCTTTATCAGCCAGATGAAAAACTGTGAACTGAATGTAAGAACCATTGACGAAGGTGCTATTGATGAGAAGAGCGGTATGAATTTTAGTGAATATATCGCCATACTTTCCGGTGATACTTCTCTGTTGGAAAAATCAAAAATGGAAAAGAAGATAGCCGTACTGGAAAGCCTTCGCAATGCGCATCTTAAAGAAGTTATTCGTTCAAGATTTCAGTTAGATAATTTGCAAAATGACAGAGAAGCAACTTTACAAACATTAGATAAATTGAAAACCGATGAAACGGCGTATAAAAAGGTATTGACATTTGAGAAAGACGGTACAAAATCAAATCCTGTGCAAATCGCCGGCAGTAAATCTGCAGACCCTGAAGCCATTGGCATTCATCTTATTCAGCTTTCTGTAAACTGGAAACCAAAACCCGGAGAAGATGATGTGTTTAAAATTGGCAGCCTCTATGGTTTTGATTGCATGATACGCCGCCAGAAAGAAACCTTTGAAAACAAAAACCTGTTTGAGTACCGTTATCAGAATGCATTCTTTGTAGAAAGCAAAACCACCGGTATTAAATACACCTGGAACCAGGGGCATCTTAATATTGATAATCCAAAGCTGGCAGCCCGGCATTTTCTAAATTGTATTGACAGGGTTACTGCTTTGAAAGAAAAATATGAAAGCAACCTGAAAGAACTGCAACATAATCTTCCGATGTTGGAAATGTTGACGAATAAGCCGTTTGAAAAGGAGAATGAACTGGCGCAATTAAAGAAAGATGTTGCGAATTTAGAAAGGGAGATAACAATTAAAATTCAGAAAAATCAATTGCTAAAAGAAGGAGTAAATGGCGAAGAAGCGATTACTAAAGAAACCCCTGTTGTGAAAATAGAGAACAAGTTGCTGCCAAAGAAAGTAAACGGAGACAAAAAATCAAAAGGTATCAGGATATAGATTTATTAGTTTAGTTAATTTTTATTTCGATGGGTACCAGATAAAGTTTACAAAGTTCGTCCTGTTAGTCGTCTTTTATTCCATCATAGTTGCACAAAACAGCTTCATGTTAACTGCGGTTTTCCCCCTGACGTCTGTTGTGCATTGAGAGATTTAAGTCGTTGCCTAACTCCTTAAAACATGTGTCAACATTATCAAGCTCAACCAAATTAAAAGTTTTCAAAATTGTCGCTGGGCAATTACCTTGATGCATTACAGAAGTTACAGCCTGCAAAAAGATTAGAAAACCTGCTGGACATTTTTTTGTATCTGCTAATTTTTTTAAACTATCAACACCAATTGCTTCAATTAGCTTCTCTTGAAAATTAGTGCCATATTTTTGCAGGATATTTAATGGTGCTTCAATAGTCGAAAAACAGCCAAATAATGGATCATCTCCTTTAACAACATCTTCTTGATTCGTGATTGGCCAAATTTCATTTCTGTCAATAATATTTTTCAGATTTACTGCTACGATTCCTTTAGTAGCAATGCTTCTATTAATTTGGTCTGTACCTTTTACAATGGTATCATAAAGAGTTTTTTCCTTGTCTGAATGCATAGCTTTACAAGCAATAGCCCATTTTTCGCCTTTATAGTCAAAAATTATGTCTGGATTATCTCCTTTGGAATTCTTAGGGTCGTCTAAATCAACATTCTCTGAAAAACCCATGCAAAGCAATGCAATATAAAGCTCAAATAGCTTATTGTTTCCTTCGTCTGTAACCTTACTTTTTGTTGTCAAGACTGAAGTGGATGAAGTGTTTAATAGCTGCAAGTGTGGAACTAATTTTGAAAAGTCTTTATGAGATTGATGTTTTACGATTTGCGAAACAAAGTCAATAAGCCCTGCAACGTCAGAAAAAATATCTCTGATGTCGGTTTGGTCGTTATGAACAATTTCCTTTTTATGCTTTGCATTATTTTCAAGGATTGCAAACGATATTCTTTCTAAGTCGGTGTTGGCTTGAACGACAAGTCCATTTCTTTTCAACAATTGTTCAAATTCAAAAATAAGTTGTTCGGAAGTGTCAAACGGGAATGTCATATGTGATTAGTTAGTGTCGTGATAAAATCGCAGCAAACTCAAAAAATCGCAAAAGCGTCTATTTTGCCTTCGGCAATGCCCCCAATTTACACTGTAATTACGAAAGTTTTGTGCGACTCACTATTGGATAGTCCTACCTATCTTACTGGCATAGTTTTCCCTCTGGCTAATTATTTGATGAAGTTACTATTCAAAATGAGCAACTCCGTCTATCATATTAACAAAGGAATTAACAAGCCAATAGAGTTCAAAGGATTGAAAGCACAATACATCTGGTATCTGGGTGGCGGGTTGGTCTGTCTCATGATAGTATTTGCTATTTTATACATAGCTGGTATAAATATTTTCATTTGTCTCATTATCATTTTTTCTGCAGGCACTGCTCTGTTTATGTATGTATATAAAATGAGTCGCACTTATGGGCAGTACGGACTCATGAAAAAAATAGCCCGGCGGGCTGTGCCAAAAGTTATCAAGAACTATTCTGTTTTGAAATTGAAAAAGCAGTTGCTAAAGTGAAGAATCTGTTTGATATACTACCAGTCTATGGCATGGAGCATGATTCCATATTATCAAAAATGGGTGATGTTACAGTAGCGTTCAGGGTGGAATTGCCGGAACTGTTTACTATGAGTAATGAAGACTATGAAGCATTTCACCATGCGTGGATAAAAGCCATAAAAGTGCTGCCGGTGAATAGTGTACTGTATAAGCAGGACTGGTTTACCGAAGCAAAATATACAGCCAGTTTCAAAGAAGACAACAACAGTTTTTTAAGCCGCAGCAGCGAACGGTTCTTTAATGAACGGCCATATTTAGACCACAATTGCTATATCATGCTGACTAAAAAACCTGCCAACAGAAAGCTATCGTCATCCGTTTTTTCAAGCCTTTTAAGAAAGTCAATTGTTCCAGAAGAAACATTAGATGCCAAACACTTTCATGATTTCCTCAATCATGTCGGGCAATTTGAAAAGATACTCACTGATAGTGGCTTCGTAAGCATGAAGCGATTGGACAATGAAGCTTTGTTTGACTTAACTATGAAGTACGTCAATCTGCAAACAGGCGATTCATCAATCAGGGATATCGAATTTAAAGATGACTGGAAGATTGGCGAAAATCATTGCCAGCTATATACAATGTCCGATGCAGAATTTGTACCTGCCTTATGCGGCTCAAGAATAAACTATGATAAATACTCAACAGATAAAACAAAATTCAGCGTAGGTTTTGCTTCACCAATCGGGCAGTTGTTAAGCTGCAATCATATTTACAGTCAGTATGTTTTTATTGAGGATGTACAAAAGACAATGCAGAAATTAGAAAGTAAAAGATTGCGGTTGCAGTCTTTGTCTGCATATAGTCGTGAAAATTTCATCTCGAAAGAATCTACCGATGCTTTTTTGAATGAAGCCATCAGCGAACAGCGGCTACCGGTTAAAGCTCACTTCAATATTCTTGCCTGGGCGGATGATAAGGAACAACTAAAGCACATCCGTAATTTATGTTCCTCTGCTCTTACGCAAATGGACGCCACACCTAAACAGGAAACGGAGGGTGCGCCGCAAATCTGGTGGGCAGGCATACCGGGCAATGCCGCCGATTTTCCGATGAATGATACGTTTGATACTTTTTCGCCGCAGGCTTGTTGCTTCTTCAATTTAGAAACCAATTACCGGTCTTCCATCAGTCCCATAGGCCTGCGACTGGGAGACCGGCTTAGTGGCAAACCGGTTCATGTGGATATTTCAGATGAACCTATGGATAATGGAATCTGTACAAACCGGAATAAATTCATTCTCGGCCCATCGGGAAGTGGAAAATCTTTTTTTACCAACCACATGGTGAGGAGTTACTATGAAAAAGGCACACATATTGTGCTGGTAGATGTCGGCCATAGCTACAAGGGCCTTTGTGATATGGTGAAAGGTTACTACTTCACATACAGCGAAACCAAACCAATTAAGTTCAATCCATTCTACATTGGCGAAGGTGATGTATTAGATACAGAAAAAAAGGAAAGTATCAAAACCCTGCTGTTGGCTTTATGGAAAAAGGATAATGAAACTTTCAATCGTAGTGAATATGTTGCTTTATCAAATGCCCTTCAATTATATTTTGATAAACTGGAAGCGGATAAAAACATCTTTCCTTGTTTTAATACCTTCTATGAATTTCTGAAAACTGATTTTGTAGAAAAGCTGAAAGGCGATAATGTAAAAGATAAGGACTTTGATGTTTCTAACTTTCTGTATGTATTGCGTCCATACTACAAAGGCGGCGAGTTTGATTACTTATTAAATGCAGATGAGAATCTTGATTTATTACAGCAGCGGTTTATTGTTTTTGAATTAGACAATATTAAAGATCATCCGATATTGTTCCCTGTGGTTACCATCATCATTATGGAAGTGTTTATTTCCAAAATGCGAAAGCTGAAAGGCATAAGGAAAATGATTTTGATTGAAGAAGCCTGGAAAGCCATTGCTAAAGAAGGGATGGCGGAGTACATCAAGTATTTGTTTAAAACAGTAAGAAAGTTCTTTGGTGAAGCGATTGTAGTTACGCAGGAAGTGGAAGATATAATTTCGTCACCTGTGGTAAAACAAGCCATCATTAACAACAGCGACTGCAAAATACTGCTTGACCAAAGTAAGTATCAAAATAAGTTTGACCAGATACAGGAATTATTGGGGTTGACAGAAAAAGAAAAAGCATTGGTGTTAAGCATCAACAAAGCAAACGACCCAACCAAAAAATACAAAGAAGTTTTTATAAGCCTTGGTGGTGTGCTGAGCAAAGTGTACAGAACAGAAGTAAGCCCGGAAGAATACCTGGCTTACACCACAGAGGAAAAGGAAAAAGTGAGAGTGAATGCCTATGCACAGAAATTTGATGGCGACATGGAGAAAGGTATCAGGGCTTTGGCAGATGATATTATTCATTCTAAAAATTAATAGTATGAAAACCTTGATTTCATTACAGTTGACCCTATTGCTATTTATCCTTAGTTGTGGTACGAACAGCGAAAGTGAAGAAATAATGAGTTTTATTCCCGGCACTTATGTCCGGCAGTCGGAAGGTGAGTTTGGGAAGTCTTATGATACCCTTGTGATTTCACTGCAAAACAAAGCAGCCAACCAGTTTAAGATAGTTCGCCGCTGGCGGTATGACAGAGTGTTGGATGGAAAACCAATAGAGCCGGAATACAAAGTGACAGAAACAAGTGGAGTGTTTGATGCATCTTCAAACACACTGCAGCAAAATGAAACCTTAGAATCTTTCACTTTTGATACAAAGAAAAAACTGCTCTTTGATGGGCCAAATCAATTCATCAAAATAAAATAACAGGTTATGAAACATTTATTGGCAGCGTTAGGTGTGTGCTGTTGTGTGATGATGCCAATACAGCAATTGCAAGCACAAGATCCCATTTCATTAATAATTAAAGAAGGAATCAAAAAAGTTATCAAAGCTGTTGACTTGAAAATTCAACGACTTCAAAACAAAACCATCTGGCTACAGAATGCGCAAAAGACCCTGGAGAATAAAATGAGCCAGTTAAAGCTGAATGAAATAAAGGATTGGGTGCAAAAACAAAAGAAACTTTATGAGGATTACTTTGAAGAGTTAAAGAAAGTAAAGTCGGCCATTGCTAATTACAGCAGGGTGAAAGACATCATCCAGCAACAGATAGCAATGGTAAATGAATACAAGGGCGCCTGGAACCTGTTTCGCCAGGATAAGAACTTTACACCTGAAGAGCTGGATTATATGCTGAATATTTATACTGGCATGATGGATGAAAGCCTGAAAAATATTGACCAGCTCTTTTTGGTGGTAAATGCGTATTCAACGCAAATGACGGATGCCAAACGGCTGGAGACAATTAATACAGTTGCCGATAATATCCAGACCCAGTATTTAGACTTGAAAGAATTTAATACACAAAACAAGATGCTGAGTTTGCAAAGAGCATCTGAATTGGGAGAAATTGAGTATGTGAGAAGGTTGTATGGGATTGGGAAGAAGTGAGACCATACAGGGTAATACTGCAAGATTCGTTGTGCGATTGAAAAATAAAGTGGAGGCAAATGACTCCACTTTATTTTAAACCTACTTTTTGGGAGGGTTATTGTCTCTCCCTTTACCCGATGGATTAGGGGTTGTGCTTGGCTTGCCCCCTTTACCTTTTGAAAATTGTTTTTTCATAAAAAAAAATTTATCCTTCAAAACTATCATGCAGATCGGTGAGTGGCGAAAATTTGCCACGAAAGTCGATTTTTAGGAATGTAGCAATATTTTTAATGGTTGATTTCCGGCTTAGAAATATTTCGAGATATTCATAGCTTATTGGAAGGTTATCACATTTTCCTTTTTTGCTTTTGTGTGGGTCAATTAATCTTAGTGTTTTACGGTCTAAGTAATAATGAAAAACATTAACAATAACAGACCTTGATATTTGACACAAATGAATACCATGGTTATCAAACATTTTACAAAAATTATGAAGGTTTCCCGTATAACTTAATTTATCCGAAGTAACACTTATGCCCGTTAGGCTGGATTGTGGCTCTTTAAAATAAATCCATTTGGTTTTTCCACTTGATAAAACACAAATGATGTCATTTACATTTATCTTGAAAGAACAGGCTTTTTGATTTTTTGTAGAATGAAATTCAATTTTAGGAGGACTCAATAGAATTGAATATTCTCCTTTGATTACTTGGCAAATATCCCACATAAATAATGGGGATTTAAAGTATTCATTTTCTTTTTTGAGTTCTTTATTTTCCTTTTTTAGTTTTTTTATCAGGTCATCTTCGGGCTTCATAAATTTTGCATTTAGTACTGTCGCCTCATATATCGAAAATCAACTTACGCATGATTGATACTATGGTAAAATACGTTGTTTTAGCGAAAGTTCTATCTGGTAAAATATCCTGGGATTAGTTTAGTCTACCGGTAGTCCTATCTCAGTTACCAGCTTAAAACTAAAAATGGATTCCTTTTTGTAGCACTTTGAAATTGTGAAGAGTGAAAATAGTGAAGTATGAAAAAGATAATAATAACTGTTGCTTTTGTTGCATTATGGCTAAGTCCTATAACTGCCCAAACATCCGGCGAATGGTTTAACCAAAAATCAACCCAAAAGAAATACCTGATGCAGCAGATAGCTGCCTTGCAAGTATATATATCCTATGCTAAGAAAGGATATAACATTGTAAGTGGCGGACTAAACACCATCCGTGATATTAAAAAAGGTGATTTAAACATCCACAACACTTTCTTCAATTCCCTCAAAGCAATAAATCCAAAAATTGCCAGGTATCAAAAGGTGGCTGATATTATCAGTTATCAAATCCGCATTATCAAACAGGCAAAGCAAACAATGGCCTATATCCGGGAAACAAAACAGTTCTCAACTGAAGAGATTGAATACAACAGAAAAGTGTTTGACTTTCTGTTGCAGGATTGTTTAGAAGGCATTAATGAGTTGCTTGCAATCATCACATCTGGTGAACTGGAGATGAAAGACAATGAACGTTTGACCAGGATTGATAAGCTATACACTGACATGCAGGATAAATATACTTTCTGCACAGTAATGAGCGAAGACATGGCCCTGCTGGCGGCTCAACGGATGGGAGAATATTGGGAAATACAAAAATCAAAACTCATAAACGGAATGAAATGAAAAAAATAATTATTGCAGTTGTACTATGTACACGTTTTATAAATGCAAATGCACAAAGTGATGAAGCCCAACAACTCATTTTAAATGTAGAAAAGCTGGCACAGTTCAAAAAGATATTAAACAATATGTATGATGCCTACAAGATAATATTCAAAGGCTATACAGTCGTAAAAGATTTGTCTCAGGGAAATTTTTCATTGCATAAAACATTCTTAGACGGGCTTGAGCAAGTTAGCCCCGGCGTAAGAAACTACAAACGAATCAAGGATATCATCAATTATCAGCTTCGTATTGCAAAAGAGTACAAAGCTGCCTACGCTCACTTCAAAGAAGAAAAGAGTTTTACATTACAGGAACTGGAATATCTCGGTAAAGTATATTCCAACTTGTTTAATGAGAGCCTTAAAAACCTGGAAGAATTGACGATAATTATCACCGCAGGTAAACTCCGGATGAGTGATGATGAACGGCTGCAGGCTATAGACCGTGTTTATGCAACTGTCATTGATCAGTATTCTTTTCTTAATGAGTTCAACAATAACACAGCCTTATTGGCTTTACAGCGAAAATCAGAGCAAACAGAAATTAAAATGTCAAGAATAATTAATGGCATCAGGCAATAAATTTTCTATTATGAAATGGTGTGTACGGTTATTTTGTTTGGTATTAGCAGCAATATTTCTTCCTCACATTGCAGAGGCACAAGGAATGGCTGGTAGAATTCACAGTCTGCATGAAGTGCTGGAAAAACTGTATGATGATATGATGCCGCTTTGCAGCAGGCTGATTGGTGTAGGCAGGGGCATAGCAGGATTTGCGGCAACATGGTACATTGCTTCAAGAGTATGGGGGCATATAGCAAGGGCTGAGCCTGTTGATTTTTATCCTTTGTTCAGGCCGTTTGTTTTAGGCTTCGCAGTTCTCATTTTTCCTTCTGTTATTGCCATGATAAACGGAGTTATGAAACCTACAGTTACAGCAACTGCTGCAATGGTTACAGATTCGGATAAGGCAGTGGCAAAACTATTAGAGATGAAAGAAGAAGCTATTAAAAAAACAGCCTACTGGCAAATGTATGTAGGGCCATCTGGCAGTGGCGACAGGGATAAATGGTATAAATACAATTATGGAGATAAAAGCGAAGGCTGGTTAAAAAGTATTGGCAACGATATCAAGTTTGCCTTCGCTAAATTCTCCTACAACTTCCGCAACTCAATTAAACAATGGATGGCTGAAGTGCTGAAAGTATTGTTTGAAGCGGCAGCACTCTGTATTAATACTATCCGCACATTTTATTTAATTGTGCTGGCTATCCTTGGGCCATTGGTATTTGGCATTGCAGTGTTTGATGGCTTTCAGCATACATTGACTGTATGGATTGCCCGTTACCTGAATATATTCTTATGGCTACCGGTTGCCAACATCTTCGGTGGGATCATGGGTAAAATCCAGGAGAACATGCTGAAGGAAGACCTGCAGCAAATAGCTACAAATGGTGATACTTTTTTCAGTACTACAGATACGGCATACCTCATTTTTATGATAATAGGTATCATCGGTTATTTTACTGTACCATCTGTTGCCAATTATATTATTCATGCCGGTGGTGGCAATACTTTGCTGTATAAAGTAACCAATATGATGAGTACCTCAACCCGTACAGTGGCAACAGGCGGCGCTTCAATGGCAAAAGATGCATTGGGAAGTGGTTACAACAAGATTGCCAACAGTATGGCAGATGCAGGTGCTTCACAAGGCTATTTTAAAGATGGTAATAATGGTGGAAGTAACTATATGAAAGATAAGCTTAGCGGAAATAGCTAATCAAAACCAACAAGAACGGGTAGTGCTACCGCACTTATTCCCTGTTTGTTGTTACTGGAAAGATATTTGATTTCATTGTTAATGTGAGTTTGAAAATGTGAGAATGATGTTTCAGAAAACTAAAAATATTGATGCTGCCTTTCGCCATATAAGGCTCTTTTCTATCCTGTTTATTGCTGCCTGCGTAATCGTTTCTGTTTTTATAGCTTATAAAAGTTACCAGATAGCATCCCAATCTCAGCAAAAGATTTTCATTCTTGCCAATGGTAAGGCACTGGAAGCTTTTTCCGCAGACAGAAAAGATAACATACCTGTTGAAGCAAGAGACCATGTTAAAATGTTTCATCATTTTTTCTTTACGATGGACCCTGATGATAAAGTCATTCAAACTAACATCACTAAAGCATTATACCTGGCAGATAATTCTGCAAAACAGCAATATGACAACCTGAAAGAGAATGGGTATTTCTCTAATTTGATTGCAGGCAACATCAGCCAGGAAATAGAAATGGACAGTATTATAATAAGCACTAACAATTATCCATACTATTTTAAATACAAAGGACAACAGAAAATTATAAGGCCTACATCCATTATTACAAGAAGTTTAGTTACGGAAGGATACCTTCGGAATGTGTCAAGGTCAGACAATAATCCGCATGGCTTTTTGATTGAAAAATGGCAGACGCTGGAGAATAAAGATATAAATACCCAAACAAGATGATATGTGGCTGTTTAAGAAACAGAAAAGGAAAAGTACTGCTGGTGGCGTATCTGATAAAGTTGCTGGAAAGATTGCAGGTTTCGGTATCGCTATGCAGAACTGGTTCGCAACAAAAATGAACAAACTATTTAGGAAGATGAACAAGAGAAGGCTTAAAATATGGCTCGTCGTTTTTTGTATTACTTGTGGCGGTTATAGTGTTTATCTTTTGACAAATGCAATTGTTAGCCCATCATCAACGCAGCCCTCAATTAAAATTGACCCGGTAAATATTCCAAAGCATTATAACAATACAGGTGATGAAATGCTTTCAACTGATAATGCAGTAGATGAAGAAACATTTCTGAAAATCCAGGTATTTAAAAGCTACATGGACAGCCTGAAGCAAGCGAAGAGTGCTCAATACGATAGCATACTTGCCGCAAGGCCATACCTGATGGATTCTGTACTAATGCTGGAGCAAATCTATTATTCACAAAAACAAAAATGAGGTGTATGAAAAAAGTAGAGCAATCGCAAGCCTTTCTGCGTAAACGAAAAATGATGCTGGTGTTGCCGGTTATTGTATTGCCATTTATTACAATGGCGTTTTGGGCACTGGGAGGCGGCAGCGGCAATGAAGCAAAAGCAACTATTCAAACAGCAGGTTTAAATCTTAATCTGCCAGATGCAAAGCTGAAAGATAGTGACGGAGACAAACTTAGTTTTTACGAAGCGGCAGAGAAGGATTCCCTGAAACTGCTTGAGCAAATGCGTAATGACCCATTCTATCTTTCTTCACCTGATACTATTTCAAGCCCCATAAATGAGGTTGAACAAATGACGATGGCATCTGCCAATAAATACAATCAGAAATTAATAACCACACCATACGGCAGCGCTTCAGCTAGCCCTGAAGAAAAGTTATTGGAGAAAATAGCACTGCTGCAAAATCAGTTGAATAAACCAGAAATATCAGTCACTGATGAAACAGATGCACAATCATTTTCTATTAGCGACGATGAGTTTACCGGCCAGGTAAGTAAACTGGAAGAAATGATGAAGGGAATGAGTACCGGAAATGCCGAAGATCCTGAAATAAAACAATTAGGAAATACTTTGGATAAGATACTGGATATACAATATCCGCAAAGGGTAAAAGACAGATTGAAAGAAAAATCGCTGCAACAGAACGAGACAGTGTTTCCAGTTCGTAAATTCTCTTCCGTCACAAGCATAAGCTTGCTTGACACAGGTAAAAGAAAATCTAACAATAACATAGCCTTTTACGGAATAAATGATGAGAAGGAAATTGAAACGGATGACAATGCTATTGAAGCTGTTGTTCCTGAAAATACAATCCTGGTAAACGGTGCTGTATTAAAACTAAGATTGGTATCTGACATTTATATAAACGGCGTATTGATTCCCAGGAATAATATTGTTTCCGGTTTAGTGGCGTTGGATAATGAACGTTTACATGTAGAGATAAGCAGCATCCGGTTTAATAATTCCTTGTTCCCTGTAAAATTAGAAGTCTTTGACCTCGATGGCCTTGCCGGTATTTATATCCCCGGCGCCATTTCAAGAGATGTGGCAAAGCAATCTGCTGATAACAGCTTACAGTTGATGGAACTCACCACACTTGATCCATCCATAAAGGCGCAGGCTGCCGCAGCTGGCGTAAATACAGTAAAGAGCCTACTCAGCAGAAAAGTAAAACAGGTGAAAGTAATGGTGAAAGCCGGATATAAAGTACTGCTCCGTGATAAAAATATTCAACAACAATAAAACTAAAAACATGAAAAGTATATTCATATTAATATGCTGCTTTTCGCTGGTACTAGCAACAAAAGGGCAAACTACCTTGTGTATATCAACTGATAAAACAACCAGCCTTATTTTTCCCTTTGCAATAAAGCATGTGGACAGGGGAAGTCAATCCATTTTAGCACAGCAGGTAAAAGATGTGCCGACTATATTACTGGTAAAAGCCGCAAGCAATGGCTTCAATGAAACAAACCTTAGTGTAGTGACTGATGATGGAAGTTTATATTCTTTTATAGTCTGTTATGATTTAAAACCTGCATCCTGGGTGCATTACCTTCCTGTAAATAATAAAGCAACAACTGCTATGTATGCCAACGGAATCCTGGACAATGCTCCAACTGCTAAACGCATTAAGGATAAGAAGTGGCAATCAGTTGCAGAGATTACTGGTATCTATATTAAAAACGATGTACTGTTCTATCAGCTTTCTATTGAAAATAATTCCTCAGTTGACTACACAATTGACCTTATCCGTTTTTATATCCGGGATAAGAAAAAAGGAAAACGCACCGCAGTGCAGGAGATCGAATTAAAACCAATTTACACAGTTGGTAATCTGAATAAAGTAAAAGCTGAAAGCACCTCAAAACTGGTGTTTGCTTTAGACAAGTTTACAATACCAGATGCCAAAAAACTGATTTTGCAGATTAACGAAAAGAACGGTGGACGACACTTTTCCATGTTAATTAAAAATAAGGAATTGATGAAGGCAGTCACTTTACCAGACTATAAATAAACATGGAGCATCCTATAGCAGATGAGGTATTGGCCATTGCAGCGTTTGAAATTTCAAAAGGCAATCAATGGATGGCATACAACCAGTCATTGTATTTTATTGATAAAAGCGATGTTTATTTTTTCAGTAACCAGGAGGAAGCAGTTCAATTTTCAAACGATAACATAAGTGACTATGACAGTTATAAGGTGCTGCAGGTTCGCTCAATTAAAGACATACTGGAAAAGATACCTTATGGCCACCTCCTTGAAAGGAACTTGGGTATTGACCCTGACAGGAACGGCTTATACAATAAGGATGGCAATGCCTTTACCGATGCATTGATTGACCATTTTGAAACTAAACAACTTTCATTATTCAATAAACAACTAAATACAAATTTTATGAATCAGGAAAATTTAAAGTATTTGATGGATAACATTAAATACATGGGTTTTGGTGACAAACTCAACACAGAACTTGAACAAAAGATGCAGGAAGGGAAAACAGATTTTCAGCTAACTGCAAGTGTGGAATTCAATAAGAAATCGTTTGTAGCCGCATTGAATTTCAGAAAATCAGATTCTACCGACATGTATTTCTTCAACAACTACCATGCTTCACTTGAAAAAAGCAATGGTGAAAAAGTGGACCACACTTTCTACCTGAATAAAGGCAAAGGTGTAACTGCAAAAGAGGCTTTTAACCTGCTGGATGGCCGGGCAGTTCACAAAGATCTTATAACAAAAGACGGTAATGAATACAAAGCCTGGCTGCAGCTCGACTTTGAAAACAAAACCGATAAAGGTTTTGAAGTAAAGCAGTTTCATGAAAACTATGGGTATGATTTAAAAGCAGCTGTTGAAAAATTTGCTGTAGCAGAACTGAAAGAGCCGGATAAGGAAAAGGCGTTGATGGCGTCACTTCAAAAAGGAAATGTACAATCGGTAACTATTGAAAAAGATGGAGAAAGCCATAAGATATTTATGGAAGCAAACCCACAGTACAAAAATGTAACCCTGTATGATTCTAACATGAAAATGGTAGCTAAGGAATCAATTGGCCAATACCAATCCGGAGTGGAGAAAGGAGCAAAAGCCGTGAAAGAAGAGATGGCAGATGATAAAAAAAAAGATTTGAAACAGGGGCAAAAGCCGGATGACAAAAAGCAGGAGAAGAAAATTGATAAATCTCTGTTGCCAAAGAAACGTGAGGGCAAATCAAAAGGTTTAGGAGTTTCATAAGATACTCATAAAACCTTTCAGGAAAATCAAAAATTAGCAATATGAATATTGAGAATATTAAGGTGCTGACCGCACAATTAAAAGCTATTGGGTTTGATAATATGGGGTATGCTATACTAAAGCATATTTGCCTGGCTCCGGTTAATTTCAGCATCACTGAAACATTCGCAAATGTTCCGGAAAGGGTCTTATTCACTTTCTATTTTGAGAAAGACAAGAAAGCAGAAAGCTACAGGCTCGATTGTTATGATGCTGTCTTGCAAAAGGAGGCTTCATTTGACAATTTGAATATTGAAGGAATGAATGTGAAAGATATTAATGAAAGCATGACGCAAATTGATTGGAAGGAAGCCTTTGATTTTTCAAAACGAAAAACTTTCAATCCCGATGATAAAGCAGGATACGAAAATGAACTAAAAATTTCACAGACTATAGCCTGTTTGAATAGAGTTGCAAATGTTGAAGAAGGTAAATCAATTGCAATTGCTTTGAAGCAAAAACACTGGTCCGGGATTCCATACCTGGACATTATGGGTACAATGGCTAATGGCAGGAATAAATCAGAAATCAGCCAGCGGTTTTACTTTTCAGAAGGGCAGCCGGCAATATCTGCTGATGAAGCATATCGCTTTTTATTAAACCGATGGATGGAAAAACAATTGCAAGCAAAGAGGAAGCAACAGGATAACAATGAGGAAGCAGTAACTGAAATTTCTGATACTTCGTCAGGGAGTGGATTATTAAAAAAGCGGCGCACTGGAATTAATAAAAGAAATAAATCAACCCTGGTTTAACTATGGAAATGTTTCCACCACTCACTGCTTTTTACAATGCCATTTCGCAGGATGCAAGAATTGGAGCAGTGCATATTAGTGTTTACATGGCGTTACTGCAGCTCTGGAATTTAAATGGTGGGAAGAACCCTTTTTTTGTTGATCGGGATAATGTGATGAAGATCGCTAAAATTAATTCCCGGCATACATATAACCGGTGTATGACTAACCTTCATGAATTTGGTTATATTGTTTATAAGCCAGCTCTGAATGGCGCTATTAGCAGCAAAGTAAATTTGAATTATTGTGAAATGGAATAGTGAGTTATGGGACAGAATTCATCAGTACCTATTTTGATACCCCTGGAACCGGATGAGTTCTGGCAACAGATTCGTTTAATCATTCGGGAGGAAGTTGCAAGAAATCAGGAAATTAAACCAGCAAGCGAAGGCATTATGGAAACACCTGGTCTAACAGAAAAGCCCTTATTTAAAATGGAAGAAATTTGCAATCTGTTCAAAGTAACAAAACCTACGATCTATGATTGGATAAAACATGGGAAATTAAGAAGGGTTAAAATCAGGTCAAGGGTTTATTTCCTGGGGAGCGAAATAAGGCAACTAATGCAGGTGTAGGGATTTCAGATAGGCAGCAGAAAATAGCTGCCTTTTTTGTGGATATTTTAAACTGATAAATCTTAGCTAAACAGATTAGCAATTGTACCTTTATAGAGATAAATTATCAAGCTGTATAAAGTAAGGTAAAGTCAAGTAAAGTTCTTCGAAAAAATGGGTTTTTATAGACCCAAAAATAGACCTAAAACGAAGAAACCCGCTACTGTAGCGGGTTTCAACTTCAATCCTGCGGACCGGACGGGACTCGAACCCGCGACCTCCGCCGTGACAGGGCGGCATTCTAACCAACTGAACTACCAATCCTCATACTGCTAATATTGAACATATTTTGCAGCAATTATGTATAAAGAACTTATTTCGATTTTTTAAGCCGGGTTACTGGTTTTTATTTTCGGAGTGCGAAGATAGGCGTTTCATATTTTCAACCCAAAAACTTTTATGAAAAAAAATGAAACGGTAATTTTACAGCCACACTTGCTATTTTACAGCCCGATTAACTAATTATTCCTTTATGCCTGAACTAAAAAACCGTCAGTTTCTGGATTTCGAAAAACCTGTTAAAGACCTGTATGACCAGATAGAGCAGTTGAGCGCAACTGCCGACAAAACAAAAACAGACATGAGTGGTGCCATTGCGCCACTGTACGAAAAGATTGAAGAAACCAAGAGGGCCATTACAGACAATCTTACCCCCTGGCAAAAAGTACAGTTAAGCCGTCATCCCGACAGGCCATATACCCTCAAGTACATCGATAAAATGTGTACCAACTTTGTGGAGTTGCATGGCGACAGGAATGTAAAGGATGATAAAGCCATGGTAGGAGGATTTGCTTCGCTTGATGGAGAAACCGTAATGATTATCGGACAGCAAAAGGGTATTAATACCAAAATGCGCCAAATACGAAACTTTGGTATGGCCAATCCTGAGGGCTATCGTAAGGCACTGCGCCTGATGAAGCTGGCCGAAAAATTTAATAAACCGATTATTACTTTAATTGACACACCCGGTGCCTATCCCGGCCTTGAGGCAGAAGAACGTGGACAGGGTGAAGCAATAGCCAGGAATATTTACGAAATGCTACGGCTTAAAGTGCCCGTTATTTGCGTTATTATAGGAGAGGGGGCAAGTGGCGGCGCCCTGGGTATTGGTGTTGGCGACCGTGTATTTATGATGGAAAATACCTGGTACACGGTTATTTCGCCCGAAAGCTGCAGTAGTATTTTGTGGCGTAATTGGGATAACAAAGAAAAAGCTGCTGAGCAACTCAGGCTTACAGCCGATGATATGCTGCGCTTTGGTCTTGTAGATGGTGTGGTGCCCGAGCCGCTTGGAGGTGCCCACTGGGATTATAACGAAGCTGCGGCCTTGCTGAAGCAGCACCTGTTGCCGGTAATCCGGGAGTTGAAACAAATTAGCCCCGAAGTACGGTGTGAGCAACGCATCCATAAATTTGGGAAAATGGGCTTTTGGGAAGAATTGCCCGAAACAACTGCTGACCAACAGGCTTAATCCTGTATAAAATTTAGTAAACATAGTAACAGGGGCAGCAGTACAATTGCTAAGGATGAATTGAATGTTTCATGCTGCACCTCTCAGCATAATGCCTCAAAATGCTTTGTGTAAAGCAATGTTATTAAAATATAGCTGCAATCATTCTGCTTTATTTTTCACAAGCTTATCTTTGAAAAAAGTTAACCGCTATGCTTAGAGTTGGTGTTATTG
Source organism: uncultured Chitinophagaceae bacterium (assembly GCA_937873715.1). Lineage (GTDB taxonomy): Bacteria > Bacteroidota > Bacteroidia > Chitinophagales > Chitinophagaceae > Ferruginibacter. Next base: position 144,045 of record CALMYJ010000005.1, read on the forward strand.
GTGTTGGCTATCTTGGAAAATTTCATGTAAGCAACTGGAGAGCAATAAGCGGCGTTGTACTGGCCGGTTTTTACGATCCTGATGATATTAACGCTACCACCGTGGTGCAGGAGTATGGTATTGAAAGATTCAATACGGTAGAGGAATTACTGGAAGCCTGCGATGCTGTTGATATTGTGGCACCTACTTCTTTTCATTATACCCTTGCTTTGGCGGCTATAAAAAAAGGCAGGCATGTGTTTGTAGAAAAACCGCTTGCCGGCAATATGGAAGAGGCAAGGGCATTGGTAAAACTGGCCAAAGAAGCCGGCATCAAATTCCAGGTAGGGCATATCGAGCGCTTTAACCCGGCATTTATTGCTGCAAAAGCTACTACCATTAACCCGATGTTTATAGAAGTGCACCGCCTGGCACAATTTAACCCAAGAGGAACAGATGTAAGTGTCATCCTCGATTTGATGATACATGACATAGACATCATCCTGCATCTTGTAAAAAGTAATGTAAAATCAGTATCTGCCAACGGGGTGTCTGTAATGAGTGATACACCCGATATTGCCAACGTTCGTATTGAATTTGATAATGGCTGTGTAGCCAACCTTACCAGTAGCCGGATATCTATGAAAAAAATGCGTAAAATGCGTTTATTTCAAAAAGATGCCTACATCGGGATTGATTTTTTGCAAAAGAAAACAGAGGTTATCAAACTATATACCGCCGAAGATGGCGAAGCTTTCACTTTTGATATTGAAACAAATAACGGAACAAAAACTATTGCAATTGCCAACCCGCCTGTAGAAGAAGCCAATGCGATAAAAGCAGAGTTGGAAGCATTCTGCCATGCTATTACAAACAATACCGAAACGCCTGTAACAGTCGTAGACGGCTACCGGGCCATGGAAGTAGCACACCTGATACTGGAAAAAATTGGCAATCGTTTTCACGAATAAAACATCTTTATACAGTAACCTCCTTTTGTTTTGAATCAGCCACGGGTAAATATAAAATGGTATGTGTTGGGCGATTTAGCAGCTTCCATATTTACCTGGATATTATTTTATTACCTCCGTACATTTTTATACGATGCTCCCTTTACAGTACCGCCTGGTTTTTATCTTGGGGCAATCCTGTATGTATCCGGCTGGATGAGCTTGCACTTACTGAGTGGTGCTTATGAAGATATTTACCACAAAACAGCTATTACAGAAACCCTGCGTACGTTTTTTATTTCGCTGTTAGGCTGCTTTGGCCTGCTCTTCTTTTTTATTCTTAAAAACCCACAGTCCAATAATAATAATTATTACCAGGAGTTTTTTGCCCTGCTTATCCCTGTTTTTATTACTACACTAATACTTCGCTTAATACTTCAGCGCATAGCCCGTTCGCAACTGGATAGCGGTAAGGTATTTTTTAATGTACTGCTGGTGGGATCCGGTAAAAATGCCACCCAGTTTTACGAAGCATTCACCAGGAATAACGAAACCTCGGGATATGCAATCCGTAGTTTTTTAAATACAAATGGCAACAGCGATCTGCAACTGCCCAGCGATATCAATACTTATCAAAATCTATCGGATATCAACAATATTATTGATGCAGATGGTATCGAAGAAGTAATTATTGCTGTAGAAAAAAAGGAGAGGGATATGCTTACCCGTATCCTGCAGCAACTTAGCGATAAGGATGTTAATATAAAACTTACCCCCGATGCGGTAGATATCATTACCGGCGCTGTGCAAACCACTAATGTAATGGGAGTGCCGCTGATAGATGTACACAGCGGCCAGTTGGCACCCTGGCAAAAAAATATTAAGCGCCTAGTTGATATTGTACTATCGGTATTGGCTATGCTCTTACTGCTGCCACTGCTGCTGTACACTGCCATACGCACCAGGCTTTCATCCAGGGGCAGTATACTGTATGCCCAGGAGCGGATAGGCTATAAAGGGATACCTTTTACCATTTATAAGTTCAGGAGTATGGTAAAAGATGCTGAGCTAAATGGCCCGATGCTCAGCAGTGCCAACGATCCACGCATTACCAAGTGGGGTAAAGTGATGCGTAAATGGAGGCTGGATGAATTGCCCCAGTTGTGGAATATTATTAAAGGCGAAATGAGCCTGGTGGGACCAAGACCAGAGAGAAAATTTTATGTAGACCAGATATTGCTGCGGCACCCGGAATACAAATACCTGTTTAAAGTAAAGCCGGGCCTCACAAGCTGGGGCATGGTAAAGTTTGGCTACGCCTCCTCGGTGGATGAAATGATACAGCGTATGACTTACGACCTGATGTATGTAGAAAATGTATCGCTGGTGCTCGACCTCAGGATAATGATACTTACTGTACTAATAATTATGAAAGGCGAAGGAAAATAAATGCATACCCGGTAAATTACACTACATGCTTATAAGGCTTATTTTAATCATACTTTTTTTTCAGTTTGCACTGGCACTACAGGCACAACAGGCCTACTGGCAGCAACAGGCCGATTGCAATATTGATGTAACCCTGGATGATAAAGCGCATACGCTTGATGGTTATATCCGAATCACTTATCACAATAACGCCCCGGATACGCTGCATTATATCTGGTTTCACCTTTGGCCCAATGCGTATAAAAATGACCGTACAGCTTTTTGCGACCAGATGCTGGGTAACGGCAATACCGATTTTTATTTTAGCGATAATGATAGGAGGGGCTACATCAACCGGCTCGATTTTAAGGTAAACGGTGCCGTAGTGCGGATGGAAGACCATCCCCAGCACCAGGATATCATCAAAATTATTTTGCAAAAACCCCTGATGCCCGGCGCCAACTGCATCATCGAAACCCCTTTTCACGTACAATTACCCCATAATTTTTCAAGGGGAGGGCATCAAAAACAGGCATATCAAATTACACAATGGTACCCCAAGCCTGCAGTATATGATGCTAAAGGCTGGCACCCTATGCCTTACCTTGACCAGGGAGAGTTTTACAGCGAATTTGGCAATTATACCGTGGAGATAACTGTTCCTAAAGCGTATATAGTAGCTGCAGCCGGCGAAAAACTGGGTGAGCATTCAACTGCCACCACCACTACATTGCAGTACAGCTTAAAGCAGGCGCATGATTTTGCCTGGTTTGCCGATAAAACATTTACGGTGCAGGAAGATACCATAACGCTACCCTCAGGCAGGGTTATTAAAACATTTGTGTATACCCTGCCCTTTGGAAAAAAAGAAAATATTTGGAAAGATGCCTTGAAGTACACCCGGCAATCGGTACTGGCACGGAGTAAATGGCTGGGCGAATATCCTTACCCAACTGTATCGGTAGTACAGGCAGCGCTGGATTATACCGGCGGTATGGAATATCCAACCATAACGGTAATAGCTGGCCCAAAATCGGCTCATGCCCTCGAGGCTGTTATAGAGCATGAGGTAGGGCACAACTGGCTGTATGGTATACTGGCATCAAATGAAAGAGATTATCCCTGGATGGACGAAGGGATGAACAGCTTTTATACTGCCAGGTATAAAAAGGAGGCAGCGTTAACCCTGGCGCCTGCTCCGCCCCGTGGTTTTATTGCCAGCCGTATGCCACTAGATAAGAAGGGATTTGCACTGCATCATGCCATAGTTTCAAAAACCGATCAGCCCATTGAAACCGCTTCAGAAAAATTATCGGTACTCAATTATGGCAATATTGCCTATCAAAAAGGCATGTATTGGATGGCGTATGCAGAGTCGGTTTTGGGCAGGCGTATGTTCGATACCGTTATGCAGACCTATTACCATCGCTGGAAGTTTAAACATCCTTCGCCCGAAGATTTTAAAAAAGTAGTGGAAGAAGTTAGCGGCAGTAATGCTGATACGCTATTTAACCTTCTTTCACAAAAGGGCCCAATACCCGGTATGTATGACAGGCATAATACTAAGTTCACCTCCTTTTTTAGCTTTAAAGAAACCGACAAGTACAAATATATTTTTGCAGCCCCTGTTGCAGGCTTTAATTATTATGATAAACTGATGCTTGGCCTGGCACTGCATAATTATACCCTGCCCGAAGAAAAATTACAATTTGCACTGGCCCCGATGTACGCTGCAGGCAGTAAGCAGTTGAATGGTATTGGCAGGATAAGTTATACCTGGCTGCCCGGCAATGATGGCGCAAGGCTGCAACTGGCACTGGCAGCGTCCACCTTTAGCCGTAATGATTTTGTTGATTCTTCCGGAAAAAAAACAGCCCTGCGTTTTAGTAAAATTGCACCTGCCTTAAGATATGTGTTTGCCAATAAACATCCCCGTAGCACCCTGCATCGGTATATACAATGGAAAACTTTTTTTATCAGTGAACAGGGGCTAAGGTTTACAAGAGATACCATCGGGCAAAAAGATGTAATCACCTATCCATTCTTCAGCAGGTATGTGAACGAGTTGCAGTTAGTATGGGAGAACAACAGGGCTTTATATCCCTATAGCATGCAACTGCAGGCCAACCAGGGCAGCGATTTTGTAAGATTAGCATTTACCGGCAATTACTTTTTTAACTATGCCGGTGGTGGTGGTTTTAATGTGCGTTTTTTTGCTGGTAAGTTTTTGTACCTGGGTGCAAAAACCATACGCAAGCAGGTGGCTACTGCTATGTATCACCTCAATATGTCCGGGCCTGTAGGCGATGAAGATTTTACCTACAGTAATTATTTTATTGGGCGCAATGAGTTTGAAGGCCTGGCATCGCAGCAGGTGATTGAAAGAGATGGTTTTTTTAAAGTAAAAACCGACCTGCTCAGCAATAAAGCCGGTAAAACAGATAACTGGCTGATGGCTGTAAACTTTACAACTGATGTGCCCGACAGGCTCAATCCGCTGAGGGTATTGCCATTTAAGATGCCGCTAAAAGTTTTTCTTGATGCCGGCACTTATGCTGAAGCCTGGCAAAAAGATGCACCTACCGGCAAGCTGCTGTACGATGCAGGCTTACAGGTATCACTGTTCAGGAATATTGTAAATGTGTATGTGCCTTTATTTTACAGCGAAGTGTATCGCTCCTATATCAACTCCATCATTGTTGATAAACGTTTCTTGCGTAAAATCTCCTTTAGTATAGATATACAAAAAATTACTGCTAAAAAACTCTTTCCCCAACTGGTATATTAATATGCAGGTGCAATATGTTCCATACCAGCACATCGATAAGCAAAAATGGGATACGTGTATTTCGCATGCCGGTAACCGGCTGATTTATGCCTTTTCGTTTTACCTGGATGCCATGGCCCGGCACTGGGATGCACTTGTACTCAACGATTACGAGTACGTAATGCCGTTAGTTTGTAATAAAAAATACGGGATATGGTATTTGTATCAACCACCGCTAACGGCATCGCTGGGTGTATTTGGTAAAGTGCTAAGCCCCGGGGTTGTACAGCAATTTTTGTCTGGCATTCCTGCCAGGTACAGGTATGCGGATATTTATCTCAATTATGCCAACCACTATGCTGTGCCGGGCTTTGCATTGTATACCAGAACAAATTATGTATTGAACCTGCAGCAGCCTTACGAAGTGCTGTACAGCAATTACCGGGAAAACATCAGGCGTAATATTAAAAAGTGCATACAGATGAATTGTACGGTGCAAAAAGATATTGCGCCGGCTGCAGTGATTGCACTCGCCAGGGAACAGTTGAACAAAATCACCACACTTACAGGTGCCGACTACAACAATTTTGAGCAGCTATATCATCTGCTGCATAGCCAAGATAAAGCAATCACCTACGGTGTATTTGGCGCCAGTGGCCAGTTATTGGCTTCCTGCATTTTTTTTATGGATGGGGGCCGTGCCTATTATATGCTGGTAGGCAACCATCCTGATGGTAAAACCATCGGCGCATCGCATACGGTAATTGATGCTTTTATTAAAGACTATGCCGGGCAAAATATGCTGCTCGATTTTGAAGGTAGCGATATCCGTAACCTTGCTTTTTTTTACAGCAGCTTTGGTGCTGTACAGGAAATATATCCCGGGCTTAAAATGAACCGGCTGCCCGGCTGGCTGCGCTGGTTAAAAAAATAATCCCGCCACACCACGCCTCTTTCACTGTGTAGTGTATTAACTTTTTATTACGGGTGAAATCACCCTTGCATGCAGGGTTGGCTGGCTGTATTTTGTTTCATTATTCACCACTCAAAAACCAGCCACATGCGTATTGCCACTTTTAATGCCGAAAATCTTTTTACCCGTGCCAAAGTGCTCAACTTTACCAATAATGCCGACGGGGATGTACTGCTTAATAAAATTGCAGAACTGCAGGGCGAACTTAAAAAGCCTGTGTATGATAAACCCCAAATCCTGGCCTTGTACAATGCACTTAAGGAGTACATAGAAATTGCAGAAGAAAGGGGAAAGTTATTTAAGCGGCAGGGCTTTGCCATTAAGGGAATAGCTGCCAATGGGGTAAACGACTGGGATGGTACCATCGTTTTTAAAAGAGAAAAGTTTACCGAAACAACAAGGATTAATACAGCCCGTGTAATTAAAGATTTAAAGGCCGATGTACAATGCCTGGTAGAAGTAGAAGACAGGCATGTAATTGATAATTTCAACAGTGATATGCTCGGCAATAAAAAATTTCCTTACAACATACTGATTGACGGCAACGACCCCAGGGGTATTGATGTAGGGTTGTTATCAAGGTATCCTATAAACAATATCTGCACCCATATTTTTGATAAAGAAAAGCCCTCCAGCCGTAGTTTTATTTTTAGCAGGGATTGCCTGGAAGTGGCACTCCAGTTGCCCGGTGGCCAATTGCTCCATGTGCTGAGCAATCATTTTAAAAGTAAAGGCTACAGCACATCACCGGCTGCATCTGATGGCAGGCGAAAGTTACAGGCCGAAAGGGTGAGGGATATCCTTAAGGAAAAGTATGATTTGAAAAAAGACCTGGTAGCCGTACTTGGCGATTTTAATGATACACCAGGCAGCGCCCCATTAAAACCTTTATTGAATATGCCCGATTTGAAAGATGTGCTGCAACTGCAGTTTGGCAACGATATCAATAAAACCTACACTTATTTTTTTAAAAAGAAAATACAAATTGATTTTATACTGGTGAGTGCCCCCCTGCAGGCTGCATTTGCCGGTGCTGGTGTGGAGCGCCGGGGTATGTTTGATATCAATACACTTAGTAACGGCGCTGAAACCCGGTACGATACTGTAACCTCAAAAGCAAATGCAGCATCAGATCATGCCGGGGTGTGGGCAGATTTTACTATTTAACCTTAAAAAATACCGGTAATTTTTTAGCTGTCGCTACCTGGTTAAATGATATAAGGCAATGCCGGTGGCTACGGCGGCATTAAGCGATTCTGCACCGCCAGTTTTTGGTATCGTAATAATTTGCTTGGCCAGTTGCAGTATGTTGCTGCTTACGCCTTTCGATTCGTTCCCTATTACAAGTATCGCTTCATGTACCGGTTGCAAACTGCGTATATCCGTACCATTTAATGCCGTAGTGTATATAGGCACTTGTTGCTGTTGCAGCCATTCCTGCAGTGCTGTATACAGCATATTCACCCTTGCAATGCTGCCCATCGTTCCCTGCACCACTTTGGGATTATACCTGTCTGCTGTTTGCAGCGAGCATACTATATTGCTGATGCCAAACCAGTCGGCAGTGCGGATGATGGTGCCCAGGTTGCCGGGGTCTTGTATATCATCCAGCACCAGCGTAATTGAACCACGGGTTAGCACCGGCTGAGGGGCATACTTGTGTATTACGGCCAGCACCTGGGGCGCTGTGTGCAATGCCGATATTTTTTCGGGTTCAAAGTCTTTAAGCACTATTACTTCGCCGCTGTAAATTTCCTGCAGCAGGGTACCATTTTTTGTAAGCCATGCACTGGTGGCAAGCACTTGCTGGCACCGTGTGTTTTTTTGCTGCAGCAAATCCATCACTACTTTATCACCTTCGGCTATAAAAGCATTTTCTGCATCACGGTTTTTTTTGTGGTGCAAACTTTGGATATATTTGGCAAGTGGTTTACTCAGCATCAGTCGTAAAAAAAATAAAGTCTTTGTTCAGGGAGTTGTTCACAAATACAGGGCAGTGTATATTGAAAAATTTTTTTTTCATCATCGTTCTATTCTCATCCTGCACTATTCCTCAAAAGTATCAAAAAAACAAGCCCTTTGTTTTTAAAAATAATGTTGAAATAAAAGGGGGCGAATTTACGGCAGATGAACGTGTGGCCCTAAGGCAGCGTATGTACACCCTGTTGGATGATAGTGTAAAAGTGCCGGTAAAAAGTGTTTTGTTTTTGCTTACCCTGGTTAAGCGTCCGCCTGCTTACGATAGTGCTTATGCGGCAAAATCGGCCCGAAATATGAAAGCTGCATTAATACACCTGGGCTATTACAGCGCCGGTACCGATTACCGGGCCGATACCATCAAGGTTGGTAAAGAGCAGCGGGTGCATATTGATTATACCATCCGAACAGGACCGGTTACACGGATAGATACTGTTGACTGGCGTATGGGCATCCCCGAAATGCAGCAACTGGCTATTGCCAACAGCGACAAATCTTTTTTGAAAAAGCCCAATGCAATTACTAAAAACGATGTACTGTCCGAAGTGAGCCGCCTTACCCAGTTGTACCGTAATAATGGTTTTTATAAAATTGCGCTGGACAATATTAAAGTGCTTGGCGATACTACTATCGAATCGCTAACCAATATTTCAGACGATCCCTTTGAAAACCTGCGTAAGCTGGCCGAGGCCAGCCTGAAGCGCAATAAACCCACCATAAGGCTGGCAGTGGTAGATAATCCTTTGGAAGACAGCAGCCGCCTGAAACAGTATTATATCGATAGTATTTTTATTTATCCTGATTACCCGGTGAATGGTTCCCTGGCAGTACCGTCATCAATCGATACTACGAGAAGCGGTAATGTCATCACCTGGTTTGGTAAAAAGAAACTGGTTAAACGCAGTTTTTTAAACAGCAATATTTTTATCAAGAGTGGCGAATTGTACAGCCAGGATGCGTATCATAAAACCATTAACCGTTTGTCGCAGCAGGGCGTATGGCAAAATGTAAACAGCGAAATAAGGGAGAAGCCCGATACCAACCTGCTGAATATGCTGATACAATTAGTGCCGGCAAAAAAGTTTGGTTTTGAAACAAATATCGAGGCCAGTTATTCGGCCAACAGCAATACCAATACCGTAAGTGCTGCCACTGCCGGTAACCTGCTGGGTTTTTCGGGCAATATATCGCTGCAAAACCGCAACTGGAAAAGGCAGGGTATTAAAATGACCCATGCCATCCGTGCCGGTATAGAGCTTAACCTGAATAAAGAGCGCAGGGCTAACCAGCGCATCAACTCCAGCGAAGTGAGCTATACCAATACCATTGCTTTTCCCAAACTTATATTCCCCTTCAGGCAATGGAACCGTAAATCACTCAATACCCGCCAGTCGTTTATCAATACCAATGTAACGGCTACCAACCGTATTGCTTTGTTCAAACTGTTTTCACTGGGGATCAACACCGGTAACGAATTTAGCTTCAGGCCCTCCGAAAATTTTATCGTACGCACTTTAAATATTGAATACTCTAACCTGTACGACCGTACAGACGCTTTTAATCAAACACTTGAAGCCAACCCGTTTTTACGATACTCGTACAATACAGCTTTGGTAATTGGGCATAGCGTGGGTTACCTGAGGTCGTTTGTAAACTCAAAACATCCCAATAGAATCAGTAAGCTGGGGCTCAACCTCGAGGAGTCGGGCTACCTGGCATTTATCCCACTCGATAATTTTGGCATATTTAAAAACGACCTGCGCAAGTTTGTAAAATTTGATGCACAGTTTATCCGTACCATCACTTTGCAAAAATCTGAAATTGCTTTCCGTAGTTTTTTAGGCGTGGGTACACCAATTGGTAAAAAAGATACAACCCTGCCTTTTTTCAAACAGTATTTTGCCGGTGGTGCCAATAGTATGCGTGGCTGGCCCATCCGGGGTATTGGGCCCGGCTCAAGGCAACCGGCACCTTTTGGTTCAAGGTTTTTGAGCGATCGTACCGGTGATGTATATTTTGAAATGAATGCGGAATACCGCTATCATATTATGCAGCTTATTCCTAACACCCTTATTTTAAAAGGTGCTTTTTTTGTGGATGCCGGCAATGTATGGAACATGCGTAATACCAATCCTAATGGTGGTTTCGACAGCTCACAATTTTCTATCAGGAACCTGTATAAGCAACTTGGGGTGAACCTGGGTACCGGCTTCCGGCTCGATTTTAATTATGTAGTACTTCGTGTAGATTTTGGTTTCCGGTTCAAGCGGCCCGAGATTGCCGAAAATGCAGGCTGGAAAGCCCCTTCCATCGGTTTTAATGACCTCTTGAAAAAAATATTTACAAGGGGCAAAGATGACGAATACCGCATCTGGCGATACGAAAATTTCAACTTCACCATCGGCCTCAACTACCCGTTTTAGTATCCCATCTCTTTTATCACCCTGCTTCAATCCTTTTGGCACTGATGTGTTTATCCACCAACAGGGAAGTTTTCCATTTTCCATTTTTTATTCCACCGGGTGGAATTTTTAAAAATTCAATCTGGTTTAATTAATTGATAATCAATTAATTGTTTTTTGGCATGTATCTGGAAACCATACTGCCAAACGAACAAATCATTAAACCTAACCCTAAAAAAAAGAAAAATGGAACGTAAATGGCATGTCATCTGCACCACACCCGGACAAGAAAGAAAAGTAGCTGCCCAACTTACAAAAAGAGGCATTGAAAACTATTGCCCCTTTAATCGTACTGTAATTAAAAATGGCACCAGGGAAACCAGTGAAGTGGCACCCTTATTCAAAGGCTTTGTATTTGTACAAATTTCAAATGCTCAAATTGCTTATGTACGCAGGCTGCCCTATGTAATTAATATGGTATACTGGAGATCGAAACCAGTGGTTGTAAGTGCAGAAGAAATTGATGGTATTAAACTGATGATTGAAAGCTATACCGATATACAGTTACACCAGGTACAGGTAAACACCGATAAAAAAATGTTTGTAGAAAAAGAAACTGAAACCGATTATGGCGGTACGATGTTATCTCTAAAACACAAAGGCCTCAGTATTACATTACCATCGCTTGGTTTTAAAATGAGTGCAAGGGTGGAAAGAAAAGGCGATCTGTTGCCCGAAGAAAGAAATGCTGCCGGCAGTTTAATACCCCGGATATTAAATCCGCTTTATCTTTTTGGGTTTTAATATGCTGTGCAATAGTGTTACGGTTGTATACTGTTTTTCATCAACTGGTTCTTTATAAAATTCATTTCATGATTGCTGTGGTTTTATACCTGTTGCCTGCACTGCAACTTGCGTAAAAATTAAAGCCATGAAATTTATTTACACAGCAGTACTGTTGATGATAATGCTGCAGGTGCAGGCCAATACGCCTACGCAGCCTGCCACTAACCTGGGTTTTTATGCTATTGACGGCGGGGACTTCAATATTGGCTGGGCGGCCGGGAATGGTGCCCGCCGTATAATTATCGGTAAGGCAGGCAGCCCGGTTACATTTATACCCCAGGATGGTGCCAGCTACCAGGCCAATACCAATTTTGCCGACGGGCAGGAGGTAGCTCCCGGCGAATACGTTTTGTATAATAACGCCTTCTCCAGTTTTTACCTCACCGGGCTTACGGCCGCCACTACCTATTATTTTGCCGTGTTTGAATATAATGGCACCGGTGCTTCTACCGCATACCTTACACAGCATCATTTAACCGGCAGTGCCACCACTTCGGCTATGCCAACCCTGCAGGCCACCGGGGTTAATTTTTTAAATGTTACCGCCACCACGGTTACCATAAGCTGGACTAACGGTAACGGTAGCCGCAGGCTGGTGCTGGCAAAAGAAGCCGCTGCTGTGGATGTTAATCCGGTGAATAATACACCGTATACAGGCAATAGCAGTTTTGGAAACGGCGCCACTACCGGTAATGGTAATTATGCCGTACTGAGTGGCAGCGGCAACAGCGTGGTGGTTACCAATCTTAAAGCCGGTACGGCTTATCATTTTGCCGTGTATGAATTTAACGGTAACACCCAGCCACAATACCTGCAGCCCGGTGCAACGGCTTCCGTTACCACACGTACCATACCTACCATACCTTCATCGGCAGTAACTGTAACCAAAGCTGATGGCAAAGCACTTAGCCTTGCATGGACTAACGGTAATGGACAGCGCAGGATAATTGTTGCCAAAAAAGGCAGTGCCGTTACCGCAGTGCCGGTCAATAACAGCGTGTATGCAGCCAGCAGCATTTTTGGAGCCGGACACCAGCTTGCTGCCGGGGAGTATGTAGTGTTTGATGATAATTTTCATGCTGCAACCATATCCGGGCTCACACCCGGTTCGGAATATTTTTTTAAGATTTATGAATATGACGGCGGCACAGGTACCGCCACCTATTTAACGAGCGCCTCCGGAACTGTAAGTGGCAGCACCATCAATACGCCAACAGTGCAAAGCAGAGCTATACAGGCCGCTGCCATTACTGCCCATGGTATCAGCCTGCAGTTTGCCCCGGGTAATGGCAGGGCAAGGCTTATTGTGGCACGAAAAAATGAGCCGGTGAATGTTATGCCACAGGATTTTACCGTGTACATCAGCAACGATTATGGCAAGGGTACCGATTTGGGTGATGGCAATTATGTAGTAGGTAATGCTACCGGGAATGCAGCCGGTATCCAAAACCTGGAGCCAAATACGCTGTATCATTTTGCGGTATGGGAATATAATGGATTTGAGCAGCCCATGTATTTAACCCCGGCAGCCGTTTTCAGCGCCACCACTTCTGCACCACTACCGGTAAAGCTTAGCAGCTTTAAGGCAATTACACAGCAGCAAAGCGTATTACTGCAATGGACAACGAGTATGGAACAGCACAGCAGTTATTTTGTGGTGGAGAGAAGCAGTAATGGAATACATTTTGAAACACTGCAGCAAATACAGGCTGCCGGGAACAGCAGTACGTTGCTTGAGTATAGGGCTACGGATAAAACAGCCCCCGGCGGCAAATTGTTTTACAGGCTTAAATGCGTGGATAAAGATGGCAGCTTTGAATATTCTGCCGTACAGGTGGTACAGCTACAGGTTTCTGCTGCTGTAATAAGTACTAACCCTGTTGCACACACGCTGCAGGTGATACGCACCACAGCAGTACCGGCGCTGCCGCAAATGTGGCAGATAGTAAGTGCCGGCGGCCAGGTATTACGGGCCGGTAAAAGTTCGGGCAGCATCATCAATATTGATGTAGCTGCTTTACCGCCGGGTAATTACTGGCTGAGGCTGCCGCAGCCCGGCAGCACAGGCACAGTAGCTTTTGTAAAACTATAAACCAGCCTTTATACCAGGGGTGCCCATGCAGGCTGTTAGCAGGCCTATAGCCGGGCATCCTTTTTTAATGTAGTTGTACAGTTTATCTTTTGGCTGAATAAGGTTATCAACGTTATTTCCCTATTTTCGCTGCTATACATCCACTTATTGCATGAAAGTAAATTTCCGCTCCTTTAAACAAAAATTCAGGCTGCACAAAAAAACATTCAGGGCTTTTATTACCCGGATTGAAAATAATCCTCCCAAAAACCTGCACCAGGTACTTGATAGCCTTGAGCCTGAAGTATGGAACGAAATTGACTGCCTGAGCTGTGGCAACTGCTGCAAAAAAATGACACCAACTTTTTCGGTACAGGATATCAAACGCATCAGCGCACACTTTGAGATGACGCCTGCTGCATTTAAAGAAAAATGGCTCACTTATGATAAAGCCGATAAAGACTGGCAAAATAAACAGCAGCCCTGCCAGTTTTTAAACCTCAGCGATAATAAATGTTCTATCTATGCCATCCGCCCGGACGATTGTGCCGGTTTTCCGCACCTGGCAAAAAAGAAAGCAACGGATTATATGCATATCCATAAGCAGAATATCGAATACTGCCCGGCTACCTTTAAAATGGTTGAAAAAATGAGGGCCCGGCTGCTTAAGCATTAAACGGATACATCCCTGATATGAAAATACTCCGGGTTGTTGTTTGCCGAAAGGCTGATGGCCAAAATATCAAATTGTATTCTTTTCCATTGAGGATGCTGGTACAGGTACTGCTCAGCCGCTAAAGCCAGGTTTTCCATTTTCTTGCGGCTTACACTTTCTTCGGGCAGGCCATATTTTTGGGAGCGCCTGGCTTTTACCTCAATAAAATACAGTATATCATTTTTGCAGGCTATGATATCTACTTCCCAGTGCCCATGCCGCCAGTTTTGTTCCAGTATTTGAAAGCCCTGTTGTAAAAAATAGGCTGCTGCTAACTGTTCGCCAAGCTTACCGGTATGTATATGTTTAGGCATAAAGTAGCAGTTTTAAGAAGCATGTGCTGCTGTGTACAACTGAAGTGTAAACAAGTGTTGCACCGCACATAATATTACCTATTTTTGCCCCAGAAAAAAAATCGTAATGAAAGTTAATACATCTATACTGGTCAGTTTTATTCTTTTGGTGGTTATTGCTTCTGTATACCGTATTATACCGGGGCGTCCGTGGGGCTTTACACCGCAAATTGCTATGGCACTGTTTGGCGGCAGTATTGTAAAGGATAAAAAATTTGCTTTTTTAATGCCGCTGGCTTCCATGTTTTTATCCGACCTGCTGTATGAGTTATTATATATAAACAACCTTACTTCCATCGAGGGTTTTTACAGCGGGCAGTGGATTAATTACCTTTTGTTTGCAGGACTTACTGCCATTGGTTTTTTCATCCAGCATAATAAATGGTTTCAAATACTGGCAGGTTCGGTAGTGGGTGTATTCGCTTATTTCGTACTCTCTAATTTTACCGTATGGATTGGAGGAGGATTGGATATTAACAATGTGCCCTATCCTAAAACCTTTAATGGGTTGATGTATTGCTTTGCTGCTGGTTTGCCTTTTTTAAAGGGTATGCTTACCGGTACTTTATTTTTTAGTGCGGTATTGTTTGGCGGCTATTACCTGTTGCAAAAAACACAGACTTCAAAGCAAACAGCGGGAGCCTGATTATAGTAGTCCTGTTTCGGCTTCGTAACCTTCATCTTTTATTTTGTTGGGCCCGTCGGCAGCGGCCGTGGCCAGCCTGTCGCAGCGGTTATTCCATGGGTTGTCTGCATGGCCTTTTACCCATACAAAGCGAATGTCAAAATTTTTTGCCAGTTGAAAGTACCTGCGCCAGAGGTCGGCATTTTTTTTACCACCTTTAAAGTTTGTTTTAATCCAGTTGTTCAGCCAGCCTTTTGTAACCGCATTTACAATGTACTGGCTGTCGGAATATACGGTTACCGGCAGTTTCCTGCTTTTTATGGCTTCCAGCCCGGCAATAACTGCCATTAACTCCATCCTGTTGTTGGTGGTATGGGTATAGCCCTGTGATAATTCTTTGCGGTGCTGGTTCCACATCAGTATAGCACCGTATCCGCCCGGGCCGGGGTTACCTCTTGATGAGCCATCTGTATATAATACAATGCCTTCCATTACTGGTATTTTACCGTTTTTATCGTGGTACAAAATGGGTTAAGGTACAAATTATCGATACCCACATATTCAAAACGTTTGAAAAAAACTTTACTGAAATCGTACCCCATCATTTTGGGTTTAAAATTTTCGATAACAGAAACGGGTAGCTGCACCCGGTTATTGGTGGCTGCGGCTATGCCTTTGTAAATTATTTCGGTACAATAGAGGCTGTCGCTGCCGGCAAGGTTAAAATAAATATCAAAAGGAGGGGAGTGGGTATAAGTGTTTTTGTACCATTGATGGAGCTGTTTTTTTTCTGCCGGGGTAAAATTGTACCGGTGTAAACCGAAGCCGGTTTTTTGCAGGGGATTTACAAAACTGTCGAAAGGGTCTTTACGGCATTTGCCAGAAGGGTTTTCGTTGCCGGTCATGATATGGTATACATAAAAACTGTCTTCTTCCTTAAATACTATGCCGGCATGTGAGTACAGGCGTTCCTGTTGTTGCATATTCATAAGAGCCAGGCTTTCAAAATCATCATCGCTCCGGGTTACCAGCATGGCATCTTCCAGCATGAGTGTAGCTTCCTGTACCAGCAGCATATTTTTTTTGGGGATAGAAAGGGTATTGGCCTGCCTGTTGTTGCAGCCGGTAACCAGGATGAATACCGGCAATACTGCAGTTAAAATTTTTTGTTGTAACAATGGGGTTTGCATCCGCCTGTTTCCAGGCCAGGTTAAAAGGAACTAAAAGAAAATTTATCGATACCAATGCCGGTACTGTTTTTGCCCAGCGGGCCACCATCGGGCACAAAGTATCTTAAGGCAATTCTTGCTTTTTTGGGGGCAGGCAGTCCGCTGATTTTAACGGTATACTTTGTCCATTCTTCTGGGTAAGCTTCTTCGCCTTCCAGTACCAGGTTGGGATTTATTGCCAGCAGCAGTTGATTAAAGCTGCCAACAGAAGTAGCTGTAGTGCCTGTTTCTACGGTGCCGCCGGTAGTGTTAATCCTTACTTCCAACTGGTCGGCTGCCAGTGCCGGGTATTGGTAAGTACGGGTGTAAAAGCTGATTTCGTCGCCATCTTTCATGATGGTTTCGGGCGAAATAAGCCAGTTGCTGCATACCGCTTTACCAGTACCGCAGTTGGCAGTGGTCATAATAAAATCTGCTCCCGAAAAAGAAGGGTTGCTGCCGCCAAAACCGCCGGTGCTGGAGTAGTTTACGTTTTCAGATCCACCCAGTTTGCCAGGCTCAATACCGTGGTGCATCGAAAGGTAATAAAAGCCCTGCACCCAGGCCATTGTACCAATAGGTTTTGTATTGTTTACAATCATCCATCCCCTGGCTACGGCTTTGCTTACGGTATCAAAATCTTCAGAAAATGAATAGTCTGTTACAGCAGGCAGGGTGCTGTTGACGTCTTTTTTTGTGCAGGCTGCAATGCCTATGGCCATGCTGATGAAAAGAACAACTGCTATAAATAATTTTTGTTTCATGTGCTCATTTTTGTGGAGCAGGTTATTTTTTACTTTCAAAAGTTACTTCATCAATACCTATCACCGACTGATGTACCTGGTTAAAGAGTACATCAAAATTACCGGGGTCGGTAGGTGATGGTTCAATAGGCGGCTGGCTTTGCAAAAAGTAGCGGAAGGCAAACCTGCCTTTTACCATACCGGGTAACCCGGTAACTTCCGCTTCAAATCTTGTCCACTCTGCCGGGAAGGCTTTAGCCGGGTTACTGCTTTGGGTATCGTAGCCGGGGTTAATATCCAGTAAGCGTATACTAAAATCGCCTGTTGCATTGTAATCGGCACCAACATTCATATTGCCGGTAGGGTTAAGGTGCAGTTGCAGCCTGCCCAGTCCGCGGCAGTAAGCGTAAAAAATAATTTTATCGCCATTTTTAATCAATAATTCCGGCGATACCAGCCAGGTGCTTACATGGTATTCCGGTACAAAAAAATCGAAACCGATTACTTCGGCACAGGCAATGCTGGTAGCCACATAGCCGTTGGAGGCCCGTTGCGAAAAGAAGGCATCCTTCCAGTAGCGCCGGGGGAATGTGGCGTTTTTAAATTGCGTGGAATCCAGGGTGAATTGTGCCTGCTCCCAACCGGGGTAATAAATGGCTACATAGTTGGGGGAGCCCATGTTGGGCGATTCGGCTACATCGTACCACTTGCGCCCTATAGGAAAACTGGTGTTGATACTGCGCCAGCCTTTATCGTAGGCCTCCTGATAATTATCGAAACTTTCACGGAACGATGCATCGGCCGATGCCGGTAGTTCGGTTAAAAAGCTGTCGTCTTTACAGGAATGAAATAATAAACATAGCAAAACTGCACATAGAGTGCGTTTGCCAAAATGCTGTATGCTCATAAAAAACTTGTATTCCGGAAAGTCAGTTTTGGAATAGTGGTGAAATTAGGGATTTTTTTGTTTCCGTAAAGCTGCTGTATGCCGAAGGATTTTTTAAAACACCTGTTGCATTTATAATTTACTGCTGCTTTGACCGGCATGGTAATTACGGTAAAATCATATTCACCCGTATTCAATTTATACCGTTTGGGTATGCTTTACCTTGTTTACAATTTCAAGGTCTTCTTTAGAGAGGGTATCCCACCAGTCGTCTGATACGTCGGAGAGGCGGTATTCGGTATCAATATCATAATTACCCTCTTCATCTATCTGGTAAAAACAATTATTGAGGGTATCCAATACACTGTTTACCGATTTCAGTTCTACAAAAAGCAACCTGCTTACTACTTTCTTGCTTGTTTTATGTTCAAGATGTTCTACCCGGCGCTGTAAGTCGAGCAGTTTGTCATCTTTTTTTGCCATAAAATAGCTTGCAATGAAAATACAAAACAGGAATACAATGATGAGGGTAACTACCATGAGATGAAAGTTAGATTTAGGTATAAAAGAGGCACAAATTTAGCCCATTTTCAGTGGTTCTCCGGCAGCACAATCGAATATTTTCAAAAGCGCCAGATTTTTAATTGAAGCATTTTATATGAAAATTATTTAGTGTTTTTTCATTTTTGTTTAAATCTGTCTACTGAGTATTGTCTTTTACGCTGCTTCTTTATCTTTGCGGCCTAACCAAAACGAGGAATGAAATGGCGCTGATTAAAAGTATCTCTGGTATCAGGGGTACAATAGGTGGAAAAACCGCTGATAATCTTACACCGGTAGATATTGTAAAATTTACAGCCGCATACGGCACTCTTTTAATTAAAGCTTCGGATGTTTCCAAAAATGCGCCAACCCTTAAAGTGGTGTTGGGCAGGGATGGCCGTATTAGCGGAGCGATGGTGAAACACCTGGTGATAAGCACCCTCACCGGCCTGGGTATTGATGTGATTGACCTTGACTACAGCACTACCCCTACGGTGGAAATGGCCGTAACTGCCCTGCAGGCAGATGGAGGTATCATACTCACGGCAAGCCATAACCCCAAAGAGTGGAATGCACTCAAACTGCTGAACAGTAAAGGAGAGTTTATTAATGCTGAAGAGGGTAAAAAAGTATTGGAGATTGCTGCTGCCGAAGATTTTGTATTTGCCCCGGTAGATAAACTGGGCACCGTAACCACCGATAGCCACAGCCTGCAACATCATATTGATGCGATTCTTGCTTACGATTTGGTGGATACCGTTGCCATAAAAAAAGCCAAACTAAAAGTAGTGGTGGATGCGGTAAACAGTTCCGGTGCATTTGCTGTTCCTGCTTTATTGAAAGCAATTGGTGTTAAAGATATTATTGTGCTTAATGAAGAGGTAACCGGCAACTTTGCCCATAATCCCGAACCGCTGCCCGAGCACCTTACAGGGTTGAGTACAGCAGTTGTAAAACAAAATGCCAGCCTGGGTATTGCGGTGGATCCTGATGTAGACCGGCTTTGCTTTGTATGTGAAGATGGCAGCATGTTTGGCGAAGAATATACACTTGTTGCAGTGGCCGATTATGTATTGAGCAGGCGCCCGGGTAATACGGTTTCCAATATGTCGTCTACCAGGGCATTGAGGGATGTTACAGAAAAGCATGGCGGCCGGTATTACCCCAGCCCGGTGGGTGAAGTTAACGTGGTGAATAAAATGAAAGAAGTAAATGCAGTGATAGGTGGAGAAGGTAATGGAGGCATCATCGTTCCCGACCTGCATTATGGCCGTGATGCATTGATTGGCATCGCCCTGTTTTTAACCCATTTGGCCAACAGCAAAAAAAGTATCAAACAGCTACGCAATACTTACCCCGATTATTTTATGAGTAAAAATAAAATAACACTGGAAGGTAATGTAGATGTAAAAAATGTATTTGATAAAATAAAAACCAAATACAAAAATCAGCCGATTAATGCAGAGGATGGTTTAAAAATAGAATTTGATACCGACTGGGTACACCTGCGTACCAGCAATACCGAGCCTATTATACGGATATATGCCGAAAGTAATTTTGCCACCACCGCAGATAATATTGCCAAAAGGCTGATGAAAGATATTAGTGAAGTAATGTAACAGTATAGTATATACGCCTAACGGTGTAAGCAATGATTGATGAATAGTTCCCGTATTTATTTTGATAATGCCGCCACTACAGCCCTCGACCCACTTGTGCTGGAGGCCATGATGCCTTATCTTACCGACAAGTTTGGCAACCCTTCTTCCATTTACTCCTACGGCCGGGAAACAAGGCTGGCCGTAGAACAGGCACGAAAATCAACGGCCAAAATATTAAATGCTCACCCGGCAGAAATATTTTTTACCAGTGGCGGAACCGAAAGCAGCAATACGGCCATACTGGCTGCTGTAAGAGATTTGGGCTGCAGGCATATTATTACTTCTCCTGTTGAGCACCATGCTGTGCTGCATACCGTAGAGTATATCGATACCCTTGATATGGCGAAAGTGAGTTATGTAAAGCTTTTGCCGGATGGACATGTGGATCTGGAAGATCTTGACCGCCTGCTGGCTGCATCTGCTGAAAAAACCTTGGTATCACTCATGCATGCTAACAACGAAATTGGCAACATGCTGGATATACATGCTGCAGGTAATATCTGTAAAAAATACAGTGCCATTTTTCATAGCGATACCGTGCAAACTGTAGGGCATTTCCCTTTTGATTTAAGAAATACGCCGGTACATTTTGTTACCGGGGCTGCTCACAAGTTTCATGGCCCCAAAGGAGTGGGGCTGCTTTACATTAACGAGAATATCAAGATAAGGCCACTGTTGCATGGTGGCGGCCAGGAACGTAATATGAGGGCTGGTACCGAAAACATTTACGGGGTGGCCGGTTTTGCCAAAGCCCTTGAACTGGCTACTGCCGGCTACGAAACCGATAGTGTCAAAATCGCTGCTTTAAAAAAATACATGCATGATGAATTGAAAAAGCATATCAGTGGGGTGTCGTTCAATGGGGATGTATTTGGCAGCAGTTTATACACGGTGCTGAATGTTAGTTTCCCTAAAACAGAAAAAACAGAGATGCTCCTTTTTAATCTTGATATCAATAATATTTGTGCCAGTGGCGGCAGTGCCTGCACCAGCGGTGCCGATGCCGGTTCGCATGTGATTAGGGCTATCAATAATAATCCCAACCAGGTGGCCGTTCGCTTTAGCTTTAGTAAGCATAATACTATAGATGAAATAAATACTGTGGTGCAACAACTGAAAACCCTGGTATAAAATAGGCCTCATACAATTTGCCTGCAACAAATCGTTAAATTTTCTTTTCAGTTCGTATCAGTGTTATACTATAGCCCTGCCTGTGAGTGAAGCCGTTATCTTTGCAGCCTTACAATATTTACCCATAAAAATCGATAAGAGAACCGTAGAAGCATTGTACATTATGCGTAAAATTTTTCTTTCACTAATCGTTGTTATGATTACCCTGTGCACACAGGGGCAAACAGAGCAGGATATCAATAAAAAAATTGACAGCCTTTATATCGAAGAAGTGGAAAATAAGCATGGATCTGATAAAGTGTTACATGCCGAGCCGCTGTTTATCGACCTGATACGGGACCTTGGCGCCCGAAAGGGTGAAAGTGAATGGAATGTGGGCATAGGCCTGAGTGATAATAAAAACTATGATGAATACACGGCGCTGGTTGAATACGAATGGGCGCCGGTAAACCGGTTGGGACTGGAAGTTGAACTGCCTTTTTCTTTTTACTACCCCATTAATGGCAGTGGTATAGCGCCTGGTAATAAACTCAATAGTATCAAACTGGCAGCGCAGTATTCCTTTTTTGTGTCGGAGCGATATAAAACCAGTATGGCAATTGGTTATATCCATGAATTTAATTTAACAGAGTTTAGGGAGTACAGTAAGCGAAGTGTTTTTTCGGGAAATACGTTTAACCCATTTTTTATTGCTGCCCGGCGCCTGGGCAGCAATTTTCACACCCTAATGTACACCGGCCCTGTTATTCATAAGCCCTATAATTCGGCGGATATACATACCAGTTGGGAAATCAACAGCAACTTTCATTACATGATACCGGGTACAAGAAACTTTATTGGTATTGAGTTTAATAAAAGCATCGAAAATAAAGACTTTGATATGACACTCCGGCCACAGATGCGTGTAGGCATTGCCGATAACCTGCTGGTGGGTATTGTAACGGGTATACCTGTAGCCCGGGAATCACAAAGGTTTAGCTCCTTTATCCGGCTGATATATGAGCCGGGTCATAAAAAATAACACTGCTTTTTATTTCATTTCAGCAACCCGTGTTCTTTTAATCACTCAGAGCCGGGATAGCCGGGTATATTTAAACCAAGTGTAAGATTGTATACAACGGTTTGCAAACTGTCTTTAAAAGTAACTTTTACTATGCCGCTTCCACACCTGTTTTCAGGTTTATTTTTTTGAATATAGGGCAGTAGTAAACTGTCGTCGTCAAATACCAGATCATCTGCCCAGTATTCATTATTTATTCCGGGTTCTTTAATCAGCCAGTGGATATGTGCAGGCTCGCTTCGGTTGGGATAAGGCGCCGGGCGAATGCTGTAAATGCTGTACCGGCCATCATTTCCTGTTTTTACCCACCCCCGGATATGCCCATGCCTGGTTTGGCTTTCGGGCTTGTTGGGCAGCGGGGAGTAATAGCCCTCGTTATCGGTATGGTGGTAATACAGTACAACATTTGGTGCCGGCGTTTTACCATCCGGTTGATACACGGCGCCGGTTATAAGGAGTTTTTGTCCTGCTTCGTGCCAGCCGGCACTGGTATCGATAGCATCGATGTTTGCAGGCATACCATAGTACATCAGTTCGCAATAGCCGGCTTCGCAGGGGCCGCCAACTCTTTTTGCTGCACTGATGTTGTTACTGCTTTTGTGTTGTTCGGTACCGTGGCATGCCGCAAAAAAAACAGCAGGCAAAAACAGGATGAGGATGGTGGAAATATTTTTCATAACAACTATTTACCCATTTACTATTAGCGTATTACCGGCTGTTGCTGGTATATTCTAAAATATCCCCGGGCTGGCAATCTAATACCTTACAAATAGTTTCCAGTGTACTAAAGCGAATGGCTTTTGCTTTACCAGTTTTTAAAATAGAAAGATTGGATAGCGTAAGCCCAACTTTTTCTGAAAGTTCATTGAGCGACATTTTCCGCTTTGCCATCATTACATCTAAATTTACAATTATCGGCATACACTATATTGTTAAATCGTTTTCAGTTTTTATTTCGATACCTCTTTTTATAATATGCGTTAATACAAAAAGTATTACTGCCATAAACAGCCATACATCTGCACCTGCAAAATAACTGGATTGTATATTGGCTGTAGAAACTGCTTGCTGCTTCAGCCAGGTGGTATACTGTGTACCCATATAGGCAAAAAAACCAATGCCCAGCGACAGGTAAGAGAGCCTGGTCATAAAGCTGCCTAAGGCTGCGGTAAAGGGCTCTGCTATGTTTAATTTTTTTTCAGTGAACAGTTGTACAATCAGGTAAAACATAATGGCTTTTAATATCCCTGTTATCAGCATAATGATGCAGATGACAATAAAATATCCCTTGTCAAATTGCAGGAGGCCATATAAATTATTGCCGCCAGCCCAAAAGTTTTGGGCTGCCCTGGGTTGAATGAAAACAGCAATACAAGTATTTACAAGTATCCCACCGGCTTCAATACATAAGCCAATAAATATTATCCACGAGAGTACCTGCAGTACTTTCATTAGCCGTTGGCTGGTAATTTTTATTTCCATATTCTTAGTTTGATTTAGTTTTTATTGTGCAAATATCAAAAAATATTTATTGAAAAACAATAAATAAATTTTGATTACAACTAATTTCTGCCAATTTGAATTTGGAGGTTATGGACAAACCGGGAGATAGCAATACCTATGCCTTAATATTGTTGATGCTGTTGAGATAAGCCTCGGCTTCCCGGAGGATGGATTGTTTTTTACTTTCATCCCATTTATCGAAGGTTTTTACCAGCATGCTTAACCTTGGATTTTTCAGGAAAAAATCCCTTTGCTTATTTAGGAACCGCCAGAATAAAGCATCCCAGGTGTGCTGCCATTCGCCTTTGGGGTAGTTACTCATTTTCATTAAATAATTACTGCCGCTGATATAAGGCTTTGTTGCCATTAGGCCGCCATCGGCAAACTGGCTCATGCCATACACATTGGGTACCATCACCCAATCGTAAGCATCTATAAATAATTCCATAAACCAGCGGTACACTTCATCGGGGTCAAACTCACACAGCAGCATAAAATTGCCCAGCACCATCAGCCGCTCTATATGATGGCAATACCCCGTTTTCAAAATCTTTTTGATGGTTTCATCCACAGGAAAAATGCCGGTGCTGCCGGTATAAAAGCTTTTGGGTATTTTACGGGTAAAGCCCCAGTAATTACGGGTTCTTGCTACGGCTCCTTTAGTGATGTACATGCCCCTGATAAATTCCCGCCACCCGATGATTTGCCGAATAAAACCTTCAATCGAATTGATAGGAATATGGTTGGCGGTACTGTATGCAATACTGTGCTGTATAACTTGCTGAACGGTGAGCATACCGGTGTTAAGCATTGGCGTTAGTAAGCTGTGATGCAACAGTATTTCGTTGTACACAATGGCATCTTCATAATCACCAAATGCTGCCATACGCTTTTCAAGAAACTGCTGCAGCCATTGTTCGCCTGCTGCAAACCCAACCGGGTAGCGTATTACAGCATCTAAACAACCGGTATTGTTACCAAAGTGTTTGAGGGTATAGGCATACGCTTCATCAACATAGCTGTTAGCTGGTGGATATATTGTTTTTGCAACCTGTTGACCTTTAGGGTATTTTTTTCGGTTCTCTTCATCAAAAGTCCATTTGCCGCCTTCAGGCCCGCCCGCCGGCGTAATTAAAATATTTTTGCTGATACGCTCCTGCCTGTAAAATTCAGTTTGAAAAAATTTCTTTTTTGAGGGGATAAAAAAACGGCTGAGTTCCTGGCTTGTATTTAAAAACATGGGGGATTCAAAAACCTGCAGCCTTAACTGAAATTTGCGGCAACTGCTTTTGATTCTTTTTAGCAGCCAGTCATCAACAGGATCGATAATTTCAACTGCATTGCAGCCCAATACATGTAAGTGTGCTATCAATACCCTTACATCAGCTTCCGGCTGGCTGGCCTCGATATATTGTACGGCAACAGCTTTTTGGCGCAGGTAGTTTTCATAATACTTCATACTTGCCCGGTGGTAGGCAATTTTTTGCTGGTGAAAATTATACTGGTTAAAAAATAAAGTTTCTTCAATGAGGTAAATGGGGCCTGCGGTTGATAACAAAGGACTGTACTGAAATAACTGGTGGGGAAAAATAAGTTTTACTGACTGCATATTGCATGATTTTACAGGTAGCTGCAGCAGATGAACAGTTGTAGAAGGGTTTTGTTTACAACTATTTTATTTGGGGTAATATTTTAAACACTCATCGGCGAAACAGGTGTTTCAATACCGTTTTGTGCGGCAGCAGGACTGTTAAACTGTAAGAGCGTTGGTGCAGTAAGGATTTTACGCTGCAGTTGGCTGTATAATATTGCCCAAAGCCGTTTTATAGAATTGATAATACAAATCTTTGAAGTATGTCGCCTTTACGGGTAAGTGCTTATTGAGTTGGTGGCAGTAAGCTTACCTAAACTGTATTGCCCTTACCGGCTGTATTCTTTTTACCAGCAACGTGGGTATAATTAAAGTAGCAAAACAAATGGCCAGCGTGCCTGCTATTACCGCCGCTACCTGCCACCAGATAATATCGGCATGGGCAGCACTCATATAATACGCTTCTTCATCCAACTGGATAAAACCGGTTTTTTGTTGCAGCCAGCAAATGCCCAGCCCCAGTAATGTACCGGCGCCAATACCTGTAAAAGCAATAAGTGTGGTGTTGTATAAAAATATTTTTTGCACCATCCAGTCATCTGCACCAATGGCTTTTAAAATTCCGGTCATCCGTGTACGTTCCAGCACAATAATGAGCAGGCAGGTAACTAAATTTACTAGGGCCACCACCACCATAATAATAATCAGGATCATTTTTATTTTATCCTGCAGTTGCAGCCAGTCGAAGATATTGGGGTTGATTTCTTTAAGTGTTTTACTGTTCCATCCCTGTGGCGTTTCGGCTTTGATGATTTTTGAAATAGAATCGGAGAGGCGGTAATCGGATAAAAATATTTCGTAGCCACCAATTTGTTCGGGCTGCCAGTCGTTCATCCGGCGGATGAGGTTGAGGTCGCAGATGCCAAATTGCCTGTCGTATTCTTCAATAGCCGTTTTGTAAATGCCGGCCACCCTCAGTTTTCGGGGGCGGCGGCTGCCATCGGGTTGTATAAAAAAAGAAAGAAGGGTGTCGTTGGTTTTTACCCTTAACTGCTTTGCCGTATAAGCCGAAAGGGTAATGTCTTTACTATAGCTGCTATCGGTAAATGCCACCCAGTTGCCCTCTGTTAAAAAAGGATTAAGCCGGTTGTAGTTGAAAGAAGCATCTACACCTTTGAGCAGAATACTCTCTATCTCTTCACCATGTGTAAGTATTACCGATTTGGTAGCATAGTGTTCAACAGTTTTTACCCCGGGCAGGCTGCGGATATAATTTTCAACACTGTCGTCTTTTATAATCGGGTAGTCTTCGGCGTTATTTACCCGGCTTTCCACATCCTGCAGCACATGTATATGCCCCCAAAAGCTGAATACCTTTTCGCTAATCACCCGTTGAAAACCATTTACAAAACTTAATGCCACAATCATTACTGCCACGCTGATAGCCGTAGCAGCAATAGCCAGCCTTATAATGAACTTCGAAAAAGTTTTACGACTGTTAAAAGCAATGCGTTGGGCAATAAAGGCAGAAACGTTCAAATGGTATTATATTTGGTACCTTTCAAAAGTAAATGATTTTGATTACTGCATGAGGCATTTTAAAATTTTGAGCATACTGGTATGGGCATTGCACAGCGTATTGCCGGCAATAGCACAGCATGCCCCGGAGGGAATCTATAAGGATAATATAAAAACAGTGCGCCTGCATGTATATGGCGACCAGCAGGCCATGCCTGTATACAAGCTCAACAGTACCGACAGGATGGAACTGCATTTTGACGACCTGGATGCCAATGTTAAAAATTATTATTACACCTACCAGCTTTGCGATTACAACTGGCAACCTGTTAACCTCAGTCCTTTTGATTATATCAAGGGCTTTACTCAGCAGCGCCTTGCCACTTATCGCTATTCTTCCATAGCTTTTACAAGGTATACCCACTACCAGGCCATATTGCCCGAAACCAACTGCATCCCATCACGTAGTGGAAATTACCTGCTCAAAGTTTTTTTGGATGGAGATACCTCAAAGCTTGTATTCACAAGGGCCTTGCTGGTACTGGATGCCAAAACAGCCATCAGTGCACAGTTGGTACAGCCTTTTACACCCCAGTATTTTAAAACACACCAGCGCCTGAAGTTTGCCGTAAATACGCAGGGCTTTAATATGGTAAACCCGGCCCAGCAGGTAAAGGTAAAAGTGCTGCAAAATCAACGCTGGGATAATGCCCAGGGCAACCTGCCGCCAACTTTTATAAGGGGCACCACACTGGAATACAACAACGAAAATAATTTTGTATTTGCCGCAGGTAAAGAATGGCGCTGGCTCGATTTGCGCAGCCTGCGCCTGCTGAGTGACCGTATTGAAAGGGCTGATAACAAAAAAAATACAGTAGATATTTTTGTAAAACCCGATATCGACCTCAATACACAGCGGTATATGTACTATGCCGACCTTAACGGTAACTACCAAGTGGTAACGTACGAAACCATTAATCCTTACTGGCAGGGCGATTACGCTACAGTACATTTTAGTTTTTTACCGGTAACGCAGGCCCCTTACGAAGGTAAAGAGCTCTATCTTATAGGGCAGCTTACGGATTACCGGCTAACAGATAAAACCAGGCTGCAGTTTAACGAATCGAGAGGGATGTACGAGTGCTCACTTTTTTTGAAACAGGGTTATTATAGCTATGGCTATACACTGGTAGATGCCGGTAATATGCAGCAGCGCACCGATTTGGAGGGCAACTACTGGGAAACTGAAAACAGCTATACTATACTGGTGTATTACCGAGGGTTTAGTGATCAGTACGACCAGTTAATTGGTATATCGCATGTAAACAGCCGCACCGATAAACCCGGCTTTAGTTTTTAAAAAGGGTAGATAATCTCCAGCACAATATGCAGTCAACCACCAACCTTTTACCCGATGAATTGCAGGTAGATGCTGCTGCTGCTGGTTATATCCGGGAGGCTGCCATGTGGGCCAAATTACTTGGCGTGCTCGGGTTTATTTACAGTGGTTGTATATCGGTTTTATCGGTGTTTATGGGATTTTTTATCCAAACGTTTATGCCCAAAAGCCTGGCAACCCCGGCACTGATGGCTGGTGGGTTAATGGCTGGTGCAGTATATTTTGTAATGGCCGTTATCGTTTTTTTTATCTCACTGTACCTGTTTAGGTTTGGCAGCAGGGCACAGGCTGCACTTCGCCTGTCCGACCAGGGCCTGTTGCAGGAATCATTCAATAATCTCCGCTACTATTTTCGGTTAATGGCTGTAGTTGTTATCCTTTCTGTTGGCATTATAGTGCTGGCACTGCTTGGGGTACTGTTAGCTGCAACTTTCTGATATTTTTACAGGGTGGTAAAATGGTTCAGGGGCCAGGTCTAACCCAGGGTGTTCAGCAGTAAATCGTTGAAGTTTTGCAGGGAAGAAATTTTTAAATCAGCCGCATTAAATTTTGCCAGTTTGCTATCCGAAAGTGAAGGCACTACCACGCAGGTCATACGGGCAGCTTTTGCAGCTATCATGCCATTGAACGAATCTTCAAAACAGAGGCAATGCACAGGGTCGGCCTCAAGGGCACGGGCACAATTGATATATACCTCCGGGTGAGGCTTGCCAAATTCGAGCTGCGAGGCGGAGCACACAGCCTGCAGGTAAGGCCTGATGCCGAGCTTATCCACTACCACATTAATCAACTGCATATCTGATGATGAAGCCAGCCCGATTTTGAATTTTTTTTGCAAAAAATAATTAAAGATATGCTCAAGGCCCGGCATAGGCTTGCCGTGAAGCTGCACTTTGGCGGTAACCGTTTTGAGGATTGATGCATCGGCCTGGGCTACATACTCGGCTGGTATTTTGTACCGGCTGAACCATATTTGAACAAACTCACGGGTACGCATACCCATTGTACTGGCATGTTGCTCGGGAGTAAGCTGCACCCCGTATTGCCTGAATACTTCATCGGCAGCTTCATTCCAAAGCGGCTCCGAATCTATCAGCAGGCCATCCATATCAAATATTACCGTATTGTAGCGCATAATTGCAAATATATTTGTTTCATGTTTTTAGCCCGTTAAGTTTTAAAACAAATGCAATAATCCTTTTTGGAATCAATATTCACTATATTGCGCTACCGCATAAACGTATTGCTATGGCTGGCGTTTTACAAAAAATAAAAGAAACAAAACTTGTAAAAGGACTCATCTATGCTGTTGTGGGTATTGTGTCGTATCCCGGTATCAATTGGGTAAACAGGCTCCAGGTTTCCGGCATGGATAACCTGGCAAAGCTGCCTAAAAAAAATGTACTTTTTGTAAGCAATCATCAAACCTATTTTGCCGATGTTATTACCTTCCTGCATATTTTTTGTGCCGTAAGCTGGCGCAAAAAAAACGGGCTGGGTATACCCTATTACCTGCTTTGGCCTTTTACCCGTGTAAAATATGTAGCGGCTGAAGAAACGATGAAAAAGAATTTTATCAGCCGCCTGTTTGCTATGGCCGGCGCTATAACGGTAAAGCGTACCTGGCGCAGCGAGGGTACCGAAGTGAGGCGCACCCTCGACCCCAGCGATACCCGTAAAATAGAAAGGGCTTTGCAGCACAATTGGGTAATTACTTTTCCGCAGGGTACCACCAAGCCCTTTGCACCGGGCCGCAGGGGTACGGCATTTATTATTAAGCAGCACCGCCCCATAGTTGTACCCGTTGTAATCAGCGGCTTTTGGCGGGCTTTCAACAAAAAAGGATTAAAGTTTAAAAAGAAAGGCTCACTGTTATCTGTAACGTTTAAAGCGCCATTACAAATTAATTACGATGATAGTGTAGAAGCTATCCTGGCACAGGTGATGGATGCTATCGAGCAAAGCAGAACTTTTATGCTCAAAGGCAGGCATCATTTAATGACAGTGCTGGATAAATAATTTTTAAACAAATAGTGCTTTTAATTCTTCTGCATCCTGGGGTTTCATTTTGCCACCAAGTATCAGCCTTACCTGTCTACGCCTTAAAGCGCCATCGTACAGTCTTTTTTCTTCCTCCGTTTCCGGGAGGGCTGGTACTACAGCCCGTGGTTT
Source organism: uncultured Chitinophagaceae bacterium (assembly GCA_937873715.1). GTDB lineage: Bacteria > Bacteroidota > Bacteroidia > Chitinophagales > Chitinophagaceae > Ferruginibacter. The sequence goes on from CALMYJ010000005.1 coordinate 174,546, forward strand.
GCTGTTGGGGTCTAAGGCTACAAAAGTAAAATAGGCTTCGTTGCTTTCGTATTTATATTGCTGCAGGCTGTCTTCGCCCCATACCTTCATGTACACTTCCATACTGCTGTTAAAGGCACGGGTTACTTTCGCTTCGATATGTACTACATTGCCCAGCTTGATGGAGTTTTTAAAAGAGATATTATCCACAGATGCTGTAACCACGGGGGCTTCGCAATGCTTCATGGCCGACAGTGCGGCGGCAATATCCATCCAGTACATCAGGCGGCCACCCATCAGGTTGCCAAAGGTATTGGTATCGTTGGGCAGTACCAGTTCGGTCATTACTATCAGGCTCTCACTGCATTTTTTTCCGGTTTTTTGCATGAATCTTTTTTTGCAAAGATAACTGTATATGTCCATGCTGCTGTTCGGGTGTTTGCATGGATAATCTTTACAACAACTGTTGCGCTTTTTTTTTTGTGCTGCCGGCAACGGTCGCTACAGTATTTAACATCTGCCCACACCCTTGCCCATTTTTTACGCCAGCTAAAAGGCCTGTTGCAAGCGGTGCAAATTTTTTCAGGAAGATTTGATTTTTCTACTCTTTTCAAATTCGTACCAGTTTGTGTTGCCTGAGTATATCGAGTGTAAGTGGCTGGCCGGGGTTGCAGTTTTTGTAGGCTGTTACATCACAGATAAAACACTGGTGATCGCCGGCATCAAATTCCTGCAGGGTTTTAAGCAGCATAACGGCTAAGCAGTTTTTAAGCACGGGATAACCTTTCCACCACTGCAGTTCATCCCTTTTGTGTAATAGCGCTGTTTTGTCAATATTATTACCTGATTGTTTGCCCAACAGTGTAACCAGCCTGTACTGGCTGCTGCTGAGCAGTTGTAATACAAACTCACCAGTTGATGCTGTATTTTCAAGCGTTTTGGTATCGTGGTAAATGCCGCAAACAAAACGTTTGGGCTTCATACTTATAGCGCTGGCATAGGTGATAATATTCATGTTGCAGGCATCACCTTTTTTGCTGCTGATACTGTATACAGGAAGATTTACCCTGTTCCAGGGTTTTGTTCCGGGCAGTTTTCCAGGTACTGCACCAGGCTGGCTGATGAGTTTTTTTTCTGCTGTGGGCATAAATGGCTGCAGTGTTTTTGGTTAAGAGGGTTGATGTTGCTTTATCAAAATCATTTTTATACAAACAAAAATCCCTGCTATTTGTTCTGGTAAAAAAATGCAGGATGAATGTTTTAAGAGATAAAAATATTTTAATTACCGGTGCTACCGGGGGTATTGGTAGTGGTGTAGCCAAATTGCTGTCTGCAAGTGGAGCCAGGCTTTTTATTACGGGCCGCAATGCACAAAAATTAAAAGTGGTGGCAAACGATTGTGGTATACCGGAGCAGCGTATACTGGTAGCTGATATAAGTACAGCAGATGGTGTACATACCCTGCAGCAGCAATATTTTTCCCAAATGGAAGGGATAGATGTGCTGGTAAATGCGGCAGGTATTGGCATTATCAAGCCGGTGGAACAACTTACTGCTTCAGATTTTATGCAGAGTATACAAACAAATGTATACGCCGCTTTTATGTTGGTGCAAACATTTTTGCCAGCTATGAAAGCTGCCGGCAGCGGGCTTATCATCAATATCCCCGGGGTGTTGGGTAAAGTGCCAATGGCCGGTGCTGCCGCTTATTGCGCCTCCAAATATGGATTGATGGGTTTAATGCAATGTGTAAGGGAAGAAGTAAAGCGAACGCCTATACGCATCACCAATCTTATTTTGGGCGGTACCAACTCTGCTTTCTGGGATACCATTGATATGAAAGTGCAGCGGGAAAAAATGATAAGCGCTGAAGAAGCCGCAAAAGCAATTTGGTTTTTATGCCAGCAGCCTGCCGGTGGCGTGGTTAACGAAATGGTACTGCAGCCCTTTAACCACCAGGCGGTATAAGCATTTTTTGGGGTAGGTATAATGTGTTGATTATACTGTTCAGGCCACTTCGGCTACAAACAATTGTTTTTGCAACGGGGTATGCCTGAAATAAGTTTTTGAAATCATTTCGCAACTGCCCGACACCAGCCGGTGTAATTTATCGAGTGTATTGTACAGGTTGATGTATTCATTGTCCTCACCTTCGTATTGTACCAGGGCATTAAGATCAATATGCCGCAGCAGTTGGTATGCCTCAGTTATCAGTCTTTCCTGTTCGGGTTGATGGCCCGTGTTATTGGTACGGGGCATTACAACAATATAGTTTTTAATTTTTTCCGTTAGATAGGCTAATGATTTAGGATAACTCATATCCAGCAACAGCAGTTGCAGTACATGTGGCAGTTGCAGGTGGTCGCGGTAGGTATAGCGGTAAGTGGTCATACTTTGCGTGGCAATCAGTATGGTTTCCAGTAATTCGTATTCGCCCTGTTCATCTGTTTTTTTATACAGTATGTTTTGCAGCAGCCGGGTAAAAAATAATACCTGTTCAAATTTTCTGCCCAGGTCCATCAGCATCCATTCCTGTTCCCGGCGGGCACTTTCACGTATCATACCCAAAAAGGCAAACATTGAGGTGTTAAGGGTATCAATATGGTTAATCATACTGTGAGGGTCGTGCTGGCCCGAATTTTTGGCAATAGCCCAGTTGTCTTCAGTTTGCCGTATTACCCTCCAGTTATCAATCGACCAAAAGTTGCGTACACTGTGTACGGCTCTTTTAAACATACCCAGGTTTTGTTCAATACTGCCATCTCTGCCTTGCTGGTATAATATAGCTGCAAGCTCTGTCCAGGGGTCTTCCAGTGCGCTTGGTTTATCCGGGTTGTCTATATCCGGAAAAAATCCCGGGAAGGTGTAGGTACAAAGCGTGGTGGCGGTAAGCAGGGTTTCGGTAGTGCTGCCGGGAATGATGGGAGCGCCTACATTTTGCATCATATACTGCATTACCGTACGCAGCAGCCGGGCATTGTTAATAATGCGGTTGGTATAGCGGCCTGCCCAAAAAAGGTTTTCGGCGGTATGGCTGGGCAGCGAGCCTCTTGGAAATGCAGAAGGGAGTTCGCCGGTTCTTAGTTTATACCTTACCGGCCGCACAATATCCTGGCCCGAAGCAATCACCCAGGTGTCTTTACTAAAGTCCCCCGTTTGGTTAGAGATAACAAAACTATTTTTTCGGTTACTGGTACGTGTTAGTCCGCCCGGCATTACAAAATAGCTCTCATCTTTTCTTACCAGGAAACTGCGGATAAGCGAATGGCCGGGTTGCACCCTGCCATTAACCCAGCAGGGGGTAGAGGAGAAGTTGATTTTTTCCTGCCCGGCAAATAAGGATGGGTTAGCTTTTATTTCACGTACCAGGTTCTCTGTTTCTGCTGCACTCAGCGAGGCACCATCGATAGCGGAACGGGTGCCAGCCCGGTTGCGGAAAATTTTACGAATAACCAGGTGTTGCAGGTTGTTGATCACATACTGCATTTCTTTAGGCTGTCCACACCACCAGGTGGCAATAGAAGGTATTAATAAATCTTCGCCAAGCAGTTTACGGGCGGCGGCATCAAAAAATGGCATCATGCCTGCATTTTCAACCACGCTGCTGCCCAGTGGGTTGGCAATAGCTACATTGCCCTTGCGTACTACCTGCAGCAGCCCGGGGATACCAAGCAGGGAGTCGCTTTTCAGTTCCAGCGGATCGCAGTATACATCATCCATGCGGCGCAACACCACATCTACTTTTTCGAGGCCTTCGATGGTTTTAAGCCATAAAAAATTGTCTTTCACCATCAGGTCGGAACCCTGCACCAGCGTAAGGCCCATGTATGCTGAGAGGTAGGCATGCTCAAAATAAGTTTCGTTTTCAGGGCCAGGCGTAAGTATAATCACCCGTGGGCTTTTGCCAGTGTATGGTGCAATTTTATTGAGCGCCTGCTGCATCGTGTTAAAGTAAGAGGCCAGCCTGTTTACTTCAAGTGATGAAAACAGTTCCGGAAATACGCCAGACATGGCAACCCTGTTTTCCAGCGCATAGCCGTAACCGGAAGGTGCCTGTGTACGGTCGCTGATTACCCATTGTTTACCATCATCGCCACGGCCAAGGTCGGCAGCATAAACTACCAGGTGCTGGCTGGCGGGTAATTGTATATTGGCACAGGGACGTAAAAATCCCGGGTGCATGTACACAATTTCCTGTGGCAGCAGGCCTTCTTTAATGAGCATTTGAGGACCATAAATATCTTTCAAAATTAAATCGAGCAGGATAGCCCTTTGTGCCAGTCCTTTGCTGATATTATCCCATTCGCTGGTATTAATAATTTGTGGGATAGGGTCTAACTCCCAGGGCCGGTTATCGCCTGAGGGATCGTTATAGATATTATAAGTAACACCATTTTCTTTCAGCAGCCTTAATATATCACTGCTGCGGTTTTGAATTTCATGCAATCCCAAATCCTGTATGGCAGAAAAAAATGCTTTCCATTCCGGAGTAAGCCGCCCGGTGCTTCCCGGGGCAATTTCGTTATACGAACCGGGAGATGGATAATACTGGCTTAAAAAATTAAAAACGTCAGTTTGTTCGGGCATAAGCAGTTGCAACTTGAATGGGTAAAATTAAGCCAATAGCAGGTAGGGGTTGTTATTAGTTTTTCACAATAACTACAGTTAGGGATAGTTTTGTGCCGGGCTATTCAAAATCTGTATACAACAGGTACTTCTTTCGTATTTTTTTGAAATCAGATAAGGCAGGTTCCCAGCTTTTGCGTATGGCCTCTTCCGTATGGCCGGCTTTTATTTGCTGCATCAATACATCGTTACCGGCCAGCTTGTGAAAGAAATTATTTTTTAAAAAGAAACTGTCTTTGCCGGGAAAAAGCTGGTATGCTTCCAGCAGGTATTTTAGCTGTATTTTTTTGTTTGTATTGTTGAGCACTTCATCAACGCTGCCACTAAGGTTCCAGCCATAGCATTGCTGGTAAAAGCATTTACTGTTTTTGGCACCCTCATTGGGTTTTGGGGTAAAAGCGTATAAATTTTTTGGCAGGGCAGGGTGGCCAAAAACCTGGAAGGGCTTTTCGGTGCCACGGCCTTCGCTTAATACAGTGCCTTCAAAAAAACAGGTGGAGGGATAAAGGTATATGCTTTGCATTTCCCTGAGGTTGGGCGATGGAGCAACAGGCAGTTTATACAGGCTGTTGTGGTTATAATTGATGCACTTAATTACCTGCACATGAAAAGGGGTATCGGCAGTAGGCTTTGTACTGATATTATAAGTATGTGTGGTATTTGCTTTTGCCGACAACCATTTTTCACCAAGCAGCATCATGCTGTATTCGCCTATCGTCATGCCGTATACTACCGGTACAGGCTGCATGCCTACAAAACTTTTGAATTTTTTATCTAATACAGGGCCATCCACATAAAACCCGTTGGGGTTGGGCCGGTCGAGCAGTAAAAATGGTTTCTGATTTTCTAAGCAGGCTTCCAGCACATATTCCAGCGAGGAGATATAGGTGTAAAAGCGTACGCCTGCATCCTGTATATCGAAAAGGAGTACATCCACATTTTTTAAATCAGCAGCAGTAGGTTTTTTATGATCGCCATATAAGCTTACAATGGGTAAACCTGTTTTGCTGTCAAGGCCATTGCTTACCAGTTCGCCTGCATCGGCTTTACCCCTGAAGCCATGCTCGGGGCTAAAAATTTTTACAATTTTTATACCGCTCCTAAGGAGTGTATCTACAATATGTGTTTGCTTAACCATGCTGGTTTGGTTGGCAAATACGGCTACGGCTTTTCCTTTCAGCAGGGGCAGGTAAGTGCTCATTCTTTCGGCGCCGGGTATAATGGGGCTGTAGCCTTTATCAGCGTGGTTGCCGTTGCCCTGCTGTGCCGTTGCCGGTAAATAAGTGCATAACAATGTCAATACCAGTATGGATAGTTTCCTCATGCGCCAAATTTCATTAAAAGTTTTTAATTCGGCTGTGTGGGGTATAAACTTTAACTTGCACCTCATTGTTTTCTGCTTTTGCTGCTCTTTTTTATTAATAAATAAAACAGAAATGGTATAAGTAAGCAATGCACAAACTGCGTTTACAGGCTGGCTTTTACCATGCTAACCCAATAACGCTTGATACAAATAAAAATTTAAAAACTTTCCGTTAAGGCGGAAACAAAAAAGTTAACAATGGCTCAAGTAAAAAATGGAGATGTAGTAAGGGTACACTACACCGGTAAATTAACAAGTGGCGAACAATTTGATTCATCTGCAGGTCGTGAGCCGCTGGAGTTTACAGTGGGCGCCGGGCAAATGATAAAAGGATTTGATGCGGCTATGCCAGGCATGAGTATTGGGGATAAAAAAACCATCAGTATTGCACCTGAAGATGGCTATGGCGAAAAAGACCCACAGGCTATTATAGAATTTCCGAAAGCCAATGTACCTGCCGATATGAAGCTGGAGCCCGGTATGCAGTTAACGCTTAGCAATCAGCACGGACAGCCGGTACCGGTAGTGGTTACTGAAATTAAAGAAGAAGTAATTGTACTGGATGCCAATCATTTCCTGGCTGGTGAAACATTGATATTTGATGTGGAACTGGTGGAGATAGTGTAAGAGGGCAGGATGCTGGGAACTGGTGACTGGATACTGGATACTGGATGCTTGATATATACAACTTACAAAATATAGCAGTTTGCATAGCAGGCTGCTTTTTTATTTGATATTGGCTAATGCTTATTTTTACTTCCTTATTTTTTAAAACATGATTTATATAAGCCCGGATAATGTTGCCGAACGCTTTATGCGTTATGTACAGGTAGATACACAGAGCAATCCCAACAGTAATACTTACCCCAGTACCGATAAACAAAAAGATTTATCAAAGCTGCTGCACCGGGAGTTGCAGGCAATGGGTATTACCGATACGGATACTGATGAATATGGTTATGTATATGCCACCATACCCGGCAACAGCGATAAAGAAAATATTCCTGCTATTTGCTTTTGTGCTCATATTGATACAGCGCCAGATTGCAGCGGTACTAATGTAAAGCCCATACTGCACCGCTATTACGATGGTAATGATATAGTGTTACCCGATGATACCACACAGGTATTAAAGTTGGCTGATTCACCGTATTTAAAACAACATATTGGCAGCGGCATCATTACAGCAAGTGGCAACACACTGCTGGGTGCAGATGATAAAAGCGGCGTAACGGCTATCATGGAAGCGGCTTTATATTTTATGCAAAATCCATCGGTTAAGCATGGCGATATAAAAATATTATTTACCCCGGATGAAGAAGTGGGCCGTGGTACTGATAAAGCAGATATGAAAAAACTTGGAGCACAGTTTGGCTACACCCTCGATGGCGGTGAAGCCGGCTGCCTCGAGGATGAAACTTTTAGTGCCGATGCTGCCACCATTACCATTAATGGGGTGATAGTGCATCCCGGCTATGCAAAAGATAAAATGGTTAATGCGTTAAAAGTGGCTGCTGCCATTATTGATGCCCTGCCCAAAAATGAATGGAGCCCCGAAACAACCAGTGGTAAAGAGGGTTTTGTGCATCCTGTAGCCGTCAATGGAATAGCGGAGCAGGCAACCATACAATTTATTGTAAGGGATTTTGAAGAGCAGGGGCTGGCGGCACACCATGAAAGGCTGAAGCAGTTGGCATTGGGTGTGGTGGCCAGTTTTGCCGGCGCTACCATGCTGTACGACACGATGGCGCAATACCGCAACATGAAAAAGATACTGGATAAATATCCACAGGTGGTTGCCTATGCCGAAGAAGCCATACTGCGTACAGGCCTTGCCGTTAAAAAAGAAGCCATACGTGGCGGCACAGATGGCAGCCGGCTGAGCTATATGGGTATGCCCTGTCCGAATATTTTTACCGGTATGCAAAATATACACAGCAGACTGGAGTGGGTGGGTACAAAAGATATGGCCAAAGCTGCCGAAACCATTGTACACCTGGCTATGATCTGGGAAGAAAGAAGCTGATGTATGGGGTAACAATACTGATTTGAGCCATGCTTTTTTTCAAAAGTTCATGCTGGCACCATTTTTATTTTGCAATTGAATTTACACTACCTTCATTACAAATTTTACCATTATGGACATTAAAGATTTTTTAGTAAGCAACTGGTGGCTGATTGTAATTGTGCTGGGTATATTTAGTGGTTTTGTAACCATTAACCAGGGCCTGATAGGTGTGGTTACCATGTTTGGCAAATACAGGCGCATCATGCGGCCGGGGCTGAATTTTAAAATTCCTTTTTTAGAGCAGATATACAAAAAGGTAAGTATCCAAAACCGATCCGTGGAGCTGGAGTTCCAGGCGGTAACCATCGACCAGGCTAATGTTTACTTTAAATCCATGCTGCTTTACTCCGTACAAAATGCCGATGAAGAAACGATACGCAAAGTAGCTTTTAAATTTATTAGCGATAAAGATTTAATGCAGGCGCTGGTACGCACTATTGAAGGTAACATCCGTGCTTTTGTGGCCACCAAAAGGCAATCGGAAATTCTTGGCTTACGCAGGGATATTGTAGAGTTTGTAAAAGAGCATGTAGATGCTTCGCTGGAAGACTGGGGCTATCACCTGCAGGATTTGCAGATTAACGATATTACATTCGACCAGGCTATTATAGACAGTATGAGTAAAGTGGTGGCCAGTAATAACCTGAAAGCTGCTGCTGAAAATGAAGGGCAGGCTTTGCTGATCACTAAAACAAAATCGGCCGAAGCAGAAGGTAATGCGATAAAAATAGCAGCAGAAGCTGAAAGGCAGGCAGCGCAATTGCGTGGGCAGGGTGTGGCGCTTTTCCGTGAAGAAGTGGCCAAAGGGATGAGCCAGGCTGCAGAGCAAATGAAGCAGGCCAACCTGGATACCAATGTAATTTTATTTAGTATGTGGACTGAGGCGATTAAAAACTTTGCCGAGTATGGCAAGGGCAATGTTATCTTTTTGGATGGCAGTGCCGAAGGGATGCAGGGTACCATGAAGCAACTAATGGCCATGATGCAATTGCAGGAAAAGAAATAAGTTTTCAATAACAGTGTATTGTGTTAAAGCCGGGCCAGTTCCGGCTTTAACATTTTTTTACGCAGCCATAACACAGCATCTTCGTTTTTCAAATACATATTGCACACATGTTGGTATTATTATTCCGGATGAAAAACAGAAACAATTACATTTGCCCCAAATCCTTTTTATTCCATGTTTGATATTTTTTTGCAGGTAGATACACTAAGCAACACCACTGCTGTAGCGGCAGCCGATAAAGAATCTGTATGGAGCCTGCTGAGCAAGGGTGGCCCACTGATGATTCCCCTGGGGATATTGTTTGCGGTAGCCGTATATGTATTTATTGAGCGTTTGCTGGTCATTCGCAAAGTGTCGAAAATTGAAGACAATTTTATGAACATCATACGTGACCATATTATTAATGGTAACGTAACAGCGGCCCGCAGTCTTGCTAAAAATACCGACAACCCCGTAGCAAGGATGATTGATAAAGGCATACAGCGTATTGGAAAGCCTATTGATGCCATTGAAAAAAGCATGGATAATGTGGGTAAGCTGGAGATGTATAAAATGGAACGCAATCTTTCCATCCTGGCGGTGATAGCCCGTATTGCACCGCTATTTGGTTTTGTGGGTACTATTATCGGCCTGGTATTGCTGTTGAAAGATTTTGCCACCATCAGTAACCCATCTGTAAGCCAGATTGCCGATGCGATGTATATTAAACTGATTACTTCGGCAACGGGGTTGATTATCGGTATGCTTTCTTATTTAGGGTACAGCTTCCTCGATACACAGGTGAACCGAACTGCTAACCGCATGGAAGCCGCCAGCAGCGATTTTATTGATATTTTACAAGAGCCCACACGGTAGCATTATTTTCAGTTGAATAGTATAGTTTGAATGAAAGCCAAATTTCTAAAGTTGCCAGATTCAATATTGAGATAAATGAGTTTAAGAAAAAACAGGTTAAGGGATAATCATAGCGAAGTGGATGCTGGTCCGCTCAATGATATTTTGTTTATACTACTCATGTTCTTTTTGATGATTTCCACTTTGGCCAATCCTAATGTGATTAAGATGAGTGTGCCACGCTCTAAAAGCGATACTAAATCCAAACAAAGTGTGGTAGTGAGTGTGGACAAAAACAGGAATTTATACGTTGGTTCAAAAGCCATAGCCATTGATTCGCTGGAGTCGGCCCTGCGTAAATACATACACGAAGGCGATAGTATAAAACCGGCTGTGGTCATTAATGCCGATTCGGCCTCACACTGGGGCGAAATTGTACGGGTAATGAAGGTTGCCCGTAAGTTAGGCGCCACTACATCGGCTACGGTAACGGGCAACGATTAACGATTACACTACCGCTTTAATCATTCTTTCATTACCACTCGTATCTTTTTTTACCACTACTGTACTGCATATTTTTTTAAAGAGGGCTGCAGCTTCCTGCGCCAGTTGATAATGCGTTTCGGCATATATGCAGCTTCCCGGCTTCAGGTGTTTTGCAGCAAAGCCGGCAGTTTTTTCGTAAAACAATAAGGGTTTACCATCTGGCACAAAAAGCGCCGTATGGGGTTCGTATGCTTTTACATGCCTGTCCATCGTATTTATTTCGGCAGCCGGTATATAAGGCGGATTGGTTACGATGATATCAACTGCCGGTAACTCTTGCCAGTTATTTTCATCCGTAAAATCTATTTGTAAAAAATCAATAACAGCATGATGCATGGTCGCATTTTTTTGGGCAATATCCAAAGCAGCAGAGCTAATGTCGATTGCAGTAATACCGGCAAGGGGTAAATTTTTTTTCAGCGCTATGGCCATGCAGCCACTGCCGGTACCTATGTCAAGTATGCTTAATGGCAACTGTTTGGGTGTATCCTGTAATACCCAATGCACCAGTTCCTCAGTTTCGGGCCGGGGTATCAGCACCGATTCGTTTACATACAAGGGCAGGTGATAAAACCAGGCTTCGCCAAGCACATACTGCACCGGCCGGTGTTGTAATAATTCGCTGAGGTATTTATTTAACAAGGCTTCTTGTGTATCATTAATCTCCGTTTCGGGCGCATTGAGGATGGCGGCAGGCCGCAACTGGAATATTTTTTCAAACACCAGTGCGGTAATGGCTTTCGCTTCACCAGCAGGATACACCTGCCCGAGTTGTTGTAAAAAATTGTGGTATTGCGAATGCAGCATCATCCGGGCAAACATAGTTTATTTTTTCATGCTTATTTTTGGCTTTATGGCACATGAAAAATTTATGCAGCGCTGCTTTCAACTGGCCATATCCGGCGCTGGTAATGTAGCGCCCAATCCGATGGTGGGGGCAGTGCTGGTACACAACGATACTATAATTGGCGAGGGCTATCATCAGTATTATGGCGGCCCACATGCCGAAGTAAACTGTATCAACAGTGTGCTGCCGCAAAATAGGACGCTGATAAAGCAAAGTACGCTGTACGTATCCCTGGAGCCTTGTGCCCATTACGGTAAAACGCCGCCCTGTGCCGATTTAATTATTGAACACCACATTCCTGAAGTGATTATCGGCTGCAGGGACAGCTATGCCGAAGTGGCCGGCAAAGGCATCGAAAAATTAAAAGGGGCAGGCATCAGCGTTACTGTGGGTGTATTGGAAAATGAAGCAAGGGCATTGAACAAACGCTTCTTTTGTTATCATGAAAAAAAACGGCCCTATATCATTTTAAAATGGGCACAAACGGCAGATGGTTTTATTGCAAATACCGATCGCAGCCGCCTGCTCATTAGTAACAACAGCACCAACAGGCAGGTGCACCGCTGGCGTAGTGAGGAAGCGGCTATTATGGTAGGCACTTACACGGCGATGTACGATAATCCTTCTTTAACGGTAAGGCTGGTGCCCGGCAATAACCCCTTGCGTATTGTGATTGATAATGATTTAAAACTGCCTGCTTCTCTTCATTTGTTCAACCAGCAGGTAAAAACAATTGTGTTTAATACCATAAAGGAAGATGCCAGTGGCAACCTGCAGTATATTAAAACCAGCGGCAGGCACGACCTTCACAGCATACTCGATACATTGTATCAAATGAGGGTACAAAGCCTGCTGGTAGAAGGTGGCGCAGGTTTGCTGCAGTCGTTTATCAGCAACAATTTCTGGGACGAAGCAAGGGTAATTACCAACAACACCCTGCAGGCAGGAGAGGGCATTGCTGCACCCGTGTTGCAGGGCGAAATGTTTTTGCACAGCGAAAAAATACTTACCGATACCATTCAATATTTTCAAAACGTAAATGCGGCTAACTGATGCAACCAGCGATGGAAAAAGATTTTTACCAAACACTCGACAGGGAATGTTTGGCCGAATTTAAAGACAGGGGCAGCCGCTTTATCGCATACGCCTTCCCGGTTGTGTCGGCCGATCAGTTTAAGGCCAGGTTGCAGGGGCTTAAAAAGGAGCATCCCAAAGCCGTACACCATTGCTTTGCTTACCGCATTGGGCTGGATGGCAACAACTTTAGGAGTAGCGATGATGGCGAGCCTGCAGGCACAGCCGGTAAACCCATACTGGGGCAGATAGACAGCCGGGAATTGGTGGATACAGCTATAATTGTAGTACGTTATTTTGGCGGCACCCTGCTGGGTGTACCCGGCCTGATTAATGCTTATAAAACCGCAGCCGCACTGGCCTTGCAGGTAACACCGGTTATGCAGCGGCAGGTGGAGGAGCTGTATCAAATAGAGTTTGATTACACCAAAATGAATGATGTAATGATGATACTAAGGCAGTATAATTGCAGCATCATCGAACAAAAGGCACAGTTGTTTTGCAGCATCAAAGCAGGCATACCCAAAGGCAGGTTGCAGGAAGTGCTGTACAAGCTTGATAACCTGCATGATGTGCAGGTTGTTCCGGTTAAATAGACGGTAGGCTTCATGTTTTACCGATTGCGTAAACCCTTTTCCCTTATTCGTAAGCATATGTAATGATATGGGTACAGTTTTGCGCCAAATTTAACTGCAATGCTGCTCAAAAAATTTGGCCTGTTTCCCATCGTTTTTTTTATAAGTACAATTACCCTGCAAGCCCAGTTTAAAAACGAAGTGCAGTTTAGTGTTGATACAGCGGAAATCAGCACCCATAATATGCCTCAAATTGAAATCATCAGTTACAAAAACGATCGCTTGTTCAGGGTAATTCCCGGATCGGTTGCCGTAATTACCGATAAACAAATTAAAACCATTGCCCCACTCAGCGGCAATGATGTTATCAAAAAACTTCCCGGGGTAAATGTGGTGGATGAAGAAGGTGCCGGTTTGCGCATCAATATTGGTATTCGTGGCCTCGACCCCGACCGCAGCCGTAACGTATTGATGCTGGAAGATGGGGTGCCTGTAGCCCTCAATCCCTATGGTGAACCCGAAATGTATTTTACACCGGTGATTGATAAAATGAAAGGCATCGAAATACTCAAAGGAAGCGGACAAATTTTATACGGCCCGCAAACCATCGGCGGTGTTGCTAATTTTATCACAGCTAATCCCCCGGAAAATGAAACCGTGGAAATGCGTTTAAAAGGTGGTCAAAATGGTTTCTTTTCAGGCTATGCCAGCTATGGCAATACGGTGGGCAATACCGGTTTTGTGGTAAGCTATATGCGTAAACAGGCCGATAATATGGGCCCAACAAATTTTCAAATTAATGACGTATCGGCCAAGTTGCGTATTGAACTTAGCAGCCGCTCCAGGCTGGGTATTAAGCTGGGGCTTTATGATGAAGTGTCTAATTCTACCTATGTGGGTATCACACAAACGATGTACGATAAGGGCGGACAGGATTTTGTGCAACTGGCACCCAATGATTTGCTCCCCGTTCGCCGCTACAATGCCAGTGTAACACACCAGTATAAAATTAACGATGCAGTACAATTACAAACCACTGCATTTGCGTATACTACTACCCGTGACTGGCGCCGTCAGGATTTTTCTACCAACCCCAATGCAGCTAACCAAACCGGTGTAATATGGGGCGACCCCACCGTAAGTGGCGGCGCACTTTATATGTTGCGTACTAATGGGCACCGCAACCGCCAGTTTGAAGTATCGGGTATTGAACCAAAGCTGCAGGTACGCCACAAGCTCTTCCAGTTGCAGCACAACCTGCAAACCGGTGTAAGGCTGCTTTGGGAAAAAGCCAATGAGCAATTCATCATTGGCAATAAGCCCGACGCCGTAGCAGGAAACATGAGGGACAATGAAGTAAGAAAAGGCTTTGCCATCAGCGCTTATGCACTTAACGAAGTAAATATTACCGACCGCCTTACGGCGAATGTGGGCATAAGGGTAGAGCAATTTGATTACCGCCGCCGCATACTGCGTGGCCGCTTTAGGGTGAATAATGTAAATAATGTGGTGGTAGATACCAATGTGCTGGCAAAAAGTAATACCACGGCTGTCATTCCCGGTGGCGGATTTACCTATAATGCCAGCCAGCAGGTAACCCTGTTTGCCGGTGCTCACAAAGGCTTTGCACCACCCCGTACCAAAGATGCCATTACAGCCGAAGGGGTAGCCATGGACCTCGATGCAGAAAGCAGCACCAATATTGAAGCAGGTGCCAGGTTTGCCATTGGAGGCTATCTAACGGCCGAGGCTACCTTTTTTATGATGGACTTTCAAAACCAGATTATACCTGTATCACAATCATCTGGCAATGCCAATGCTACCGGCCTTGCCAACGGTGGCCGTACACGCCATAAAGGTATTGAAGCAGGCTTTGAAGCAGATATTGCCAAAGCCATGGGCAGTACACACCAGGTGATTATTGGAGCCAATGCTACTTATGTACATTCCCGTTTTATTGCCGATCGCTTTATTCCTAAAGATGGCACTCCCCAAAATGTACGAAACAATAAATTGCCTTATGCACCTTCGCTGGTAGTAAATACCACTGTAGGGTATCAGTCGCCGGGCGGCCTCGGTATACGTTTTTATGGTAATTATATTGGCGAACAGTTTGCTGATGAATTGAATACAGTATTGCCCGATGCTGCTGGTCTAATTGGAAAAATTGATTCAAGGTTTTTGATCGATGGCAGTGTATACTATCACCTGCCTGGTAATAAAGTTACGTTTACCCTTTCCGGGAAAAATATTACCGACCAGCGTTTTATTGCTTCCCGGCGGCCGCAGGGTATAAAAGTGGGCCTGCCCCGTTTTGTAACATTTGGTGTAGATATGAAGTTGTAAGCAGCTAAGTTTAAATAGTAGTAATTCCTTAAGGGGTGGCATAAAATAGTATGCCGCCCCTTTTTTACCTTGCACTAAAAAAATGCCTGATGTGGAACAACTGCGGGAATATGCCCTGCGATTAAAAGAGGTTGCCGAAGGTTTTCCCTTTGGTGAAGACACTTTAGTATTTAAAGTAAACAACAGGATATTTTTGTTGCTGGCGCTGGATACACAGCCCCTGCGCTTTAATGTAAAATGCGACCCCGAAAAAGCCATTGAATTAAGGGAAGCATATCCTTTATCCGTTTTACCCGGTTATCACATGAATAAAAAGCACTGGAATACCGTAGTGGTGGATGGCAGTATTCCCAAAGCTGCACTGCTGCAAATGATTGAAGATTCGTACAGGCTGGTAAAAGGAAAGAAAAAATAAGTATAGCGCTTACTGTTGTTTTACGGTTACCTGCGTTGCAGATTAGGAATAAGGGTTGCCATTTCCGTAAAACCGGCTATATTTGAAACAATGGAATACTTCGATCAGTTAGAACCTTTGCTGAAAGCTTTCTGGTTTATTGCCATACCGGTAAGTATTATATTTATTATACAAACCATCATGACCTTTATGGGTGCTGATGCCGGTGATGGGCTGGAAGCCGATTTCGACAGCAACCTCGATGCTACCGACGGCCCTTTTCAATTATTTTCTTTACGCAACCTCATTAATTTTTTACTGGGATTAAGCTGGACAGGTATTTCTTTTTACGGCAGTATTGCCAGTAAACCATTACTGATACTGCTGGCACTGGTAGTGGGGCTTGCCTTTGTTTATGTGTTTTTCCTGGTTATAAAACAGGTGCAAAAACTGGCTGAAGACAACTCCTTTAAAATTACCGAAGCACTGCATAAAACTGCCGACGTGTACCTTACCATACCTGCACATAAATCGGGCAAAGGAAAAATTATGCTAAGCGTAAAAGGTTCTGTAAGGGAACTGGATGCCATGACGGAGCAGGAGAGTATTCCCTCCGGTGCCACGGTAAAAATTGTACGCCTCGAAAACAAGGATATTTTAATTGTAGAAAAAATTTAATTCCCACAACTATGCTTTCTCCATTAATCATAATTGCAGTTGCAGCCATTGTATTGTTTGTTACCATCTCTGCATTGGTGTCGAGGTATAAAAGATGTCCATCTGATAAAATACTGGTGGTATATGGCCGTACCGGCGGCAGTTCTGCCAAATGTATTCATGGAGGTGGCGCCTTTATATGGCCGGTGATACAGGATTATGCTTATCTCGATTTAAAACCCTTATCCATCGAGGCCAATTTAACCAATGCCCTTAGTCGGCAAAATATCAGGGTGGATGTACCCTGTCGTTTTACCATTGCCATCTCTACCGAAGCTGACAATATGAATACGGCTGCCGAAAGGCTGCTGGGCCTTAGCTCCGAGCAAATACAGGAACTGGCAAAAGATATCCTCTTCGGCCAGTTGCGCCTGGTAATTGCCACCATGACGATTGAAGAAATTAATTCTGACCGGGATAAGTTCTTGGATAATATTTCTAAAAATGTTGACAGTGAACTGAAAAAAATAGGCTTAAAACTGATTAATGTAAACGTTACCGATATTAAAGATGAATCCGGCTATATTGAAGCGTTGGGTAAAGAGGCTGCGGCCAAAGCCATCAACGAAGCTAAGATAAGTGTGGCCGAACAGGAAAAAATTGGGGAAACCGGTAAAGCCCTTGCCGACAGGGAAAAAGATACACAGATTGCCGAAACACACCGGGACAGGGATGTGAAAATTGCCATCACCCAAAAAGATAAAGAAATAAGCATAGCCACTGCCGTTAGAGATGAAACTATTGGTAAGGCAGAGGCGGCAAGAGATACGAGGGTAAAAACATCAGAAGCCAATGCCATTGCTATCAAGGGCGAAAACGAAGCCAAAATAGCTATCGCCAACTCCGAAGCGCTGCGCCGTGAAAAAGAAGCCGAGGCTTTACGTATTGCTATCAGCGCCGAAAAAGTACAGCAGGCCAAGGCGCTGGAAGAATCGTACCAGGCAGAACAAAAAGCAGAGCTGGCCCGTTCGGAAAGAGAACGCTCTACACAAATAGCCAATATTGTAGTACCAGCCGAAATAGCCAAGCAGGAAGCGATTATACAGGCGCAGGCTGCTGCAGAAACCATCAGGGAAAAAGCCAAGGGTGAGGCTGATGCTATTTATGCTAAAATGGAAGCCGAGGCCAAGGGCTTATTTGAAATACTTACCAAGCAGGCCGAGGGCTATAAAGAAGTGGTGGCTGCTGCCGGCGGTGATCCTGGCAAAGCCTTCCAGTTATTGTTGATTGAAAAACTGCCCGAACTGGTACGTACCCAGGTGGAAGCCGTTAAAAATATTAAGATTGATAAAATCACCGTTTGGGATTCGGGCAATGGCAGTACCGAAAATGGTAATTCCTCCACCGCCAATTTTGTATCGGGAATGATGAAAACAGTACCACCGCTGAACGATTTGTTTAATATGGCCGGGCTTAGTTTACCCAGTTATTTAAAAGGGAATGAGGAAAAAACGGCCCCAACAGATACAACGGAAAAGCCTGAGGCATAAACCTGGTGCGTTAAACCTATAAGGTTTTGCAGCCCTGCTTTTGCAAATACTTTTGTTGTGTGTAGTGCTATCCTACTCGCCCAATAATATTTGAACTTCCGTTTGTAGAAGAGGAATGTGCCGAATTACGATTCCCCATATCACTTCATCTGAAACTGAGTCGTAACCATGAATTATTCGGTTCCTTGTATCAACGATCTTTCGGGAATTGGAAATTGTAATCGTTGCGTCATGTTTCAAGATTCTGGAGAGTGCTTCACCAATTATTTCAATATTTCTTTCTACGGCTCTTTTTGTTCTCAGGTCGCTTTGATATTGTTCAAATAATTTAGGAGAGTCGCCGAAGAAACTTTCAATTTCAGCTATGGCATTTAGGATGTCGTAAAGCCATGATTTTATTTCATTGCCCATATACAAGTTGTCTTTGTTGGTTAACAGCTTGTTTGAAATATGGATTCCTTATTGCTTTCTCCTCCAATAGGTCAACGGGTCTTTTTAGAATATCCTCTAGAGAAAACTTCAGGTCAAAATAGTTGTCAGCATAATCTTCAAGCTGAATATTAGCGAATTCGACAATTAAATCAATATCACTTTGTGTATCAAATTTATCTGTCAAAACCGAACCGAAAGCATATAAGCTTTTTACCTTGTGCGCTTCACAAAGTTTAGAGATTTCCTTGGAATATAGTGATAACCTGTCCATTGAAAATTAATGATAACTGAAGTTAAAGAAATATTGCAAAACCATGCATGCTGAATTGAATTTAGAAGATTGAAAAGCATTACACACAACATATAGGGTTTGTCATCTTGCAGTCGCTCGGTTATAAACCTATAAGGTTTTGCAGCGCCACCATTTCTTAGTACAAACCTTATAGGTTTTAAGAATGTTACTATGTTTTTAACTCATCATACAAATGGCGGATAAGTCCATCGGCTAACCCGATTTTTGGTACATAAATTTCTTCGGCACCAGCCCAGCGCATAGCATTAATGTATATCAGCAGTGCCGGTAAAATCACATCAGCCCTGTCGGCCCTGAAACCGTATTTTGCCATCCGCTCGTTAAGTGGCACATTGCTTATTTCCCGGTAGTAATCCCTTAATAAATCCAATTGCAGTGGTTTGCCGTCTTTGCGCTTACTCATCGAAAATACTTTGTTGATATTACCACCACTGCCTATCGCCACCACATCTTTTTGTCCTTTGGTAACAGCTTTTAATACATCTTTCATTTCGTCCCATTCTTTTTCGGTTACCATATCTTTTAAAAGACGGATAGTGCCTATGTTGAACGATTTTTTATAAATGAGCAGGCCATTGCTGAAAAAAGACAGTTCGGTACTGCCGCCCCCTACATCAATGTACAGGTAGCTGTGGTCTTTATCCATGTTTTCGGCTACATGGTTTTCGTAAATCAGCCCGGCTTCATAATCACCGCTGATTACCTCTATTTCTATCCCGGCTTCCATACGCACTTTTCGGATGATATCAGCCGCATTACGGGCATCCCTCATGGCGCTGGTGGCACAGGCTTTTATATGCTCTACTTCGTAAGCATTACACAGGTGTTTAAAAGCCTTCATGGTTTGCAATACCATGCCAATTTTTGGTTTGGTGATAAGGCCGTGTTCAAATACATCAAAACCTAAGCGAAAGGGTACCCTCACCAGGTTCAGTTTGTTGAACAGGGGCTCTGTTCTGCCGTTTTGCACAACTTCAGTTATCAGTAACCTGGCGGCATTACTGCCAATATCTATAGCAGCTAATTTCAAGCAGCTTTTTTAAATGAGTAATGGGTTTGGTGTAATCGAAAAAAGGTTGTATCAAAACTTTTTCCCGGTTGCAACAAAGATAAGGGTATGAAAAAATTATAAAGGGTATTAAGCTGGTTGAGGGATTGTTGTGGATAATTTCCGAAACAGGTAATTGTAAGTGTCTACCTGGGAGCGTACTTTCTTTTTATTACGGGGGTTTACGTACTGGTTAGCCAGGCTGTTGTCCAGTATCCTTGCTTTGATATTGTCAGATAGTTGAATGTTCAGTATATCTTTCAGCTCCTGTAATATTTCCGGTTCGTAAATGGGGCAGGAGGCTTCTACCCGGTGATCGAGGTTACGTACCATCCAGTCGGCAGAGGAGATATAAGCTTTTTCTTTACCGCCGTTGTAAAAAATCATTACACGGGCATGCTCCAGGTATTCATCAACAATGCTGATGGCCTGTATGGGTTTTATAAATTTTTTGTTTTCTGTAAGCATACAAAAGATACCCCTCACCACCATTTTAATGTCTACACCGGCTTTAGCGGCTTCGTACAGTTTGGCAATAAGTGCTTCATCGCTCAGAGAGTTAAGCTTTACGGTAATAGCTGCAGGGATACCAGCTTTGGCATTTTTTATTTCGTGGCTGATAAGCTGCAGTATATGGCGCCGCATATTTACCGGGCACACATGCAGTGTTTTACAGGCATTTAATACCGGTGCCCTGTGTCTTGGTTTTTCCAGGTAGGTAAAAATGCGGTTTACATCAGCCATAATATTACGGTCGGAGGTAAGCAGGCAGTGATCGCCATAAATTTTAGCCGTACTTTCATTAAGGTTGCCGGTGCTTACAAAGCCGTAGTGTGTGGTACGTTTATTTTGAATTCTTTTAATCAGGCAAATTTTGGCATGTACTTTCATGTTAGGTTCACCAATCAGCACTTTTACACCAGCTTCTTCCAGTTCGGCTTTCCATTCCAGGTTGGCTTCTTCATCAAACCTTGCCCTCAGTTCAATCACTGCTGTTACCTGTTTGCCATTACGTACGGCATTTACAAGGGCATTAATTACTTTGGAACGTGGTGCCAGGCGGTAGCAGGTAATTTTGATACTTTGCACTTCAGGGTCAATAGCGGCTTCACGCAATAGGTCTATCAGGCTGTCGAAGGAGTGATAGGGAAAGTGAAGCATTACATCTTTTTGCATCACCACACCGGTTACACTATTTACATGCTGCAGAGCAGGATGAAGAAATGGTTTTTTTCTCGTATTTTTTTGTGCAAAAACCGATTCGGGAAAATTCATGAAGTCCTTGAAATTATGAATTCGTCCGCCGGGTATCAGGTTATCGTTTTGGCTAAGGCCCATGCGCCTCACCAGGTAAGTGAGTAAGGATGGCTCAATTTCTTTATCAAAAACAAAGCGCACTGGTTTACCTTTTTTCCGGTTTCTTAATCCTTTTTCAATTTTTTCCATCAGTGAGGTGGAGAGGTCGTTGTCGATATCAATTTCGGCATCCCGGGTTACTTTAATAATATGGGCCGAAAAAACATCGTAACCAAAGTAGGAAAAAATATAGGGCAGGCAGGAGCGTATAATATCCTCGAGCAGGATAATATGCTTTTGCCCTTCGGGCGAAGGCAGGATGATGAAGCGGGGTAAGCGTCTTGCCGGCACAGATAGTAAGGCAAAGCGCTGCGGTATACTCCTGTCGGATTTTGAAAGTTTACAGGCCAGGTAAATCGACTTATCATTGAGTACCGGGAAAGCGCCAATACTTTCTATCATGAGTGGTACGATATTGCTACGCACTTCATCATTAAAGTAAGTGGTAACAAATTTTCGTTGTTCCCGGTTGAGTTGTTTTTCGGTGATTAAAAATATCTGCTGCTTTTTTAGTTCACGGAGTATTTCGTTCCAGATGCGGTCAAACTCTTTTTGCTGCTCCATTACAATATCCTGAATTTCTTCCAGGATAAGATCGGGCGACAGCTCAAGGTGCATATTGGATTTTCGGCCAATTTCCATCATGCGTTTCAGGGTGGCTACCCTTACCCGGAAAAATTCATCTAAGTTGTTGGAAAAAATACCAAGAAATTTAATGCGTTCCCGGAGCGGAACTGTTTCGTCGGCTGCCTCCTGCAGTACCCTGTGGTTGAATGAAAGCCAACTGATATCTCTTACAATGGTTTGTTGGGGTGCATTTTTTTTCATCCTGAAAATCCGAAAGCAGCAAAGTTTATAAAAAATAAAATTAGTTATATCCGCCCTGCTTACAATATTACTATAAAGTTAATTATGCCATAGAGTACTACGGTGTGGCAAATATGTTTGCTGTATTTTTGTTTCAAATACCGGTGTATATGCCATTATCCAAAGACACCCGAATTAATGCCGTTAATATCGGGTTGATGATTATCAGTTGTATTGCAGCCTTCATCATGCCTTTCGAGGTTTTTTTGTTTGCCTATGCCGTGATGGGGCCGCTGCATTACCTTACCGAAATTAGCTGGCTGCACGACAGGCAGTATTTTACCAAAGGCAAATACGATCATATAGTACTGTGGGTAATTGGGGTACTGATAGTACTTGAAAGCCTTGCTGTACGCAATGGATGGAACTGGCCTTTTGAAAGCGACTTCGGCAATAAAATCATCTTTGTGGCGCTGGCCGGCTCCCTGCTCATGGTATTTGTGAAAAATGTTTTGATTAAAATTTTTGGACTCCTGTTTGTATTGCTTATCTCCAATGTCATTTTTCAGCCGGATAAGCGTGACGGCTTTACTTTCTTTATTGGCGCTTTGCTGCCCACGCTTATACATGTGTATGTGTTTACCGGTTTCTTTATGTTGTATGGCGCATTAAAAAGCCGGAGCAAAAGCGGATTATGGTCGGTAGTGGTTTTTATTATCTGCCCCATTTTGCTGTACGTGTTGTTTCAAAATAAAACCTTTGTGCCCATTACACAATACGGTCAGGATGCCTATAAAGCCGATGGGGATGGCTTCTTTTCAACCAACCTGTCGTTTCTCACCGAAATGTTTGATGTGAAATTTCCGCAAATGAAAGATGCACAGGGCAACCTGTTGTACTACCAGGAAACGGGTGAGCCGGCCTACGATTACAGCAATGCCGCCAATGTGGTATTTCACTCACAGGCAGGTATCCTGCTGATGCGGTTTATTGCTTTTGCCTACACCTATCATTACCTCAACTGGTTTAGCAAAACCGAAATTATCCGCTGGCATAAAGTACCCAAATCAAGATTTATTGCTGTAATCATTTTGTGGGTGGTGTCGCTGGCATTGTACGGGTACAATTATGGATTGGGATTACGCTGGCTGTATTTCCTCAGCTTTTGCCATGTGTTGCTGGAGTTTCCGCTGAATATGGTTTCCATCACTGGTATCGGCAAAGAAGTGTCAAGTATTTATAAAAGTGGTTTTAAAGGGCGGCTTGCTGCAGCAAAGTAGCCTGTACATATTTTTGAGGATGCTGTAATGCATGAAGCCTGGCAGCCTAATATTTTAAAGGTGAGGTTTTTAGCCTCACCTTTTTTATAAACAGTTGTACAAATAATTTACTGTGCTACCCTTAAATTTTTTCCCTGTATAACGGTGAAGAGTACACCCGGCGAAACGGTATAAGCAGTATTAAGTATACATTCGCCACCAGCAGCCGGGTTGATGATAATCTGCGTGCCGGGGGGTGGGCCCGATGGCGGAATTTTATTATCCTGCCAGTTGGAAGCTGCTGTCCAGTTGCCGTTGCCGGTAAAAGTATAAATTGTTGTAGCGGTTGAGGCTGTTTCAAAAGCGCCCAGGTCGGGGGCTGTACCGGTAAATGCCAGGCCTACATTTTGTCCGCCATCAATAAGATCGCTTCCGGCTGCAAGGCGCATGAAGTTGATATCGGGCAATGAGCCATCAGCTTTACGTGGGCCCCTGGCACCAACTGTATCCAGCGACATAAAATCAGCATTACTTACCGAAAAAGGACTTTGCCAGCTATTGTTTTGTAATACAGCGCCGCTTACAAACGAGTTGGAGCCGGCTGTGCCAGCAGCCGTAAAAGCCACACAGTTTTTCACCGTCATGGTGCTGCCGCTGTATAGTGCAATAGAGTTCATTTGGTAATTACCGCCGGCATTGGCATAGGCGGTATTGTTATACAGGGTCATGGAGCCGCGGTTGTTGTTCTGGTCAAATCCACGCTTACGGTTAAAGAAAGCCACGCAGTTACGCAATGTCATGTTATGGCGTTTATCCGTGTTATCGCTACCGCCCATTTTAAAGCCATTGCCATCACCATTGGCACCGCTGGTGCCGCCGTTTTTAAGATAGCCGTTTCTAAAACTCCAACAGCTATCGAGTATGGTACTAACGCCATCTGAGTTGTAAGTAGCGGAGGGCCTGATATAACCATCCCAGCCATCATCCGAATTTTGCCAGGCCCGGCAGCCCTTAAAATAGTTGCCATTACCTACATCTAATTTTACGGCAAAGCCATCGGCATTTTCGCTGCTGGCATCTTTATTAAAGTACGAATCGCAGTTGATGATTTTATTGTTGGAGGCGCCGCCGGAAAGTTGCAAACCGGAATCTTCATTTTCATAAAATGAGCAGTTCTCTACAATGTTATTGGAGCCGGTGATGTACATGCCATTATCCCTGGCTTTCATAAAGTGAATACCAATGATATGCCAGTAGGCACCGGTAAGGTTGAGGGCTTTTTTTCCTGAACCTAATTTTGAGCCATCAAATATGGGTACTTCGCCGGGATAGTTTTTGATGGTGTAAGCAATATTTGGCCCTGCGCCGGATTTGTTTACACTAATGGTAGAATCGCCGGTAAGGTAATGAATACCGCCACGTACAATGATGGTATCCATATCTGTTTTACCCAACGCTTTTTTCATGCTTCGGTAAGGCGCATCTATCAAATAACCAACATTATTATCGTTGCCTGTGGGCGACACATAATAGGTACGGGAAAAAGAAACTGAGCTTAGGCTTAACAACAGGCAGGTTGCCAAAAAATGCGAACGGGATATCATATGAGCAATAGTTAACTGAATTGTTGCCTGCTTTTTACTTACAGGCAACAGATAAAGTTAGCACAGCGTTTTGTGCGGATAAGGATTTTGCAGCAAACAATCTGTGCAATCGATACCATTTTGTTCCGGTAACGTTGCCGGAGGGTTTGTTATGCTGTGTTCAGTCGGGATGACTGGATTCGAACCAGCGGCCCCTACGTCCCGAACGTAGTGCGCTACCGGGCTGCGCTACATCCCGAAGTGGTGATGCAAAATTAAATGCTGTAACCTTTTTCTGGCTATTTGTCTAAATTTCTAATACAGCCCGGAACCCCCGGGCGGCATAATAAGATTGTGCGCCATTGTGGTATACAAATACCTGGTTGTACCGGCGGTCGCAAAACAATGCTCCGCCTAATTTCCGTATAGCTGCCGGTGTGTGTATCCAGCTTGATGTTTTCTGGTCTACTGCTTCAAGTTGTTGCAAATGCCGGTATTGTTCTTCAGTAAGTAATGCAATACCCATAGCTGCGGCCATGCCGGTGGCACTGTTTGCCGGTTTGTGTTCTTTTCTCGATTCCAGGGCTTCCTCATCGTAGCAGGTGCTCCTGCGCCCGGCAGGTGTTTCGGCAGCACAGTCGTAAAAAAAATAACTGCCTGTTTTTTTATCATATTGCACAACATCCGGTTCGCCTCCTGTTTGCTCCATCTGGTATAGCGAAAAAAGTTTAGGGTTGCCGTTTTTTGTGTTGTGTGTTTCAATTTTATTCAGAACATCGGCCCAGTGCAGTGCTTTGTGGCGGTGCATATTTTTTTCAAAACGGGTTTGCAACAGGGCAAGCAGCGATTGGGTTTGTGCTGCGGTTAACTGGTTATTATTGTTTTTCATCCTGAAGTTGATTATTGATGTGGTTGGCCTGGTTAAGTTTGCTGCGTTTATTTTTTACCATATGGGTAGCAAAATATACAATGCCGGTAACAAAAATAAAAAGGAGCGTAGAAAATATTTCCCACCTGCCCAGGCTGGTAAGCAGCCACACAATTGCCGCTATACCAATAAGCGGCGTAATGATGCCACCGGGTGCTTTATAATATTTTTCGCCGGTGCTAATTTTTGTTTGCCGCAGCTTTACGGTAGCCAGCATAACGGCAAGGTATACCAGTAAAATAATGGTGCTGGCCATAATGGCCAATTGCTGAAAACCACCCGTGATAGAAAAAATGAAAATGAGTGCCCCATAACTGGTGATGGCCAGGTAGGGGGTGCCAAATTTTGGATGCAGCCTGCCGAGAAATTTTGGGAAAGCACCGGTATTGGCACCGGCAAATAAGCAACGTGGTGTACACAAAATATCGAGTGTGATATTACCAAAGCAGGATAACGCTGCGCAAAGCACCAGGATGATGCTGCCAACAGGGCCGATTATTTTTTGAGCTACTGCTGCCAGTGGTGCGGCTTTGTGTGTAGCCATATCTGCACCCAGTACACCCTGTACTACCGTTTGCAACTGCAGGTACAGTGCCAGCACCGTTATGCCAGCAATACCAATGCTGAGGGGTACGGTTTGTTTGGGGTTTTTAATTTCGCCGCTGGCACCTAAGGAGGTTTCAAATCCGGCAAAGGCAAAGAAAAGCACAAGGGTAGTGTCGGCAAATGTTTTAAATGAAGGGAGCTGTTCCCAATGCAGGTTGGCTGCCTGTACATACCTGAATCCAAAAATGATGATGCCGAAAAGGGGGAGTAGTTTTAAGATGGTAATTGTTTTTACCACAACAACGGCCTGCTTTGCACCGGTGATATTCACCACAACCATAATAACAGTAAGTACAAAAAACAGTGCGCCACGCAGGTAAGGATTGGTAAAAGCCGGGTACAATACGGCCAGCGAATCGGTAATGATATTCATCAATGCGGCACTGCCTATAATACCCCAGCCTAAAAAATACATCCAGTTGATAATATAACCGGGCAGTGTGCCAAATGCGGCTTCCACATAAGCATAAGAGCCGCCGCTGCTGGTAACCCTGCTGCCGATTTCGGCATAGCAAAATAAAATAGCGGCGAACAAAATGCCGCAAGCCATATAGGCCACCACCGCAAATGCGCCAAGTGCCATGCCTGCAATGGCCGGTAAGGCAAAGATGCCTGCGCCTATAACGCCACTGATGACAGAGAGCGTAAGGCCGGGTACACCTATTACTCTTTTTAGGCCTTCATCTTTAGCGGTAACTGGCATGGGTATGCAAATATGGTTTAGCTATTTGCCTGATGAATGTAAGCTTTAATATGGAGCCGGGCAAAACCTATAAGGTATGCCGCACGGTAATGCAGTGCTGCAAAACCTTAGAGGTTTTTAACCATTTACAGCAGCTTGCCGGCTTTTAAGATTAAAAACAAACCCGATGCAATGAATATAATTCCGGAAAGGACGAGTAAAAATTTGCTGGTATTGGCTAAAGGCTTTGTTGCTGTGTCGTGTGCTTTACTGATGTTTTTTTGCACGGCAGCTTTAATACAAAAGATACCGGCAAAAGTTAGAATTGTTCCGAATGCTGCCAGGTAGTTGATACCTTTCATATTGGTGCTGTTTTTTAAAAAAAAAACTATAAAGTCTACCGCCCGGCAAAGCAGCGCTGCAACACCTTATAGGTTTAAAGCATTACCCTGCCAGCATAAACATATAAAACAATGCTGCTGCTGTAGCCAACAGGGTGGCGGCGGCAGGCCAGCCTTTTAAACCGGCACGCTGGTTGGCGGCCATAATTAAACCTATAGCCATAAGGATAAGGCCAAGCCACACTAAATTGATATAAGGAAAGATATATGCTTTAAGGGTTACAAATTCCATCAGCTTGTCCGACTCTTTGACGCCAATTTTTATTTTGCCATCCTCAGGGTTTACACCTGCAAATTTTACATAAAGGTTTTGGGCATAAATGGTGTCATCGGCAGTGCTGATGCCAAAGCTGTCTACCATCAGCATGGGCGTAGCCCGGTATTGTGTACTGTCTTTTGCCGTAATGCTAATGTCGGCCATAACGGATGGACCAACTGGAGTGATGCGAAATTTATTGCTTTCGGGATTTTTAATGGCTTTATTAAACACCATATAGCCTTTGGAGTAATAGATGGTATCGCCTTCTTTTACTTCATGAATTTTAAATGCAGTGGTATCTAAATTTTTCTCAGGGTTTAGGGCGTAGGAAATGTAGGTAAACACATCGTAAGTAAGGTAGTTACGGGTGTCGGGGTTGCTGCTCATGGTATTGTCTTTCATCATATACACATCGGGTGTAAGGGTGAACGACTCTGTGGTGTTTTTAGCGGCATCCTTTTTTTCGAACAGCAGGTGATAAAAACGGCGGCCGGTTTCGTGGCCGGTGCTGTCGTGCAAAAATGTTACGGTATAGTCGCCCATACGGTTGGGCACCTGGCGGATGAGGTTGATGTTTTCAGCAGGGTTGTCCTGTTGCTTTGTAAGCGGATCGATTGCCGTTGGCAGGCTAAAGAGTTTGTATTTTTCATTGCTGATTACTTTTTTGTTGCCGGCAGAAATAATCATGCCTGCAATCATCAGGGCAAAGCCGAGATGGGCTATGGAGCCACCGGCGCTTTTCAGTTTACCGTTGAGGCCCGTCCATATAAAGGCTGCATTGGCCACCACCGCATAAATGGAAGCAAAAAGCGCAACATACACTGCACCTAAAAATCCCGGCCCCTGCTTATAATAGGTGATGGGGTAAAATACGGCCAGCAGCCCTGTAATCAGCGCAGCGATAAAAGTAGGCAGGGCAATTTTTTTAATCCAGAAACCTTTGGGGGTGGATTTGTATTTGAAGTACTGGGTAACGGCACTGAGTATGCCCGTAATTACAGCAACCAGTATCATCACTTTATTGTATGAAAATTCCACATCTTCAGGCGGTGCCATATTGGTGCCGAAAATAGAATTGATAACCGGCAACGATGTTTTGGCCGACACAAATAAAGCCGATAAAAAGAATACCAGTGCGGCAATAAACATCCAGAACTCACGGGTATTGGTAGCTTCTTCCTGAATGATGGTGGGTATGGCTTTGTACCGGATAGCAAAAAACAGCAGCGCTAAAAGTGTAAATGTAAGCAGGAAAGAAAGGATTAAAATATTCATCGCTTTACCGGCTTCGGTAAAAGCATGCACCGAAGTATCGCCTAATATACCGGTACGGGTAAGGAAGGTGGAGTACAATACAAACACGAAGCCCAGCAGTGCAAATAAATAGCTTGCCCTTAAAGAGCGGCCTGTGGCTTTATAAATTACCATCGTGTGCAGCCCGGCCACCAGTATCAGCCAGGGTACCAGCGAGGCATTCTCTACCGGATCCCAGGCCCAATAGCCGCCAAACGATAAAGATTCGTAAGCCCATTTGCCCCCCATCATAATCCCTACACCAAGGGCACAGGCGCTAAAGAGGGTGTAGGGCAGGGCAGGCTTTATCCAGTTGCCGTATTGCCTGCTTTGCATACCGGCATAGGCGTAAGCGAAAGGCACAATGGTGGAGGCAAAGCCTAAAAACAGTACCGGCGGGTGTATCACCATCCAGTAGTTACGCAGCAGTACGTTGAGGCCCACGCCATCTTTTAACAGGCTTAAATAATCGGGGCGGCTGAAGATGGGGGCTTCAATTTCGTTTCGGGTAAGTACAAAAGGGCTGTTGCCAAATTTGGTGCCCAGCATATATACCCCCATCAGCATCATGGCCAGGAAAACCTGTGCCAGGCTAACGATAGTCATTACAGGTGCTTCGTAACTGCCCGATTTTTTTATGAGCCAGATGCCAAGGATACAATGGCAGATAGACCAAAGCAGGAAGCTGCCGCTCTGGTCTTCCCAGATGCAGGCCAGCAGGTATTTAAATTCAAGTTCTTTAGAAGTGTGCTTGTATGCATACAGGTACTCGATATAGTGGTTGCTGCAGATGTAAAAGATGCAACCAAAAATGGTGAGTACTGCAATAGCCTGGATGATGAAACTGATTCGGGCAAAACCAATCCAGGATTTTTTTTCGGTGCTATCCGGCTTACGGGATGCAATGAAAAAAGCCGTAGTTGCCAGCAATGCACTAACAAAGGCAAGCAATACAAAAAAATGTCCAATCTTTCCCACTAATAAGTGCTCGCCTTCAAACTGCATGGTGTAACCCTGGGTGTTTTATATCAGTAAAATGCGTTTTTATATTTTGGATAAAAACAAATACTATTCATTTGTTACGTTCTTCTTCAATTGCTCTTTATCGTCTTTATACTTACTGGGGCACTTGAGTAAAATCTCCTTACATTCAAAAACTTCACCCTGCATTTTACCTTTAAGCACCACTCTTTCGCTATGCTCCAGTTCGGCAGGCTTGGTATTGTGATACACTACTTTTGTGCTGCCGCCGAGGCTGTCCACAGCGGTAAAAGAAAGGTAGTTGGGATTAGTGGCAGGGTCGTATTCAATCGGCGATTGTTTATCGAGGCTGGCAATAAGGTGTACAAATTTTCCCTGTTTGTTGCGTGCCGATTGGATGGTGTCGTACGTAGAGAAATCGGCGGACAGGAGCAGCAATGCACTGATGGCAAGCGCAATAGCAACCAGCATTACAATATGCGTTTTTTTCATTCCTTAATTTTAGCGGGGGCAAAGTTAGCGCAAAACAACTTTGTGCTGCGGTATTTGTTTAAACGGTAAAAGAGCCACTATTTTGTAAAATGTTTCTTAAAAAAGTATATACAACCTGGCCTGCACTTTTTTGGGGCATACTGATTTTTATAGGAGCACAGGCTTTTTTTATGTACAAGGGTATTCAAACCATTCCCTTCTTTATATACAGCATGTTTTCTACCCCACATCCTGTACAGGATTCGGTAGAAGTGGTGCTGATAAAAACCGAAAACGGGTACATCAGTCCTTTTAACTTTAGTAACCGTGAGGCCGAAATGCTGCTCAATAATGTACCTTATTACAGCCTGCTGAAGCAGCAGGGCAGCGATATTACTTTACCCACTGTTGAAAGCCGTTTTAAAAACAGGCTGTCGCCGCCGCTGTACCAGCGGGTGTTGCAGGCGCTGGTGAATGATAGTGCTGCAGTTAACCGCTATCCGCAGTGGTGGGCTAAATATTTTACATCGGTACAAGCTGTTAACCGCGGCACTGTACAGTTGGTTAAAAGTTATATGCTGTATCAACCGGCTTTGCATAAGTCGCCGAAAGATTCCGTTATTTTTTCTGTTCAACTCAATCCCTGATGCCGGCCACACCATATTATCCCCGAGTACTGATGGCCCGTGTGGTATTTACCTGGCTGTTTTTGGTGCTGGTGTATTTTTTTGCCAACAACAGTTTGCTCTCACAATTGCAGCAGCCGGTAATGATATACCCGGGCAGTGATAACAGTTTTTGGCTCCTGCATATTTTGGGCATTCCACAATTTTTACTGCAACAGTATTGGGTGGCACTGGCTTTTGATATTGTGCTTACCGTAAGCTGTATTATTTGTATTGTGGTGCCGGAGCAAAAAATTTTTACCTGGATGACGGTAATAGGCGTATGGCTTTTGTATATATGTTTTTGCTCGGCAGCGGGCAAGCATTATGCACAAATTGGCTACCTGCTGGCACCCATACCATTTTTAGCGCTGCGGCAGCAAAGGTTCGATTTGCTCTGGCAATGCCTGCGCTACTGGGTATGCTTTTTATATGGCAGCGCCGGGCTGTATAAAATATACTACGGGGGCTTTGGCAGTGGCCATGATATGAGCGGCATATTGCAGGTGATGAATGCAGAATGGCTGGTATATCATGCCGATACGGTGCAGGCTTCGGTGATACGGTATTTAATGAATCAGCAGGGGTTGTCGCAAGGGCTTTTCAGGCTGGCTACGATAGTGGATTTGTGCATGCTGGTTGGCTTTTTTACAAAAAAGTTCGACCGCTGGCTGCTGGCCGGCCTGCTGCTTTTTCACCTGGGCAATTATTTTTTGCTGCACATATCATTTATAGAGCAGTCGCTTATCTTTGCCCCGTTTTTGCCGTGGCAGCGCATGGCAGATTATGTATCGGTGAAATGAAATAATCATTTGCTGCAGGCAGTGCTGCGGATGAAGTGATTGCGACGCAACGATGCTGCTATAAAAAACTGCTGCTGGTATTACAATAAACAAACAGGCGATGACAGACCTTTCACAGTTTGACCCCAACTCCGTAGGCAATCCTAACAACAATATTTTTGGCCTTCCATTTACAGAAGAAGATGCCCGGCTGGTGATACTGCCT
This sequence comes from uncultured Chitinophagaceae bacterium, assembly GCA_937873715.1. Taxonomy (GTDB): domain Bacteria; phylum Bacteroidota; class Bacteroidia; order Chitinophagales; family Chitinophagaceae; genus Ferruginibacter. The sequence goes on from CALMYJ010000005.1 coordinate 206,503, forward strand.
GTGCCCTGGGAGGTTACGGTAAGTTACCGTGCCGGTACAGCCCGTGCGCCGGAACATATTTTTAAAGCCAGTCTGCAGGTAGATTTATTTGACCCCGATTACCGGGATGTGTGGAAGCAGGGTTTTTATATGCGGCCATGCGATAAAAAAGTGTTGATGAAAAGTGATTACCTGCGCCGTGAGGCAGAGTTGTATATCAATTATATTTCCGAAGGGGAGGATGTAAACGATAATAAGTTCATGTGCAAAACGCTGAAGGAAGTAAATGCCGGCAGCGAATTCATGAACGCATGGGTGTACGAGCAAGCCAAAGACCTGATGAACAGTGGTAAACTGGTGGCCCTGCTTGGCGGCGACCACAGCACACCATTGGGCTACTTTAAAGCTATTGCGGAAAAACATGGCGCATTCGGCATACTGCAGATTGATGCCCATTGCGATTTACGTAAAGGCTACGAAGATTTTAAATACTCCCATGCATCGGTAATGTACAATGCCTTAGAAGAAATTCCGGAACTGGAAAAGCTGGTACAGGTGGGCATTAGAGATTATTGCGAGGAGGAGTGGGAGTATATCGAAACGCATAAAAACCGCATTGCCACTTACTATGATAAAGATTTAAAAGAGCGCCAGTACAGTGGCGAAAACTGGAAACAGATTGCTGATGATATTGTTAGCCAGCTTCCACAAAAAGTATATATCAGTTTTGATATCGATGGTTTGGATCCAAAACTTTGTCCGCATACGGGTACACCGGTACAGGGTGGTTTTGAAACGGAGCAGGTATTTTATTTGTTTAAAAAAGTGCTGGATAGCGGCAGGCAGTTTATCGGGTTCGACCTCAATGAAGTTGGCGTAAGCCGGGATGAGTGGGATGAGAATGTGGGTGCCAGGTGCCTGTTTAAATTATGTAATATGCTGGTGGCGGCAAATCCGTAGGCATGAAAACAAGATATACTTTCCTGTTACAAAATACCGGGCTGCGGTATTACAACCGTATCGCTAATATTATTACACTGCTGAATTTGCTTTTCTTTAGCTGGCTGGCGTTTTTTGCACACACATTAAGCAACAGGTATGTTTGCACCGTAATTGCAGTTGTTATAGCTGCTTTTTTTATACACAACCTGATTAATAAAAAACATATAAAAGCGAAGCCATATTTTTTTGCCGGCGGATATTTGTTTTTTGCTGTATCCTTTTTGTTTATCTCTTCCAATTACCTGCTTGCGGCATTGCAGTTGCTACTTGCAGTTGCCGATGTAATAGCCAGGCAACCCATTTACCTGCATATTGATGATGCAGGCATAACCCAGCAGCAATGGAAGTTTAAAAAAAAATATGGATGGGCTTTGCTCGGTCATGTTGTTTTAAAAGACGGCTTGCTTACCCTTGATTTTAAAAATAATGCTATCCGTTACTTCACTATTTCCACTACCGAAAATGAAGCCGATTTTAATGCTTACTGTATGCAGCGGATGCAAGCGGCTTAGTATTGATTTCACAAAAGGTTGTGGCGCCACCGCTGTTCGATGCGTATTATTGCTGCAAGGGTACTGTATTTATTAGTGCCAGTGTTTCCTCTCCGGTTATTTCGCCGATATAGTATCGTTTAACACAATTAATAGTGGCTTCATCCACTATGTCCACAAAATTTTTGAAAGTGCTTTTTGGAGAGGGTTTAATAATTAGTACCAGCTTTTCGGTATTGCCCCATGTTGCAGCCAGTTTTTGCTTTTTTTGCTGAATCAGATGCCGGAGATTATTGTAGCTGCTATATAATAATGCAGTGGGGGTAAAACGACCTTCGTAATAAGCAATACTGTTGTTTTGATCTGGTATAATTGTAAGCACACAGGACTGGCAAACCGGATCGTTTTCCGTGGTTTTGTCATAAGGCATTACCACATTCATAACAGTGGCTTTGCACATTGTACTGGTAAATACGAAAAAAGTAATGAGTAAAAAACCAAGATCTACCATCGGTGTCAGATCGACCCTTGTGCTTTTCTTCATCATTTTTTTAATGCCCGGTTTATGCCTTGCACTACGATTTTGTTCTATTGCTGCCATAAAATGTTATTTGGTATAACAGATTCAAAAATCATTTTTTTACATAAAGCTTCGCTGGCAGGCAGGGGATAAAAAGTGGCAATCATAATTGTATCTGGTAAAATAGTGTTTGTATCAGGCTGAGTATATTTGCCCCATGCTCAATAAACTTTCCGGCTGGGATGATACCATTATAGCACTGGCCACGCCACATGGCATTGGCGCTATTGGTGTAATACGCCTTAGTGGCAGCAGGGCTATTGAAGTTGTGAATAGTCTTTTTCCTTCTAAGGATTTAACCCTGCAGGCTTCACACAGCCTGCATGTGGGGTTTTTAAAAGACGGGGATAAAGCGCTGGATGAAGTAGTGCTGGCATTATTTAAAAATCCCAAAAGCTATACCGGTGAGGATGTGGTGGAAATAAGCTGTCATGGCTCGCCTTTTATACAGGAGCAGATAATGCATGCCTGTATGGCCCGTGGGGCAAGGATGGCAAAGCCCGGCGAATTTACCCAAAGGGCTTTTTTAAAAGGTAAGCTGGATTTAACCCAGGCCGAAGCCGTAGCAGATTTAATTGCCAGTAATACCGAGGCCAGTCGCAACACGGCATTGCATAATATCCGGGGTGGTTTTTCGGCCACATTAAAGGAACTGCGTGAGCAGCTTATACAATTTTCGGCATTGATAGAACTGGAGCTCGACTTTGCAACAGAGGATGTAGAGTTTGCCGACCGTACAAAATTGTATACCCTCATCCAACACCTGCAGCAGCAAACAAAGCAGTTGATCGATTCTTTTCAATTGGGTAATGTAATTAAGCATGGGGTGAATGTGGCCATTGTGGGTAAGCCCAATGCAGGTAAATCAACCTTGCTCAATACCCTGCTGAATGAAAACCGGGCAATTGTAAGCGAAATAGCCGGTACTACAAGAGATACCATTGAAGAAACGATTAACATCAACGGCATTTTGTTTCGCCTTATTGATACGGCCGGCATCAGGGAAAGCCGGGATGTGATAGAAGCCATAGGCGTGGAAAAAAGTATGGAAAAAATGCAGCAGGCCGATGTGGTGCTATACCTCTTTGATGCCCTTGCCGAAACGCAGGCTGCTGTGGAAGCCGCTTTATTACAGGTGCAGCAGCTCAATAAAAATTATATTGCCGTGGGGAATAAAATTGATGCGATTGTCGAAGCTGCCGCACAGCAAAAGTTTTCAGGCGATGGTATATTATTTATTTCAGCAAAAGGGAAGCAGCACACTGATGTGTTAAAGCAAAGGCTGGTAGATAAAGTGGTGCAGGGCTCGGTGCATACCGAAAGCACTATTGTAACCAATGCCCGGCATTATGCGGCTTTGCAGGAAGTGCAACAATCATTGAACGACATCGGTACCGGCCTCGATAATAATATTCCCGGCGATTTGCTGGCATTAGATATTCGCCGCTGCCTGCATTACTTAGGTGAGATTACAGGCGAAGTAACTAACGAAGACCGGCTGGATTATATATTTAGTAAGTTTTGTATCGGAAAGTAACCCCTCTTTTAAATAGTTTTGAATTTCCGCATGCTGAGGAGTAAAAGGCCAGGTGCAAGTAATGCAATGCCGTTTATTCGCCGGATTTTTTTTGGAAAAGTTTGTCCACCGGTAAGCTCTTTACCGCCTGCTCCTTCTCAAAATATCCTCGGCCACCCTTGCCGAAAAAACTTTGGCGCCTTCATCATTCAGGTGCATGGAGTCGGAAAATAAGGCTTGCTGGCTAATGAGTATACTATCTTTTGAATAATCGAAAAAATCAACATTATACTGCCGGGCAATGCTTTTGCCTTTTTCAATAGAGTAGTCGGTAAATGGCGAAAGTTCGTAATAAGGCGAACATACAATGTATAACTGCACGCCAGCTTTTTGGCAGTCTTGTATAAAGCTTTCGTACAGGCGCAGGAAAGTGCTGTCGATAGTGTATGCCGGTGGTGGTGCAGTAATTGTTTTAACCGGTTTATCCCAGGTGTTGTCGAAAATAACATACCCTTTAATGTGAGGATTACGTTTTTCATTAAAAGCCATATTGCCGGTAAGGGTGCTGAACAAAGTGGAGTTAAAAGGGTAAGATGCAGACAATAGTTTATACCGCTCAAAAGGCCCACGCATGTGTATAATCTCCCTGATTTCCGGGTGATGCTTATAGTAGGGCAGCAGTATCGAAAGCCTGTCGTATTCGGCCGGATTTTCCTTAAACTGAGCCTTCATAAAATCGAGCACTATAATTTTTGGCGTATGTCGTTTTAATACGGCCTGCAGCATGGCATAGTTGTACAGGTTGAAATTACCATCACGGCCACAGTTGTAATAGCTTAGTTCCAGTTTATTTTCGAACACCTCCGGGTGGTATTGCTGTACAGCACGGGATGAGCCGAAGATGAGCAGGCTGTCGGTGGTTTGCTCAAGGGCATAAGTGGTGCGGTAGTTCCAGCCCGAACTTTGGCGGAAATAAAAATAACGGAGTATACCGCCGCATGCCGCATCCAGCACTATTACAATCAGCAGCAGTGCCAGCAACCTGGAAAAAAAATAAGCGTATTTATTTTTTTGTATTTGAGATGCGATTTTTTGTAGCATGACACTATTCGTTTAAAACTGGAAATAAATAAACTGTCCGCCATCGAAAACGCCGAGCAGCAGTATCAGTATCAGTACAACGGCATAGGCTAAATTACGTACCAGCCAGTTGCGGTTGTTGAATAATGAAAAACTGCCTTTCATATACTGCACTTTGTACTCTGCTGCAAACAAAAAGCCGGCTGCCATAAAGCAGTACAGCAGTGTAGAAATATTTTCGTAGTACAGTGGCCCTTTAAGGGTTGCAATTTTTTTAATAATCATCCAGGCTTCGCCAATACTGGCGGCCCTGAAAAAAATCCAGGTAAAGCAAATGAGGATAAAGGTAACGGCTACCTGTACTATAGTTTTCAGCCGGGGTAATTTATCCAGTCCGCTTATTTTATTCAGTTTTCGGTTAAAATTTTTGAACACTATTGCCAGTACCAGGTAAGCCCCGTTGAGGGCGCCCCATACAATAAAAGTCCAGTTGGCGCCATGCCAAAGGCCGCTGATTAAAAAAACGATAAACAAATTAAAGTACCAGCGTGGTATACCTACACGGTTGCCGCCGAGGGAAATATACAGGTAGTCTTTAAACCAGGTAGAGAGTGAAATATGCCAGCGTTTCCAGAATTCGGCAATATCCCTGGCAAAGTAGGGGCGGTTAAAATTGGTCATCAATTTAAAGCCCATTACTCTTGCTGCACCTATGGCAATTTCGGAATAGCCGGAAAAATCGCAGTAAATCTGTATGGCAAAAAATACGGTGGCAAGCGCCAGGCTCATGCCGGAATGATCTTCTGCATTATTGTATACCACGTTAACGTATATGGCCAGCCTGTCGGCAACCACCAGTTTTTTAAAAAAGCCCCAAAGCATCATCTTTAAACCTTCACGGGCATTATCGTAATCAAAATAATGTTTTTCGTAAAACTGGTGCAGCAGGTTTTGCGGCCTTTCAATAGGCCCGGCCACCAGTTGGGGGTAAAACATTACGTACAGGGAGTAGATACCAAAATTTCTTTCGGCAGGCTGGTGCCCCCGGTATACCTCAATGGTATAACTCATGGCCTGGAATGTGTGAAACGATAAGCCGATAGGCAACAGGATGGATAAATAAGGTATGGGATTTTGATAACCGGCACCATGCAGGATGGCGGTGAGGTTATCGTTAATAAAATTGTAGTATTTAAATACAGCCAGTACACCAATATTGGCAATAAGGCTGGCTACTAAAAACATTTTTCGCTTTTTACCCTTCGATTGTTCAATAAAAATACCGGCGAAGTAATCGATAACAATGGTAAAGCCCAGTATAAGAATGTATACCGGTACAAAAGCCATATAAAAATAACAGCTTGCAGCCAGAAGCAAAAACCACCTGTACTTATGTGCAATTACAAAATACAAAGTGGTAACAAGGATGAAGAAAAATACAAACTGTATGGAGTTAAACAACATATGGCTTCATTTAATGGTTGCTGTTAGTTGGTACAGCAACATTGGTTAAATAACGCTTTTCGTATTGAATTATTGAATCTGCCACCATGGCCGACATGAGCCTGGCGCCAACATCATTCAGGTGTATGGGGTCGGCAAAAAGCTCCTGCCGGGATACCAGTGCCGGCTCCATTGTGTAATCAATAAATTGAATGTTGTGCGCTTTGGCTATGGCTTCTGCCATCCGCAGGGTTACCAGTTCCCTGCCCAGCATATTAAGGTATGGGGTAGCCACCACCGTTATTTTGATATTCCTGTCTTTACATTTTTGTAAAAATGCCTTATAGGAGTTTACAAAATTGCTGTCTATTTTATCGCTTTCGGTTTCCCTGGCAGGTTGTACAGGTTTTTTCCAAACGTTGTAAGAGGGTTTATAGCCTTTAATCACTTCATCTTTTTCCCTGCCCAATACGCCGGAAGCGATATTAAATATCATTGAATTAAACGGGTATACTGATGAGAGCAGTTTTACTTTTTCGTGTTTGCTTTTCAGGTTTACAATGTCTCTTATTTCGGGGTGCGTTTTATAATAAGGCAGCAACACATCAAGGCGTTCGTAAGTTTGTTTGTTTTCCATAAACTCGTATGCCCTTACATCAAGAATAATTCTTTCAGGAGTATATCTTTTTAGTACGGCATTGAGTACCGCTTCGTGGTAAAGCATAAAATAACCTTCACGGCTGGCATTGTAAAAAGGCAGGCCAAATTTTTCTTCAAATACTTCGGGATGAAACTGGCGTGTGCCTTTGGATGAACCGAAGATGAGCAGTTTGGCATCGGTTTGTTCCATCGAATAAGTGGTATTGTAAGCCCATCCGGTTTTTTGCTTAAAGTAAAAATGGCGCAGGGTGCTGCCCAATGCAAAATCGGCTATCCATATCATCAGGAGTACAATGAGCAACTGTGTGCCAAAGTACAGGTACCTGTTGTGCTTAATTGAAGTGGTAATTTTTTTAAGCAATGTGTTTAAAATTGAAAGTAAATAAATTGTCCGCCATCAAATACGCCGGCCGCCAGTATAAGCAGCACCATAGCGGTATAGGCTAATCGCCTTACCAGCCTGTTGTTGCTGTTAAAGAAAAGGAATTTGTTATGCTGAAATTCTTCCAGCCATTCTGCCACTACCAGTAATAGTATAGCGCCAAAGCAATACAGCATCATAGATGGGCTATCGAACCACACACTACCCGAAAAGGTAAAAATTCGTTTGAGTATTATCATCGCCTGATCGATAGTAGGGGCCCTGAAGAATACCCTTACCAGGCATACCAGTATAAATACAATGGTGATATCCACTACCGTGAGTAGCCTGGGGAATTTGCTTAAGCCTGTGGCGGTATTAAATTTTGCCCTCCATTTTTGTGTAATAATGCCAATTACCACGTACAGGCCGTTGATGGCGCCCCATACAGCAAAGGTCCAGTTGGCACCGTGCCAAAGCCCGCTGATAAGAAATACAATCATCAGGTTGAGGTACCAGCGTGGTATGGGCACCCTGCTGCCACCCAGCGGAAAATACAGGTAATCTTTAAACCAGGTAGAGAGCGAAATATGCCAGCGCTGCCAAAATTCAGATGTTGTTCGGGCAAACATGGGGCGCTTAAAATTGGTCATCAGCTTAATGCCCATTACTCTTGCCGATCCAATAGCGATATCAGAGTAACCGGAAAAATCGCAGTACATCTGTATCGAAAAAAAGAAAGTGGCCATTAGCAGCGTATTGCCGCTGGCAGTGTCGTATTTATCGTAAGCATAGTTTACATAAATAGCCAGCCTGTCGGCTACTACAATTTTTTTAAAGAAACCCCAGAGCATGAGTTTTAATCCTGCTTTTACCCTGTCGTAATCAAAGTCGTGCCTGGTATGAAACTGGTGCAGCAGGTTTTGCGGCCTTTCAATAGGCCCAGCCACCAGTTGGGGGTAAAACATTACATAGAGGGCATAAATGCCAAAGTGCCTTTCTGCTTTTTCTTTACCCCTGTACACTTCAATGGTGTAACTCATGGCCTGGAAAGTGTGAAACGAAAGCCCAATAGGCAAAAGGATGTTGAGGTAGGGGATAGGGTTTTTATACCCCACGCCATGCAGCAGTGTGGTAAGGTTGTCGTTTAAAAAATTATAGTATTTAAATACGGCCAGTACGCCAATATTGGCAATAAGGCTGGCCACCAGGTACATCTTTCGTTTTTTACCTTCAGACTGTTCGATAAATATACCGGCAAAATAGTCTACCACTATAGTAAAGCCCAGTATAAGAATGTATACTGGTACAAAAGCCATATAGAAATAACAGCTTGCAGCCAGTATCAGCATCCAGCGGTAACGATGCGGCAACGCAAAATATGCCGTGGTAACAATGATGAAGAAGTATAAAAAATCTATTGAGTTAAAAAGCATGGTTATGGTTTATAACGGTAGTACCGGGTATTGTTCATCATGAATTGTTGCTGTATTGCTCACTCGGGCTAATAAGCTTTTTCATCGCCTTTAAATACTTTGTAAACGGTGAGGAACATAATACGTATGTCCAGCCAGATGTTCCAGTTTTCAAGATACCAGAGATCGTCGTTTACCCTGTTGATGAGTTGAGTGTCTTCGGTTATTTCGCCCCTGTATCCATTAATTTGCGCCCAACCTGTAATGCCGGGTTTTAAAAACTGGCGAATCATAAACTGGTCTACAATTTTAGAATAATCCGAAGTGTGCTTTACCATGTGCGGCCTTGGACCTACCAGGCTCATTTCGCCTTTTAACACATTGATGAATTGTGGAAATTCGTCGAGGCTTGTTTTACGAATAAAGCGGCCAATACGGGTAATACGATTGTCATTTTTAGTAGCCTGCTTGGTGTCTGATTCTTTATTCACCCTCATGCTCCTGAATTTGTGACAATAAAATGTTTTGTTATTTCTGCCCGACCTCAGTTGGGAGAAAAAGATGGGCCCACGGGATTCTAAAAATATTAAAAGCCCCAGTATTGGTACAAGCCAGGATAAGATAAATATTACCACAAAAAGACTTACCACTACATCCAGCACACGTTTTTTTATCCTGTTGCCAACATCATCGAGCGGCTCACTCCGAAGTGACAGCACTGGCAAATCCCTGATATAGTTGATTACAACGGGTTTATTTACAAACATAGAAAGATCGGGTACCACTTTAAAGCGAATACACTCCATTTCAGCTTTATTGATTAAGGTGTAAATAAAGTTGTTTTGTTCAGGTGTAATGGTGGAGTAAATTTCCTGGATATCCATCTCTATGGCAGTAGGTATGGTATTTTTAATGTCGGCAAGTATGGGATGCCGGGATAGTTCGGTAATATTTTTTTCATCTTCCACAAAGCCAAGCAGGTGGGCATTAATCCCTTCTTCATCAAAATATTTTTCAAGTTTTTTAGCGGTTTCGTTGTAGCCGATTATTAATACTTTATTAAATAATTGATTGCGTCCTTTAAAATAATTACTGATGCCTAAATACAGGAAGCGGTTGATGAGCAGTCCCACAGCAAAAAATCCCATATGAAAGAGGATGAAAAACCGGGATACTACTAACTGCCGGGCGAAGAAGAGGTAAAATAATACGGTAATTACCCAAAGCAGGTACACCTGAACGGTACGCTTGGTGAATGATTCAAACTTAAGAATATTAGAATCGGAATAAGTGCGGCAAATAAAACAGAGTATAAACCATGCCACATTCAGAATAGCCAGCAGTTCCAGGTATTCCATCTTTGCCGAGGGGGCAATACGTTCGCCAAATGCCAGCTTGCAGGCAAGGTATACCAGGTTAATGAGCAGCAGGTCTAAAACGATTAGCGATCTTTTCAGGTAAAGTTTAAATTGATTCTTCATAACCACTAGGGGGGAGTTTATGCATTTTATGTGTTATAAATTGCCTGAAAACTTTGTAAGTGAATAATAAATAATGGATTGCGTTTGGTGTGTTATTAACGCAAATGTATATCTATTTATTATTGCCAGGTTGAGATGGCACGTATATCTACGTGATGACTTGCGCATTTTACGATGATTCTGATTTGCTGCAGCTTTAATGATGCATCACTTAGTAAGCGGCAGGTGCTGGCGCAGTATATATCTTATACCTGCTTTAGTTTTACAAACAGTTATGGTGGAGCGATACTATACATTTAATAATGCTTTGTACACCAGTAATTTAGGTGCAGCAGATATTTTTGGTATTGTATCGGTTTGTATACCGGAACCAGTTTTGAATGGCACAATGCCGGGTACAATAACTGTATTTTTCACATTTCATTCAAAAATGTGGAAAAAATACTTCGAATTCTAAAATCTCATCCCGGCTTAGGGCATGGTTTTTGCAAAATATTTCCGAATTGAATAAATAGCGTAAAATCGAATATCTTTAATCGCTGGTTATATTTTTCCGGAAAAGATATTACCAGTTTTAATCCCGGTACACTTATGCTGCCTCTCTCACTTGGGTGGGCCATATTAAAAGTGCTGATTTTTGTGCGGTAATGATGTTTATTTCTGCTTGTAGTTCATACCCTTGTAATAATCCCGACCTATCAAATATGGCTCCCATTGTTTCATAATGGAATAGTATGCTGGCTTTGCAGTTTTGCAAATGGTGCATAGTATGTGCTGCTTTAACCGGGCAGAAGCCAGGATTGTAATCTTTAGTACCCCATTGATGCCTTGATGCAGGCCGCTTATTTGTGCTGCCTTAATCTGAGTCAACCTTATTGTCCAATGTCAAAAAACTGTGTAGAAGGATGGTGAATGTACATGCTGTTAACCGGCAAAAATCAAAATCAATTTGTAACAGGCATATTGTAATGGCATGCTTGTTTACTTTTTTCATTTCGGGCCTTAGTGCCAAAACTTATTACCTGTCCAGCGTTTCAGGTAGCGATGCGTATACGGTAACCCAGGCTCAAAGCCAGTCTACACCGTGGCGCTCTATTTCTAAATTGAATAGTGTTTTTAGTTCACTGGTAGCAGGGGATAGTGTTTTGTTTCGCCGCGGCGAAACCTTTTATGGCACACTTACACCCACTGTTTCCGGAATTATTTTTGCTGCCTATGGCAGTGGAGCCAAGCCCGTTTTATCCGCCCTTACAACTATTTCATCCTGGACATCGGCAGGTACCAACCTGTGGCGCAGCCCGGCATTAAGCCCGGCTTCTACACCAAGTGTACTTACCGTAAATAACCAGGCCCATGCCTATGGCCGCTTTCCCAACACTGGCCATATGTTTTTTGAAGCCTCATCCAATGCCGGCTCTATCACCGATTACCAGCTTACGGGTACGCCCAACTTTGCCGGTGGCGAATTAGTGCTGCGCTATAATGGCTTTGAACTTAATCGTTACCCGATTACTTCTCATTCGGGGGGCACCATTAATTTCTCCGGCAACACAAGGTCGTTAACGGTTAACTACGGCTACTTTGTGCAAAATCACCTTTCAACATTGGATAGCCAAAACGAATGGTGCTACAGTACCAGTGCCCGTACGGTTACCATCTGGAGTACCAGTACGCCAACTAACGTTAAAGTAAGTACGCTTAATAATATCTGTATTATATCAAGGGTAAATAATATAACGCTTAGAGACCTGGTTTTTGAAGGGGCCAATCAAACTGCTATTGCTGTAAGTAATGCCAGCGGTATCAACATCAATTCCTGCGATATCATTCACTCAGGTTTTGCGGCCGTTAGTGCTGTATCGGTGAGCAATTCAAACTTCCAAAATAATTACCTGTTTAATAACTATAATAATGGCTTCGATTTAAGCAGTCCGCTCAATACGGCTATCACACTCCGTAACAACAGGATTACACGTACAGGTGCTGTACCGGGTATGGGCGAAAGCGGCAGTGCAATGGTAATGAGTGCTGTGGCTATATGTGGCAACAACCATGTTATAGAATATAACCAGATAGACAGTACCGGTTATACACCAGTTAATTTTAGAAGGTGTAATAATCTTACCGTAAAAAATAACCTGATAACAAATTATTGTTTTGTAAAGCAGGATGGAGGTGGCGTATACACCTGGAATAACGAATTATCGCCCAACCTTTATATCGATAATAAAATTATCGGTAACATTATTTTAAATGGTATTGGAGCGCCTGAGGGTACACCCGACTCATCAAATTTTGATGTGGATGGGGTGATGATGGATGATAATGCATCAAACGTTACCATTACGGATAATACTATTGCACATGTTAATGGTAATGGTATTTACATTCATAACAATTTTAACATGACGGTGCTGCGTAATACGGTATTCAACTGCCGTTCGCATCAGGCCAGTTTTGTGCACAATCTTGCATTTATTAATGGCTCCCCATCTCCTTACACCACACCCTTGCGGAATATCACTTTTAAAAACAACATCCTGTTTTCAAAAACACCTGCCCAGGGTACCATGATGGTATCCAGCATCCGCAACGATTTTGACAGTATGGGTGTGGCCGACAGCAATTATATCACCCGGCCATTGTACGAAGACTGGACAATAGACGGAAGCCGTGTGGTAAATAATGCAACTATCAGAACGGCCTACGACCTTAATACCTGGAAAACCGCTTTCAAAAGAGATAAAGCTTCAAAAGTTGCAGCAAGGGGAATTCCACCTTATACTATCAATAAAAATAATTCGTCTAACCTTATTAGTTATGGCACTTTCCTGAGTAATATTTCGGGGCTGAGATTTTACAGTGCCAATGGTAATAACACTTTAAGCTGGGATAATACCAGCAAGCTAACCGGCACCGGCTCACTGCGAATTAATTTTCCGTCAATTGTTTCTAACCAGTACACTTTACTCTATTCTTCTGTAGGGGCTGTTAGCAGCAGTAAAAACTATGTGCTTCGTTTTAAAACACTGGGTACCACCGATACCGGCTTTTTGAGGGCATTTATCCGCAGGGAGGGTACGCCATTCGATTATCTTACGCCACTGCAGGTAAAACAATTTGGCAAAACCAGGATGCAGCATGAATACCTGTTTACTTCACCGGTATCGGTTTCGGCTGCAGTGTATGCCATTGAAATCAAGCAAAGCTCCGGTACCACTTATGTGGATGATATCGAGTTTTTTGAAGTAGATGCCAGCATTACCAATCCTGATAATCATATTCGCCTTGAATATAATGCCGCTACCTCTTCCAAAACAGTTGTGCTTGATGGAAATTATATCGGGGTGGATAGTGTTTTTTACAACGGTTCTGTAACCCTGCCCCCTTATAGCTCAAAAGTATTAATACGGGATACTTCTAAAAAAAGCACACCGGCAACCAGCCTGTCACTTTCAGTTAACAATCCTGCTGTGGCCTGCTTTGGTGGTAATACAAATGTTACAATAGCTGCTGCCGGTGGTACCGCACCTTATACCGGTACAGGAACATTTAATGTGAGTGCCGGTAAGGGCAGTATGAGGGTGGGTAGTCAATCCAGCACTACCATGTATACTTTGTTATACTCGGCTATTGGCCCGATAAGTGCCAATAAAAATTATATGCTCCGGTTTACCACGCTGGGTACCACTGAAGCGGGGGAGTTAAGGGCCTACATCCGGCAAACCGCATCGCCTTATGCTAATTTAACACCGGTACAAACCGGTAACTTTGGCACCAGCCGCCAGCAACATGTTTTTTATTTTAATGCACCTGTTGCAGCAGCAGGCGGCTCCTTCCTGATAGAAGTACGCCAAAGTTCCGGCACGGCTTACTTAGATAATATTGAGGTGTTTGAAATTAGTACAGCAGGTAAAATTTTAAGTGCCAATCTTGCTTCCAACGGCTATTTTGAGGAAGGCATCGATGGCATTACAGCCTGGAGCCAGAATAATGCACACAGCATAAGCTGGGACACAACAGCTAAAATTAATGCCAACTATACATTTGTGGTAAACGATGCCGTTGGCAATACTGCAGATACACTGGTAACTATTGCCCAGCCCGCTGCACCCTTATCTGCCTCGGCAATAGCCGGTACAATTACAGCAGCAGGCGGTACAACCAATGTAACTGTTTCTGCCAGTGGTGGTACAGCACCATATACCGGTACCGGTACGTTTTCTTCCATAAAAGCAGGCACATATACTTATACGGTTACAGATGCACGGGGCTGTAAAGCCAGTGTTACAATCACCATCACACAACCGGCTTCGGCAATTACAGCAACTGCTATTGCCACAGGTATTTCCTGCTATGGTGGTACCGGCAGTGTGGTTATATCGGCTACAGGGGGTACTTTACCTTATACGGGCACGGGTACCTATTCCATTGCTGCAGGTGCCGGTACATTAAGGTTATCGCATGCCGCACCGGTTGCAGGCAGGTATACCAAAATGTATGGTGCGGTAGGGCCGCTTGCCGGCAGCAAAAACTATATGCTGCGTTTTAGTACACTTGGCACAGTAGCATCGGATCTTAAAGCGGGCTTAAGGCAAACCAATTCGCCCTGGTCAAATATAGTTACGCTTCAAACGGCTTCGTTTGGCACCAGCCGTACCGATCACCAGTTTATCTTTACCAACGTTGCGGCGCAGACGGCTGCCAGTTTCCTGATTGAAATTAACCAGGCCGCAGGTACAGTTTACATTGATAATGTAGCCGTATTTGAATGTACCACTGCAGGGGCTATTTTGGGAGATAACCTGTTTCCGGAAGGTAAATTTTTGGAAGATATGGCCGGCGTAGTATCCTGGAGCGATTTTAATAACCAGCAATTAGCCTGGGATAATACCAGTAAAATAACTGATACCTATTACTTTACCGTAAGGGATGCGGCATCTGGCACCAGTACAGCTACAGTGCCTACCACGCAGCCATCAAGGCTTACCGTTACTGCCACAGCAGGTATTATCAGCATATTAGGTGGTACTACTTCGGTTGTCGTTTCGGCTACCGGCGGTACAGCGCCGTATACCGGCACCGGTACATTTACCAATATACTGGCTGGCACCTACACCTATACTGTTACAGATGCAAAGGGTTGCACGGCTTCTACACAGCTTACTATTACGCAACCTGCTGCCACTACAACCTATACCTTAACTACCAGTGCTACGCCTTCAGCAGGTGGTAGTATCAGCCGTAGTCCTAATGCAACTTCTTATGCTGCCGGTACAGTAGTAACGCTTACGGCTACCCCTGCCGCTGGTTATATATTTACCGGCTGGAGTGGGGCAGTAACAGGTACGGCTACCTCAGTAACGGTTACGATGAGTGCCAACCGTTCAGTAACAGCCAACTTTGTATTAGCCTACAGCTTAACTACTACAGCTTCACCCTCTGCCGGTGGCAGTGTAAGCCGCAGCCCCAATGCTACCACTTATGCATCGGGTACAGTGGTAACACTTACTGCAAATCCTGCAGCAGGGTATGTGTTTACCGGCTGGAGTGGTGCAGTATCCGGTACGGCTACTTCAACAACGGTTACCATGAGTGCTAACAGAACTGTAACGGCTAATTTCCAAATACAAGCTACTTCTACTTTACGTATTGAAGATGATACCAATAACCTTGTCGGCCTGTGTGGATATAATGGTACAATAAGCAGTAATTCCGGTGCCAGCAATGGCAGGGTGGTAAACCTTAGCAATTCAACAGGCAGTGCCGTAAACTGGCGGGTAACAGTACCAGCCACTGGAATATACGACCTTAACTGGAGGTATGTGAACAGCAGTACCAGCAACACTTTTACCATGAGGCTGATTGTAAATGGTGTAACCATCAATTCAAGTCAGCCATTCCCCCGTACCAGTGGCAGTACCGTGTTTGCCAACAGCACCGCAAGTGTTACGCTGGTAGCTGGCACCAATACCATCCGGCTTGAAGCCACTGCATCACCTGCCAGTGCCGATATCGACTGGCTTGAAATAACCGGGGCAAATCCGCAGGCGGCTAACTGTGCGGCTGCAAGATCATTTGCCCCTGCCGCAGCCCAGCCGGTTGCTGCCGAAGAAAATACAATGCTTACTGCCGGTAAAACGGGTATCTTTCCCAACCCGGCCAGCAGCCAGGTTAAAATAGGATTTATACTCCAGGCGGCGGGCCGTGCCAATATTCGTATTTTGTTTGCTGATGGCAGGCTGCACAGCGATTTGGGTACGGCAAATTATCCTGCCGGTTACCAGTTGGTATCGCATCAACTGCGTAATGTACGGCCGGGTTTGTATAATGTGGTTATAACCACCAGTCAGGAAAAAATACAGGTATACAAGTTGATTGTACAATAAGCTTTGAGCAAAACAAACACAATAAAAAAATCCCGGATGGTATCAACCTCCGGGATTTTGATGTATATGGTCAACAGTTTTTTACAGTGCAGCGATATCACTGGCCACCATTTCTTTTACCAATGCCGGTAAATCATACTTTGGCGTCCAGCCCAGTTTTGTTTTGGCTTTTGTAGCATTACCGATAAGCAGCTCTACTTCTGTAGGCCTGAAATATTCAGGGTCTACAGCAACTACTTCTTTACCTGCAGGTAGCTGGTAAGCAGGGTTGCTGCAAGATTTTACAATGCCTTTTTCATCCACCCCTTCGCCTTTAAATTCAAGTTCAATACCAGCTTCGGCAAAAGCCATCGAAATAAAATCACGTACTGTAGTGGTAATGCCGGTTGCAATTACAAAGTCTTCCGGTTCATCCTGCTGCAGGATGCGCCACATCGCTTCTACATAATCTTTTGCATGGCCCCAGTCACGCTTTGCATTCAGGTTGCCCATATACAGTTTATCCTGTTTGCCTTTTACGATGGCGGCTACACCACGGGTAATTTTCCGGGTTACAAAAGTTTCGCCACGCAGCGGGCTTTCATGATTAAAGAGGATACCATTGCAGGCAAACATATTGTAAGCTTCCCTGTAGTTCACTGTAATCCAGTATGCATACATTTTTGCAACAGCATAAGGGCTCCTGGGGTAAAAAGGTGTTTTTTCACTTTGCGGTACTTCCTGCACAAGGCCATACAATTCGGATGTGCTTGCCTGGTAGATACGTGTTTTCTTTTCCAGCTTTAGTATCCGTATGGCTTCGAGCAAACGAAGCGTACCAATACCATCGGCATTGGCTGTGTATTCCGGTTCGTCAAAACTTACTTTTACATGGCTCATAGCAGCCAGGTTGTATATCTCATCTGGCTGTGTTTCCTGTATAATGCGGATAAGATTTGTACTGTCTGTCATATCGCCATAATGCAACTGAAAGCGTACGTCTTTTTCATGCGGATCCTGGTACAGGTGGTCAATACGTTGCGTATTAATCAGCGACGATCTTCTTTTAATACCATGTACTTTGTAGCCTTTTTCCAGCAGCAGGTCTGCAAGGTAAGCGCCGTCCTGGCCGGTAATGCCTGTAATAAGCGCTGTTTTTCCGTTGGCTGTGTTTGTAGTTGTACTCATATAATACTCAATTGAGGTGTTGTGTTGTTATAGAATTTTATAGGGAAAAGAAATTATGCTTTTGGGGTAACATAACGTTTTAAAAAATCGGCGTAAGCCAGTGCTATGCCTTCTTCCAGTTCCACACTGTGTTTCCAGCCCAGGCTGTGCAGCTTTGATACATCCATTAATTTTCTTGGCGTGCCATCAGGCTTGGTACTGTCAAAAACGATTTCACCTTCAAAGCCCACCACTTTTTTTACCAGTGTGGCCAGTTCTCCAATACTCAAATCGGTACCGCTGCCTATATTGATGAGTTCGGCTTCATTGTATTGCTGCATTAAAAATATACAGGCTTCGGCCAAATCGTCGGCATACAAAAACTCACGTTTAGGTGTACCTGTACCCCATACTACCAGTGCTGCATCTTTATTGATTTTAGCTTCGTGTGCTTTGCGGATGAGTGCAGGCAGTACATGAGAGTTGTTTAAATCATAATTATCACCAATGCCATACATGTTGGTAGGCATTACACTGATAAAGTTGCAGCCATACTGGCTACGGTAGGCTTCACAAAGTTTGATACCTGCAATTTTTGCAATTGCATAAGGCTCGTTGGTATGCTCCAGTTTGCCGGTAAGCAGGTATTCTTCTTTTAATGGCTGCGGCGCCATTTTAGGATATATACAGGAGCTGCCCAGGAACATCAGTTTGGTTACTTTTTGCTGTGCGGCTGCATGTACTATATTACATTCCATCATCAGGTTGTCGTAAATAAATTCTCCCCTGTAAGTGTTGTTGGCATAGATGCCACCCACCCTTGCAGCAGCGAGGAAAACATATTCCGGCTTTTCTGCAGCAAAAAAATCGTTTACAGCCTGCTGTTGGCGCAGGTCAAGTTCCGCCGAAGTTCGGGTGATGATATTGGTATATCCTTTTTGCAAAAGATGCCGGTGTATGGCTCCGCCAACCATTCCACGGTGTCCGGCAATATATATTTTACTGTTAAGCTCCATGCATAAATTATTTATAACTGGTTGCAAAAATAGCTAACCCCGCTGTTGTTTAAATTTTTACTTTGTAATAGTCGATATACCAGTCAATAAAGTTATTTACACCAGTTTGTATTGAGGTGGTGGGTTTATACCCCAAATTTTGCGACAAGGCGGTTACATCGGCATAGGTTTGGTGTACATCGCCGGGCTGCATGGGCATTAATATTTTTTCGGCTTTGCGGCCCAGTTTATTTTCTATGGCTTCAATAAAGCTGGTTAGTTTTACCGGCTGGCTATTGCCAATATTATACACCTGGTAAGGGGCGCTTGATGTAGAGGGCTCTGGTTTTGCGCCCGTCCATGCAGGGTTGGGCTTGGCAGGGTGGTAGGTGGTTTTTAAAATGCCATCTACAATATCATCGATATAGGTAAAATCTCTTTGCATTTCACCATTGTTGAACACTTTAATGGGTTCATTATCGAGTATGGCTTTGGTAAATAAAAACATAGCCATATCGGGCCTGCCCCAGGGACCGTACACAGTAAAAAACCTTAACCCCGTAGTGGGTACGGCAAATAGATGACTGTACACATGCGCCATCAGCTCATTGCTTTTTTTGGTGGCGGCGTAAAGGCTTATGGGATGATCTACTGTATCGTTGGTAGAAAATGGAATGGTTTCGTTGAGGCCATATACACTGCTGGAACTGGCGTATACCAGGTGCCCGATGGTATGATGCCTGCAACATTCCAGCAGGTTGGCAAAGCCAACAATATTGCTGTCGATATAGGCGGCAGGGTTAGTAATACTGTATCGTACACCAGCCTGTGCAGCCAGGTTTACTACGGCATCAAATTTTTGTGTGGCAAAAAGTGATTCGAGGGCAGCTTTATCTTCCAGTTGTAATTGTACAAAAGTGTAGCCCGGCATTGTGGTGCTGGTGGCCGCTTTATTATAGCCAATTTCGGCTTTTTGGATGCCTGCGGCTTGCAGCCTGCCATACTTCAGGTTTACATCGTAATAATCGTTGATAGAGTCGATGCCTGTAACAATATGTCCATCCTGTATAAATTTATTTACAAGGTGAAATCCAATAAATCCTGCCGAGCCGGTAACCAGTATGTTCATAATGTTGATTTGTAAAAAACTTAAAATAGCGTTAAGCTGCAGTACCCTGTTTCTGGTTGTCAAAAAAGCGGATATTGCTTGCCGTATTATCTATATTACCTTTTGAAGAAGCGCCAAACAAAATTGATTCAATATTGGGCAGGTTACACACATACTCAATCGCTTCTTTTGGATGAATAGCGCCGCCACCAAGCACCTGCATGGCGATAGCCCTGAATTTTTTTGTTTTTAATGTTTCCTCATAAATTTCTTTACCACCCGACATACGGAAACCGGCTTTATTAATTGAAGCACACACAATCGGGTTTTCGATACCAGCCTTGTGCAATACATCTACCAGCATAGGCATATTCATGGTAATGAATCCTGCTTCGGCATTATATTTCTTTTTTACATAGGCATGAAAAGCGGCAAGGATATCGTAAGCCCTGAGGCCCAGTAATAAATCGGTAATTACATTTTGTACAAATATTACCGGCGTGTTGATGCCTTTAAACATTTTCATTTCTGCATCTATCATCAGCTCCATAATTGACTCATAGTCTTTGGACAGGTAAGCCATACCGCCTTTAAATAAAGAGCCAAAAAAGTTGCCGGGTACATATTGCTTTAAGGTGCCGGCTATACCCAGTTCTGTAACGGCATTGGCATATTTGTGTGCATAAGGCATGCAGGGAAAAATTTTAAAGTCTTTATATTTTTCCGGGTTGGCACGAACGATATCGCAAATATTGGCAATCCTGTCGTGTGTTGTACACATAAATGTATTGATACCACAGCTCATGGCATCGTCCAGCACTTTTATGATGGCAGCATCATCTTTAAATTTTATCGATTGTGCCCTTGATTTTTCATCGGAAATATGGTTCACGGCAAAAAACTGGTTATCTCCAAAAAGTATCCTTTCCATATAAATTATTTTGAACTGTTCCTGATAATTGAAATTGCTTTGTCGGTATTTGCTGCACTGGCAAATGTGTTGATGTTGTTGGGCACTTTGTGTTCCAGGGCTTTTACAAAGTAGTCCATTTGTGCGGAGTATTCTTCACCCCTCAGGTAAAAGTCAACACCCTCCTGTAAGTCGGTAATGTATTTTACATTCCATCCTTTGGTATAACCTGGTGCTGCATCTTCTTCTTTAAAAAACACTTTTAATTCATTGGCGTCTGAAATCAGTTTGCCCTTAGTACCAACCAGGGTTACCGAGGTAGACATTTTGCGGTAGGTTTCATCGCTCCAGTTTACCGATAGCTGGCCGGTTTTACCATTCTCCATTTCGAGCAGGGCATACACGGCATCTTCCACTTTGCCCGAAAAAACAGATTTGAGTAAAGTGCCTTTTGAGGCTTTTACCGGTGCAATAATATCATTGAGCAAATCAATTACATGCGAAGCATAATCTAAAAGGCAGCCACCACCTTCGGATGGGTCGGAGCGCCAGGTATCGGCTTTTTTACGCACCACTACAGGACCGTACGATTCGCCAATGAAATGGTATATTTCGCCAAGGGCGCCGCTTTCAACAATTTTTTTTACTTCACGAAACGTGCCGATGAATTTGTTGTGGTACCCAACCTGCGTAACCAGTCCTTTGGCAGCAGCCAGTTTTACCAGTTCTTCACTTTGGGTATAATCGAGGCAAAAAGGCTTTTCGGCAAATACATGTATGTTCTGTTCCAGCAAATCTTTAATGATGCTGTAATGAAATTTGGTAGGCACGGCTACTACCACAGCATCGGGTTTTGTTTCGGCTATCATTTTTTTGTAATCCGAAAAACATTTAAAGCCGCTGTACTTGGTTAAAAAATCAGTAACCATTTTGGACGTATCACATACACCTACAATTTCGGTATTGGCATAGCCGCCAAGGATAGAAAGGTGCGATATGCCCATTTTTCCTGCACCGATTAACGCTGTTTTTATCATAATCTCTTTTACTGGTTATTTAATTAATAAAGCAATATACTGGTCGCATATTTTCTCCCAGTTAAATCTTTCTTTAATGTCAATTTCTCCTTTAATGGCATTATCGGTTAACAGTTGCTTATTATCTATTGCATATTGCAATTGTGTGGCAAGATGTGCCGCACTGCCGCTGTTAAACGTAATGGCGTTTTCGCCGCAAATAAAAGTGTTTTCCTGTATATCAGAGCAAATAAGCGGTGTGCCCAGCCCCATTACAGTAAGTATTACCGGCGATAAACCTTCTATCAGTGAGGGTTGTACGTAAGCATATGCATGCGTCATCAGTATGTTGGTATCATCGCCATATACATACCCCGGAAATATAATTCTTTCATCCGTAGTGCTTTTCACTTTCGATTCATATTCGCCCGGATTGGGCGAGCCGCCAATAAGCACCAATTTTTTACCTGTTTTTATTTTTTCAAATGCTTCTACAAGCAGGTGAATGCCTTTATCGGGAATAAAACGGCCTACAAACAAAAAGTATTCGCCTTGCTGTAAGCCCAGTTTTTGCAGTATATCTGTGTTATCCGGTGGTGCTTTTACTTCGGAGCCATAAGGGATAAAACTAAACTGCTTTTTGAATTTTTTTTCGAAGTAGGCTTTTGTAAAAACATTATCGAATACAACAGCATTGGGGCAATACGCCGTGAGATAATTAGAAACGAGGTAAAATAATTTACCGTACCAGGGCCATTTATCCCGTTTCCAGTCCATAGCAAACTGGCTTACCACCACCCGTTTGCCGGCAATACGCAGCAGCAGCGCCCAAATGCTGTTGGCGCCACTGTGCAGGTGTACCACATCGGCCGTATTTTTAAATATCACATCAAAAGTGGCTTTGGCAGAATGTACCAGGGTATCGAAGCCGGCTTTTTTTACTGTTTTAAAATATTTGAGCTGTATGCCTTCGTATTCGGGCTCAAAGGGGCCTGCATCACCGGGATATATCCGGCAATAGGCTACCAGCTTGTGTCCACGCTTTACTATACGGGGATACAGTTCTACAGCAAATTTATCGGAGCCTGCACCGCCTGGCTTTGGGGGTATGGAACGGAAGCCCCCAAAAGCGGCTATACGTAATTTTTCCATTACACTTAATCTAAGTAGCCTTGATAATATTGATCCAGGTATTGTTTCAGTGCGATGCGCCAGTCCTGCATCAGGTTAAGCTGCCTGATTTCCAGTTTCCGGTTTACTAATCTTTCGCAAGGGGGGCGCTCGGCAAAATAAGTGTCTTTAAAATAATCGGAACTTACACTGGTGATTTTGATTGAATCACTAAGGCCCAGCAGTTGCAGCAGTTCGCCGGCTACTTCCAGCCTGCTGGTTTGGCCGCCACACACCATATTGTATAAGCCCCAGTATTCTTTTTCAATCAGTGCTTTTACATTTTTGGCAAAGTCGTGGGTATAGGTTGGGGTGCCGTCTTTATCATCTACGATAAACAATTCTTTTTTTCCGTCTTTTAATTGTTTCATCAGTTTCTGGATAAATTTTTTATCCTTCTTTGGGCCAGCCCCCATCATCCAGCCGGCACGGCATATTAAAAAACGTTTAGCATTTTCGGCTACATATCTTTCGCCCATATATTTTGAACGGGCATATACGCCAAGCGGATTGGGTAAATCCCAGTCGTCGTATAAATCTTTAGCGCCGTCAAATATACCGGCTGTGGAAATATACAGCAGTGGTATATCCAGTTCGTTGGCAATGTATACAGCATTTTCTACCGCCATCGTATTGGTGGCATAGGTATCTTCGGCGTTTTCTTCGCAATACTCCAGGTTGGTGTAAGCGCCAAGGTGAAAGAGGTAGTCGGGCTTAAAAGCGTGTACATCTTTCCGGTAGGCATCCAAATCCCTGAAATCAAGAAACGACAGCCAGGAATCATTTACATCTTTATCGGTACACTTTAATTCGTAATCATTTTTATACTCTAAGTAAAAAGCTTCGCCAAGCATACCGCCGCTGCCTGCCATGTAAATTTTCTTTTTAGCCATAAACTAATTTTTTGGGGTTTTGTACAATCAGGTTTTTAAATAGTTGTTGCAATTTTTTTATAACCATGCCCACCATGCAGTAATCACTACAGCAGGGCAAACACAATTTTGGCAGCAGCCGTTAAAGTTCAAAGGGAGATTCCGGCACCGGAAAATAATGCTGGTTATTTAACTTAAGCCTTTGGCTCAAGCATTGTTTCTCCGGGAGTTAAACGAAAAAATGATAATATTAGTATACCTGCCTCAAAACTATGTATTTATACAACCAGCTTCAAAAAAAATACTGTTAAACGCCAATTGTTTTTTGTTGTTTTTGAAGTACTGCGTAAAAAATAGCGATTAGCTTATTGTAATGGGCCTCTTCACTGTATTCGTTCAGTACTTTTTGATATCCGTTTTCGCCATACTCTTCGCATAGCTCCATATTGCTCAATAATATCTCTGCTTTTTCACGCAAATGATAATGGTCTTTCCAGTTGAAAAGCAGCCCTGTTTCCCCCTCATCTACCATATCGATAAGGCTGCCGATACGGGTGGCTATTACCGGTTTTTTAAAGCCATAGCTTTCGAGGATAGTGTTTGGAAAATTATCATAACATTCTGACGGCACTACCGTAAAAGCGCATGTTTGCAGGTAGGGTACAATTTCCGGGAAATTTTTGCGGCCCAGGAATTCAATGTTATGGGGTTTGTCTTTGATGTATGCTTTGAGTTCTTCATCAAAGCCGGTATTAGAAAACCCAATTACCTTAAGGTGCATTTTTGTATTTAAGAAAGCTTCTATGAGTGTGCCCAGTCCTTTTTCTTTTTCTACCCGGCCGATAAATAAGGCAAAAGGTTTGTATTCTATTGTCGCATCATCGGGCTTGATGTTGAAATTAAAAAATGTAGGTACATAGTTTAGCTTATGCTTAGGAAACCCGTATTCTGCAAACTTTTTAAGGGTGAAAGCAGATGGAATAACTACGGCATCTATTTTATTCCATATTTTAAATACATGCTCCGCCATGGCCATGGAGCCTGCTTTGAGGGCAGAGTATACATAAGAGTCGTACACACATTTGTTCACCACTGCATTAATCTTTGAGCCTTTCATGCATCTTTCGCATACATCCTTTTGCTTTGGCCTGAAGAACTGTACATTGGCGCATATTTGTCCAAAATCCGAAATGCGGTGTACTACAGGAATGTTCATTTTTTTTGCAGCATCAAAAATGCTGGGCGAAATTTTATTTTGGTAGTACAGCACATAAATTAAATCTGGCTTAACATCTTCAATCAGCTTCGTTAATTTCTTTTTTGCCTCAAAGGAATAGTACATCCTGAAAAATAATTTCAGGATGGTGGAGGGGTTGGTTTTTTCCTGGTCGCCAAAATAAATTTCATTCTTCTTGCCCACGGGGCTCATGAAGTATTTTTCGTATTTACTGGGTGCATTTATTTTATGCTTGATGCTAAAGGGAATTACCTCATGTCCTTTGCTTTCGAGCAGGTCAATTACATTGAACATGTACCGCTCGGGCCCCCCGGATACAAAAAACCTGTAGTTGATGAGTATAATACGCAACTTCTTGTCTGTCATAATTAAATTGAGGCTAATTGGCTGATGCCCTGCTTTTTTTGTTCGGTGCTAACCGGCTCAATGGTTTGGCGGGTAAGCTGTTCGTAAATATTTATAAAGCTGCTGCACATGGACTCTATTGAAAAATGTTCCCTGATGCGTTGCTGCCCTTTTTGCCCCATTTCGTTTGCGGCTGCAGGGTTATTGGCCAGCCACAAAATTTTATCGGCTACTACCTGTGGTTGTTTGGGTGCAATGATAAAGCCGGTTTCGGCATCAATCATAATTTCACGGGTGCCTTCTCCATCTGTAGCAATTACAGGTTTGCCTAAAGCCATGTATTCCAGTATGGAGTTGGATACGCCTTCGCCATGTGCATCACTGTTAGTACACAGCACACCGGTATTAAAAATATTGATGTACTCTTCCACATAATCGCAGCGGCCGGTAAAGTATATACCCTGCTGAAAATATGTACCAGCCAGTTTTTCGCAGCGCTCCTGGTAGGGGCCATAGCCAATGAGCAAAAAGGCAAACCTGCCGGGATATTGTTCCAGTAAAATTTGAGCGGCTTTAATATAAGATTCCTGGTCTTTACGTTCGGCAAATGCGGCCACCATCCCTACAATATATTTATCCTGCAGGTTGTGTTTGTGTATCAGTTCATCTGCCCGGTGCAGGTGTTGTATTCGTTCAAAATTAAAGCCGTTGTAAATGCACCTGCTTTTTTTGCGGGGGGCATGGTACCTGTCGATACCGGCCTCAGTGTTAGACGTGATATAATCGGTGAAGGGGAAAGTGTATAATGCCCTGCGGTAATCTTTGTCTTTCAGGCTGCGCCTGGGTATTACCCGGGCAATCATACTGGAAATGAGTTTTTTGCGCAGGTAAAATTTAAGCAGTACGCCAAGTACATCCGTCATACTCGACCAGGAGTGGATAACATCGGGTTTAAATGCTTTTGCAATCGCCAGTATTTTTTTGAAATTTTGAATAAAACCGCTTTTGCTCCAGTCGATGACATGCACTTTAAAACCGGTTTCGTAAATGTCTTCATACTCTACCACGTCGTGCATGATTACAATTTCGAAAGTAATATTGTAATGCTTTTTGCAATATTTTACCAGCTCGGCAATGCGCCGCTCCTTGCCACCACGGGTTAACTGATCGTTGAGTAATAAAACCTTTGTCATTTTCTGGTATTTGAAATTTAAGTGGCGGCAAGTTTGGCCGTTACTTTTTCTTTCATACGGAGCAATTCAAAAAATTTTTTTAGTTCACCGGCATTGGCCTGGTAATGAAAGTGTGCCATCCCGGTTTGATAGCCGTTGTAGCCTATTTCATCCAGCAAACCCTGCTTGGGCAGCACCTGTTCCAATTTTTCAAGATAAGCGCTTACGGTATAGTCATTAGCCAGTATGGCGGACTCGCCGTTTTTAAAATAATATTTCAATTCGCCAAAGTCGGTAGAAATGAATGGCCGCCTCGAAGCGGTATACTCACTGATTTTGTGCGGAAACCTTGCGGTGTCCTGTATTGAATTACGCAGGGGTATCAGCAGCAAATCGGCCGACTTATAGCGCCTTACCAAATCCGCATAGCTCAGGCCGCTCTGCATAATAATTTCGTCTGCATAAGGGCTGCTTTTAATCCGGTTGCGTATGGTATTGGCGTTATCTTCATTATTTATACCTATAACGCAAACAAGCCTTCCATCGTATATCCCTGCTTTTTTGGTGGCTTCAAAAAGCTCAATTACAAATTTTACCACTGGCACATATTCGGTGGAGCCGCAATACAAAAAATACTTGTAGCCTGGCGGGGTGGTTTCAATGGCATCAAACTCTTTAAAATCGCATATTACCGGTACCTTAACGAGGGGTAGTGTACTATTTTGCTTTTTTATGACATTCCGTAAAAATTCGCTGATAACAATAGCTCCATCGGCAAAGCGGCTGCAATATTTATCAAAAAGTTTATCATTGGTACGCCTGTATAATGAGCTTCCCTGGAAAGAGGAACGATACTCCACATATTGAAAAGCCAGCTTAAAGCCCAGCATTTTTGAAATGATGCGGTAATAAATTAGTTCGATGATAGAGGATACATTATACAAAATAGCGGCATCAATTTGCCTGCGTTTTTTCACCAGTAAAATAAATTCTCCAATTAACCCGGTAAGGTTATTCAGCTTTCGGGTTACTTTGGTGCCGGCACGGTACAACTGGTAAGAGGTGGCGATATAGGGAATGTTTTCCAAATGTCCGATGCGTCGTTGCTCTCCTTTTTTGTAATTACTTTCCTTTACAATAACAAGTGTGGAATACCCGGCCTCTTTGAGTGCCCTGTAGGTAAAGCGTATGCGCTGCATGGCGGCATTGCCTTTAGGAAAGTTAGAAGAGCCGAGATGAATAATGTACATAATACTGTTTTAAACAATGATTGTTGTATATGGCCTACAATCTTTTTACTGTATGCAGTATTACCGGGCTAACCACGACTGGTATATTTCTTCAAAAGTGGTGGTAAGCGATTTGGTAATATCCCACGAGGGGTAGTGCGCTTTCATTTTAGTTAAATCGCTGTAATAACAAATATGGTCGCCAATGCGGTTGGTTTCGTTGTATTTGTATTTCATTTTTTTTCCGCTGATACTGCTGATGATATCAAATGCTTCCAGTATAGAGCAGGAATTTTCTTTACCGCCGCCTATATTATACACTTCGGCTATACGTGGGGCTTTAATGAATTCTTCAATAAAACGGGCAACATCGTAAGAGTGTATATTATCCCTTACCTGCTTGCCTTTATAGCCAAATACAGTGTACTCTTTTTCTTCCAGGTTGCACTTTACAAGGTAACTTAAAAATCCATGCAACTCTACTCCGGTATGGTTGGGGCCGGTAAGGCAGCCGCCACGCAGGCAGGCAGTAGGCATATCAAAATAACGGCCGTACTCCTGCACCGATATATCTGCAGCTACTTTGGATGCACCAAACAGGGAATGTTTACACTGGTCTATCCTGAAGGTTTCCGGTATGCCTTTTTCGTACTGTGCATCGGCATAATCCCAACGGGTAGGCAGCTCGGTGAGGGCTATTTCGTTTGGGGCATCGCCATATACTTTGTTGGTAGACATGTGTACAAAAGGTATGGCCGTGCTGTAGCGCCTGGTGGCTTCCAGCAGGTTGAAGGTGCCGGTGGCATTGGTGTCAAAATCTTCAAAGGGGATAGCGGCTGCCCTGTCGTGGCTGGGTTGTGCTGCAGTGTGTACAATAGCATCGGGCTGTATTTGCATAATCAGTTGCAATACAGCTTCCCGGTGCCGTATATCTATTTCGTGGTGTACAAAATTTTGTATTTGTTGCTGAAGGCGCTGCTGGTTCCAGCGGGTATCGCCGCTGGGGCCAAAAAATACAGCCCGCTGGTTATTATCTGCTCCATGTATCTGCCAGCCAAGGTTTGCAAAATGTATACATACTTCTGAACCTATAAGCCCTGATGAGCCGGTAACTAATAATTTTTTCAAACTGGTCTTTTGTTTTTAGTGAATAGTGTGTTTACTTATGAGTAACAATCTGCCTGCAAATAGATACAAAAATATTATCTCCGAAAATTATGCCGTTTTTTCTTTAATTGTTTTATTATAAAAATTTTTACGGTAATAGTAATATAAACAACCGAAATAAGCTGCTGAGCCAATTGTTTTGGCGAGCATGGCCCCGGTAGAAGACAGCCATTTGATTAAAAACAGGGAAGCAATCAACTGGATAGTACCTACTGCCACGGCTACTTTTTTAATATAGGGTGAGCGGCCTTTAGCGCTTAAAAATTTGTTTACAAAATCCCCAAGTCCCTGTAACAGGGCGGCAAATGCGCCAAATTTTACCAGGAAACCGATGGATGCATATTTTTCCCCGAGAAAAATATCAATGACATAATCGATAGTAAGCCATGTAACAGCGATGAGTCCAAAAGATGCCAGCAGCACTTTTTTGAAAGCTGCAGCAGGTATAGTATCGATGGTCATAAATTCTTTAAAATAGGCGGTGCCCAATACTGCCGGCAACAGGCTAAAGGGCATGATAAAGCTTGAGGCTAATGTAAATGGGCCTACCTCTTCGTTGTTGATATTAAAGAGGCCAATAAGTATGGGCAGTAAATAGGTGGCGCCTACATTCCACAAGCTGCCATAATACAGGTGCACCCCATAGCTTTTATTTTGTTCAATAAGCTCAGTAAGTTCAGGCGATTTTCTTTTGAATATTTTTTTGTCGGCAATTACATAGTATGCAAAAACAGCAAGGTAGGTAACATAGTACAACAGCATCGCATAAAATAAACTGCCTTCAATTAGGGGGCGAAAAAGATATAACGATAAGATGTATAAAAGCGGGGGCAGTATCCTGTACATCGAAAAGGCAATCATTCTTTTTTCTGATTGAAAAACAGATTCGAGATAAAACATTAACGGGTGTACAATGAACAGGGGAAACATGCTGAGCATGAGTACAAATAATGAGGGGCTTATCATTTGCGGCCAAAATGTACCGAGCACCAGTGTGGTAATCAGGATGATGATAAGCCCGGCAAGCGAGCACATCAACATATACCCTTTAAAGATGCTGATGCGTTCTTTATTATCGGTGGCAGCGATAAGCCTGCCGGCAGAGTTATACAAACCAAAATTGATAAGATAACTTACCATCATCAGGTAGTTTTGTGCATACTTTAAATCGCCAAAAAGTTCTTTAGACAGCATTTTTGAATTGAGTACGCTGCCAAAGAAGCTAAGCCCTACGCTTACTAAAGTGGCTATATACAATAAAGTGGCGCCGTGTTTTTCAAGTGTCTGCCTGTTCAAGTTGATCTTCAAAGTCGGAAATTTTTGAGTATTTACAGATGTGGTATCCCATCATCAGTTCGATAAAATAATAAAATATACTGGGGCTTATGGTTACATAAATAGCAAAGCCGAGGCAGGCCAGTATCCACATACCAATAATCATCCTGGTACCTCTAACGTCTTTGTATAGCCTTATTTCCGGTTTGGAAAAGCAGGTGCGTACCAGCAGGTATACATATACAAATAATGCCGGCAGCCCGGCCCACCAGCCCATGAGTAAAAACTGGTTATCGAGGTAATAATAATAATCTTCGATGGTAGACCAGTACCAGGTTTTAAGCGGGCC
The DNA here is from genome assembly GCA_937873715.1 of uncultured Chitinophagaceae bacterium. Taxonomy (GTDB): domain Bacteria; phylum Bacteroidota; class Bacteroidia; order Chitinophagales; family Chitinophagaceae; genus Ferruginibacter. The sequence continues at coordinate 236,891 of CALMYJ010000005.1, forward strand.
TACGCCCTGCAGCAGGTAATCGGTATCCCACTGGTTAATAAATTCTTTAAGCTGGCTGCTGCGTGAATCTTCGTCGGTACGTTCGCTAAGGATATTGAAAGCACCTTCCAAAGCCGGGTTCATGCTGCTGCCCGAAAAAATAAAAAAGCTGCCAACACCAATTACAACCGCAGCAACAATAAATATGATGCCGTTTCGGGTGCGTAACAGATGCCAAAATTTTACAATCAGGTACAGGAAGTAAATGATAAGATAGCTGCGTGAGCCGGTGCAAAGCACAAATACAAAAACAATAAAGAATATCCCGGTGTTGATGATATTCATTTTTTTGTTTTCGCTTTCCTGGAGGAAGAAAAACGGGAACACCCAAATGAGTACTACGGCAAAATCCCTGATGGCCCACAGGTATTGCATCCTGCTGGCGCCTACGCCTACCTTGCCCAGGTTAATAATACCGGCAACAATAAAAAAAATACAAATGCCGTAAAAAATCTTTAACAACTTTTGCAGGTATTTATAATTGGCAGCATAAAACATGAGGCCAAAGTTGATAAAAGTGCCTATGCCCCTTATGGTATAAAAAAAGTTTGGGTTTTTTAGTGTTTTGGTAAAGTCGTTGATGGAGCAAATAAAAATGAGGATTATGAGTCCCACATAGCATAATGATACAAACAGGGGGAAGTACTTTCGGTACAGTATAAACGACATTACCGATGCCACTGTTAACAGTACATTGGCCAACGTTTCCAATTTATAATACCACCCATACTTCGTTTCTGTAAAGGTGTATTCCATATTTAGCTGGGTGAAATACTCCTTAATGGCGTAGAGTATGATGCCTGCAGCAATGATCCAGAATAAAACTTTATTTAAAGGAGGGGGTTTCATATTTTATACGTTCTGTTCCTTTTCGACCCAAACAAATATAAAAGCAGTAATGTACTTTCAATTGTATTGCCTGTAAAACTATACTTATCCACCATACTGGATAACTGGCTGATTGCCCGGTAATTTTACGGTTTTAGTGTTGCTGCTTTGTTATACTGGAACAAACGCCACATTGCGGAATAAATTGCAGTTATTGTTGGTTAGGCTTTTAGCCTTTTGGTTATTTTTTTTAGTTTGGTTTTTAGTTTGGTCAGTGGGGCAAATTTGAGCCAGATGCCATCTATTGCTATGAAATTGCCCGAAATACTTAAAGTATGTATCCCGGCATTGTATTTTGCTCTTGGGGGTGCTGTTATTTCCATGTGTTGTGTTTCTTCAAATTCGGTTTCGCTGAGCTTGTTAATTTTATTTATCACAAGCGATTTGCCATAATACCCTTCACAATTTTGAGCTGGGCGGTAAATGTGGTTATCGATACAGATAAAATTACCGGCCGGCCGGGTGCCTTTAAGTCCCTGGCGAACGGGGTTTTTGGGGTGAGGGGTGTAGGGACCGTTAAGTGTATCGGCAAAGTATATGTATAATTTGCTGTGTTCATGTTTCCTGTCGCCGTATGTGGCAAACAGCCAGTATTTGTTGTTGTATTTGAGCAGGGTGGGGTCCAGCAGGGGTATATTACCGAAGATGATTTTTTTGTTAAGGATATTTTTTTGTGTGGGGTCAAATTCGTAGCCGGCTACTTCGTTGCAATGCCTTGATTCGGGGATGATATATAAAGTGTTATTGTCAGAAAAAAAGGCCGGGTAAGAGAGGTGTTTTTTTACATCCAGCAATACTTTGTCGTCAAGGGGCTCCAGGTTTGCATTAAGCGTTTTTAAGCGAAGTATACCGTACCTGCAGGGGTCTGTCATCGAAAAATCTTCGTAAGCCAGCAACAGGTTGCCCCTGCCATCTTCCAGTATAAAGGGGTCGGCTATTGATGTGTCTTGGTCATCAATTGTTAACCATACCGGTTCAGCATCAAAAGTTTTTGTGGTAATTATGCGCCTGATATCGGCTTTTGCAATGCCGATATTCCATTGCATTACACAAAATGCTTTTTTGTATAGCTTTTGCAGCATATTCATTTCAACAAATTTAGTGTTGGTGCTTTATTAAGCTGATGAAAGAGCAGAACGCCGGTTTAACTTGAAGGATGCTGGTAATTTCACCCGGAAATAAGGTAAGGCAAAATAAAGTAAAATACTGGTAATGCCATCAGCGCATTAATATTATGCATCGGATTTTACACCGAGTATGCCCGACAGCTTTTTTAAAAACCAGTAACTGTAGGAGTAATAATTGGCACAGGTTACAATATTGCTGCCAAACTGCTCTTTAAATTTATTAATACCGGCCAGCCCTGCATCGGTAGTGTGCATGGCATAGCCGCCCATATCAAAAATTTTGTAGCCTTGGGCTTTAAAGTAAAACATGCTTTTAACCACCATATACTTATTTACCCGGCCTACCAGGTTTTTGTCTGTATTGTCTTCCAGCCTTGTGGTGGCAGAGTGATTAAAACGTACAATACCCATTTTAGGGTCGGTAAGGTAACTGTGGGCTACCAGCAGTTGCCCGTCTCTTTCTGCAAAGCTTAAGATTAGGTTTTCGCCCATCTCTTCAATTCTTTCTATGCTGGTAGGGTAGGTGTTTCTTTTAAGGGCAAAGTCGTTGAAAAAATCAACAAACCTTTTGGTATCCTTATGAAAGTAGCAGTTGATGTTTTCTTTTTCGGTAATCCTGTATTGCTGGCGCACCTGTTTGGCAAATTTGGAAAAAATGGTATCCTCTGGTTCTGTAAGGTCTATTTCTATGGTATAAGCATCTTTCCTGATGCCGGGTACCCGGGCGCCATTGTTGGATTTTACATGGAAGTATGCGTTGAAAAGTAAATTGTTTTTTTGGGCTTTATCGTACTCAAACCAGTTGATGCCTATTTTAAAAAACCTGTTCTTTTTTATATATGAAACCATCCTTTGCTGTTTAATTTTTCTTTGGATAAGAGTGATAACGAAATTTTACAATATTTATTTAGTGGATAAAAAAATACTGCTTTAAACTGGTTAATAAAGATAGGATTTTGAATTGGGCAGCAGTAAGGGGTGTACGGTTATGATTAGGCTGAAACGTTTATAACACTATGAAGGCTTAAGCCTTTTATTGTTACAATTTACAGGCAGACAGGGGGGAGCTCAATTCACCGCAGGCATAAAAACCTGCTTTTTGAATGCTGTAAGCCCGGGCGTATATGCATTATTGTTGGTTGTAGCAGGTAACAAATGCATGCACTGTTAAATACAGTTGTGATGAGGCTGCGCCTGGCCGGTACATCAGGATACCATACGGGTGTTGTGATAGGTATGCGTAGCCGGTAGTTCCATTTCGCTTTGCGATTCGGCAACCAGCATATACCCCAGCGATGGCAACATTAATTTTACATTAACCGATTCGGTAAAGCTGTTGTTCAAGTCATTTTTCAGCACAGGTTCGTTTATCATCCTAAGCATTGCTGAAGGATTAACCGGTATTTTTTCGGATATAATGTTGCTGAAAGCTGCAGCAAAATATTGCATGGCTTCAATTTCGGCAGCTTTGATAATAGCAGGCTTGCCCAGCCAGTAAAAGCAATTGATAATGTCACTCAACTGCTTTACATACGGCAGTTGGTGTCCTGAAATTTTTACAAATATTACAGTAGGAAAAAGCGGTTTAAGGTTGTTTTTCTTTCTGCTATTCCATTGCAGCGTTTCTTTTTGAAACGGGCAGTAATGTTCAATTTTTTTCTTGCTTAATAAAGCAGTTGTTTTGAGTTCACATCCATGTTTAGTGTAAACAGCGTACCAGTTTTTCTGCATATGAAATGTTTTTTCATTATAGATATGCAGCTTTTCAAGGAATTGTATCAGAGTTTTTGCATAGACAAGCAAACGGGTGTTTACGTTGCACAGGAATAGGATTATTTGAATACTATGGCAAAAATAAGCTTATTGATATGCCGGAACCATTTTTCCGTCTTTATTTTTTATTTTTTTTCCGTACACATAGTCGTATCCGTAGCCATGGTTGTTTTTAAGGAATCCCCTGGTTTTTACGCCATTGAAGATGATAGCCGGGTTTTTAAGCGGATTTACCTTATTGTTTTCATCAATGCGTTTTACCACAATCTTGGGGGTGTATTTGTGGCGTACCACGTATAAAGTAGCATCGCAAAGCGACGAAAGCATATAAGCATCCGTAATCAGCACCACAGGGGCGGTATCAATAATGACCAAATCGTATAGCCCTTCGAGATAACTAATTAAATGCTGAATTTTTCCGTTTTCCAGTAATTCTGAGGCATCAGGTTGCAGGTTGCCGGAAGTGATAAACGATAGATTGGCATTTTCGGGCACCCGGTTAATCAGTTCATCAATGCCTTTTTCGCCGGTTAAATAGTCGGTTACACCGGCTGTATTATCCATGCCAAAAATGGTAGTGAGGGATGGGTTGTGTAAATCCATATCCACCAGTACTACTTTTTTACCTGTTAAGGCAAGGCTTAAAGCCAGGTTGGCTGCTACAAAGCTTTTGCCCTCTTCGGGTATACTGGAGGTTACCAATACTTTTTTATGATAAGAATCGATACCCAAAAAGAGCAGCGATACCCTTATTTTTCTAAACTCTTCTGTGATAAAGCTTCTTTTGCCAGGCTCTACCACCAGGTGCTTATCCGATTTGTTGTAAGCTATTTCGCCAATAACAGGTATTTCTGTCATTTCCTCAATTTCCTTACGATACAAAATTTTGCTGTTAAACATTTCTTTGGCGGTAATGATACTGCCCGGCAGCACTAATCCTAAGAATACAGCTACTATATACACCAGCATTCTTTTGGGGCTTACCGGTATACGGCTGGCCTGTGCATTGCTTACAATGCGGCTGTCGGATAAAGTGTTGGCATAAGAAAGTTCGCTCTCTTCTCTTTTTTGCAGCAAAAAAGAATAGATGGCACTTTTGATTTGCTGGTCGCGGCTTATTTCAATCAACTGCTTTTCCTTTTGCGGAATATAGGTAAGCATGGAGCTGTAGTTGCCGGCAGAAGAGGCCAGGTTGTTCTTACTAAGCTGCAGGTTTTTGCGCTGGTTTTGTATTTGCGTTACAATGTTGGGCCTGATATTGTCTATCTGGTCTTTAAGGCTAAGCAGTATTGGGTTGTTTTCGGCAACGGTTTTTTTCAGTCTTTCGTACTCAAGCTGCGATTTGTTGAGGCTTTCCACAAGCTGTGTAAGCGTAGGGTCGGTAACGCCAATAGATGCCGGTGCCAGTATGCTGTTGCCGGAGTTGTTGGCTACATAGCCTTCAAGCTGGTCCAGTACAGAAAGCTGCACATTTACTTCGCCCAGTTTCTGGCTGCTGCTGCTAATGTTTTGCAGGTAAAGGTTGCCCTGTGCGCCGAGGTCTACAGCGCTGTTACCAGCTTTATACTTTTGTATTTTTCTTTCAATCGAGTCAAGGTCGGCAGATACGGAGGCCAGCCTTTTTTCGATAGAAGCGAGGGTATTGGTTACCAGGATATTTTTTTCGGCTACTGCTGCCTCATTGTACAGGTTAATGATTTCATTAAGGATGTCTTCGGCTTTCTCAGGCAAATCATCTTTATAAATGAGGTTAAGTACACTCGAAAGCTTACTAACAGGGTCTACCGTTAGCCCATTGATAATGCCAAAAGTGGCGTATTGTGTTTGCTTCAGGTCGAAATAAAAAGGCTTGGTGTTTTCGGATGGCCTGTACTTTGGATTAGGCAAAAACCGAAGGGTGCCGTAGGGCGTTTTTACCCATTCGTTAATGTTGCAGCTAAAATTATTGTTGAGTATTACAGTGCCGTTTTGTGCATTGTATTTAAAGTAAATTTTTTTCGCCATGGTTAAATGATCGGGGTCTGGCGATTCTATCACAATTGGCGAACTGAGGTAGCCTGTTTCTACTTTTATTTTACCCTCCTGGGATACGGGCGCATACAGCCTCATTCGGCGAACTACGTTATCAATAATTGATCTTGATTTTAATACCTCCGATTCGTTTTCCATGATTTTTTTAGTGCCAATCATGTCCAGCGATTCCATTTCCTTGGTATCGCCATAGCCTTTCTTTTCATCTTTAATGAGTAAGGTTGCTGTGGCCTGGTATTTTATTGGGGCATACCTCAGGTAAAAATAGGCACCTGCACCGGCCATGAGCAGGCAAACTAAGAAAGCCGGCCAATAGGCTAAATAGCCCATCAGCATCTGTCCAAACTGGGCATCATCACTTTGCTTTGGCTTTTTTAACTGGTTGTTTTGCATCTTACTCATACAATTATCTCTGGGTTTGGATTTTTTATCTTGTTCTTGCTACAGTAACTACCACCAGCGCTGCCATAGACAGTACACTTAATACTGATGGCAGCACCACTCTTTTACGACTTACGCTGGCTACCCGGTTTTCGTCTGATTCAACGTAGATCATATCGTTGGGTTGCAGGTAATAGTAGGGCGATGATACGAGGTAGCGGCCATCATTCAGGTTGATGCGTCGTACAATTTTCTGGCCATCGGGTGTTTCCCGTATTAGCATCACGTTTTCCCGTTTGCCATAAATGGTAATATCACCAGCCACCCCCAGCGCTTTTAATAACGTAATTCTTTCGCTGGGTACGGTTACTACTGTTGGCCGGGCTACATCGCCAAGTACGGTTACTTCAAAATTAAGGTGCCTTATACTCACTACCGGCTCAAGGAGTAGTTTTTTATCTTTTAATAAACCGGTAATTTTTTCTTTTAACTGGCCCTTGGTAATGCCTGCTGCTTTTATTTTACCCAACATGGGCATTTCAATAAATCCCTCTGCATCTACCAGGTAACCGGCATACTGTGCACCTGTACCGGCAGAAGTGGTGTAGCTTATGGCAAAAGTATTGGTTAGGTTAAATATCTCTGTTGCCTCTTTGTTAAGGCTGGTTACATGTATACTGAGTATGGCATTTTTGGGAATTATGTTAAGATTCTCATCCCAGGCTGCAGCAGCGATGGTAGTATCTTTCATGTTGTTGAAATAAGTTGCCTTTTGGGTGCTGGTACAGGAAACGGAGAAAAATGCCACAAAACTTAAGAGTACAAATACATTTCTTGAAGTTATCATAACGTGTTTTTAGTGTCTGGTGCGCCGTTTATGCAGGTTAAATAACCTACTAAACGAAAAAAATTACAGAATATTTCAATGTCTTTCACATGAAGATATTGGGCGCTGTAATACCGGGCCCGGTGCCTTTACAGGATAGTTATTCCAGGAATAAAGTGGTAAGCGCTGCTGGAAAAGGTGTTTGTAATCTTCATGGAGGGACAGATGCATCAACCTGTTTTTACAATACAGGTGTAAAAGTAATTGAATAGCTGTAAATAACCAATGGGCTTCATTAAGTTATTGCGCCAGTATTTCAAGAGCTTTTTTAATCACTTTATCGTTTCTGTTGGCTATTTCGTAATACCCCTGGTTGCGCCACAATTGCCGGGCCAGTGCTGCTTTGGTGCAATTGAGTACTCTGTCTTTTACGGCTGCTGTAATATTTGCCGGTTGTATGCTGTCTTTGGCAGTCATTAACAGGAGTTGCTGCCAGTCGGTTTCCGTAAATGAAAAACCGGTAGCAAATGTAGCAGGCGATGTGTACCTGCTCAGCTTATCACTGTTGGTTAGTTGGTATTTGTAGGCAAAGAGGCCGGTGATGTTTTTGGCGTACATTTTAGAGCAAACGGCGCCATATATATTGGTATCGGCAGGTACAAATACATCGGGGTAAATGCCACCGCCGCCAAATACCTTGCGGCCCTGTACCGTTTTAAAAAGCAGGCTGCTGTCAAATTTCAGGGAGTCGGCATGTACTACTTCGCCATTGTAAAACCGGTTGGCAATTTCATGGTAATAAGCGGCCTGTCCGGCATCGTAGGGGCGTTGTATGCTTCTGCCCACAGGGGTGTAGTAGCGTGCAACTGTAAGTCGTAGTGCACTGCCGTCTTTAAGGCTGTATTGCTCCTGTACCAGTCCTTTACCAAAGCTGCGGCGGCCAATGATGGTTGCCCGGTCCCAATCCTGCAGGGCGCCCATCAGCACTTCGCTGGCGCTGGCGCTGCTTTCGTCGGCCAGTACCACCAGCTTGCCTTTTTCAAAAAGGCCGGGTCTTTTGCAGCGGTATTCTTTTTTGGCAAAATTTTCGCCTTCAGTATAGGTAATCAGTTTATCGCCGTCTAAAAATTCATCAGCAATGGCAGTGGCTTCATCCAGTACCCCGCCGCCATTTCCACGCAAATCAAGTATAAGTTTACTGATGCCTTTTGCCTGCAAGGCTTCAAGGGCCTGCATAAATTCCCGGTAGCTTACCTGGGTAAATTTATTAAGCCGGATATAGCCGGTACTGTCTGCAATGATATAGGCCGCATCAATAGTGCTTACTTTTACGATGCCCCGGGTAACCGCTATTTTTTGTGCAGTACTTCCTCTTAATACTTCTAATTGTATGGTAACAGCATCTTTGCCTCTAAGTATTTTTTTTATCCTTTTGTACGAGATTTTTACACCGGCAAGCACCGAGTCGTTGGCTTTAATCAGTTTATCCCCTGTTTTGATACCGGCTTTAAAGCTGGGGCCATCTGGCATTACATGAACAATGTTGATGGTGTCGTTTATCATTTCAAACTCTACACCAATACCGGAGTAGCCGCCGGCCAAATCATCATTGGCACTTTGCAGTTCATCGGCAGGGATGTATACGGAGTGGGGGTCAAGTTTTGCCAGTATAGCCGTTATGGCTGTATCTGCCAGTTCATTTGCCGATACCTTATCTACATACTTTTTTTGTATCAGGGTTAATATTTCCTGTACGGATCCTGGTTTTTCAGATGAGAAGAAATTTCTTCCCGGTATATCGTCCCTCATTTTATAACCAAGCAACATACCAATTGCCAGTGCTATGCTAAAAAGAAGGGGAGTCCATACCTGGATTTTTTTCCTGTTGGTAAGCTCACTCATGGCACGAAAATAAAAGAAATCTAACTAAACCCGCTGGTAGTTTGATTACCGGCAACATAATGTTATTAACAGGGTGTATAGCTATATAAACATTACATTTTATTCAGAATAATTACATTAGCTAACCGGCCTTTTATAAATTGCAGCAACAACCTAATTTAAATCAATACAATGCCCGTAAAACTTATTGGCGATAGTGGCTCTACCAAAGCAGAATGGTGCCTGCTGGATGCCGGCAAAAAGAAAAAAATTATTACCCAGGGCATCAGCCCTTATTTCCTGGGCCAGGCACAAGTGCAGGCGATTATTGAAAATGAACTGCTGCCTAAAATTAAAAACAGCATGCCTGTGGAAATATATTACTACGGTACTGGCTGCAGTAATCCTGCCAACAGGCTGATGATAAAAAAAGTGCTGGAAAGGATATTTACCGGGGCAATGGTAGAGGTAGAAAATGATTTACTTGGCGCTGCCAGGGCTTTGTGTGGTACACAAAAAGGCATTGCCTGTATTTTGGGCACTGGCTCCAACTCCTGTTATTACAATGGCAAAAAAATAATTAAAAATAGCCCCGGCCTTGGCTTCATACTGGGGGATGAGGGAAGCGGTGCACACCTTGGTATTAAAACCCTGCAGTATTATCTGTACAACACCTTCGACCCCGACCTGATGGAGCGTTTTGCCGCCAAATACAATACCTCCGCCCCCGAGATTTTAGAATCGGTATATAAAAAACCTTTGCCTAACCGTTACCTCGCTAAATATGTGCAGTTCCTGGTTGAAAACCGGGGACATTACATGGTGGAAAATATCATTGAAGACAGTTTTAATGACTTCTTCTTTAACCATGTATACAAATACAAAGAGAGCTGGTCGATGCCAATAAACTTTATCGGTAGTGTGGCCTATGGCTTTAGGGATGTGCTGAAAGATCTTTGCCAGTCTTACGAACTGCAATTGGGTAAAGTAATAAAAAACCCAATGGATGGGCTGCTGCAATACCATGCAGTTTGATACAGTATTTGAACCAATTGTATTACCCGGTATTTATGCCACATAAAAAAATAACAGAATCAGCCTCCCTGTACCGGCATCTCGAAAAAATGCCTTTAAATACTTTGCTGGCTACTATCAATAAAGAAGATGCGAAAGTGCATAAAGCGGTACAACAGGCCTTGCCGGCAATAGAAAAACTGGTGGCAGCAGCAGTGGATAAAATGCTGGCAGGCGGCAGGCTTTTTTATATCGGGGCTGGTACCAGCGGTCGCCTGGGGGTACTGGATGCCAGTGAATGCCCGGCTACATTTGGCGTTCCGTCTGGGCTGGTGGTGGGCATAATAGCTGGTGGCAAAAGAGCACTTACCACAGCAGTTGAAAAAGCTGAAGACGATAAGACACAGGGATGGAAGGATTTGCTTCGGCACAAGATTAGCCATAAAGATGTGGTGGTGGGTATTGCGGCAAGTGGGGCCACCCCTTATGTACTTGCGGCGCTGCAGGCCTGCAAAAAAAATAATATCATTACGGGTTGTATTGTATGTAACCCCGGCTCTCCTGTTAGCCATGTGGCGCAATACCCTGTACAAGTAATTGTTGGGCCCGAAATTGTAACCGGCAGCACAAGGATGAAAAGCGGTACTGCACAAAAGCTGGTGCTCAATATGCTCTCTACAAGCATTATGATCCAGTTAGGCAGGGTACAGGATAACCGCATGGTGCATATGCAACTCTCCAATGCCAAACTGGTAGAGCGGGGCATACAAATGCTGATGGAGCAACTACCCTTAAAGAGCCGTGCAAAAGCCAGGCAGTTACTGTTGAAACATGGCAGTGTTAAAAAAGCAATTGACAGTTTCTTAACCTGAAAAATTCTTGTTTTTTGCAGGCGGTTTTATTAATTTCATTTTCCTAAAACCTACTGTTATGAAGCATCAATTACTATTGACCGCATCCCTTGCCATTTCAATTTTGTCCAACGCACAGCAACAATCAAAAACTTACGCCATAACCGGTAAGCCCACCAATAATTTTTACTGGGCTGATATTAAAGAAATAGACGTTGCCACCGGTAACGTAGTACGCACATTATTTGAAGCCGAAAAAACCACTTTTAAAGCAAGGAGCCTTGAAATGGAAGTAGCTGCAAAGCCATCAAGTGTAAATCCTACCGGCTACGGCGTTGCAGCACTGGCGCTGGATAGCCGTCATAACAGGTTGTATTTTGCACCGATGCATTTTTCTGAAATTCGTTACCTGGATTTAAACAGCGCTATACCGGAATTTGTAACCATTAAAACCAACATCATCCCTGTGGCAGCCAAAAGCGCTTATGTGCCCGAAGAATCGCAGCTATCCCGTATGGCCATTGCGGCAGATGGATTTGGCTATGCCATAAGCAATGATGGCAACCATCTAATTCGTTTTTCTACCGGCAAAAAACCTGTAGTACAAAACCTGGGCAACCTTATAGATGCGGAATCAAACAAAGGTATTTCGCTGCACAATAAATGCACCGGCTGGGGAGGCGATGTGCTGGCCGATGCTTATGGCAGGCTGGTACTCATAAGCGCAGCACATAACATATTTGTAATTGATGTACATACAAGGATAGCCACCTATAAAGGCACCATCAGCGGCCTGCCTTCTAATTATACCACTAATGGTGCTGTTGCAGATGCTAAGGGTAATATTATTGTAAGCAGTGCTAATGTGCTGGAGGGATTGTACGCAGTGGATTACAGCAGCCTTAAAGCTGTAAAAGTACAGAGCACCGGTGCAAATTTTACCGCTTCGGATTTGGCCAATGCCAACATGCTATTACAAAACGAAAAAGATGCTGCTGTAAAATTTGGTGATGTAAAACTGATGGAAGCACAGTTTGCCACAGCCGGGGCAAGGGTGTATCCTAACCCTGTACATAATAGCCAGTTCAATGTATCTTTTGATCAAATGGAAACCGGTAAATACACAATTGTATTTGCCGACCTCAGCGGCAGGCAGTTGCTCTCAAAAATTATAGGTGTGGTAAAAGGCAACCAGGTAGAGCAAATTCAATTAAACAGCAAACTATTACCCGGTACCTACATGATAAAAGTGCTTGATCAAAACAGGCGGCTTGCCTTTTCTGAAAAACTTGTAGTTATGTAATGGTTATATGGGTTGATAAGTAAGGGCTGCACCAGGTGCAGCCTTTTTTATGTTTTAATATTATATAGCATGTTTTAATTTTGAAAAAAAATAGTCGTGTTATTCAACGCTTTCATCGCTATACAACAACATGCAGGATATAGAACCATATTACAACTGGCGGCATTTGTACACCGCAGAGGAAGATGAGCGTTCACCTTTTTATGGCCGTACTTACAGTGAGTTTGAGTTTTCGCAAACCGTATATAACTATTACATACATCCGCAGTGGGATGAGTTTGGCAGTCGCACCCTGTATATGAAAATATTGTTTGCCGATTACGAGCAAGGGTTTGCCATACTGGAACTTATAGGCGAATGGAATGATGCCATTGAAAATGATATTATGACGCTGCGCCGGGATATTACCGATAAAATGTTTGCAGAAGGTATAACCAAATTTATACTCATTGCCGAAAATGTACTCAATTTTCATGGCAGTGATGATAGCTATTACGAAGAATGGCTGGAGCAGCTGGAAGATGAAGGTGGCTGGGTGGTAATTGTAGATATGCCCCAGCAAAGCCAGTACGATTTTAAGCGCATGCGCCTTACCAATTATGTTCCCCTGCTCGATTTTGAACAATGGCGTACACTAAAGCCCGAACTGGTTTTTCAGCAGGTAGATAACTGGATGTTGCGCCAGTTGAAATGAAAAAGCATACCCCTTACTGTGAGGTATGCCTTGCACAAGTTTCATACGGCAAATATTTTTACCAGCTATTGGCTACATTTTCAGAAGCAGGTATTCTTTCTTTAAGGCCTGCAAGATTTTCTTTTTGCTGCCGCCTTGCAGTACGGGATTTATTGCGGCTGGTGCTGATGTAGCGCATGATGCGTATCTTATACAGGTCGTAAAAAATTACAACAACCAGGAACAGGCTCACAATGTAAAACATCTTGAACTGCATGTGAAAATAGGTTAGCCCCGAAATAACCGCACCAGTGATGTAAGCAATACAAATGGAAGACAAGAGTTTGGCTTTGCCACGCAACTCTTTGTTATCCCTGAACTCTTTACGGGTAAACATTGAAAACAATATGCCTAAATCGGTGGTAATACCCGTTAAGTGTGTTGTTTTAACGGTAAAATTGGAAATGCTGGCGGTGAGGCCGTTTTGCAGGCCCATTGCAAATAGCATCAGCGATAAAAGTAATTCAGTTTCTGTAAGTGTTTCGGTATAAAAAAACTGGCCATACACCCCTACGGTTAAAAGGCATGCTATTTCCAGCACAATAGGCATGGCGTGTGCCAGGTAGGTACTGCGTTGATTAAAATGTATAACAATAAGGTTGGATACAAAGCTCCCGAAGAAAAATAGAAATATCCACGAAAATACCACCGCTGCCTGGTACCAGTTGCCTTTAACAATTTCGGCAGCCAGTACGGCAAAATGCCCGGTAATATTGGAAGTGAAGGTAAAAAATATCAGCAGCGAGGCAATGTTTACCATGCCTGCCGAAAATGCTGTTAGTACACCCAGCCGGATATTATCTTCAAGTGTTCTGCTATTGCTAAATTTCCTGAGCATTGTATCAATTATTTACATTTTTCAAAAGTCAAATTAGCGATACCCCTGGCTTGTATATCCGATTCAAAGTCGAGTACAAGGTTATTATTGTCAAGTTTGCTAAGGATAAATTTTTCCGTTACAGCATTGGCGTATTTTACCTGCAGGATGTTTCCCCTGCCCTTAATGCTCCAGTGTACTATTCTTTCTGAACTGTCACTTTTGAGGCATAGCTTTCCATCGGGATAAAAAATCCAGGTTTCACCCTGGTGAAAAAGTATGTCTTCTGAGTTCGAAACCTTATGCAGGCTGCCTTCGTACTGCCTGTTGATACCGGATGATTCAATAGATTGTTCATCCTCGTATGACCAGGTTAATTCTTTCCATTGCCCTGCAATGAGCATTTCAGGCTCCGAAGATTTGGTAACCATGATGGTAAAACTCATCAGCCCCACGCTAAAAACAAATATGTATATCAGCCAAAATTTCATAACCACTTTATTTTCCTGTTTTATTCAATTGGTGGCTACGCCCCTGAAAAATAACTCGGCAAGCCTGCCTTTTTCGGGCATCAGGGTTTCCATGTTCCACTCTATTTGCTCTGTTTTTAGTTTGCTTTTTTTGATAAAGGGCACTACATCAAAACTTTTACTCGATTTAATTTGCAGCTTATACGAGGCTGGGATGCAGGCCATGTCAAAGCGGTTGGCTTCTACATAGTTATTAAACGATGTCTGTGTGAAGCCGGTAAAAATATCCTTGCGTATAGAGTTGATATGCGAAGCATATTTATTTTTAAGCACATTGCAGGCATCTTCAAAATCGGTATTGGTTAATGATTGTATGAGTGAAGCTTTTGAAAAAAACAGTAACTCCGAAATTGAACTGGTAAGTGTTACGCCATGCAGTAAAACGATATCGTATTTCCAGCCATCATTGTTTTGGCTTAAAATTGACTTTAATAAATTGAGCGATTCAATAGAAAAATCGGTTGGCAGCAGAATTTTCTTTTTCATTTTTTTGAATTTTTGATTCAGCTAACAAAGCTACCTGCCGGGTATTAGAGGGGTATAAGGGAGAAATTAAAATGTCATTAGAATAAACACAGATGAGATTAGAATCGGATTAGAAAATTCGGTACAGTTGAATTCAGTATATTGATATTGAGTGGATTATATGCATGAAAGCTGTATATTTTCTTTTGTGTATATATGTTTAATTCTTTGGATTATAACTGGATTATCGTTAAACAAATCTTGCTGCTTTAAATTTTAATTATTTCTATGTGTGTGAGGCTGTACTAAATTTCGTAGTTGCCTATGGGTAAATTTATTTGTACCGTAGTGCCACTGTCCAACAGTGAGGATACAATGATTTCGCCATTGTGCATTTTAATAATGTTGTTGGTTAGTGGCAGCCCAATGCCATAGCCCTCGTAATTTTTGGTATTGGAGGCCCTGAAGAATGGATCGTAAATGTATTTTAATTCGCTTTCGGGTATACCAATACCACTGTCTTTTACAATTACAATCACTTTATTATCCGATGCCCCGATGGAAACATACACAGTTTTATAATTGGAGTATTTGCAGGCATTACTGATAATATTGGTGAGTGCAAGATGCAACAGTTGTTCATTGCCCTTCACTTTAAGTTTAACCGGGTTTTCGGGCAGCAGGCTGGTGTCGATAAAAATTTTGCTATCCGGGTTAATTTTTTCTATCGTTTCTTTTACATCCCACAGCAACTGGTCGATGCGTACTTTGTCGAATTTTTGGATTTTACCATTAAAGCCCGTTTGGGCCAGGAAGAGCAGCGCTTTGGTTTTTTTATCCAGTTTTTCCGCTTCATCCAGTACAATTTTTATGGTTTCAATATACTCTTCGGTACTGCGTATTTTCGACAGGGCTACATCTGCCTCACCTATTATAGCGGTAAGGGGTGTACGCAGTTCGTGTGAGGCATTGCTTACAAAATTATTCTGCGTTTCAAACGATGTTTCAATACGGTTAAGCATATCATTAAAAGTAACAGACAGTTCATTCAACTCATCATTTTTGTTGGTAACCGGCAGTCGTAAATGCAGGTTTTCGGAGCTTATCTGCTTTACCCTTTCCGTAATTTTTGTAATCGGCTTAAATACGTATTTGGAAAAATAAATGGCAATACCCAGCGAAAGTATAAAAGCTGCTGCTATGGCCAGTACCAGGGTACGCTTAAGGTACACCGCATGGTGTACTTCGTAATAGTTTTCTGCCGAGGTTATTACTATAAAATTACCTTTTGAACTGCTGTATTTAATCCCTTTGTAAAAAAGGCTCCGGTAGTGGTATTCTGCTTTGCCTTCATCAATGATTGTTTTAAAAAAGTCTACCGGTATATTCATTTTGGCAGATACCTTGTAAAAATTTTCGCCTGGCTCCAGCTTAAAAATATAGTCTTTCTCATGCGGTAATTTTTCGAAAAATTCATCTCTTAAATCCCGGGCATCGGGGCTTACGTTTTCCTCCAATTCTGTTTTAGCGGTGGTGATGGCCCTTATTTCAAGCAGTTTGTAAAAATCTTCGTACGAATAATTGGATACCGACAGGTAAATGAACACACTGAAAATAAGAATGATGGCAAAAAAAGCCGATAGCAGCAGTATGGTTGTTTTAGACTGCGTTTTCATTCCTCATCAAGTTTAAAAAATTTAATATCGGTTAATGCCGCTTAGGTTTCTTTCAGCACATAGCCCATGCCAATTACAGTATGTATCAGTTTATTATTTTGATGGCTGTCTATTTTTTTACGCAGATAGTTTACATATACATCCACCACATTAGTACCCATGTCAAAATGTACACCCCATACTTCTTCCAAAATTTCTATGCGGGACAGCACTTTGTTTTTGTTTTTTAAAAAATATAGTAACAACCGGTATTCGGTGGTGGTTAGCGATATTTCCCTGCCATCTCTCACTAGGGTTTTGGTATAATCATTTAGTTCAAGGTTATCTATCCGGTAAATATTTTCCTCCGATTGTTCGGGCGCCGCCACAGAATGCCCTTCGGTACGCCGCAGCAGCGTTCGTATACGGGCCAGCAGTTCAATAAACTTAAAGGGTTTTACCAGGTAGTCATCTGCGCCATTCTCAAGCCCTAAAACAATATTTTCAGGCGTGCCCAGTGCCGTTAAAAATAATATAGGTATAGCCGTGTTTTCGCTGCGTATAGCTTTGCATACCTCCAGGCCGTTCATGGCAGGCAGCATAATGTCCAGCACTACAAGGTCGTAACTGCCTTCAAGCAGCATTTGAAGCCCGGTTTGCCCGTCAAACGATACCGTTACTTCAAAGCCCTCCTCTGTAAGTCCTTTTTTTATAAAAGAAACCACATGGGTTTCATCTTCTATCAGCAATATTTTTTTCATGTTGCTTTTGAGCATTTTACCAGGTAATGCACCCAGGGGTATACTTTTAACTGTTGTATCTTACCCGTGTTGTTGTAAAAAGCAATATCCTGCAGTATTAAGTGGTTGCAATGGCAAACAATACCAGTAGAATTCTTAAACAATAATAAACTAAAAATAACAAGCCCTGTTATTTGTTGCAAATATGATTAAGCCATAGTACATTGATACACTACCTTCGATTGCGTAAAAATTTATACGAAAATTAAATTTTGAGCATTCATGCCGTACTTTTGCGCCAATCATTAAATATCTACTGCTGTATGACCTGGAATTCCTTCTTTACCTCTTCGATTGGGAAAAAATTTATTATGGGCCTTACCGGTTTATCCCTCGTAAGTTTCCTCATTGTGCATTGCGGTATAAATGCGATGATATTTTTTAACGATGGAGGCGATACATTTAACCATTGGGCTCATTTTATGGGTACCAATCTTATCATTCGTACTTTGGAAATTGGCCTTTTCGCTGGTTTTTTGATACATATAGTACAGGGGCTGGTACTTTGGGCGCAAAACAAAAGTGCAAGGCCGGTTAAATACGCACAATCTGCGGCCAACACCAACAGTAAATGGTACAGCCGCAGCATGGGCCTGCTGGGTACCCTTATTCTCCTGTTTCTTATCCTGCATATTTATCATTTTTGGACACCCTCAAGGCTGGGCGGTATTGCCGGTATTCATTCACTGGAAGAAACTACCCTGGCCAGCTATAACAATCAGTCGGCACATAACCTGTACCGTGAAATGCAGGTGGTATTTGAAGATAACTTAGTAGTGGTGCTCATTTATATAGCAGGTGTGATATCGCTTGGCTGGCACCTGGTGCATGGGTTTCAAAGTGCTTTTCAAACCTTTGGCCTCAACCATAAACGCTACACCCCACTCATCAATACGGTGGGTATCGCTTTTTCAGTAATTGTGTCAATTCTGTTTGCCCTTATGCCCCTGGCATTTTACTTTAAGTGGATAGCGTAAACTTTTTACCGCTTTAAAAGTTATTAGATATACAAATTGTATAATTAAATATTTCAACTGCAAATACTCAACGATATGGCTTTAAATTCAAAAATTCCATCCGGTGAAATGAGCGAAAAGTGGGAAGACTACAAAGGGCATGTAAAACTAGTAAACCCCGCCAATAAGCGAAAACTGGAAGTGATTGTAGTAGGTACCGGTCTCGCCGGTTCCGCTGCAGCAGCATCTCTTGGCGAAATGGGGTACAAGGTAAAAGCATTTTGTTTCCAGGATAGCCCACGCCGTGCCCACAGTATTGCCGCACAGGGGGGTATCAATGCAGCTAAAAATTATCAAAACGATGGCGATTCGGTTTTCCGCCTGTTTTATGATACAGTAAAAGGTGGTGATTACAGGGCCCGTGAAGCCAATGTACACCGCCTGGCAGAAGTGAGTGCCAATATAATTGATCAGTGTGTGGCACAGGGTGTACCTTTTGCAAGAGAATACGGTGGCCTGCTGAGTAACCGCTCTTTTGGCGGCACACAGGTGCAGCGTACATTTTATGCTGCCGGGCAAACCGGTCAGCAACTGCTGCTAGGTGCTTACAGCGCCCTGGAAAGGCAGGTGGCATTAGGCAATGTAACTATGTACAGCCGCCACGAAATGCTCGAAGTGGTATTGATAGAAGGTAAGGCCCGGGGTATCATTGTACGCAACCTGGTAACCGGCAAAACAGAACGTCATTTCGGCCATGCGGTACTGTTATGTACAGGCGGCTATGGCAATGTGTTTTACCTAAGTACCAATGCAATGGGCAGTAATGTAACGGCTGCCTGGAAAGCACATAAAAAAGGCGCTTATTTTGGTAACCCCTGTTTTACCCAAATTCATCCTACATGCATCCCTGTTAGTGGTGAGTACCAGAGTAAGCTTACGTTGATGAGTGAAAGTTTGCGCAATGATGGCCGCATTTGGGTGCCAAAACAAAAAGACGATAAACGTAAACCTGCCGATATACCTGAAGAGGAAAGAGATTATTACCTGGAAAGAAGGTATCCCGCCTTTGGTAACCTGGTGCCCAGGGATGTGGCCTCGAGGGCGGCGAAGGAAAGATGTGATGCCGGTTATGGTGTAGGTACCACCAAAATGGCGGTATACCTTGATTATGCCGACGCCATAAGGCGCTATGGCAAAATTGAGGCAGGTAAGCAGGGGCTGGCCAATGTGGATGAAGCCACCATTATCAAAATGGGTAAAGAGGTGGTAAAGGAAAAATATGGTAACCTGTTTGATATGTACGAAAAAATAACCGGCGAAAATCCATACGAAACACCAATGCGTATTTACCCGGCTGTGCATTACACGATGGGTGGCCTTTGGGTAGATTATGAACTGATGACAAGTGTAAAAGGCCTGTATGCCCTGGGCGAAGCCAACTTTAGCGATCATGGTGCTAACAGGCTCGGTGCCTCAGCACTCATGCAGGGCCTTGCCGATGGTTATTTTGTAATACCCTACACACTGGGTAATTACCTGGCTGATGAAATACGTACGCCTGCCATACCCACCACACACCCGGCATTTGAAGAAGCCGAAAAAACAGTGAACGACCGTATCAATACGCTGATGAATATTAAGGGTAAGCAGTCGGTTGAAAGCTTCCACAAGCGCCTGGGTAAAATTATGTGGGATAAATGCGGTATGGCCCGTAACGAAGCCGGCCTGAAGCAGGCTATTGCGGAAATACAGCAACTCAAAAAAGAATTTTGGAGCGATGTACGCATCCCCGGCGAAGTAAATGAAATGAATCCTGAACTGGATAAAGCTGGTCGTGTAGCCGATTTTATCGAATTAGGCGAACTGATGTGCCGTGATGCATTGAACAGGATGGAAAGTTGTGGCGGCCACTTTAGGGAAGAAAGCCAGACAGAGGAAGGCGAGGCAAAACGGGACGATGAAAACTTTAGCTATGTAGCTGCCTGGGAATACAAAGCCGAAAGCGAATGGGAGCTGCATAAAGAAGAACTGACATTTGAAGTGGTAAAACCTACCCAGCGCTCCTACAAATAAGCAACTATGAAAGTGAGCGGATTCACTTTTGTGAAAAATGCTGTGCGTTACGGCTATCCTGTGGTAGAATCCCTGCGTTCAGTATTGCCGCTGGTAGATGAAATGATTGTGTGTGCCGGCGATTCGGAAGATGAAACAGAAGTTCTTATCAAGTCTGTTAACGATAGTAAAATAAAACTGGTACATTCTGTTTGGGATAAATCCCTTACAAAGGGAGGAGCGGTATTAGCAGCAGAAACCAATAAAGCTTTAGATGCCACCTGTGCCGATGCCGACTGGCTGCTGTATATACAGGCCGATGAAGTATTGCACGAAAAAGATTATGCCCTAATACGCCAGGCGATGGAGCAGTATAAAAATGATACCCGTGTGGATGGCTTATTATTTAAGTACTATCATTTTTATGGCAGCTTTCGCTACACCGGCGATGGCCGTAGCTGGTACACCCGTGAAATACGTATCGTAAGAAACAATAAAGCGATACGCTCTTACAGGGATGCACAGGGCTTCAGATGGCAAAACAACAGCAAGCTGAGGGTAAAAGAAATTGATGCACATATTTATCATTACGGCTGGGTAAGAGAACCTAAAGTGATGATAAAAAAAATAAGCAATTTCAACCGCCTGTATATACCCGGCTTCGATAAAACGCCGGAGGCACAAACCCTTCAAAATACAGCCCAGTTTGATTATTCGGGTGTAGATACACTGGCGCTATTTACGGGTACACACCCGGCCGTAATGCAGGAAAGGGTAGCCGCCGAAAACTGGAATTTTGAAAGAGATATAGAACAAAAGAAATTTAAAAATCTAAAGCATCGGCTGCTGTATTTTTTAAACAGGCAATTTGGCTGGCGGCCTTTTGAATACAGGAATTATATTAAAGTTTAATTTTTTGGAACATATATAAACTGAACCAATGGAGCACTACAACATGAACCTCACCCTAAAAGTGTGGAGGCAAAAAAACAGCAACAACAGCGGAAGTTTTGAAACTTACCTGGTAAAGGATATTTCATCCGAAATGTCTTTTTTAGAAATGTTTGATGTGCTGAATGAGCAATTAATTGCCGAGGGTAAAGACCCCGTAGCTTTTGATCATGATTGCCGAGAAGGTATTTGTGGTATGTGCAGTATGTATATTAATGGTAAGGCGCATGGCCCCTGGAGTGCCAATACCACCTGCCAGTTGCACATGCGTGCCTTTAAAGACGGCGACACTATCGTAGTAGAACCCTGGCGCAGCCGGGCTTTCCCGGTAATAAAAGATTTGATGGTAGACCGCAGCGCCTTCGACCGTGTAATACAGGCTGGCGGTTATATCTCTGTAAATACAGGTAATGCGGTAGATGCCAATGCCCTGCCGATAGAAAAGAAAAAAGCCGATGAAGCATTTATGGCAGCAGCCTGTATAGGTTGTGGTGCCTGCGTGGCCACATGCGTTAACGGTAGTGCCATGCTTTTTGTGAGTGCCAAAGTATCTCAACTGGCTTTGTTGCCCCAGGGCGAACCAGAACGTAAAACAAGGGTGCTCAATATGGTGGCGCAAATGGATAAAGAAGGATTTGGTAATTGCACCAATACCTATGCCTGTGAGGCCGAATGTCCTAAAGAAATATCCGTAGCCAATATTGCAAGGCTTAATAAAGAGTATATCAGCGCTGCATTATCCAGCGAAGAATAATATCAAATAAAGTAGATGAAAAACAACCTCCTGCATGGGAGGTTTTTTTATGGGTAAAAATATATCAGGTTAGTGGCTATACTCAAGTCCCGGGGCAGCTTTAGCATTGTATAGTGTAAAAGTAAAGAGCAGGTAAAACTGGTTTTTAATAAACAATTCAGCGGCTAATAGTAATTATTATATGGTTTGGCAAGGGTTAACGGGAAATTGCAGCAAAGTTGCCGCCAATCCATTTTTTCGTTCTGGTATACCATTGTATAGTAGTATCCGGGCTGCATTTTTCGCAAGCAGGGTATTGGTCTCAATAGGATAGTTGTAACATAGCTGCACCGTAAGGCAATACCGGCAGTCCGTATTTTTATAAACATCCGGCGGCTTTGGCATCAACAATATTTTATTTTCCTGATAACTATATAGTGTGTACAATTTACTTAGTAAAAATTGACTATTTTGCCTTCCTGAAAGCAGAGGCATATTAATAGGGCAAATATGCTTTATGCAGCAGCAGGGCTTAGCTGCAAAACACACGGCAAGGATTATAACAGATGAGAGTAACGATAATAACAGTAACACACAATTCCGCTACATACCTGCAGGAGTGCATTGATTCTGTTGTAACACAAACGTATCCCGATATTGAACATATAGTTGTAGATGCCGCTTCTACAGATGGCACCCTGGATATCATCAAACGCTATGATAACCACATTACAAAATGGGTGTCGGAAAAAGATAAAGGCATGTACGATGCAATCAATAAGGGCATGCGGCTGGCCACCGGCGACATTATCGGCATACTCAACAGTGATGATATGCTGGCTTCAAAAGATGTAATTGCCGGTATTGTAAAATGCTTTCAGGAAAACCTGGTAGATTCAGTATACGGCGATTTGGTATATGTAGATAAAGTGAATACAAAAAAAGTGATCCGGTATTGGAAAGGGTTTACGTACAAGCGTTACCGTTTTCGCTATGGCTGGATGCCGGCACACCCCACATTTTATTTTAAAGCAGGGTTGCTGCAAAAGTTTGGGTATTACGAAACACATTATTATACCGCCGCCGATTACGAGTTTATGGCAAGATACCTGTACAGGCACAGGATTAGCGCCTGTTACTTTGAGAAGCTGATTGTAAAAATGCGGATAGGCGGGCAAAGCAACCGTAATATTCAAAGCAGGCTAAGGGCCAACCGCAGGGATTATCTTGCTATGAAAAAAAATAAAATACCACTCCCTTTGCTGGCCTCAATCCTAAAACCCCTTATTAAACTGCACCAGTATTATTATACGCTTTTTTACAAAGTTTCCGATTAAGCTATTCGCCTAAAGATTTGATATTATGTTTGGACTATTTAAGAAAAAAGTAGTTGGCTTGGGCGCTGATGCTGTACTTCCGGTAAGTACAGATATACATTCGCATATACTGCCGGGCATAGATGATGGCTCGCCAGACCTGGTAACTTCTTTAACATTAATAAAAGGCCTGCATAAATTAGGTATCCGCCGCACAGTGGCCACACCGCATATTATTGGCGACTTATACCGTAATACCGCCGAAACAATCATGCCTGCACTCGATATGTTAAAAACAGCCTGTGCAGATGAAGGGATAGATATAGAAATAAGCGCTGCCGCTGAGTATATGCTGGATGATTATTTTATAAAACTGCTCCGCAGTGATGTGCCTTTGCTGTGCGTTCACAAAAAATTCCTGCTCATCGAACAGTCGTATGCAGCAGCCACCAGCAACCTCAATGAAATTTCTTTTGAACTGATTTCGCAGGGCTATCAACCCATTATGGCGCACCCGGAGCGTTATTTTTTTTATCACAATAAATACGAAGCATACACCCATCTTAAAGATATGGGTTTCTTACTGCAGGTTAACCTGCTGTCGCTTACGGGGTATTATGGAAAGTCTGTTGCCAGGGCCGCAAAATATATATTCGATAATAACCTGGCCGACTTTGTAGCCACCGATTTACATCACCTGCGCCACCTGGCAGCACTGCAGGATGGCCGTAATCTTGCCCTCTTTCATAAATATCTTTCCGCCAAAAAGTATAATGTACTGGAAGAACTGTAGGGGTTACCGCCTGTACAATGCTTTACCACTAAGCCGCCATTTCAATTATTTTTGCCCGGCATGAAACATCTTGCAACGCTCAACAGGTATTTTGTTAAACACCGCTGGCGGTTTTTACTGGGCATACTGTTTATTATTCTTTCCAACTACTTCCGCATACTGGCACCGCAGCTCACCAGCTATGTGGTAGATGCAGTGGTGGCGCACCTAAATAGCACAGGCACTACGGGCGCCAAAATTAGCAGCAGGGATAAAGATATACTGGTACAAAAAATTATTGAATTCATCAGCCACCAGCCTTTTGAACAAAAAATTGTTTGGTGTGGCCTGGTATTGCTGCTGCTGGCGGTTATAAGCGGTGTTTTTATGTTCCTGATGCGGCAAACCATTATTGTGATGAGCCGGCTTATTGAGTTCGACCAGAAGAATGCCGTATACAGCCACTACCAGCAATTGGATACTGCATTTTACAAAACGCATAGTACCGGCGACCTGATGAACCGTATTTCAGAAGATGTGAGCCGGGTACGCATGTACACCGGCCCTGCAATCATGTATTTTATTAACCTTGCTGCAGTTATCTGCTTTAGTATTTTCTTTATGCTGCAGGCCAGTCCCAAGCTTACGCTGGTAGCCCTTTCGCCCCTGCCCATACTGGCTGTTACCATTTACTTTGTAAATACCATCATTCATAAAAAAAGCGAACGCATACAGGCCCTGCTGAGTGATCTTACAGTAAATGCCCAGGAATCGTACAGCGGTATAAGGGTGATTAAAGCTTTTGTACAGGAAAAAGCCATGCTTGGTTTTTTTACCAGCAACAGCGAGGCGTATAAAAAGAATGCTTTGGCACTGGCTAAAACCGAAGCCATTTATTTTCCCAGCATGGCCTTGCTCATTGGCATAAGCACCCTGCTCACTGTAATGGTTGGCGGGCTGGATGTAATTAATGTAAAGGGTGCAACAGTAGGTACCATCGCCGAATTTGTGATGTACATACAAATGCTCACCTTCCCGGTAAGCGCCATCGGCTGGACGGCCAGTATGACGCAGCGGGCAGCAGCCTCACAGAAAAGGATAAACGAATTTTTACTTACCGAGCCTGCCATAAAAAATCCCCCCGGTGCGCTGCAACCGGCATTGAAGGGCAATATCGTTTTTAACAATGTACATTTTACTTATCCGCATACCGGTATAAAAGCAATACAAAATTTTTCACTGAGTATAAAAAAAGGCGAAAAACTGGCAATTGTAGGGCGCACCGGTTCAGGAAAATCTACCCTTGCCCAGTTGCTGCTTAGGGTGTACGACCCACAGGAAGGCAGCATACTATATGATGGCATACCACTGCATAATATTGATGTGCATCACCTGCGCAGGCAGGTGAGTTATGTGCCCCAGGATATTTTTTTATTTAGCGATACGGTGGCCAATAATATTGGATTTGGCCTGGATAAAACTGACCATGAAACCGTAGTGCAGGCGGCAAAGCAGGCAAGTGTTCATAAGGAAATTATGCAGTTTGAAAAGGGTTATGATACGATGGTGGGGGAGAGGGGGGTAACACTTAGCGGCGGACAAAAGCAACGTATTTCCATTGCCAGGGCATTAATTAAAAATCCGCAGGTGGTGGTTTTTGATGATTGCCTCAGTGCCGTGGATGCCAAAACTGAAAAAGAGATCATGGGCAACCTCAATGCCTTCCTGCAGGATAAAACAGCCATCATCATTACACACCGCGTATTCTCTTTGCTGTCATTCGACAAGGTTATCGTTTTGGAAGACGGTAAAATTGCAGAGCAGGGTACACATGAAACCCTCTTGCAGCAAAATGGCTATTACGCCGAAATGTATGCCAGGCAGCAATTACAGGATAGCAGCCAATAACTGCTTTTAATTGAAATTAGTGTCAAATACAGGTGATTTATGCTTCAAAAATTAGAAATCCATTATTTTGCTATTTCAAAAACAACTCTATCTTTGCCTGAAGCAAAAAATTGTTATTTATCCTAATTTAAAAATTACTACTGTGGCGTACGAGAACAACGACAAAAAAATGGAAAGTGTTTACAGCAAACGCATTAAAGCCGGTAAACGCCGGACTTACTTTTTTGACGTAAGGGAAACACGGGGCAACGATTACTACTTAACTATTACTGAAAGTCGCAAACGTTTTGATTCTGACGGGTACGACAGGCATAAAATATTTTTATACAAAGAAGACTTCAATAAATTTATTAAAGGTTTGGGCGAAGCGGTAGATTATGTAAAAACAGAATTGATGCCCGATTTTGATTTTGATGCCTTTAACCACGATACTCCTTATGAAGGTGACGATGCACACGCCGTAAACGGTACTGCACCAGTGGTGCAGCCCGAGGCAGAAGTTGCTGCTGTAGAAGTAGAGGCTGTATCTGCCGAACCAGTTGAAGTTGAATTGCCAACAGCCCCTGCTGCCGATAATGGAAGCACCGAAGAAGTAGATAAATGGTAATACAGTTTACCTGCAAATAGTATTTGTATAAAGCCCGGCTCTAAAAGCCGGGTTTTTCATTAGATGAAAACAGTATACCTGGTGCCGTATATATTTTAAAGCGGTTTATAGTTCAAAAGCGTTACCTTTAATCAGTGATCATGCGTTTTCAGGCATAAAGTACAGTTAGTTTATTTTTTTACGCTCTGCTTGCAGTATAAATTTATTCTCCACTATCATTTGCTTTTTTCCACATCTTCACAGGTATTTTATTTTTTTATTTTAAATATTCTTGTATGAACATTTATGTTTCTAATCTCAGTTTTAATACTGGTGATGCTGAATTAAACAGGTTGTTTTCTGAATTTGGCCAGGTAACTTCTGCAAAAGTTATCACCGACAGGGAAACCGGCCGCAGCCGCGGTTTTGGTTTTGTTGAAATGAATTCAGACGACGAAGGCAAACAGGCCATTCAATCTTTAAACAACAAAGAAGTTGAGGGTAGGCAGATGTCGGTTTCTGTTGCCCGTGAAAAAACAGAAAGATCAGGCTTCCGAAATAATTTTAGCGGCAATGGCGGCCGAAGTGGCGGAGGAAGGAGTTGGTAAAATATCATTCAGTATAAAAGGTGCTCATGCACCTTTTATACATTTGTAAAGACTTTAAATACACAAGGGTGTTGAAATAAATAAATTATGTCGTTGTTAGATAAGATATTGCATCAGCCATCTTATGGCTGGAGCGATAAAGATGGAAACCTGGTGGTACCTACATTTAAACAGTTGTACGCCGAGGCTTTTTCAAGAATAAACATTTTTAAAAGCCGCAAAAACTGGATTACGTTGATAAGCTGGTTAATGGCGGTATGTATGTTGCCATTTTTTTTCTTTTTTATTACCCGGTACTTTTCTTTTGGCCTCCTTGGCATTTTCCTGCTTTACAGCATGATTATAATGAGTACACACGGCACCATCTGGTTTCACCGCTATTGTACGCACCGGGCTTATACCTTTAGCCATCCTGTATGGCGATTTTTTACACAAAATCTTGTACTGCGTACTTTCCCTGAAGAAATTTATGTGATATCACATCATGTGCATCATGCAAAATCTGATAAGCCCGGCGATCCTTACAATTCAAGGGCCGGCCTTATGTATTGTATGCTTTCTGATGTTAACCATCAGAGTATCAACAGGGAACTTACGGAAGAAGAATATGCTAAAACCGCCAATATGCTTTCCCATACCGGTGTTGTACGCAACAGCTACAGGCAATACCAGCGCTGGGGCTCTGTAGCATCACCCTATTATACTGTAGCACTTTGGTTGTTCAACTGGAGTTTTTGGTATAGCATGTTTTATCTTATTGGCGGGCATGCATTGGCCTGTACCTTATTTAGTGGTGCCATGTTCTGGTTTGTATTGGTAAGGGCATTTAACTACACCGGTCATGGTAAAGGAAAAGAACAGCATGTGGATGGGATAGATTTTGACCGGCGCAACCTGTCGATTAACCAAACAAGGCCGGGCCTGTTTTCGGGCGAATGGCACAATAACCATCACCTGTACCCCAGTAGCGCCCGTGCCGGCTTTCTGCCCTTTCAAATTGATCTTGCATGGATATATATATACGTGATGTACAAGCTTGGGGCGGTATCATCCTACAGGGATAGCAAAAAAGATTTTTTGCGAAAGTATGTAGAGCCTGCTGCTGCTAAGTAAATGCACCCCAAGGATTAAATACAGCAGCTTCGCGGCTGCAACGCATCAATAAAAACCTATCTTTACAATTCCGGCAGCGATGAATGCTTTACCTGTTCGCATGCCCGTATGCTCTACTGCAATTAATTTGTTTCAATAAAATTTCACTATGGCCGATAACTGGAAAAAAAAGGAAAGAGAAACCAAAAAGCAACAACAGAAAAAAAGTAAAGAAGAAAAAAAACAACTCCGGAAGGAGAACAGGAAAGATGGCGCTGATTACGATAGTATGATAGCCTATGTAGATGAAAATGGTAACCTTTCCTCCAAGCCGCCAGACCCTGCCAAAAAGAAAGTATATGCTGCCGAAGAAATAGAAATAGGTGTACCTAAGCAGGCGCCTGTAAACCCCGAAGATTTAATACGGAAGGGAAATGTAGCTTTTTTCAATACAGCCAAAGGCTACGGATTTATCAATGATGCAGCAACCGGCGAAAGGGTATTTGTACACATCAATAGTTTAACACAAGCCATTAAAGAAGGGGATAAAGTATTGTTTGAAATAGAAAAAGGCCCTAAAGGATTTGTGGCCGTAAACATTCAGTTGGTTTCATAATTTTTGCATTTACCGCAAATACATTTTAGCACTTACACAAGATTGGCACATTGCCTTATTTGATTATTTTCGCCGTCGATAATGAATACAGCAATATGAAGAAAATAGCAGTGATTGTGGCAGGCGGTACCGGCAGCAGGATGAACAGCGCTATTCCCAAACAATTTTTATTAATACATGGTAAGCCGGTTTTGTACTATACCATTGATACTTTTTTAAGTGCGTATAGCGATTTGGATATTATACTGGTATTGCCCGAAGAATATATCAGTGCCGGCCAGGAAATCATTGATGCCTATTTTGATTATCAACGTATACAAATAACTGTTGGCGGACGCACCCGTTTTCATTCAGTACAAAACGGTTTGAAGCTGGTGCAGGAAGAATGTATTGTACTGGTGCATGATGCGGTACGCTGCCTCGTTAGCCGGGAACTGATACAAAACTGTTTTGCTGCTGCCCTGCAATATGGAGCAGTAGTGCCTGTAGTAGATTGTAAAGACAGTGTACGCCTTCAGGCCGATAACGGCAGCAACCAGGCGCTTGAACGCAGCCGGGTAAAACTGGTGCAAACCCCTCAAACCTTCCATAGTAAAATACTGCTGCCTGCATTTAATATTGATTTTAAAGAATGGTTTACCGATGAGGCGGCCGTGGTAGAGGCTTTTGGCCTTACTATACATTTGATAGAAGGGGAGGAGCGAAACTTTAAAATTACCAAGCCAGCCGACCTGCTGCTGGCCGAACATTTTTTGCAGGAGCAGCACAAAAAACAGGACTAAAAATGTTTTTTTGTTTTTGCTGCTATCCCTTACTTTTGCAATCCCAATAAATCAGGGTAATTGGGTTATGGTGTAACGGTAGCACTACAGATTTTGATTCTGTCTGTCTAGGTTCGAATCCTAGTAACCCAACCAAAATCACCACGTTGATGAATTGCCTTGTAGTATAATGGTAGTACGACAGATTCTGGCTCTGTATGTCAGGGTTCGAATCCTTGCAAGGCAACTGCCGGGGCAAATTGAGGGTTCAGTTTGCCTTTTTTATTAGCCCTCTTCTAATTTTCATCATTTTTTTTCTCTTCAATACCCTGTAGCTTTATTGGCTAAATGATACGGCTATGGTAGGTTTAGTTTTATGTGGCGGGCAAAGCCTCCGCATGGGCACCGATAAGGGGTTACTACAGCAGCACGGTGGTATATCCTGGGCAGAAGTTGCAGCCCGTAAACTGGCCAGTTTCAATATGCCGGTTTATTTTTCAGTAAACCAGCAACAGCAGCAGGCGTATGCCGCTCACCTTAATCCTGGGGCTTTAATAACAGATTGCGAACATCTTCAGTTAAAAGGTCCGCTCCTGGGCCTGCTTACCGCACACCTCCACATGCCGGAAAAAGATATTGCCGTATTAGCTTGTGATATGCCCCTGATGAACACAGATGTGCTGCACAAATTATATACTACCTATACACATGAGCCGCAGTACGACGCTTATCATTTTACCAATAACGGGGAGCCTGAGCCGCTTTGTGCTATTTACCGGTCAGCCCTGCTGGCAAAAATACTTTGCCTGTTGCAACAGGATGAACTGGCTAAGCATAGTATGAAGTATATGATTGGTATTTGCCATGCTCACAGTATGCCGCTTTTAGACGAAGAAAAAAACTGTTTTCAAAATTTTAATGCCCACGCTGATTTAAACGGTTTGTAAGCCTAATTGGCTTTTATCGATGCGTACAAATTCGGCCTTGCCGGTTTCACATACCGGGCAGCAGTAAGTTGCAGGCAGGCTTTCAAATGCTGTACCAGCCGCAACAGCATTTTCTGCATCACCGGTTGATGCATCATAAATACTCAGGCAGTTGGGGCATTGCGGTACATATTCAATAATATGCCCGGCAGCAGTTTCTTTTTTGGGTTTAACCACAGGTGCCGCTTTGGCTTTATTCGCCAGCATTTCCCGGCTTTGATAAAAACTGGTTATACAGCGGCGCAATTGTTCTGCTAATAAAAATTTGAAGTTGAATGTAGAGAATACAAAACCCGTTCGTTCGTTGGGGTTAAAATCCTGAGCGCATAGTATATCGTACGCAAAACAAAAGCGAAACCCAAAAATGTTTAACAGGGGTTTACGCTTTACCAGTATGCTGCTGAATACTTCGCTTTTGCTTCTTGTTTTTATGCCGATGCATACACCGAAAGTACGCAGGTCATCGTCATTAAATTTTTTGATGAGGTAGTTTTTCAGTTGCAGTCCATCATAACAATTATCCTCTACCTGGAAGTTGAGTTCGTTGGCAGCATGCCTCATATTGATATTGTGCTGCTCCAGCAGGTGGTTCCAGCGCAGCTTATCTTTTTCCTCAATGCCTTTTATAATGATGGTTTTCCAGGGTGTGCTGCAAAGCTGGCCAATTTTGGTATCCAGGCAAAGCAGGCAAATGTTTTTTAAAAAGCTGGTATCAAAACGTTCATCCCGGCGATATACACCCAGCCAGTATTTATTACTATACCGGTTCAATCCTTCGTAATAGGGCAGGTTAAAATCCGGTAGTGTAGCTCGTTTTTCGGTAGGCTTAAGGATAAAGCCCGTAGTATCAATAAGGGTAAATAAGGCATCTCCGCTGGCAGCTTTATTGTCAACAAAATTTTTACTGTTGCTAAAAATGCACTCCTCAATCGTTTTTGAAAGCCGGGCAATATCGTTAGTATATACCAGTTGGTTCCATTCGTAAATGATATTGGTTTTGGGAAAACGGATAAACAAATACCAGAAGTGCTGTGCATCCGGCGAAGCCACCCAGTTGATATTACCGGTAAGCATAGGTGTAAAACTCTGGTTGCTGTCCGAAATATTAATCTTGAGTTTGGGCCGGTAATCAATTTCATCCAGTATGTCTTTATATACTCCCTCGCTAAGCCAGGTGTTCAGGATAAACACTTCTTCGGCAGGGTAGCTGCTTACAATATTTGGAAAACCTTCATGAATATATTCAAAGAAGTTGCCCAGCTTTTCAAGTTCGGCACACAGCTTTTTGGCGGCTTCGCCTTCTGCTTCTATCAATAGTTGCTGGCGCAGGCCAAAGCTCACATGGGTAATGCCATTGTTGCCGGCAGCTACCAGTATATTATACAGGTCGCCGGGAGAAATGATGCCGCCCGGGAAATTAATTTTTATGGTATTGCTTTTTTTCACGGTAGTATTAATGCACTAATTGAAATTC
This sequence comes from uncultured Chitinophagaceae bacterium, assembly GCA_937873715.1. GTDB lineage: Bacteria > Bacteroidota > Bacteroidia > Chitinophagales > Chitinophagaceae > Ferruginibacter. The sequence continues at coordinate 268,816 of CALMYJ010000005.1, forward strand.
TTTCATGGCCGTGGGAAAATTTTTGTTTTCATGCTCCGATCGGCACAGCTTTAATAAGGCAAAGCGCTGTAAGATGGTTAAGCTTAACCACTGCTCCCTGCTGATGCTCCAGTTAAATGAAGATGCCTTAGCTGCAACAATGCCGGGTATTTCATTCAACTGCTGCAGGTGTTCGGTTTGCAATGCGGTTAATACTTTCGCCTCATGGCCCGTATATTTTTTTACCAGGCCTGTTAAAAAAATAAAATACTGCTTTATTTCGGCTGCACTGCTGCAGGGTTTTAAAGCTAATTCCAGTTTTTCGCTGGTGCTAAATTTTGCCCATTCGGCTAATTGTAATTTAATGCCTGCTGTATCCATTTTAAACCGTACAATCATGGGGATGCAGCGTATATTTTTTTCAACAAAGTCTTCTTCAAAATTGAAGTACTCCATATTTTTTATCCCTTCAAATACCGATGCTTTTGGATGTGTTGTGCTCATCGTTTAAAAATTTAAATTCAATGTTGCCATCCTTTTTAAGGACGGCAACATTGCTCCTTTACCTCGTATCGCTTTTGCAATATTGATACTTATTGTTAACCGGTAACTGCCATTGCTTCTGCTTTTTTTGAAGCATGCAGGCAGCTCTCCAATATTGCCTTTACTTCGGGCCTGCAACTGCCACAGCCCATGCCTGCGCCGGTAAGCTGGCATAATTGCAGGTGGTCGCGGCAGCCTTCCTTAATCTTATTTACGAGGTTGCCTTCGCCAACATTGTTGCAACTGCATACTAATTTACCTATCACCGGCTCGGCCGCCTTACCGCTGCGAAGCAGTTGCAATCTTTTTTCGCTGAGTTCTGTTTTGTTTTCAATTAAGTTCCTGAAATCGAGGAACTCTGTTTTATCACCAATCAGTATGGCGCCAATCAGCCTGTCGTTGTGTATAATACATTTTTTGTAATACCGCTTTGCTTTGTCGATAAATACAATCTCTTCGTATGCCGGGTCATTTTCCGGGCATTCTACTACGCCCATCGAGCAGAGGTTGGTACCATGCATTTTTAAAATATTCATCAGCAGTGAGCCGCTGTAATACCGGGCAATATCACCATTCAGGTAGCGGGCCACTATGGCTGCCTGCTGCTCGGCTGCTGCGGTAATGCCGTATAAAAAACCTTTAAACTCTGCTATTTCGCCTACGGCAAAAATGTTTTTATCACTGGTTTGCAAATACTCATCTACCACTACACCACGCTTACAGTTGATGCCACTGGCTTTTGCCAGTTCGATATTGGGTGTGGTGCCAATGGCAATTACTACGGCCTGGGCTTCTATTTGCAAGCCGCTTTTAAGGCGTACACCGCTAATGGTGCCATTGCCCAAAAAACGCTCTATCTCATCGTTATAAAAAATGTCTACACCCTTGTCCGTTAGTTCTTCGTGCAGTAGCTGGCTGCCTAATGGGTCAAGCTGCCGGTCCATCAGCCTGGATATACGCTGCACTACACAAACCTCCACGTTTACTTCACGCAGCGAAGCGGCCAGTTCAATACCCAGCAAGCCACCGCCAACAATCACCACCTTGCCTTTTTCAGGGTTGATATGTTTTTTAAAATTATCAGCATCAGTACGGCTACGCATGGTAAAGATGCCTTTCATGGCAGGGATATCTTTTAGCATAGTGGCACGGCTGCCGGTGGCCATCAGCAGCACATCATAGGCATGTACATGGCCATTACTGTCGGTTACTTTTTTTTTATCCCGGTCAATATGTTCTACACTTACCCCCCGGTACAACTTAATGTTGTGTGCCGCTTCTTCATCATCCGTCATCTTTACCAGGTTGTGCCAGGGCAGTACACCGCTGATATAATCGGGTAGGAGTACCCTGTTGTAAAAAGGAAAATTTTCTTTGCTGAATACTTTTATTTCATCTGTAGTATTGAGTTCCCGGTAACTTTTTACAAAGCCACAGGCACCGGCTCCGGCACCAATCACCACAATTTTTTGTGCAGCTTTTTTGTACAGCCTTACCTGTACAGCACTAAATTTAAAATCAGGTTCCTTGCTTTTAGGATCTACCAGGTTGTTGGTAAGGTTATTGGCCCTGTTTAAATCGCTATTGAGTATTTTACCCCAGTGCATGGGCAAAAACACTACCCCTTTTTTAATATCGGCTGTAATTTTTGCTTTTACCTGCACCCTGCCCCGGGCATTAAATATTTCGGTTACTTCCCCTTCCCGGATATTTCTTTCGGCAGCATCTTCGGGATGTATTTCAAGATAGGCTTCGGCAATATGCTGCTTTAGCTTATTCACTTTTCCACTCCGGCTCATCGTGTGCCACTGGTCACGTATCCTGCCGGTGGTAAGTATCAGCGGCATTTCGGGGCTTAGCGGTTCCGACTGGTTGCTGTCATCACAGCCATGGATATTCGCTTTTTGATTTGGTGTATAAAATTTTTTGTCGCTAAATAATCTTGCAGTACCCTGCCCGTTGATGGCTTTGGTGTAAGGCCATTGTACGCTGCGTTTTTCCTGCAGTATCTGGTAGTTGAGGCCACTAATATCTATGCTGGTGCCTTCGGTAAGTGCAGCATGTTCGGCATAAATGGCTGCTGCTGATTTAAAATCAAAACCGGGATAGCCCATTTTTTTTGCAAAGCGGCAAATGATTTCTGCATCGGGTAATGCTTCGCCGGGAGCATCTGTAATTTTTGCCAAATGACTAATATATCGACCTGCATTGGTCATAGTGCCTTCTTTTTCGGCCCAGGTGGCTGCAGGTAATACTACATCAGCATAAGCCAGTGTTTCGGCAGTATTACTCATTTCCTGCACCACCACAAACCTGGCATTTTTTAATCCGGCTTCTGCCTTCCTTACATCGGGCAAACTAATGAGAGGATTGGTACAAAGTATCCATATAGCTTTTAGTTTACCTTCATTCAAGGCTTCAAACATTTCGGTGGCGGTTAGCCCGGGTTTAGGTTGAATGGTACCCAAAGGTATTTGCCAAAATTTTTCTACTTCGTTGCGGTGTTGCTGGTTGGTTAAATCCCGGTGTGCCGGTAATAAATTGCTGAGGCCGCCTACTTCACGGCCACCCATAGCATTGGGTTGTCCGGTAAGTGAAAACGGGCCTGAGCCGGGTTTGCCAATATGCCCTGTAACCAGGTTAAGATTAATGAGGGATAAATTTTTATTAACGCCAACTACACTTTGGTTTAGCCCCATCGTCCACATGGTAATAAAACCTTTGGCGTTGGCGATATAAGTTGCAGCCTCCCGGATATCTTTTTCATCAATGCCACAAATGGCAGCCGCTTGGGCAATAGTTTTATTAAATATGCTTTTACGGTATTCCTCAAAACCATTGGTGTGGTCTTTAATAAAATCAAAATCAATGTCGCCGTTTTCTACCAGACAGCGGCCAATAGCATGATGTAAGGTAATATCAGTACCCGGGTTGAGTTGCAGGTGTACATCTGCAATGGCGCAGGTTTGCGTTTTGCGTGGGTCGCTTACAATAATTTTCAGGTTAGGATTTTTTTCTTTGGCTGCTTCCACCCTTCGCCAGAGGATGGGATGGCACCAGGCCGGGTTGGCGCCGGCAACAAAAATGCAGTCGGCTAATTCAATGTCATCATAACTTACGGGCACACTGTCTTCGCCCAGGCTCATTTTGTAGCCCACTACAGCGCTGCTCATGCACAGGCGGCTGTTTGTATCGATATTATTGCTGCCTATAAATCCTTTGATGAGTTTATTTACTACGTAATATTCTTCGGTAAGGCACTGGCCGCTGGCATAAAAAGCCACACTGTCCGGGCCATATTTTTGTATGAAAGTTTTAAAAACTGCAGCAGTACGTTCCAGTGCTGTATCCCAGGATACCCGTTGCCGTGGCATACTGCGGTTGTAACGCATTTCGGGATACAGCAGCCTGCCCGTTTTGTCGTTCACGGTATAGTGCAGGTTCATGCCTTTGCTGCACAGCATGCCTTTGTTTACCGGGTGGTTTTTATCACCCTCCACGGTAATATTACCCTGCCTGTCTTTTTGCATCACTATACCGCAGCCCACACCGCAATAGCAACAGGTTGTTTTATATGTTTCCTTATTCAGCATGTAAGAGGGTACTAAATGTTAAGCAGCGGCCGCTTCGGTTTTTTCTGTTGTTTGTATTAACCTTGATTCTGCGGCCTTTTTTGAAAACAGGCGAACCGTAAGTACAACTAAGCCTGTGGCGAGTACCACAGCACCTAAGTAAAAAAATGCAGTACCATAGGGCATAGATTTAAACAGGAAGCCAATGAGCATGGCACCTACATTACCACCAGCGCCTACTATACCGGCCACACTGCCCACTGCCTTTGGATTTACAAATGGTACAATACTGTAGGTGGCGCCATTGGCCATCTTGAGGCAAAGCCCAAAAAAGAACATCATAATGATAGCAACGGTTAAGCCGCCTGCATGTGCAAACAGCATAATGCCTGCACCTTCCAGCAGCAGCAGTAGTGCCAGCAGGCTTACTTTGCCATTGAAGCCAAAACGTTTGCCTACTTTATCGGATACAATACCCCCAAGGGCACGGGCAAAAATGTTGATCCAGCCAAACAGGCTTGCCAGTAAGCCGGCAAAGATCAATGTAGCTTTATAATCATCATGAAAGTATGAGGCAGCAAAATTGTCTACCGTTATTTCTACGCCAAAGCAGGCGGCATAAGCGATAGTGAGTACCCAGGTGCGGTAATCTTTTGCAGCCAATAAAAATGTATTTTCCTTTTTGTTGTGGGCTGTTTGTGGCAGTTCGTCGAAGTTGCCGGCGGGAGTGTCTTTGGTATACTTCCAGTACAAGCGGGCCATTACCAGCAGCAGCACGCCGGGTACTATCATAGCGTAGCGCCAGCTATCGGCACTGCTTACCCAGCCTGCACCCACCAGGCCTGCGGCTATCAGCGGCATTAATATTTGTGTGGCGCCGCCGCCGGTGTTGCCCCAGCCTCCGGCTACCGCATTAGCCGTGCCTTTGATATTTGGGGCAAACATAACGGACGTGTGGTATTGTGTAAGTACAAACGAAGCACCAATAACGCCAATGCCTAACCGGAAAAGTAAAAACGACATATAGCTATTGGCAAGGCCGATAAACATTACCGGGAAGGCACAGATAACCAGCAGCCAAGTGTATACTTTCCGTGGGCCATACTTATCAGTTAGCCTGCCTACAATTAACCTTGCAATGATGGTGGCGCTCACCGCAGCAATAGCCACATTACCTTTTTGTGCCTTAGTAAGCTGCAACTGTTCGCTTACCAGCGGCATCAGCGGTGCTATACCAAACCAGGCAAAAAAGCAAAAGAAAAAAGTGAGCCAGGTAATATGAAAGGTTTTCATCTGTACGCCTTTCAGCGAAAAGATGTTGAGTTTAGTGAGCGGTTGATGAAGTAGGTTGTTCGGCATGTGGGCTTCGTGTTTTATAAAGTTATTAATGAATATCGTTAATAGAAAATTTGTCTATCAGCAGGCTCAGCAGTTTGTCGTGTGTGGCCATATAGGCCGCATCATGTACAATTTCTTTTTTGTTGCGTGGCCTGGGCAGGGGGATATCCACTATTTCTTTTATCGTAGCGGCAGGGCCATTGTTCATCACTACCACACGGTCGCTCAGGAAGATGGCTTCCTCTACATCATGGGTAACAATGATGATTGTTTTTTCCCGGTTATCGAGGTTCCAAAGTTTAAGCAATTCTACATGCATGTTGCTTTTGGTAAGGGCATCCAGTGCACCAAAGGGTTCATCTAAAAGTAATATGCTGGGGTTGATGGCAAAGGCTCTTGCAATGGCTACACGCTGCTTCATGCCGCCGGAGAGCTGGCCAGGGAGCTTATCTTTATGCGGCCACAGGTTTACCATTTTTAAGTTCTTTTCAACAAGGGCTTTTTTTTCTGTGGCAGGTAAATTTTTTTATTCCGCATCTACGGCTTCATAAATGTTTTTGTACACAGTAAGCCAGGGTAGCAGGGAGTAATTTTGAAATACAATACCACGGTCGGGCCCTGGCTTTGTAATTATATTGCCATTGGCAACCACTTTGCCACTGGTAGGTTTTACCATACCACTGATAGTACCCATCAGGGTAGATTTGCCGCAGCCGGAGTGGCCAATCAAAGCGATAATTTCACCCTTTTTAACACTAAGCGAAATATCTTTAACGGCCGTATAAATGCCTATAGGAGTTTTGAAACTTACAGTTAAGTTATCGATATCAATACAGGTGTTATCATTTGCAATCGAGCCGTTGAATTTTAAAACGGGAGCCTCTTTTGTTATTGTACTTACCATTTTTTTTGTTTTAACGGTTACTTAAAAATTGTAAAGGATCAGTTGGTTTGTTGCTTTACTACACGTGCCGATGAGTATAGTGATACACAAAACGGGGTAATGTAGGTGAGTATGATTTTGAATACATTTTTACCTGTAAAGTTGCCGGTGGCAATTACATCATAGCTGTTGATGATATTTAAGAGGCTGCCTACTATTACAGCAAGTATCAGTGCAGCTTTAAAGTGTTTTGAAGCCATGGTGTTTTAAATTAAATATTACAGTTTAAGCATCAGGCTGCATACGTAAATCGTTTTTGCAGGCTCATGAAAATTTTATCTAACAGAAGCCCTACAATACCAATCAAAATTATTGCTACAAGTATTTTTTCGGTGCTGCCGCCATTAAAGCCTTCTTCCCATACAAAGTAGCCGAGGCCAATACCACCCGAAAGCATTTCGCCGGCCACAATTACCATCCAGGCCACGCCAACCGACAGCCTCAGCCCGGTAAGTATATGTGGTAATGCGTACGGTATTACTATTTTGGTAATGTACTTCCAGCTTGAAAAACCAAATGCCTTACCTACATTTTTATGGTCTTGTGGGATATGCGCCACGCCAAAAGCTGTATTGATAAGCGTGGGCCATAGTGAGCAGATGAATATCATGAAAACGCTGGCCTGCGGTGAATCCCGGAAGATAGCCAGCCCTAATGGAAACCAGGCCAACGGAGATACCGGCCTAAGTATTTGTACCATAGGATTTATAATATTCATGATGGGCTTGCTGGCGCCCATTAGCATACCAATAGGTATGGCTATAATGCTGCCAAGGCCAAAGCCCACCCCAACACGGGCCAGCGAACTGAACAGTTTTACGCCAATGCCTTTGTAGTCGGGGTCGTTTTGCCAGGGATCCTGCATTACTTCTTTAAATACACCCCATGTGGTGGAAGGTGTGGGAATTTCGTTTTTAGTAAGATGGGCAATGAGTTCCCAAATGCCACCCATCAGCGCCATACCTCCCAAAAAGTACAGTACCGTTAGCAGGGATTTGATGGAGAAAATATTTTTCATATACTTTTTTTAAAATGATCTATCAGCGTTTGGTTGTTTTCAGGTATGCGGCAACGTTATTAGGGTCAAATGGTACATCATAAGTTGTTTTAAAAGCCTGCATATCCGGTTGTACCGGTACGCCCATTTCTTTAGCAACTTCTTCGTACAAATCGTTTAATATTAATTTGTCGGCAATGGCTTTATAATCCGGGTCGGTTTTTAAATAGCTAAAGCGAACAAACTGGGCCAGGAACCAGATGCCATAAGATTTTTTTGGAGTATTTACAATGCCGTTATTGTAAAAAGTCATGTAATCGTCTTTGTATTTTTGCACACCAATATCGCAGCCCAAATCGTAGGAGCCTTTAAGCCTGGCTTCAATTACCTGCAACGGGGCATTTACATAATTAGGCTTAGTTAGCCAGGAGGCAGCTTTGGTACGGTTGCTCATTACATCAAGCCATTTGCAGGCTTCGATGATGGCTTTCATTACTTTTTTTAATTCCTCTTTTTCTGTAGCCGCAAATTTTGAATTTACCACCAGCGCTTTTTCCGGGTGGTGTTTCCAGATGTCCTGTGATGAAATATGGGTAAAGCCAATGCCTTGTGCTGCACCTACGCCATTCCAGGGTTCGCCCACACTATAGCCTTCCATATTATCCACCTTCATGTTGGCCACCATTTGCGGAGGTGGTATGGTGATGATGCCTACCGATTTTTGATTGATACCGGCTGCAGCAAGCCAGTTGCGGAGCCATATATCGTGAGTGCCACCGGGAAACGTCATGGCAAATGTTACCTCTTTACGGCCCTGTACCGTTTTAACAGCACCTGCTGCTTTGGTTACATCTTTATACCCAACCAGTCCGCAAAAATCTTTAGAAAGTGTGATGGCTTGTCCATTATTGTTGAGTACCATAGCAATCTTCATTTCCTGGCCGGCTTTACCACCAATACCTGTGTATACCGAAAACGGCATGGAAAAAAGGCAATGTGCTCCATCAATTTCACCATTTAGTATTTTATCTCTTATCACAGCCCATGAAGCTTGTTTTTCAAGTTCTACCTCTACGCCATATTTTGCAAAGAGGCCAAGTTCTTTTGCCACTACCAGTGGCGCACAATCTGTAAGAGATATAAAGCCAAGTTTTATTTTTCGTACCGGTGGTGGTGTTTTAAAGGAGGTAACACCGGTGAGTATTGAGGAGAGTGTAACTACAAGCAATACCCTGTTTATAATTGATTTCATGATTGTATGTTTTAAGTGCGTTAAATAATGATGTTGGATTTTATTTTATAGCTACCGGCTTGGTATAAAAAAAATCCGGTGTAAAGCGAATCATGCAATACAACCAGGTGCCGGTTTTACTATAAGTGTTTGCTACGGCATCTGTAGTGGCCTGTGCTTTTGCAAAGGGCATATTTGAAGTGGCTTTCATTACCGAGTATCCCAATTCGATATTGGTAAATTTGTTCATGTTGTAATTGAGCAGTAAATCAAATTCATTGCCTAATTGGTTGCCAATAGCTGTGCCATCGGCTTTTTTCATGCCTTTGTCTAATGAAAAATTGAGGTAATCAAGGCCAATAGAGAACTTATTGGTGGCGTATTTTACCCTTACATAAGGATTACGTATGCCACCGGCCGGCGATCCTGTGCCCACATAGAAGTAATCCATATAACCCCAATGCTTATGCGGCGTACCATATAAGGGGTCAAATTTTTCATCTTCTGCTGTGGCTGCATCATTACCACTCAGTACATCATAGCCTGGAGCGATGCTGAATTTACCTTTTTGGTAGGTGGCAGAAATAGTGTAGTGATAGGCATTTTTCATTTTTATGCCATCCCTGTTTTTGCCACTTTGAGCATAATAGGCAGCTTGCAGCGCTATTTTGCCAAAGCCGGATGCATTGCCAATGGTTTTGTTTATCATCAGCCCGTAAGTAAAGCGCCTGTTGGCACCGCTGTAATCAAAGCTGTCTGTAGCACCGGCCGAAACAAAGCGCCGGCCAAATACATAACCATTAACGGCACTGCCTACGGAGTCCATTTTGTATTTGCCAAAGTTGTCGTTGAAGAAAAGTGCGGAAAATTTAGTCTGGTTAAATTTTTTACTGATGTACAAGCTGGTGAAGGATTTATAATCCTGGTTGCCACCGTTGGTGGTGGGTGGATTCATCCATACCGGAGCGCCGGTTTTAGAACTGTTGTTGCCTGCGTTTCCTGCCGGTGCCATAGGCAGCAGGCCAGCCGGTGTAGGTACCATTACCCCAAACGAATTTTTAACATAGGCGGGTACGTTAGCCGGTACAAACCCGGTGCTGGTGTAGCCAAATGCATCAGTATTTTGATTGAAGGCATAGCCGATATCCACCTGCCAGCCCTTATGCATTGTTTTTAACAGGGCCATATCGTGGCGGCGTCCCTGTTGCAGCCAGTCCAGGTTGCCCAGCAGTCTTACATCATCATAAATAAGTTCCTGCCGGCCAATTTTCAGGCTCATCAAATCGATGCCGGTTGTTTTGATAGTGGTGTCTGCTTTATTAAAAAGTACAAGGTCGGCCCAGCCCTCATGCAGCATCAGTTTGCTGCCATCGGCATTGGTAATGGTAGAAGCATCCTGCCCCCATACCCTTACATCCTGTACTGTGGCACCAAAGGTTAGCCTGTCCCACTTATACCCAAAAATAAGCCTGGTGCGTTGTGATGTAAATGCAGCAGGCTTTGCGTTTTTTAAAGTGAGGTTGCCAAGTCCGTTGCGTACTTCTGTACGGGTACGTAGTTGTCCCGTTAACGTTATTTGTGCGTTGGCGGTAACTGTGAGGCAGCAGCACAATACCATTATACTACGCCTTAAATTTTTTGTAAGACTTTTCGTCATAACTTCGTTTTGGTTTTAGATTGTTTGACAATTTGAAATCGAATTCCCCCCGGTTCCGGGCTTCCATTTCGGGCCGGGGTTTTTTATTGCCCTGCTTCAGGGAAATAAAAGATTTTGCAGACAGTTGCGTATTTTACCATAGGCATTATTTTTTTTTGGTTAAGCATCTTTATCAATTCCGATATATATTGTATCGTTTTCCACTTTTACCGCATAGGTTTTTATGGCACATTCATCTCCGCTAAGGCATTCGCCGGTTTTGAGTGAAAAGGTTTTTTTGTGAAAAGGGCAGGCAACTTTAGGTTCATCTGCCTGTGTGCCTATCATACCCCGGCTTAAGGCCATTTGTTTGCGGTGCGGACATTCATTTTGTGTAGCATACCATTCACCCCTTCGGGCAAAATGGAATAGGGCAATTTGTTCATCCTCGTATTTTACGCATACGCCGCCATTTTCAGGCACATCTGCCTTGTTGCAGGCAGGAAACCAGGTAATTGTTTTTTCTGCTATCATAGTATATAAAGTGTAATACAGTGTTAGTTGCCTAAAAAAGGCAAGCAATCGCAGGCAAATTTTCAATAAGGAAACAAACGTGTTGTTCGAGCGCTGAACGCAGTTTTTAAACTGCTTAAAGTATATGTTTTATTATTTCCATTCTTTTGCCCTTTTCATTTCCCTCATGTTGTCAAAATGCACAGTGGGGTCTTTTTCTTCAGGCGCATTTACAAAATGGGTAAAGCGTTTGCGTATATCAGGATTTTCCACCGCTTCTTTCCATTCGCATTTGTAGCTGTTTACCAGTTCCTGCATTTCGGCTTCCCATTTTTCACACATGCCCAGGCTGTCGTTGATTACCACATTACTCAGGTAGTCCATCCCGCCTTCCATTTTGTTGAGCCATGGTGCTGTTCTTGTAAGTGGGTCGGCGGTTTTGATATAAAACATCAGGAAGCGGTCGATATATTTAATACAGGTGGCGCTGTCGATATCTGCCGCTAGCAGTAAAGCATGTTGTGGTTTGCTGCCACCATTACCGCATACATACAGGTTCCAGCCTTTTTCGGTAGCGATAATGCCAAAGTCTTTGCTTTGTGCTTCCGCACATTCTCTTATACAGCCACTTACGGCCGATTTTAATTTATGTGGCGCTCTTAATCCCCTGTATCTTTCTTCTATTTCAATGGCGAAGCTAACACTGTCGTGTAGCCCAAAGCGGCACCAGGTGCTGCCTACACAACTTTTTACGGTACGCAGTGCTTTGCCATAAGCATGGCCGCTTTCAAAGCCTGCAGCAATCAGTTCTTCCCATATTTTGGGGAGGTCGCTTACATGAGCGCCAAACAAATCGATACGCTGGCCACCGGTAATTTTTGTATAGAGGTTATATTTTTTGGCTACTTCGCCAATTACAATCAGTTTGTCTGGTGTTATTTCTCCGCCGGGTATTCGTGGCACTACCGAGTAAGTACCTCCTTTTTGGATATTGGCTAAAAAGCGGTCGTTGCTGTCCTGTGCAGTGGCATTGCCTTTTTTAAGCGGCATTTCGTTCCAGAGGCTGGCTAATATGGAAGCCACAGGTGGTTTACATAATTCGCAGCCATCGCCGTTGCCTAATTTATCCAGCACTTCATCGTAAGATTTAAGCTGGTGTATTTTTACCAGGTCGTACAGTTCCTGCCTGCTGTAATTAAAGTGTTCGCACAGTACATTACGGATATACTTGCCCTGAGTTTTCATGGTGTGTACCATAAGGTCTTTTACCAATGGGAGGCAGCCGCCGCAACCGGAGCCGGCTTTGGTACATTTTTTTATAGCATCTACTGTTTCGCAATTGCCTTCACTAACGGCGCTGCATATCTGCCCTTTGCTTACACTTTCGCAACTACATATAAGCGCTTCATCGGGTAGAGCTGTTACGCCTGCGCCGCCATCGCCTTCGCCACCACGGGCACCCAGTATCACTTCCTCCGGGTTGGGTGGCAGGGCCAACTTGTTTTTGCAGGCCTGCAGCAGCATATTGTATTGATCTGCATCGCCAACCAGTATACCACCCAATAATGCTTTGCCATCTTCGCTGATGTTGATACGTTTATATATTCCTTTATTTGTATCCTTTACCGCAATGGTTTTTATGCCTGTGCCTTCGGCAAATGGGTCGCCAAAGGAGGCCACATCCACACCAATTAATTTCAGCTTGGTGCTCATGTCGTAGCCGTTAAAGCTGTTGTTGCCGCCGGTTATATTGTCTACCACTACCTGGGCCATTTCGTAGCCGGGTGCTACCAGGCCATAAACCATACCCTTGTGCAGGGCACATTCGCCGATGGCGTAAATACTGCTGTCGCTGGTTTGCAGTTTTTCATTTACCACAATACCACCTCTTGGGCCTACTTCAATAGCGCAAAGCCGGGCCAATTCGTCCCTCGGTTTGATGCCGGCTGAAATAACGAGCATATCGGTTTCGATGGCAGTACCATCTGTGAACTGCATGCCGGTGATTGCAGCATCGCCTGCAATGGCAGAAGTGTTTTTAGCGGTAAGTATTTTAAGCCCGAGTGTTTCCAGTTTATTTTTTAAAATATTGCTGCCTGTATCATCAATTTGGCGTGGCATGAGGCGTGGGGCAAATTCAATTACGGAAGTATCCGTTATGCCGAGGTCAATCATGGCTTTAGCGGCTTCGAGGCCAAGCAGGCCGCCGCCAATAACTGCCCCTTTTTTAGCTTTTTTAGCCCAGGCGGTCATCATTTCCAAATCTTCAATAGTGCGGTAAATAAACACCCCGTTTTTGTCTACACCCGGTATGGGGGGTACAAAGGCGGCTGAGCCTGTAGCTAATACTAATATATCGTAGGGGAGGGTAAGGCCATTGTGTGCCGTAATGGTTTTGGCAGTACGGTTGATAGCGGCTACTGGGTTGCCGAGGTGTAGCTTAATATAGTTATCGGCATACCAGGAGGCAGGTGCCATGGTTAAATCTTCGGCAGATTTACCGGCAAAGTATTCGCTGAGGTGTACCCTGTCGTAAGCCGGGCGGATTTCCTCGCCAAAAACGGTAATTTGAAATTGGCCGGGTTTTGATTTAGCTAAAAGCTTTTCGCAAAACTTGTAGCCCACCATTCCATTTCCTGCAACAATTATTTTCATGAGCCGCTTTTTAAAAAATGAACAAAGCGGCAAGCAATCGAATTACAATTTATCATATACAATACTTTTAATCATTTTGACAATCTATTTTTAATTAAAAATATTGTTGATGTCATAAAATTAGAGTATTTGTTTTGTATTTTTGGTATAATTCTATGAAATAATTAACATATTTATTTTTATAATTTATAAGTTATGAATAAAAAACTCCTTTCTTTGGTTGGCGCAGGGCCCGGAAATACTGACTTAATTACCCTAAAAGCCGTTAAAACACTCGAAAAAGCCGCTGTGGTGTTATATGACGCTTTAGCAAATGATGAATTATTAAAATATGTTTCTTCTGGAGCCATTACCAGGTTTGTTGGGAAGCGTTATGGTTGTCATGCTTTATCCCAGCAGGAGATAAATACCCTGATTGTGGAGTATGCCAATAGATATGGGCATGTGGTTCGGTTAAAAGGTGGCGATCCGTTTGTATTTGGCCGGGCGCAGGAAGAAATAGATGCCGCAAGGGCTGCAGGTATCGAAGTGGAAATTGTGCCGGGCATCAGCAGTGCCATTGCAGTGCCGGCATTGCAAATGATACCGCTTACCTGCAGGGGTATTACCGAAAGTTTTTGGGTATGCACGGGTACTACCCGTAGCGGGGATATCTCCAATGATATATTGCTGGCAGCACAGTCTACTGCTACAGTAGTAATACTGATGGCTATGAGCAGGCTGGAAGCTATTATGGATATTTTTACGGCTTTTGGTAAAAAGGATACTCCGGTGGCTGTTATTGAAAACGGCAGTACGGATAAAGAAAGAATTGTGATGGGTACTGTACAAGATATTTATTTTAAAACACAGTATGCCGGGATGGGTAACCCTTCAGTAATTGTAGTGGGTGAAGTAGTGAAGTTGCACCCCTCACTTAATGCTGAAAAAATTGCCGGGTTTACCGTACATCAATTTCAACATGCTGTAATTGAGAGCCGTACTAAATTGCTATAACAAATTATTAAGTACATGAAGAAATCGAAAGTGGCCTGCGACCTTCAGAGTTGTGACTTTTGCAAACATTGTAACAAAGAATGGCTGCCGGCAGTGGAAACAAAAAGGCAAACATTGTTTTATAGAAGAGGGGAAGTGCTTTTTAACGAAGGTGAACCCGTGAATGGTATTTACTTTGTGAATGCCGGTGCCGTAAAAGTGCATAAAAAATGGACTGATGAAAAGGAGTTGATTGTGCGGTTTGCCAACAAGGGTGCTATTGTAGGTCACCGTGGCCTGGGTACAGAACTGGTATTCCCGGTATCCGGCACAGCCGTAGAAGATTCAACTGTATGTTTTATCCCGATTGATTTTTTTAATGCTTCGCTGAAAGTGAACCATGATTACCTGTACCGCCTGATGCTATTTTTTGCCGATGAACTTAAACTATCGGAAAAGCGTATGCGTAATATGGCCCACATGAGTGTAAAGGGCAGGCTGGCGCTGGCACTGGTAAACCTGCAGGAAATTTTTGGCGTGAATGGAGATGGTGCTATTCATTTAACAATTACCAAGCAGGACCTGGCCTCGTATACCGGGGCCACTTACGAAACTGTATTCCGGGTGCTAAACGAGATGTCTGATGAAGCGTTGATAAGCCTTTCAGGTAAAAGTATTACCGTACTGGATGAGGTTAAGCTAAGGGCAATTTCGCAGCCGCCGGATTAAAAGCAGTTTCAGTAAAGTGCAGTGAAAGGAAAATAGTAATTGTGGTACAAATCTTTATTACTTTTTTGTTGCATCAGCCGGATGTGTTTCACCGTGCTGCTCTTTTGAATGTTTTCAACAATATACTGTTGGATTCGGTTGTATTAGCTCATTTGTTCCAACGCTTTTGTAATAGCAGCATATATTTCCGCTTCGCTTAGTTCCTGTGGTATAAATTTTTCACCTATCACTTTTTCGTACAATTCAATGTAGCGCTTGCTAATGGTGTTAATCCATTCGTCTGTCATTTCGGGTACCTGCTGGCCTTCCTTACCCATAAAGTTGTTAGCAATAAGCCATTCCCTTACAAATTCTTTGCTCAGTTGTTTTTGCTTTTCAGCTTTTGCCTGTCTTTCTTCAAAGCCATCGGCATAAAAATACCGGGAGGAGTCAGGTGTGTGTATTTCATCCATTAACACTATTTCGTCGCCAATTTTACCAAATTCGTATTTGGTATCTACCAATATTAATCCCTGATTTGCCGCCAATTGCCGGCCTCTTTCAAAAAGGGCACGGGTGTATTGTTCCAGCATAGCATAATCTTCGGCGCTCACAATATTGCGGTTGATAATTTCTTCTTTGCTGATATCTTCATCATGCCCTACTGCAGCTTTGGTAGTTGGGGTAATGATGGGGGTGGGGAAGTAATCATTTTCTTTCAATCCTTCGGGCAGGGTTACACCACAAAGTGTTCGGCTGCCACTGTTGTAGGTACGCCAGGCATGACCGGTAAGGTTGCCACGGATAACCATTTCCACTTTTAATGGTTCACATTTTTTACCAATGGCACTGTTGGGCGTTGGTGTATCCATCAGCCAGTTAGGGCATATATCTGCTGTGGCTTTTAGCATATATGCAGCAATTTGGTTTAATACTTGTCCTTTGAAGGGTATGGGCCTTGGGAGTATAACATCAAAGGCAGATATACGGTTGCTTGCCACCATTACCAGCCATTTGTTGGCGATGCTGTACACATCCCTCACTTTGCCTTTATAATAATTAGTTTGCCCGGGAAACTGGTATATGCTCATGCAGCGAAATTAATTGTGTAAGCGATAATTTTTTGATTAAGATTTCAACAGCCGGTTACAAATAAATTTTGCATCAACCAAACATTTATTATTATTGTTCTGTATTCATTCACAAAATTTTGCCATATGAGAAAACTAAGAAGCTCATTATTGACCCTGCTGCTTGTCAATATTGCAGCAATTGCCTCTCAAGCACAAACAACCATTTCAGGAAAAGTAATTAATAGCACATCCAGCGAAGCGGTGCCGGCGGTGTCGGTAACGGTTAAGGGTTCGGGTGAGGGTACTTTTACGGATGACCGTGGTGTGTTTAAAATTACTGTAGCCAGGATGCCCGTTGTTTTATTAATATCTTCCGTTGGGTACGAAATGCAGGAAGTAAATGTAAGCAATGCGGCAGAGCAGGTAAATGTAAGCTTTAAGCCCAGTAATAAACTGGGGCAGGAAGTGGTAATATCGGCCACCCGTACATCGCAGCGTATCATGGAGTCGCCGGTATCTATTGAACGTATCAGCACGGCAACCATACGCAATGCCCCGGCTGTTACCTACTACGATATACTGGGTAATTTAAAGGGAGTGGATATGGTTACTTCTTCTCTCACTTTTAAAACACCCACTACCCGTGGCTTTTCGGGAAGTGGTAACCTGAGGGTTAACCAACTGGTGGATGGTATGGATAACCAGGCACCGGGGCTTAACTTTTCCGTGGGCAGTGTGGTGGGCCTTACCGAACTGGATGTAGATAATGTGGAGCTGCTGCCTGGTGCCTCATCAGCTTTGTATGGCCCGGGTGGTATGAACGGAACCATACTAATCAGCAGTAAAAACCCATTTAAATACCAGGGCTTTTCATTCCAGATTAAAGAAGGGGTAATGAATGTGGATAATCGCTTTCGCAGCGCTTCCAATTATATAAATGGTGCTGTACGTTTTGCCCACAAAGTGTCGGATAAGTTTGCCTTTAAAGTGGGCGGCGAATACATCAAAGCAAAAGACTGGTTTGGCTACGATTACCGCAATTATGCCCGTACCGGTACGGATGGTTTTGTAAAAGATGGCGACCGGGCTACCGACCCTGCTTACGATGGGGTGAATGTGTATGGCGATGAAACACAACTTGATTTACGCCAATTGGTTTTTCCATCGGCTGCAGAATCGGCACCATTCCTGAAAAATTTTCTTGATACACTAAATGGCGGCAGGCCAATTAATGTAACCCGTACCGGCTATGCCGAAAGCGAAGTAATTAATCCCAATACCATTAGTTTTAAATTATCGGGAGCATTGCACTATAAAATTTCTGCTGGCACCGAGGCAATACTGGCCGGGCACTGGGGCTCGGGTAATACAGTGTATACTGGTAGCGACAGGTATAGCTTAAGAGATATAAGGATAGGGCAATACAAACTTGAACTGAACAACAAAAACTGGATGGTAAGGGCATACACCACCCAGGAAAATGCCGGCGAAAGCTACAATGCAACAGCTACACTGGGCCGGGTAATAGGCGCAGTAAATCCTTATGAAACCTGGCTGGGTGTATACGGCCCCACTTATATTGGTGCAAGGCTAAGTGGCGCAACGGATGCCGATGCTCACACCGCTGCAAGAGCCGCCGCCGATGGCGATAGAAAAACTGCTAATGATGCCGCCTTTAAGAGAGCGTTTGACTCGGTAAGGATGGTGCCCATCAGCCAGGGTGGTGGTTTATTTGTAGACCGCACCAACCTGTATAATGTAGAAGGGCAATATAATCTTAGCCAGTACACCAGTTCTTTTGCCGATATACTGGTAGGTGGAAATTTTAAGCGTTATGTATTGAATAGCGAAAGAACATTATTTGCCGAGCCAGATGGCAAAACCGGCATCAATGAAGTGGGCGCTTATGTACAGGCTACCAAACGTTTTTTTGATGATGTACTAAAGCTAACCGTTAGTGGCCGCTATGATAAAAACCAGAATTTTAAAGGACGGTTTACGCCAAGGGTTACGGCTATGGTTAAAGTAGCCGAAAACAATAATATCAGGCTGAGTTATCAAACCGCTTATCGCTTTCCGAGCACACAGCAGCAATGGATAGATTTAATTGTGGGTGGCGGCGTAAGGCTGGTAGGTGGTGTAAAATACTTTGATGAAAATTATGGTTTCAGCACCAAGCCTACATTTTATTTGGATAATGTGAGCGCTTATCAAAAGCAGGAGTTTAAGCCAGAGTCGGTAAACTCTTACGAGATAGGGTATAAGGGCTTGCTGGCCGATGATAAGTTACTGGTGGATGTGTACAGCTATTATGGCATTTACCAGAACTTTATTACACGCCGCCTGATTATACAACCCACCAGCGGTGGTCAGCAGGAATTAGCGGCAGATTTGCAGGCAGGCAAGCCGGCAACTTCGCTGGGCGAAATTTTTTCGATACCGGTAAATACCACATCAAAAGTAAAAACGCTGGGCTGGGGGATAGGGTTAGATTACCGCCTGCCTAAAAATTTCCAGGTGAGTACCAATGCTTCGTCAGACGATTTAAGGGATGTACCCCCGGGTTTTAAAACATATTTCAGCACACCAAAATACAGGATGAATGCTTCGGTGGGCAATACAGGATTTGCCTACAAAAATCGTATGGGCTTCAACGTTACCTGGCGCTGGCAGGATGGCTTTGAGTATGAAAGCGATTTTTCCAATGGCTATATAAACCCCATACACACGGTTGACGCACAAATCAGTTACAGGATTCCTTCGGCCAAAACAATCATTAAAATTGGTGCTACCAATTTGCTGAACGAATACTATACCAACGGGCTTGGCAACTCTGTAGTAGGTGGCTTGTATTATGTAAGCCTGGGCTACAATGTATTTTAAAACAATTACCTGGTTAAAAACTTAATAAGATGAAAACATTACGTAACATAAAACAAACCGTAACGATACTGGCGATGACGGTATTCCTGCTTACGGCATGTAATAAGCTGGAACTTGCACCGGTACCCCTTGCCGCCGAAGATAACGGCACCACACCCACGCTGGCCACCCTGCTTGATGCACCGGAGTTTAGCCTTTTAAAAGCGGCAGTATCTAAAGCCGGGTTAACAGCAGTGTTGACTAATACGTCTTTACGTTATACGGTATTTGCACCTGATAATGCCGCCATAAGGGCTTCACTGGGTGTGCCCGACGATGCTACTGCTGCGGCTTTTATTGCCTCAAGGCCTGATGCGGAGATAAATGCATTGGTATCCTATCATGTAATACCGCAAAAAATTGCTTCCACTTCCATTTCGGCAGCCTTTCCCAATTTTGAATATCCATCAATTCTTAATCCTGCACCAACTCTGAATGAATTATTGCGGTTAACCACGTTTCCGAGTAAACGCAGCAATGGCGCCTGGGTAAATAATATACCCATAACTGCTGTTGATATCAATGCCGTAAACGGTGTGGTGCATAAGGTTGCCAGGCTTGTAGCGCCACCCTCTACCGATTTGTGGGCAAGGATTCAAACTGATCCTGAATTAACTTATTTAAAGGCAGCAATCGAAAGGGCTGATACCGGTGTGCCCCCCGGCAGCCGTTTACAAGATGCGCTGAATACTGCTGTAAATCCGCTGGCGATAGCCTCTAACCTTACCATATTTGCCCCAACCGATGCAGCAATGAGTGCTTTTGTTACCGGGGCAATAACACAGGCTTTGATAGCACAGAGTGTGCCACCGGCTACGGCGCAGGCTCAGGCTGTACTACTGGTAACAACTTATGGTACTACACTTATTTCCAATCCTGCTTCAATACCCGTATATGGGGCACAGTTAGATGCTGTACTCACTCCCACACTTGCCCAGGGAATTGTGATATATCATATCCTTAGTGCTCAATCGGGCAGTTTTGCACCTCCGGGTATAAGGGTGTTTTCGGTTAACCTGCCCACTGCTGCCACTACAGTTAAAACATTATTGAATGCTGGAGTGCCTGCACACCCGGGAGTAACCGTACAGGCTGCATTTGTGCCCGGGCAACCAGTGGTGGCAACAGCTACGGTAAAAGGTGCTGCCAATGCTACCGCAGCTAATGTACTTGTTGGGTTAGCCACCAGCGATCAGCATCATGTAAATGGTGTGATACATAAAATCGACCAGGTGCTGCTGCCACAATAATTTTTTATAAATATACCCTGCTGTATAACGGCCCGGCATACATGCCGGGCCGTTACTTATAAAATACCACTATGCCGTTTCAGCAATTTTTTTTAAGTTAGTAACAGTTCTTTTCTTCACTTTTAAAATATTGCTGTATGAACCTCATTCACCGCTTAGAAATCTGGGGCAACCGCCATCACCCCAAATGGCTCGATATCATTCGCATAGCACTTGGTGTATTCCTCTGCTACAAAGGCTACGATTTTCTCCGCAACATGAGTGTGCTGATGAGCATGATGGAACGTACTCCTTTTAGTGCTTTCGCCTTTATTTTTGTGGGACACTTTGTGGCTTTTGCTCACCTCGTTGGCGGCTTCTTAATTGCCATCGGGTTGTTTACCCGGTTTGCCTGCATTATTCAAATACCCATCCTGCTTGGTGCTGTTTTTTTTGTAAATACTTCGCAGGATATGCTACGTCCTTATTCCGAACTTTTTCTTTCCATAATAGTGCTGTTGCTGCTGGTGTATTTTTTAATTGCAGGCAATGGGCCTTTATCTTTAAAAATACCTGCCGAGGAGCCCAAAAAGGGGCATTGAGTATTTAGAACAATCCCGGTATTGTAACTGCATGGTACAGGTTGACTAACCGGGCTTTTTTATTGTTGTTTATTGCGTAAATACTGTCTTGTTTTAATACCAGAAGTTTTAAGGTCTTCCTCCTTCCATCCCCCGGTGGCTGAAGCCGAGGTTTTCAGTACCGAGCAGGTTTCATCTTTATCCGATACCGACCAGGTAATCCAGCTTAGTTTACGCAACTGCATCCATTCAATCCATTTTGCCCATTCTGCTTCATCCAGCGGCCCATCGCCTGTAGCTTCCATCCCAGCCGATTCGGAAATAAAAACCGGTATGCCTTTGGCAATGGCTTCGTCCGTTCTGTCTCTCAGCCATTGCTTATGTGTGGCGGCATAAAAATGAACCGTGTACATAAGATTATCAAACCCGATGATGGGGTCTTCTGCAGGCAGGTGAATATCCTGGTCCCAGTGTGGCGAACCTACAAGGATGATATTTTCTTTGTCGTACGTTCTTATGGTCTTGATAATTTCAATAGAATAGGCTTTTACTTTGGGCCAGGTTTCATCATCAGGCTCATTAAAAATTTCATAAATGATATTGGGGTATTGGTGATAGTCTTTTGCCATTTGTGCAAAAAATGCTTTGGCTTCCTTTAGGTTGATATTATGGCTGTGCCAGTCGATAATTACATAAACCCCTTCTTTTATAGCAGCCTCTACCACCGTTCTAATCAGTTGTACCGATTTTGCTGAATCCTGCAGGTAGCCATTGTTGGGCTCAATGCCCATTGCAGCCCTTATTACATTGCAGTTCCAGTCTTTATGCAACCAGGCTACTGCACCTGCCGTGTAAAAGCGTGGATGAAAGCAACTCCACCCAAAGCTCATCCCATTCAGGATTACGGGCTTATTGTACTGGTTGGTAAGTTGAGTGCCTTTTACTTTCAGTTTGCCATGTTGTACTACAGGCTGGGCCGTTAGTATTAAAAAAGTAATTGTTGAAAATAAAAAAAGCAGTGTGCATTTTTTTCTTGGCATAATGCAATGTTTAAGTCTGTAATTTAACACAGTTGTGCACTGCCGGTTTGTTATTTTTTAGCAGAATCAAATACTATTTCAACGCTTTAAAATGTTGAAGATGGATTGTTGTTCACAATCAACCGGTACGGTATACAACAGGATTTTTTTTCAAACCCTTTATCCATGCTCAAGGGCAAGGAGGATAATATTTACCGCAAATGCGGTTTGTTAGTGCTGTTTTTTTTGCTGGTATATTGCAGGCCTGTACAGGCCCAGTTGTTTCAGCAAATAGCCAATGCTTACACCCAGTACGCCAAGCCCATACTGTACACTACGGCTAAAATTTATAGAGGAGGCTTCTTTAAAATACTTTGTTGGACAGGTTACTTCTGCTATTTCAAAACCGGCATCAAATACCTGAGCAATCATCTGGTTGTCGAAAACAAAATCATCACTATTGGCTTCGTAGTTTACGGTAAGCAGTACTTCCCGGCTAAAAGCACGGTATCCGCTGTGGTATTCACTCAGCTTTTTCCACATAAGCAGGTTTTGAATAAAAGTAAGCAGCCTGTTAGCAATATATTTATACAGGGGCATGCCGCCCTTTAAAGCGCCGCTGCCCAGTATGCGGCTGCCTATAACAACGGGGTAAAGGCCGTTGGCAATCAGGCTGGTCATAGCATGTATCAGTAATGGTGTATACTGGTAATCGGGGTGCAACATAATCACCACATCGCCACCAAGCTCCAGCGCTTTGTTGTAACAGCTTTTTTGATTGCCGCCATAGCCCCTGTTTTTATCATGTACAATAATGTGTTGTATACCCAGCCCGGCTGCAACTTCTGCCGTATTGTCTTTACTGGCATCGCTTACCAGTATCACATCGTCTACAATATCAAAAGGAATTTCATTAAAAGTTTGCTGTAATGTTTTTGCTGCATTATAGGCAGGCATTACTACAATTATTTTCTTACCGTTGAACATAATCTTTTTTACTTTTTTTAGCGTATAAGCCTTGTAGTTATAAGGTTATGGTACTGGGTTTAAAATTGTTTCGATGGCCTGCAGCTCTTCGTTGCTAAATTGGGTATTGCGGAGCGCCTGCACATTTTCATCTAACTGTGTTACCGAAGAGGCACCAATAAGTACCGAACTTACTTTTTTATCTTTTAGCAGCCAGGCAATAGCCATTTGTGCCAGCGATTGCTGGCGCTGCTGCGCCACGTCGTTAAGCCGGTTCACCTGCAGCAGGGTTTCAGCATTGATGTCTTTACTTTCAATAGCGCCGTTACCCAGCAGGCGGCCTGCCCTTGAACCGGCTGGTACTTCTTTTAAATACTTGCTGGTAAGTATACCTTGTGCTAATGGAGAAAATGCAATACATCCCACGCCATTCTCCTGCAGTACATCCAGCAGGCTTTTATGAAGAGTGTGGTGTTGTACTTCAGGCTGGCGCACCAGCAGGGAATACTTAGGCTGGTGAATAAGGCAGGGTGTGCCCAGTTGTTTGAGTATCGCCACTGCATGCGCTGTTTGTGCTGCATCGTAATTGGAAAGGCCTGCATACAATGCTTTGCCGCTGCGTACGATATAATCCAGCGCCTGCATCGTTTCTTCAAGCGGCGTATGAGGGTCGGGGCGGTGGCTGTAAAAAATATCTACATAATCCAGTCCCAGTCGTTGCAGGCTTTGATTGAGGCTGCTTACGAGGTGCTTTTTTGAACCCCATTCGCCGTAAGGGCCGGGCCACATGTTGTAACCGGCTTTGGTGCTAATAATTAATTCATCCCTGTATGCAGCCAAATCATTTTTTAAAATGCGTCCAAAATTTCTTTCGGCCTCACCCGGTGGCGGGCCATAATTATTTGCCAGGTCAAAATGTGTAATGCCTATATCAAATGCATGAAAAATGAGTTGCTGCATTTGACTCAATTCGTTTTTATTGCCAAAATTTTGCCACAGGCCCAAAGCAATAGCCGGCAGTAAAAGGCCGCTCTGGCCACATCGGTTATAAGGGATTGAAGTGTAGCGGCTGTCGCTGGGTTGGTACATGCTGAAAAAAATTTATAATGGCAAAATAACTGGGCAAAGGAAAATGTTTTTTTAATACCACATCATTTTTTGTACCACTGTATTAAAACAAGCAAGAGCAACCGGGTGCAGATGAATACATCCCTGCAATTTTTTGTCGGGGTGAATTAAAACACTTTAAGTATACAGGCAATAAGTGTAGATTTGAAGTAAAAGATAGTGTCATGAAAAAAATCATCTTTCTGCTGCTTGCTGTTGCAATTGTTTTTGCCGGTTATTGGTTTTTTAACAAAAAACAACAACAGCAGGTTGCAAAGCCTGAGCGCCAGCAGGCCATCACTACCAATAGCCACAGCACTGCTTTTAACCAGCAGATAGATTTATTACTGCAGCATTATTTCGATATGAAAGCAGCGTTGGTAGAAGCAGATGCCGAAAAAGTGAAGCAGGTTGCCCCACTATTAATTGCCGCTGCTCAAATTGATACGGCCGGGCTGCAGCAGACAAGCAGCGAAGTAGCAGCAAGTGTATCTGTATTTTTGGGCGATGTGCAAAGCAATGCTGCAAGCCTGTTATTACAAACCGATATTACCGAGATGCGCCAGGATTTCAGGATGATTAGCGAAAGCCTTTATCCTTTGTTGAAATCTATGCATTATGAGGGGGCTACTTTGTACTGGCAAAACTGCCCGATGGCTTTTGGTTCCGGTAAAGATGCCAGTTGGCTCAGCAATACTGCTGCAATCGTTAATCCTTACCTGGGCAATAATCACCCAAAGTATAAAGCAGCCATGCTGGATTGCGGCGAAGTGGTGGATAGTATAAAAGCAGTTCAGTAATTAAACCGCACTTTTTAGTTTAATTAAAAAGGGCGAAAACATTGGTATTGTTTTCGCCCTTTTATCAGTTGGGAGGCTCTATTAATTTTTCATTGTCCAGATTAAAGCACTGGCACCCAGGATGGCGGCATCAGCTTCTTTGAGTTCGCTAAACAATAGTTTTATTTTATTTTGAAATATAGGCAGCAGGTTGGCCTCCATATGCTTACGGGTTGGGTTAAGCAGCAGAGGGCCTGCTTTGGTTAGTCCGCCAAAAAGGATTATTGCTTCTGGTGATGAAAACATGATAAAGTTGGCCAGTGATTCGCCTAAAATTTGCCCGGTAAATTCAAAAATTTCATTGGCCGTAGCATCGCCTTTCATGGCACAGTTGTACACCGTTTCGCTGGTAAGTTCATTAATGGTATAGTTGCGCAGGAGGCTTTCTTTTTCGGGGTGCATGGTGAGTAATTCAATGGCAGTTTCCCGTACGCCGGTTGCCGATGCATAGGCTTCGAGGCTGCCATGTGCATTGGTGCCTTTGTGCAGCCTGCCACCCGGCCTGATGATGGTAT
The DNA here is from genome assembly GCA_937873715.1 of uncultured Chitinophagaceae bacterium. Classification (GTDB taxonomy): domain Bacteria; phylum Bacteroidota; class Bacteroidia; order Chitinophagales; family Chitinophagaceae; genus Ferruginibacter. The sequence goes on from CALMYJ010000005.1 coordinate 294,157, forward strand.
GGCCCAGTTCACCGGCAAAGCCATCGTGGCCCAATACAATTTTACCATCAATAACAATGCCGCTGCCCACACCGGTACCCAGGGTGATGGTGATAAAGTCTTTCATATCCCGGGCACAACCGTACATCATTTCGCCAACAGCGGCCGCATTGGCATCATTGGTGATTTTTACAGGCAGGTTGAATTTTTTTTCCATCAGTGCTGCCATAGGTATAATGCCTTTCCATTTCAGGTTAGGGGCATACTCAATATTTCCCGTATAGTAGTTGGCGTTAGGTGCGCCTACACCGATGCCCACAATATGTGATGGGCCACCAGCTTCCAGTACCATTGGCCACACTTTGCTGTATAATTCATCCAGGAAGTCTTCGGCAATGTCGTGGTGGTTGCTGGGTATCCTGTCCTGCACCAATATTTCGCCATTGCGGTTTACCACGCCAAATTTTGTAGTGGTGCCGCCGATATCAATACCAATAACGAATTTGCTCATTTGTATGTTCCGGTTGTTTGTAGTGAATAAGGATTAATGTGTGCCGCCGCTTTGCAGCTTGTCAAAATCAATACCCTGCGCTTTCAATAAAGGTTTTGCCCTTATGGCATAAAAAGCCAGGTAAGCAAAGCATACCACACCAGCTATATAGCTAAATTGAATGCCCATTTTATCGGCCAGCAGGCCCTGCAGCCAGCTTACAATACCGCCACCCATAATCATCATAATCAGCAGGCTGCTGCCCTGGTTGGTATTTTTGCCAAGGCCGGCTACAGCAATGGTAAAAATACAAGGCCATAAAGTACTGCAAAATAAACCCACACTGGTAAAGGCATAAGCGCTGGTAATGCCCGAAGTAAACATACCCGTTAAAAGAGACGCAATGCCTGCCAGCGAAAACAATAATAACATGCGTACGGGGTTGCCTTTGCTGAGCAGGTCAAACACTATCATTACGGCAATGATTACCGCATAAATATAAAATTGTGAAATTTCATGATTGGCAATGGCGTTTACCAGTAAAAAAACCGCAAAAGCCAGGTAAGGCATAACAAAACTAAGTATTTGCTTTGCGCCCTTGCTTACATCAAATGCACCCACAGCGCCTGTCCACCGGCCAATCATCAGGCTGGCCCAGTACAGCGAAATGTATGGTGCAATTTTTTGCGTTGGCACACCCAGTTGTTTTTCGAGGTATTCGGGCAGGTTGCTGGCCGTAGCCACTTCCACACCCACATACACAAATATAGCAATCATGCCCAGTACCAGTTGAGGGTATTGCAAGGCCGATTTTTTGTGGAGCACTTTACTGGCGTCTTCGCTGGCTTCTTCCTCAGCTACAGCATCCAGATCTATTTTGTTGGGTACGGAGGAAAATTTAAAAAATACGGCCACCAGCAAAAAAGCCAGGCCCAAAATGAGGTAAGGGATTTTTACACTTTCAATATCAGCTTCGGTATTGGCCGAAGCCACGCTGCCAAAGATGGCAAAGCTTACCAGCAGTGGTCCGATGGTGGTGCCAAAATTATTTACCCCGCCGGCCATGGTTAAGCGTTGAGAGCCGGTTTTGGGGTCGCCCATTACAATGGCTAAGGGATTGGCTGCAATTTGCTGCAGCGAAAAGCCGAGGCCCACGATAAAAAGCCCGGAAAGCATTAGTGCAAAAGAGCCTGTATTGGCTGCCGGGTAAAATAGCAGTGTACCTGCGGCAGAAATAACCAGGCCCAGTGCTATGCCGTTTTTATAGCCAATTTTGTTCAGTATATCAATGCCCATGCCTTTTGATATGCCTGCATAAATTAACGAACCAACAGTGTAGGCTACATAAAAAGCCACAGATACCAACTGGCTTTGCCCTTGCGAAAGGTCAAATGCTTTTTTAAAAACAGGTATCAGGATATCGTTGCTGGCAGCTACAAAGCCCCAGAAAAAGAATACGGTAATAAGGGTGCCAAACTGGCCCCATTTTGTTTTGAGGGATAAATCGTTTGCTTGTGTCATATGGCTAAAGGTGTTTTTGTGGCGTTGAAAGTATATTAAAAGCATTAACCTGAAAAATTTTGCGGCTTTAATTTGTTTATAATGAAAACCTGCTTAATTTGACGGCAGCAAAAACTTTTGCCAATTTCATGGAGATTATACACGTTAGTGCCGAATGTTATCCTGTTGCAAAGGCAGGCGGGCTCGGTGATGTAGTAGGCGCATTACCAAAATATCAACAGCAGTTGGGGCATGATGCCAAAGTAGTGATGCCCATGTACCGCACCAAATTTTTGTACGACAATAAATTTGATGTGGTGCATAAGGGTTCATTTTATATGGGCCCCATGTGGTTCAATTATACTATTATAAAAGAGCAGACCAATAAGCTTGGTTTTGGTCTATACCTGGTAGATATCAACGGCCTGCTGGACAGGGAAGGTATTTACGGCTATGGTGATGATGCCGAAAGGTTCACCGCTTTTCAAATAGCTGTGGTAGACTGGCTTTCACATTGGGAGCATCGCCCCGATATAGTGCATGTACACGACTATCATGCCGGGCTTATCCCATTTATCATGCAGTATAGCTATGCTTACAGGCATTTATCCTATATTCAAACGGTACTTACCATTCACAATGCACAATACCAGGGCTGGATGGGTTGGAATAAATCGAACTACCTGCCCGAATGGGATACGTGGGAATGGGGCAAGCTGGATTGGAACAACAGCATTAATCCGCTGGCAAGTGCGGTAAAATGTGTAGCAAGGGTAACTACAGTAAGCCAAAGTTACCTGGAAGAACTTCGGTACAACTCCAATGGCCTCGAAGATTTATTTGAATACGAAAAAGGGAAATGCCTGGGCATACTGAATGGTATTGATACTGTAATCTGGAATCCGGAAACGGATACCTATATCGACAATAATTACAGCGTAAAAACGGTACTGGAAGGTAAGCTGGCGAATAAAGAAGTGCTTTGCCGGGAGTTTAACCTTGATATACACAAACCATTATTCATTTTTATTGGCAGGCTGGTAGGGGAAAAAGCTGCCGACCTGCTGCCACAGGCTATTTATGATGCCGTATACCACCTCGAGGGTAAAATGAATTTTTTGGTATTAGGCAGTGGCGAGCCGCATGTGGAGTGGGAGTTGGAAAATATGAAAACACCCTTGATGGGATATTACAACTCCAAAATAGGGTACAACGAAAAGCTAAGTCATGTCATGTATGCAGGTGCCGACTTTTTACTAATGCCCAGCCGTGTTGAGCCCTGCGGCCTCAACCAAATGTATGCCATGCGATATGGTACCGTGCCAATAGTACGCAATACTGGCGGTTTAAAGGATACGGTTATTGATATTGGCGAGCCCGGCGGCTATGGTATAAAATTCAACGATGCCAAAGTATGGGATATCACATATTCTATACACCGGGCACTGGAGCTGTACGGGCAAACAAAAAAAATGAATGAAATACGCAAAACGCTTATGGCGCTGGACAATAGCTGGGAAACCAGTGCACAGCGGTACACAGAGGTTTATGAAAGTGTTATAAAAGTTTAAAGCAGGCTTTGCCATTTTACCTCTATAAACACTTTAACTTTATATAATAATAGATTGCATCTTTCTCAATAAATAAAAACCAAAACCTCAACTACATTTTATGGATAGCAGGTCAGTGATTGCGATTGTGCTTGGCGGTGGCGCAGGTACAAGATTATACCCGTTAACAGCCAGCAGGAGTAAGCCGGCTGTGCCTATTGCCGGCAAATACCGACTGGTGGATATACCTATTTCAAATTGTATTAACTCGGGGCTCAACAGGATACTGGTGCTTACACAGTTCAACTCAGCTTCGCTTAACAAGCACATTAAAAACACCTACCAGTTTAGCATGTTCAGCAAAGGTTTTGTGGATATTGTTGCCGCAGAGCAAACGCCGGATAATGCAAGATGGTTCCAGGGTACTGCGGATGCAGTACGCCAGTCGCTCCGGCATATTGTTAACTACGATTATGAATATGTACTTATCCTCAGTGGCGACCAGTTGTACCAGATGGACTTCCAGGCTATGCTCGAAAATCATAAAGCCAACGATGCTGATATTTCTATTGCCACCATTCCTGTAGGTGATAGAGAAGCGCCGGAATTTGGTATTCTAAAAACGAACGAAGAAGGAGTGATTACTTCTTTTATTGAAAAACCCGATAAATCGCTCCTCGGCGATTGGGTAAGTGATACAGGTACAGAAATGAAGGCCCAGGGCCGCAACTACCTGGCTTCAATGGGTATCTATGTATTTAGCCGAAAATTATTATTTGAATTGCTGGAAGATGAGAAAAAAGATTCAACAGATTTTGGCAAAGAAATCATTCCTTTTTCAATTGAAACGCATAAAGTAATCAGTTACCAGTATGGCGGCTACTGGACAGATATTGGTAATATTTATTCCTTCTTTGAAGCCAACCTTGCGCTTACATTAGATTTACCGCCATTCAACTTATTCGATAACCAGCAAATTGTGTACAGCCGTGCCCGAATGCTGCCGCCGGCCAAAATAAGCGGCACCACTTTGGAAAAAACAATCATTGCGGAAGGCTCTATCATCAGTGCCAGCCGTATCGAAAACAGTGTAATAGGTATACGCAGCCGCATTGGCCATGGTACCACCATCGTTAGTTCGTATATCATGGGTAACGATTATTTTGAAACGCTGGAGCAAATAGCATATACCAAAGAAAGGGGTATTCCACTAATTGGTATTGGCGAACGCTGCTATTTCCGCAATACGATTGTTGATAAAAACTGCCGTATCGGTAATGATGTACGCATTAATGGCGGACCGCATTTGCCCAATTCCGATCACTCTTTGTATACCGTTAAAGACGGCATTGTGGTGGTTAAAAAAAATGCAGTTATCCCCGACGGATTTGTGATATAACCTTTAAGCGGAATCATAATACACTATGTTTAATGTGTTATGTATTCCCTTATCTTTACAAATGTGTATAAAATACACAAATTAACGATTCTAAAAGATTGCTATGTCATCACAACCTGTACAGCCCACCCGTAAATTAAAATTTTGGGAATTGTGGAATATGAGTTTTGGTTTCTTTGGAATTCAATTTGGATTTGAATTACAGAACTCTAACGTAAGCCGCATTTTTGAAACGCTGGGCGCTAATAAAGATGAAATTCCTGTACTTTGGATTGCTGCACCACTCACCGGCTTGTTAGTACAACCCATCATTGGGTACTTAAGTGATCGTACCTGGCATCCCTATTGGGGCAGGCGCAGGCCATTCTTTTTTATAGGCGCTATTTTGGCAACCATGGCATTATTTGTAATGCCCAACTCTCCGGCACTCTGGATAGCCGGTGGCATGCTTTGGGTGTTGGATGCATCTATCAATATTTCCATGGAGCCATTCCGGGCTTTTGTGGGGGATAAATTACCTCCTTCGCAACGTACGTCTGGTTTTGCCATGCAAAGTTTTTTCATTGGTATAGGCTCTGTTATTGCTGCGCTACTGCCCTGGGTTTTTACCAATTGGTTCAATTTAAGCAATACTGCTCCTGCCGGTCAAATTCCGCCTTCTGTAAAATGGTCATTTTACCTGGGGGGCTTTGCATTTTTAACTGCCGTACTCTATACGGTTTTTACTACCAAAGAATTTCCTCCAGAAGATATTGAAGCTTTTAGAGCAGAAAAAAAGCAAACCACTTTCATGGATGGGGTGAAGGAAACCTTTGGCGGCATTTTAAAAATGCCTACAACCATGAAGCAGTTAGCCTTTGTACAATTTTTTACCTGGTTTGCATTGTTTGCCATGTGGATATATGCTACCAATGCCGTTACTGCTAATAAGTATGATATGAAGGTGGATAAAGTATTGGTAGATAAAATGGAGATGGCTATTAATACTGATTTGGAGGCGGATGCGGATGTACAGAAAAAGAAAACCCTGAAATCTTTAAAAACTGATATTGATGAAATAAGAAATTACCGCAATGATAAAAATCCTGTTGTCATCTCTATTAATTTGGCCAATTATTTTTCTGACAGCTTGAATACGCACACAAATGCGTCCGAAAAACTTGAATTGAAAAGGGTGCAAAAGGAATACAACAATGGCGCTGATTGGCTAAATGTTTGTTCTTCGGTAAGAAACGGAATGGCTGCCGTATTTGCTTTTATCATTCCGCTGATTGCTTATCGTACTAATAGAAAAATCACCCATTTAATCTGCCTGGTGATTGGCGGTATCGGTTTGTTATCCATTTATTTTATTGATAATCCAAAGTTGATTATTGTTTCAATGGGTATGGTAGGCATTGCCTGGGCAAGTATTTTGTCTATGCCTTATGCAATGTTGTCAAATGCCCTGCCTGCTAACAAAATGGGATATTATATGGGGGTATTTAATTTCTTTATTGTTATACCTCAAATTGTAGCAGCCGGTATACTTGGATTTTTTACGATGAAGGTATTTCAGGCCAATACCCTTAATACAATTGCTTTAGGAGGGGTATCAATGATACTGGCTGGTTTGTTGACCCTTATTGTAAAAGATGATGATAAAAGCTAATAGTATGAAAAATAAAAAACTACCTGGTACTTATTGCCTGGTGCTAATCCTGTCTATTATTTGCAGCACAGTGCAGGCACAGGAATGTTATCCATCCAACTGGTGGGTGGGTATGAAGATGAATAAAGTACAGTTGATGCTGTATGCAGGCAGCGATAAATCCTTTCCATCAAAATGCACTGTGAGCAGCAGTAATGCAGGTGTAAAGGTTTTAAAAGTACACCGCCCCGAAAACAACCGTTACCTCTTTGTAGATATAATGCTGTTACCTGCTGCAAAGCCGGGCAATGCAACGATACGGGTTAATACAATAGTGAAAGCTGAGGGTTTTGAAATACCCTTTGTCATTAAAGAGCGTCGTAAAGGCAGGGGTACCGTTTTTGCACAGGGCGTTACTTCAAAAGATTTTATGTACCTCATTATGCCCGACCGCTTCAGCAATGGCGACCCCACCAACGACCGTGTACCCGGTATGAGAGACCAGAGCCTGAACAGGGATACCGTTTTTAACCGCCATGGCGGTGATTTAAAAGGCATACAAAATCATCTTGATTACCTGCACAACCTTGGTATCACCACACTTTGGTTAAACCCCGTGCTGGAAAATGATATGCCTAACCGCACCGAACATGGGTATGCGTTTACCAATCATTATAAAATTGACCCACGCCTTGGCGGCGATAAAGCTTATAAAGATTTGATTGATGCCGCACATGCTAAAGGCATGAAAGTAATACAGGATGCGGTGTACAATCATGTAGGCCTGTATCACCACACCGTACAGGATAAACCCATGAGCGACTGGCTGCACAACTGGCCCGTGTATACGAATACTTCCTACAAAGACCAAACCCTGTTTGACCCCTACGGTACAAAGAAAGATTACCGCATTATGGCCGATGGCTGGTTTACCAAAGAAATGCCCGACCTGAACCAGCATAATCCTTATGTAGCCAACTTTTTAATACAGCATGCTGTATGGAGTGTAGAGGAGTTTGGTATCGATGGATGGCGTATTGATACCTATGCTTACAACGATTTGGAATTTATGAACCGCTGCAATAAAGCCCTCACCGACGAATACCCCAGTATCACCATGTTTGGCGAAACCTGGGTGCATGGTGTGCCCAACCAGGCTTATTTTGTGCAAAGCACCATCAATACCCCATTTAAAAGCAACCTGCAGGCTGTAACAGATTTTCAAACTTTATGGGGAATAAAAGATGCGATGACGCAGGACTTTGGCTGGACCGAAGGTGTAAACAGCCTGTATACAAAACTGAGCTATGACTTTTTATATAAAGACCCCATGCGGAATGTGATTTTTTTAGACAATCATGATATCAGCCGTTTTTATACGGTTGTTGGTGAGGATATCAATAAATATAAGTCATCACTGTGCTGGCTGTTTACCTGCAGGGGTATTCCTCAAATGTATTATGGATCCGAACTGGCCACTACCGGTTCCACTCATCCCAGCGACGGATATGTACGGCTCGATTTTCCCGGCGGCTGGCCAGGCGATGCTGTAAATAAATTTACACCCGAAGGAAGAACGGATAAGGACAACGAAATATGGAACCTGGTACATGCCCTGGCCAATTACCGCAAAACATCATCTGCAATTACCACGGGTAAAATGATGCAATACCTGCCTGTAGACGGGCTTTACGTATACTTCAGGTATGATGCAGCACAAACTGTAATGGTGGTAATGAATACATCCAAAACGGATAAAAAGGTTTCTTTTAGTGATTATACCGAAAGAACAGCAGGCTTTACCCATTACAGCAATATTGTTACTAAAACAAAACAACCGCTACAGGATTTTACGCTTGGCAGCTACCAGGCTTTGGTATTGGAACTGGGCAAATAAAACTGGAAATTTTTTAAGAAGCAGCCGTATTTACCTTATCGTTTACATAACTGATGTTAACCTCAACATCGGGATGCAGGCTTTTGATAACGGGGCAATGTTCGCCGGTACGCTTTAAAATGGTCATGTCTTTTTCTTCCAGTGTCATGTTTTCCGGGAAACTGAGCACCACATCAATTTTTGAAATACGGCGAGGATCGGCAGCCATATACTTTTTTACATCAATTGTTACACCTTTAAGTTCGATACCCATGTCGTTGGCCTTGATGCCCATTGTGGTTATCATACAGGTACCCAGGGCAGTACACACCAGGTCGGTAGGCGAAAAACGTTCGCCCTTACCCCTGTTATCGGTTGGGGCATCAGTTTCAATACTTGTTCCGCTTTGCAGGTGTGTGGCGCTGCAGCGTAAATTGCCTTCGTAAGTTATTGTAGCAGTCATTGCCTTATTTTTGCATAAATTTACTGAAGTAACCTATTCACATGCGGAAAATATTTTTGACGAGCCTGGTAATCAGTTCATTACTCACCGCTTCGGCGCAAACCACCAAGGAAGAAAGGAAGCAGGCAAAAAGAGAGAAAATTAATGCACTCATCAAGCAGGAAGAAGAAGGGGTGATTGCTTACCGTAAGCACACAATTTTTGGCATTAAACTCACCAACGACGGGTACGGGGCATTCCTTGATTTTGGCAGGGGCCAGTCTATCACCAAAGCACTGCTGTTTCAAATAGATTTTTCGGAACGTAAGCATGCTAAAGAAGATAAACAAACCAACCCATTTATTCCCACCACACCATACATCTATGGTAAGATAAACTTTTTTTATCCCCTTAAGTTGGGTGTGCAGCAACAGGTATTACTGGGTAACAAAAGCAATAAAAACGGTGTAAGTGTAACAGGGAATTTTGGTGGCGGTATTTCACTTGCACTGTTGCGCCCCTATATGCTCGATGTGTTTGACACCGCCATCGGCAGGCGCAGGAATATTAAATATGAAAGTGCAGACAGCAGCTTGTTTACCGACAATAGCCGTTTGCTGAATCCGAATGATCTTTCTGTATCCGGGCCCAGGCTTGGTTCGGGCTGGAGCCAGATGAAAGTTACACCGGGCCTTTATGTGAAAGCAGCAGTGCGGTTCGATTATGCCAGGTTTAACGAAGTGGTGAACGGGCTTGAAGTAGGTGTAAATGCAGAGTATTATACTAAAGCAATACCCCAAATTGTATTTGTGGAATACAATCGATTTTTTGCCAACATATACGTTGCTATTTTGTTTGGTAAAAGAAAATAGCCCGTGGTTAAAAAATTACAGCCGTGTATACATAAGTGATACACTGCTACTTTTGAAGTTGAAACAGCATTGAAAAAATATTGGAGTACAAATTATGACAGAGTTACCCGTTATTGAAGGAATAGTAGAACAACCACTGAAAAAGCCCAACTGGCTTAGGGTAAAGCTACCAATTGGCGAAGATTATAAACATGTACGCAGTTTGGTAGATACTCACAAGCTTCACACCATTTGCGAAAGTGGCAATTGCCCCAATATGGGCGAATGTTGGGGTGCAGGCACCGCTACCTTTATGATACTCGGTAATATTTGCACCCGCAGTTGCGGTTTTTGTGCAGTGGCTACCGGCAAGCCCGATCCTGTGGATTGGGATGAGCCGCAACGGGTAGCCGAAGCGATACACCTGATGAAGGTAAAGCATGCTGTAATTACTTCTGTAGACAGGGATGAACTGGCCGACCAGGGCAGTATCATCTGGTACAATACCATTAAAGCGGTAAAAGCACTAAACCCATTTACCACCCTGGAAACACTGGTGCCCGATTTTAGGGCCGATGCCAGTTGTGTGCAAAGGGTGGTGGATGCTGCACCCGAAGTAGTATCGCATAATATTGAAACTGTAGAGCGCCTTACCAGGCAGGTGCGTATACAGGCTAAATACTGGCGTAGTATGGAAACCCTGCGTATGCTGAAGCAGGGCGGTATGCGTACAAAAAGTGGTATTATGCTTGGCCTTGGTGAAACTAAGGAAGAAGTAATACAAACCATGCAGGATTTATGCGATAATGGCGTGGATGTAATTACCATCGGGCAATACCTGCAACCATCAAAAAAACATTTGCCCGTACACCGCTTTGTACACCCGGATGAGTTTAACGAACTTCGTGAAATAGGGTACAATATGGGCTTCGATTATGTAGAAAGCGGCCCGCTGGTACGCTCCTCGTACCATAGCGAAAAGCATGTAATAGCAGGCTGGGGCAGGGGTAAATGGATGGAAGAAAAAGCGGCTGTAACCGGTTAGTACATGCAGTTTTGCATATCGGGATAAAAATATCCCCCTTTAAATTTATTTGTTTTGCTTAACCTTTCAAGGTTTTTCTCAGCGTGAAATAGGAGTAGTGTCACGCATGGAACGATGATAAATAAATTAATTATGTAGAAGTTAAATGTTGTTGGTAACAAGGAACTGATATTGAGCAAGAATAGAGTAGTTTAAGTTCTGAAATGGCTTTAATGCACAAAAATTATTAAAATAAGAAGCTCAGCTTTCACAAAACAATTTAGCTTTCTCCGTAATTAGGGATTGAATCCAAAATGTGAAGTACTTTATCTGGTTGTAGTGCCCATCTGAATGCAGGATGAACCTCCCAGTCGTATCCGAAATCAACAAACTGAGAAGATAAATATCTGTTTTCCTCAAAATACTTCCGATCAATAATTTCATCTCCATCACGATCGATAATGAGTTTTCTAGCAGTAATAAAATTGATTTTATAGAGAAATTGGGCTAAATCAGATTGAATTGCGTTCTTTCCATTTGCAAAGGTGAAAGTTGCATGTTCCATAATATTCTTAAGCTTCGACCTTAATTCTGTAGTATTGTAATGAAACCATTTTCCTTCATTAACCTGTTTTCTGCTGGGCTTCATTTCAAAGATTAATCTTTGAATACTCGGTAATTCAGATTTATATTCATTGATTGTATCTTGTATTCTACCTTGAGAGTACTCTTCGAAAATCGTTTCAAAATTTATAGTATTAATAATTGTATAATTTCGTTTATGTGCATCTCTTGCTGCCAAAGTACAGAGTTTTACAAGATCTCGAGGGCGTTTGCGGATTAAACTCATTAAAACACGATGAATTGGAGCATTAGCCCAAATTCCAGTTGAATTGAATCGTGGTGCAAATACAGGTTCAAGGTAATGACTTAAATGGCGTGTCGGTGTTTGTTTTAAGATGTCAATATTACATTCACGCTCAAAGAAAGACTCTATTCTCTTAATTAGGAGTATTAATATTTCTTGGTTTGACCACTTATGCCAGATTACAGATCCTTCTATTTTGTCCGTTGATTCGTCAGAGGTTCTAACTAGATAATAAACATCAGATCTAAGTGCTATTTTGAAATTTAGTCCACGTGTTTCATTGCTTAAATCTCTCACGGCACTCATTAATGCTGAAATCCTATTTATATCTTCTTTTCGACTTTGCCAACCTCTGTCTAGATCGTCAATGTAGATGACAATTTTTGAAAATTTTAAAAACTTTTCAACAATTTTTTTTTGAGTAGGAAGTAAATCAGCTTTTTCTTCAATTATTTTTTTAAATGTGTCTTTTAAATAAGTTAATAATTGTCCTGCAATGTTGAGAGGGGAAGATAATAAACCGACTTTGTCCATCATCCCAACAGTCTCAAGTGCTTTATCAGCTATTATCTTTATTAATCCAAGTTTCCAATCCCTAATGGTTTGCAAAGGGTCGTTTGTATCTTTACCTAAATCAGCGATATCATCAGGCTTAATGAGTATTGAAAGCCGATTTTTTTCTAAATCTTCATTCATAGCAATTTTGAATATTGCTGATTTGCCAATCCCTTTGTGTCCAACAACAATTCTTAACGGAAGATCAGCAACAACTTTCTCATGTGTATCACTCTTAAAATAGTAGGCTTGTAGTCTTTCAAAAGTTTCATCCTCTGCTGCTTCATTACCAAACAGATTTTGAATTACTTCGTCAGTAAATGATGGAATTTTATCTTTAGACATGATTTGTTTTTTGTAAATCTAAATCATTTCAGTTTATTTATATGTTTCTTAGAATCTTAGAAGTTTCTAAAAGATTTGTACAACATCTTTTTCATTGCACCTCTATATTTTTGCCGCATGAAAAGGTTAGCATTTTCCCTTCTGTTTTTGTTGGGAGCATTCAGGGTATGGGCACAAATGGGTATTGCATACATCAGTATTGATGCTGGTGGTGCTGTGCAGCAGATTCATGGTACAAGCCCGGATGAAACAGGTTATGACGGTAATACAGAGCCTAATGTACGCCCCTTTATTACCGATGATGCGAGGGTGGTGGGCAACAGGCTGGCACAACTCGAAAGCTGGGTAAGAATTGATAAGGAATCGGGGCAGCACTGGGTACTGGCAGCTTATGGCCCAAATAAAAAACTGGAGTTAACTGCAGGTGGCGTGTATGGCTACGAAAAAGAACCGAACAGCAAAAAAATGTTTTCGTATGCACTGCCTTTACTTCAGGCCAAATACCTGGTAAAAGAATATGGTGCCGGCCAATTGCCCGGATTGGGTGTAGTGGCTGGTACATTTTTGCCGGTAGGCAGCGGTGCATTTAAGCCTGCAGGTTATGGCACTTTTGCATTTGCAACTATATCACAATGTATCGGCAAACAGGAAGATGTACTTATACATGCAAATATTGGCGGTAATTACCTGCATATAGATGGTGCAGATGAGTTAATTAACACATGGGGTTTTGGTACGCAGGTAAAAGTATACAGGGGTATGCACCTGGTTGCCGAACTTTTTTCGGGCGACCCTTATATACCCGGTACAGGAACTGCTTACCAGCTAGGCTATCGATATTTCTTCAACGATTTACTTCAGGTTGATATGACAATTGGTAAGGGTTTTGCCGGTGAGGTGATAATGCCGCTATGGGTTAGCGCCGGCGTACGTTTGGTAACAGAGCGGTTTTTAAAAAAGAAGTAATTACCTGGTGCAGCAATACAATACCAATGCTGTTTTAAATTTCCATGGATATATTGTTTTAACTTTACGTGTAAACATAAACGTTATATCGCCACAATATTTACCCCGTATTTTTCAAGCACAATTTCTGTAGGGGTAAAGTTTTCTATCTGCTATCTTTACAAAAATTAATCTTTGGCTAAGCAAACATACAGGCATAAGCATGCTGATAAAATTGGCGTTCAGCAGAATACCACGATAAAAAAATATCCGCCGCTACACCCGGAATTGCAGCAGCAATTTGCCGAAGGTAAAGTGCTGCTGATAGATAAACCATTACACTGGACATCGTTTGACGTAGTGCGTAAACTCCGTAATGCGCTGCAGATAAAAAAAATTGGCCATGCCGGCACATTAGATCCCCTTGCTACCGGCCTGCTGATTGTGTGCACCGGAAAATTTACCAAAAAAATAAATGAGTACATGGCCCGGGAAAAAGTGTACACCGGCCATATAACCCTTGGCGCCACTACCCCTACTTACGATCTGGAGAGTACCCCGGAGCATTTTAAACCATTTGATGCAATAACCCCCCAACAAATTAAGGAGGCTGCACAACAGTTTATTGGCTCTATCCAACAATACCCCCCGGTATTTTCTGCCATCAAAAAAGATGGTGTGGCTTTATACGAACTGGCAAGGAGGGGAGAGGCGGTAGACTTGAAGCCACGTTCTGTTAGTATCAGTAGTTTTGAGATAACAGGCATTAATCTTCCGGAACTGGCTTTCAGGGTGCGTTGCTCAACGGGGACGTATATCCGCAGCCTGGCACACGATTTTGGACAGGCATTGCATTGCGGTGCTTACCTCAGCAGCCTGCGCCGTACCCATATCGGTGATTTTGATGTAAAAGATGCCAGCACCGTAAACGATTTTATCCATTCATTGTATCCGGCAACTGATGGCAGTGCCGGGGGAAATATGGGTTAACTATCTTCCCGACAGTTACTCCTGTACAATATCTCCGTAATTAATCAGCAACTCTTCGCCGGCTTTAATATCCCGTAGTGTTTCAAAATACTCGCCATCATTTACAGAGCAGGTATTGGGTTCATCGGAGTGATTTAAAAAATAAACAAGATCCATTTTTTTAAAACCATCTTTTGGAACAAAGTAGTTGTCGGCATCAAAAAGACAATAGGTTTCTACAAGGTGCCGGGAAGCTGCAGGGAGATTTTCTATTGCCGTTTTTGGAACCACTATCCAGTCATCATCTTTGCCGGGAGGCGAAAACATATTGCGGCAGCCTTTAGGTATATCCCTTATGGCAAATACGCCAATGCCATCCACCGGCGATGGCCTGAGCATTACGTAAGTATTGTTTGCCAGTTCCTGTAATAAATTTTCCACGCTCATTAACGGGGTGGGTTATGCGTAAAAGCTGATTATTGAAGCAAAACAAAAGGGTTGCCGCCAAAAAAACGCCTTAGTGAATCTCTTACTTTTGCAGTATCCTCCACGGCCCTGCTAAAAGGCATTGCCAGCCGGTGATGGGCAGAATCTATAGTGATAATCTCCAGCTTGTGTCCCCACTGGCTTAGCTTGCCAAAGGCTTTTGTAGCTGCTGCTATGCTATTGTATTCTTTTAGTACAATTTTAAAACCACTATAGTTTGCCACCGGTAAAACTGTATCAACGGCGCTGCTGTCTGGTTTGGGCGTTGTGATTAACGTATCCGGGGTGATTGCCTGGGCGGTATCGGCAGGGATATCTGTAAGCATTTGTGTTTCTTCCGGGCTGTTGTTACTATTGTTGGTAAACCAGTAATACAGGCCCAGGGATACGAAAATCAATACGACCAGGGTTGTGCCTATAAGAACGTTGCGCTTACTGTTATTTTTTTTGCTTTCCGATTCAAATGAAATGTCCTGCTCTGCTTTTGATTTTATTTCTTTTACCGGCTCTTCAATTTTTGGACTGATGAATCGGCCGGGCGTAAATTCATACACACCGCCCTGGTTTTTTTGTATAGTGCCAATGCCTTCTATAATGAGCGGTTTGCCAATATTTAAAAACTGCTTGGCTAATATGGTATACGATTCCAGGTCGGAAGCAGAAAGTGATTTAAGCTTTTTTGTTTTTTGCGTAATAAAATCAATCAGCGCTGCATCCTCTGTTGCTTTAAGGTTGTACTCAAAACTGATAGCGCCTTCGGGCATAACAAAATCTTTGTCATTTTCTGCAGGCAGCACAACTGTAGGGTTTAGTATAAAAGTACCAATGCCCTGCAGCGAAACATTTTTATTGCTGTATAAATGCTGAACAATGAGTTGCTCAATTTTCACAATTAATTTTTTTTGGATGAAACAAACCTAATGATATTTGATGAACCTGCAAAAATCACCCCCTGCACAACTTTGGTATCGGTTGTTTGCCGTGTGTATTCAATTTTAAAACGGCTAACTTTGCAGGGTGCTTACTGAAAAAGATATAGCTTTTATGCAATACTGGGAGCAGCAGCGTGGCCTCCAAAGTACTTTTATGAGTAAACTGCTTCGTGGCCTTCCCATGGCTCTTTTATTTGCATTGCCGGTAATACTTTCGGTATTGGTGGTATGGATTTTTTTTCCGGACTGGTATGCAAAAATTTCAAAAAATTCTTCCGGTGCTTTTGCAACCGTTGTAGTGGCGATGATGGTTATTGTGGTGTTTTATGCCTGGTTCAGGATGCATTACAAGTGGGAGATGAACGAACAGATTTATCATGAACTAAAAGCAAAACAACAGCAGGAACAAACACCCGGTGTACCGGAACAACAATAAATAAAAAATGACCATGATGAGAAAACTGTTTTTAATTGCTTTGCTCCCCTTTGCTTTTCTTTCCTGTAAAAAAACTGCTAAATGCCCCTATACCGCACCAACAGTGGTTGCACCGGCTGCGGAGGTTACGGCCCTGGAGGATTATTTAAATACCAATGGTCTTACAGCTACTCTTACAAAACATTCCAGTGGGTTGTATTATAAAATTGATGCTGCAGGCTCGGGTACAGTGCCGGGAGTGTGCTCGGTTGTAACGGTAAAATACAATGGCCGCCTAACCAGTGGTGCCAGTTTTGACTCGAACACTACTGGTGTGAGTTTTTATCTCGGTGAATTAATTAATGGCTGGAAGTATGGTATACCTTTAATTAAAAGCGGTGGAAAAATAACTTTATACCTGCCGCCATCATTAGGCTATGGCAGCACACCTGTGGGTAGTATACCTGCTAACTCTATTTTAATTTTTGATATAGAACTGGTTAATGTAAGTAATAACTGATACGGTTGTGCCACACGAGGCTATTTCCATATTCCACATGTTTAAGATTGGCGTAGGCCCATCCAGCAGTCATACGCTTGGCCCGTGGAAAGCAGCACTCCTTTTTTTACATTCCCTCGAACAAAAAAATATGGTACAGCAGGTACAGCAAATTGAAGTATTGCTGTACGGCTCTTTGGCTAAAACCGGCGTGGGCCACGGTACTGATATCGCCATACAATTGGGGCTTTGTGGCGAAAACCCGGAAACATTTGAAGTACACAATATACACTCCCGTATACAGGATATACGCAGCATGAAAAAACTGCTGTTGCATGGCCGCCACGAAATTGATTTTGACCCGGCAGAGGATATCGAATTTTTAATGTCTGAATCACTGCCTTTTCATCCCAATGCCCTTACATTTTTAGTACAACTGTATAATGGCGAAACATTTGCCGAAACCTATTATTCTGTTGGTGGAGGATTTGTAATAAAAGAAGGAGAAACTCAGCAACAGGATGAATCAGTAGTATTACCCTTCCCGGTTAATACCGCCGCCGATTTATTGCACTGGTGTATGAAAACCGGCCTCTCTATCTGCGAAGTGGTGCAGGAAAATGAAAATGCCTGGCGGCCTGAATTAGAAACCCGTACAGGCATTTTAAAAATATGGCAGGTAATGAAAGAGTGTATATATGCTGGCTGCCATGCACAGGGTATGTTGCCCGGCGGGCTAAGTGTAAAGCGCCGTGCTTTTGATCTGAATAAAAAATTAACTGCACAAAAACAGTATACCCATTACGAAAGCTGGATTAAATGCATACAGGAGGGGGGTAACGATTTTCGCTATACCATCGATTGGGTAAGTTGCTTTGCACTGGCTGTAAATGAACAAAATGCCGCTTTTGGCCGTGTAGTTACGGCGCCTACCAATGGTGCTGCCGGTGTAATACCGGCCGTATTGATGTACTATGTTGTTTTTTGCGGAGGCAATAGCGATGAAAAAATCATCCAGTTTTTGCTTACAGCAGGCGAAGTGGGCAGCATATTTAAAAAAGGCGCAACCATATCTGCCGCAATGGGTGGCTGCCAGGCCGAAATTGGTGTGAGCAGTGCTATGGCTGCAGCGGCCTTAACAGAATGCCTGGGCGGTACACAACGCCAGGCCCTGATGGCTGCTGAAATTGCGATGGAACATCACCTGGGCCTTACCTGCGACCCCGTAGCCGGGCTGGTGCAGGTGCCTTGCATTGAACGCAATACTATGGGAGCTATTAAGGCCATAACAGCCAGCCAGCTTGCACTGCAGAGTACCCCCGACTATGCTAAAGTTAGCCTTGATGCCGTGATAAAAACCATGTGGCAAACCGCCCTTGATATGAACAGCAAGTACAAGGAAACCGCCGATGGCGGGCTGGCCATCAATATTCCCGTAAACCTAAGTGAGTGTTAGGGTTACTTATACTGCTATATCAAAAAATTAAATTGGCGCATCCCATCAACAAAACTATTCAACCACCACCAGGTGATAATGCTTTTTTCCACGCTGCACCAACAGGTACCGGTTGTTGAGCAGTTGGCTGGCCGTAATGCTGGTTTCAATACCTTCTACCTTTACTTTATTGATACTAATGCCGCCGTTTTGTACCATTTTACGGGCTTCGCCCTTGCTGGGCATAATTTTAGTATCGGCCAGCAGGCTTACAATATCTGCACCGGCTTCCAGCACCGATTTGGCAATATTTACAGTAGGAACACCATCCAATACCTGCAGCAACTGGTCTTCATTCAATTGCGCTAATATTTCGGCAGTGTCGTTGTTAAAAAGTATTTCGGAAGCTTTTACGGCAAATTCATAATCAGCCCGGCTGTGTACAAAGCAGGTTACTTCTTCGGCCAGTTTTTTTTGCAGCTGGCGCTGGTGTTCATTACCGGTATGAGCAGCAATCAATGCATCAATTTCTGCTTTGGGTAAAAAAGTAAAAATCTTAATGTATTTCTCTGCATCCGCATCAGCCGTATTGAGCCAGAACTGGTAAAACTGGTAGGGTGATGTTTTTGCAGGGTCTAACCATACATTGCCTTTTTCACTTTTGCCAAATTTGCCGCCATCGGCTTTTGTAATCAGGGGGCAGGTAAAAGCGAAAGCTTCGCCACCGGTTTTGCGGCGAATCAGTTCGGTGCCGGTAACGATATTGCCCCACTGATCGCTGCCGCCCATTTGCAGCCTGCATTGTTTATTCGTGTACAGCCAATAGTAGTCGTAGCCTTGTACCAACTGGTAGGTAAATTCAGTAAAACTCATGCCGCTATCGCTGTTCAGGCGTTTTTTTACACTGTCTTTCGCCATCATGTAGTTTACGGTAATATGCTTACCGGCTTCACGGATAAAATCCAGGAAGCTGATATGCTTAAACCAGTCATAGTTGTTCACCATCTCGGCAGCATTGGGTTTGCTGCTATTGAAGTCGAGGTATTTTTCTAATTGTTTTTTTACACAGGCAAGGTTGTGGTTCAAGGTTTCTTCGCTTAAAAAATTACGTTCTTCACTTTTACCGCTGGGGTCGCCCACCATACCGGTAGCGCCGCCCACCAGGGCAAGTGGTTTGTGGCCACAGCGTTGCAGGTGGTTCAGTAAAATAATAGGAACCAGGTTGCCAATATGCAGGCTGTCGGCAGTGGGGTCGAAGCCGATATAGCCTGTGGTCATTTCTTTATTCAGTTGTTCTTCTGTGCCGGGCATTATATCCTGTATCATGCCTCTCCATTGCAATTCTTCTATCAGGTTGGTCATGGTATGAAAGCCTGGTTTTTAATTTTGTTGAAGTGCCAGGCAGTTTTTTTGCAAATGTGCTTACAAAAATTCATAAATAAGCTAAGTTTGTAGCACTTTCGCCTTAAAAATGTTCTGTATCCGTTGTAGGATAATTAACCGGTTTATACAGGTATCGATACTAAAATAATTTTACAGTCGTTTTAGCTTCATCCCAAAACCCTGTTTTAAACATCCGGTACTGTTTACCAAAATTAATTTCGGCATTCATGAAAAAAATATTTCTTGTTATACTTGCCGCTTTGTGTATTGGCCGGGGCATGGCACAGGTGTATAACAATGAATGGATAGATTATACTAAAACCTACTACCGCTTTAAAGTAGGTGCCAATGGGCTGTATCGTATTTCGCAATCCATGCTTACCAGTATGGGGTTGGGAACTGTGCAGGCTCAGCACTTTCAATTGTGGAGCCAGGGCACCGAAGTGCCTTTATTTACCTCGGTACCCAGCGGTACGCTGGGTGCATCAGATTACCTTGAGTTTTACGGACAAATAAATGATGGCAGCCTCGATAAAAAACTGTTTAAGCTTGATACGCTGCAGATGAATGATAAATGGAGCCTGTATGCCGATACGGCTATTTATTTTTTAACAGTAAATACCACATCTGCCAATAAGCGCCTGCTTAACCCCGGCAATAATGTAGCCGGTAATATACTGCCTGCCGAAGCATATTTTATGCATACCCTTAGCCGTTATTATAAAGATGCACTGAACCCGGGCTTTGGGGTCAATCTCGGCGAAATGATTTACTCTTCCACTTACGAAACCGCTGAAGGCTGGGGCAGTAACTTACTTGCTGCCGGCCGAACGGCAATATCCAGCCATAACAACCTGCAGGTATATGCCAGTGGCCCCGCTGCCAGCCTGGTAGCTACTGTGGCCGGTGCAACCGCCGCTAACCGCACCGTTACACTGAGGCTCAATGGGAATGTAGCTACCTCCGGCGCTGTAAACAATTATACCATTGCTCATTTAAGAAATCATACCATATCACTTTCGGTATTGGCAGGCGATACAGCCAGTTTTGCTTTTTCGCATAGTGGTGTGGGTACCGATAATATTGTTATTGCCAGCTACCAGCTTAGCTATCCACGTAAGTTTAATTTTGGCAATGCCACACAGTTTTATTTTGAACTGCCGGCAGGCGCTTCAAAATACTTAGAGATCAGCAACTTTAATGCTGGTGCTGCAAGCCCCGTGCTGTACGATATAGCAAATAACAACCGGCAGGTGGCAGTTGTGGAGGGTGGTGTAATAAAATTTGTATTGCCGGCATCGGCCATTACCCGTAAGCTGGTACTGCTGAGTACTCATGCTCCACATACGTATGCGGTAAACAGTTTTACACAACGCAATTTTATCAATTATGCACTGCCGGCCAACCAGGGCGATTACCTGGTAATATCGCACCACAATTTATTTAATGATGGTAACGGTAATGATTATGTGGAACAATACAGGCAGTACCGGGCCTCTGTGCCAGGCGGCGGATTTAATGCCAAAACCATTAATGCCGAACAACTGGTAGACCAGTTTGCCTTTGGCGTAAAGCATCACCCGGCCTCAATCCGAAACTTTGCCGCTTACAGCCTTGCTAACTTTACCGTGCAGCCTAAATATATTTTCCTGGTTGGTAAAGGGGTACATTATGCCGACCTGCGGCGTTATGAAAAGCACATACATGTAGACCGATATGCTATGGTGCCCACTTTTGGCTGGCCTGCATCGGATAACCTGTTAACGGCTACCAGGCTTACGCATACAGCTACTATTCCTGTGGGCAGGCTTTCGGCTATTACCGGTGCCGAAGTAGGGGTGTACCTCGAAAAAGTAAAAGAATATGAGCAGGTGCAAAGTGCAGCATCGCAGGATATAAACGGAAAACGCTGGATGAAAAATATAGCCCATATTACCGGTGGCCTTACCGATCCGGGGCTGGCAGCACTCATCAATTATTATATGGGTACCTACCGGTCATCCGTAACTGATACACTTTTTGGGGCAGATGTTTACAGCTTTAGCAAAAATGCCGGGCTTACCGCAGCAGGCGGCAAAAGTCTTGAAAAATTGTTTGAAGAAGGGCTTTCGATGGTTACCTATTTTGGACACTCTTCGCCCAACTCTATCGAGTTTAATCTTGATAATCCCAATAGTTATAATAATGCTGGTAAATACCCGGTGATTATGATTAACGGTTGTAATAGCGGTAATCTCTTTGCTTACGATACACTGCGCCAATATACCGGCGGTGCCTTGTCAGAAAAATTTGTACTGGCTAATAAAAAGGGTAGCATTGCTTATATCGCTACTACGCATTTTGGCTTACCTACACAGTTAGATTATATCACTACTGCTTTTTACAGGAACTTCAGCAGGGCGATGTATGGCCAGCCCTTGGGCAACCTGATGCAAACCACTATGCAACAGGTAATGACAAATTATCCTGCGGATTATATTGCCCGTACGCATGTGGAAGAAATAAACCTTCATGGCGATCCGGCTGTGCGGATGAACAATCATACAAAGCCCGACTATGTGATTACGGAGCCTATGCTCAGTTTTGCACCGGCACAAATCAGCCAGGCGGATACAAGGGTAAAAATTACAGCCCGTTTTACAAACATAGGCCGTGCCGTAAAAGACTCATTAAGCATCCGGCTGCTGCGTATGCTGCCCGACAGCCAAATCCTAACATTAGGAAACTTCAGGATAAAGGCACCGGCACTTACTGACAGTATTGTGTATACGCTAAACCTTAATCCATCGGTTGACAGTGGTACCAATCATATCATCGCCATAATAGACCCCGCTAACCTGGTAGATGAACTATCGGAAAGCAATAATACCGTTACCAAAAGTTTTACGATTGTACAAAATGAAATCAGACCAGTATGGCCTTATAATTTTTCCATAACCGACATCAATACACAGCCGCTTTACGCATCTACTGCTTATGCCCTCAGCGAAGCAAAGGAGTACGTGATGCAATTAGATACAACCGAAAAGTTTAACTCACCTTTATTAGTAACAAAATCAGTATTGGCTTCAGGTGGTGTATTGAAATTTGAGCCGGGTATAGTGTATAAAGACAGTACGGTGTATTACTGGAGGGTGGCCACTGGCCCTGTAGATCCGTTTACGCTTTGGAGAAACAGTTCGTTTATGTACATTAATGGCGGGCAGGATGGCTTTGCGCAGGCACATTATGACCAGTATAAAAAGAACAGTTTTACCGGGATGAAAATTGACAGCAATACGCACAAGTTTGCTTTTGATGATATAACCCGGCAGCTACTTATACGTACCGGCTTATATCCTTACTACAATTGGGATCAGATAAACCTTAGTATTGACCAGGAGCAGTTTGAACAGTATGGTTGTGTATATAATTCCATACAGTTTACCGTATACAACCCCGTAACCTTACAACCCTGGAAAAATTTTCCTGTAGCTGGTAAAGGCAGCTATGGCAGTTATCCCGTTTGTAATGGCGCTGCCGATGGTTCCAGGTATATTTTTGAATTTCCTTACGATGATACGGCTTATCGCCGCAGGGCTATGGAGTTTTTTGATATTATTCCTGATGGGTATTATGTATCCATCACTAACCTCGGTTTTACCGGCAATACTACATTTATTAACAGGTGGAAAGCCGATACCGCTTCGCTGGGCAGCGGTAAATCGCTGTGGCATAAATTTCAGCAATACGGCTTAACAAAAATCGATTCGTTTTATAAAAACCTTCCTTTCCTTTTTGTATTTAAAAAAGGAGATGCAGCCAGTTTTGCCACAAGGCAATACATGGGCGAAAGCCACACATCGCAGGTGATTGGGATAGATAATGTGCCCGGCAGCAGTGTAAAAGGCAGTATGGAATCGGGATGGATGGGCCCGGTAAATTTTTGGAACAGGTTTAAATGGAAAGAAGTGTTGCAGGCCGGCTCAACCACCACCCGGAATTTTGATATCATTGGCAGAAATACAGCCGGTAACGAAGTGCAATTAGCCAGGATACATCATTCAAAAGATACCACTATAGATTTTATCGACGCCACCATTTACCCCTACCTAAAAGTAAGAATGAATAATGCGGATGCGGTAAATGTAAAGCCAACACAGCTTAAGCACCTGATGCTTACGGCCGATCATATTCCTGAAGGAGCAATTTCGCCTTACCAGGTTTTTGCCGTGGCAGACACTTTAGCCCCATCGGATACCTTAAAGCTACAGGCCAGGTTTGTAAATGTGAGTAATATTTTATTCGACAGCATCCGGGTAAAGCTTACCCTTACATCTGCCGAGGGTGCCCGAAAAACATTTTGGAACAGGCCTGATGGTTCCCGCTACGATATGCTTATTGGCGGCGACAGTGTGCTCATTCAATTTAATGTACCACTAACCGGCTTTTTTGGTATGCAAAAAATGGTGTTAGAGGTTAATCCCGATAACGATCAGCCGGAAATGCACCATTTTAATAATTATATTTTTAAAACTATTTATGTTACCAGTCCGCCGGTATGCCCCGGCAGTACGCAGTTGTATACAGCTGGTGCTCATAAAACCGGCAACACCTACCAATGGCAGGTAAATACCGGTACCGGCTATACCCCAATAACCGAAAGCAGTTTGTATACCGGCACCACTACCGCTAACCTGCAGGTAAACGTTAACCAGGCACCCACTTCGATGTATGGCTACAGGTATACCTGCAAAATTACCAATGGTACTTTGGTAACCTACTCGCCGGAGTACCTGCTAAAATTTAGCGCCAGGTGGACGGGCGGCACCAGCACACAATGGAGTAATATAGCCAACTGGGATTGCGGCGTACTGCCCGATGCCAATACCGATGTAATTGTGCCCACAGGCTTGCCACGATACCCAATTGTTGCAGAAGGTGTAATGGCCCGGTGCAGGAGTATAAAGCTTTTACCAGGTGCCACGGCACAGGTAGATACCGGTGGGCAGGTGGAAATTACCGGGCCACCCGGAAATTAAACCTAAACAAATGATTAGTAAAAGGCTGTATGTAACAAAACATGCAGCCTTTTGTTATGTCAACGGGTCTTTATCCTGTAATCGTCTGGCAATATTTAATAGTAAGCCATTTTGAGGCCATTATCCATAAATTTGCGTATCTGATGAGTAGCCCCCAGCACCTCTCTGATGCACAATTTACCAAAGAATTAATCGTTGTAGGGGATAAGTAGTTATCCGCTTACAAACCGTTCAACAAATAGTAAACAGATTATGTTTCATACCAAAATTCCTGCTGTAATCCTGGGTATTTTGCTTTTTTCGTGCCCCGGCAAAGCCCAGTTCAGGAAATATTCCAACGAATTTTTAAACATAGGTGCAGGTGCAAGAGGCCTGGCTATGGGTGGTGCCCAGGTAGCTTCCGTGCAAGATGGTACTGCTGGCTACTGGAACCCTGCCGGCCTAACCGGTGTTAAAGACAATGCTGTGGTAAACCTGATGCATGCCGAATATTTTGCCGGTATTGGCAAATTCGATTACGGATCTGTAGCCATACCTATACAGGATAATATGCGTACAGTTGGTTTTTCGCTACTGCGTTTTGCGGTAGATGATATTCCCAACACCCTTTTTCTTGTAGAGCCGGATGGCAGCCTCAACTATAACAATATTCAAACTTTCTCCTCTGCCGATTATGGTTTCTTGTTCTCTTTTGCTCAATCGGTGGTGGATGATGATGACCAGCAGTTAAGTTTTGGTGTTAATGCAAAAATTATCCATCGCAAAGTGGGCAGCTTTGCCACTGCCTGGGGCTTTGGCCTCGATGCTGGCGTGCAACTGCATACCGGCAACTGGCACCTGGGGGCTGTGGCCAGGGATATTACCACCACATTTAATGCATGGTCGTTTAAATTTACCGAAAGGGAAAAAGAGAGGCTTTACCTCACAAAAAACGATATACCCGTAAAATCAACGGAGCTTACTGCGCCAAGGTTGGTACTGGGTGCCGGGTACGATTTTAGGCTGAGCGAAGCTGTGAACCTGCTGGCCGAAGCCAACCTGAATATGACTTTTGACGGTAAGCGCAATACTTTGCTTAAATCGAATGCAGTAAGTGTAGACCCCAGCCTGGGCCTTGAAGCATCGGTGAATGATGCTTTTTTTGTAAGGGCAGGCATTACAAATTTTCAAAAAGCCTTAGCGGATGGCGATACCCTTAATCAAAAAAGGGTGTGGATATACCAGCCATCGTTAGGTGCTGGTATTAAGCTTAAAAATGTAATGCTCGATTATGCCTATACCAACCTGGCCAACCAGCAAAACCCCCTGTATACCCATGTGTTTTCGCTGCGCCTAACTTTTGGACGTAAAGAGGATTAAACAAAATATTGATTCAATATAACCGACAATGAGAAAACTGTTAATGCCACTGTTATTACTGCTCACCATTACCGCAGGTGCCCAGCTTAACAACAGTTGGATAGACTATAGTAAAACTTACTACAAATTCAATGTGTGGCGTAATGGCGTTTGCCGTATCAATCAGCCTGTATTGAATGCCGCCGGCCTGGGTAATATACCAGCGGAGCAGTTTCAACTATGGCGAAACGGGGAGCAGGTGCGTTTGTACACAAGCGTTAGTACAGGGTTGCTCGGGGCATCAGATTATATTGAATTTTTAGGTAAAGCTAATGATGGCCTTCCTGATAAGGGACTATACCGGGATCCATCGCACCAGTTGTGCGATAGCTTTAGCCTTTTTTCCGACACAGCGGTATATTTTTTAACCGTAAATAATGGGCCCGGTAATTTGCGCTACAGCAACAGGCCAAATAATGTAGCCGGTAATACACTTGCGCCGGAACCCTATTTTATGCGAAGGGTAACCAATCCTTACAAAACACAATACAACAGGGGATATGCTATAGTGGTAGGAGAATATGTTTATTCTTCTTCTTACGATATGGGAGAAGGGTGGACCAGCAGCGATGCCGGCCCCTGCTGCGATTTGTTCAGGGAGTTTACCGGATTGAATGTATATACTGCAGGCCCGGCCAACAGTGTATCTATGCGTATTGCGGCTTTTGGTAATGCACTTAACCTTCGCAACTTCAGGGTAAGGTTTTTTAACAACCAGGTGCTGAACACCCCAATGAATTTTTTTGATAAGCTGGTAACCGAGGTAAATAATATCCCTTTATCCTACCTGCAAAATCCTAATACTTTGCAAGTAGGGATGAACGGCACTTCCAGCAACCCCAACGACAGGGTAGTGGTAGCTGATGTATCTATAACCTACCCGGCCACTTTTAATTTTAATGGAACCAGTAATTTTTATTTTGAATTACAGCCATCTGCCAATGGCAACTTTTTGGTGATTGATAATTTTAATATTGGTGCCGGTGTACAACCGGTGTTGTACGGCCTCAATGATGGCAGCCGCTATGTTGGCGATATATCCGAAGCAGGTAAAGTAAAGTTTGTGCTGCCTCCATCGCTCGACCCTGTAAGGCGCTTCAACCTGGTAAGCCAGGATGCATCCAATATCAACAGTATCGCTGCACTTAGTTCAAAAACATTTACCAATTATGCCCTCAGTGCTATGCAGGGCGATTATATTATCATCAGCAACCCGGTATTGTACAACGATGGTAAAGGGGTAAATTATGTTGAACAATATAGCCAGTACCGGGCATCGGGCCCAGGGGGCAGTTACAAGCCCATAATAGTACCAATTGATGAACTCACCGACCAGTTTGCATTTGGTATCCGGCGGCATCCGGCGGCCATCCGGGATTTTTTACGTTTTGCCACCAGCATGTTTGCGGTAACGCCTAAGTATGTATTTATTATTGGCAGGGGTATGACGGCATTAGATTTCCGGCAGAACCAGGCAAATCCTGTTGCCAGTCAAATAGACCTTGTACCTACTTTTGGCTGGCCTGCTTCGGATATTTTGCTGGCCTGCGAGCCGGGCAAATTTGTGCCCATGCTGCCCATTGGCCGCATTGGTGCTGTAAATGGTACCGAAGTAAAGCAATACCTTGATAAAGTAAAAGTGTACGAACAGCGCCAGCAATCGCAGGTGCAGGTGGTGGCCGATAAAAGCTGGATGAAAAATATTGTGCATGTAGTGGCCGGTGCTGATAGTATTGAAACATCGCAGTTCCGCTTATACATGGATAATTATAAAAAAATAATTGAAGACCCCGTAAATTATGGCGGCTATGTGGAAACTTTCGAAAAATCGTCTACCTCATCAGTAGAACAGGCCAATGGTGAAAGAATTGAAAGATTGATACATGCCGGGCTTGGACTTATCTCTTACTTTGGTCACTCATCGGCCAACACACTGGCATTTAACCTTACCAGCCCCGAAATGTTTAACAACGAAGGCCGTTATACTTTCTTTAATGTAAGCGGTTGCAGTGCCGGTAACTTTTTTGCCTTTGAGCCCCAGCGCCTGCAGGGCAACCAGTCTATTTCAGAAAAATATGTACTGGCCGACAGGAAGGGTAGTATTGGTTTCCTGGCCAGTACCCATCTTGGCATCCCGCCATTTTTAAATACCTACAATATTTTCCTGTACAATAATATTTCCAGGAACATGTATGGCAATACGATAGGTAACCAGATGCGGAGTACCATTAATTCAATTGCCGGCAACAGTTCATCACTTGATTTTTACAACCGCATTCATATTGAAGAGCTCAACCTGCATGGTGATCCTGCCATACGCATTAACAGTTTCGACAAACCGGATTATGCCATAGAAGACCAGATGGTGCGGATAAGTCCTGCGGTACTTACCGTAGCCGAAACGCATTTTACACTACAGTATAAAATACAAAACCTGGGTAAGGCCGTAAAAGATTCTTTCAGGGTGCAGGTAAAAAGAACATTGCCCGACCAAAGTATACAAACCATCTTTGATGAACTGGTGCCTGCCACCGCCTATGCCGATTCTAATACGCTGGTGATACCTATAAACCCTGTAACCGATAAGGGCTTAAATAAAATAACCGTATCTGTGGATACGGATAACCATATTGATGAATTATCTGAAACCAATAACAGTATTACCAAAGAGTTTTACATTTTTGATGAGGATATTAAACCCATTTACCCGTACAATTATTCAATCGTTAACCAGCAGAATATTACTTTTTCTGCTTCCACTGCCAACCCCCTTGGCGAGC
The DNA here is from genome assembly GCA_937873715.1 of uncultured Chitinophagaceae bacterium. Lineage (GTDB taxonomy): Bacteria > Bacteroidota > Bacteroidia > Chitinophagales > Chitinophagaceae > Ferruginibacter. The sequence goes on from CALMYJ010000005.1 coordinate 322,929, forward strand.
AAAGGCAGTACCTGATGGAACTGGATACTACCGAATTATTTAATTCTCCATTTAAAAAGCAATATAACCTTACGGGCACAGGCGGTATTGTACAATTTAACCCGGGCGGCCTAACTTTTACTGATAGTACAGTATACTACTGGCGCACCGCCATGACGCAGCAAAATAACCAGCCGCTGGTGTGGAATAATGCTTCATTTATTTACCTGGCAGGCAGCAGTACAGGATTTAATCAATCGCACTACTACCAGCATAAGCATAGCAGTTATAGTAATACGATAAAGCTCGATGATGATCGCAGTTTCCGTTACAACGAAATTAACAGGAGCCTGCAGGTAAGAACAGGTTTATGGCCTTATGCCAATTTCGACCGCATTAATGTAACCCTCGATTTTGACCAGATAGAGCAGTATGGCTGTGTGTATAATGTACTCCAGTTTTTAGTGTACGATTCAGCTACATTAAAGCCCTGGGAAAACTACAGCACAGGGCCGGGTGTAGGCAGGTTTGGCAGTGCTTACGTTTGCCCTGAACCCACCCGTAAGTTTTTTGAATTTTCTTTCCAGGACTCAGCTTCAAGGCGTAAAGCGATGGACTTTTTAGACAATATACCGGCAGGTATGTTTGTATCTATTACCAACCTGGGTACCAATAACCAGTTCAATAATGTTTTTATTAGCGACTGGATGAAAGATACGCTGACGCTTGGCCCCGGTAAATCATTGTACCATAAACTTAAGTCGATGGGCTTTGGTACTATCGACAGCTTTACCCGAAACCTGCCCTTTGTTTACTTTTTCAGAAAGGGCAGAAGCGATTATCCGCTGCAGCAGGTTATGGGTGAAAATATGTCGGACCTGTTGACGCCCAGCTTTACGGTGCCGGTGCGGTACCAGTCTGGCACAATTGAGTCGCCATTGTTTGGCCCTGCAAAAGCCTGGACGGCATTACACTGGCGTGGTAAAAGCTACGATACAACACCTACAGATGAAACTTATATTGAAGTGTATGGCGTTAAAGCAGATGGTTCAAAAACCCTGGTAACAACTGTATCGCCAGCTATTGATACTACTTTAGCTTTTATCAATGCACAAACCTATCCTTATGTACAATTAAAAATGTACAATTCGGATGAAGTGCATGCCACTCCCCACCAGTTGCAGTACTGGCGTATTAATGCCGATTACTTGCCTGAAGGAGCGGTAGCACCCAATGTATTGTTTACCATTAAAGATTCTGTAGAGCAGGGACAGCCAATCAGCGTGGCGCTGGCTTTTAAAAATATCAGCACTATTGGCTTTGATAGCATTAAGGCAAAATATATTATTACCAACAGTGGTAATGTATCTCAAACATTTGAGCTGCCGAGGCTGAAACCACTGCAACCCAACGATACGGCTACCGTAAGATTTAATATTGATACTAAGGATTATGCCGGTGTAAATACGCTCAATATTGTGGTAAACCCGGATAACGATCAGCCGGAATTATATCTGGGCAACAACTTTTTGGTAAAAGAATTTTATGTGAATTACGATAATGTAAATCCATTGCTGGATGTAACGTTCGACGGGGTGCATATCCTTAACCGGGATATCGTATCCTCCCGGCCACATATACTCATTAAGCTTACCGACGAAAACCGCTTTGCCGCACTCACGGATACTGCTTTGTTAAAAGTAATGGTGCAGTTCCCGGATGGCAGGATGCACAATTACTTCTTTGGAGAAAACATGATTTTTAATGCGGCTAATTTAAGCAGTGGAGAAAACGCAGCTACTATCGACTTCAGGCCAAATTTTGAAGAAGACGGGGAATACGTGCTGATTGTAACCGGCAGGGATGCACTGGGTAATAAAGCCGGAAACCTGGCTTACCGGGTTCATTTTACGGTAATTAACAAGGCAATGATTAGCAACCTGCTGAATTATCCTAATCCTTTTACTACGTCTACAGCCTTTGTGTTTACGGTAACGGGGTCGCAGGTACCGCAAAACCTGCGGATACAAATATTAACCATTACCGGTAAAGTGGTAAAAGAAATAACTAAAGCAGAACTGGGGGATATTCATATCGGTCGCAATATCACAGAGTATAAATGGGATGGCACCGATATGTACGGACAAAAACTGGCCAACGGCGTATACCTGTACCGGGTGCTCACCAACCTTAATGGTAAATCGCTTGAAAAATATAAAGCCGATGGAGATAATACCGATAAGTATTTTAAAGCAGGATACGGTAAAATGTACCTGATGCGCTAAGTTGGGGAGGCAGTATTTTGCCACAAAAAATTAATGGCTATTTTTGCCGCCCTGCCCTTTTAAAACGAGGAGGGCGGCATTTGTTTACAACGTGATATACCCGAAACCGGCCATTTGTATTGCAGGCCATCGAAAAGCAAAAAATGAAGTTTAAAACGCTTTCCATATTTATTATTTACCTGTTGATACCATTGGTGTTTATTCCGCTCACGGCCGTAAAAACAGGGAATTACTTTTTACTTTTTGGAATTGCCTTTTATTATATAGGGGTAGTAATTGCACAATACAGGCAATGGATTTTTTTTCCGGTACCCGTGTTTTTTTGCCTCTGGTATTGGTATACTTATGGTTTTGGTCTCAGGGATTATGTTACCATTTATTTTGCCTGGATGGCAGCGGGGGCTGGCTTATATAGTGCCAGCCAGTTTTACAAAAGCTATTTATACAAAGTGCTTCCTGAAGCTGAGGAAAATATTGCCTACAATGAAAAGCTTGCCGAGATGGAAAGAAGAATTGAAACCTTCAGGAAAAATCACCCCGGCGAAAAAGTAACGCAGGAGGTGATTGATAAAATAAAAACGGAAGTGTTTTTTAACAACAACAGCAAGGGAGATTAAGTTAATAATCGGTTTTTGACTTCTCCTGTTTTTTGTTTTTATCCTCCTGTTGTTTTACAGCATTAGCAGGATTGTTGGCTGCAGGCTTATTGTCTTTCTTCTCTGAAGGTTTATCCGGGTTGTCGGTTTTAGGTTTGGCGGCACTGTCTTTTTTTACTGAAGGTTTGTTATTGCTTTCCGATTCAATTTTGTTGATGAGGTAATCATAATCGGTTTCCGGTTCATCTAAAAAGTCGGAAGCGTTGCCATTACCCATATCTCCCTTATCTACCTCATCACCCTTATTCACCAGGTTTTCAAAATTCACATCGGCATAAATGGGGTCGTTCATAAATTCGGCTGGCTCTTCAAATTTGGTAACCACGCCATAAGGCAGGGATTTATCGGCATATACTTTTTTCATAAAAAAGCCCCATTTGGGCAGGGCCATTTCGTTACCACCCGATGTGCCGGAATAAATCCTGATAAAAGGATCATCGCAACCCACCCAGGTACCGGCAATTAATTCAGGGGTGTAACCAATAAACCAGCCATCGGTATTGCCATTGGTAGTACCTGTTTTGCCGGCTTTTTCGGCAGGTATACTGTAGTTGTTGAGCGAACGGCCGGTACCAATGTTCACCACACCCTGCATCAGCTTTACCATAGTGTAGGCATCCTGCTCGGTAATGATAAGTTTTGTCTCGGTGGCAAACTCCTGCAGCAGGTTGCCGTTTTTATCTTCAATTCTTGTAATCAGCAGCGGCTCGGTATTATAGCCTTTGTTGGGAAACATGGTATAGGACTGTAGCATTTGCAGCATGGGAATTTCGGCAGCGCCTAAGGCAATAGAAGTGTAAGGAGGCAGCTTGGCTTCAATACCAACACTACGTGAAAACTCCAGCACCCGTTTTACACCTACCACATTGGTAAGGTATACCGAGGCGGTATTTTTAGAAAATGCCAGGCAGTTGGCCATAGTACCGCCACCCCCACGGAAAGTGCGGTATTCGTTGCCATATTTTACCGGTCCGCCCGGGATAACGGTAGATGGAGTATAACCGGCATCATGCACCCCAAGTGTGTATATCAGTGGCTTAATGGTAGAGCCTACCTGGCGCAGGGCAGTAACATGGTCGTACTTAAACCATTTAAAATCTATACCGCCAACCCAGCATTTTACTTCGCCGGTTTTAGGATCCATCGCTACAAAAGAAGTTTGCAGCAGTTGCTTATGGTATTTGATAGAGTCAATCGGCGTCATTACGGTATCTTTCTCCCGTTTGGCATTCCAGGCAAATACTTTCATCCGCACCGGCTTTGTAAACGATTGGCGTATTTCCTCTTCATCCATTTCTTCTTCTTTCAATGCCTTCCAGCGTTCGCTCATCTTCATGGCAGCTTCTATAATATTCTGCTTATCCTTCCACATCTTTTCGCCATTAAGCTTCATAATGTAGTTAAGCTTTTGCTGTATCACCGGCATGTGTTCAATAACTGATTCTTCGGCATACTGCTGCATTTTAGAGTCGATGGTGGTGTATATTTTGAGGCCATCACGATACAGGTCGTAATTTTCGCCGGTTTTGAGGTTGGTGTGGCTTTTGCACCAGGCTTTTAATTTATCGGCCAGTACTGCACGGAAATAAGGGGCAATGCCTAATGATTCGTCCGGCTTTTTGTAATTAGTGATAAGGGGTTTGGCTTTTAATTTGACAGTTTGTTCCGGGGTAAGGTATCCGGCTTTAGCCATTTGTTCAATAACAGTATTGCGCCGGTCTATCGAGGCTTTGGGGTGCCGCACGGGATCGTAAATAAATCCTTTGAGCATGCCTACCAGTACTGCAGCTTCTTCGATATTTAATTGCGAGGGTTCTTTTTGATAATAAGTACGGGAGGCATTACGTATGCCATAGTTGCTGCCCCAAGGTGCCCGGTTAAGGTATAAGGCAATGATTTCTTCTTTGGTAAAATTGCGTTCCAGTTTTACGGCAACTATCCATTCCTTTATTTTTTGAAATCCCCGGGTGATAAAACTGCCACGGCCCTGGCCCAGCATCATTTTGGCCAATTGCTGGGTAATAGTACTGCCGCCACCCTGCCGGCCCATCGAAATTAAAGCACGGGCAATGGCCCAGCCATCAATGCCTGAGTGTTGTTTAAAGCGTTCGTCTTCGGTGGCAATTAGTGCATTGATGATATTGGGCGATATTTCGTGGTATTTTACTTCGCTCCTGTTTTCAGAATAGTATTTACCCATCAGTTTGCCATCAGCGGTGTATACTTCGCTGGCAAGGTCGGCCTCCGGATTTTCCAGTTCTTTAAGGGAGGGCATTTTACCAAAAAGCCCAATGCTGGCACTGGCAAATACCAGAACAATCACGCCGAGGCCGATAAAAAAAATCTTCCACATTATCCGTACAGACTTCTTCATTTTATAGTGCAATATTTAAAGTACTTACAATCAGGATGCATTTTGGTTATGGGTTAAAACCATCCCGGGAAATTTTGTTGTAGCAGGGTTATATAGCTGGCCACATCTTTGGTGTTGCGCAGGCGCTCCAGGTTGTCGTTGTCAATAAGTATAAAACTATACTTATTGGCGGGCAGCCACGATACTTCATCCGGCGCTGCTTTTTTTACTTTGGTTAAAAACTGCAGGGCCTCGGCAGCATCTGCAAAAGGTGCAAATAGTACGAGGCTCAGGTCGTTGTCCAGCTTTTCCCGGTTTACGGTAATGCCTGCACCACGGTATTTATCGGAGGTATAGCGGGCAAATGCATTCCGGGATTCATTTACATAAGTGATATCTACTTTATTGAGCAGCATCACCACCTGGTGTGGTGCGGCGGCATTAAAAACGTAGGGGCCGCTAATGGCAGGCTTGGGTGCAACCGTGGCTACCGGCACCTGTGTTTGCGCCACAATATCGGGTGTGTTGATGGCAGGTGCCAGCGCTGCAGCCCCGGTGGCAAGGGTAGCAGCGGTGCTGTCAATCAGTTTTGGTTTGGGCGAAACAATCAGGTTGGAATCATTGCGTACCAGCCTTGGCCTTTCTTCTTTTATTACAATTTCATCCTCGCTGTACCGGGTAATGTTTAAGTTGGCAAGGTATTCTTCTATTTCTTTGCGGCGGCCAAGCACATCAATCATACGTTCGGCTTTTGGCTTTAGCGCCGATTGCGGATACAGGCTGCTGATATTATTCAGCACGGCAATGGCAGCACTGTCTTCTTTTTGTTTTACATAATACACTGCTTCTATGTACAGGAGTTGGGGTGTCCAAAAGCTGTTGCCATACAGGCTGTCTGCTTTTTTCTTTTCAGTGATTGCTGCTTCAAAATTGCCTTCAATAAACAGGTTGTATACGGCTTCGTATTGTTTGGTTACATGCTTGTTTTTTTGCCCTGGCTTTGCCGCATCAGGATTGTTGAGTAATTGGGCAGAACGGCTGCCGGCAAATTTTTGGGCAATGAGTTTTTTATAGTAATCTGCTTTTGCCTGGTTGCCGGTTTTACCGTAACAATACAGCAATCCAAAATACAATTCACCATTGTACAGCGAATCGGGAAAGCGTTGCAGGGAATTTTCGTAAGTGTAAATGGCCTGCTGGTAATCTTCCAGTTTGTTTTGATACAGCTTGGCCAGTTCAAACAAGCTTACTGCTACCAGGTTGTTGCTTTCGGTCATCCTTTCCGGTGAGATGGGCAGGTTGCTCATCAGGGCTTCAAAGCTTACATCGCCTGGTGCGGCATCGTTTGCTTTTGAGGTATTGGCTCCTTTATCATTTTGTGCGGCAGCCATATTATTAGGCGGGGCTGCCAAATCCAGGTCGGGCCCATCGGGGTTGCCGCTCATATCGGGAGTGTTGGCAAAGCTGTTATTGGCTGTGGCTATAGCGAGGGCACTTTTGCGGCGCCAGTTATCGGTATTGGTACGGGTGCCCCATTTGCGTTTAAATTCAGTAAGGCCTTTTGATTTTAAAGCACTGTTGTAAAAATACCATTCGCTGTTTTTGGTGCCGCCTCCGGCAAATAAATCAACAGGCTGGTTTTGCTGGCTGTCAAAACTAATCAGTTCTGAACCGCTGTTGTTATCTTCTTCTTTTAAGCCTCTTTCTTTACGAAGTTTTTTTGAAAGTTTTTTTACAAAGGCATCTCTTTCGGGTATGGGTAAGCTGGCAATGCGCTGCAGGCTGTCTTCCCTTTCGATGGTATAAATTTTTTCCACGATATCGGATAGTGCATTGCGGCGTGCCTGTATTTCTTTAAGGGTGGCTCCCATCGAAGTGTCGCCCGATTGCAGGCTGTCGTAATAATTATAAGCGTCTTTATATTCTTTGCGGTTGTAGGCAATATCGCCTAACTGTACCAGTGCCCTGTTTTTATACGCCGGGTTGGTTTCGTTGGGATACTTCAGGCTTTTAAGAAAAAAAGCAATGGCGGCGCTGGTGTCAGGTTTTTGAAGCGCAAGGTCGCCGGCAGAGTAATAAATAAGGTCCCGGTAATTTTCAAATTTATCTTTTCGGGCCAGGTGCGTAAGGTTACTGATGCCACGGTCCAGTTCTTTTTCATTGTCGCTCCTTCTCATTTTTGCATTGTTGAGCTGGGCATATATATCCATTAGCGCAAGCGTGGTGTGTGCTGAAGCTTTGTTGTAGTAAAGAGAGGCTTTTTCAAAATTGCCGATCCTTTCGTACAGTTGTGCCAGTAAAAATTCAGCACGGGCAAGGTCTTGTTTATTTTCGGCATTGCTCAGGGCATTTTCCATGTACACTACTGTGCTGTCAAAAATATTTTGTTTGTAAAACCAGTAAGCGGTTACATCATTCAGGTCGTCGTGCAGGCGGGGTGGCAGGTTGGGGTCGTTCTGGAGGGTGTTAATAAGGCCTGCGGCTTCACCCATTTCGCCTTGTTCGGTTAAGGTAAGTGCCAGCCATACCAGGGCATCGTTTCGGCTGGGAGGTTTGGACACTATTTTTTGAACAAAATTTCGCTTTTCTTTATTAGCAATGCTGATGCTGTTGCCGGCGGCATCGTCCCGGGTGCCTACAATGCGGCTGTCGTCTTCATCTTTTTTTCGGGGAAAGAGGTTGTAGTTGATAAACTGGAAGGTGGCCGCCGCCGAGTCGAACTCCTTTTTTAAAAAATACGCTTTACCCATCAGCAGGTACATATTATCAATCCAGTCGTTGCGGAGGTCGTGCAATAGTATGCCTGCAGTGGCTTTGTAAATTACTGAATCCAGTTCGGTGGTTTGTGCGGCCGTATTTGCCAGGGAGTAGGGGAAGTATGGCAGCAGTGTTGAATAATCGTCGGCCTGTGCGGCTTTGGCTCTTTCCAGTACCCCGTTTATTTTGTTATTGGCATTATAAAAGTAGTTGTAGTGTGTATACGTATTTTGAAAAAAGCGTCGCACTTTGGTGAATTTTTTTTCGGCCATTTTTTCAGAGCCGAGCTTACGCTCTTCAAACTGTTCGGGCTTTTTTTCTTTGCCCAGCAGGTCGATTGTCCAGGCGGGCTGTGCGGTAGCAATTTGAGGCAGGGCTAACAGTACAGTCATCAGCAGGGGCAGTAAAAAAATCCTGTTCTTCATGTGTATTTGGGGTTCCAAAATGCGGCTAAATATCGGATTATTTTGCCAAAAAGCAGGTATAATGCAGGTGGTTTATTAATTTTAACACCGAATAAAAAACTATGCCCAAATCGGACGACAACAGTACACTCAGGCGCCTGCAAAACCGTTACCGGCTTGTAGTGATGAATGAGGATACGTATGAAGAAGTGGTTAAGTTCAGGCTAAGCAGGCTGAGTGTGTATATAGTGCTGAGCAGTGTGTTTGTATTGCTTACTTTTCTTACGGTGGCGCTTATCATTTTTACACCCATCAAATACTATTTGCCGGGTGTGGGTTATGGCGATGCCAGGCAGGTAAAAGAATTTAAAAGCCTTAAAATGCGTACCGATTCGATGGAAACTGCCTTAAAATTCCGGCAGCAATACCTGGATGATTTGCAAAAAGTGCTGCAGGGTAAACTGCCAGCGCTGGATACTACCAAGCTTACACTGCCTGATGTGGAAAAATACGAGGAGTAATTATTGTACTTTCCTGTAATTATGACCATCTTGCCGCATTGTACATCCTAAATTCATATCTATGTTCAACAACAGTAAGCCCAAAGTTGCCGATACACCGGTAGGCAGTACCACAATTATTGGTGCAGGCACGGTTATAAGGGGTAATGTTAGCAGCGATGGTGATATACGCATTGATGGCACTTTAATTGGCAACCTTGATGCTAAAGCCAAAGTGCTGGTAGGTGCCGATGGCGTGGTAGAGGGTGATATTAAAGGGCTTGATGCAGATATACTTGGTAAAGTAACGGGGCAGCTAAAAATAAACGAACTGCTGCAATTAAGAGGCCGCAGCAATGTATCCGGCGAAATATTTGCCGGTAAACTTGAGGTAGAACCCACTGCAACTTTTAATGGCAACTGCCACATGGGGGCCAATGTGGTAGAGCTAAACAGTGAAATGGGCAACGTGGTCAATAAATAATTTTACAGTTTTAATGACAAATCGCTTCAGGCTGATAAGGCCGATTATCATCGTTTTTTTGCTGGTGAATATTCTTTTGATGCAGGTTAAAACCCCACTGGCAAAACTGGATATTAACTATGCCGTGCTGCTATGGGCCAATCTCTTGTTCTTCCTGGTGAATATTGCCGTTTTTATGTTTCAAAAAAAAGCAGCAGCACACAACAATCCCAATGTATTTGTACGTAGTGTAATGGGAGGCATGATGCTTAAAATGTTTGTATGCGTAATTGCAGTAATGCTGTATGCCCTGGTGTGGAAGGCTTATTTTACCAAAATAACCGTTTTTGCTGCTATGCTGCTTTATCTTATTTACCTCGCCGCAGAAGTGGCAGCCGCTTACAAAATGAATAAAGAGCACAATGGCTAAGCAGGAAGCGCCGCTGCACCAACTTAAATCCTATTTACCCGAAGGGAGTTTTGAGGCTGTGCTGCACTACCTGCAGCACTATAAAGTACAGCTTACTATTACCCGTGAACGCCGTTCCGTATTAGGCGATTACCGCAATGCTTATGCCGGACACAATCATCGTATTAGTGTTAACGGCAATCTCAATCCTTATGCATTTTTAATTACACTCCTGCACGAACTGGCCCACTTATTTACTTACGAACGCTATGGGCACCGGGTGCAGGCGCATGGCCCGGAGTGGAAAAATGAGTACAGTAAAATTTTAGCCCAGTTTTTACTCAAAAAAATTTTTCCGGCAGACATTCATACCACCTTGCTGCAAACCCTGCAAAACCCGGCTGCAAGCAGTTGTGCCGATACGGCTTTGCTAAGAGTGCTGCACCGCTACGATGATAAGCAGGAAGGCATAAAGCTTATAGAAAACCTGCCCGAAGGCGCTTTGTTTAAAATTAAAGATGGAAGGGTGTTTAAAAAAATGGAACGCCTGCGCAAGCGCTACCGATGCATTGAAGTGGCCACCGGTAAGCTGTATCTGTTTAGCCCTGTGTACGAAATTGAATCTATTGGTTAAACGGTTAAAAAAAATAAGCCTTGCTATTGTACAGATACTTTTAATATCTCCTACATTTACGCCTCTTATAATTAATTGAATTGGAACAGGTACGGAAATATAGTGAGGAAGAACTGGTGCTGCTGCTACAGCAGAAAGACCAGGCTGCTTTCTCGTACCTGTACGATAATTATGCGGCTGCACTCAACGGGGTGATTTTCAGGCTTACCGAAGATTACAGCCTGGCCGAGGATATCTTGCAGGAGGCTTTTGTAAAAATCTGGAATAACTTTGCCAGCTACGACAAAACTAAAGGCCGTTTATTTACCTGGATGCTTAACCTCACCAAAAATCTTACTATTGATACATTACGGAGCAAGGGCTATAAAAAACAGGCAAAAATCTCTGGAGACGAAAACATCGTATCTAATGTGCAGGACAGCACTACCGGCGTAGATAAATTTGATACGGTGGGTTTGCGTAAGCAACTGTCAGGCCTGAAACCCGAACAACGTACCATCATAGAAATGGCTTATTTCGCCGGATATACACAGGACGAAATATCCAAAACACTCGATATACCCCTGGGCACCGTTAAAACACGGATGCGGACAGCTATTTTAGAATTACGAAAACATTTACAATACACTTAGTGGACGCAAAAGACATCATATCATCAGGGCTGCTTGAGCTGTATGCTGCGGGACTCACTTCTGCCGAAGAGAGCCTGCAGGTGCAACAGTATGTGCAGCTTTACCCCGAAGTGGCAGCCGAACTGGCCGCCATTGAGGCTGGTGTTGAGGCTTTTGCCACCGCAATGCCGGTAACTCCTGCGCCGGAAGTGAAGGAAAAAATATTTGCCCGTATTAATGAAACGGCCAAGCCTGTACCCATTACTGCCGGTAATGATATTGCCCCGGTAGTAACCATATCATCGAGGTGGAAAAGTGCAGCAGCCGCAGCCATCCTTTTGCTGGTGGGCAGTGCGGCAGTTAATATTTACCTGTACAATCGCAATAATAACATGCAGGCACAATTGCAGCAGGTACAAAATACTGTGGCCAGCCTGCAGGAGAAAAACAAAGAAATGGATACTTACCTGGAAGCGGTACGTAACCGTTACAGCACCCCCGTATCACTTTCGGGCCTAAGCCCCGAAGCTGCAGATGCTACCGCCAAAGTATACTGGATAAAAAATACTGGTGATGTGTATGTAGATGCCTCCAGCCTGCCAGCAGCACCTGCCGGTAAGCAATATGAACTTTGGGCCATTGTAGATGGCAAACCTGTAAATGCCGGTATAATCGTACAAACACCTTCTGGTAAAACCTACCAGATTCAAAAAATGAAGGCCTTTGGTAATGCCCAGGCTTTTGCCATATCGCTTGAAAAAGAAAGTGCCACACCTGCAGATACGCCTACCGAAGTTTATGCGCTGGGCAAAATGTAATCGCATACCAAAAAAGTGTTTTGATGTCGGCTAATGCAGCCGACATTTTTATTTCAATGAAAAAACAGTTTTGTGATTAAAAACCGCTTGTAAAATGTTTTCGTAACTGATGATGAAAGAACTGGTTTATTACTCAAACAAAAAATGATTCCCAATGAAAAAATTAAAGATGCTGCTGTTAGCAGCCAGTGTGTTTGTATCTGTTGCAGTGCAGGCACAAAAAGAAAAAACAGTAGAAGTTGGAGGTGCTGCCATGTATCCCTCCAAAGACATTGTATCTAATGCGGTAAATAGTAAAGACCATACCACCCTGGTGGCAGCCGTAAAAGCTGCAGGGCTGGTAGAAACCCTCCAGACTGCCGGGCCTTTTACGGTATTGGCCCCCACTAATGCCGCTTTTGATTTACTGCCAAAGGGTACAGTATCTTCCCTGCTGCAGCCGGAGAACAAAACTATGCTAACCACAATCCTTACCTATCATGTAGTGCCGGGAGCATACAGCATTGCTGATATTGAAGGCCTCATCAAAAAAGGAAATGGTAAAGCCATGCTAAAAACTGTTTCAGGCGATAAGCTGTGGTTTTATCACGATGGCAAAAAAATTGCAGTAAAGGATGAAAAGGGTGGAGTGGCTTATATTACCATTAAAGATGTATATCAAAGTAACGGGGTAATACATGTAATTGATCATGTATTGATACCGGCATAAAATAAGTGACCAGGTATTTGAGGTATGTAAGGGTAATGGCGCCGGCTAAGCCGGCGCCATTTTTTACCCAACCTGTAAAGTTTTTTATTTAGTCATGGCCGCATTGATGAGTGTACGATCGAGGTATTGAATACAGCGGTCTATTTTGCCGGCATCGGTAAAGTGCATATCTGTATGTATCCATTGGGTCATTTTTTTGCCGGTGGGTTTATATTTAGCATCTACCTTATACCAGCACAGTAACCAGTTACCAGCCTGTTCAACACTCTGCGGCTGGTTAACTTTTACCGGTAAAAAAATGGCATTGCTGAAGCTAATACTGTCGATGGTTTCTGTTCTTCTCTTTTTCCAGTAATCGGTAATCGCAGCTTTGCCGGCAAGGCTGTCGCCATTGTTCCATATATATACCGCATTGTCTGCAAAGTCGGCAGTCCATCCATCCACATCCCCTCTTGATAAAGCATCAACACCCTTCTTCCCAACTTCGGCGTATTTATAATCGCCAATTTCGGCAGCAGCACTGTTAGTTGCTGCTGTAGTTGCGGTTGTTTCGGCTGGTTGTTCATTGGCACAGCCAATAAAAAAGCAGGCGCATGCAGCCCATAAAAGCATTTTTTTCATAAATGATTTTTTTTAAGGTTTAAAAAGAAAGGGTGCTGGTAAATAAAGATTGCAGGGGGTGCGAAAGGAATATCAATGTAGCATGTTTATCGCTCATTTGCAAGTGGAATTTTGCCTGACCTTATCGAAAAGCATTGTGGAGGTTAAACAGTTGCTGGCATGGCCGTTATTCAGGTTATCCGTTCATGTTATAGCAATCAAATAATATTATCATTATATAAAGCAGATTGACGATAGCATAAAGACATTAGGAGTGCCTGTAAAATTCTGCTTTACAATGTGATTACCTTTTTAGCTCGGCTGCTGTTTTGTGCAGCTTCAATAATGCTCATTACACGAATGCCATCAAGAGCTGTTACCGGCATAGCTATATTTTGAGTGATGGCCTGCTGCACGGCATCGTAGTAATCGTAATAATTGCCTTGCAGCGTGGGTATTGTTTGCCGTATAATTTTTCCATCTATTTCTGTATGCAGTAATCCGCTTTCTGTTTCGGGTTCGGTACCCCAGTTGGCAGTACAGGGTAGTTTTCCTGCCTGCAGTTGCGTTTCCTGCACATCGGCACGGCTTTTAATAAAACTGCCCCTGGTGCCATGCAGTATAAATCCGGCGGAAGGCTCTCTCATTAACAGGCCGGCCCTTAACCGTACCCTGAGTGAAGGATAAAAAAGTTGAATATCGAACCAGTCATCTACCTGCGATTGCGGTCTTGTGGTGCGTATATCTGCAAAAACAGCCTGGGGCAGGCCAAAGAGGCAAAGTGCTTGGTCTATAACATGAGGTCCCAGATCGTTGAGGGTGCCTGCACCGGGTTGTGGTATTTCTTTGTGCAGCTTGGGACTAAGCTCAGCTTTATACCGGTCAAAATGTATTTCAGCATCAATAATATCACCCAGCAAATGTTGTTGCTTTACCTGCAACACTGTTTTAAAATCGCTGTCCCAGCGCCGGTTTTGAAACACACTTATTTTGCGGCCCAGTTTTTCGGCTAAGGCATGCAGTTCCTTTGCTTCTGCTACAGTGGTGGTAAATGCTTTTTCAACAATTACATCTTTACCGGCTGCCAAAGCCTGCTTTGCATAACCGTAGTGTGTGCAGGTAGGCGTATTCACCACTACCAGTTGTACAGCATCATCAGCCAATACAGCTTCCAGCGAGGGATACGATGTGGTGCCCGGGTATACTTTTTTTATAGATTGGGTACTACGCTCCCAGGAACCTGTTAAGTGAAAGCCCGGGTGCAAATGAATAAATGGTGCATGAAACACCCTGCCCGACATGCCGAAGGAAAGCAGCGCTGTGTGAATCATTTGCATGGTATAAAGAGAAAAACATTTTTGGAGCAGTGTAGTGTTACTACTCCGATACTATGGTTGCTGTTGCCGGTACCCGGTTATGCATTTTTTGCTCAAAAAAACTGAGGTATAATTTTTTCATATCGCCAACAAGCCTTTGCCGTGAGTAAAGCCGGGTTACATAGTCATGGCCTTTGTAGCCCATCTGTTCTCTCAGGGAGGCATCTTCAATAAGTTCAAACACATAATTGGCAAAAGTTTGCACATCGCCGGGTTGTGTAATATAGCCTGTTTCGCCATGTATTACGGCATCTTCCACGCCGCCCACATTAGTGCATACCACCGGCCTTGAAGCCGCCTGTGCTTCAATTAGCGATACTGGTGTACCCTCGTTGTGAGAAGTAAGTAATACAATATCTAACCCGGCCAATGCCTGGTCTATTTCAGTTTCCCAGGAGGTTACCACCACATCTGTTTGTTGCTGGGGATGCGTAATAAAATAAGAGTAGCTGAGCCCTAATTCACCGGCTTTCTTTTCCACCATTTGCCTTGATTCGCCATCACCGATAATTGCAAACCGTACAACTATGTTGGCCCTCTCTTTAATAATGGCTGCCACTTCCAAAAACATGTCGTGGTTTTTAATGGGCACTATCCTGCCAATGATACCGATAAGCAGTTCGTTTTTGCCAAACCCGTATTTGTTCCTGAAAATTTTACGCTTAATTTCCTGGTCTACCGAAAATTTATCGAGATTAAAACCCAATGGTATGGTAAATACTTTGTGGGCCGGGGCAATTTTGTATACTTCGGAGAGCTCTGTTTTTTGAGAGTCGCTAATAGCGATTATTGCATCTGTTTTGCGTGCCAAAAATCTTTCGACCCTTACAATGATACCCGAAATAAATTTATTAAAATAAGAGTGAAACACATGGCCATGAAAAGTGTGTACCACCAGCTTTACCCCCTCTGCCCTGGCAGCCAGCCTGCCGATAGCTCCTGCTTTGGAGGCATGGGTATGCACAATATCGGGTTTATACTGCCTGATGATTTTACGGATTCGGAAGTACGCAATAATATCATTAAATGGCAGGATGCTGCGCCGCATTTCGGGTATTTCTACCGGGGTGAGGCCAAGCCGTTCTGCGATATAAGTGGCATCTTTTTCAAACCGGTCTTTTTTACCCACCAGCAGTTTGGTTTCAAACTCAGGCGATAAAAATGCCGACAGTAATGTTACATTATGGGATGGTCCGCCTACAATTAGCCTGTTATGAATTCGGAGAATTTTATACATGCTTTGATTGGTATCGTAATTATGGGTAAAGTGCTGTTCTATTGCAGGTATAGTATTGATGTGGGCAATTTATTGCTTTTATTTTAAATGCGGCTCAAAAAATTAGCGCTAACTACCCACATACCTGCTTTTAGTGAGGATAGCAGTATATCCCTTTGGCATAAAGCCAAAAAATTGCTTAGTGTAAGGAGAGCGCTGCAATCTGGTGCGATTCGTATATCTGTATGCCTTTTTGATTTAAATGCACCGTATCTGCCATGGCTTTAGCCACCTTACCGGCTGCTATCGGCTTATATTTTTTTGGGATAAAAATGCCCAGCAATTGCACCAGCAGCAGCATGAAGGCCTCACCCGGCCTGAATTCATTTCGGTGACCCTTGAGGATTGATGGCCTGAAAATATAACAACCCTCAAAACCAATCCTGCTGATGGCTTCTTCAATTTCGCCCTTGGTGCGCTGGTAAAAAAATGAAGATTTTTTATTGGCCCCCATTGAGGATACCAGGGCAAAATTTTTTGCGCCGTTTTTGTAAGCGGCATGTGCTATTTGCAGTACATATTCATAATCTACCTTGTAAAATGCGGCTTTGCTGCCAGCTTTGCGTATAGTAGTGCCCAGGCAGCAGTACACATCATCGGCCTTTATCATTTGCTCGCCGGGGTTATCAAAGTCATACACAACCTGTTCTAATTTTTGATGTACTGTATCTAATGGTGTACGTACCAGCAGCACTACTTTGGCGTAGCGTTTGTCGCCAAGCAGTAAGTAAGTGAGTTGCTTGCCTGTGAGGCCTGTAGCCCCGATGATTAATGCCGTCTTCATGCTGTTTTATCAGTGGTAAGCAGTTCTCTGTTACAACAATCCGGCAATTGTAGTGGTTTGGATTTGTGGCCGAATATAGCAGTTCTGTATAAACTTTCCGTTTTATTATTAAAAAGGGGGCCTTTATTTTTGACGTATAAAACTATGAGTGCTGAAATAATTATAGGCAACTGGAAAAAAAAACTGTTCAAACCGCTATACTGGCTGGAAGGTGAGGAAGGTTATTATATTGATAAAGTGATGAACTATGCGGAGCACAACCTGCTGCCTACAGAGGAGGCCAGCTTTAACCTTACTGTTTTTTATGGTAAGGATGCCAACTGGGGCGATGTGTTGAATGCCTGTATGCGTTATCCAATGTTTGCCGAAAGGCAGGTGGTGTTGCTTAAAGAAGCACAGCACATGAGGGATAAAGACCTCGAAAACCTGGAAAACTATTTTCAAAAACCACTTCCCACCACCATTTTTGTGGCCAGCTATAAAGAGAAAAAGTTAGATAAAAGAAAAGCTATGTACAAAGCGCTTACCAAAAATGGCGAAGTGCTTACCACCGAAAAAATTAGTGATTACAAACTGGCCGCATGGGTAAAAGATTACCTGCAAACACAGCAGGTGCTGATGAAAGATAAAGCAGTGGCACTCCTCACAGAGCATATTGGAGCCGACCTGAGCCGCATAGTAAATGAAATAGAAAAAATAACGGTTAACCTCGGCAGCCGAAAAGAAATTACGGAAGATGATATTGAAAAGTATGTGGGTGTAAGTAAAGAGTACAATGTATTTGAACTGCAGGATGCCATTGGTAAAAAAAATATGGCTAAGGCCTTTCGCATCATACAGTATTTTGAATATAACCCCAAAGCGGCTCCCATACAACTGGTATTGCCTTCGCTGTATGGTTATTTTAGTAAGCTGTATGCCGCCTGTGGCATGGCCGACAGGGGTGAAGCTGCTTTGCGTCCGCTGTTTTACAACAACCCTTATGCTGCAAAAGAGGCAGCGGCTGCTTTAAAATTATATGGCTATGAAGGGGTGGAAAAAACCCTGCTGCTGCTGCATGAGTATAACCTTAAAAGTATTGGTATCAACAATGCCAGCACCGATGGCGCCGGCTTATTGAAAGAAATGGTGGTGAAAATAATACGGTAAAGCAGCAGCAGCAGTTATAGTACAGTGTTATTACAACGCATCAGTTTTATCCTTTGCCAGTTGTGCTTTTAGCGCATCTAATCCGCTGAATTTTTGTTCGTCCCTGAGCCTTCTTTTTAAATAAACGGTAAGCTGCTGTCCGTAAATATCCTTATCAAAATCAAAAATATTTACCTCAATTGCTCTTTTTGTTCCATCAACAGTAGGCCTGGTGCCAATGTTCATCATTCCCCTTAAGGTAGGTTGTGCCCCATTAATAAGCACATCCACAGCATAAACGCCATTGCCGGGCACCAGTTTGCTGTTATCTTCAATATGCAGGTTGGCCGTAGGATAGCCAATGGTACGGCCAAGCTTATTGCCCTGCACCACCGTGCCACTAAAAAAGTAAGGGTAGCCTAAAAATATATTGGCAGTATCCACATCGTTTTTAAGCAAGGCTTCCCTGATACGGGTTGAGCTGATGGTAACTTCCTGCAGCATATACTCGGGTATTTCTTTTACCCGGTAGTTAAAAGCCTGTGCTTTGGCTTCAAGCAGTTCGTAATTGCCACTGCGGTTTTTGCCAAAATGATGGTCGTGCCCGATAATGATGGTATGCGGTTGAAATTTTTTTACCAGAAAATCAGCGATATAATTTTCTGCAGGCTGGTTGGCAAAATCTTCAGTAAAGGGTACTATTACCAAATGATGGATGCCATATTTTTCGAGCAGTTGTATTTTTTCCGAAAGGGTATTGAGTAAATACACTGGCCCCGGCCTGCTGCTGATTACCTGGCGGGGATGCGGATAAAAAGTAATAATCACGGTTTCGCCCCCGATAGCTGCAGCTTCTGCCTGCATCAGGTTAATGATTTGCTGGTGGCCACAGTGTACACCATCGAAAGTGCCAATAGTAACCACAGCGTTTTTAAAAAGAGGCAGCCTGTTGATATCCCGGTGAACGTTCATAAAAAGTGGTGCAAAACTAAATGATAATTTTTAATGGTTTATTGGTGCCTGAAGGATAGTTTTGCCGCACAATTTTTACCTATGAGTTTGTACAGCCAGCGAGGCGTATCTGCCCAGAAAGAAGAAGTACACCAGGCCGTAAAAAACCTTGATGCCGGATTATTTCCTTATGCTTTTTGCAAAATATATCCTGATTACCTCGGCGGTGATGCC
The DNA here is from genome assembly GCA_937873715.1 of uncultured Chitinophagaceae bacterium. Classification (GTDB taxonomy): domain Bacteria; phylum Bacteroidota; class Bacteroidia; order Chitinophagales; family Chitinophagaceae; genus Ferruginibacter. The sequence continues at coordinate 341,856 of CALMYJ010000005.1, forward strand.
AACTGGATAAATGTAATGCATGCCGATGGCGCCGGTACCAAAAGCATACTGGCTTACCTGTACTGGAAAGAAACCGGCGATATCAGCGTATGGCGGGGCATTGCACAGGATGCTGTGGTAATGAACCTCGATGATTTACTGTGTGTGGGTATTTATGATAACATGGTTTTTAATTCTACCATCGACAGGAACAAACATTTAATTCCGGGCGCTGTGCTGGAGCAAATCATTGGCGGTACACAGGCTTTGTTTGATGCATTGAAAACCCACGGTGTGCACATTCATTACCTGGGCGGCGAAACGGCCGATGTTGGCGATGTAGTGCGTACGGTGGCCGTAAATGGTACACTAACCTGCCGCTGGCCCAAAAATAAAATCATCAGCAACGAAAAAATACAGGCCGGTGATGTAATTGTAGGCTTTGCCAGCTATGGGCAATCCAGTTACGAAACTACTTACAACAGTGGTATTGGCAGCAATGGCCTCACCAGTGCCCGGCATGATGCCCTCAGTAAGTTTTATGCTGAAAATTTTAAAGAAAGTTACGATAACAACCTGCCCGACGAAGTGGTGTATATTGGTAAAAACAAACTCAGCGATCCAGTATCCAGCATCCAGTCCCCAGCATCCAGCAACCAGCATCCAGCCAACACCATCGGTCAACTCCTGCTTTCACCCACCCGAACGTATGCACCTGTACTAAAGCAACTGCTCGAAAATCATTTTGATAAAATTCACGGCCTTATTCATTGCAGCGGCGGCGGACAAACCAAGTGTATGAAATACCTGCCCGGTACTTTTAAGGTAATCAAAGACAATTTATTTACCCCTCCGCCAGTATTTGACATTATACAGCAAAACAGCGGCAGCAGCCTGCGTGAAATGTACGAAGTATTCAACATGGGCTGCCGGCTTGAAGTATATTGCAACGAAGCCGATGCGGCCATAATGATTGAGGCGGCAAAAACTTTTAATATCGATGCACAGGTAATTGGCAGGGTAGAGGCTTCGGATAAAAAGACATTGCTGATACAAACGCCTCACGAGCAAATACTGTATTAAAAAACCTCATCATTGCCGATGAGGTTTACACGGTTATTTTGATTTACGCATCCATCACTGTAATGCAGCCGCATATTTTTCTATCGCCTGCAGAATATTAAGCGCAACAGTTTCTTTCCCTTTTTCTGATGTTAGAAATTCAAGATCTTTACTGTTACTGAGATAACCGGCTTCAATAAGTACAGCCGGGCAATTGGCCGCCTGTAATACCCATATACCCATTTTTCTTTGCTGAGGGTTAGGCAGTACCTGAAGGGGATAATTCAAACTGAATTCATTAATCATCGAAGAAGCAAGCGGCCTGCTTTTTTCTGCATTGTCAAACTCATTCCTTGCAATAAAAATACCAGCGCCTGAAGCGTTTTTATTGTCTGGCTCTGCATCAAGATGTACCGATACAAAAACGTCGGGGCGTAGGTTGTTGGCAAAATCGGCTTTCTCTTTCGGGCTCATATATACATCACTGCTTCTAACGGGTATAATTTTTATCAATCCGGCTTTATTGAGTGCAATTGTTTTTTGCACAATACTGAGGCAGATATCTTTTTCAAGATGTTTGCCATCGCTGCTTGCAGCGCCATAATCCTTGCCACCGTGCCCGGCATCCAGCACTACAGTTATGGCTTTGCCGGGGTTGGCAATTTTTATTTTTTTGGGTTGAACCGAAAAGGCTGTTGCCAGCAGCAATGCTGCAGGGAGTATAAGCAGCCTTGCTGCTATACCTGTTGTTTTGTGTTTACTAATCATGGCTATTCTTCTTTTTATTGATGACGTAAAAAATGGATGGATGAGTGCCGGAGCCTGTACCGGAAAAATTACCTGCAACAGCATTGCGGCCAGCGCATTTTTATCACCCTGGGCTACCGCTTCCCTGTCGGCAATAAATTCGTGAATCTGTCCCAACTCTTTTCGAATCATCCAGTACACCGGATTGCACCAGTAAAAGATGAGCAGCACCTGTATAAAAATTTTATCAGCGCTGTGCCAGCCCTTTATGTGCGCCAGTTCATGTTTTAAAATATTGCTGCCTTCCGGGCTGTGAATGTTTATAGCGGGGTGCCAGAAAATACATCCTAAAAAGGAGAAAGGGGCTGCTTTTGACTGGCATTCGATTATTGTGGTATTGCTAATTTTATATGCAGTGCCTGCATGGTACATCCTGTATAATTTTAACAGGGCGTACACAAAACGCAGTAAAAGCCATACACTTACTGTTGCATAAATAAAAGCTACTACAGCCGCTGCCGTTAGTATCGGCCTTGTGCCGGCGGCCTGCATATCTTCGGTAAATGCGCTATCGTTGCTTACTGCCATCAGCAGTGTAGGAATATTGCCCGGCTGTGCCGCTTCGTGTATGATATAATCAATTTGAACTAAAGGCGCCAATGCCGATAGTAATACTGCAGCGAGCAGGTACCAACGGTTAAATTGGTGGTGTGTTTTATTGCGTAGTACAAAAAAATAACCGGCATACAACAATGCTGAGCAGGCGGTTACTTTAAGCAGGTAATATGCTATAGCCATAACGTTGGTTTAGTGCAGGTGATAAATAAATGTTCAACCTTTCTTTTTTAATTGTTTCAGCAATAGTTCCAGCTCTTCTACCGACAGGTTGTTTTCTTTAACCATAAATGAAACCGCATTGCTGAAGCTGCCTTCAAAATATCCTTTTACCAGAGTTTTTATGCTGTTTTTTGTATAAGCATCTTTTGATACAAGTGGATAGTACTGGTGCATCCGCCCAAATACATGTATACCTACAAATTCTTTTTCTACCAATATTTTTAAGATAGTGGCCACCGTATTGCTGTGTGGCCTGGGTGCAGGCAGGGCATCGGTAATCTCTTTTAAAAATGCTTTATCCAGCTTCCAGATTACCTGCATTATTTGCTCTTCTGCTTTTGTAAGTTGCTTAGCCATCTGATTTATATTATACTGCAAAACTAATAAATTAGTTTTATAACTAAAAAATTAGTTTACAAATTTAACAGGCCAGGTATAAAATAATTTTCGCCGGGCTTACCAATCTGTTAAATTTGCTTCCAATTAAAAATGGTGTAACTGGCAGCAGGGAACTTTTCATTTAATCAATTGAAACGATATGGCACAATCAATAGTAGAACTTCGTCATGTTAATATATATCAAAGCAATGCCCTCATTTTAAGTGATGTAAACATCTCTATCGATAAAGGCGAATTTGTGTACCTGGTGGGTAAAACCGGTACCGGCAAAAGCAGCCTTTTAAAAACTTTATATGGCGACCTGGAATTAAAAGAAGGCGAAGGCTGGGTGGTAAATTATAACCTGCGTGAATTAGACTGGAAGCAGGTGCCCTTCCTGCGGCGTAGCATCGGCGTGGTATTCCAGGATTTTCAGTTGCTTACAGACAGGAATGTAAATGAAAACCTCAAGTTTGTACTAAAAGCCACCGGCTGGAAAGATGAAAAGCTGATGGATGAAAAAATAGCCGATGTACTCGAAAAAGTGGGCCTTAAAACTAAAGGCCACAAAATGCCTTTTGAACTAAGTGGTGGCGAGCAGCAGCGTGTGGATATTGCCCGGTCACTGCTCAATTCGCCCAAACTGATACTTGCTGATGAACCTACCGGCAACCTCGATCCCGAAACCAGCGATGAAATCATGCAACTGCTTTTTAATATCTGCAGGGATTACAGTACTTCTATCGTTATGGCCACACACGATTATATTGTTGTGAATAAATTTCCGGCACGTACTATCAAAACCGAAGCTGGCAAAGTGTGGGATAATGCCAGCATCAATACATAAGCGTTTATACAATACTGTTACTCGTTGTTGGTTTTACGGCTGTTGCTGTACCTTCTCCATTTTTCAATAACGGCGGCCATATCTTCAGGCAGTGCTGTTTCAAAAAAAAACTGCTGCCCGGATACCGGGTGTACAAAGCCTAACTCTTTAGCATGCAGCGCCTGCCGCCGGCATAGTTCAAAACAATTGTCAACAAACTGTTTGTATTTGGTAAACACAGTACCTTTTACAATAGTATCCCCGCCATAAAAATCATCATTAAAAAGCGGATGACCGATGTATTGCATGTGTACCCTTATCTGGTGGGTGCGGCCGGTTTCGAGCCGGCATTCCACAAGGGTTACATAATTAAACCGCTCTAATACTTTATAATGTGTAATGGCTTCTTTGCCATAATCGCCTTCCGGGTAAGTGGTAAATAATTTGCGAAAGCGCTGGTGCCTGCCCACATGGCCGGTAATGGTACCTGCTTCATTTTCAACATCGCCCCATACAAGTGCAATGTAACGGCGGTGTACGCTGTGGTTGTAAAACTGTTTGGCAAGGTGCGACATGGCCGTACTCGTTTTTGCCAGCACCAGCAGGCCGCTGGTATTTTTATCAATACGATGCACCATGCCAAAGCGGGGCAGCAGGTCTTCATCCAGTTCGGGATGTTGCTGCTGCAGGTGCCAGGCTATACCATTAATTAAGGTGCCGCTATAGTTGCCGCTGCCCGGGTGTACCACCATGCCGGCAGGTTTGTTTACTACAATAATATCGTCATCTTCATACACAATATCCAGCGCCATTTCCTCGGGGATGATATCACTGATTTCGGGATTGCGGCTTTCATACACCACCAGCTTATCGCCGGGCTTTACTTTATAGTTGGGCCGTACCGGCTTATCATTTACATACACCATTTCGTTGAGTATGGCCTGTTGTATTTTATTACGGGTAGCACCTTCAATACGGCTCATTAAAAATTTATCAATCCGAAGAGGTTCCTGGCCGCCATCAATTTCAAGGGAAAGCCGTTCGTACAAATGTTCGCCTTCGGCTACTTCATCGAATTCATTGTTATCATCAGGCATAGCAGTGGTTTATTGTGTAAGGGTAGTTGCAGTTACTGGTGTTATATTTGCAAAATAAATGATTTGGATTGTATAAACAGGAAGTAATATTTAAAGACCTTGGGCATATACCCTATAAGCAGGCATGGGATTACCAGGAGCAGTTGCTGCAGCAGGCTGTACAGTCAAAAATACAGCAGGCAAAGGGGATGGAAACCATATTGCAGCCGCATCATTTATTGTTGTGCGAACACCCGCCGGTATATACTTTGGGCAAAAGCGGTCATCTTGAAAATATCCTCATCAGCGAAGCCGATATGGCAGCGCAGGGTATTGAGTTTTTTAAAACCAACCGGGGAGGGGATATTACTTTTCACGGGCCGGAGCAGGTGGTGGGTTACCCTATTTTAGACCTGGAAAAATTTTATACTGATATTGGCCGTTACCTGCGTGAACTGGAAGAAGTGATTATACTCACTATGGGCGAATATGGCCTAAAGGGGGAACGCAGCAGCGGCGAAACGGGTGTGTGGATAGACCCCGGCGTTAAGGGTAGCGAAAGAAAAATCTGTGCTATGGGGGTGCGCTGCAGTCGCTGGGTTACTATGCATGGTTTTGCTTTAAATGTAAATACCAACCTGGGTTATTTCGATAATATTATTCCCTGCGGTATTGCCAATAAAAGGGTAACCTCACTGCAGCAGGAGCTTGGCTGTAATGTGGATATTGTAGAGGTGAAAGAAAAAATATGCCGCAATTTTGAGCAGGTATTTAATACCCGGTTGTTATACGGGTACATGACTTAATGCTTGTTTGCTTTCTCTTCCCGGGGTATAAAAAACTTGTGTTTTTCTTCAGTTTCTCCATTAAGGAATAATTCAAAATGATACCACCCGGAGCGAACAAAATTTACTTTTTCGAGAATCAGGTAAGGTTCGGTAATTTGTTTTAACTCAAAGAGGGCATTGCCGTTATCGTCAAAAAATTTAACGGCGTATTTTTTACTGGCAGCATCAGGCAGGTTAATCACCACATGATTGTCTTTGCCGGTATAAATATGTTTGCTGGCAACAAAACCCTTAGGTGCCGGGGGCAATATTTTTTCTGGCTCATCATACTTAGCGGGCAGGGTGCTCAGGGTATCTTTAACCGGCTTTTTCGATTTTGAAAAAATATAATTTCCCCCCTCAAAGGCAACAAAAACCCTGTAATACATTTTTTCGCCGCCGGGCCTGTTGTCAACAAAACCATTTTCACGGTTCATCGGTTCCAGTACTGTACCAATAGTGGTAAAGTTGCGCAAGCTGTCTGTTGAGCGCTGAATATTGATATTGCTAATATAGGCACCATAATTATTTTTCCAGCTTACAATTATTTTGCCACTGATGTTTTTTACGGCAATGGCCGGTAGGGTATCCTGTGCTTTAAGGTTGATGCCAATTGTTAAAAGTACGAGTGTTGTTAAAAAGATTTTCTGCATAATTTTCTGCAAAGCCATAGCGGCAAATATACAGCCTGGGTGATTGAATTAAAAAGTTAAACTACCCGGCGCCAGCGAAAGGTTTCCCTGCAGGCCACCGGTATGTATTGCAATAATATTACTACCGGGTGTAAAAAAATCATTTTCTATCAGCTTAAATACAGCATACATCAGTTTGCCTGTATACACAAAGTCGGTGGGAAGTTTGTATGCGTTGTACAGTTGGTTCATAAATTGTAACAATTGCCCGTTGTACTTAGCATAGCCGCCAAAATGATAATCACCGGCAATATGTAATTGTTGCAGCAGGCTTTTGTTGTTGGTTAGGTGTATAATTCTTTTCTCAATATCTGTTATTCCTTTCAGCACGGGTACTGCAATTACCTGCTGTTTTGCGGCGCCCATTAGTATGCCGGCAATAGTAGTGGCAGTACCGCAGGCGCAGCATATATGGGTGTATTTTTCATTTATATACGAAGTGATTTTTTCGGCACCTGCGGCGCCGGTGCTGCTGTAGCCGCCCTCGGGAATTATGATGGCATTGTTATACGCCCGGTGGATAGCGGCTATTGCTTCTTCATCATTTTGTTGTGTATACGCTTCCCGGCTGATAAATTTTAAATCCATACCCATTTGATGGCAGTACTGCAGGGTATGCGATAAAGTGCCGGGGCGTTGGCCCCTTACAATACCCGTAGTGGGTATACCCAGGTTATGGCAGGTGTAGGCAGTAGCGGCAAGATGGTTAGAGTAGGCGCCACCGTAAGTAATTACCTGGCTGCCGGGATTAATTTTTGCTTCGTTGATGTAGTAGTGCAGTTTAAATAATTTGTTGCCAGATACTACCGGATGTATTTCATCCAGGCGAAGTACATGCAGTTCCACAGCTTTGTTAATCGTTAAAGCCGATTCGATTTTTTGAATAAAAACTTGTTGAAGATTGGGGAGCAATTTTTTCGCTAATAAGCCGTTTAGTGTATTTTCGTTGTACAATAATCGTAATAAATCTGCAAACCAAATATTAATATGCAACCTACACTTGTTGTTTTAGCTGCCGGCATGGCAAGCCGCTATGGTAGTATGAAACAAACCCAGGGCTTTGGTCCTTCAGGCGAAACCATCATGGAATATTCTATTTACGATGCCATCCAGGCTGGTTTTGGTAAAGTGGTTTTTTTAATCCGGCAGGAATTTGAAACCATGTTCCGGGAAAATTTTGGTAATAAGTTAAGTGGTAAAATACAGGTGGAATATGCATTCCAGGAATTAAATAAGTTTACCGGAAGCCATACCGTGCCGGAAGAGCGTAAAAAACCCTGGGGCACAGCCCATGCAGTGCTTTGTTGTAAAGGCGTGGTTAACGAACCTTTTGCTGTAATTAATGCGGATGATTTTTATGGCCGTGATGGTTTCATAAAAGCGTATAATTTTTTAACACAACAGGCTGCAGCGGATACCTATGCCATAATTGGTTACCAGCTTAAAAAAACATTAAGCGCCAACGGTAGTGTAAGCCGTGGGGTATGTAATGTAGATAGCAATGGCAACCTGGTGGATATAAATGAACGTACCAAGATTTTCAGGAACGAGCAGGGGGTTATTACATACGAAGACGAATCGGGCTTACATGAAGTGAGTGAAGACTCCAGTGTGAGTATGAACTTTTTTGGCTTTGCTCCTAACTTTATTGAGCACTGCGAAAACTATTTTGGCGAATTCCTGGATAAAGAAATTGGCAATATCAAAAGTGAATTTTTTATACCCCTGGTGGTAGATAAATTAGTGCAATCAGCTAAAGCCACGGTAAAAGTTATTCCTACAAGTGCCCAATGGTTTGGCGTTACGTATAAAGAAGATGCACCGGAAGTACAGGCCAGCATTGATAAGCTGATTGCCAGTGGTGAGTACCCTGCATCGTTGTGGGGGTAAGGATATCTATAGTACTATATATAATTAAAAACGGCGCCTGGTTAAAGCGCCGTTTTTAATTGAACCATATTTTTTAAATATGATACTGCAGTTATGAGTTTATTGACCGCTGCTGCCTACTATCATAAACACATAATCTTCCATTTTCTTTACCTGCTGCACCCTATCCATACCTTTAAGGCTGTTGCCTGCTGGTATTTTAATATTTTGTTTAGTGGAATCTTTTTTTACTTCATCCAGCAGCTTGAAAATGTTTTTTGATTTGGCAGCATATACCACACCATCCGATTTGGCATCTTTGGCAGTAATGATGCCGATGATTTCACCATTTTGGCTGATTACCGGCCCGCCGCTATTACCGGGATTGGCAGATACGGTAAGCTGGTAAGCAGTAGAGTCGCCGTCGTTGCCCGATTTAGCACTCACATAACCTTCACCGTAAACAATTTCATTGCGAGGAAAACCTAATGTAAAAAATTGTTCGCCCAGGTCGGAATTAGTTTTTCGTACACTATAGGGCAGGTTGGTAATTGTTTTGTAACTGGTATCGGTAATTTTAAGAATAGCCAGGTCTACCGTGGCATCTGTAAAAAGAACAGCGGCGCTATAATAATCACCCTTATTGCTTTTTACATAAATGTTTTTCATTTTGCTGATAACATGAGCATTGGTTACAAGGTAACCCTTGCCATCAATTAAAAAGCCGGTACCGGTAAAGTCTGCTTTAGGTTCAATTTTAACGGGAGCAGCAGGTACATGATGGCTTGTTGATTTGCTTTTGAGCGTAGATACTTCCCTGTTAGTTTTATTGATTTCTTTAACCAGGTATTTATAACTGTCGCTGTATTTAGTTGTAAATGTAAGGGTAAGCCCAAGGGTAAGCAGGGAGATGAAACCGGCAATAGAAGCTGCAACAGCCATATTACGTTTATACTTATTCCACAGGAATACTACTTTGGCTTTACCTTTTAGCTTAGGTTCGTGTATTACGCCTTCGGCCATTAATTTGGCTTCAGTTTCATGGAGCAGGTGTTTAAAATTACGGGCAGCACCATATTTTTCGAGTCCCTGCAAAAAATAGCTATGCTCAACCACCAGTTGGTCAACTTCAGGGTTGGTTTTGCGGAGTTCTTCAAAAAACGAACGTTCCTGGGGCGACATTTCGCCGCTCATATACCTTTCAATAGCTTCCAGCATTACAATTTCATCCATAACCCTCAGGTGTTTTTATATTGTGCAAAAAACAGTTTCTTCAAGCGCACCAGGCATTTATATTTCTGAGTTTTAGCATTATCGGCATTGGTGTATCCAAACTCCCCTGCGATATCCATCATGCTTTTCTTTTGCAAATAATACGCATCAAGCAGGCTTTTACAGGGTTCGCCAATTTTGCCTAAGGCCTGTTCCATCAGCAAAAACTCGGTGTTCTTTTTTTCATGCTCTTCCAGTTCTTCCTCTACCGGTACAATATCTTCCATACTTTCTACCTGTGTGGTAAAGCGGTTGAGCTGTTGTAGCCTTTTTAGCCATAAACGCCTGCATACCGAGTATACATAGGTTTTTATCTGGCAGCTTAGCGAAAAGGAAGGGTCTTTCGACTTTTCGTACAGCACCACCATAGCTTCCTGGAAAATATCCCTGGCTTCATCTACCGAGCCATTATTATTAAGTATAAACGACTGAATAATATTGTAATTATCCCGGTAAATAGCTTCTACAGCCTCTTTGTCGCTTTGTGCCAGTCCTTTCAGCAATAATTGATCTTTCTCAGAAATACTCACCAGTCGTTATTTAATACGTTAAAACCTCATTTTGTAACCCAAAACAACGAAAAAAATATTTTTAAAAAAAGTTGGGTTACCTTTTTTGCAGTGCTGTATTAATAGTCAAAATCACAAATAAAAACTCAAAACAATGAAAAAAGTACTTTTCGTTTTCGCTATCGCTGCCGCTTTCGCAGCTTGCTCTTCTTCTGAAACTCCTGCTACTGAAGAAACTCCGGTAGTTGATACAGTTGTTGCTCCTGCTGCTGATACAACTGCTCCTGCTGCTGCTGATACAACTGCCCCAGCTGCTGCTGATACTACAGCTAAATAAGTAATCAAATCATACAACCGGCTATTACGCTTGCAATTTTCTGCCGGTTCTATATAAAGATTTTTCATATGGCAAGCAATCGTTAAAGTCGCCCCTGTTCACAGGGGCGTCTCTATTTAATGTTATATAGGTGTATGTATGGCTTTTGAGGCATAACTTTAAAAAATTGTCAATAAAATTGAAGATTAATTGAAAAAATTTATTGGCTGTTCCGCTAATCTTTACTACTTTCGAGCCCGAAATGAAAAGCACAGTAACATACACCCGATTTTATTTTGGTTACTATTTTTTTAGTACCACGCCGGGTGTCTTTTGTTAAGCGGTATACAACAATATTAACGACTTACATACAAAGGATTCCCGGCTAATCGGCCGGGATTTTTTTTGCATATATGGCAACACAGGTATCCATACAGGGTTTTGAGGGCAGCTTTCACCAGGAAGCCGCCAGGCATTTTTTTGGAAAAGATGTAGCAGTTGTTTGCTGCTCCACTTTCAGGGAAGTGGTAAAAATTGCTTCTAATAAAAAAGAAAGTGATGGCGGTGTGATGGCCATTGAAAATTCCATTGCCGGCAGCATTTTACCCAACTATAATTTGCTGCAAAAAAGCAACCTGGTGATAGTGGGCGAAGTATACCTGCAAATCAGGCAAAACCTGCTGGTAAATCCCGGGGTGCAGCTTCAAGATATACGGGAAGTACACTCTCACCACATGGCTATCCAGCAATGCCTCGATTATCTTGATAAATACAACTGGCGGCTGGTGGAAACTGAAGATACAGCCCTTAGTGCCAAACATATTCATAAGCACCACAGCAAACATATTGCTGCTATTGCCAGCAGGCTGGCAGCCGAAATATACCAGTTGGAAGTGCTGGCGCCCAACATACATACTTTAAAAAATAACTATACCCGGTTTTTAATTTTACAAAGAGCAGATGCAGCGCAGGAGGTTAGCGGTGCTAATAAAGCCACGGTAAACTTTAATACCGATCACTCCCGTGGAAGCCTTGCCAAAGTATTAACCGGAATTGCAGATGCAGGCATTAATTTAAGCAAGCTGCAAAGCATGCCCATACCCGGCAGTGATTTTAAATATTCCTTTCATGCCGATTTGGAATTTGATTCCAAAGAGCAGCTTGATGCAGCGCTGAAAGATGTAAAAAATAAAACAGAAGCATTAAAGTTGTTGGGCGTATATAAAAACGGGAAGATTAAATAAAATCGATTACAGGGATTTAAGCAGGTTGCACGGCTTGTAAAAATGGTATTGAAAAAAAATAAGCAGCCGGTACAATGAGTGTAATGAAAAAGAAACATGGAAACAGCAAAAAGATTAGAAGGCATTGGTGAATACTACTTCTCTCAAAAACTTAGAGAGATTGATGCGATGAATAAAGCCGGAAAGCAGGTGATTAACCTGGGCATTGGCAGTCCAGATTTACCACCACACCCGGATGTAATTAAAACATTGCATGAAGAAGCGATGAAGCCCAACCAGCATGCCTACCAAAGCTATAAGGGCAGCCCGGTGTTGAGAAATGCCATTGCCCACTGGTATAAAAAATGGTATGCCGTTGAACTGAACCCGGATACGGAAATATTGCCCCTTATTGGCAGTAAGGAAGGGATTATGCATATCTGCATGACGTATCTTGAAGAAGACACAGCAGTACTGGTGCCCAACCCGGGGTACCCTACTTATGCCAGTGCTTTGAAAATTTCAGGCGCAGCACCGTTATACTACGATCTTAAAAAAGAAAATAATTACTATCCCGATTTTACCCAAATGGAAAGCTTAGTAGAGCAGGGAACAAAAAATTATACAAAAGGGGTAAAGCTGCTTTTTGTGAATTATCCCCAAATGCCAACAGGTCAGTTGCCAACAAAAGCCATGTTTGAGCAGTTGGTAGCCTTTGCAAAAAGGCATAACATTTTACTGGTACATGATAATCCTTATAGTTTCATTTTGAATGATAGCCCTATGAGTTTGCTGAGTGTAGCTGGGGCAAAAGAAGTGGCGGTTGAATTAAATTCATTGAGCAAATCGCACAATATGGCCGGCTGGAGAGTGGGTATGCTGGTGGGTGCCAAAGATAAGATTGATGAAGTGCTACGCTTTAAAAGTAATATGGACAGCGGCATGTTTTTACCCCTGCAGTTTGCGGCGGCAAAAGCCCTTGAGCTTGGGCAGCCCTGGCATGATGAAGTAAATAAAGTGTACCGGGCAAGAAGGGAAAAAGTATTTGAACTTTTAAGCTTGCTGGATTGTACGTTCGATACTACACAGGCTGGCATGTTTGTATGGGCAGCCATACCCTCAAAGTACAAGGATGGGTTTGAACTGAGCGATAAAGTATTGCATGAAGCGAATGTGTTCATCACACCGGGTGGCATATTTGGCAGTGCCGGCAACGCTTTTGTACGGGTAAGCCTGTGCAGCCCGGAACAGCAATTTGAAGCGGCAATTAAAAGGATTAAAGAATCTGTAGTGAATAAGCAGCATGTTTAATACAGTTACTATAGTAGGCGTAGGTTTAATAGGCGGTTCATTTGCACTGGCGCTTAAAGAAAAAGGTTTTGCAAAAAAAATAATAGGTGTTGGCCGGGCTCAGGCCAGCGTTGATAAGGCAAAAGCGCTTGGACTGATAGATGCCTCCATGCCTTTGGAAGAAGCGGTTGCACAAAGTGATTTGATTTATATCTCTATACCGGTAGATGCCACACTGCCTGTAATGCAGCGGGTGATGGATATGGTAAACGAAAAGCAAATTGTAGTGGATGCAGGTTCAACTAAATTTGCATTGTGCAATATGCTGAAGGAGCATCCCATGCGTAGCCGTTTTGTAGCTACACACCCAATGTGGGGTACCGAGCACAGCGGGCCTGAAGCGGCAGTACGTGGCGCTTTTGCAGGCCGTGCCTGTGTGATTTGTGAAAAAGAAAAAAGTGATGCGGTTGCTGTGGAAAAAATAGAAGCCCTATATAAAGCCCTTGGCATGCATATGGTGTATATGGGAGCAGAAAGCCATGATATACATGCGGCTTATGTAAGTCATATATCACATATCACATCTTTTGCTTTGGCCAATACAGTGCTCGAAAAAGAAAGAGAAGAAGATGCCATTTTTGAATTAGCCGGTGGTGGTTTTGAAAGTACGGTGCGTTTGGCAAAAAGTAACCCGGCTATGTGGGCACCCATATTTATGCAAAACAGGGAAAATGTACTGGATGTATTGAACGAACATATCAGCCAGTTAAGAAAATTTAAAGCCAGCCTGGAAAAAGAGAACTGGGAATATTTAACTGAGCTAATGGAAAATGCCAATAAAATTAGAAAGATTTTAAAGTAAGGGATTAGGGGTTTGCAGTAAAAAAGTTGTTCTATGATATTGAGGGAGGCAAGCGTAGAAGCTATTGGGCAAATACAGGTGGTATGTAATGCAGTAAAGGAAAATACATGGAGTAATCCTTCTTTGGTGAGTGATAAAGATGTGTAAGAATATTTAATGTATAAGATGCAGGGCTGAAAAGAACTGGGGATGCAAGACACAGGAGAAATAAAATTTGAAATGAAAAGAACAGAACAGTATGGCTGAATAGAAAATATACGCACAAGTGAGTGACACAACGATGTTCAGCTATGACTCAACGGTTCGTAACAAAAAATAATACAATCAAAACATACATTATTTAAGGCAAACAAAACGATTATCATGCAAACACAATTAACCAATATGAAAGAAGTGATGCAGGAAAAATGGAATAAACGTCCATTAGTCATCAGCGGCCCATGCAGCGCCGAAACAGAAGCACAAGTGCTCGAAACAGCCGCAAGGCTGGCTAAAACAGGTAAGGTAGATGTACTGCGTGCCGGTATATGGAAGCCCCGTACCAAGCCGGGATTATTTGAAGGTATCGGCACAAAGGGTTTGCCCTGGCTGCTGCAGGCCAAGAAACTAACGGGACTGCCTACCACTGTAGAAGTAGCTACGGCAAAGCATGTGGAAGATGCTTTACAATTTGATGTAGATATGCTTTGGATTGGCGCCCGTACCACCGTTAACCCTTTTAGTGTACAGGAAGTGGCCGATGCCCTGCGTGGCGTGGATATTCCCGTGCTCATTAAAAATCCCATCAATGCCGATTTGGAACTGTGGACAGGTGGTATTGAAAGGGTGCAAAAAGCAGGCATCAAACAGGTAGGTATGATACACCGTGGTTTTTCTAACTACGGCAATACCGAATACCGCAATGCACCTATGTGGCACCTGCCTATAGAAATGAAACGCAGGTTCCCCGATATGAAACTCATTTGCGATCCATCCCATATTTGCGGCAACAGGCACATGCTGCAGGCGGTGGCGCAAAAAAGTATCGACCTCGATTTTGACGGCATCATGGTAGAAAGCCATATCGACCCTGATAATGCTTGGAGCGATGCCAAGCAACAAATTACCCCTGAAGTATTAGCCGAAATGATCGACGCTATCAAATGGCGTAATGAAAATACCGACCAGCAGGAATTTTTAAATGCACTGGCCAAACTGCGTGAGCAAATCAATCATATAGATGATGAACTGATTACCCTGCTGGGCCAGCGTATGAAGATTGCAGATAAAATTGGTGAATACAAAAGAGATAATAATATCACCATCCTGCAAACCAACCGCTGGAACGAAATCCTGGACAAAGCCTACAACAGGGGCGATAAAGTGGGACTGAGCCGTGAATTTGTTACCAAGTATTTCGATGCTGTGCATCTTGAAAGTATTAATCATCAAAACAAAGTGATGAACAGTTAATTGCCTTTACAAGGGCTTATGAAAACTCTTATTTTTTAAACCGTAATTTTTAATTGTACAGTGGCTTTACAACAAGTTGACTATACCATATCGGGCAAAACAGTATCGTATTATTTCGATGCTGGTTTTGCATACCTCGAAAATATTGTATCAAAGGAAAAAACTATACTCGTTACCGATGAACATTTGTATGCCGCACAGGCTTCAAAATTTGAAGGCTGGCGCACCATTATAATAAAAGCAGGAGAGGAGTATAAGCAGCAGGCTGCTGTAGATGATATCATCCGCCAGCTGATTGAACTGGAAGCCGACCGAAATACATTTATCGTTGGCGTTGGTGGAGGGGTGGTTACCGATATTACCGGCTATACCGCCAGTGTGTATATGCGTGGGTTAAAATTTGGTTTTGTGCCTACTACAGTACTGGCAATGGTAGATGCAGCTATTGGTGGCAAAAATGGCGTGGATGTGGGCGTGTACAAAAATCTTGTAGGCGTAATTAAGCAGCCGTCATTTTTATTATTCGATTATTCATTATTGCAATCGCTGCCACAGGCACAGTGGATAAATGGTTTTGCAGAAGTGATTAAGCATGCCTGTATCAGGGATGCAAACTTGTTTGCATTACTGGAGCAACATTGCCTTGATGATTTTCAGCAGGATACTGCTTTGATGGCCCAACTGATTGAAAAAAATGTACACATCAAAACCAGTCTTGTGGCTGCAGATGAATTGGAGCAAAACGAAAGAAGGCTGCTCAACTTCGGGCACACCCTGGGCCACGCTATTGAAAATATTTACCAGTTGCCGCATGGCCATGCTGTAAGTATTGGTATGATGGCTGCCTGTGCCTTTTCTGAAGCAATTACCGGGTTTGCCGCTGCCGATACACTGCGTATTGAACAGTTAATTGAAAAATATCAACTGCCCACTTCTATCCAGTTTGACAGGGATAAAGTATGGAGCCTTTTGAAATTAGACAAGAAAAGAATGAGCAGCGACATGAATTTTATTTTGCTCAAAAGTATTGGAGAAGGCATAGTACACAAAATGCCTTTAACGCAATTACAACATTTAATTACCGAACGTGTTGCCGCTACTATGGCAAAAGCCTGAAAAATATGATTGTTACCGTAAAACCTTCCTCGCTATCCGGCAATATCAATGCCCCCACTTCTAAAAGCTCTATGCAGCGTGCCTGCGCAGCAGCATTGTTGCACCAGGGACTAACGGTTATCCATAACCCCGGCCGCAGTAATGATGATAATGCCGCCCTGAGTGTTATACAAAACCTGGGTGCCGTTGTTACTGATCATGGTGGCAGTATCGATATTATCAGTAACGGCATACAGGCTGTAGGCAATGCCATGAACTGTGGCGAAAGCGGCCTCGGTATCAGGATGTTTACACCACTTGCGGCTTTAAGTGCCAATGCTATTCGCATTGATGGCACAGGCAGCCTTGTTACAAGGCCAATGGATTTTTTTGATGACATACTGCCGCAGTTAGGCGTATCCATTCAATCTAACCAGGGTAAGCTGCCCCTGCAGATACAGGGACCGCTGCAACCAAAAGATATTACTATTGACGGCTCTTTAAGTTCACAGTTTTTAACCGGGTTGCTTTTTGCTTTTGGCAAAGCGGCTACTGCGCCGGTAACCATTACCGTTAGTAACCTTAAAAGTAAACCTTATATTGACCTTACCCTGCAGGTAATGCAGCATTTTGGGTATAAAGTAGAGAACAAAAATTTTGAATCATTTGTGGTGTATCCTGCAGCAGCAGCGGCCGGCACCATAACATACACCGTGGAGGGCGACTGGAGTGGTGGCGCATTTTTGTTAGTGGCAGGCGCCATTGCCGGCAGCATCACCGTTGCAGGATTAGATGTATTTTCAACCCAGGCCGATAAAGCTATTTTGAAAGCTTTGATGGATAGCGGCTGCGCCATATCTATTGAAGAAAAACAAATTCATATCGGGCCACCGGCCACTGGCAGCAGCGGGTTAAAAGCCTTTCATTTTAATGCAACGGATTGCCCTGATTTATTTCCGCCCTTAGTGGCGCTGGCTGCTTATTGCAGCGGTACCACTGTTATTGAAGGGGTAAATCGCCTGGCCCATAAAGAAAGCAACCGTGGGCTAACCCTGCAGGAAGAGTTTGCAAAAATGGGTGTTACGGTAAAATTGCAGGATGACCTTATGCTGGTGGAAGGCGGCAATGGCCTGCATGCGGCAACTGTTCATTCTCATCACGACCACCGCATAGCAATGGCCTGTGCCGTAGCAGCATTATGTGCCGATGGCGAAACGGTGATTGAAGAAGCGCAGGCAGTAAATAAATCGTATCCTGAGTTTTATAATCACATACAGCAATTAGGTGCAACTGTTACATCAGTAAAGGAGGCATTAAAATAAAAATAACAGCACGGTTTATGAACAGTTTTGGAAGAATTTTAAGGGTGTCCATTTTTGGTGAATCACACGGGCATTGCGTAGGAATAAATATCGACGGCTGCCCGGCGGGCCTGCCACTTAGTGTTGAAGATTTTACAACCGATATCGAAAGAAGAAAAGCTGGGGCTAAAGGCACCACACCAAGAAAAGAAGATGATATTCCCCGTATCATGAACGGGGTGTTTAATGGTAAAACCACCGGTGCACCCATTACTATATTGTTCGATAATAATAATACCCGTAGCACCGATTACGAAAAACAAAGAGCGGTGCCCAGGCCCGGTCATGCCGATTTTGTAGCTACAAAAAAATTTGGCGGCTTTGAAGATTTCAGGGGAGGCGGGCATTTTAGCGGCAGGCTCACGGTGTGTTTGGTAGCGGCCGGGGTGGTGGCCAAAAAATTACTGAACCAGGTTAAAGTAAACGCCAGCATACTCGAAATTGGCGGTGAAAAAGATATTGAAGCCGGGTTACAAAAAGCTATTGATCATAAAGACACTATTGGCGGTATTGTAGAATGCAGGGCAACCGGCTTACCCATCGGTATTGGTGAGCCTTTTTTCGATTCGGTGGAATCGGTGCTGAGCCATGCCGTATTTGCCATACCTGCTGTAAAAGGAATTGAGTTTGGCAGCGGCTTTGCAGCAGCTACCATGTTTGGCAGCGAGCACAACGACTGGATTGAGGATATGAGTGGCACCACCCGTACCAATCACAGCGGCGGCGTTGTAGGCGGTATCAGTAATGGTAATGAGCTGGTGTTTCGTATTGCCATTAAGCCAACCTCATCTACACCTAAAGAGCAGCAAACACTTAATGTAGAAACAGGGGCGGTAGAAGCTTTTTCGGTAAAGGGCCGTCATGACCTTTGTATTGCTTTAAGGGTGCCGGTGGTGCTGGAAGCGGTTACTGCATTTGTGCTGGCCGATTTGCTGCTGCTGGAACAGCGTATAGCCCGTGTGGTTAGTTGATATTGCACATTCATTTTAATGAACAACTTCATAGTTACAAGCAAGGACTGCTTTTCAGCTTTTTATTGTTTACCCAGCAATGGGAATTCCAGCTTATTATTTATTTGGAAACACTAAGGATAGCTGAGTGCTCTAACAGGTATATAGTCGCCTGTGCCACGAACCAAGGCGGAGGTATTTAGTGCAGGTGGTTTTTGAACGCAACGTCCCGTGCCGGAGACGTTGCTGGGAAGGAAACAGCTTTTTAATTCAAAGAATCTTGCGCCATAGGGAGGAACTACCTACAACTTCTAAAATCATTCAATACAAACTGCTGAAATATTTTGCTTTTGTTGTCGGCCATTCGTCTTTAATAAAACTGAAATACACAGCATCTCTTATGGTGCCATCTTCATTTATGGAATGACGGCGTAATATGCCTTCCTTTACAGCGCCAATATGCTGCATAGCTTTTTGCGAACGGATATTGAGTGTGCTGGTTTTAAGTTCAATACGGTTTAAGTGCAGGGTTTCAAAACCATAGCACAGCAGTAAAAATTTGCATTGCCTGTTAAACCCTGTGGCATGCAGTTGTTGTGCCAGCCAGGTCCACCCAATTTCCAGCCTTTTATTGGCCAGGTCGATATTGCCATAGCGGGTGCTGCCCACATAGGCACCTGTAGCTTTATCTGTATACACAAAAGGATACGATTTGAAGGTATCCCTCTCCGTGAGTGCTGTATTGATATACCGCCTGAAATGGTTTTTATTTTGTACCACCGAACTGGAAAATAGCCACAGGTTGGGGTTTTGTGCAATGAGCCACAGCGGCTCAAAATGTTTTTCTTCAAGCGGTTCAATACGTACCCTGTCGTTTTCAAGTATGATATTACTGCTGAAAAAAGCAGGAGGCTGCGTACTCATAATAACTGTTTTACAATTGATGCGGCAATTTTATCTAAAGGGAGTGTTACCGAATCGGCTGAAAAATCGTTCCAGTCAATAAAGCGGAAGCTTTCTATCTGCTGTATTTTATCGTACAGGCCTAACTGTGCTTCAGTATAGTGAAAGGGCTGTTGTTGAATAGGGGCCGTTATAGGCTCAAGGGCATGGGCAAAATAATAAATGGAAACTATTTGGTGTGCCGGGTTAAAAGCGCTTTGCTGGTAAATATCTGTGGTGTAAATATGGTTGCCCACTTCCACTTTTAGGTTCATTTCTTCCACAAATTCCCTTTTTAAACAATCTCTTGTGCCTTCGCCGATTTCCATGCCGCCGCCCGGAAATTTGGTGAAATAATTGCCACGTATATATTCATCGCTAACCAGCACCTGTTGTTTATCGTTCACTAATATGCCGTACACCCGTATTGTAAAATTCATTGTGTTGCTGTGTTATAAAACTGCGTTGATTGTAAATTTTTGTTGCATCAAAACCATTTTTTCTTAAGAAAATAAGCACTGATTAAAATGGAAATACCTAAAGAAATAATGAGAGGTACATAAAAGGAGTGTGGCCAGTTTTGCCCCGGTATAGGCACATTCATGCCATATACACTGGCAACGAGCGCCGGAAAAGACAGGATAATGGTGATGGATGTAAGCCGTTTTAACACATTATTCAGGTTGTTGCTGATAATGCTGGCAAAAGCATCCAGCGAACTGCTGAGTATATTGGCATAAGTGTTGGCCATTTCAAGGGCCTGGCTGGTTTCTACCACCAGGTCGTCCAGGAATTCTTTTTCGTCTTCATTCAACTGTAAAAAGTTGGTGCGTTGTATTTTCATCATCAGCAGTTCGTTGCTGCGCAGGGCTGTTACAAAATATACCAGGCTTTTTTGTATACGTACCAATTCCAGCAGTTCGGCATTGCGGTTAGAGTCGTACAGTTTTTGTTCCAGCAGGTTTCGCCGCTGGTTAATCTCTTTCAAAAACTCCTGGAAGTTGGTGGTTACCTTTTCAAATATTTTAAGCACCATCATACTTTTTTTATCGGGGCTGCGGTTTTGAAACGTGTTGAGGAATTTTTTGATGGCTTCGTTTTCGAAAGAGTTTACCGTTACAATCTGGTTGTGGGTAAGTATAATACAGATGGGTATGGTGATGTAATAGGCATCGCTTTCGTTGAAGGAATTGTTTTCGGTGGGTGTTTTAATTACAATGAGTTTTACATTGTTTTCGGTTTCAAAGCGGCTGCGTTCATCAATATCAAGGGAGTCGGTTAAAAAGTCGATAGGAATGTCGAGTGTTTCACTTAGTTCATTAAATTCTTCCTGCTTTAAGGGTGGCAGCACATTAACCCAGGCACCATCTTCGGGCCTGTCGATGGCTACGGTTTTTTGATCAACAATTTTGAAGTACTGAATCATGGGCTGGTTTTTATTGCTGTAGTGGTGCTGTAATGCCGTACCAGTGCTGACTGTGTGCTGAGGTTATGCCTGCAGTTCAATTTCTCCCTGGAATACAAATTCGGCTGGGCCGCAGAGCCAGATATTTTTAAACTGTTTTTCTCCCACTTTATCAAATTCTACACTTAGCCTGCCGCCCCTGGTTTTTACATTTACTGTATTAAAACCATTATCGTTGTGCGCCGATAGTAGTGCGGCTGCCGTAACGCCGGTGCCGCAACTAAGGGTTTCATCTTCTACGCCACGTTCGTAAGTACGCATGTAAATGCTGTCTTCATCTATCGTTTCTACAAAGTTTACATTAATGCCTTCTTTTTTAAAAGGCTCACTATAGCGTATATCCCTTGCCGTGGCCAGCACATCAATTTCTTGTACATTATCAGCAAATTTTACAAAATGCGGCGAGCCGGTATTAAGGATGGCATGTGAGGCATGAAGGTCTACGGTATCTACATCTTTCATTTTTAAACTTACAGTACCATCGGTTTCAATTTCAGCTTCATGTTCGCCATCAATTGCAATAAACCTGTAGCTGGCCCTGTGTATCCCCCTGTGGTAAGCAAATTTTACCAGGCACCTGCCGCCATTACCGCACATACTGCTTACATAGCCATCGGCATTATAATATTCCATGGCAAAATCGTAGCCTTGTTTTTTTGATAAATACATGAGCCCATCGGCACCAATACCAAAATGCCGGTCGCACAAAAATTTTATTTGCTTTGTACTTAACCGGGGTGCCTCCTGGTTGTAATTGTCTAATATGATAAAATCATTGCCTGTGCCCTGGTATTTAAAAAATGTTATTTTCATTTTTGCATTACTGGTAAAAATTGGGTGAAAGTTGCTCTACGGCAGGCGATTTGCCCGGGATGCATCTTTTATTTTAATAAGTTTTTGCTGCCGAATTTCGCATTAATAATTTGTAATAAAAAATTCCCTTATTTTTGCCCCCTCCAAAATATACTTAACCTTTTACCGTTAGTATATCGTTAATTTGGAGATTAATAAAGTGGTCCTGTGGCCGAGTGGCTAGGCAGAGCTCTGCAAAAGCTCGTACAGCAGTTCGAGTCTGCTCGGGACCTCACTCACCAAGTCCCTCCCTGCACAGGGAGGGACTTTTAATTTTGCAAATGGTTAAGCTATTACATTACACCGGGCTTGCAGCCTGCATTGTATTGATTGTATCCTGTTTTATGCCCTGGGCATATTATGCCGATATTGAGCAGGAATTTACCGGCTTTTACTCTTACCAAAATCAATATGGCAAGCCCGGAAAATTTCTTGTATTCATTGCTGTGCTGGTGTTTGTATTTATGCTGTTGCATAAGGTATGGGCAAGGCGTACAAATCTTTTTTTAGCTGCTTTGGCTGTGGGTTATGCCATAAAATCGTTTGTGCTGTTTACCTCATGTTATAATGCTTATTGTCCACAGAAAAAAGCAGGCATTTATATGATGCTTATCGCTACACTATGGATGATGCTGGCCGCAGTGTTTCCGCATTTAAAACTGGATAATAAAACAAAAACTTCTACTTAATTTTTTCCTGCTGTTTTTTGCCAGTTGTCTTTTAAGGTAGCCGTTCGGTTAAAGATGAGTGTATCGGCAGTGCAGGCTTTATCTACGCAAAAATATCCTTTGCGGATAAACTGGTAAGCCTTACCGGGTACAGTATTTTTCAGCGAAGGCTCGGTATAGCATTGGATAACCGTAAGCGAACCCGGGTTAATATAGTCTTTAAAATCTCCCTCTTCAGAAGAAGGGTCTTCTACTTTAAACAGGCGGTCGTACAGGTTTACCTGTGCCTGTAAGGCATGCAGGGCGCTTACCCAGTGAATGGTGCCTTTGGCAGTAAGGGTGCTGTTACCGCCGCTTTTGCTTTCAGGAAAATAAGTGCAGTGTATTTCGGTAATGTTGCCGCTGGCATCTTTTTTAAAATCGGTGCATTGTACAATGTAAGCACTTTTGAGCCTAACCATTGCGCCTGGTGCCAGCCTAAACCATTTTTTCATGGGTATTTCCATAAAGTCTTCACGCTCTATCCACAACTCCCGGCTAAAGGGTACAGTGCGGCTGCCAAAGGTTTCGTCCGGGCCGTTTTCGCTAACCAGCTCTTCAGTTTGATTTTCGGGATAATTGGTAATAATGAGTTTTACGGGGTCGAGTACGGCCATTACCCTAATGGCGGTTTTGTTAAGGTCTTCCCTTACACAAAATTCAAGCAGGCTGTAATCGATAAGGTTTTCCCGTTTGGCTACTCCTATGCGTTCGCAAAAATTACGGATGCTTTCGGGTGTAAAGCCCCTGCGGCGCATACCGCTGATGGTAGGCATACGGGGGTCGTCCCATCCGCTTACATGTCCTTCCTCCACCAACTGCAATAATTTGCGTTTACTCATTACCGTGTAGGTCATGTTTAATCTTGCAAACTCATATTGTTTGGAAGGGAATATTTCCAGTTGTTCTATCAGCCATTCGTACAACTCACGGTGTGGTACAAACTCAAGTGTGCAGATGCTATGGGTGATTTGCTCAATGCTATCGCTTTGGCCGTGGGCAAAATCGTACATGGGGTATATCCGCCATGCAGCGCCGGTACGGTGGTGGTGGGCATTTTTAATGCGGTAGAGGAGGGGGTCTCTCATGTGCATATTGGGCGATGCCATATCAATTTTTGCCCTTAATACTTTAGCACCATCCTCATATTTGCCTTCTTTCATTTCCTGGAAAAGGCGGAGGTTTTCTTCAATGCTTCTATTCCTGTAAGGGCTGTGTGTGCCGGGCTGTGTAGGAGTGCCTTTTTGCCGTGCAATTTCTTCGGCAGTAGAATCGTCTACATAAGCCAGGCCTTTTTGTATCAGTTTTACGGCAAAGGCATACAGTTCATCAAAATAATCGCTGGCATAAAATTCATTGGCCCATTCAAAGCCCAGCCATTTTACATCTTCCTTAATGCTGTCCACATATTCTGTTTCTTCTTTGGCGGGGTTGGTGTCATCAAAGCGCAGGTTGGTGTTGCCGCCGTATTTTATAGCAAGGCCAAAGTTGAGACAAATGCTTTTAGCATGGCCAATATGCAGGTAACCATTGGGTTCGGGTGGAAAACGGGTGAGGATGCTGTTGTACTTTCCTGTTTTTAAATCTTCTTCAATAATTTCTTCAATAAAATTCAGGCTTCTTTCTTCAGGCATTATGTATCATGGTTTGTATGCAAACTTACTAAAACTGCTTTTTTAATTTTTTTTAAATTTTTTGGCTGATTGGCTGCAAAAAGCAGAACAGCATTTGGTGAAACCTGGTATTAGCGGATAGTAATACAAGCGTTGATTGTTGTTTGGGGGGGGGTAACATTTTACAAAATCTTTTATGATGCACCTTATTTTTCCTCTTAAATGGCTTTACGCTTGCGTTGATTATAAGTAATCAATTAATCCATAAATAATAAACTGCTGTCCAAATTGCGATAAAAGCAAGTCCGATATACAGGTTATTTAAATTTTTTTTCAAGTCTTTTTTTATTATAAGCCTGTACATAATCCAAATTATAAATACTATCAAAAATCCAATAGGCATTAAAACTCTCATATAAATTGTAGTTTAACTAATACAAAAAACTTTTGCTGAAAAGAGCTTGTTCCTTCCACTGAAGGGGATGTTAAAAATAGAAATAATTTATTTGTTTTTGGGCATTAATAATTTGTCTTGGAAATAGTAAACCCTTGCGAAAAATTATGTGTTTTGCTGTCCTCCAAAAAGCAGGATACCCATAAAAAGAAATGTACTTTACTACTTTTTATTTAGTAATTGTAAAATACATTTCAGCGATATCAGACGAGGTATAGAAAAGGGGAGTAAGGGCGTGGAAAAAATGTAATTCAATGTAAAAGGATTTTTTAGCTGGCGTAAAAGCGGCTGTGTGGTTTTATGCACTATTTGTTAACCATTTCTTTAAACAAGCTTAATGCCTGTTTTTTCAAAGCTGATCTTTTTTTGTTTAAAGAGATTGCCGGTAGCCATCTTGAATGTTTTTTTACTCATGCCGAAAAAATCATAAATGGCTTCGGGATCACTTTTATCGTGGTAGGGGAGATAGCCGTTATTTTCCTGCAGCAGTCTCAGTATTTTACCTGTTTCATCTTCTACCCGGTTGTAGCCCGGGCGGCCCGCCACCACATCAATTTTGTAATGGCCGTTTTCATCAACCGGGTATATTTTTTTTATAAACCCCTGGAACCTGTCGCCGGTGCGGATGTTGCGGTATATTTCATTAAAATGCAGTACGCCGGTGTGCTGATTATTGATGATGCAAGTATAGCCAATATCGGTACGGCGGTAAACGGTAAGTTGCACTATATCTTTTTCGGCAACGGTTAATGCCGTGTTGTCTAAAAAAGGTTCAATTTTTTCAGTTGCGGTTAATCTGCCTGTTTGTTCATCGATGTACAGCTTTACAAGGTATTCACCACCAAGCCTCATGCCGCTAAGCTGTTTGCTTTTGGGTACAAATAAATCTTTCATGAGGCCATTGTCCAAAAAAGCGCCTTGCTCTGTTATGTTCACTGCTTTTAACTGCACTATATCGCCGGCTATACCGTAGGGTTGTTGGGTGGTGGCAATCAGCCTTTCTTCGCCATCGTGGTACACAAATACTTTTATACTGTCCCCTTCTTTTAAACCAGGTGGTACAAAGCGGCGGGGCAGCAGCAAGCCCTTATCGCCATCATCCAGGAAAACGCCAAAAGCAGCATTACGCAGTACCGTTAATTCGTTGTATTCGCCAACTTTTATCATTTGCTGAATTTTTTGTGGATGCAGATTGATTTACTGGTATAATTTTTCGGCACTAAACAAGCCTTCTACAAAATCTTTTTTATCAAACACCAGCAGGTCGGTAGCTTTTTCGCCAACGCCTATAAATTTTACCGGTATTTTAAACTGGTAGGCAATCGCCAGCACCACGCCGCCTTTGGCAGTGCCATCCAGCTTTGTAATGGTAAGGGCCGTTACATCGGTAGCGGCAGTAAAATGTTTGGCCTGCTCCAGTGCATTTTGGCCGGTACTGCCATCCAGCACCAGCATTACTTCGTGGGGGGCATCGGGTATTACTTTTTGTATTACTCTTTTTATTTTGCTAAGCTCTTCCATCAGGTGGGCTTTGTTGTGCAGCCTGCCTGCGGTATCAATGATGATGACATCGGCATTGCGAGCCACGCCACTTTGTACAGTATCAAAAGCAACAGAGGCAGGGTCGCTGCCCATTTCTTTTTTTACAATAGGTACACCGGTACGTTCGCTCCAGATGCTAAGCTGGTCTACCGCCGCTGCCCTAAACGTATCTGCCGCCCCCAGCAGCACCGATTTGCCTGCCAGCGCAAAATTGTGTGCCAGTTTGCCAATAGTAGTGGTTTTGCCTACACCATTTACACCTACCACTAATATGATATGTGGTTTATGACCTGCCGGCAATTCATAATTGATGTAGCTGGTATCCTGCGGTGCCTCTACCAGCATGTTTTGTATTTCTTCTTTTAATATGCCATTTAGTTCGGAGGTGTTCAGGTATTTGTCTTTTGCCACTCTTTGCTCAATGCGTTCAATAATGGCTACGGTGGTTTCAATACCCACATCAGCGCTTACCAGTGCTTCTTCCAGGTTGTCGAGCACTTCGGCATCTACCGTGCTTTTGCCGGCAATGGCTTTGGTTATTTTACTGAAAAAACCTTCTCTTGTTTTTTGCAGCCCCTGTTCCAGGCTTTCTTTTTGTTCTTTCTTTCCAAATAGCTTGTCAAAAAATCCCATAGCGGATAAATGTATTAAAATAAAAAATGCCGTCCCGAAGTTAACCAGGACAGCTTAAATATATTCATTCCATTGCCAGCTTACTGTGCTAAGAATTCTTTCACTTTGTCTTTGTGAACGATGGCTTCTTTAAAAGTGTAAGCGCCTGTTTTAGGACTGCGTACAGCTTTAATTACTTTGCTCCAGTTTTTAGCTTCAGCGGCTGCTTTTTGGTCTTTGGTTTTTATCGCTGTTTTTGCTGCTTTTGCCATAACGTAAATTTGAAAATTTGAATAGTGCAAATTTGAAAACCGGGCCTTGTATCAGGTTGATTCCGGGTTTGCATTTTTGCTTAATTATTTTATCTCTTTGTGCACCGTTACCTTTTTCAGGATGGGGTTGAATTTTTTCAATTCCAGCCTTTCAGGGGTGTTTTTTTTGTTTTTGGTAGAGATGTAACGGCTTGTACCCGGCTGACCGCTGGTTTTGTGTTCCGTACACTCCAGGATTACCTGAACCCTGTTTCCTTTCTTTGCCATTGTTGTATGATTAAATAGTTTGTATAATGGTTTTACAAAAAAGCGGTACTTAAATTTTGGTACCAGCCAGCCTTAATTGCTTTACTACCGAAGCCAGACCATTTTTGTTAATGGTGCGGATAGCTTCTGAAGATACTTTAAGGGTAATCCAACGGTCTTCTTCTGCAAAGAAATAACGCTTGGTTTGCAGGTTAGGTAAAAACCTGCGTTTAGTTTTAATATTTGAATGGGATACCTTGTTACCTGTAATTGGCTTTTTACCCGTAACCTGACATACTCTTGCCATAATGCATTTTTTTTGGACGGCGAAGGTAGGTAAACATTTTTGATTTTTGGGTAAGCATGCCTTACTTTTTTTAATATTTACCCACTCCGGTGGATAAATTAACCTGCACCTGCCTTTCTGTACCTGTTTTTAAGCCATACACGGCTTGTTTGCAAAGCCACGGATAGTAATATTAGTGCCACGCCGAGGTAAAAATGCCGGTTGAAATCCTTGTTTTCTTTAAAAATAACAAAAGCCAGTAGGATACCGTATACCGGCTCAAGGTTGTAAGCCAGGTTGGCTGTAAAGGGGGAAATATGTCGCAGTGCATTTAACTGCAGGTAAAAACAATACACAGTGCATACCAGTGCCAGTACCAGCAACCACCACCAGTCCGTAAGGGTGGGCAGCAGTTGTGTTGGCGGAAAAAACCGGTGATAGATGGGGATGAGTATGGTTAAAAGCAACAAGCCACCGGCCATTTCGTACAATGTAAGCGTGCCGGCATTGTGCCTGCTTACTAATTGCTTATTAAAAATGGGGAATAGCGAACTGCCAATGGCTGATACTATGCCAAAGAGAATGCCGGTTTTGTACTGTGGGTGAAAATCGAATATAATATATATACCGGCAATGGCTAGCGCCCCCAGCACTACTTCCTGCCATTGCAATGCTTTGCGGCTGATAAGCGGATCGAAAAAAGCAGTAAAGAACCCTGAGCCGGAAATACAAACCACCGCAATGGAAATATTGCCATACTTCAAGCTGCCGTAAAATGCCACCCAGTGTATGGCGATAACACCACCTACTGCCAGCAGGCGCAGCGTTTCGGTAGCCGGCAATTGTTGGATGCCTTTTCGGTATTGTTGTATTAGTAGTAATGTCACCACCGCTATCAGCATCCTGTACCATACCAGCAAGCCCTCACTAAGGCCAATAAGTTTGCCTAATATGGCCGTAAAACCAGCCAGGAATACGGCAGTATGTAGTTGCAGGAAGGCTTTTTTCATTTGCGAGGCAAAGATATTCGGTTAAGGCTGTTGAATAAAAAAGGGCTGGTATTTATCCAGCCCTGAAAATGTTAAGTGATGTTTTATTTTTTGGGGTTTCTTAGTTTACTGTTTCGGGCACTGTAGCCAAAGTAAATAATAAAACCAAGTGCCAGCCAGCCAAACAGTCGCAGCCAGTTCGTCCAGCCCAGGCCCATCATCATCAGCAGGCAGGCCGCCACACCCAGCAATGGTATAAATGGTACCAGCGGTGTTTTAAACTGCCTGGGCAAATCGGGGTCGGTTTTTCTTAAAATGATAACACCGATGCATACCAGGCAAAAGGCAAACAAAGTGCCGATGCTCGTCATATCACCTACAATATCCCCGGGTACAAAAGCGGCAAAAAGCCCTACTAATAATAAGATGATTAAGTTGGCTTTATAGGGGGTTTTATATTTTGGATGCAGATCTCCAAAAATTTTTGGCAGCAGCCCGTCTTTGCTCATAGAGTAAAATACCCTCGACTGGCCAAGCAGCATTACCAGGATGACGGAAGAAAATCCAGCCAAAATTGCAACGGTTACCAATTTGCCCAGCCATTCATATCCATGCATATATTTATTTATAGCGTAAGCAACAGAGGCTTCTTTACCGGTAGTTCTAAAATCTTCTGTAGTGGCAACACCGGTAAGCACATGGGCAAACAGGATATATAAAATGGTACACACAACCAGTGAGCCCAAAATGCCGATAGGCATATCTCTTTTAGGATTTTTGGCTTCCTGGGCGGCAGTACTTACTGCATCAAACCCAATAAAGGCAAAAAACACCACACCCGCTGCACCTACAATACCCCAAAAGCCGCCAAAGTTGTGGCTGATACCCTGGTGATCTACATAAGTGCCGGCAGGCGGTATGTAGGTGTCGTGATTAACAGGGTTAATAAAGCCCCAACCGATGATGATGATTAAAATTACAATTGCAACTTTGGTGATAACGATGAGCGAATTAACCAATGCCGATTCCTGCGTGCCTTTTATCAGCAATAAACTTAGTGCGGTAACAATAGCAAGGGCCGGAATATTGATGATACCATGTACTCCATCAATATTGTGTTCAAAAGGAGAGTGGCACCACTCATAAGGGATAGCTTTCCAGTGCAAAACGTTTACAAGTAAATTATTCAGGTATTCACTCCAGGCTATACCTACTGTAGCAGCACCTACGGCATACTCCAGTACAAGATCCCATCCAATTATCCAGGCAATAAATTCGCCCATAGTAGCATAACTGTAAGTGTAGGCACTGCCTGCAATAGGAATGGAGGAGGAAAGCTCGGCATAACAAAGGCCTGCCAGTGCACAGCCAATAGCGGCTAATATAAAGCCGAAAGTAACAGAGGGGCCGGCGTTTTGTGCAGCAGCAGCAGCAGTACGTACAAAAAGGCCAGCGCCAATAATAGCGCCAATGCCTAATGCTACCAGCGAACCGGCGGTGAGGGGACGTTTGAGTCCTTTTTCTGAGTCAGATGCTTCGGCCATCAGCAGCCTTAAAGGCTTTTTTACAAATAAACTCATAAGTGTAGTAGTTTTTGTTGGTAATAAGTTCCTTGTATTTTAAAGCAAATAAAAAGCAATATACAGCAATCACTTATTGCCGCCGCTTTTTTGGGGCGATTGGTAAAGGGGTTTGTTTAAATACTATATTGCGAAACAATTTTTTACCTGCCCCTCTACGCAGGGTAAACCATTATGGCAACTACTCCAAAAAAATCTAACCGGCTCACACTATATATAGGGATAGCATTGATTGCCGGTATTATCGCAGGATTTATTTTCAATAAAACTTACGTTGGTACCGAAAACCAACAGATAGCCAATGCCGAGCAGCAGGTGCTTCAACTGCAGCAGCAGCTTAAAAACTTTGAGTTGGTAAAAGACAGTGCAGCGTACAATAATTACATATCGGGTCAAAAAACCTTGCAGGAGCAGATACAGCAGGCCGAGCAGGATATTTTAAATACAGCCAACAGTACAGCGCTTTACCAGCGGTTTCTATTACTCTCCGATTCGTTAAAAGCATCTGCCAGTAAAGCGTTCAGCGATACTGCATCTGCCGGTTATAAAGCCCTGCAGCAGCAAATCAGTTACATACAGGAAAAAAAATACGCTGTTATTAAAGCGAGGGATAAAAAGCTGGAATGGTTCAGCATACTGGCAGATATATTTTTACGCCTAATAAAAATGATAGTGGCGCCGCTGGTATTTACCACGCTGGTGGTAGGCGTTGCCAAATTGGGCGATATAAAATCCGTAGGCCGTATTGGGGGCAAAACCCTGCTGTGGTTTATGAGTGCCTCGCTGGTAAGTTTACTGCTGGGCATGTTGCTGGTAAATATTTTTGAACCCGGCCGCAGCATGAACCTTGTACTGCCCGACAGCCATACCCAAACGGGTATCGATAAAGCGGCGCTTACTGTAAAAGATTTCTTTTACCATGTTTTTCCGGCAAGCGTGGTAGAGGCTATGGCCAAAAACGAGATACTGCAAATAGTGGTGTTCTCCCTGTTTTTTGGTGTAGCGGCTGCCGCCCTGGGTGATGTTGCAAAGCCTGTAGTGAAGGCGCTGGATGCTATGGCACATATCATTTTAAAAGTAACCGGCTACGTGATGAACTTTGCACCACTGGCTGTATTTGGTGCTATGACGGCCATCATTGCCAAGCAGGGTATTGGTATTTTAAAAACATATTCCATCTTTATTGGCGAATTTTATTTTAGTATGCTGCTGCTTTGGGTAATCCTCATCCTTGCAGGCAGCCTGTTTATCAAAAAACGGGTGATTGATTTAATTAAAAGAATGAGGGAGCCTATACTGCTTGCTTTTAGTACGGCCAGCAGCGAAGCGGCTTTTCCTAAAACGATGGTAGAACTGGAACGCTTTGGCTGTAAAGATAAAATTGTAAGTTTTGTGCTGCCGCTGGGCTATTCGTTCAACCTGGATGGCAGCATGCTGTACATGACTTTTGCTTCGTTGTTTATAGCGCAGAGTTATGGTATGTATATTCCTTTTCCCACGCAAATAACCATGCTGCTGGTGCTGATGCTTACCAGCAAAGGCATTGCCGGTGTACCACGGGCATCGCTGGTGGTAATTGCCGGTACCCTGGCCACCTTCAATATTCCCGAGGCAGGGATAGCCCTGCTGCTGGGTATTGATCCGCTGCTGGATATGGGCCGCAGCGCTACCAATGTGGTGGGTAATAGTATTGCTACTGCAGTGGTGAGTAAGTGGGAAGGGGCATTAGGTGAAGCTACGGAGATGGAGGGGGTGGGATAGGGGGTAAGTTAAGAATGAAGCGTTAAAAGTCAAGAGTGAAAAGATTTATGTGTGGTATTATCGGCGTATCTGCGGCTCAAATTTTAAAAGTAGTAGACATTAAAAAAAAATGTGTTGAAAAAAGAAGGTTTTTAAGGAAGCAAATTTGATTTTTATCAGCTTACCTGCGGCCAAAGCCGAAAAGCAAAGGGCTGGCAAGAATGAATTTTACAGCAATCAAAGTTTAATCATCTAAATAAGAGGTACACAAAAGTATATGCCAGAATTTATCTTACTCGATTTTCACTGGACGCAACTGCTGCAGCCGCAATGGTATATCGAAAATGGCGGATTGTGGTTTATTGTATTTGCGGTATTTGCTGAAACGGGGCTTTTTGCCGGCTTTTTTTTACCGGGTGATTCCTTATTGTTTGTTACCGGCATTTACAGCAACGACCTGGTGCATAAGGGCCTTGGCATTACCAGCCTTGGCGGATTTGGTAACCTGCTAGTGCTGGGCATTGTAATTGCTGCTGCCGGTATTTTAGGTAATTATGTTGGGTATTGGTTTGGCCGTAAAAGCGGCCCCTTTTTATTTGAAAGAAAAGATACTTTACTCTTTAAAAAGAAATACCTGTTACAAGCCAAAGAGTTTTATGATAAGCATGGTGGCGGGGCAATTGTGTTTGCCCGGTTTTTACCCATAGTGCGTACGTTTGCACCAATAGTGGCCGGCATAGTGAGTATGGATAAAAAAAGGTTTAGCTTTTACAATATTGTGGGCAGTATTACCTGGGTATTTTCCATGCTTTTTGCCGGGCATTACCTGCAGGCGCTTATGTTAAAATATTTCGGGTTCGATTTAAAAGAACATCTTGAAGTAATTGTAATTGGCATTGTATTGGTTACTACAGCGCCGGTTATTATTAAGGTACTTACTTCCAGGAAAAAAACTACTAACGGTTAAGATTGCATGCATTCCAAGTCGTCTTCTATTTTCAATATCACGGTACTGGTAGCCGCTTTAGGTTATTTTGTAGATATATATGATTTGCTCTTGTTCGGTATTGTTCGCAAAGCCAGTTTGAGAAGCTTAGGGCTAAGCGAAGATCTTGTAACATCACAAGGGGAATTTATTATTGGTGTACAAATGGCCGGGCTGCTGGTTGGGGGTATTATCTGGGGGGTAATGGGTGATAAAAAAGGCAGGTTAAGTGTACTGTTTGGATCAATAGTATTATACTCTGTTGCCAATATCATCAACGGATTTGTACAAACACCCGGGCAGTATGCCTTAATACGCTTTGTGGCTGGCGTTGGCCTGGCTGGCGAATTAGGCGCCGGTATTACACTGGTGTCGGAACTGGTGAGTAAAGAAAAAAGGGGCCTCAGCACTTCGCTGGTAGCTGGTATTGGCTTAACCGGGGCCGTGTTTGCATACTTTATTTCTCAAAATTTTGATTGGCGTATCTGTTATTTTATTGGTGGTGGCCTTGGTTTTTGCCTGCTGCTGTTGCGTATATCCGTTTTTGAAAGCGGCCTTTTTACACAGCTGAAAGAGCAAAATGTGCAGCGGGGAAATTTCCTCATGTTTTTTTCAAATAAAAAACGGTTTAAAAAATACCTGCTGGCTATACTGATAGGATTGCCCTCCTGGTATGTAATTGGGGTATTGATTACTTTTTCCGACAAATTTTCTAAAGCGTTTGGTATAGCCGAAGAGGTATCGCCGGCCAAAGCCACCATGTATGCCTATGCCGCTATATCTGTTGCCGATGTTTTAACAGGGCTGGTAAGTCAATGGCTCAGGAGCCGGAAAAAGACACTGTTTATATTTTACGCTTTTACCATCATCTCGATATTTTTCTTTTTTCAGCAAAATAGCAATAGTCCCCCCGCCAGTATTTACCTGGTATGTGCTGCATTAGGCTTTGGAACTGGCTTTTGGGCCATCTTTGTAACGATGGCCGCCGAACAGTTTGGCACCAACCTCAGGGCTACAGCAGCCACAACGGTACCCAATATGGTAAGGGGCTCGCTGCCCATCATCCTGCTTTTGTTTAATGGCCTGCAATTGTTGTTTCCCGATCCTAAAAGCGCAGCAGCGTACATTAACGCTGCCTGGATTACCGGCACCATTGTTATGATCATTAGTATTGTTGCCGCCTGGTTAACCGAAGAAACTTTTGGGAAAGACCTCGATTATGTAGAAGCTTAACAGCGCCTGTTAACAAAAAGGTAAACCAGGTTCTACAATCAGGTTTGCATAATATTTTTGGCATATCATTTTTCAATCTATGCCTACATTTTTGCTTTCGTTAATCATTGCTTTGTTTGCAAATGCATCCAGTTCCAATACCGGGCTGCAGGTTGATATTTCATATACCACCAACCCGGGTTTACCGGGCAATCATATTTTTTATACACCCGGAAAAAAATTAGCCATCAGCGATTTCCAGGGGGCACCTGATCCAAATAGCCCCGCAGTGGCTATTACCTCGTCGGGTTTTGCCTTTAAGGCAGGCGGTAAAAGAAACAGTTCCGGCCAGTCTACTTTAGCCATAGAGGTATATTGTAATTTCAACAGGGCCAAATCATGGATGAAAGAAAAGGGAAAAAATGAATATATACTTGGGCATGAACAGCTACATTTTGATATCAGTTACTGGGCTGCAATGCTGTTCATAAAAAAATTACGTGCTGCCAGTTTCAAGCCCGGCCAGGAGAATGATATAATGACTAAACTGTACCAGGATGCTGCCATTGCCCTGGAGAAAAAACAAAACCAGTATGATGCCGAAACACAAAATGGGCAAATAGAAGATAAGCAAGCGGCCTGGGCAGAGAAAGTACAGCAGGAAATTGCCGAACTTTCAGGCAACTAAAACCATTACAGTTTTTCAATAAGCGAAACCAGCCTGTGTACCATAGCCGGGCTAATATCCAAATGTGTAACCATCCTTACCTGTGTGGGTGAAATATCAAAAGCCAGTACCTGTTCCTTTCCTAATCGCTCCACCAGCGTTTTGGCCGTATAGGCACCACCTACTTCAAATACTAATATGTTGGTTTCCACCGGAAGCATATGAGTTACAAACGATTTTTTTGCCAATGCCCCGGCAATTATCCTGGCATGTTCATGATCGGTTTTCAGTCGTTCAATGTGGTTATCCAGTGCATAAATACCCGCTGCCGCCAGGTAACCGGCCTGCCGCATCCCGCCACCGAGCACTTTGCGAATCCGCCTTGCTTTTTTGATAAAATCGGCATTACCCAGCAGCAGGCTGCCAACAGGAGCGCCCAGGCCCTTACTCAGGCAAATAGATATACTGTCGAAAACCTGCCCGTATTGTGCAGGTATTTCGCCGGTAACTACCAGGGCATTAAATAGCCTTGCACCATCAAGATGCAGTTTTAAATTATTTTGTAAACAAACTTCTTTAATATTTTGAATATCAATGAAATTATAGCATGCTCCTCCACCTCTATTGGTGGTATTCTCAATACAAACAAGGCTGCTGTTGGCCTTGTAATCGGCATAGGGGTTGATGCTCTCTTGTACCTGTGCGGCGGTAATCATTCCCTTGGTGCCAGTGATTAATTTTACCGAGCAGCCACTGTTAAATCCAATGCCGCCACCCTCGTACTGGTATACATGGCTTAGGGTATCGCAAATAACCTCGTCGCCGGGCTGGGTGTGGCATTTTATGGCAATTTGGTTGGTCATTGTTCCACTCGGACAAAATATAGATGCTTGTTTATCAAATAGCTTAGCTGCTTTTTCTTCTAATTTATTTACGGTTTCGTCTTCGCCAAAAACATCATCCCCAACCGGAGCAGCCTGCATAGCTTCCAGCATTTGAGGGGTTGGTTTGGTAATTGTATCGGAGCGTAAGTCAATAATCATGAGGCAAATATAATGGGCTGTGCCGGCCCTGCGGATTGAATTTTATCAGCGGTTTACAAATTAGTAATCAACCTTTTTTCAACGTTTTTTAAACCGGATTATGAAATTAAACTTTCCGGCTTTAACTTTGTATGCTGTTTGATGGAATTTTGATGGTGCTTAACCCACTAATCTGCAACATTTTCCCTAATACAGGTGTCTATAATTACTGGCAAACAATTCTGAACTTAAATCTAGCAAATGAGGCAATTAAAAATCGCAACCCAGATAACTAACCGAGATTCCCAGGCAGTTGAAAAATACCTGCAGGAGATTTCTAAAATTTCGATGATTACTCCCGAAGAGGAAACTATCCTTGCCCAAAAAATTAAAATGAACGACCAGCGGGCTTTGGATAAACTGGTACAGGCCAACCTGCGCTTTGTGGTATCGGTAGCCAAGCAGTACCAGCACCAGGGTTTATCACTCAGCGATTTAATTAACGAGGGTAACCTCGGCCTCATTAAAGCTGCACAGCGCTTTGATGAAACAAAAGGTTTTAAGTTCATCTCTTATGCCGTATGGTGGATTCGTCAATCTATCCTCCAGGCTTTGGCCGAGCAGGGCAGGCTGGTGCGGTTACCTCAAAATAAAATTGGCACTTACAATAAAGCCAATAAAGCCTATATGGCTTTTGAACAGGAGCATGAGAGGGAGCCCTCAACCGAAGAACTGGCCGAGTTGCTGGAAATGAGCGAAACAGAAATCAACAATATTTTCCAGAGCAATACCCGTCACACATCACTGGATGCACCGGTGCATGAAGCCGAAGATGTGGCTATGGGCGACCTGCTGAAAGGCGGCGACGAAACCGATGAAGATGTAATGCATGATTCTCTGCGCAATGAAATTCGCCGGGTACTTAAATCCCTTAGTCCACGTGAAGCTGAAATTGTAAATGCTTATTTTGGGCTGGATGGAGAAAATGGTGTTACCATTGAGCAAATCGGTCAGAAGTACGATCTTACTAAGGAGCGTATCCGCCAAATTAAAGAAAGGGCCATCAAACGTTTACAAAAAGCCAGGTATAGTGGGGCACTTAAAGCCTACCTGGGTTAAAATATTATGTGTTAGTAAAGTTTCCCCGGTTCTTTTTAACCGGGGATTTTATTTTAAAACAGGTAATTGATGTAGCTTGTTACCGGTTAGGATGAAGCACTTGTAAAAAATAGCAATTCTGCAATGAAACGATTGCCCGTAACTATATCCGTATTATTATTTGCCTGCACCATGCAGGCGCAGCCCCGGCAATCAATCCTTCATCAGTTTATCCAACAGTATCAAAAAAGTGGCAGGCTGTTTATGGCACAGGCACTCTTTAGCCAGGCCAGGCAGGTGCAACAGGAAACTGATACGGTATTAAAAAAATATACACAACTGCAAATTAGTCGGCCAGCTTCTGTAAATCTTTTTAAAACCAGGCCCACTTTCATTACCTGTGCTTTTGCAGCAGCAGATGGCAAACTTTACAGGCTGCAGTTGGCAGAACAAAAAATTAATACATCGGGTGATTTCGCCTTTGGCGAATTTGTAGCAGGTGGCCTGGGCAAAAGGGTAATGGCCGATGAAGGGTTGCATTATCGTGGCTGTATCCAGGGCGACACTACCTCAATGGCTGCACTAAGTGTGTTTGAAAATGGGGATATTATGGGCCTCTTTGCCGGTGTTGATGGAAGCTTTGTACTCGGCAAAATGAAAAACAGTGAAAATTACATTTTATACAATGCCGATGATATACATTTTCCCGAAGGCATGCAGTGTGCCACAAACGATGATGCTGCTTCTACAAATGAACAGGGATTGACTGCAAAATCCACAACATTAAATGTGCCGCCCACTCTTTGCCGGAAAATTCGCCTGTATTGGGAGTTAGATTATAACCTTTATCGCTACAACTTCAATTCAAACCTGGGTAATGTACAAAACTATGCTACCGGGCTTTTTAACCAGGTGGCAACCATGTACCAGAACGAAGGTATTACCGTAGAGCTTTCAGCCGTTTACACCTGGACGATACAAGACCCTTACCGAATGAGTACTTCTTCGGCGGCACTAACAGATTTCAGGGGAAGGTGGAACCGTCTTGGCGATAATTTTAATGGCGACCTGGCACACCTCATCAGCGGTGGTGTTACGTTTGCCAATGGCTCTGGTGGAAATGGCGGTGTGGCTTATACAGATGTGCTCTGCATCCGGCAGGCTGCTTATGGCTATAGCAATGTGTGGACTGACTATAAAGTGTATCCCACTTTTTCAACCGATGTGCTGGTGGTAACACACGAAATAGGGCATAACCTTGGCTCAAGGCATACCCATTGGTGTGGCTGGAATACGGGTACCGGGGGTACCTGTGGCTCAATAGACGATTGCTCAACACCGGAAATCACCGATAACTGCTCAACCTGTCCGGCTACTGTAAATTACAGCATGCCACCCTTAGGCTTTAAAGGTACCGTAATGAGTTACTGCCATTTAAACGGCAGGCCCGGCACCAATCTTGCCCTCGGCTTTGGTACATTACCCCAGCAAAGAATAAGGAGCCGTGTGGCAGCATCTGCCTGCCTGGTATCCAATAATTACTGGACCGGTGCTGTAGACAGCCTGTGGTCTCGCAGTACTAACTGGAGTTGCGGTGCTATACCCAATGCCAATACAGATGTAATCATCGAAGATGGTGTGCCGCGTTATCCCGTAATTACCAGTACTGCCGTTTGCCGAAGGCTTCATGTAAACAATAGCGCAGGGATTAGTGTAAAAACCGGGTTTACGCTACAGGTGGTTGGTGGCCTAACTTCACCACTTATATCACCACCAGCCATCGCTCAATTATTCATCACAGGCAGTGCCACTCCGGGCGGATTAATGAGCGGCGGAGATGCACCATTATTATCCCAGCAATTGAGCAGGGTTACCAATACCCTGTACGAAATACCTTCACTCTTTTTAACGGGTGGCAACGCTTATGTATTTGTGCCGGAATATGGCAGTTTTGCAGAGCAGTTTGGGTTTACCGGTACAGCATTATTCAATAATGTAAATGGCGATTTGTTTAAATCAGGTGGTACATTCATTAAAGCACCGGATACAAATGGGTATTATCATATTGGAGTAGATTTTCAAAGGGCAAGGTTCTTTATCAAAGCGGCTTTACCTAAAGTGGCTTTACCAGCTTCAGGCGAATTGTTTATCACCGGTTCAGCCCCCCCCGCCGGCTGGATGGCAAATGGGGCCCCGCCTGTTGCCGCACAAAAATTTTCGAAAATCAGCAATACCGTATACGAGTTGCCTTCTGTTGCATTAACTGCTAATGCCTCTTATTTGTTTGTGCCGGTATATGGCAGCTTTACCACCAAGTATGGAGGCTCGGGCACCAACAACAGCAACAATACCGGCACCGATTATTTTCGTGCCCAGGGTACCGATTTAAAAGCGCCCCCTGTTGGCGGACTGTACAGCATTACCGTCGATTTCCAGTCTGGCATTTTTACCCTCACCAAATTGTAGCATTACATCAGCCAAATCGGTAGGTACAACACCGCAGTACCCTTATCAATTCCGTAACAATTATTCCTGTAAATTCGCAGCCTTATATTTTAAAAGCATGGAAAAAAACACAACAGAAAGAGTGCATTGCCTGATTATTGGATCGGGCCCGGCAGGCTATACCGCAGCAATATATGCCAGCAGGGCAGGGCTTAATCCTGTATTATACCAGGGTATACAACCCGGCGGCCAGCTCACCATTACTACAGAAGTAGAAAATTATCCCGGCTATCCCGAAGGTATACAGGGCCCCGATATGATGGTGAATTTTGAAAACCAGGCCCGCCGTATGGGTGCCGATATACGCTTTGGCTTAGCTACTAAAGTAGATTTTTCGGCACAGCCTTATAAAGTGGAAATTGATGAAGAAAAATGGATAGAAGCAGATTCCATCATCATCTCAACAGGTGCATCGGCCAAGTGGCTCGGTATTGAAAGTGAACAACGCTTAAATGGATATGGCGTAAGCGCCTGTGCCGTATGCGATGGTTTCTTTTTCCGGGGGAAAGAAGTGGCTATTGTGGGTGCCGGTGATACGGCTGCCGAAGAAGCCCTGTATTTATCCAAAATCTGTTCGCAGGTACACATGATTGTTAGGCGTGGCGAAATGAGGGCCAGCAAAGTAATGCAGGAAAGGGTAAAAAATACCGCCAATATTACGGTGTACTGGCACAGTGAAACAGAAGAAGTGCTGGGCGATGGAAAAGTATCAGGGGTACGTATAAAAAATAATCAAACCGGCCAGGTAACCGAAATACCGGTAAGTGCATTTTTTGTAGCCATAGGCCACCAGCCCAACAGCGATATATTTAAAAACTGGATAGATATGGACGAAGCAGGCTATATCAAAACCATACCCGGTACCAGCAAAACCAATATTGAAGGTGTATTTGCAGCCGGTGATGTGCAGGATAAAATATACCGCCAGGCAGTAACTGCTGCAGGAAGTGGTTGTATGGCAGCACTGGATGCCGAGAGATACCTTAGTGCTAAAGGAATTCATTAAGGCTTTACGCTTTTGTGGCAGTGGCATTGTAATGATTTTTGTATAAACACAATTTTGATAGCCTGTACATGTTTACCATTCACCTTCACCAGCTCCGTTTTTTTGCACACCACGGCCTCTACGAGCAGGAAAAAACTAAGGGCAATAATTTTGAAGTGGATGCCGATGTACAGTTTGAGGTACACGGTGCCGTTACCATGCTGCAGCAAACAGTAGATTATGTGCTGCTGTACCAGGTGATACAACAGCGTATGCTCAGGGCCACACCTTTGCTTGAAACTGTAGCACAGGAGATGGCCGATTTGCTGCACCAGGCCGATGACAGGATTAATCAGGTAACCATTCGCATAAAAAAAGAGCATCCGCCTATCCCTGGTTTTAGTGGTAGCGTAGCTGTAAGTTTTTCAAAATCTTATTAGCATGAAAGCTGTATGGATAATGTTTTTGTTCCTGCTGCCCTGCTTTACTATTGCACAGGATGCCGCCGAAATTTTAAAAAAAGCTGAGGCGCTGGAAGCAGTGCCAGACGAAAAAGCAGCACTGGACCAATACAAAGCCCTACTTCAAATAAAGCCAAACGATGTACATGCCTTAAGCAAATGCAGCGAATTATGCAGCCGTATTGGTAACCGGCAGGCTGATAGCAAAGCAAGGGATAACTACTACGCATGGGCCAAAAATTATGCGGTAGCTGCATTAAAAATTAATGCCGCTAGTTCCGAAGCCAATTGTGCTATGGCAATAGCGCTGGGCCGCATGGCACTCACCAAAAGCAGTAAGGAAAAACTGAACAGTGCCCGGCAGATAAAGCAGTATACCGATATTGCCCTTCAGCAGGATGCCAATAATTATAAAGCCTGGCATGTGCTGGGCAAATGGCATTATGAATTAAGCATCCTCAGCATGCTGGAACGTACGATAGTAAAAGTTTTTTTTGGCGGACTGCCCAAAGCCAGCATCAACGAGTCGGTAGCCGCATACGAAACAGCGCTGAAGCTGTCGCCCGGCTTTATCATGAATTACCTCGAACTGGCAAAAGCTTACCGGCAGGCAGGTGAAAAGCAAAAAGCTATTGCAACCATTAATGCCATGCTGCCGCTGCCAAACCGTACAGAAGATGATGCCGCCATAAAAGAGGAGGGCCGGGCATTGCTCCGGCAATGGTAGCATACAACCTTTCCTCCATTTTAACAGCCCTGCGTTTTTGTTTTCGGTTATCTTCGGCGATAAAATTTTATTATATGGTCAAAAAAGGGTTTACGTTTTTTCTATTTGCATTTATAATTTTCAACGCCTCCGCCCAATGGAATGATGATTTGGATTCTAAGTACGATCCCCATGCTTTGTTTTCGCCAACATTTTATACTACCGGTGGCACACCCACCAGGGCGGCTACAGGCGAGCCGGGGCCTGCATACTGGCAAAACCGGGCCGATTACCAGATTGCTGCAACGCTTAATGAAACCACCCATGCCATCACAGCAACCGAAACCATTACTTATACCAACAACAGTCCTAACAGCCTGCCCTTTTTG
Organism: uncultured Chitinophagaceae bacterium; assembly: GCA_937873715.1. Lineage (GTDB taxonomy): Bacteria > Bacteroidota > Bacteroidia > Chitinophagales > Chitinophagaceae > Ferruginibacter. Next base: position 383,809 of record CALMYJ010000005.1, read on the forward strand.
TGGCTGCAGCTTGATCAGAATTTATTTAAAAAAGACAGCCGTGGTCAAAAACGCATGCCTGTAGATAGCCGTAGCCGTTATGGTGATGCTAAAAGTGCGTTTGAAGGTGGATATACCTTAACCAAAGTGCTGGTAAATGATAAGGCGGTCGATTATGTGGTAACCGATACCCGTATGCAACTGAGGTTACCACAGGCCATGAAGCCAGGTGGGGATAAAGTGAAAATAAAAATCGAATACAGCTTTGTGTTACCGGAGTATGGTGCCGACAGGTGCGGTATTGTAAAAGCCAAAAAAGGCGAAGTATTTGCTGTGGCACAATGGTACCCCAGGATGTGTGTATTTGATGATGTGCAGGGCTGGAATGCCGAACCCTATCTTGGCCCCTCGGAGTTTTACCTGGAGTATGGCGATTTTGATATCAGTATTACTGCACCGGCAGCGCATGTAGTGGTGGTGGGTGGCGAACTGGTAAATGCTTCCGAAGTATTAACAGCAGTACAGCAAAGCAGGATGCAGCAGGCACGCAACAGCGATAAAACGGTAATGATACGTACAGATAGTGAAGTGGATGATGCAATTGCTAAAAGTGCCGGCAAAACGCTTACCTGGCGCTACAAGCTGGCTAATGCCAGGGATGTGGCCTGGGCTTCGTCTGCAGCTTTTGTGTGGGATGCCGCAAAAATAAATTTACCCGGTGGTAAAACGTCCCTGGCCATGAGTGTGTACCCCGGCGAAAATGGCAGCAGCGAAGGGTGGGGCCGCAGCACTGAATACATCAAGGGCAGTATTGAGCACTACAGCAACACCTGGTTTCCCTATCCCTATCCCGTAGCCGTAAATGTGGCCAGTAATATCAGTGGTATGGAATACCCGGCCATCGTTTTTTGCCATCGTGCCTCAAAAAAGAGAAGCCTGTTTAATGTTACCGATCATGAATTTGGCCACACCTGGTTTCCCATGATTGTAGGCAGCAACGAACGCAAATACGGCTGGATGGATGAAGGCTTTAATACATTTATTAATGGCATTTCGGCCAACGCATTTAATAATGGTGAATACAAAAGCAATGCCTCTAAAATGGATGTAAGGGCCGGTTACCTGTTTTCAGAAGTAACCGAGCCGGTAATGACCACCCCCGATGCTATGATGGAAGCTAATATTGGCCGTATGCTGTATTCAAAACCCGGGTATGCATTGGAGTTACTCCGCAACGAAATCATCGGGCCGGTACGCTTTGATTATGCTTTTAAAACATATATCGAACGCTGGGCGTATAAACATCCCACGCCCTGGGATTTTTTCCGCACTATGGATAATGTAACCGGCGAAGATTTAAGCTGGTTCTGGAAAGCATTGTTTGTAGAAAATTACAAATTAGACCAAGCCATCCATGCTGTAAAATACCTGGAAGAAAAAGATAAAACGGGTACAGAAGTAGTAGTAGCCAACCTGGATCAGATGGCCATGCCTTTAACCCTTAGCTACGAAACTACCAGTGGCGAAAAAGGTACAGTTAAATACCCGGTAGAAATATGGAATAATAAGCGCCTGTTTAAAGTATTTATACCGGTAAAAGAAAAACTGGTAAAGCTGGAGATAGACCCCGATAAAATTATGCCCGATATGAATTTCGACAATAATAAGTGGAAGGCTACCGAATAAAAAACACTAAAATTTAAGCAGGCTGAAAGCGGCCATAAACAACTGCTCCATTGCCGGGGCAGTTGTTTTATTAAAAAGTACCGGCAGCATTTAATCCACATCCCCGATTTAAAATTCGGCACTTGCCCATTGCGCCTTATCTTTGCGCCCGTTTAAAAATTATGATTAGCGTAAATAATGTAACCCTCGCCTTTGGCAAAAGGGTACTCTTTGATGAAGTAAACATCAATTTCACAAAAGGAAATTGCTACGGTATCATCGGTGCCAACGGTGCCGGTAAATCCACCTTTTTAAAAATACTGAGTGGCGAAATAGAACCCAACAAGGGTAGTGTAAGCATTACCCCGGGCGAACGTATGGCCGTACTAAAGCAAAACCACTTTGAATTTGATGAACTGAGTGTATTGCATACCGTGATGATGGGTCACAAAAAAATGTGGGACCTCATGCAGGAGAAAGATGCCATCTACCTGAAAGAAGACTTTAGCGAAGCCGATGGTATCAAGGCCGGCGAACTGGAACATGAGTTTGGCGAAATGGGCGGCTATACAGCCGAAAGTGATGCCGCACAATTGCTGAGCGAATTGGGTGTAAAAGACGATTTGCACCAGCAACTGATGAAGGATATTCCTGCCAATATTAAAGTAAGGGTATTGCTGGCACAGGCGCTTTTTGGCAACCCGGATATATTACTGTTAGATGAACCTACCAACAACCTGGATGTGGAAACTATTGGCTGGCTCGAAAACTTTTTGGCCGATTATGAAAATATCGTGTTGGTGGTAAGTCACGACCGTCACTTCCTCGATGCCGTGTGTACGCATGTGGCGGATGTGGACAGGCAAAAGATTAAAATCTACACCGGTAACTATACTTTTTGGTACGAAAGTTCGCAGTTAGCTGCACGGCAGGCAACAGATAAAAACAAAAAGATGGAGGAAAAGCGTAAAGACCTCCTGGACTTTATTGCCCGTTTTAGCGCTAATGCCTCCAAATCGAAACAGGCTACTTCCCGTAAAAAAGCGCTTGAAAAATTAGTGCTGGAAGATATTACGCCAAGCAACCGAAAATACCCCGGCATCATCTATAAGCCGGAAAGAGAAGTGGGCAACCAGATTTTGAATGTAGAAAAATTATCGAAAGCTATTGATGGCAAACAGTTGTTCAGCAATATCAGCTTCGATATAGTAAAGGGCCAAAAGATTGGTGTGCTTAGCCGCAATCCATTAGCTATTACCGCTTTCTTTGAAATTATTAATGGCAGGATGACTGCTGATAGCGGTAAATACGAATGGGGTACCACCATCACTTCAGCGTATTTGCCCAACGATAATACGGAGTTCTTTACCGGTTCGCTCAATTTGATGGACTGGCTCAGGCAGTATGTACCACCCGGCACAAAGGATGTGGATGAGGATTTTATCCGTGGTTTTTTGGGTAAAATGCTGTTCAGCGGCGATGAGATTTTGAAAAAAACAAGTGTACTCAGTGGTGGCGAAAAAGTACGTTGCATGGTAAGCAGGATGATGCTGCAAAATCCTAATCTTATTATGCTGGATGAACCCACCAACCACCTCGATTTGGAAAGTATTACAGCTTTTAATGATGGGGTAATTGCGTTTCCCGGTATTGTGCTGATTGCCACACACGACCACCAGTTTATGCAAACCGCCACCAACCGTATTATTGAGTTAACGCCCAAAGGGCTTATCGACAGGCTGATGACCTACGATGAGTACATTGAAGATAAAAGGGTAAAAGAGCTGAGGGAAGAAATGTATGCGTAAGGGGAAGATGGGGGTGGATACTGGTTGCTGGATACTGGATACTGGGTACTGGTTTTTGGATACCGGATTAAAGCTTTAATTTTTTGATAACATAATACTGGCACGTTTTTTATTTTATTTGATATTGAACAAAAAAACAATCAACATGAGAAAGGTAATTTTTTTAAGCGTAGTATTTACGGCATTGGCTGTTGCTAAGGTATCTGCACAAAAAAGTTCAGGGCAGGATTACACTACAGCCCTTGGTGTTAAATTTTATCCCGGTGCTGTTACCCTTAAGCACTTTTTAAATTCCGACAATAAAGCGTTGGAAGGCATTGGTTATTTTTGGGACAGGGGCTTTCGCATAACCGGCCTGTACGAAATTCATGGCGATATTAAAGATGTAAGCGGCCTTAAATGGTATATTGGCCCCGGTGCACACGTAGGTTTTTACAACAATAAGTTTGGCGGCGGCACTTCCATCGGCGTAGATGGTGTAATTGGTTTGGATTATAAATTCAATGATGCCCCCATCAATATTTCGCTCGACTGGCAGCCCTCCTTTGAATTTGGCAATAACTACGGCAATGGTTTTGCCGGCAATTTTGGCGGCTTATCCATCCGCTATACCTTAAAATAAGTATTGGGCATTGAGCAAAAAATACGGCCCCGGCAAACAAGCCGGGGCTTTGTTTTACCAAATCGGCACAATGAAATAACTTCGCCAGCCAATGCAAAACCTGATTACTGCTGTTATCGATTTTTTTTACCCTCCCTTTAAAAGGGTAATGCCCCTGCAAACATTTCGCTATGCAGCCTGCGGCGGCGGTAATGTGTTGCTGGATATAAGCCTGTACTTTATCACGTATAATTTCATTTTACAAAAGCAGGCACTTCATCTTGGTGTTATTGCCATCAAACCGCATGTGGCCGCTTTTTTAATGTCGCTGGCCATTACCATACCAGTGGGTTTTTTACTGTCGAGGTATATTGTATGGACGGCTTCTGAAGTAAGGGGCAGGGTGCAATTGTTTCGGTATATACTGGTAGTGCTTGTAAATATTTTGCTCAATTATTTTTTCATCAAGTTGTTTGTGGAGATGCTGCATTTTTACCCCACTATAGCAAAGGTTTGTACTACGGCTATTGTTATCATCTTTAGCTATTTGAGTCAAAAGCATTTTACATTTAAGGTAGGTGGCAGCAATGTAAATTAATGTTGCATCACTTCAATGGTTATTGTATTACATGTAAGATATTCCCGGCATTAATAGTAAGTTTTCCTGTTTGCTGTACCCTTATGCTTCTTATAGAAGTGGTTGAGTTCAATACAGGGGAGCCCATGCTGATAATCACATCCGTATTTTCGTCTGGCACCCTGTTGCAGTTCCAGTTGCCTGCTGTTTCCCATGCATTGCTCAAAGCCCCTGTCCATGCGGCTGTAAATTGCAGTTTAAATAAATTGCTGTTGCTTCCTTCCTGTGTAATACAACGGTATGTATTGCCATACCAGGATGTAGGGATGTTGGTTAGATGCAATGTTGCTGTATTGGCCCCGGTGTAATTAGCATTGTTTTCAATGTTGCTGAAAGTGCCACTGCCTGTTTTTAACTGCCACTGGTAAGTGCTGCCGGTAATGCCTGCGTTAAATGAGGTTCCGGATGCACAGGTTTTAGTAACGGAATGGCCTATGCTGTTTTTAAACAGGGTGATGCTGCGGCTGCTGTAAATATTGGCGGTTACAATATCTGGTATGCCATCGTTTGTAATATCGGCTGTGTAGATGTTGACAGGTTGTTTTTGGGTTGTAATGGTAATTGGGGGGGCGAAGCTTACCGTGCCACTGTGGCTTGTGTTTTTAAATATCAGCAAGGCCATTGATTTTCGCCCAATCAATTCAGGTTTGCCATCACCATCAAGATCACAAAAAGTAATATTGCCGACAATATCTGTTGTTTGCAATAGTACTGTTGCAGGCCCAAATGATATATTGCCGGGAGTGCTTGTGTTTTTATAAATGGAAATTGTTTTGTCGGTTGAATTTGATCTTATTAAATCCGGCTTATCATCCCCGTCAAGGTCTTCAACGGCAATATCTCCCGGGCCGTTAAATACAGAGTCAACCCGGTTTGCAAGGGAAATAAAGCCGGGGATGCTGGTGTTTCTGAAAATCGATAAACCATATCGTGCCGGTGTAATAAATGCAACGGTAGCTGCAATAATATCAGGTTTTCTGTCGCCATCAAGGTCTTTAATTATACCGGTAGCTGAAGTGGCAATTAATTGAACATCTTTTCTTGCATCAAGGGTGATATTACCCGGGGTGCTCAGGTTGCGAAAAATAGAAATAGTGTTATTGTTATTGAATGATACAATATCAGCCCTGCCATCCCCATCCAGGTCGCTGCTTTCAATGTCTTTAATATAATCGGCGGCGGTAATATTTTGCCTGGTTGAAAACTTAATATCGCCGGGGCCAGTGCTGGTATTCCTGTACAGGGTAAGCGAATCGTATTTAGTGCCGCTGTTTGGTTGCCACCGGTAAGTGAAGGCGGTAATCATATCTTTTTTTCCATCACCATCCATGTCTGTGCAGTTGGTGTATAGATAAGCGCCCTGTATAATCGTGGCCGGTACATCAATTCTTTGTTCAGTTTTTATATCGTTATGCTTTGTGGCATTTTTAAAAATACATAGTGTATTTACAGTATAACTCGATGTGGCTGTAATGTCTGTTTTGCCATCATTATCCCAATCGTCTAATTCAATGTGCTCTGAAAAATTAGGAATAAGGTGGGTAACAGAGTCTGAAAATGTTTTTGTATCCAGCCCTGTACCAGTTTCTGTGAAAAGTATTTTAAAGGGGTGTGGCGACCATGCTGTGAGATGAGCAGATGTGGTAATGCTAATGGGTTTATAACTTGCTCCTACCGGCACTATAACAGTTAGTGAAGTATCAGAAGCCTGTATAACAGTTGCTTTTACAGCGCCAAAGAAAACGGCATTATCATCAATACTTACCCCAAACTTTTTTCCAGATATAACTACAGCACTGCCTGCAGCGCCTGCTAAGGGTGAAATGGTAGTAATGTGTGGGATAGGGTTGGAGTAAGTAAACCCTGCCATGCTGGCTATACCTCCGGGAGTGATTACAGATACGAGTGATGAAGCCGGCGATCCACTTTGTACTATTGCAGTAATTACCGTATCAGCAACAACAGTGAATATGGCCGGGATGCCCGCCAGCAGCACTTGTGTAGCACCTGTAAACCTGTGGCCGTAAATGGTTACAACAGTTCCAGGATCGGCAAGTTGTGGTGTAAAAGATTTTATATGTGGCCCCTGTACCAGGTTACGCAGTATATTTATTCTTCGCAAATTGGTGTAAAAATTGAAATAGTTCCAGACACAAATTTCCGGTTTATTATCGCCATCAAGGTCGCCGATTGCAATATGGTTGCTTTCAACACCTATAGCCGTTGCTAGGGTATATTCGCCTTGTTTTTCAAGTAATGTATTATTGGCAACCGTTTTGTTTTTATAAACAAATACGTTGATACCCCTGGTAACCACAACTTCCACCATACCATCACCATCCAAATCTGAAGCTGCTATTGCATCAGAAGATACCGGCGTTAAATTTTTTTGTGGAGCCGAAAATAAAATACTGTCGTAAGTGCTTATGTTCATATTAACCGCTATAAATAACGAATCTCTTGCAATGCTTACTAAATCAGGCTTGCCATCATAATTAATATCGGCAATGCAAATAGCTTTTACTTCAGGGTTGGTTGTTGTTGTATCTGCGCCGATGAATATTTTTTTGGGTTCTGATAAAGATAAGTTGCCGGGGGTGCTGTTATTTTTAAAAAGGAGAGGGGTTGTTACAAAGTCTGAGCCAATTACAATATCCGGTTTATTGTCGTTGTTAAAGTCGGTTACAAAAATATCTGTTCGTACAGGGTAATACTGGTTGCCGTTCATTTTATATTTGAATTCCCATTTAGGTGCAAAAGAAAGTACCCCGTTTTCAGTAAGGGTATTTCTTAATACTACAATAGTGGTGGAGTACAGGGACAGTACAATATCAACCCTGCCATCGCCATCCATATCCGCGGCAGCAATTGAATATATTTCGTCATTACTAAGGTTGCCTGTAGAAATGATATACCTGTCGGCAAACGTAATTGTACCAGGGGTGCTTATATTTTGAAAGATATAAATAGACCTGGTACTGGTATTAAAATTTGCAACCGCAATATCAGGTTTGCCATCTCCATTAAAATCGCCTGTACAAAAGGCCCTTGCATTGCCGGCCACCGAATAACTTTGTTTTGTATCCAGTTTAACCTCACCGGGCAAACTTATATTTCTCGATACATACATCATATTTGCGGATGGCTCCAGTACTGCCTGGTCAATTTTACCATCACCGTCAAAATCAGCCATAAGCGGTATTGAGCTGGTACTCGGTTCCGACTTGCTTTCGAAAGAAGTTGAATCAAACGTAATTCCTTCGCCGTTTCCAAATTTACTGATGAAAGGAACTGCTGCGCCTGCAATCAATGTGTTATTGTTAACCGTTAGTTGCCGGTAATCAGCACTGGCCGGAACTGTTGCCATAATGCTGGTGCCGGTGGCACTGGTAACGGCGGCTTTTACCGAGCCAAAATACACCATGTTTGCAGCGGCATTTGTATTAAAATTGTTACCGCTGATGAGTACATGATTATTTTGAAAACCGCTGTAAGGTGTTACCGAAGCTATTGCAGGCGGATTGAATATAAGGCCGCTCAGTAAATTGATGCCATAAATATTTGATACGCTTATATTGATATTTCCCGATGGCCTGTTGGGGGCAACAGCGGTAATCAATGTTGGAGAAACCACTGTAAAAGATGTGGCAGGTACATCTCCAAAAAACACACCGGTAATATTGGTAAAGTTAGTTCCTGTAACAGACACAACAGTGCCGGCAGTGGCTATAGCTGGCACAAATGATGTAATTGCAGGTTCATTTACCTGGTTGAGTAAAACAGAAAACATATTGCGGTCTGCTATTACAAGGTCTGGTTTTGTATCCCCATCTATATCTTCAGCGCTAGAGGCTCCACCAATATTGGTTGCAATGTTAAATAATACCGGAGTTTCAAATGAAATACTACCGGGTATGCTTGTGTTTTTTAAAACTGCAGCGCCAGACTGGTTGGCAAGGGCCAGGTCTGTTTTCCCATCGCCATTAAAATCTGCCATACAAATCATTCTTGCGTTTCCGCCGGTGCTAAATGTCTGTGCAGCATTAAAGCTTATTCCGGCACCGTTTCCGGCATTGCTCAATACAGCTATTGTAGTTAATCCTGTTATTGCAATATCCTGCCTGCTGTCCATGTCAATGTCTGCAATGGCCATATCGGTTAAGGTGCCTGTGATACCGGTGGGATAGCTTACTCTTTCGCCAAATGCAATGTTTCCCGGCTGGCTTAAGTTTTTAATAATAGTTACTTCATTGCTTAAAAAAGCCAGTTCCGGGTAAATGTCATCATCTGCATATACTAAAGATAGCCTGTGCAGCCCCACATTGGAGGGGATACCAGTAAGGATATACGGCTGCATTTCAAAAGCAATGCCCGAAGGCGTGGAAATGTTTTTTAAAATCTGGATATTTTTTGATGTTGTCCGCATTATAATTTCCGGCCTGCCATCCTGGTCAATATCTCCAAATTGCATGTTGGGATAACCCGGTAATGAAGTTTGAAAAACAAACGAAATATTACCCGGTGTACTCAGGTTTTTATAAACAGAGATTATCGTGTCTGTTGTGCCGCCACCTGCAATCATTTCAGGCCTGCCATCGGCATCCAGGTCAAAAAAATTAACCACGTGGTTAAAATGGTTTATTTTAAACGCCACCTGTTGTGCAAACAATAATTTGTTGGGGGTGCTTATGTTCCTGTAAAAATGAATAATGTTGGTGCCGGAATTTGTAACAATTACATCAGGTTTGCCATCTCCATCAAGGTCGCAGGTACTTGTACCGATTTGTGCATGCGTTGTAGTAAAACCGTTTTTTGCACTGAAAGAACTGGAAGAAACCGTGCCGGGCCCCGGAAAAGTAATGTTGAAAGCATTTTTTGAATAAGCAGTAAACCCTGCCACGGATACACTGATGGAGTTGGATGGCGCAGCCATTGGTACAGATACGGTTAGCGAAGTGGCGCTTGCCGCAGTAACAACAGCTTTAATAGCTCCAAACATAACAATATTAGATGAGCTAATTGGGCTAAATCCTGTACCGCTTATTGTAACAGCCGTGCCAACTGGCCCACTACCCGGGGAAAAATTGTTGATTGCAGGTTGCGAAAATGCTAATACGATTACAGGGGTATAAAGGGCAGTTAGCAAATAGCGCAGGCAATGCATAAAGGGAAATTTTTATTTGAGCTTGTCAGGGCTTTTTACAGCAGCTTTAAATATACCCATTTATGCCCATATAAATGGGGCAACTCATATTTAACACCTTCATTTTCCAGTTTTTTTCTGTGAAAAAACTGTGTATAACTACCCCTGCCGGCCTAACCCCCAAACACTGGTTCTTACTGCATTCTGCTATATTTGCTCTTTACAAAAAACTACAAAAAGTGCGTTTAAAGACATTAGAGATTAAGGGATTTAAAAGTTTTGCAGATAAAACTGTACTCAACTTCGACGAAGGCATTACCGGTGTAATTGGGCCTAACGGTTGCGGTAAAAGTAATATCATCGACAGCATCCGCTGGGTGATAGGCGAACATAAAATCAGCAACCTCCGCAGCGAAAACCTGGAGAGCCTGGTATTTAACGGCTCAAAAAGCCGCTCAGCTTCCGGCCTTGCAGAAGTAAGCCTCACTTTTGAAAATACCCGTAACCTGCTGCCCACCGAATTCAACACGGTAACGGTTACCCGTAAATACTATAAAAACGGCGAAAGCGAATACCGCCTCAATGATGTAAGCTGCCGCCTCAAGGATATCCATAACCTGTTTATGGATACCGGCGTAAGTACCGACAGCTATGCTATTATTGAGCTGGGCATGGTGGATGATATCATTAAGGATAAAGAAAACAGCCGCCGCAAAATGCTGGAACAGGCCGCCGGTATCACCATTTATAAAACCCGTAAAAAAGAAGCGAAATTAAAATTAGATGCTACCGAGCAGGATTTGGCCCGTATTGAAGACCTGCTGTTTGAAATCAACAACCAGCTTAAAAGCCTCGAAAGCCAGGCGAAAAAAGCAGAGCGCTACTACGAAATAAAAAAGGAATACAAAGAAGTAAGTATCGAACTGGCCAAAGCTGCACTCGAAGGATTTAACCTTACATACAAAGACCTTACCCATCAGCAACAGGCCGAAGTAGATAAGCGCCTGGAACTGGAGGCCGCCATAGCAACCGAAGAAGCTGCATTAGAGCAGGAAAAACTGGGTTTTATTGAAAAAGAAAAAGCCTTGCAGGATATGCAGCATGCTTTTAACGATATGCTGGCCGGCATCCGTAATAAAGAAAGTGAAAAGAGCCTGGCGGCACAGCGCCTGCAATATTTAAAGGAAAGAGAAACAACCCTCAACGAATTTTTACAAAAAGCCGGCGGCCAGTTAAATGGCTTGCAGGAAAGCATACAATTTACCAGCAACCAGATTACCGAAGATGAAGAAAAGCTGGGCATACTGGAAGGCAGGCTGGATGAATTGAAAAATGCTGTAGAAGACAAGCGCCGGGTATTTGATGATAAACGCAGCAGCATCGATAATTTACGGCGGGAATACCAGGCCATACAACGCAGCCAGTTTGAAGCCGAAAAAAAGGTAGCCGTAGCCGATACCAGCATACAAAACCTGCAGCGCAGCCTTATGCAACTGCAGGATGAAAGCACACAGCGCCGCCAGCAATTAGAGCAATTAGAACAGGAGCGTAACATTAAAGCCGGCGAATTAGATCAAAAGAAAACCGACCTGCAACAGTTGCAGGAACAGCACGAATACACCAAGGAGCAGATACTGCAAACACAGGCACAGCTTGAAAAACTCCGCAGCGAACTGGCCGAAGAAAACCGCAAACTCGACAGCAAAAAAAATGAACACGACCTGCTGAAAAGTCTTATCGACTCGATGGACGGCTATCCTGAAAGTGTAAAATTTTTGCACAATAATTCCGGGTGGAACCATACGGCACCACTGCTAAGCGACATCATTTATGTAAAAGAGGAGTACAGGGCTGCGGTAGAAAATGTGCTGGAACCATACCTCAACTATTATGTGGTGAATAACCTGGAAGAAGGTCTGCAGGCCATACACCTGCTGGATAGCCATAAAAAAGGCAAGGCCAACTTTTTCCTGCTCGATAAATTTACAGGCGCTGAAGCATTCCATCAACCCGAGGGCACCATACCGGCGCTGGATGTGGTGGAAGTGGATGCCCGGTATGCTGAGTTGAGCCGCCATTTACTGGGCAATGTGTTTATTGCCGAAAATGAAGCCGCTATTCATAACAGCAACGGTGCGGTGGTATTAGAAAAAACAGGGAAGTACGTAAAAGGTAAATATGCCATTACCGGTGGTAGTGTGGGTTTATTTGAAGGTAAAAAAATCGGCCGTGCCAAAAACCTGGAAAAACTGCAGGAAGCCATAGCTGCACAGGAAGCCGTAGTGAACGAACTAAAAGTTACCATACAGGCAAGGCACAACGAAGTACTGGCTTACAACGAGCAACTGAAAGAAAATGCTATTAAGCAAACCCAGCAGGATATTAACAGCCTCACCAACCTTGTATTTTCCCTGCAAAACAAAATTGAAAACCTGCACCACCTGGAAGAAAACAACAACAGGCGTACCGGGGATTTGCAGGCACAGTTAGATCAAAATCATGATGCAATAGCTGGCACCAGGGAAGAACTGGAAAAATACAACAGCCAGTTAGAAGAATTATCAGACAGGTTGAGTGGAGTAGAGCAGGATTATGCTTCGGCCGAGCAGGAATATAATTTTGCCACAGCCGCTTTTAACGATGGCAACCTGCAATATACAAGGCAGCAAAGCAAGATTGCATCCTTAAAGCAGGAGTTTGAATTTAAAAACAACCAGTTAGCCAGCCTGCAGGTAGAAATTGAAAACAGTAGCAAACAACTCAGCGAATCGGCAGCTACCATTACCGAAACCGCCACTGCACTGGCCGAACTGGAAGCCCTGCTGGTAACGATGCTGCAAAATAAAGCAGTAGAAGAAAAGCAACTCAACGAAGCCGACCAGGCGTATTATAACCTGCGCAACCAGTTGGCCGAAAAGGAAAGCGAACTGCGCCATAAGCAAAAATCGAAAGAGGGTATTGATACCTTACTGAATGAAATAAAAGATAAACTTACCGAACTAAAGTTGCAGCTTGCCGGTATGAAGGAAAGGCTGCATGTGGAGTTCAGGATTGATTTAGATGGTATTATTGATGAACCCCGTACCACCGAAACACCGCTGGAAGAACTGCAGGATAAAAGCGAAAAAATGCGTAAGCGTCTCGAAAATATCGGTGAGGTAAATCCTACAGCCATTGAAGCGTACACCGAAATGAAAAAGCGGTACGAGTTTATTCTTGAACAAAAGAACGATTTGGTAACGGCAAAGGATAGCCTGATGCAAACCATACAGGAAGTGGAAGCTACGGCCAACCAGCAGTTCCTTGATACTTTCAACCGGGTAAGGGAAAATTTCCAGAAAGTATTTAAAGCATTGTTTACCGAAGATGATACTGCAGATATGATACTGGTTGACCCTGAAAACCTGGCTGATACGGCCATTGATATTGTGGCTAAGCCTAAGGGCAAGCGTCCGTCATCTATCGGGCAGTTAAGTGGAGGTGAAAAAACACTAACGGCTACGGCCCTCCTATTTGCCATCTATCTTATTAAGCCGGCACCTTTCTGTATCCTGGATGAAGTGGATGCACCACTGGATGATGCCAACGTGGGTAAGTTTACCAAAATGATTAAGCAGTTCAGCGAAAACTCACAGTTTATCATTGTAACGCACAATAAGCAAACCATGGGTGCTGTAGATGTTATATATGGTGTAACCATGCAGGAGCCGGGTGTAAGTAAGCTGGTGCCCGTGGATTTCAGGAGTTTGAGTAATTAATGCCTTAAACCTAATACTTTAAAACCTATAAGGTTGCAACGCTGCAATGTGCTTTTCACAGCCTTATGGGTTTTGTCCAGCATGCAAAAGAGGTCTGTACTGTTCACTTTATAAAATTGTTTATAAGTAACTAAATGATTTCATATGCAATTAGGCGCCTTCTCCATTAGTCTTTCTGTAAAAGATTTAGCCCAATCAAAACAGTTTTACGAGGCCTTAGGCTTTACCGTTTTTGGCGGCGATATGAGCCAGAACTACCTGGTTATGAAAAACGGTAATGCATTGATTGGTTTATTCCAGGGTATGTTTGAAAAAAACATGCTTACGTTTAACCCCGGGTGGGATGAAAATGCCCAAACAATTACTTCGTTTGATGATATAAGAACCATACAGCAGCATTTAAAAGATAACGGCATAGTACCCGATAAAGAAGCCGACCCCAATAGTACAGGACCGGCTCATTTTATGGTAACCGACCCTGATGGCAATTCAATACTCATAGACCAATTTGTGTAAAATATTAAGCTGCTTAAAATCTGTATAGATGCTTACAGCCTTAACAGGCCTTTTACAACATCTATAGGTTGGATAATTATTGCAAGAAGCACCCTGGCTGCTTTGTGTGGCCTATGTTATAAAGAGGATAGTGCCCTTCGGTATATTATTTCCTGAAATTCTTTAAATAGTTTACCTGAATTTAATGTGTAATATGTGGTGAATCCACTTATCTTTAATGGACTTTATAATTTTTAAGCCCTTAAAGGTGAAAGCTTTATTTCTATCTGCATTGTTGCTGATGGTTGGCATCAGTTCAAAAAGCCAAACTTATACCAGTTCCTGTACGCCTTCCGGCAATATGGAAGCTATTTACCGCAATGATGCCTACAAGCTTGCTATAAAAAGGGTGCATGATATCGGTTCTCCATTTGCAGACAGTGTAAACATCCCTGAAATTTTTGTTGATTCGATTGAAAATGCATTATATGCCATTGCCAACATGCAATTTTCCCCTGTAGCAGACACGATTAAAAATTTATTCGGCCATACAGATTTTTTAACCGGCTCCGATTCTACTCATATCCGGGATTTGAATTATCCATTTGGCCTTAAACAGGTAGAAGTAGTTGTAGATAATACAACTTCCTGGGGGGCAGCATGGAACGCCGGTAATTATTATCCCACAACTAATGATACTGTAAATTATTTAATGAGTATGTATCAGCTCAAGATTGAGCCCAGTGCCTTCCAGTTTTATGCTACTAAAACTATTTATGTGGTTAGCTCTCCTTATGCCATACAGGCAAATGCATTGGCAAAACAGTTTGAACATCTATCGCTGGTGGGTGCCGGTTATGCCCGGGCACTGTACCAGGTTGGGGATGGCAATAGCATCCGTGCAGATTTTACCAATAGTGGTATAAACTTATTCTTCAGGTATAGTTGCGGAGACTGCCCCTCGGGATGCACTATTGGTAGAAACTGGTATTTTAAAGTTCAGGAGCAGGATTGTACCGTTGATTATCTTTCAGTGGAAGACTGGGGCAATCCGATGGAATGGTTAACGGGAGCCTGCCTGGATTATAACAGGGCAATTGTTTTATGTGCTGGCGCTAATGAGGCAACACTGTGGGGTGATGTAGGGAATACTACCGGGGATAGTTTCGAGTGGCAGGTAAGTGCTGATGGTATTGCATTTGCCGATATCGAAAATGATACACATTACAGCGGTACCAATACGAATGCCCTCACTGTAAAAAATATTCCGTCGTCCGGGTATGGGTTTACTTACCGTTGTATCCGAAATGGGCTTAAAACTAAAGTTTCTTATACGCTGAAGTTTCAAAATACATGGCGTAATATAGCGGATACCAGTTGGGAAAACCCTGCAAACTGGAACTGTGGGTTATTGCCCGACAGTAATACAGACGTGGTGATTCAATCCGGTACTGTAGTGTTGCATTCAGATGCAACCGTAAGAAGTATTTACGTTTCAAAAGATGCCACACTTACTGTGGCAGGAGGTAAGCATTTAACGGTACTGCACTAATCAACTTATAACGAGTTGTGCTTTTGGGATGTTTTAACAGCCCGGGCTTTGCCCGATTGCACAAAGCGACTTCGCTTTACAAAAACTAATAAATGCCTGAAAGCCTATAAGGTGTTGCAGTGCTGCAATATGCTTTTCACAGACCTCATAGGTTTAATCATACGCTGCACAACAAGTTAACTTTACGGCAGGCTGAAGGTTAGCGGTTTTTTCCTAATTTTACCCTGTTTCTGATACCGGCTATTTCCTCTCATACCCCCGGCTATACCGTACTTATCAGCAAAGTTCCAATCTGCCACAGTATCCTTTTTAAAGCCCTTAAGGGTAAATCTTTCCCTTTTTAACTTCCATTATTTGGAAAAAAAGTTGAATTAATTCCTGAATCAGGAATTGCTCCCATATTCAAATCCTCTGAAATGCAAGCTGGTAAAGGGTTTTACTTTCCGGCACACATCCTGATTTACTTCCTGTGAAACCGAATACAATGAAAACCATCACAGGAATATTAATTGCGCTACAATTGTTAACCAACGCCACTGCACAGCGCTTGTGTGGTTCAGAGGCCTATACTGCTGAAATTAGCCGTACCAATCCTGCCGCCTTAAATGGTTACCGTGAAGCTGAAGCACAAATCATTAAAACCCTTGGCAAATCAGGCTTAAAAAGAAGAGATACTGCTGCCAACGAAATCATTTACATCCCAGTTGTGGTACATGTGCTGTATAAAACAGCCGCTCAAAATATCAGCGATGCACAAATTTTATCGCAGTTAGAATCATTGAATAAAGACTTTGCTTATCAAAATGAAGATAAGTCCAATACGCCCAAAGCATTTCGTTCGGTAGCTGCTGATGTAAAAATTAAATTTTGCCTGGCACAGGTAGCGCCAGATGGTAAAAGAACCAACGGTATCATTCGCAAATACACCAATACAGAAGTTTTTTCGGCTGATGATGCCATGAAGTATGCATTGAATGGTGGTTCTACTGCATGGAACAGCAGGCAGTACCTTAACATCTGGGTGTGCAACCTTGGTGGTCGCAGCCTCGGTTATGCTACACAGCCCGGCGGCCCTGCTAACCTTGATGGTATTGTAATTGCTTTCGATGCATTTGGTACTATTGGCAACCTGCGCCCTTCTTTTAACAAAGGCCGTACTGCAACACACGAAGTTGGCCACTGGTTGGGTTTAAAGCATATCTGGGGCGATACCGATTGTGGTGATGATGGTGTAGAAGATACTCCAAGGCAAAAATCGTACAACTATGGTTGTCCCAGTTTTCCCCGTGTTACCACTTGTTCAGAGAATGAAAACGGCGATATGTTTATGAACTATATGGATTTTTCGGACGATGCCTGCATGAACATGTTTACCGAAGGTCAGAAACAACGTATGAGAGCTTTGTTTGCAACAGGTAACCTGCGCAACAGCTTCCTTACATCATTTGCCTGCGACAGCAACCTGGTACAAGCAGGCCCAATAGCCGCACCGGTTGATACTACAGTAACGCCTGCACCAGTAGCTCCAGTTGCAGCGGAACAAACAAAAGTATATCCCAACCCTGTTCAAAACGAAGTGGTGATTGAATGTAAAAACGCCAGCAAGCAGGATGTAAAACAAATGGCGGTATTCAGCATCACCGGTAATAAAGTATTTACAGCTGTATTGGATAAAGAAAAAACCAGGTTTAATTTCTCTTTCCTAAAAGCAGGTATTTATGTTGTAAAAATCGGTGAAGGTAAAAACGTAACTGTTACTAAACTGGTGAAGCAATAATACATCCGCTTTCAGCTTCCTGTTATCAGTGCAGCAATTTTTGCAGCAGCCACAGGAGCCAGCGCCACACCCATACCGCTCATACGCACACAGCAAAATATGCCGGGCTCAAGTTCTTCAATAATAGGCATTTTGCTGCTGCCCATGCCCATAATACCACTCCAGCGGCTTTCGATGCTATAAGTGTTCCGGGGCAAAATATGGGTGTCAACAAATTGCTCCAAATGGTTTTGAATGGCTGAGGTAATGCTCATATCATCCGTATTTTCTGTTTCTATAGCGGTATCTCTTGCGCCGCCAATTAACAGGCGGTTGCCCAGGTTGCGGAAATAATAAAAACCACGCTGAAAATGAAATGCTCCTTTTAGAGCAAGCTGCGGCACCGGCGCCGTTATAAATACCTGGCCCCGGTAGGGTTGCACATCGGCATGGGGTACAAGCTGCCGGGTAAAAGCATTGGTGCAAAGCAGTAGTTGCTGTGCTGTAAATAATATGTTGTTATCAGTTTCAATTACAAGCTTGCTGCTGCTGGTATAAAAAGAACGTACATGCACTCCTGTTAGTACCTGCACGCCGGCAGCGGAAACTTTGTGCAGCAGTGCCTGCAGCAGCTTACCGCTATGCAGTCCGCCTTCTTCTTTGTTTTCAATTAAATGATTAAAGCCGTTAAGTTTAAACTGCTTCAGTTTTGCATCGGCAGTTATATAAGTGTTGCTGTTACCGCTAATTTGCTTTAAGCCGTTATTTAGCCAGGCTAATTTATCCATGCACAAGGCCCAGTCGGTACTGCCGGGTTCAAAACATTCATAGCCGCCATCTGCACAGTACTCTATTGCCGCCTCGCTGAAATTTTTTCTTATTTCGAGCAGGCCTTTATACCGCATTTCCACTAATTGCCAAAGATTGTCTTCGCCCATTTGTGTGGCATCATGCACCAGTTCGGAGGGGCTGCCAAAGCAACTGAAGCCTGCATTACGGGTACTGGCGCCGCTGGGTATAATGCCACGTTCAAGTATAGTGATTTTGAGCCGGGGATTTTTTTCAAGCAATTTTACCGCACTCCACAAGCCTGTATACCCGCTGCCAATGATGATGATATCCTGCGGTGCAAAAAATGTTTCTTTTTCCCAAACAGATAGCGTTGACATGGCAAGCCTAATGTTAAAGTTGACAAATGTAAATACTAATTTATCGAAGGTTGGGGGGCAGGCACTATTTTTGTTTTAAATCGATCACAATGAAAACATTATTTACTGCACTGCTTATTTGCGCCGCTTTTGCTGTACAGGCGCAGGGTATAAAAGGCCTTTTAAATAAAACGGTAAAAAAAGACAGTACCGGCTCCGGTAAAGGTTTTGCAGATCTTTTGCCTTCATCCGGCGGAAGTGGCAAACTCAGCAATGATGATATTATAAGCGGCCTTAAGGAAGCTTTACGTGTGGGCACCGACAGCACCAGTAAAAAGCTGGGCAATGTGGATGGTTTTTTTGGCAATGCTGCCATTAAAATTTTAATGCCTGATGAAGCCAAAAAAGTAGAAAGTACTTTACGTGGCGTGGGTATGGGCAGCCTGGTGGATAAAGCTGTACTTTCAATGAACAGGGCTGCAGAAGATGCGGCTACAGGCATAGGTGATATTTTTTGGAATGCTATAAAAAATATGTCGGTGGCCGATGGGCTTTCTATCCTGCGTGGCGGCGATTTTGCTGCTACCGAATACCTTCAAAAATCCACTACTGTTACCCTTACTGAAAAATTCAGACCGGTAATTGAAACATCACTGGCAAAAACAGATGCCACCAAATACTGGAAAGATGTGTTCAGTAATTACAACCGTTTTTCTTCTGCACCTGTAAATACCGACCTTACCGCCTATGTAACGGAGAGAGCATTGAAAGGGCTTTTTTTCCAGATAGGACTGGAAGAACAAAAGATACGTAAAGACCCAGCCGCACAGGTAACCGGTATTCTAAAAAAAGTGTTTGGAGGAAACTGAGTGTGGGTATACTGTCATTTTTGCAAGGTGTAGCCTAATTGCAGGTACATATTGTAAAAGTCGTAACTGTTCCACGATTCTTTAATGATACCGTTTTCAATTTTAGCCATTGTCATTCCCGAAATCTGAACCGTTTGTCCTGTTTCTGCCTGGGTGAGCAGGGCAGTGCATAATGCACATTCCATATCATCTTCCTGCATTACATGCTGTATGGTAAACTGTATACTGTGGAACTGCTGTGTAAATCCATCGTAAAAAAATTTAAACCCTGTTGAGCCTTTCAGTTCACCTTCGGCAAGCCCGTGAGTATAAGCATCAGGGTCCATAAGGGTATCAATACTTTCTTTTTTGTTTTCGTTCCATACCTGTTGAAACCATTGGTATAGCAGTGTGTTTTGAATGTTTGTCATGGCTTGGTATAATAGATAGGTTGGTTTAAAGTCCTAATACAGTAGTGCCCTGCTCAAACACCACGTCTACGGGTATGCCTTTTTGCCGTAACTGATCGAGGTCTTTTTTCAGGGCTGGTTTTAAAATAGCTTTTTCCTGTTGCAATTTTTCGGTAGCAGCTTTGTCGCCATTGCCCTGCAGGGTTAATATCAGGCTGCTGAGTTCATTCATAGCCTGGCGAAATTTTTCGAAGTTTACCGTGTAATAGCCTTCCGTATTTTTTGCAAAAGCGCCTTTTTCTTCAAAAAAGTTAAAGGCCAGCATATTGGCTTTGCCATGTGCCTCGCCTGCACCAAAGCGTACTGAACGGATGATACCGGCCATAAAAGTGGTGTAATAATTTTCAATTGGGCCGGGCAGTTCCCCTTTTTCTACCAGTTTGGTTACCATATACAGGCCAAGAATATCTGCCTTGGCTTCTTCAAGCCAGGAGCTTTGTTCCTGCAGTGCTGCCCTTACGGTGCCTTTGCCATTAATAGTGTTTTTTATGCCGAGGCCATGTGCTACTTCATGAAACATTACGTTGGCAAAAAAAGCATCAAACTGTACCTGTGCCAGTTGCGAAGGGTCGATAAAAGCTTTGGCAATCGGCAGCATGATGTTATCAAATTTTGCCTGCATGGTATTTTTTAACTGGAGCCTCCGGGTACCTTTTGTTTTTTGCAGTTCCTCATCATTGGGCAGGTTTACCGCAATGGTTTTTCCGCCGCTGTTGCACTGGCCTGCATAGTACACTACATTGTAGGCATTCAGGTCGGATGATGTGCCGGGTTTTTCTGTTTTATATTTTGCCTCTACAGGTATGCCCTGCTGCAGTTCGGGCAGCATGGCGGCAAATTTGGCCAGGCGGCTGCTCCATTCCTTATCTTTTATCAGTACGTATGCTTCGTATGCATTACGGGCATTATACAGCCCGTCTTCATAATTTTCAATAGCGCCAATAACAATATCGAGTGTGTTGTTTTTCATGTCCAGCCATGTTGCATCGCTGGCATTGTAATTATCGGTTGTTAAGGCGTTGGCACGTATTTCAAGGTGCTTTTTCAGCCCGGGATCTTCAGCAAGTGCGGCAGCCTGTTTCAGTAAGGCGGCGGCTTTTTCTAATGCCGGTTTAAAAGCAATATGGTAAGGTATCGTATATAGTTTTCCGTTAGCATCTCTTCTTACTATTGAATACTGGCCATGTTTATCGGGGAGGGAAGAACTGTCTAATTCTGCTTTAGTCATATCTGCCGGGTAAAATGCAGCGCCATGTGGCTTTTCGCCAAAGCCGGCTACAAATGGGGTATCGCTGTTTAATTTATCCCAGGGGCCGTAGTTCATCTCAACAAATTTTTTGGTAGCCGCATCGGTAATGCTGTTCAGCAGGCTGTCTTTGTTATCACCATAGCATTGTTGCCAGTACAGTTCGTTCATGATATCGGCAGCCTGTATCAGCAGTGGCAGCATTTGTTTTTCTTTTTCAGTGAGCGACGCAAGGTCGGCAGTAAGTTTAACCGTTGCAAATGAAGCTGCTCTTTGGGCGGCGTAGTTGTTGTAATCAGTTGCTGTAGCATCCTGCTGGTTGTTGCAGGCAGCCAAAGCCATTAAGGCAATGATGCCGGTAGCTAAAAAATATTGTTTCATAAAATTGTTTGGCAAACTGTTTAAAATGTGAATATACATCTTTAAAGCCTGCTTTTGGGTAAGCAGTGGATGCATTTTACTTACTGCATAGGCTGTGATTGCTCTTAACTATTTGTTAGTAAACCCGGCCGCCAGTATTTAATCCTATGCACATTCATCACAAGTAAATTTTACAACTATGAAAAAGATGTTTATCCTCCTGATCAGTACATTGTCGGTTACTGCTGTTTTGGCTCAGCCAGTTGAAGCAACCGAAAGCACAGCCTTTACAACATCCCAGGCTGGCTACGGCCCGGATTGGCATGATGGCCGGCATGCCAACAGGCCGGGCTTTCACCGTTACCGTGAAATGGATATGCGAATTAGCCGGATTAATTGGGAGTACGACAGGAGGATTGCACAGGTATGGAGCAGGCCTTTTGTAAGCCGGTTTAAAAAAGAAAGGCAGGTGAGGCAGTTGGAACAGCAACGCTGGCGTGCTATCAACAGGGTGTATGCCGATTATGGTTACCGGGTACCTCCGGGCCGAAGGTGGTAAAGTTCAGGTTGGTTATATACAATGAGGGCTGCAAAGCCCTTTTTTGTGTGGGTGAATTATATGAGGCTGTTCCAGTTATTTAAAAACAACGGTTCCAAGGGTTGCAGTAAGTTCCTGTTCCTGTTTTTTTAAGGCAATATGCACCACCAGCAACTCCATTTGTTCCTGTGGGTCGGTGCATTTTTCAAGGTCTCGCTGGTTTTCATCCATCATGCGTTTTAACTTCCGCAACTTCAGGTAATTGAGTGTTGAAAAAACTTCTTCCCGGTAAAGGTCTTCTCTTGTGGCAATTTTTCCTTCAAAAATTTCTTTCCAGTTGTGGCTTATTTCGTAGGGATAATCCATCACATTTACTACGAGGGTGCTTAGGGTAAGGTCTTCGTGATACAAAAAATTTTTTGCAGTAGGCTCCAGGCCTTCCCGGTACCAGGCTTTGTAAATATTGATGATACGGGCAAGGTCTTTATTATCCATCATGCCTTCTATATCGCTTGCTTCTAATTCCTTAAAAAAATAGTCAGCCACACGTTCGGTTTCTGTCCATTGCCAAAGGCCAAACTCCAGCAAGCTCCGTACCATTGCCCTTTCACTTTGTTCATCTTTGTTTAATAAAAGTGCAGCGTCTTCATCTACTTCTGTAATGGGTTTGCCCGGGGTATCCAATACCGGTATATCCCGGGCAGCTTTATTCTCTTCTTTGGTTATTCTTTCCCGAATAAATTTATTAACCAGGGCATGCAGGCCGCTTTCTTCAATTTTAAGCAGTTCTGCACATTGCTTTATATAATCCTGTTGCCGGGTAAAATCTTCTGCCTTGTTGATTTTCGAAATGGTTTCGGCCACCTGGTTTACCACGGCCGATTTTCGGAGGCTGTCGGTGCCGGCATCTTTTAAGGCAATATCCAGTTGAAACAGGATGACATCTTTTTTATTGGCAGCAATAAATGTTTTGAAAGCATCGGCTCCCACTTTGTTCACATAGCTGTCGGGGTCTTCCTTATCCGGTATCAGCACCAGTTGCACATTCAGGCTTTCTTCAAGGGCAAGGTCGAGCCCACGCAGTGCTGCTTTAATACCGGCATTATCGCCATCATAAATAATGGTAAGGTTGCTGGTGTATTTTTTTATCAGCCGCAGTTGGTCGGGTGTAAGGGATGTGCCGCCGCTGGCCACTACATTTTCAATGCCGGCCTGGTGCAGCGATATTACATCGGTATAACCCTCTACCAGTAAACATTCATCCGCCTTATCAATTGCCTGCCGGGCAAAATAGCTGCCGTAGAGTATTTTACTTTTTACATAAATTTCATTTTCAGGTGTATTGATGTATTTTGGTGCCCGGTCGTTGTTTTTAATCAGCCTTGCGCCAAAGCCTAATATTTTACCACTTTGGTTATGTACAGGAAAAATGATGCGGCCCCTGTAATTATCAGCCGGTTTCTCGTCTCGTAGTGTTACCAGCCCTGTTTTTTGCAGCAGCTCCATATTGTATTGTGCCTGCAGGGCTGCTGTGGCAAATGCATCTCTTGCTTCGGGATTAAAGCCGAGTTGGAATTTTTGAATGATGTCTTCCCTGAAACCTCTTTCTTTAAGATAGCTGAGGCCAATGTCCTGTCCTTCATCTGTATTAAAAAGGTAATCGCTGAAAAATTTTTGGGCAAAGCTGTTGATGATATAGAGGCTGTCGGCTGTTTGCTGCTGCAGCTTTTGTTCGGGGCTTACCTGGGTTTCTTCTATTTCCACATTGTACCGCTGTGCCAGCCATTTGAGGGCTTCTACATAGCTGTACTTTTCATGCTCCATGATAAAGCCAATACTGTTGCCGCTGCGGCCACAGCCAAAGCACTTGTATATTTCTTTGGAAGGGGATACGGTAAAGGAGGGAGATTTTTCGTTGTGAAAGGGGCAGAGGCCCAGGTAATTGGTTCCCCTTTTTTTCAATTTTACAAATGTGCCTACAATTTCCACAATATCGATGCGGCTCAAAATCTGCTGTATGGAGTGCTGCGAAATCACAGTTGCAAATGTAGGGGATGGCTTTTTAAATAGCAGGGTGGGATAGTGGTGTGGGCATGCCCTTTTTGTACAGGCCATGTAAAAAGGGTAAAAAATCAGTTTGTTTTTCCATGTCATTCCCCTACCTTTGCCGCCCCAAATAGTTCTTATCATTCCGATAGTTATCGGAACGACTTGGGAGCTGAGGCTACAATTGCCGAAGCGCTATCACCAAAAAAATGTAACACATGGCAAAAGAGATTACCGGCTATGTTAAACTCCAATGCAAAGGAGGACAAGCCAATCCTGCACCCCCAATTGGGCCTGCTTTAGGTTCTAAGGGTATCAACATCATGGAGTTCTGCAAACAATTTAATGCCAGAACCCAGGACAAACAAGGGAAAGTGCTTCCCGTTTTAATCACTGTTTTTTCCGACAAATCTTTCGAGTTTGTAATTAAAACGCCTCCGGCTGCCGTGCAGTTGATGGACGCTGCCAAAGTAAAAGGTGGCAGTAAAGAGCCCAACCGTCAAAAAGTAGGTAAAGTTACCTGGGCTCAGGTAGAAGAAATTGCGAAAGACAAAATGCCCGATCTGAATGCTTTTACACTGGAAAGCGCCATGAGCATGGTGGCTGGTACAGCCAGGAGCATGGGGCTTACTGTAGAAGGTAAAGCTCCCTGGGAAAATTAATTATTATCACCTTAAATTTTTAGACAACAATGATTACTAAAAAAAGAAAAGCCGTTAACGCTAAGGTTGATAATAATAAAGCTTATTCCCTGAAAGAAGCATCTGCCTTAGTAAAAGAAGTAAACACTACCAAATTCGACAGCTCTGTTGATTTGCATATACGCCTGGGTGTAGACCCTAAAAAAGCCGACCAGGCTATCCGTGGCACCGTATCGCTGCCACACGGTACCGGTAAAACCAAAAAAGTGCTGGTACTTTGCACACCTGATAAAGAAGAAGCTGCAAAAGCTGCCGGTGCTGATTTTGTAGGTTTGGATGAATTTATCACCAAAATTGAAGGTGGCTGGACGGATATGGATGTGGTAATTGCCACCCCGGCCGTAATGCCTAAAATTGGTAAGCTGGGTAAAGTATTAGGCCCACGCAACCTGATGCCTAACCCCAAAACCGGTACAGTTACCAATGATGTAGCTGCAGCGGTGAACGAGGTTAAAGGTGGTAAAATCGCTTTTAAAGTAGATAAAGCCGGTATCATTCATGCTTCTGTTGGCCGTGTAAGCTTTAGCGCCGACAAGATTGCTGAAAACAGCCAGGAGTTAATTAATGCACTCATTAAAATGAAACCATCTACTGCAAAAGGTACTTACCTTAAAGGTGTAAGCATGGCCAGTACAATGAGCCCCGGCATCATTATCGACACAAAATCAGTTTCTAACTAAGGTTCCTCGCTAACGCCAGGGATGACAAAAAATATTTGTTATGACAAAACAGGAAAAAAACGAAGTGATTGCAGCGCTGAAGGATAAATTCAGCCAGTACAACAACTTCTATATCACCGATACCGAAAGTCTTACTGTAGCACAGGTAAGCCAGCTTCGCCGTCATTGCTTTAGCAAACAGGTGGAAATGAAAGTGGCTAAAAATACGCTTATCCGCAAAGCGCTTGAAGCACTTGATGCTGAAAAATATGCAGGCGTGTATGATTCACTGCATAAAGTAACTGCACTTATGTTCAGCGAAAATCCTAAAGAACCAGCTTTGATTTTAAGTGGTTTCCGTAAGGAAAATAAAGCTGAAAAGCCTGAGTTAAAAGCAGCTTTCATCAATGGTGATGTATTTGTAGGCGACAACCAGTTGGTGGCTTTAACAAAAATCAAAACCAAAAACGAACTTATTGGTGAGGTTATCGGGTTGCTGCAATCACCTATACAACGTGTTATTGGTGCTTTGCAAAACAGGCCCGAAGCGGCCACAGCCGAAGCTGCTGCACCTGCAGAAGCTTAATTTTATGAATTATACCGGTACATTGCCGGTTAATTATACAAACAAATTTTTTTAATCTCCGCCGGAGTACAAACACAATGAAGGCGGCAAAAATTTAAACAACATGGCAGACGTAAAAACATTAGCCGAAAGCTTAGTAAGCTTAACCGTAAAAGAAGTACAGGAATTAGCTGAATTCTTAAAAACAGAATACGGCATCGAACCAGCAGCAGCAGCAGTAGTAGTTAGCGGCGATGCTGGCGGTGGTGCAGCAGCAGTTGAAGAAAAAACCTCTTTCGATGTAATTTTGAAAAGCGGTGGTGCTAACAAACTGGCTGTAGTAAAAATCGTAAAAGAATTAACCGGCCTGGGTCTTAAAGAAGCTAAAGACTTAGTAGATGGTGCTCCAAAACCTGTTAAAGAAGGTGTGGACAAAGCCACTGCCGAAGAACTGAAAGCCAAGCTTGCTGAAGCTGGTGCTGAAGTAGAAGTAGCTTAATTATCTTTTCAAGGATATCCTGAGCCGCCCTGTACCGGGGCGGCTTTTTTATTGCCGCCCGTACAAATTTTTTTTCCATCTCCATTAATTGTAGCACATTTATACATTCCTTTTTAACTAAAATTACTATTTATGAGGTTACTTGCTTTTTCTGCAATAGCAATGCTGGCTATTTTAAATGCCTGCAATAACAAAGGCACCGATACTGCCGGTCGAACTGTTTTTTTCGATACTGCCGGTATTGACAATTCTGTTAAAACTGCCGACAATTTTTTTGACTACGCCAATGGTAAATGGATGCGGAACACCGAAATACCAGCCGACCAAAGTGGCTGGGGCAGTTTTTACACCCTCTCCGACGAGAACCAAAAAAATATCCGCAGCATACTGGAGGCAGCTGCAGCTAATCCCGGCGCAAAAGGCAGCCTCGAACAAAAGCTGGGTGATTATTATGCCAGTGGCATGGATACCCTGGCTATTGAAAAACTCGGTGCCACACCACTACAGCCTATGCTGGCTAAAATTGATGCTGTAAAAGATTACAAAGCACTAATGACATTATTGGCCGAAAGCAATGCAGAAGGGGAAGGCGGCGATTTGATCGATATGTATGTTGGCAACGACGAAATGAACAGCAGTATAAATATCGCTGTGTTTTCTCAAGCAGGGCTTACCTTACCCGAAAAATCATATTACACCAAAACAGACAGCGCCACGGTAGCTGTGCGTACAGCGATGCTGGCTTATGCCAAAAAACTATTTGAATTAACCGGTACCGATGCCGCTGCTGCCGAAAAAATGGCCAGTAGTATTGTAGCACTCGAAACCGAAATTGCAAAATCGCACCGCACCCCGGTAGAACTGCGGGACCCCATAAAAAATTATAACAAAATAGCGGTAGCCGACCTGGAAAAGAAAACGCCGAATATCAACTGGCAGGAATATTTTTCAAAAATCAATGTAAAAGTGGATAGCGTAAATGTGAGCCAGCCTGATTATTATATAGCACTTAGCAAACTATTACCCATGCAACCGGTTGAGGCCTGGAAGGCTAAAGTAAAATTTGATTATATAGCAGGTAATGCCGGTTTGTTGTCGCCCGATTTTGTAAAAGCAGCTTTTGAATACAATAAAGTTTTTTCTGGCCGAAAAGTAGACAGGGAGCGCTGGAAAAAAATGGTTGGCCGGGTAAATAATGATGCCGGCGAATTGCTCGGTCAGTTGTATGTAAAAAAATATTTTCCCGAAAATGCCAAAAAAAGGATGGATGAACTGGTGAACAACCTGCAAAAGGCTTTTGAGGTAAGGATTAAAAACCTGGACTGGATGAGCGACAGTACCAAGCAGATGGCTTTAAAAAAATTAAGCACTTTCCTTAAAAAAATTGGTTATCCCGACAAATGGAAAAGCTACGATGATGTTAGTATAGACAGGAACAATTTTTTTGGTAATGCTAAAAGTTTTGCCAGGCATAACCTGCAGGAGCAGTTGGCCAAAATTGGTAAACCGGTGGATAGAACAGAATGGCTGATGAGCCCCCCAACCGTAAATGCTTATTATAACCCCGTAAATAATGAAATCGTTTTTCCGGCCGGGATATTACAGTTTCCATTTTTTGATGCCAATGCAGACGATGCCATTAACTATGGGGCAATCGGTATGGTTATTGGCCACGAAATTACCCACGGCTTCGACGACCAGGGCAGCCAGTACGATGAACTCGGCAACCTGAAAAACTGGTGGACGAAAGAAGACGGCGAAAAGTTCAAAGCGAAAACAGGCGTGGTGGTTAAACAATATAACGCATTTACCGTACTCGATTCGTTGCATGTAAACGGCGAACTTACCCTTGGCGAAAATCTTGCAGATATTGGCGGACTGGCTATTGCCTACGATGCCTTTAAATTAACCAAACAGGGCCAGGGTACTGAAAAGATTGACGGCTTTACACCCGACCAGCGCTTCTTCCTCGGCTTTGCCCAGGTATGGCGCTTAAAACAACGGGAAGAAAGCATAAGGTTGCTGATTGCTACCGACCCACACTCACCGGAAATACACCGGGTAAATGGCCCCCTGATGAATTTTGAACCATTTTATGCTGCCTTTGGGATAAAAGAAGGCGATAAGATGTACTTAAAACCGGAGGAAAGAGCAAAAATCTGGTAGTCATTTATAGTTGATAATGCTAAAGGCGGCTGTTGAAGCCGCCTTTAGCAATTTTAAGAGGTGCGTAACCGTTAGCAGGGTATTTTTCTTTTACAGGATAGCTACCCGGTTACATGCAGCAGGTATTTTTCTTTAAAAAATGGCTCATTAAAAATCTTTTCAATTTCCCACACACGGGGCTTGCATTGGCTGTCGGCAATTTCCTGCGTAAGGTCGCCGCCCTTAAGGCAAATGAGCCCATTGGGGTTAGTTCGTTTTTTTAATAAGGGTTTGCTCCAGTGCCACAGATTGCCAAGCGGCGCCACCGCACGGGACACCACCACATCAAACTTTCGGTTTTTAATAGCCTCTGCCCGGCTATGTTGCGTGGATATATTTTTGATGTGGGCGGCAGCGGCAATTTCCTGTACCACTTTTAATTTTTTATTGATGCTGTCTACCAAATGAAAATGTACTTCGGGGAAAAAGATAGCCAGGGGCACACCCGGAAAACCGCCACCACAGCCAAGATCCATCACTTCCATGCCAGTTTCAAACTCAAACTGTGTGGCAATAGCCAGGGAATGCAGCACATGGTGTTCGTAAAAATTATCCATGTCTTTTCTTGAAATCACATTGATTTTTTCATTCCATTCGGCATACAACGGTTGCAGGGCAGCAAATTGCTCCAACTGTTTTTCGGTAAAGTCGGTAAAATATTTTGTAAGTACTTGCATCTGTTTAACGCTGTAAATATCGCCATGTATCTCGGCTACAGAAAAATACATGACTCAAACTTTAAAAGATTAAGGTGTTAAAGCCTTGCTGTTTTATTACCGCACCACACCTAATTTAGCCAGGGCATCTTTGGCTTCAATATAGTTAGGGTCTGCCTGCAGGGCCATTTCATAGCTTTTTACAGCCTGCTCTTTTTCATTTAATTTTTCGTAACAGCGGCCCATCCAGTAATATCCTTCGTCATAATTATTTTTTATCCGCAGTGCAATTTCAAGTGTTTTGAGTGCATCCAGGTATTTGCCCGAATCATACTGGGCTATCGCTTTTTCACGGTGGGCCAGCATATTAGTATAGTCCATACGGATACACTGTTCAAAAAAATCTACGGCTTTTTCTTTATCGCCTGTATTGTTAAAGTATAAGCCCTGTATAAATAAACCCTGGTACCGGGTATGCGGAGCGCTGAGCAGTAAACTACCCATGCCAATCGCTAATGGATTTTTAGAAAGGGCATACAGGGAACCCAGCGACATGATGTATTCCGGTTTCGGGCTGATATGTATCGTTTTTTCCCATGCCTGTATGGCCTGCAGCGTATCATCATTTTCAGTATGCAGCATCGCTTTGATATACCATAGCCGCTCATTTAGGCTGTCGCTGCTGATTGCTTTTTCTGTTTCGGCAATGGCGGTACCGTAATTGTTATTTTCCCTAAAATACTGAACCAGGTTTTCTTTAAGCAACAATGAATCCGGGTATTGGGCTACAAGGCCTCTCAATTCTTTTTCTTTTTCGGGGATTACTGTTGCTGTGTTATCATTATTACTGTTGCAGGCAGTAAAGAATAAGATGGCAGCAGCGGCAAAAAAAAGTTTTTTCATGTATTGATTTAAAGGGGCAAAATTAAGTGCTATCGCATTAGTATCTGTTAAAACTTTACCCGGTAGCCGCAGGGCATTACCTTTGCAGTCAATTTATTTTTATGAATAAAATTTTACTGGTTTGCCTGGCTTTTTTAGTTCAGCCGGATGTTATGGCACAAAGCAATATGTTTGCTTCGGATTCCACCCGGTTTGCTGCCGAAAAACATTTTGCACAGGTACGGCAACTTACTTTTGGCGGTGATAACGCCGAAGCATATTTTAGTTTTGATGGCAAATGGCTCATCTTTCAACGCACTAATCCTAAAGAGGGGTTAATGTGCGACCAGATGTTTATTGCTAAAATACCGGAAGCGCCGGGAGAAAAATTTGAACCCCGTATGGTAAGCACCGGCCGTGGCCGAACTACCTGCGGCACATTTACCAAAGACGGCAGGCATATAATATATGCCAGCACACACCTTAGCGCCGATACCTGCCCACCGGTGCCCGACCGCAGGCAATATGGTAACCGTTATATCTGGCCATTATACGATAGTTACGACATTTTTATGGCCGACCTTAATGGCAATATTGTAAAGCAGCTTACATTCAGTAAAGGATATGATGCAGAAGCTACACTTTCGCCCGATGGAGAAAAAATGATTTACACCAGTGTGAAAAATGGCGACCTCGACCTGTATATTATGGATTTAAAAACCGGCCGGGAAAAACAGGTTACCAATACCTTAGGCTATGATGGTGGCGCATGGTTTAGCCCGGATGGCACAAAAATTATCTGGCGGGCCAGCAGGCCAAAAACCGAGGAAGAGATTAAAGAGTATAAACAATTGCTTGCCGAAAACCTTGTGGCGCCAACTAATATGGAAGTATTTATCGCTAATGCCGACGGCAGTAATGCAAGGCAGGTAACGGCGCTTGGTAATGCCAACTGGGCACCGGCGTATATGCCTGATAGTAAGCGGATAATTTTTGCCAGCAATCACCAGAGCAGGAGGGGCTTCCCGTTTAACCTTTTTACAATTGAAGAAGACGGCAGTAAGCTGGAAAAAATTTCAGCCGAAACGATTTTTGATGCCTTCCCGATGTTTAGTCCTAATGGTAAAAAAATTGTTTTTTGCAGCAACCGCAATAATGGGGGTACCAGGGATACCAATATTTTTATAGCCGACTGGATAGAGTAGCGGCAATTGTGTTAATAACAGAAAAGCCTGCAATTAAAACTGCAGGCTTTTTTATTGTGTATAAATATATTTATGGGTTATACTTTATTGCAGTAATTCACTTTGCAGTACTGTGCTGCCTGCTGCCGTGGCATTTTTTTTCTTTTCTGCAAATTCCCTGGCGGCTTTTACAAAATGTACAAAAATGGGTTGTGGATTTTCTACGGTGCTTTTTAACTCGGGATGGTACTGCACGCCTATAAAAAAGGGATGTCCTTTCAGTTCTATAATTTCAACAAGGCCGGTAGCAGGATTTTTGCCACTGGCAATCATGCCCGACTGTTCGAAGCGATCGAGGTAAGCATTGTTAAATTCCCAGCGGTGGCGATGGCGTTCCTGTATTTGTTCTTGTTGGTATATTTCCCAGGCTAACGAATCTTTTAAAATGGTGCAGGGATAGCTGCCGAGCCGCATAGTACCACCTTTAGCCGTAATTTTTTTCTGCGCTTCCATCAGGTCTATAACGGGGTCGGGTGTGTCTTTATTCATTTCGGTGCTATGTGCCTGGCTAAGGTTAAGTACATTGCGTGCAAACTCGATAGCTGCCATTTGCATGCCGAGGCAAATGCCAAAAAAGGGTAATTGGTTTTCACGGGCATATTTCACGGCAATAATTTTACCCTCTACGCCACGCATACCAAAACCCGGAGCAACCAGCAGGCCATCGAGGCCGGCAAGTTTTTCGGAAACATTTTCGGGAGTTATAAATTCACTGTGCACATTTACAATCTGAACCTTACATTCATTAATAGCCCCGGCATGTACAAATGCTTCAAGGATAGATTTATAGGCATCCTGCAGTTCAATATATTTACCGATAAGCCCGATATTAATTTTAGCAGTTGGGTTTTTAAGTTTATCTAAAAACTGTTTCCACTTATTAAGCTGCGGTGCGGCATAGCCGTTGATATGTAATTTTTTTAATACCGTAATATCTAGTCCTTCGTGCAGCATCTTCAGGGGAACTTCGTAAATGGAGTTGGCATCCATTGCTTCAATTACAGCCTCTGTTTTTACATTACAAAACAGGGCAATTTTTTTCCTGATATCTGCGGTAAGCGGTTTTTCGGTACGGCATACAATAATATCCGGGTGTACACCATTTTCGCTCAGCATTTTTACGCTATGCTGGGTAGGCTTTGTTTTTAATTCTTTTGCTGCTTTCAGGTAAGGAATAAAAGTGAGGTGTATTACAATGCAGTCCTCATCTTCCATCTCCCATTGCAACTGGCGCACCGCTTCTACAAAGGGCAGGCTTTCAATATCACCGATGGTGCCACCAATTTCTGTAATTACAATATCGTATTCACCCGTTTGGCCAATCAGCAACATCCGGCGTTTTATTTCGTCGGTAATATGTGGTATCACCTGTACCGTTTTGCCAAGGTAAGCGCCTTCCCGTTCTTTATTGATTACCGTTTGATAAATACGCCCGGTGGTAACATTGTTGGCTTGCGAAGTGTAGATGTTTAGGAATCTTTCGTAGTGGCCAAGGTCAAGGTCGGTTTCGGCACCGTCTTCGGTTACATAACATTCGCCATGCTCGTAGGGGTTGAGGGTGCCGGGGTCGACATTAATATAGGGGTCAAATTTTTGGATGGTTACTTTCAGCCCTCTGGACTGAAGCAGTTTTGCAAGAGAAGCGGCGATAATTCCTTTACCAAGAGAGGATGTTACACCGCCGGTTACGAATATATATTTGGCCATAAAATGAAATTTAGTCAATAATGGTTGCGCCCAAACAAAGCTGTGTCTGCCATTGATCTATTATAAAAATTTTTTCAATGGACAGGCAGATACAACAAAATTCAATGAAAGTTATCCGGGCTGTATGACCAAATGGAATACTCAGATTTATCCGTGAGGTCATGCAAACATACGGCGATTTTTCTGGCAGGAAAAAAATCAAACAGTTATTGTGGAAAAATTGGCAAATAATTTATTGCCCAAACTTTTTTAATCACAACACAGCAAAGTGCTGGCATAAAAATATTTATCTATATCATTAAATGATAACGTTCCCGTAAATAATCGCTTTGGTTTTTTAGATAAACACCGGATTTTGACCATATTAGTTTTGTTTTGCAAACAAGGTCAACGTAATTTCACGCCACTTTTCGCAACCTGGGTTATTCTATTCTCAAATTTTATAAATACGTTTTTTATGGGTGTTATTAAGGACGGTTTTAAAGCCAAGGCAGATAAAGCCGGAGCAGAGCTAAAAGAATTGCTCAAGCAGCATGGCAGCAAAAAAATTGGTGAAGTAAATTTAAGCCAGATATACCAGGGTATGAGGGGGATAACCGGGCTTGTTACTGAAACATCATTGTTAGATGCCCAGGAAGGTATTCGCTTTCGTGGATACACAATCCCCGAACTACAGGAAAAATTACCTAAAGCACCTGGAGGCTCGGAGCCCCTGCCCGAAGGTTTATTTTACCTGATGCTTATGGGAGAGTTGCCTACCGAAGAAAATGTAACACACCTTACATCGGTATGGCAGCGCAGGAGCCATGTACCCAGCCATGTTTTTAATACCATTGAAGCATTACCCGTTACGGCACATCCTATGACGCAATTTGTAGTAGCTGTAATGGCCTTACAAACCGAAAGTACTTTTGCCAGCCGTTATGCCGAGGGGATGAGCAAAAAGGATTATTGGGAAGCTGTATTCGATGATTCGATGGATTTGATAGCAAGATTACCCCGTGTGGCTGCGTATATATATCGCCGTAAATATAAAGATGGCAAACACATACAGCCCAATGGATTGCTCGACTGGTCGGGTAACCTGGCCCATATGCTTGGGTACGAGGATGAAGGTTTTAAGGAATTGATGCGGTTGTACATGACCATACATGCTGATCATGAGGGTGGTAATGTATCGGCACACACCACACATCTTGTAGGCTCTGCCTTAAGCGATCCTTATCTTTCATTTGCTGCTGGTATGAATGGCCTTGCCGGGCCTTTACACGGGCTTGCCAACCAGGAAGTGATTAAATGGATTTTTGAAATGCAGGAACAACTGGGGGTGCAGGAACCATCAAAAGAGCAGATATCGGAATATGTGAAGAAAACCCTTAGTGAAGGGAAGGTAGTACCGGGTTACGGGCATGCTGTACTTCGCAAAACAGACCCACGCTTTACTGCACAGATGGAATTTGGTAAAAAACACCTGCCCAACGATCCGTTGGTTAAAACCGTTTGGAATATTTACGAAACCGTGCCACCAATTTTACAGGGCCTGGGTAAAGTAAAAAACCCCTGGCCTAATGTAGATGCCCATAGCGGCGCCCTGCTGGTGCATTATGGTATGGTGGAATATGATTTTTATACGGTGTTATTTGCGGTATCAAGGTCATTAGGGGTGCTGGCCAGTCTTTGTTGGGACAGGGCCCTTGGCCTGCCCATTGAAAGGCCCAAATCAGTTACCACCGAACTGGTAAAACAGTGGCTTGATGGTAAAGGCGAAATATGGGGCGATTAAATAAGCTAATTATTTTATTTTTATAATTGTACTACAGGCCCCGGACAAACCGGGGCTTGCCTTTTAAAGTTTTAAATTTTTACCGTGAAAAAATTATTACTGATTGTATTTGTTACCGGAAGCATACTGCCGGTATTGGCACAGGTGAAAAAAAGCAGCCTGCCTGCTAAGGGTAATACACATATGAAGGCTTATGAACAGGCAATGCAATGCGGCGATGCCAATATGGCTAGCATTGCCCTTAATTATTATATTGCCGAGCAGGGCTATAATACGGTGTATGCCGATACACTGGCTATGCTATACCTGCAGCAAGGGGCTTATATGCCAGCTTATTATTGGGCCAATAAGCGGCTTGAAATTAAAAAGGACGATGCAGCATTACTTGAAATTAAAGGAATGAGCCTGGATAAAATGGGCAGGCCAAGGGAAGCCATTGAATTGTTTGAAAAACTTTTTACTACCACCAACAATCCATTTCATGCGTATAAATTGATGGAGTTGCAGTATAGTATTAAGCGGCTTGCCGAGTGCCTTGCTACTGCACAAAGAGCAGAAAAATTGCCGTACAAACCCGAATACATGGTTACTTATGCAGCGGGGGAGTACACTGGCCGTACTTACCTGCAGGCAGGGGTATATAATATTTATGGATTGGTATTGTATGATTTGGATAAAAAAGCTGAGGCAAAAAATTATTTTGAAAAAGCACTTGCACTCGATTCCACTTTTCAACTGGCTAAGCAAAATCTCGAAACCCTGCAGGCGCTTTCGCTGCTGCCTGGCAAGGGGTTGCCGGTAACTACAGGTGCACAATCTTCCCCGGCCAAATTGGAAAATTAAATTTGATTTTGTACGAATAAGTAATGCCTCTATATTTGCAATCCGTTTTTGAAAAGGGGGAATTAGCTCAGTTGGCTAGAGTGTCCCGCCTGGAAGCGGGAAGGTCACCGGAGTAATGATGGAAAAGTTCTACATAA